>JAYSEY010000016.1:0-132362 GCA_041913605.1 Permianibacter sp.
GTTGGTGTCCGGGACCTCTGATTATGCGTGGACCGAGTTTACGGGGGACTTACACGGTGTTCTCGACCACGCTCTACGATCCGTCACTGAGCAATGGCAACGGCACACACAAGCCGCAGTTGATTGAAGTGCAGGCAGAAACACGTCGTGGCGTCGCCGCGCGTGATTGCCGCATCCAGTGGCAAACCGGCCGCAACATCGACAATGGCTGGGCTTTTCCGGTTGATGAAAAAACCGATGCCCAGGGCGTCGCCCGCGTCTGGTGGCTGGCTGGCAATGCGCCGACGCAAACACTGACCGCCGGTTTGCAGTTCAATGGCAAGGAAGTATCGCGCCTCGCCATCAACGGCAGCGTCGAACACCACGGCACGCGCGCCAACAGCGTGCACATCACCTGGCAAGCCGCTGACTGGACTGATTTCAGCGCCGACGTCACACCGCTGAGCTTTCCGCCAACCACCTATTACGAAGTCATAGGTTTTCCCGGCGGCTACACCGGCATTCAGTCGCACCAACTGCTGTTTTCAGTGTGGGATGTTGGCGGCAAAGGCGCGAAAGTGATCCGCAGCAGCGCCGGTGTGGTGTGCAGTGATTTCGGCGGCGAAGGCACCGGACGAAAATGCGAAAAACCGTTCACGCCCAAAATCGGCAACCGCTATCGCTTCCGCGTGCAACTGACCCGGCCGGACAACGACAACACCGACTACACGATGTATTTCACCGACGTCGATGGTGATGGCGTCGAACGCGAATACGCCACCCTGCGCTACGCCAGCCCGGTCAGTACACGCGACGCCTACGGCTTCATCGAAGACTGGGCCGGCATGGCCAATGGCTGCCTGAACACACCGGCGCGCAGCGCCCGCTTCGGCAACGTGCGCTACCGCAGCGCCGGCAACGACAGCTGGACCGCACTCACCCGCGCCCACGCCTCCGCCGTGTACACCCCCAGCCACAACGAGATCTGCAGCAACTACTACTTCGGCTCGGAAAACGGCGAGTTCAAATGGAGCACCGGCGGCAGCGAACTGATCAGCGCGCCGCTGAATCTTACGCCTGTCGTCAACACTGCAAGTGTCATTCTGCCCGTTTGAGCAACGATTACCCCCTCACTGCGATGCTCAGACCACTCAATCCGCAACGTTAAACCGCTCCTTCAGCCGCTCAACGGTGAACCGCCACTTGGGTTTGGTCGGGCGGCAGACGGTGTTCTGGTTGCCGAACAGGCCGACTTCTTTCACGGCTTGTTCGAGCGGAACAGTTTTGAGCCATTTGACAGGCACGAAGTATTCGCAGCGTTCGGGGTCGTTGCGGTCTTCGCGGTGGTAGTTTTTGCTCAGCACGTCGAGGGCCGGGGTTTCTTTGCCGTTGTGTTGCACGGTGAAGTCGTTGGCGGGAGTGGCGTGGCCGGTAACTTCGCCGACGCCGACGTAGCCGACTTGTGGCACGTTGACCCAGATGCGGTCGCCGGGTTTGAGCATGTCCAGCGTGCCGCTGTACCAGCGGCCACCGCCGCCGGAGACAAAGCCGTATTGGATGGCTTCGTCCCATGAGCGGCTGGCGCTGTCGCCAAACGAGCAGTAGTACTCGCCGTTCCACGGTTCGGTAGCGCCGCCGGTTTTGCTGGTGCTGGTGTTGAGCTGGGTTTCACCCGGGTCGATCAGCCAGGTGCGGGAGAGAAATTGCTGGCCGGCGTGTTCGAACACCTGAAAGCACAGCACGTTGATGCCGATGTCGCGTTCGGACAGGTAGCCGACGATGCGCTCGGTGCTGGCGTCGAGTTCAGCGGCGACAATGACAATCTGGTGCCGCTCGTTGAGCGTGTCGGTGTCGAGCGGCAGGCCGAAACGCTGGGCGAAATCGGCAGCCAGATCGCTGTTCGGTTTGAAGCGCTGATAAATGGCGGCGATGTCTTCAGCCGCCAGTTTCTCCAGCCACGAGGCGTAATCCAGCGCCTGCGCGACCACCTCGCGCGGCGTGCGGTCGCGCTTGAGTTCGATGAGTACCAGTGAGGCATCGGGTGCAATCGCCAGCAGATCGATGCGGCCACCAAGACCGGTGCTTTCCTGCCGGCCAATCAGCAACCAATCATCGGACAGCAGCGCCGGCGCGGCGACCACCATCTCTTCCAGCTGTTGTTCGCTGAGCAATTGCGCAGCCGGCAGTGGTTTGGGCTGCGCGCCTACGGTCCAGATTTGGGTGCGTATCGGCATGGATTTTCTCTCCCCTAGGCCACAGCCTGCTCGACCAGCGCGTTGGCCAAGTGCTCGTGGATCTGGCGAGACTGGTTAAGACGTGATTTGAGCTGATCACAGATAGCCATCAATTCATCAACCTTTGCGACGATTCGGTGCTGCTCAGTAAGAGGCGGTAGTGGAACTGGTAGTTGTTCCCATTTTGTCCGATTAATAATGGGGGTAGCTGAACCTGTCGCTGTACTTCTAATCAAATTCTGAAACTCTGGCGTTGATATCGCGATGAAAATGAACTTGGAGCTGGCAATCAACACTCGAACGCTGTTTATCTGCTGATTAAACGCCAGTACACGGTCAGCAATGGCAGATTTACCAATGGTTCCTCCGATACAGACCATTAAAATATCTCCCGGTTCGGCAACCGTCGTTTCAGATCGAGCGATCTGCGTAAGCCACTTTTCCGAGGCTAGAATCTCACCTGCATCAGTAATTTGCCCAGGCCCAATAAATGGAAGGTCACCTCCAAAAAACTGAGAGTTGCCTGTGCTCGGCGTACCTCCTGTGGAGGTTAGGCCGACATCCGAAAGGTTTACCCATTCCCAGCTCGGGGGTAGCCCAGATATTCCCTTCGCGTCACCAACTTTCGGCACAGATTTCTTCTGCCTGATTTTTCCTTCGCGGACCAATCGCTCTTTTTCTTCGTATATACGATTAAGCAATTCGCCGGCCGGCTCATCGTCCGGATCTTGCGGGACGAGTTTGCCCATGACGGCGAGTTGCAGCAGGGTTTGTTTGAGGGCGTCGATGCTGGCTTCGGTGGTGAACAGGATGTCGAAGTGTTCGGCGAGGCGATTCCAGGCGGCGGTGAAGCCGTAGTGGCTGGCTTGGGCGTCGGCTCCGGGTTTGGTGTCGCTGGTGCGGCGGGTGTCGGCCGGCGCGTGGGTGGCGGCTTGCACCAGCGCATCGAGCAGCGCTTTGACGAGTTGTTCGTGCGCCTGCGCCGCATCACCCTGCTGCGCTTCCAGCCGATCGCACAGCGCCATCAGCTCATCGACTTTGGCGACGATGCGGTGTTGTTCGGCCATTGGTGGAAGTGGAACAAGTCCACTGAAAAACTGACCATCATTGATGGCGGGATATGCGATACCCGTTTGAACCGACTCAACGTAGCGAATAAAGGTCGGACTTCTGAGATACCAAAGAAAGTATCTTGCAGGCATGCTCAAGTAAGGATGAATGATCGCAAATGCAGTGCTGGCGATCGGCTCCTTCGCGTAGTCTTCATCCACGACTGCAATATTCAGAAGGTAAGGTCGAATTGTTGAGTAAATCACCGTCCCGGCCATCACGACCTTCCTCGCTCGTGACGGTGCATCCTCCGGCGCGACGACTTGAGGGGAGCGAATGAGTCCTGCGGCATTATCAATTGAGCCAACATCAATATAGGTGAAGGGCTGGTCGGGGGTTTTCTGCCCCCAATCATGACCTACAGATGCCACACGAACCCATTCCCAACCTTTCGGCAAATCAAATGGCATTTCGTCTGGGGAGATTTCAGACTGTTGCTTCTGCCTCTTTATTTTCCCTTGCGCTTCTAGCTTTGACTTTTCCTCATCGATGCGCTTCAGCAGCTCGCTGGCTGGCTCATCGTTCGGATCTTGCGGCACCAGTTTGCCGCGCACGGCCAACTCCAGAATCAGTTCGCGCAGTTTCTGGATGCCGTTGGGTGCGGTGGTGAGCAGTGGCAGGTTTTGCAACAAAGATTGAGCAGCGGTTGCGGCGGCTTCACCCTCTCCCCGGCCCTCCCCCGTCAAGGGGGAGGGAGACAAGCTGGGTTGGCTCTCCCGCTTGGGGAGAGGGAGATTCGTTGCGTCGTTCATGTATTGTCTCCGACGCGGGTGGCGGCGAAGGCGCTGGCCAGTACGGTTTTAAGCTGATTGCGCAGTTGCTGGATCTCTTCTTGTTGTTTGGCGTAGTGGCGCAGCAG
This sequence comes from Permianibacter sp., assembly GCA_041913605.1. Classification (GTDB taxonomy): domain Bacteria; phylum Pseudomonadota; class Gammaproteobacteria; order Enterobacterales; family Permianibacteraceae; genus Permianibacter. The sequence continues at coordinate 4,183 of JAYSEY010000016.1, forward strand.
CTCGTCAGGGTCGTGGCTGATTTGTTCGCCGACATGCGGGTTTTTGCAGTCGAGGTTCCAGTTGCGGGCGCGCAGTTCGTCGAGGCTGACTTGCCAGGCGTATTCGTTTTCGGTGCGGCTGGCGAAGCCATCGGCTTCACTGCCCCACCATTTTTCTTCGGCGGCGAATTCCTCGATGCGCATGGGCTTGGTTTTGGAATAGCTCTTGTAGCCGGCCGGGTATGGGTGCTCGTAGTACCAGACCTGTTTGGTCGGCACGCCTTTGGTGAAGAACAACAGGTTGGTGTTGATGCTGGTGTAGGGGTTGAACACGCCTTTGGGCAACCGGACGATGGTGTGCAGGTTGCATTCGGTCAGCAGCTTTTCCTTGATGCGGCTTTTGATGCCTTCGCCGAACAGGAAGCCGTCGGGCAGCACCACACCGGCGCGGCCACCGTTTTTCAGCAGGTGCATCATCAGCACCAGAAACAGATCGGCGGTTTCGCGGGTGCGGAAGGCGCTGGGGAAGTTGTTTTCGATGCCGTCTTCTTCCATGCCGCCGAACGGCGGGTTGGCGACGATGCAATCGACCCGCTCGCTTGGGCCCCAGCTGATCAAGGGCCGCGACAGGGTGTTGTCGTGTTTGATCTGGCTCGGCACTTCGATGCCGTGCAGGATCATGTTGGTGGTGGCGAGCAAGTGTGGCAGCGGCTTTTTCTCGACGCCGTGGATACTGGCTTGCAGCATGCGCTCGTCTTCGGCGGTTTTGACGTAGTGCTTGCGCTTGTGTTCGATGGTGCAGGTGAGAAAGCCGCCGGTGCCGCAGGCCGGGTCCATGACTTTTTCGTCGAGTTTGGGATCGACCATGCGGACCATGAATTCGGTGACCGGCCGCGGCGTGTAGAACTCACCGGCGTTGCCGGCGTTTTGCAGGTCGCGCAGCAGTTGCTCGTACATGTCGCCGAAGGCATGGCGCTCCTGCGCCTTGTTGAAGTCCACGCCTTCCTGAATCTTGTTGATGACCTGGCGGATGAGCTGGCCGGATTTCATGTAGTTGTAGGCGTCTTCAAAGACATTGCGCACCACATAGGCGGCCGGCGTGGTGCTGTACTGCTCCAGTTTTTGCAGGGTCGGGAACAGGGTGTTGTCGATAAAGCCTTTCAGCTCGTCACCGGTGATGCCTTCCGGGTTGGCGGCCCAGTTGCGCCAGCGGCAGTGCTCCGGGATGGGCGACTGGTAGTTGTCGTCCAGCAGCTCCCACTCCATTTCGCGGTCGTCGAAGATCTTGAGAAAGAGCATCCAGACCAACTGGCCAATGCGCTGGGCGTCGCCATCGACGCCGACATCCTTGCGCATGATGTCCTGAATGGATTTGATGCTGGTGGTGATAGACATTCGGTTACTCACTTGAATTCAAAGCGCTGCCGGTGGGCAGCGAGGTAAGGCAGATTCTGCGGGTGAACTTTGCGCAGCCGGGCATCGGGCGACAGGCCCAGGCTGGCGAGGTCGGCTTCGGTGAGGTCCGGCTCGCGCAGCAGCCGGCCATCATCGGTGAAGCTGATCAGGCCGCGATCAAACAGGCGATCAATCGAGGCGGCAAGCAGCAGGCCATTGTAGGGATCGAGGCGTTCATCGTTGCTAGAGTCTTTCCATGGCTTGGCGTGGGATGCCACCAATGCCTGCACCACGCGGCAGCCACTGAGGGCACAGCGATATTGCCAAAGCGAGAGTAGCTGTTGCCGGTAGGCGCCCTGCCCGACCCGCGCTTGGATCAGGGCTTGCCGGGTTGTCTCGGGAATGCTTTTCGACGCCGGCTCTCGCGCCAGCTCCATTTCGGCGGCTTGGTAGGCGCTCTCATCAATGCTCTCATCCAGCACGCCGAGTTCACGCAAAGCCTGCACCAGTTGCGGGCGCATGGTCCATTGCCAATGGCCTTGTCCATCCCGTTCCGCGCCGGCCGTTGCGAGCATCTGCGTTTTCTGGGCCAGCCCGTCAATGTCCAACGCCGCAGCGAAACCCGCACCCAGCCTACCGTACTGCGTGTTTGCTGCTTCGAAGCTGGTGTAACCGCCAAGTTCTGCAATGGCCGACATCGACAGGCAATGTCCCGGCGCACGGGCATGCCCCAACAGCATGGCGCGCTGGGCGGCGGTCATCTGGGGTTCCACCGCGAGATAGGCTTGCTTGAATGCCTCAACCGACTGAGCACTGGCGCGAGCAAATGCCACGTCTTCGGGCGAGCCTGGCGAGCGCAAATGCAGCAGCAAGTGATCCAACGCGGCCTCGTCACGCAAGCCGACAGCAAGACCATAAGCGGTCTCGGTTTCCCCTTTGTTTTTGCGCTTGGGAAATCCTTTCAGATTGGTATTGAAGTAATGCTTGGGCTGGATGCTGATGCCACTTGATGTCGCAGCGGCTGCTCGTGCCACATTTTCACACTCGGGGTGCAACACCAGAGGCGCGATCTCAATGGCGCGCTCGATCCCTCCATCCTGCTCACGTTTAACGAAGACCAAATGGGGGACGCCCTCGCCCGCAAACCCGATAGCGTGGGCATTGTTCACTTTCGGAGAAAAGTCTCTGGCCTGCAAGGCCTTGCGCAGTTGCAAACTGTCTAACATGAATTAACCGTACAGCTCGTGTTCGAGTTCAGACAATGCTTTGAAGTAATTGGCCTTGCCGCCGAACGCCTTGACCAGCTCCACTGGAGCGCCAATGCGGTCGAACGGCGGCAGGGACAGGATCTTGGGATCCTCGATGTGTTCAATGCCGGTGTCGGCGTACTTGTCCAGCAGGGCTTCCAGCACCTGCCGCGCTGCGCCTTGGTATTTGGCAAAGTAATTGCGCTTGCGAACGTTCTCTGCCCGTTCTTTGCGTGACAGCGGCGGCTGATCGAACGCGACATGGCAGATCAGATCAAACGGGTCGAGCGGTTTGCCGAGCTTGCGCTCCACCTCCTCCGTCAGTTCATGCAGCAGCACGCCCTGCCCTTGCAGTTCTTCGATAATGGCCTGCTTCTTGTCCGCGCTGGACCATTTGCGCAAGAAGTCATTGAGCGAAGCGAACTGCTTTTTGACGCAGGAGCGGGTGAAGTCGCGCAGCGATTCGGTGATCAGCCGGCCATCCGGCCCGTAGTACTGCACCCGCTCAGCGACGACGTGCACCGGGACATTGTTGACCACGTATTTGGTGCGGCCGGCTTTCTTGCCGTCTCCGGTGAAGGTGGCGTCGTAATCTTTGCCGTCGTCAAACTCGCTTGAATCAACCGCAGCGGGATCTTTGAGCATGACCATGCCCGGATCAACCTCGTCCGGCGGCACCGGTGATTCACCGTCCTTGGGCTGGTATACCACTACCGGATCACCATCGAATGCCGGATCGGCAAAGAGCTCGGTGGCTTTCTTGAAATCCATGATGGTGAACCAGTACTTGCCGTAGTCCTCGTTGATGCGGGTACCGCGGCCGATGATCTGCTTGAACTCAGTCATCGACTTGATGTGCTGGTCCAGCACCACCAGTTTGCAGGTCTGGGCATCGACACCGGTGGTCATCAGCTTGCTGGTCACCGCAATGACCGGGTAGCGCTCTTCCGGGTTGATGAAGTTGTCGAGCTCAGCCTTACCCTCTGTGTCATCGCCGGTGATGCGCATGACGTATTTGCGGTTTTCGGCAACGCGCTCTGGATTGAGATTGACCAGCGCCTGCCGCATGCGCTCGGCGTGGTTGACGTCATCGCAGAAAATGATGGTTTTCTGGAACGGCCCGGTCGCTTTCAGAAACTCGGTGACTTTTTGGGCGACGAGTTGCGTTCTTGCCTCGATGACAAGGTTGCGGTCCATGTCTTTCTGGTTGTAGATACGGTCTTCAATCAGCTCGCCATTTTTATCGACCATGCCTTTCGGTGGCCGCCAGCCCTGCAGGTCTTTGTCAAAGTCGATGCGCACGACTTTGTAGGGCGCCAGAAAGCCGTCTTCAATGCCCTGTTTGAGCGTGTAGCTGTACACCGGCTCACCAAAGTAGGTGATGCTGGAAATCTCTTTGGTTTCTTTCGGTGTGGCGGTCAGGCCAATGTGGGTGGCGCCGCTGAAATACTCCAGAATCTCGCGCCAAGCCGAATCCTCCGCCGCGCTGCCCCGGTGGCACTCGTCAATGACGACCAGATCAAAGAAGTCCCGCGAGAATTGCTTGTAGATGTTCTTGTCTTCTTCACTGCCAGTGACGGCCTGATAGAGCGACAGGTAGATCTCATACGAGGTATCGATCTGACGCTTGGCAATTTTGGTCATGGCCTGACCAAATGGCTTGAAGTCGTTGCTCTTGGTTTGATCGACCAGAATATTCCGGTCGGCCAGAAACAGAATCCGTTTCTTCTGCCGGGATTTCCACAGCCGCCAGATGATCTGGAATGCCGTATAGGTCTTGCCGGTGCCGGTCGCCATGACCAGCAGAATGCGATCCTGACCGCGGGCGACGGCTTCGACCGTCCGGTTGATGGCGTTGATCTGGTAATAGCGCGGGGTGCGGCCCGAACCATCGTCGTAGTACGGCGCCTCGACCTTCTGCGCGACTTCAACGGAAATGCCTTTCCACAGGCAGTAGCGCTGCCAGAGTTCAGCGGGACTCGGGAATTGAGCGAGCGTCAACTCGGTTTCGGTTTGGCTGCCAGTACAGGTGCGATCATGAAACAGGAAGCCATCGCCATTACTGGAAAACACGAACGGCACATCGAGCGCATCGGCATAGGACAGCGCTTGTTGCATGCCAGCGCCGACTGCGTGGGTGTTGTCTTTGGCCTCGATGACGGCGAGCGGCAGATTGGGCTGGTGATACAGAATGAAATCGGCACGGCGCGCTTCGCCCCGGGTATGCAATTTACCCTTCACGATCACGCGACCTTTGGTAAAGCTGACTTCTTCGCGAACCTGCTTTTGAATGTCCCATCCCGCCTGCTGGATGGCCGGCGTGATGAATTTGGTGCAGATGTCGCGTTCCGACAGAGTGCGCTTGTCCATTTTTGTCCGCCAAAGTCGTGCTTGATCCACTCGTAGCAAGCGCACCCAAACAGATGATCGCATGCCGAACAGCCGGAAGCTCAGCTACTTGTCAAACCAGTAGTTGCGACAGAGGTCACATTAATCAAAGTGACAGCGCTCGTAAACCTTTAGCAACATCAAGTCAAACTGGTTGTTTTTTCGCCTGTATCTAACGGCGTAACCAGTCCGCGCTTACGTTCGCATGTTCAGTCTTACGCCTTTCTGCTGCAGACGAATGGACTGAATGCCCAAAGCACCTCCATTTCTTGTGTTGTCAATTTTCAATCTGACGCACTGTCCTCGCCACGTCTTGTCCAGCTAATCACGCACATCGTGAACCACCTGCATGTCCGCTGTGCGCAAGTGGTGTGTGCTCACACAATGACCTTGCATAGCGGCTAATCACTACAGGGCCGTTGCCCCTGATCGATTGATCATGGGTGATCGCTACAGGGTTGGCAGTGATTAGACGTTGTGCAGAATGACCGGCAGTGAGTCCCGCAAAAAGTCCCGCACAAAAAATGCGGGCGAAAAAAAGGCCGGTAGAAACCAGCCTTTTTTCAACTACTTAATTGGTCGGGACGAGAGGATTTGAACCTCCGACCACTTGCACCCCATGCAAGTGCGCTACCAGGCTGCGCTACGCCCCGAGTCCACTCTTGTACGGAACAAAACGCATGGGCGTTCAGGTCCGAAAAGCGGACGCGCATGGTAGCGGATTTGCTGCCGCGGGTGAACCGGTTTTCTTTGCAAAATGAAGTGCTTGCCCGTGTCACGCCGACGGCCTTGCTGCACGGCTTGGCCGGCGCGTCCGTGTGGAACCGCGCGCCCGGAATGCAGAACGGCGACCGAAGTCGCCGTTTGATGGCAGAAAAACCACGCCGACTGGCGGGCAGGGACGTTCAGCGCCGCAGGATGATCAGCACCTGCTCCAGATCCTCGATCAGGCGCTGGACGTCCGGTGCCGCCGCAGCGGTTTCGGCTGTTGCGGCCTGGGCGTCCTCTTTCTCCGAGGACAGTTGCAGGCGTGCGCCGCCGATGGTGTAGCCCTGTTCATACAGCAGGCCACGGATCTGGCGGATCAGGATGACATCTTCGCGCTGGTAGTAGCGGCGGTTGCCGCGACGCTTGACCGGATTGAGCTGGGGGAATTCCTGTTCCCAGTAACGCAGCACATGCGGTTTCACCTGGCACAGTTCCGCCACCTCACCGATGGTGAAGTAGCGTTTGGCCGGGATCACCGGGAACTCGTTATTGTTGCTCGCTTCCAGCATAGGCTTCCACGCGTGCCTTCAGTTTCTGTCCCGGACGGAATGTCACCACCCGTCGCGCACTGATGGGGATCTCGCGGCCGGTCTTCGGGTTGCGACCCGGCCGCTGATTCTTGTCGCGCAGTTCGAAGTTGCCAAAGCCCGAGAGCTTGACCTGCTCACCGCGCTCGAGCGCCATGCGCAGTTCTTCGAAGAAGGACTCCACCAGTTCCTTGGCTTCGCGCTTGTTGAGGCCCAATTCCTCATACAGGCGTTCGGCCATTTCTGCTTTCGTGAGTGCTGCCATGAGCTCTTTACTGTCGCAGTTCGGCGTGATGGCGGGTGCGCAGGGATGTCAGTACTGCATCCATTACGGCCGTCACCTCGACGTCGGTAAGCGTGTGCGAAGGATGCCGGAAGGTCAAGCCCAGAGCAACAGATTTGCTACCAGAATCAATACCTTTGCCGCGATAGATGTCAAACACCGTGAGGTCTTCCAAGATTTCACCTGAAGTTTCACGGATGCTGCGCAGCAGCGCTTCGACTTCCACCGTCTCGGCGACCACAACCGCCAGGTCGCGCGATACCGACGGGAAGCGCGACAGCTCGCGATAGCGCGGCAGCTTGCCTTCAACCAGCGGTTCAATGGCCAGCTCGAACACAAAGACATCGCCGGCGAAATCCAGGTCGCGGGCCAGCTCCGGATGCAGCGCGCCCAGAATGCCGACCACCTCGCCGTCGACCAGCACCTCGGCGCACTGGCCGGGATGCAGGGCCGGATGACTGCCGACGCGGAAAGCCAGCGTGCGCTCGCCGCCCAGATCCAGCAGCGCTTCAACATCGCCTTTCAGGTCGAAGAAATCGAAGCTGCCCTGCTCATGGTTCCATTGCTCGGGCGCACGCGGACCGGTCAGCAAGCCGGCAATCATCTTCGGCTGCGGCGGCAGCGCGGCGGCTTTCTCGCTCTGTTGCTGACGCCGGGCCAGCCAGTCCTGCAGCTGCGCCTTGTCGGCAGCCGCCACCCAGGGCAGCGTCGCGGCAGCGGCATCAGCCAGAAACACCGTACCCAACTCAAAGAAAGCAATGCGGCCAATCTGGCGATTCAGATTGTGGCGCGCCGCGTTGACCAGACCCGCCCACAGCGTGGTGCGCATCACCGCCAGCTCCGGGGTGATGGGGTTGACCAGCGCCAGCGGCTCAAAGCGCGGCTCGATGCGTTTCAGCAGCTTGGGCTCAACGAAACTGAAGTTGATGACCTCCTGATAACCGCGATCGATGAGCCGCGAACGCAGGCGCGACTCGCGTACCCGGCGCTCCGGCACCGGCACCATGTTCAGGTCCGATTGCGGGGTGCGGGCGCCCAGCTTGTCGTAGCCGTGGATGCGCACCAGCTCTTCAATCAGATCAGCCTCGATGCTGACATCAAAGCGGTGCGCCGGCGCTTTCGCGGTCCAGCCATCGGCCGTGGTCTGCACGGCAAAGCCCAGACGGCTCAGGATGGCTTCGACTTCAGCATCCGGCAGGGTCACGCCGAGCAGACGGGCAATGCGTGCGCGCCGCAGCGTAATGGTCGCCGGCTTGGGCAGATGCGCGTCGCTGACGGCCTCGAACACCGGGCCGGCCTGACCGCCGCCAAGCTGCAGCAACAGCTCCGTTGCCCGCTCGATGGCGCGACGCTGCAGTGTCGGATCAACACCACGCTCGCAGCGATGCGAGGCGTCCGTGTGCAGGCCGTACCGGCGCGCGCGACCGGCAATCGCCAGAGGATTGAAATAGGCACTTTCCAGCAGCACGTCGGTGGTGTCGTCGGCGACACCCGAATGTTCACCGCCCATGATCCCGGCCAGCGCCAGCGGCTTTTTGTCATCGGCGATCAGCAGCGTATCAGCGCTCAGCACCACTTCGCGGCCATCGAGCAGGGTGAGTTTTTCATCTGCAGCAGCCCAGCGAACATGGACAGTGCCGTCGATCTGGCGCAGATCAAACGCATGCATCGGATGCCCGAGTTCCAGCAGCACATAGTTGGTGACATCGACGCTCAGGCTGATCGAACGCACGCCGCTGCGACGCAACTTTTCCTGCATCCACAAGGGCGTCGCGGCATGGATGTTGACGCCACGAATGATGCGGCCGCAGTAGCGCGGACACGCGTCCGGTGCGTCGAGAACAATACGCGGGGCATCACTGATCGTGGCCGGTGTTTCGCTGACGGCGGGCAAGGAAAAATCACGGCCATTGAGCACGGCAATTTCGCGCGCAATCCCAATCGCACCGAGGCAGTCGCCACGGTTCGGCGTCAGGTTGATTTCGAAAATCGCGTCATCGAGCTGCAGGTAATCCACCAGCGTTGAACCAACCGGCGCATCGGCCGGCAGTTCCCACAAGCCGCTGGCGTCTTCGGCAATTGCCAGCTCTTTTGCCGAGCAGAGCATGCCGTTCGATTCGACACCGCGCAGCTTGGCCTGCTTGATCTCCAGCCCGCCGGGCAGTTTGGCCCCCACCAGCGCCGCCGGAACCTTGATGCCGGGCCGGCAGTTGGCTGCACCGCAAACAATCTGCAGCGTTTGCGTGCCGACATTGACCGTCGCTACGCGCAGCTTGTCGGCATTCGGATGCTGTTCTGCGGCGATCACTTCGGCGATCACCACATGATCCAGCGCCGGCAACACTTCACAGCCTTCGATCTCCAGACCGGCCATGGTCAGCTGGACCATCAGTTCATCACGCGATACTGCCGGGTTCACCCATTCGCGCAACCAGCGTTCAGAAATTTTCATGTTCCGTTTCCGTATTCAGGCACATCGCACATACGCGCGACACGCTTCAGTATCTTGTTGTCAGTCGGTATCGCGCTCAGGCGAACTGTTTCAGGAAGCGCACATCGTTCTCGAAGAACAGACGCAAATCGTTGACTCCGTAACGCAACATGGTCAGTCGCTCGACGCCCATGCCAAACGCGAAACCGGTGTAGCGCTCACTGTCGATACCGCAGGCCTGCAACACATTCGGATGCACCATGCCGCAACCCAGCACTTCCAGCCAGCCGGTGTGCTTGCAGACACGGCAGCCGGAGCCACCACAAATCACGCAACCAATATCCACTTCCGCGCTGGGTTCGGTGAACGGGAAATATGACGGCCGGAAACGCAGCGGCAGATCGACTTCGAAAAAGTTCTGCATGAATTCCTGAAGGATGCCGCGCAGATCCTGGAACGTGGTTTTTTCATCCACCAGCAGGCCTTCAACCTGATGGAACATCGGCGAATGCGTGACGTCGTAATCGCAGCGATACACGCGACCCGGCGCAATAATGCGGATCGGCGGCTGCTGTTGCTCCATGACCCGCACTTGCACCGGCGACGTGTGCGTGCGCAGCAAACGGGAGGCATCAAAATAAAACGTGTCGTGCATCGCCCGCGCCGGGTGATGCGAGGGAATGTTCAGCGCCGAAAAATTGTGGAAGTCGTCCTCGACTTCCGGGCCTTCGGCAACGGCAAAGCCAATCTGCGCGAAGTAGTGTTCGATGCGCTCGAGTGTGCGCGAGATCGGATGCATGCCGCCGCTCTGCCGGCGACGTCCCGGCAAGGTCACATCGACCGTTTCACGGGCGAGTTTTTCCGCGACCGCTTTCTCGCGGATGGCGGATGCGCGCGCATTCAGCGCCGCTTCAACCGCATCCTTGACGACATTGATCCGTGCCCCGAACGCTTTGCGCTCTTCCGGCGGCAAGGCACCCATTTGTTTGAATGCTGCAGTGATCGAGCCGTTCTTGCCGAGCAACTGGGCTTTCACCTGCTCCAGCGCCGGCAGATCGTTGACCGCCTCAATGGCTGCCACGCCCTGCGCGCTGATCTGGTCGAGATTCAGTTCCATTCGACACCTTTTTTCTGTCGGATTGTGTTCACGATGTTGCTGACGTTTGGGCTGATTGCACAAACGGCTTGTCCCTGTCGCCTCGCCGCAATTCAAGCGCCGCACAGCGACACGGACAAGCAGTTTTCCGCCACAAGCGTCTGGACTGCCAAAGCACTTTTTTGCCAGAAAAAAAGGGAAGAGCTTGCGCCCTTCCCTTTCCTTGGCGGATTTAAGCCGTCGACTTAGGCGCGGGCAGCCTTGGCTTTTTCCGCCAGGGCGCTAAACGCAACTTTGTCGAACATCGCCAGATCAGCCAGCACCTTGCGGTCAACCAGAATGTTGGCCTTCTTCAGGCCATCAATCAGGCGGCTGTAGGACAGACCGCACTCACGCGCACCGGCGTTGATACGGGCAATCCACAGCGCACGGAACTGACGCTTCTTCTGACGACGGTCACGGTAGGCATACTGCGCTGCCTTGATGACCGCTTGCTTGGCCACGCGATAAACGCGCGAACGGGCACCGTAGTAACCCTTGGCCAGCTTGAGGATCTTCTTGTGACGCGCACGGGCGGTCACACCACGCTTTACACGAGCCATGGTTCAGTCTCCTCAGTACGGCAGAATGCGCTTCAGCGCCGGAGCATCCGATGCAGAGACCATTTTCAGGCCCCGCAGGTTGCGCTTGCGCTTCTGGCTTTTGGAAGTGTTCAGGTGGCGCACACCAGCTTGCTTGTGCTTGAAACCACCACCACCGGTTTTCTTGAAGCGCTTGGCAGCACCTCGGTGGCTTTTCATCTTGGGCATGTTACTGCTCCACGTTATTACCCGGTCTGGCCATTGCGGACTTCGCAATCGTTGACTGCCAGAGACGAGCTTGTTAACAGCGTTTACGACTTGCGGAAGCGTTTTGCGCGCTTCCGAAAAACACCGGCCCGGTTCGCACCGGGCCAGCCGTGATTCGTTGTCCGGCTTGCGCCGGACAGGTGTTACTTCTTCTTCTTCGGCGCCAGCACCATGGTCATCTGACGGCCTTCAAGTCGCGGGTGCATTTCGACCACGGCGATTTCCGCCGTGTCCTGCTGCAGCCGCTGCAGCATCTGCATGCCCAGTTCCTGGTGCGCCATTTCGCGACCACGGAAACGCAGCGTCACCTTGACCTTGTCGCCATCTTCATCAAGGAAGCGCGAAATGTTGCGCAGCTTGATTTGGTAATCACCGACATCGGTACCCGGCCGGAATTTGACTTCCTTGACCTGAATCTGGACCTGCTTTTTCTTCGCTTCAGCCGCTTGCTTGGACTTGGTGTACAGGTACTTGCCATAGTCCATGATGCGGCAAACCGGCGGGACGGCATCAGCCGAGATCTCGACCAGATCGAGACCGTTTTCCTCGGCTGCAATCAAGGCGTCACGCGTGGCGACAACACCAATCTGACTGCCATCCGGTCCGAGAAGACGTACTTCGCGAACCGTGATTTCCCCATTGATGCGATTTTCGCGGACCGGCCCCTTGGGGCGGACCAGCGGTTTTGCCGGTTTTATATCTTAATCCTCCAAAACGGCGCGGCCGCGCGTCGCGATGTCTTGGGCAAGGTGCGCGACGAAGGCATCGATAGCCATCGTCCCGAGGTCCTTGCCGTCGCGTTGACGCACGGCCACTGATTGCGACTCGACTTCGCGGTCGCCCACAACCAACATGTACGGGACACGCTTGAGCGTGTGCTCGCGGATCTTATAGCTGATCTTCTCGTTTCTCAAGTCGGCCGATGCCCGGAAGCCCTTGTCGTTCAAGGCCTGCGCCAGCTTCGCCGCATAGTCGCCCTGACGCTCGGAGATCCCCGACACCACCACCTGGACCGGACTGAGCCAGGTCGGCAGGAAGCCGGCGTGGTGCTCGATCAGGATGCCGATGAAGCGTTCCAGCGAGCCGAGAATGGCCCGGTGGAGCATGACCGGCGTACGTTTCTGGCTGTTTTCATCGACATATTCAGCGCCGAGACGGTCCGGCATGTTGTAGTCGATCTGAACCGTACCACATTGCCACATGCGGCCCAGACAGTCCTTGAGTGTGAACTCCAGCTTCGGACCATAGAAGGCGCCCTCGCCGGGCAGATACTCGAACGCCAGACCCCGCGCATTGAGCGCATCGGCCAGTGCGCTCTCGGCGCGGTCCCACATGTCGTCCGAACCGATACGGTTTTCCGGCCGGGTCGACAGTTTGATGATGACGTCTTCGAAACCAAAATCCTGATAGACCGAATACAGCAGGTCAACGAAGCCCATGACTTCGTCGCGGATCTGCTCTTCGGTGCAGAAAATGTGCGCGTCGTCCTGGGTGAAGCCGCGCACGCGCATGATGCCGTGCAGGGCACCCGACGGTTCGTTGCGGTGGCAGGAGCCAAACTCGGCCATGCGCAGCGGCAGATCGCGGTAGCTGTGCAAGTGGGTGTTGAAGATTTGCACATGGCAGGGGCAGTTCATCGGCTTGATCGCATAGGTGCGATTTTCCGATTCGGTGGTGAACATGTTCACCGCGTACTTGCCCCAGTGGCCGGAACGCTCCCACAGCGACAGGTCGATAACCTGCGGCGTGCGCACTTCCTGGTAGCCGGCGCGACGCAGACGCTCGCGCACGTAATTCTCGATTTCCTTCCAGATCACCCAGCCGTTGTTGTGCCAGAAGACCATGCCCGGGCCTTCTTCCTGGACGTGGAACAGATCCAGAGCCTTGCCGATCTTGCGGTGATCGCGCTTCTCCGCTTCTTCCAGACGGTGCAGGTAGGCATCCAGATCTTTCTTGTTCGCCCAGGCGGTGCCGTAGACACGCTGCAGCTGCTGATTCCTGGTATCACCGCGCCAGTAGGCACCGGAAACCCGCATCAGCTTGAACACTTTCAGCTTGCCGGTGTTCGGCACATGCGGGCCGCGGCAAAGGTCTTCGAAATCGCCCTGACGGTACAGCGAAATGTCTTCGTTGCTGGGGATCGAGGCGATGATCTCGGCCTTGTAGTGCTCGCCCAGCCCCTTGAAATACTCGACCGCCTCATCACGCGGCAGCAGGCGGCGACTGACCGGAATCTCCTGCGCGGCCAGTTCGGCCATGCGCTTTTCGATCTGTGCCAGATCCTCCGGGGTAAACGGCTTCGGACTGGCGAAGTCGTAGTAGAAGCCGTCTTCGATCACCGGACCGATGGTGACCTGAACCTCAGGGAACAGCTGCTTGACCGCCTGCGCCAGCAGGTGGGCAGTCGAGTGCCGGATCACCTCAAGGCCTTCCGGGCTCTTGTCAGTGATGATGGCGAGCTCAACGTCTTCGCTGATGGTGTAGCTGGTATCGACCTCGCGGCCGTTGACCTTGCCGGCGAGCGCTGCCTTGGCAAGTCCGGCGCCGATGCTCTCGGCGACCTGCATGACCGTCACCGGCGCATCGAAACGACGCTCGGAACCATCGGGAAGACGTACGACTGGCATATTGAAGCTCTTGGCAAATAGGAAATACGAACCGGGGCCGGATTATATGGGCGCCGTGACATCCAAAACAATCAAGGGCTTATGGCAACTGCGCCAGAAGCCCCTGGTGTGTGACAGGATTCCGGCGACCACCGGCCGGCATCAATGCGGCATATCAGGTCTTGGGCAGCGTGACGCCGGTCTGGCCCTGATACTTGCCGCCGCGATCACGATAGGACGTGGCGCAGACTTCATCAGACTGGAAGAACAGCATCTGGGCAACGCCTTCGTTGGCGTAAATTTTTGCCGGCAGCGGCGTGGTGTTGGAGAACTCCAGCGTCACATGCCCTTCCCACTCCGGCTCCAGCGGCGTGACGTTGACGATGATGCCGCAACGCGCGTAGGTCGATTTGCCGAGGCAGACGGTCAGCACATCGCGCGGAATGCGGAAATATTCGACGGTGCGCGCCAGGGCAAACGAATTCGGCGGAATGATGCAGACATCGCCGGTGAAGTCGACAAAATTGCCGTCGGAAAATTCCTTCGGATCGATGATGGTCGAGTTGATGTTGGTGAAGATCTTGAATTCGCGCGCGCAGCGCACGTCGTAGCCATAGCTCGATGTGCCGTAGGAAACAATCTTGTGGCCATCCGGCGCGTAACGAACCTGCTCCGGCGCAAACGGCTCGATCATGCCGTGCTGCTCGGCCATACGGCGTATCCATTTGTCGGACTTGATGCTCATCGGAAATTCCTGCTGCGTAACGACGTTTCGTCGATGAATGTTCTGGGTACTGCTCTGGGCACTGCCGTGTGCGCAGGCCCCGTGGGAATTGGGCCCGCGCAAACAGACACAACAAACTTCAACCGCGGCAAAGCTCCGCCAGAACGGTCAGTTTGCGGTTCGAATCCTTTGAGTAGGGATTTTTTTCATCCCAGGCATAACCGGCCAGCATGGAGCAGATCATGCGTCGGATCTCCGGCTGCTGATTCTCGGCAAAAATGATGTCGCGGAAACGGCCGTCATACCAGGCCTCGACATAACCACGGAACGCATCGACACCGCGTTTCAGCGGTTTGGCGTAGCCGCTTTCCCAGTCTGCCGCGACGCCGCTGCGAAGTTGTTCGCCGAGCAGTCGCGTCGCCAGCTGCGCCGATTTCATGGCAATGGTGACGCCGGAGGAAAACACCGGATCAAGGAATTCGCCGGCATTACCGAGCAGCGCGTAGCCCGGACCGTGCAGGGATTTGACGTTGGCCGCGTAGCCGACAATGGTCTGCACCGGCGTGTCGAACACGGCGTTGCGCAGCAGTTGCGACAAGCCCTTGTCCTCCGCGATCAGGGTTTTCAGGATGCTGGCGTGATCGTCGCCGTACTGCTTCAGGAGGGCCTGTTCGGCGACGACGCCGATTGACGCACGACCGTTGCGGAACGGGATCAGCCAGAACCAGACATCAGCGTGCTGCGGATGTATGGTGACGCGGATCTTGTTGCGATCAAATTCCTCCGCAGCGATGCCGTCGGCAACGTGGGTAAACACCGACTGGCGCACCGGGAAATCCGACGGGTACTCGAGATCGAGCAGACGCGGCAGCACACGGCCAAAGCCGCTGGCATCAAGCACAAATTTACCGGTGTAGTCGTGCTCGCCACCATCGGGTTCGCGCACGCGCAGCGTCACACCATCGGCACGCGGTGACGCGGCAATGATCTGGTGCTGGTAACGGATATCGGCGCCTTTGTTCGCCGCTTCATCGGCCAGCACTTTGTCGAAAATGGCGCGCTGGACCTGAAAGGTATGGCCGTAGCCCTGGGTGAACTGCTCGCCGAAATTGAAATCGGTGTAACGGCCATCCCACGCAAATGCTGCACCATTCTTGTACTGGAAATCGGCGGCGAGGACGGCCGGCAGCAAATCAGCTTCTTCGAGAATATCCAGCACCTGTGCCAGCATGCTTTCGCCAATGGAAAAGCGCGGGAAGGTTTGCCGCTCCAGCACGATGCTGCGTATGCCCTGCTTGAGGAGCAATGCGGCGGCAACGCTGCCGCTCGGGCCGGCACCGATGATCAGGACATCCGTTTGGCGATGGGTCATCTTCCTGTTTCCTTCTTCTCTGTGTGCTGCGACTGTCTGGTTTGTGTTTGTGTGTGCTGTTTTGTGTTGGCGCGTGCCTGAGCCCGTTTTGGTGTACTGCGTGTAGCCCGGGACTGCACTCAGGTATTGCTGACCGTGATACCCGGCAGCATCACGGCATAGTTCCTGGCCTCCAGCGCCAGCTTGGCGGCCATGCGCCGGGCAATGTCGCGATACACCCGTGCGATGTCGCCGTCCGGTTCGGCCGCCACGCTGGGCTTGCCGCCGTCGGTCTGCTCGCGGATACGAATATCCAGCGGCAGGCTGCCAAGCATTTCGACGCCGTATTGTGCCGCCAGCCGCTCGCCGCCACCTTGACCAAACACGTGTTCCGTGTGGCCGCACTGGCTGCAGGTATGGATGGCCATGTTCTCGACCACGCCCAATACCGGCACGCTGACCTTGCGGAACATCGCCACCGCCTTGATGGCATCGGCCAGGGCAATGTCCTGGGGGGTGGTGACAATCAGCGCCGCGGTCACCGGCACTTTCTGCGACAGCGTCAGCTGGACATCGCCGGTACCCGGCGGCAGGTCGATGATCAGGTAGTCCACATCCTTCCAGCGGGTGTCGTTGATCAGCTGCTGCAGGGCCTGCGAGACCATCGGACCGCGCCAGATCATCGCCTGGTCGGGGTCGACCAGATAGCCGATGGACATGCTCTGTATGCCCAGCGATTCCACCGGTTCGATGGATTTCTGGTCTTTCGACTCCGGGTGTTCGCCGGCCTTGCCGAGCATGATCGGCTGCGACGGCCCGTAGATGTCGGCATCAAGCAGGCCGACGCGGGCGCCCTCGGCGGCCAGCGCCAGCGCCAGATTGACGGCTGTGGTCGATTTGCCGACGCCGCCCTTGCCCGAAGCCACGGCAATGATGTTCTTGACGCCGGCCAGCGCCTTGGCGCCGGTCCTGACCACATGCGCGGCGATGGTGCTGTCGAGCGCCAGTGCCAGATGTGGCGCCACCGGTGCCAGATGGGCACGAAGGCGGGTCTCCAGCTCAGCGCGATAGCCGGCCAGCGGAAAGCCCAGTTGCAGCTGCAGCACCACCGGATCGCCCGGTTCACAGGCCCTGACGGCGCCCTGCGCCACCAGATCCTCGCTGATGTAGCGATCACGGTAAGTGGCAAGACGGGCTTCGATGGCGGCGCGGGTCGGGGTCATGGCGGACAGGACGGTGAAAAAATGGCTGGCAATGCTAGCAAAACGGCAGCCCGGCCCGCATGGCGAAATCGCCAGCAAGCGTTTCCATGCGCCGCAAAAAACGCCCAAAACCAGGCCGGCTGTCGCTGCGTTCGTCACCGGCGGCGCTCGGATCGGAGGAGCGCCCGGAAACAGGCATCCGGCCATCCGCCGCTGACCCTGAACGGCAAAACCGGTATCCTTTCGCCCCTCTGATATAGATGTACCGGAAAAGAAGCCCGTCCATGTCCACCACCGCCCCGCGCCGCATCCTCGTCACCAGTGCCCTGCCCTACGCCAACGGTTCCATCCACCTCGGGCACATGGTCGAACACATCCAGACCGACATCTGGGTGCGCTTCCAGAAAATGCGCGGCCACCAGTGCTGGGCGGTGTGCGCCGACGACACGCATGGCACGCCGGTCATGCTCAAGGCCCAGAGCCTGGGGCTGAAGCCAGAAGAAATGATCGCCCGCATGCGCGAGGAGCACGTGGCCGACTTCGCCGATTTTCATGTCGTCTATGACAACTACTACTCGACACACAGCGACGAAAACCGCGACTTCGCCTACGACATCTACAACAAGCTGAAAGCCAACGGCCACATCGCCACGCGCACCATTTCCCAGCTGTTTGATCCGGAAAAGCAGATGTTCCTGCCGGATCGTTTCGTAAAGGGCGAATGCCCGAAATGCGGCGCTGCCGATCAGTACGGTGATTCCTGTGACGCCTGCGGCGCCACTTATTCACCGACGGAACTGAAAAATCCCAAATCGGCGGTCAGTGGCGCGACGCCAGTGCTGAAAGATTCCGAACACTATTTTTTCAAGCTGCCGGATTTTGAAGCCTTCCTCAAGGAATGGACCCGCAGCGGCCACGTCCATGACGCCATCGCCAACAAACTCGATGAATGGTTCTCGGCCGGCCTTGCCGAATGGGACATTTCCCGCGACGCGCCCTATTTCGGTTTCGAGATTCCGGGCGCGCCGGGCAAGTATTTTTACGTCTGGCTGGACGCACCAATCGGCTACATGGCCTCGTTCAAAAATCTCTGCACGCGCGAAGGGCTGAATTTCAGCGACTGGTGGAACAAGGATTCCGATGCCGAGATTTATCACTTCATCGGCAAGGACATTGTCTATTTCCACACCCTGTTCTGGCCGGCCATGCTGCACGGCGCCGGCTATCGCACACCAACAGCGGTGTACGCGCACGGCTTCCTGACCGTCAACGGCACGAAGATGAGCAAGTCGAAAGGCACCTTTGTGATGGCGCGCACTTACCTGAATCATCTCGACGCGCAGTACCTGCGTTACTACTACGCCGCCAAACTCGGCGCCGGCGTCGATGACATCGATCTCAATCTTGAAGATTTCGTCAATCGCGTGAACTCGGATCTGGTCGGCAAAGTGGTCAACATTGCCTCGCGCTGCGCCGGCTTCATCCACAAGCAGTTCGCCGGCAAACTCGCCAGCGTCAACAGCGAAGCCGGCTTGCTCGGCGAGCTGCAGGCCGCTGCCGAGTCCATCGCCAGGGATTACGAAGCACGCGAATACGCCCGTGGCATGCGCGACATCATGGCGCTGGCCGACAAGGTCAACGAATACATCGCTGCCAGGGCGCCGTGGACACTGGCAAAAAATCCGGAAACCGCCGATGAGGCGCACAAGGTCTGCACGGTCGGCCTGAACGCATTCCGCCTGCTGGCCCTGTACCTGAAGCCGGTGCTGCCGAAACTGGCGGCGCAGGCAGAACATTTCCTGAACATCGCCCCGTTGCAGTGGCAGGACGCGCAACAGCTGCTGCTGGATCACGCCATCAATGCTTTCACACCGATGATGACGCGCATCGAAAATGACAAGGTGCAAGCAATGATCGATGCATCGAAGGAAGATCTGAAAGCCGCTGCAGCGCCAGCGGCCAGCGTGGCGGCAAGTGCTGCAACGGCCGGTGACATCGAGCCGATCAAGCCGCTGATCACGATTGATGATTTCGACAAGATTGATCTGCGCATCGCCCATATCGACAACGCCGAGCATGTCGAAGGTGCGGAAAAACTCATCAAGCTGACACTCAATCTCGGCAACGAAGTGCGCACCGTTTTTGCCGGCATCAAGAGCGCTTACGATCCGGCGACGCTGATCGGCAAGCATACGGTGATGGTCGCCAACCTGGCGCCGCGCAAGATGAAATTCGGCATGTCGGAAGGCATGGTGCTGGCCGCCGGTCCGGGCGGAAAAGATCTGTGGATACTGGAACCACAAGCCGGTGCGCAAGCCGGCATGCGCGTGAAGTGAACGCATGCCTTCCCGCCTGTCCGGCGGGAAGGCGCGCCGCTGCGACTGCACGTCCCCGGCACCAGATTTGAAAATTGCTGACCGCAACTGATCAACCGGAAACCCTGCGCCGGAAACGCTCATCATCGTTCCGGCAAAAAAAGGTAATCGCTCATGACGCCTGACACTGTTCCTGCCGTTCCGGTCTCGCCGCCCGCTGAGCAGGAAACCCTTCCTGGCGCGCAACCGGCGACGCCAGTGCAGGACGGGCTGTCGCAGGACAACCAGCCTCCCGGCGACAACCTGCCGGTCGATGGCACAGAAGCCGGTCAGCCGCCGCTGACCGACAACGACATTCCTGAAGCCACCAGCCTGCAGGTGGCGCCGCCGGCCGACACGCCGGTTATTGAAGCCGCGCCAACCAGTGCGGAAAAAACCACCGGCAGCGCCAGTACCGAAAGCGATGCCAACAATGTCACCACGGTCGCCGGCAGTGAACTGGACGCCGTGCCCGACACGCGTCAGGTTTCGCAATACGGCGACGCGTGGATCGCTTACGGTGTTTGCGCTGTGTTGTTTCTGGTGCTGGCCTGGCGTGTGATGCGCAACTGGAGTGCCTGGCTGCGCTTGCCCATCTGGGCGGCGCTGACAGCAGGCGCGCTGACACCGGCCGCATCGGTGCCGGATCAGGACTGGTTTGCGCCCGCAGCGGTGGTGGCGGTGCTTGGCGCAGAAAAAGGCGGCGCCAGTGCGTTCTTCCGCGGCGCCGTGCCGATCCTGCTGGTATTCGCCGGTTTGCTGCTGGTGTTGATTGCGGCGCAGATCGCCATCGCCAGGCGACGCCCGGCGAAAGAAACAGCAACGCGCAACGGCCATCGCCCGCAAGCCACACCGCTGCCGCGCGACGCTGCACACGACACGCAGAATACCGGCGCGCAAAACAAGCAACGCCAGACACCACGCTTCTGATCACGCTGCCGCGCATACAGCTGATCACGAAACCGGTCTTGTAGCGGGTCACCTGGCTGGTCTCCACAACGCGCACAGGAATGCCAGGCACAGCGCAAAAACTGACACCGGCTGCATCCCGCGCTGCACAGGACCGGGCCAGCTCAGCGCGGAGCTGGCGAAAGCCGCCAGCGTCTGGCCCTTGTTGCCCTGCACGCCCATACTTGCCGCACCTGAAGCCGGAGCCTGTCCTCCACCATGTCGGATCTGCTGCTGTTGTTCATCGGCACCGCGCTGGTGAACAATTTTGTTCTGGTGAAATTTCTCGGCCTCTGCCCGTTCATGGGCGTGTCGAACAGTCAGTCGTCAGCGGTCGGCATGGCGGCCGCCACCACCTTTGTGCTGACGCTGGCGTCTGCGCTGGCCTGGATCATTGATCACTGGTTGTTGCAGCCCTTCGATCTGGCCTATCTGCGCACCCTCAGCTTCATCATCGTCATCGCCGGCGTGGTGCAATTCACCGAAATGCTGATGGCGAAAACCGCGCCGCTGCTGCATCAGCTGCTGGGCATTTATCTGCCGCTGATCACCACCAACTGCGCCGTGCTGGGCGTCGCGCTGCTCAATGTCCACGCCAATCACCGCTTCGTCGATGCCGTTGTCTACGGCCTCGGCGCTGCCTGCGGATTTTCCCTGGTGCTGATCCTGTTCTCGGCGATGCGAGAACGCATCAATGTCGCCGATGTGCCCGTGCCGTTTCGCGGCGCCGCCATCGGCCTCATTACTGCCGGGTTGATGTCACTGGCCTTCATGGGTTTTGCGGGGCTGGTGAAATGACCACTGCCATACTGGTGCAGGCCGTTCTGGTGCTGGCGTCGCTGGCGTTGTTCATCGGACTGGTGCTGGTCCATGCACAGCGTCGACTGCGTGTTGACGGCGAACCGCTGGTTGATCAAATCAACGCCCTGTTGCCGCAAACGCAGTGCGCGCAATGCGGCTATCCCGGTTGCAAACCCTATGCACAAGCCATCGCCAAGGGCGACGCGATCAACAAGTGTCCGCCCGGTGGCGCGGCCGGCATCAAGGCGCTGGCCGAACTGCTCGGCCGCCCGGAAGAAACGCTCGCCGGCGATCACGCGGCGGAACCGCCGCGCCGCGTTGCCTTTATCCGTGAAGCCGAATGCATAGGCTGCACCAAATGCATACAGGCCTGTCCGGTGGATGCGATTGTTGGTGCCGCCAATCTCATGCACACCGTGATCCGCGATCACTGCACCGGTTGCGATCTCTGTTTGCCGCCCTGCCCTGTTGATTGCATAGACATGCTGGAGCTCACCCGCGCAGCACCGGCGCGTATTCTCTTGCAGGTGCTGACATGAGTCAGCCGCTGCAACGTTTCTCCGGTGGCCTGCAATTGGCCGATCACAAGGCTCCGGCCTGCGATGCCGCCATCGAATGCCTGCCGCTGCCGGCACGCTTGCGCTTGCCGCTGCGCCAGCATCGCGGCGTGGCTGCTGAAACGGTAGTGAACGTCGGTGAGCAGGTACATCGCGGCCAATTGCTGGCGCGCGCTGCCGATGGCATCAGCGCGCATGTGCATGCACCGGCGGCCGGCACGATCACTGCCATCGGCGAATTTCCGGTGATCGATGCCGATTGCACGCACGCTACCTGCATCGAATTGCAAACCGCGCCGCAAACACTGGCCAGCCAGCAATGGTGGAGTGACGAGCTCGTGGATGACAGCGAACTGACGCCCGACGATGTGCTGTCACGCATCGTGCAGGCCGGTATCGTTGGTCTTGGCGGCGCCGGTTTTCCGACTGCAGGAAAACTGCAGCAGCGCACGGCACAACTGCTTTACCTGATCATCAACGGCGCCGAGTGTGAGCCCTATATCAGCTGTGATGACCGCCTGATGCGTGAGCGCGCAGATCTGATTGTGCAGGGCGTGCGCATTCTGGCGCGGCTGCTGCAACCCGCTCACATCCTGTTTGCCATCGAGGACAACAAACCGGAAGCGATCAGCGCCGTCAGCGCCGCCTGTGATGACACCGCCATCGACGTGCGCATCATTCCCAGCCGTTACCCGTCCGGCGCCCAGAAGCAGTTGATCCAGATCCTGCTCGGCATCGAGATCGCCGACGCGCATCACTCGGTGGATTACGGCATCAGCATGCTCAATGTCGGCACCTGTGAAGCCATTGCCCGCGCGCTGACGCGGGGTGAACCGCTGATCTCGCGCATCGTTACCGTCACCGGCGGCGCGGTGAAACGGCCGGGTAATTTCGAAGTGCCTCTCGGCAGCAGCGTTGGCGATGTGCTGCGCCATGCCGATTGTGATTTCACTGTCATCGATCAGCTGATCCTCGGAGGTCCGCTGATGGGGCTGAACATTGCCGATCTGGACGCACCGATCAGCAAACTCGGTAATTGCATCATCGCCAGCACCCGCGACGAGATTGTCCGCGAACGCGATGTGCGCGAATGCATACGCTGCGGCGATTGCGCCGAGGTATGTCCGGCCAGTTTGCTGCCGCAGCAGTTGTACTGGTTTATCCGCAGCGAGCAATACGAACGCGCGCAGGACTACGCCCTTTCGGGCTGCATCGAATGCGGCGCCTGTGCCTATGTCTGTCCCAGCCAGTTGCCGCTGGTGGACTGGTACCGACAAGGCAAAGCGGTGCTGAAAACACGCAGCGAAGCCCGGCAACGCAGCGAGCTGGCACGCCAGCGTTTTGAAGCGCGCAGCCAGCGGCTGGAACGCCAGCAACAGGCGCATGCCGCACGCTTGCTGCAACTCGCGGAAACGCGCCGACTGCAAGCCGCGCAACACGCTGCTGCTGCGCCGGCAGCGCAGAGGCCGGCGGAGGCAACGATGCCGGATGCACCTCACGCGGCGAAATCTGCAGACACGGATCATTTGTCAGCACCGGTTGCCACCGGAGCTCCCGTGTCAGTGCCAGCAACAGAAATTACAGCGGGCGCCGCACAATCCGCGCCAGCAACACCGACTGCACCGCCGACAACCGGTGGTGATGCGCTGGCTGATGTGCTGGCTGCCGCAGCGCGGGCGCGGGCAAAAAAACGCGCCGGCGCTGCTGCCGTCACGGCTCAATCCGCTGTCAACCATTCCGTGACCAGCGATTCCGCGACTGGCCATTCCGCTGCCGCCGTTATACCGACGCCTGCAACGCGCAATGCTGATGACAGCGACGCAGATAGCGGTAGCGTATCGCCTGCGGCCGATCACGCGACAGACGCTCACGCAAACACCACAGTAATCACCTCGGTGGAGCGCAAATGAGCGAGGGGAAATTTGTGCATGCGCCGCTGCCGGTCAGCCCGGCACCGCACCTGATCGCCCGTCAACGTGTCAGCACCGTGATGCTGAAAGTGCTGCTGGCGCTTCTGCCGGGTTTGCTGGCGTTGATCGCCGTATTCGGCTGGGGCAGTTTCTGGCAGGTGCTGCTGTGCGCCGGCAGCGCAGTGATCAGCGAAGCACTGATCCTGCGTCTGCGACAGCGCGACGTGCGGCGCGCGCTCAGTGATTACAGCGCACTGCTCACCGGCGTGTTGCTCGGCCTGTGTCTGCCGCCGCTGGCACCATGGTGGCTGGCGGTGATTGGCAGCAGTTTTGCGATTGTGTTTGGCAAACAGTTGTACGGCGGTCTGGGCATGAATCCCTTCAATCCGGCGATGCTGGGCTACGCGCTGTTGCTGATCTCGTTTCCCCTGCCGATGACCAGCTGGCTGCCGGTATTGACCGATGTTTCTTCTGCGGGCGGTTTTGCGGATGCGCTGTCGGTGATCCTCAGCGGCAGCAGCCTTGACGGTCAGACACTCGATCAGCTGCGGCTCGGTGTTGACGGTTACACCATGGCCACGCCGCTCGATTATCTGCGCACGGAACTGGCGCGCGGCGCGATGATCTCCGAATTTTCCGGCACGCCGGTGTTCGGCAGTTTTGCCGGCGCCGGCTGGGAGTGGATCAATCTGGCGTTTCTGGCCGGTGGATTGTTGTTGCTCGGCTTGCGTGTGATCAGCTGGCAGATCCCGACCGCCGTGCTCGGCGGCCTGGCACTGATGGCGATGATCTTCACGGTCTGGAATCCCGACGCCTACGCCGGACCCGTGCTGCATTTGTTCAGCGGCGGCAGCATGCTGGCGGCATTTTTCATCGCCACCGATCCGGTTTCGGCAGCCACCGCACCGCGTGCGCGACTGGTGTACGGATTTGGTATTGGCGCGCTGACCTATCTGGTGCGCACGTTTGGCAGTTATCCGGATGCGTTTGCCTTCGCTGTGCTGCTGATGAACATCGCCGCACCGGCGCTCGATCACTGGCTGCGCCCACGCCCTTACGGTCGCGGCCGGAATAATTTGCCGCCGGCAGGAGACGCACATGGTCGCTGATCCGGCGCGCCGTTCAGGCTGGAAACCGGCCCTGATCCTGACCGCATTCGCGGCGCTGTGCGCAGTGCTGCTGAGTGTTGTGCAACAGTACGCGGCGCCGCGGATCACCGCCGGACAACTCGCCGAACGTCAGCAACAATTGCAGGCGGTGTTGCAGGGTATTGCTCACGACAATCTGCCGGCCGGTGATTGCACGCTGATCAGCGATGCCGATGCCTACGCCGATACCGAACAGCATCGTGTGTACCGCGTGCGCCTGCAGAATCAGCCGCAGGCGCTGATTTACCAGGCCGTTGCCCACGATGGTTACAGCGGCGATATTCATTTGCTGATTGGCATCGACATGCACAACCGCGTGACCGGTGTGCGCGTGACGGCGCACAAGGAAACACCCGGACTGGGCGACAAAATCGAGCGCAGCAAATCGCCGTGGATCGACAGCTTCCGTGATCGCATCTGGCGCGACGGTGAACAATCGCGCTGGGCGGTAAAAAAGGACGGCGGCGAATTCGACGCCTTTACCGGCGCCACTGTGACACCGCGCGCCGTGATCGCCGGCGTGCAGCGCATCGCCCGTCTGCATCAGGCGCGGGCTGCAGAATTGTTCGCAGCAACCAGCAACTGCCAGACAGAAGCGGCGCAGGTTACGCCATGACCGACACCAACCGCCCCCCGAGCACCAGCACACCGGCAACAACGCCGGCAACAGCTCTGACAAAACCTGCCAGCGCCGCACGCACGCCGGGCATTCGTGACAGCTGGCGTGCGATCACCTGGCGCGGACTCTGGGACAGCAATCCGGCGCTGGTGCAACTGCTCGGCCTGTGTCCGCTGCTGGCGGTCAGCAACAGTGCCATCAACGGCCTGTCGCTGGGCCTTGCCACGCTGCTGGTGCTGACGCTGTCGAACACGCTGATCTCGGCGGTCCGGCACTGGCTGCCGGCGGTCGTGCGCATGCCCTTGTACGTGCTGCTCATTGCCACGCTGGTCACCGTGTTTGAGTTGCTGCTGCACGCCTGGAGCAACCGGCTGTACGGCGCGCTGGGCATTTTCATTCCGCTGATTGTCACCAACTGCCTGCTGATGGCGCGCGCCGAAAGCGTCGCCGCCCGTCAGCCGGTGGCCCACGCCGCGCTCGACGGTTTCATGCACGGCCTCGGCTTCCTGC
Source organism: Permianibacter sp. (assembly GCA_041913605.1). Classification (GTDB taxonomy): domain Bacteria; phylum Pseudomonadota; class Gammaproteobacteria; order Enterobacterales; family Permianibacteraceae; genus Permianibacter. The sequence goes on from JAYSEY010000016.1 coordinate 29,875, forward strand.
TCGTGCTGTTCGTGCTCGGCTCGCTGCGCGAAGTGCTCGGCGCCGGCAGCTGGCTGGCGGGCGCCGAACAGTTGTTCGGCCCGGCAGCAACTGCGCTCACGCTGCAGATCAGCGCCGCCCCGCCCTTGCTGCTCGCGCTGTTACCGCCCGGTGCCTTTGTGCTGCTCGGCCTGCTGGTGGCGCTGCGCAATGGAATTGCCAACCGGCGCAAAGCGGATCAGAACTGATACCGGCCGAGGCTGGCCAACAAACGCCGGTCAGCACAGCCGGTAACAAATCGCCAAGCCCTGATCACGATCCATGCGGCAGGCTGCAGCTCCGTTTCCCGAGCGGCCCCCCCCCATGCACAACACCACACAAACGCACATTCATCGGCCCGCTATCGCAGTCCGCGACGCAGAAAGTCCGTTTTCTTCCGAGGTTCACCGTGGCGCCCGCCACAGCGCACACAACAGCAGCTGGAATAACCCGCTCACTGCGCGCCGGCTGCTGGCGCCGCTGCTGATACTGGCAGGCGTCTGGATGCAGACCGTCCCGGCCGCCGCAGCGGATACCGAAGTTCTGGTGCTGGGCACCGCCCATCTGCGCGAGTTCAAGGAACTGCCGGCCGGCAGTCTGGACCCGCTGCTGCAGCGGCTGGAACAGTTCGCGCCGGACCGCATCGCCGTCGAGCACCTGCCGCCTGCCTTTGTCGACCGTCTTGTCCAGCTGGCCGAATTGCGTGATGTGCGCGTGATCCGCGACAGCATCGGCAAGCGCATCGCCGATGCCGGTCTCGCAGCGCAGGCGGCCCTGGGCATTGATGCCCGCGAAGCGCAGCTGCGCTTTGCCCGTGCGCCGGAAGGCAGCCGGGTTGAAGATGTGGTGCTGGCGCTGGCGGCCTACCGGTACGGAACCGCCGCGCTGCGCTGGCAACAACTGCCGGATGCACAGCGCCGGCCGGATGCCCTGCCGGCCGCGCTGCGCGACGCCTTCCTCGGCTATGTCGGCAGCAACGATGAAGTGCTCCGGCTGGCCGTCCCGCTGGCTCGGGCGCGCGGCATCCGGCAGCTGGACCCGATCGATGATCAGAGCGACTTCCTGAGTCTGGGTGATCCGGCAATGCCGGACATTGAGCGGGTCTGGGGCGCAGCCCAGCAATTGCGTCGCGAGGACAGCAAGGTACTCAAGGCGCGCGGTGACGAGGTCGCCCGCGTGGCATTGGCGGCGGGCGATCTCCTGCCCTATTACCGGCTGCTGAACTCGCCGCTGTTCCAGGCCCAGGCGGCGCTGGAGTGGCAGAGTTTCCGCGACACGGGCGAGTCGCTTGGTGTCCGGCGCGCCAACAGCTGGCAACTGCGCAACCAGCGCATCGCCGGCAATCTCGCGGCCATCGCCGTCGATCCGGGTGTTCGGCGCATCCTGCTGATCATCGGCGCCGCGCATGTCGAGGCCGTCGAGCAGCACCTGCGCAGCTTCGACTTCATCCATGTGCGCAGTGCGCGCGAGCTGCTGTCGCCGGCGGCAGGGCTGCCAGCGGCCGGGATAGCTGCGAAACCGGCGATGGCGGCATCGGCAACCGAGGCATCTGCTGCAGCGCAATAATCAGGCTTGCCGGCTGATGGATTTTTGTCCAGACTGCGCCGCTTCGCAGAGGTCCGTCCTGATCGGAATGCCGGGTTTGCCGGTGCTCCGGTCAGGCGTCCCGCCTCTGCAGTGATCGATTGTTCCACTGCCTCTGGCCTGTTCCCTTGCCCGAACCCGTTTTGCCGTCATGGTGTTGAAGCTGCTGACTACCCGCCGTCCTGCCCGCCTGTTCCTGGCCGTCGCCCTTTTGGCCGGGCTCCTGCTTGCCTGGTTCTGGCCGTCCGACTTGCCGGCCGGTGATTTCTGCGGCCCGACCCGCCAGCTTGAGCGCCAGTGGGGCAAACCGCACAAGCTCGCGGCCATCGAGGGCGGCGTCTATGCCCTGCTCGCCCACAACGCATACAGCGCGGCTGATGTCAGCCACTTCCGGCTGCCGGACAGTTGGCGCCAGGTCGAACAGGGCGAATCGCCAGACAGCGGCCTGGCCTGGCAGCTTTATGAGCAGCATGTTGATGGCCGTCTGGTGCGTGTCGCGCTGGCGCTGCGCGGCAGCGACGACTGGCGCGACTGGCTGTACGGCACCTTCAGCGGCCGTCAATACGACGAAGTCAACACCCTGATCCCGCGCCTGCAGGCGCGCTACGCCGGCATCCCCATGGTCGCCACCGGGCATTCGCTGGGCGGCGGGCTGGCGCTGCACGCGGCGATGTGGTTCGACAATGTCAGTGCCTACGCCTTCAATCCTTCGCCGCTGGTGCACGCGCCGGAAACGCCCCGGCGCAATCGCCGGGTGGTGTACTGGGAAGATCGCGACCTGCTGCACTGGGGCCGCGCTGCCTGGCACAAGGCACCGCAAACTACCTACTGGCGCTTTGCCTTTGCGCCGGAAGACGGCCACGACAGCAATGCCCTCGCACATGGCCTGCTGGCGCTGGCCGCATCGCTGAACGACAGTTTCGCCGCGCTGCGCCAGCAAAACTGCCACGCGGCAAACGCCCCCTGAAGCCGGCAAACACCGAACCCGGTTTCCGCGCCGGCATTGCCATTCGCCTGCCGGCGCGTGAAGCCCTATAGTACGCGCGCCCTGTTCTCCGCCTTTCAGCGACCATGAATCCGGCCAAACGCCAAGAAATTTTTTCCCGTCTGCGCGCGCAGAATCCGCATCCGACCACGGAACTGAATTACTCGACGCCCTTCGAGTTGCTGATCGCGGTCATGCTCTCGGCACAGGCCACCGATGTCAGCGTCAACAAAGCCACGGCGAAACTGTTTCCGGTGGCCAACACGCCGGCAAAACTGCTGACACTCGGTGTCGACGGCGTGCGCGAATACATCAAGACCATCGGCCTGTTCAACGCCAAAGCCGAAAACGTCATCAAGACCTGTCGCATTCTCATCGATCAGTATGACGGCGATGTTCCCCGCAGCCGTGAAGCGCTCGAAGCCCTGCCCGGCGTCGGCCGCAAAACCGCCAACGTGGTGCTCAACACCGCCTTCGGCGAACCGACCATCGCCGTCGACACGCACATTTTCCGGCTCGGCAACCGCATCAAACTCGCCCCCGGCAAAACACCGCTGGAAGTGGAAAAGAAGCTGCTCAAAGTCGTGCCGGAAGAATTCAGGAAAGACGCCCATCACTGGCTCATCCTGCACGGCCGCTACATCTGCACCGCACGCAAGCCAAAATGCGCCGTGTGCGTGATCAATGATTTGTGTGAGTTCAAGGACAAAAACGCGGAGATCCCGGGATGATCCTTCCCGGCTCTCTGCAACCAGTTCCCGCTACAAGTTTCGCAATGAGTTACCAGCATGATCTTCGGCAATGACCGCAACGCCCTGCGCCAGATGTGGTTCGATGTCTATCGCAAAACACAGCAAAATGAAGCGCTGACGGATCTGGAAAAGCAGATCCGCGAAGTGATTGCGCTGCACCCGGAATATCACGCGGCGCTGGCCGCGCCGGAAAAATTTTCCGGCCGCGATTTCCTGCCCGAGTTCGGCGATGTGAATCCGTTTCTGCACATGAGTCTGCACATGGGTTTGCGCGAGCAGATCAACACGGATCGTCCGGCCGGTATTGCCGGCCTGTTCCGCCAGGGTTTGCTGCGCCACGGTGACCGGCATGCGGTTGAACACCGCTGCATGGATGCACTCGCGGAAACAATGTGGCTGGCGCAGCGGGCCGGCACGGCACCGGATGAACAGCACTATCTTGCACGTCTGCGCCAGCTGTTGGATTTACCGGACTGATGCTGCGGAGCAGCATGGTCATATTGTCCTCCGGTACAAATTGCCAGCCGCAAGCGACGGGGCATAGACTCCGGCTCATGCGCCCCATCGGTCAATCGGCGCCCCAACGGGAGAGAGCACCATGAAGCAGGGTTTGATGTTGGCACTGGGTTTGATTGCAGGCTCGGCCATGGCCGGCGACATGCAACCGTATGCCAAGGAATTCAGCGCCGCCGCCAAAGATTGCGAGCGCGTTGCCAAGTTCGACAGCTCGTTCAACAAGGACAGCTGCTACCAGTACAACGTGTCGGCTGCGTTCTACGACGCCAAAGGCAAAGCTGGCAGCGAAGTGCTGACCGCCGCAATCAAGGCCGCGCCGCAGTTCAGCGAGCAGAGCTTTGACGCTGCCGTGCAATCGGGTTTCGATGTTTACGAAGCGGTGAAAGTCGCCACGTACGCCAACCCGAAAGCCGAAGCAACCTATGCCCAGCGCGCGATTGCTTACGGCGCTGACGCCACCCGCGTCACCGAAGCCACAGCAGCCGGCCGCAAAAGCAAGTAAGCCGTACTGAGCACCGGAAGACTGGCCTGTAAAAAGGCCAGTCTTTTTTTTTGTCGCTTGTGCCTATAATCCCTCTGACGTCCATGACAAGGGGAACCCCTCGATGAAACGCCCGGCCCTCGCCTTGCTGACCGTTGTCGCTGCCGCTGTTGCAGCGCCGAGTGTGTTGGCAGCCGATGACGACTACGTCCGTCTCGCATCAAATCTCTGCGACTACACCAAAGCGAACGACCGCAGCCTGATGCGCAAGAAACTCAAGGAAGCCGATCTGCAGCTGCGCCGTGTGTACGGCGGCATCCTCTGCGCCAAGGACGACAAGTTTTCCGGCGGCACGCTGCTGCGCACCGCTGTAGCCCACGGCGCAACCGACGCGGCGGATTTCATTCTCAGCCAGGTGGGCGGCGCCGCCACCAAGAATCCGGAGCACGACGGCAAGACCATTGTGCAATGGACTGAAGAGCAGGCCGCCAGCGACCCGGGCAAGAAAGCCTTCCTCGACATGTTTGCGGCGGCTGGCAGCTGAAGCCCGCTGACTTCTCCAAGAAAAAACCGCCGGAAGGCGGTTTTTTCTTGGTACGGATTTTCCGGTTTGCTGGCGCGGTTGCCTGCGCCGCATGCGGCGTCGGGCAGCATCAGTTGATACTGCACTCAGGAAAACGCCAGCTAACAAAAAGGCCGCTGTAGCGGCCTTTTTGCTGACAACAAACTTTAGTGGCAACAAACAGCAGCCGGTCAAACCTTGAACTGGCGCACCGCGTGCTGCAGCGTTTCCGCCAGACGCGCCAGATCCTGACTGGCCGACAGCGTTTCCGCCGCGCCATTGGCGGTCTGTTCCGAAACGCTGGAAATGCTGGTCATGTTCTTGTGCATTTCCTGGGTCACCGCCGTCTGCTCTTCGGCAGCGCTGGCGATTTGCGTGCTCATGTCATTGATGATGCCCATCGCCGTCGTGATCCGCTGCAGCGATTCACCGGCGCGTGCGGTCTGTTCGACCGAGGCTTCGGCTTCGCGCTTGCTGCGCGCCATGGCCTGTACGGCTTCGCGGGCACCGGCCTGCAGACGTTCGATGGTTTGCTGGATCTCGGCGGTTGAACTTTGCGTGCGCGAGGCCAGCGTGCGGACTTCGTCGGCGACCACGGCAAAACCGCGGCCCTGTTCACCGGCGCGTGCCGCTTCGATGGCCGCGTTCAGCGCCAGCAGGTTGGTCTGCTCGGCAACGCCGCGGATGACATCGAGCACGGTGCCGATCTGGGCGCTGAACTGATCCAGTCGGTTGATGACTTCCACCGACGATTCCACTTCCCGCGCCAGACGGTTGATGGCCTCGATGCTCTGATGCACCACCTGACGACCGGAGGTGGTTTCCTGCGTGGCGGTCGTGACCTGACTCAGCGTGTTGTTGGCGCTGCGCGCCACTTCCTCGACGGTCGACGCCATTTGCGTCATGGCCACGACGACCTGTTCGGTCTGTTCACGCTGATGGCTGATCGCCTCGTGCGTACCCTGCGAAATGCGCGAGGTCTGGTCGGCAGCACTGGCCAGCGACGAGGCCGAGTCGGTGATCTGCTGCATCATGGTGCGCAGCTGCTGGGTCAGACGATTGACCGATTTGGCCAGATGGCCGAACTCGTCATCGCTGTTCAGATCGACCGTGCGGGTCATGTCGCCGCGCGCCACTTCGTCGAGCACGCGCATGGTCATGTCCATCGGTTTGCGGATGGAGTTGACAACCCAGATCGCGAAACCGGTCGCCAGACCGATCACGATCAGCGACGCTGCGATGATGATCAGCCGGCCGTTACCGATAGCGCTTTCCGCGCTCGCCTTGGCTTCATCCTTGTAGGTTTTGACCGCAGCCATCTGACCTTCAAGCGCGGTCAGCGCTTCGCCCAGCGCCGTTTCGGTCACGCCATAGGCTTCTTTCGACTGCGCGCCTGCTTCCAGTTGCTGCTTGTAAGCCACGGCAAGACTGTCCGGGCCGGACACCATGTTGCGATGACGGGTGACGCGATCGACCAGATCCTGATCGCCACCAGCGGCTTTCAGCGCCGCGATTTGCTCGTCGATGTCGGCTGCGCTGTCATCCAGATCGCGGATGATGGACGCGAGACTGGCCGGGTTGGTGACGGTCAGTGCATCAATGGCTGCCACGGTCGCGGATCCGACCTGCTTGGCAAGTTTGGCCGCCGGACCGCGAGCGCCGCGACCACTGTCGGCGAGATCGCTGAGATCAGCGTCGAGTTCATCGGCGAGGCCTTCAAAACGGCCACGCACAGTTTTCACTTTCGTCGCTGCGCTGACTTCCGTTTCGTGCACGCTCAGCAATTGCGGCGCGGCTTCGTTGAACTTGCCCACGCGCGCGACCACTTCTTCCTTGGCACGGCTGATCACCGCTTCGTCACCGACCAGCGCGGCAAACGCGGCATCGGCTTTCTTGAAATTGTCCATTGCCGCGTCATACGCGGTGCGCGCTGTCACCAGCTCGTCGGCAGTGCGGCCGTTGTAATACATGCTCAGTGCCCGACTGGCCTGCAGCAGGCTGGCGACCTCCTGGCCCCCCTGCTCGACCATGGGCGCGGCGCGATCGGCGACGTTGGTCATGTCGCCCTTGACGCGCTGCATGCCGTAAATGCTGACCACTGCGATAAGCAACAGACCGACACCCGTACCGGCAAAGCCGGCGCTGATACGTTGCGTAACCGTTAAAGCCATGGGCGAATCCCCAGCGAGAAGAAAAAGTTCGACGACACCCGCGTCATGAGCGCGGCCTTGCGGCATTTACATCGCCGGCACAGGATGCTGCTCCGGCCGGTGAGGCTGCCTTGTTCATTGATGCAAGTTCATTGGTCCGGTTGCGTGCTCTGCGCTCACTGCTTCCGGTCCGCAACCGGTTGAGCACACTGAACGCCCGATCACTGTCTGTTGCAGCATAGCCGCCAGAAACGGCATGCGCGACCAGACGACACCGTCCGGCGACGATGCCGGACTGTACACCACGAAGCGGGAAAAATTCGACGTTTACCTGACGCGGCGACACGGTGGTGATGGCGGCGGCAGGCGCAACGTTCACCGTGAAATGTCGGACCAGATGCCGCGGCCTCATGCCGGGCGATGCAGGAAGAAAACGGATGGAGCGATCCGGGTTGCCCACCCGGACAGCGAATGGCGACATGCGCGCGGCATCTCCGGGGTCAGTGCCGGCAACCTTGCCAGCGCCACGCGCCGCTGTCCAGCAGCTGATCCGGCGCCGACTGGCGGGCGGCACTCAGCGACTGATGGTGAGCACGACCCGGCGATTCTGCGCGCGGCCGGCTTCGGTGCGGTTGTTGCCGACCGGTTTGCGCTCGCCAAAGGTCTGGGTCTTGATGCGTTCGGCCGGAATACCGGCCTTGACCAGAAACTCCTTCACCGCTTCGGCACGCTTCTGGCCGAGCTGGGTGTTGAACCAGCGTCCGCCCTGGGAATCGGTATGCCCCTCGGCCAGCACCAGGTCGAGTCGCGGATCGGCTTTGAAGTAGGTCTTGATCTGCTCCAGTCTGGCGCGGGTGCCGGCATTGAACTCGACCTTGTCGTGATCGAAGTACAGCACCGAGCGGGCAATGTCATTGAAGGTGTACGGCAGCAACTGCGCCTGACAGCTACGGAAACGCTGGAAAGCCTGCTGGAAACGCACCGAAGACAGGCCGACGGCGATGGTGTCGCTGCCGTCCAGATAGCCTTCGTAGAAAAAGGTCGGAAAGCGCCCCTGCTCCAGCTCGCTGAGCAGGCGCCAACCCTGGGCATCGCGCAGATTGACCAGCGTGCGGCCGCTACCGGCCAGATGACGGCCCAGATCCTGCGGCAGATCATCGTGGCGCCAGGCCGGTGCCAGCGTGCGCAGCACGACTTCGCCGGGCAGGTTCGGCAAGGCGGTTTCCGTTTGCAGGTTGAATTCGAGATTGGGCTGGCGACCGTGCTGGCTGACAAAGCGCGCCCGGCCAAAACCGGGAATGTCATGGCTCAGCGAACAACTGAGCGGCGAGGCGCTGGTCTTCCAGCTTGAGCCATCCAGCGTCGCTTCAAAGCGGCGGAAGCCGGCCTCGGCAGGTAGTACCGTCAGGCCAGCGGCAAGCAACAGCGGAATGTGCAGTTTCACGATGGGCTGTTTCATGATCAGGGCCGGCGCCGCAGCGCAAACGAAGGTTCGCAGGAGGGTTCGCTGCGTATGTCGGCCGCAACGGCGAATTCTTTACCGGCATCGCACGGCGTCTGCGTCCCCGCTCCCTCCGCCGACTCAACCCGGCGCGGCCCGTTGCGCCGAGCCCCGGCGAAGTGCCTGACGCTCAGCCGCCCCGCCGGCAGGTGCCGCGCGTATAATGCGCGCCCCTGACTTCCGCCCCCGCGCTCCGGACTTCCGAACATGCTGACGCTGACCCGCCCCGATGACTGGCACCTGCACTTCCGCGATGGCGATGCGCTGCGTTACACCGTGGCGCCGACCGCGCAGCAGTTTGGTCGCGCGCTGGCCATGCCCAACCTGAAACCGCCGGTCACCAGCGTCGAACAGGCGGCGGCCTATCGCCAGCGCGTGCTCGCCGCAGTGCCGGCCGGAGCCCGCTTCCAGCCGATGTTCGCGCTTTACCTCACCGACAACAGCGACGCCGACGAAGTCAAACGCGTGCGCGACAGCGAATTCGTGCTGTCCTACAAACTCTATCCGGCCGGCGCCACCACCAACTCCGATCACGGTGTCACGTCGCTGGCAAAAGTGGACGCGGTATTGGCCGCCATGGAGCGCGAAGGCGTGCCGCTGTGCGTACACGGCGAAGAAACCGCCAGCGAAGTTGATGTCTTCGATCGCGAAAAACGCTTCATCGACAACACGCTGATCCCGACGCTGAAAAAATTCCCTGCGCTGCGTGTCGTGTTTGAACACATCACCACGCGCGAAGCGGCGCAATTCGTCCGCGACAGCGAGCACGATGTTGCCGCCACCATCACGCCGCAACACCTGCTGCTGAATCGGAATGCGCTGTTTCAGGGCGGCATCCGTCCGCATCATTACTGTCTGCCGGTTCTGAAGCGCGAAGAACACCGTCAGGCACTGGTTGCGGTTGCCACCTCCGGCAATCCGCGTTTCTTCCTCGGCACCGACAGCGCACCACATGCCCGCCCGACCAAGGAAGCCGCCTGCGGCTGCGCCGGGATCTACAGCGCGCACACGGCCATTGAGCTGTACGCCGAAGCGTTTGAAACCGCCCATGCGCTCGACAAACTCGAAGGCTTTGCCAGCTTTCATGGCGCCGACTGGTATCGCCTGCCGCGCAACAGCGATCAGATCACGCTGGTGAAAGAAACCTGGACCGTGCCGGCGACGCTGCCCTATTGCGACAGCGACATCGTGCCGTTCCGCGCCGGCGAAGCCCTGCACTGGCGCCTGCGCTGAACCGGCGCCAGGCTGAACCCACACACTCGATTGCCGGCGCACCCTGTTGCGCCGGTTCACGATGCGCACACGCATCCGGTCCCGACGGCGGAACTCCTGCTTTGAATCCTCAACTCGCACAACGCTTCCGCGGTTACTACCCGGTGATCATCGACGTCGAAACCGGCGGCTTTGATGCCCGCAAAAACGGCCTGCTCGAGATCGCCGCCGTGCTGCTCGACATGGATGAACGCGGCAATCTGTTTCCCGCGCAAAGCGTGCATGCGCACGTCGAACCGTTTCCCGGCTGCATTCTTGATCCGGCCGCGCTCGCCTTCACTGGCATCGATCCGACGCATCCGTTCCGTTTCGCCGTGCCGGAACGCGAAGCACTGGAAAAAATTTTCCACGCCGTGCGACCGGCACAAAAACAGGCCGGTTGCACACGCAGCGTTCTGGTCGGCCACAACGCCTGGTTTGATCTGGCCTTTCTCAATGCCGCCATCGAACGCAGCGCGATCAAACGCAGTCCGTTTCATCCTTTCACCAGCTTCGATACCGCAACGCTGGCCGGACTCGCCTACGGCCAGACCGTGCTCGCCAAAGCCTGCAAAACCGCCGGCATAGCGTTCGACGGTGATCAGGCACACTCCGCGCTCTACGACGCCGAACGCACGGCCGAACTGTTCTGCGGCATCGTCAATCGCTGGCAGGATCTGGGTGGCTGGCAACCGGTTGCCGATGAGCCGGGTGACGACAACGGCGACAACGACGCCTGACAGCGGCGAGCGTTTTCGCCGTGCACACGGAAACCTGTTCACGGGCAATCTGTTCACGACAAATCTGTTCTCGGCAAGCCTGTTCACAGGGAATGCCGCTCACTGTTCAGGAAGTCTCGAACCAGTTTTCTGAACCAGTCTCCTGAATCAGTTTCCCCCCGTTCGTGGTAATGCTTCGGCAGGCTCAGCAGTAAACGCTAGTCGAACCACAAACGGGCGAACTCCCCGCGGCCGTCTTTTCATCCGTATTCAGGTTCAGGACCAACAGCACACGTGGCCGGAACATTTCCAGGCTGCGCACACGGACGTCCGGCCTGCTGCGCCGCAGGAACTGGCTGGCAAAGCTCCGACCTTTTCTGACGCACCTCAAATTGCGCGGCCAGCAAAGGCCGGAAGATGCCGGCGGGCAGCCGAGCAGCGCTTGGCGTCGTCGTCCGTCGGAGAACACTGTCATGCGCAACAACCAACCGGTCAGCGACAGCGAGTTTGTCCTGCCGGAGGGATACCAGCTGGTATCCGGCACCGATCCCGATTCACGTATCCGCTACGCCAACGAGGCCTTCGTCGAAGTCAGCGGTTTTGCCGAGGACGAGTTGCTCGGCGAGCCTCACAACATCATTCGCCACCCGGACATGCCGGAAGCCGCATTCGCGGATTTGTGGACGCATTTGCGCGCCGGCAAACCATGGATGGGGCTGGTGAAAAACCGGCGCAAAAATGGCGACTACTACTGGGTCGATGCGTTCGTGACGCCGATACGCAACCAGCAGTCGCTGGTCGGTTATGAATCGGTGCGCGTCGCACCGGATCGCCAACAGTTGCCGCGCATCAACCGCCTGTACCGCCGTCTTGCCAGAGGAAAAGCCCTGCCGCGCCGCTGGGCCGATTTGCCGCTGATGCTGCGTCTGGGTCTGTTGCAGACACTGGCGATGATGACGGGCGTGCTCGGCTTGCAGGCGTCGCTGTCCGCGCCGCTCGCGCTGATGCTGGCAACCTGCACGGCGATGCTGCTCGGTACACGCGAACTGTGGCCACTGCTGCGCATCAGTCGTGGTGCGCGGGCGCGTGTGGACAGCGCGTTGATCACCAGCGTTTACGCCGGCCGTCGCGATGAGTGCGGCCAGATCGAAGCGGCGTTGCTGTTTCAGGATGCGCACCTGCGCACCTTGCGCGGTCGGCTGCAACGGCTGTCGGAAGATTGCCGCGCACTGCAGGCCGAAGCACACGACACCCGCAGCCGCGTCGAGGACGCGGCCAATCATGGCGAAAAACTGCAGCGCCAGACTGAGCACATCGCCACCGCGATCACGCAGATGAGCGGCGCCATCCGCGAAGTGGCGAGCGGCACGCAAACCACGTCTTCCGCAACGCGCTCCTCGCATGAGGACACGCAGACCTGCCGGCAGGCACTGCAGGAATCCGCAGACAAAGTCGGCGATCTGGCCGAGCGTATCGGCGAGGCCAATCACAAGATCGACAATCTCGCCGGTAACACCGATCACATCGGTCGCATTGCCGAGACCATCAGCACCATTGCCGATCAAACCAATTTGCTGGCCCTCAACGCCGCGATCGAAGCCGCGCGCGCCGGCGAACAAGGTCGCGGCTTTGCCGTGGTCGCCGATGAAGTGCGCCAGCTGGCGCGACGCACGCGCGAAGCGACCCGGCAAATCGGCGACATGCTGCAGGGCTTTCATCGTGACACCGAAGTCAGCGTCAGCATGATGTCTGATGTCCAGCAACGGGCGCGCGAAGTGGTCGAGGTGATGCGCGCATTGCAGGACAAACTGGACCGCGTCGGTCAGCAGGTGACATCGATCAGCGACCTGAGCACCCAGGTCGCTGCCGCCACCGAGGAACAAACGCACGTCGCCAGCGACATTGATCACCACATCAATCACGCCGCCGCCCATACCCGCACCGTGGCGCATGCCCTCGATCACACACGGCTGGCGATGAGTCGCGTGCTGGATCTGACGCACAATCTGGCGATCAAGATCGAACAGTTCCGGCATTGAGCGGCGCATCCCATCGTGCGCGGATGACTTGCCGGACCGGATGGTGCAGCACGCAAACGCGGAGAAGCATTTTGCGCTGCCGCGCCGGGATGACGGATCGGCGCATCGTCCGCTAAGCTTGCGGCTTCACGACAGGAGTCCGCTCATGGCTATTTTGCGCCCGCTCATGCTTGCCCTGCTGGCAAGTCCCTTGCTGATCAGCTGCGTCACCAATCCGGTGACCGGCCGCAGCCAGCTGATGCTGGTGTCCGAATCACAAGCGATTTCTGCCTCGGCGCAAGCCTATACCGCAGAAATGCAGCAGCTGCAGAAACAAGGCAAACTCAGCGACGACAAGGCGCTGATCCGTCGTGTGGAAACCATCACGGCGAAACTGATTGCCCAGGCAGTGCTGTTCCGTCCCGATACCCAGAAATGGGACTGGAGCGTGCGCGTGATCAACGATCCGAAAACCGTCAACGCTTTCTGCATGGCCGGCGGACGCATGGCGATTTACACCGGCATCATTGAACAACTGAAACTCAATGATGATGAGATCGCACAGATCATGGGGCATGAGATCGCCCATGCACTGTCGAATCACACAGCGGAAAAAATGTCCATGGCCATGGCCACCAACCTGACCATCACCGCCTTCGCCGCCTACAAACAGCGCAGCGAAATGGCACTGGCCGGCGCAGCGCTCGCCGCCGCCGTGGCCGTGCAATTGCCCAACAGCCGCACGGCGGAAAGTGAATCCGATGTCATCGGCATCGAGCTGGCAGCCAAAGCCGGTTACGATCCGCGGGCGGCAGTCAGCCTGTGGCGCAAGATGAGCGAACTCGGCGGCGGTCGTGGCGAGTTCGACTGGTTTTCCACGCATCCGTCACCGCAGAAACGCATGGATGAACTGAATCGCCTGGTGCCGAAAATGGATGCCCATTTCCGCACCCCCGGAGCGCGGCCGGTGTATCCGCTGAAGAGTGCGCTGGGCAATTCCTGAGCAGATTTTTTGCGCGGCACTCTCAGCAAACAATTTTTTTGTTCAGATATGAATGTGATCCGCGCAATGTCGCTAGTCGCATCCAGTTGAGAAAGCCCCGTTCGCCCTGAGCTCGTCGAAGGGTTTCACGAATGGGACTTTCTTGACTGCGCACCACTGTTGGCGAGCCGTTCACCCCTTCGACTTCGCTCAGGGCGAACGGTAACTCATGCCAGTCGCAATTCGGAGAGCCTTAACTGAATGGTGCCGGCGGTCAGAACTGCCACTCGACTCCGGCCTGCCAGCTGCGCGCCATGCCGGGGATCAGGCCACGGCTCATGTCCACGACATACAGCTCGTCCGTCAGGTTGCGGCCGGACACAAACAGCGTGATATCAGTGTCCGGGAATCTGTAGTTGGCGCTCAGGTTGTAAACCGTGTAGTCGCCGATCAGTCCACGCTGGCCGTTGGCGCTGATCGCACGGGTGTTCAGATCATCGGTGTACATCTGATCCACAAACACCACTTCCAGCTGCGCATGGAAACCGCCGACCGTTTCGATACCGCCGATCAGTGACAGCGTGTGTTCCGGCGCGTACGGCAGACGATTGCCGCGCACGCTGACATTGGGCGTGATCGACGAAAAGCGCGTGCCGGTGTATTCAGCGTCGCTGACCCAGGTCCAGGCCATGCGGGCAAACGGATTGACGGTGCCGCGCTTGAACGACGCATCGCGGTCGTAACCGAGCAGCACTTCCAGTCCCTGATGCAGGGTTTCACCGGCCGAGGTCAGTGTGGCACCGGCACCTCCGGCAACACTGGCCGGCACGATCTGGTTGTCAAAGTCGAGCCGGAACCACGCGGCTTCGACTTTGATGCCGTCGCCGTTGCCGTGACGAACGCCGATCTCGCTGTTCAGACTTTTCTCGGCGTCGAGCTCGATGCTCTGGCCGTTGTTGTTATTGATGATGTCTTCGACGCGCGGCGGACTGAAGCCTTCGTGGACACCGGCGAACAGCACGGTCTTGTTGCTGAGTTGCCAGGTGCCGCCCAGACCCGCCAGCGTTTCACTGACCGAGGTGCTGCCGGTGGCGTTGTTCATCCGGTTGCGGCGCGCGTACTCGATGTCTTCATGGCGCACACCGGGCGTCAGCGTCCAGTCACCGAACACAAACGTGTTTTCGACAAACCAGGCGCGCGCTTCGGTGTCGCGCAAATTGTTTTCTTTCAGACCGCCGTTGACCGTCGTTCCCGGTGTGCGACCGCGCGGCGTATCGGCGTTGATCTGCAGGCGCTGCTGCTGTTCTTCCTGATAACGAACGCCGGCTTTCAGCGTACCGAACGCGTGCGTGATGGTCAGACGCGGCTCAACACCGGTGACGTCGTAATCGCGCAGCCGGCCTTCGGTGCCGCAAGTAGTGTGGAGATTGGCCATGCCGCCGCACAGCGGATCGCTGCTGTCACTCGGACGCTGACCGGAGTTGCTCGATTGCCGCCACCAGTCACGGTGAAATTCGGTTTTGTAGATCGCGGTGTCGAGCTCGACACCGGCAACCGGACTCCAGTGATGCACCAGCGACATGCCTTCGCGGTGGGTGGTGAAGTTGTCGTTGGTGAACGGGTTGTAACGCGGATTGGCGCGAAACTCGGCCAGCGTCAGGCCCGAATACGGCACATCCGAATCCTCGTCATAGCGCGAGGCCTTGAAGGTGATGGCCTGCTGATCACCCAGTTGCTGCACCAGCTTCAGATTGAAATCGGTGATATCGAACTGCATGTGCTCGCGCGCGCCTTCAGCCTGCTTGCGCACCGCCTGAAACAGCACACCGGTTTCGCGCCCGGCCGCGCCAAAGCTGTCGCCCAGCTCCAGATACTGTTGCTGGTAGCCATCGGTGCCGGCAGCCAGACGCAGTTTGCCGGCGAAATCCGCCGGCGGATTCGGCGTCAGGTAATTCACCACACCGCCAACCGTGTGCGGGCCGAACGCGATCTGCGCCGCGCCTTTCAGCACTTCCAGCGAGCTGAAACGCTCAATGGCCGGATGGTAGTAGGAGGCATTGTCGCCGTAAGGGCTGTAAGCCAGCGGCAGGCCGTCTTCAAGTAGCAGCACCTTGGTCGAACGGGTCGGGTTCAGGCCACGGATGCCGATATTCGGGCGCAGACCGAAGCCTTCTTCCTCACGCGGAAACACGCCCGGCACCAGACGCAGCACATCGTTGACGTTGAAGGCGCGGGCTTCCTGGATGAGCTGGTCATCGACCACCGTGGCGGCACCGCCGATGCGGTCCAGATTGCCGGCCTGGCCAATCACCTCGATGGTCGGCACGGCTTCACGGCGCTTGGCTTCGGCCTGGTCGGTGGACGCGGCCTGCAGCGACGGAGCACCGGTTTCGGCAGCCCGCAGGCCGGTCGCAGACAGGGCCGAGACGATGGCCAGCGACAGCAGGCTGACGGGCAGACGGGCGTGATTCATGAGCACCTCCGGATAGCGAGGCGCGCATTATAGGGACACAGAAAGCAAAGCTAAATACGATTTACTCTCGTTTGCATGCGTATTTGACCTGAATCAGGGATGCGCCTTGCCCCTCGCCTTTCCCGTCGGCGAGTCACAGCCTGCCGGCCGTTTGCCCGCCCTTGCAGGACCCAGCGGACCGGCGCCCGATCAATAACGGAAGGTATGGATCAGGCCGTTCAGGTGCCGGGCCAGTTCGGCGAGCTGATCGCAGGCCGCACGGCAGTCGGCTGAAATGCCGCACGTGCGCCGCGACAGATCGGCGATCTCGACCAGATTGCGGTCCATGTCGCTGGTCACTGTCGATTGCTCTTCGGTGGCAGTGGCGATCTGGAAGTTCATGCCGCTGATGTCCTCCACCGCGCCGGCGATCGACGCAAACGCGGCGCCCGCCTGCTGTACCGACGCGACACTGCCCTGCATGCTTTGCTGGCCACGATCCATCGCTTCCACCGCATGCATGGCGCCGTTTTGCAGATCGCTGATCTTCTGCTGGATATCGCGTGTGGCGTCCTGCGTGCGCTGGGCCAGATGACGCACTTCATCGGCGACGACGGCAAAGCCGCGGCCCTGCTCACCGGCGCGCGCCGCTTCAATTGCTGCATTGAGCGCCAGCAAATTGGTTTGTTCGGCCACGCCACGGATCACATCGAGGACCGAACCGATCGACGACACGCCCTCTGCCAGCTGCCGCACCGAATCACCGGCGGCGGCCAGCTCGGATGACAAGCGCTCGATGGCCTGCACGCTGGCGTTGATCGTTGTCTGGCCCGAACCGGCCGAATGACTGGCCGCCTTCGCTGCCGTCGCCGCCTTGGTGGCATTGCCGGCGATCTCCTGCACCGTCAGCCCCATTTCATGCACAGCGGTTGCCACCTGCTCGGTGCGCTGTTGCTGCGTGTCAGCGTATTGCGCCGTTTCCTGCACCTGGGTTGCCAGTCGCGCCGTGGTGTCGTGCAATTTTTCGGCATCGGTTGCCACGTCGCGGACAATCGCCGCGAGCTTTTCCGTGAACTGGTTGAAACCGTTCGCCAGTTGCGCGGTTTCCTGCTCCGCCGACATCTCCAGACGCACGCGCAAATCACCGCCATGCTCGCCAATGCTGGCCAGCGTGCGCGCCACTTCCTGCACCGGCCGGAACAATTTGCGCAGCACCAGCAAACCAACAGCAACCAGAATGAAGGCCACTACCGACACGGTCAGCACCGACTTCCAGGTGACGCTGTTCAGGCCGGCATACAACTCGCTTTTCGGTTGCACGGCGATCAGGCGCCAGCCGGCAATGCTCAGCGGCACACTGCCGGCAAAGGCGGTGCCGCTGTCCAGTTCGACACTGATCACCTGCACCTCGGCACCGCGATTGAGCGCCGATGCCTCAGCGAAACCCGGCAACTCTGCAAGTTTGCGCTTGCCCATCAGGGCGCTGTCCGGGTGCAGCATGATCATGCCGTCGGCGTTGACGACAAAGGCATGGCCGCTCTCCCCGAGACGATAACGCGCGATCAGATCAGCCAGACCCTTCAGGCTTTGTGCGACACCGGTGACAGCAATGATGCGTCCGTCATGGCGCAGCGCCTGATTGACGTAGAGCGTCGGCTCGTTGTTTTTTTCCGCCAGATCAAAATTGAAATCGATTTCCCGGTTGGCGGCGACGAAATCGAAATACCAGCGATCCCTGTCCACGTCGGCGCTGATCTTCTTGAACAGCCCGGTTTCCAGGTAATAACTGCCGGAGCCGCCGGTCACCAGAAACATCATGCTGGCGCCGACATCTTTTTTGACGGCATTAAGGTAATCAGTCAGCACCGCCTGCTGCGCTGCCGGCTCTCCACTGAGCAAAAACTCGCGCATGAAACTGTTGGCCGCCATCTGGCGCGCGGTCTGCACCGGCCGGCTCAGCTGACCGTCAACCGCATTGCGGACTTCACGCAAGGCCGCAGGCAATTGCACATGCTGCACCTGATCATCGATCAGGTTGCGCACCAGTACATAGTTGAGCAGCGCCGACAAGGCCGTGGCCAGAAACAGGGAACCGGCCAGCAACATCATCAGCGCGCGAAAAATCGAACGCGATCCCCACATGATCCGCTCCGTTCAGAAAAACCACTGCACCATCAGCTGGGCGACGGATTCATCGCGCTTGATCGGCACGCTGGCCGGCAGGCCGTATTTCGGTGACCAGTACTGGTATTCGACACCGGCCCAGAGACTGCCGCTGCGCGCACCAAACATTTCGCCGATATCAACTTTCAGCTGCGGCACGAACAGGACATTGCGCCGGTATATGCCTTCGCTGCCGGCAATATCGGTAAAGCCGTCGAGGCGCCACTTGCTGTTGCCGAGTGTGAACGGATACGACCAGGTGACCGTGGTTTGCCAGGTGCGGCCATCACGATGACGGGTATCGCGTGCCAGCAGATGCACATTGAGATAGCTGAATCCCGGCGCATCAAATGACACGCCGACGCCGAGCAAATCTGCCGACACATCGTTGGCACCACGCTCGAGCGTGGCGGCCAGCAGAACACTGCGAACGCCGCTGCGATTCGGCGACCAGAGATTGACGCGCGGCGACCACTCACCATAGGTATCGGTGCCGCTGTCGTCCCAGGTCTGATCAACAAACAGGAATTGATCACCCCAGCTCCAGCCGCTGGCGTGTTCAAACGTACCGATGCTGCGCGTGGCCTCGCCGACCTGAAAGTCGCGTCCGTGCAGAAAGGTCAGACTGTTGCTCATCCAGAAATCGCCGGCCTGTGCGGTGGACATGGCAACAGACAGCGGTGCGATCAACAGCCCACAGAGCGCGGCCGCCCTGCACGGTTTTGACATGTGCATGACGTGCTCCCGACTTTGCGTGTGCGCTAAACATTGTCGGTGAACACGGATCTGTCAAACCGCGTGCCGGACGCCGCAAATGCAAACGGCCACCGAAGTGGCCGTTTTTTTGTCGCACAAAACAGCAGCGGCAATTACAGCTTGTTGGCGTGCTCGGCCAGATAGGCGGCGACACCGGCGGCGTCGGCCTTCATGCCTTTAGCGCCCTTGTTCCAGCCTGCCGGGCAGACTTCACCGTGTTGTTCGGTGAACTGCAGCGCATCGACCATGCGGATCGCTTCGTCGATGTTGCGGCCGAGCGGCAGATCGTTGACCACCTGATGACGGACCACACCGGCCTTGTCGATCAGGAAGGTGCCACGGAAGGCCACGCCGGCGTCCGGATGCTCAACGTCGTAAGCGCGGGCCACGTCGTGTTTGACGTCGGCGACCAGCGTGTAGCCGACCGGGCCGATACCGCCCTTCTCGACCGGCGTGTTGCGCCAGGCGCTGTGCGTGAACTGGCTGTCGATCGACACGCCAATCACTTCGACGCCGCGCGACTTGAACTCGTTCAGGCGGTGATCAAAGGCGATCAGCTCCGACGGGCAGACGAACGTGAAGTCCAGCGGATAGAAGAACAGAATCGCGTACTTGCCCTTGATGGCTTCGCGGAAGCTGTAGTTGTCGACGATTTCGCCGTTACCCAGAACCGCAGCGGTCTTGAAATCGGGGGCCGGACGGCCAACCAAAACGCCCATGGTGCTCTCCTTGGTTTGTGAGCGCCGGTGTCAGGACACCGGCGATGGAATTTGACCCGCTTCCCGGACGGGAACCGGACGGCCAAAAACAAAGGTGGCGGCATTATAGGTCAGGGCCGTGACAACGCAATTCCGAGTAATACACTCGACTTTTTACCGCAGGTTTCCGGTTTGCTGCCTTGTCGCGCGGAAGTCATCTCTGGCCGGGCCGGCCCTGGCAATCTCCAGATTTCGCCACCCTGCCGGCCTCTTTCTTGCCGCCCGCTATCTGCGGGCGCGGAGCCGCGGGCCGTCTCCTGAGTCGCAGCAGGCCGTCCAGCTTGTCCGGGACCCGGACAAGGGGCAGGCCATCTGCTCACCCAGCCCCGCCCTTCCCTGCGCGCAACTGCATTATTGCGAGCCGGCTGCGCTGACTGGCGATCTTGTACGCTTATCGCATTGACAAGCATTCTCATTTACATACAATATGTCCCTGTCATCTCACTGGCTGTTTTCCGACCATGTACGTCTGCCTCTGCAAAGCTGTCACCGACCGCCAAATCCAGGCCGCCGTGGGCCAGGGCGTCTACACCATGAAAGCACTGGCGCAGAAACTCGGTGTCGCGACCCAGTGCGGCAAGTGCGGCCCCTGCGCCAAGGACGTGCTGCAACAGGCCATCATCCGTCTGCCGTCTGTCAATCAGGCCGCCTGATCCGCTGCGGCCAGCCTTGTCCGCAGCGCGCCATCAACAGCACCTGTCCGTCCTCGCATTCCCGCGCAGCCCTATCCACGCCGCACAGCCCTCGCCGTCCCGCGTCGCCCTCTCTGTCCCGCATTGACCTCGTCGCAGCCACGTTTCATCCCATGCGCCGAACATCCAAACGCTCCATCTCCGGGCAACGCCCCTTGCGCAAGCAGGCTCACGCAGACCCGCTTCCGGTCGCGTGCAAATACCAGACATACAGCGCGAAATTCAGATCGCAACGCGCGCTAATCGCACGCATTTTCTGACGTCAACCATTCTCATTTTCATCGTCCGTACTCCGCACGGTTTTGCTGTTACCGGCACGCGCACGCGACTACACTTCCGCCACCTTTGCCCCCGAATGGACAACGAAAAATGAAAGGCGACGCGAAAGTCATTGCCCTGCTCAATCAGGTTCTCGCCAATGAGCTGATTGCCATCAACCAGTACTTCCTGCATGCCCGCATGTACAAGAACTGGGGCTACAAGCGTCTCGCCGATCACGAGTACCACGAGTCGATTGACGAGATGAAACACGCCGACAAACTCATCGAGCGCATCCTGTTCCTGGAAGGCATTCCCAACCTGCAGGATCTCGGCAAATTGCTGATCGGCGAGAATGTCCAGGAAATGATCGAATGTGATCTGAAGCTGGAATTGAAGGCGCTGCCGGACCTGAGAGCCGGCATCATCCACTGCGAAAGCGTGCAGGATTACATCAGCCGCGACTTGCTCAAGCACATTCTGGAAAGCGAAGAAGAGCACATCGACTGGCTGGAGACGCAGCTGGGCATCATCCGCGATATCGGTCTGCCGAATTACCTGCAGTCGCAATTGCACGACAGCTGAGCCGCACCGCTGTCGCACGCACAACAGCCGTCACTTCGACAAACGTGACACAACAAAAAGGCCGCTGGAAACAGCGGCCTTTTTGTTATTCCGGCATCACATCGACAATGCCGCTCACGCCGGCTTGCGTGCGCCTTCCAGCAAGGGCTTGAGTTCGCCCTTGGCATGCATTTCGGTGACGATGTCGCAGCCGCCGATCAGCTCGCCATTCACCCACAGCTGCGGGAAAGTCGGCCAGTTGGCGTACTTGGGCAGCTCGGCGCGAATGTCCGGGTTGCTCAGCACATCAACAAACGCGAACTGCTGACCACAGGCCAGCACGGCTTCAGCGGTGCGGGCCGAAAAGCCGCACATCGGCATTTTCGGCGAGCCTTTCATGTACAGCAGAATCGGGTTTTCGGCGATCTGCTGCTTGATCTTGTCCACGGTTTCCATTGCGCACCTCGTCTTGGGCATGGCGATTCAATGGGGCCGGATCATACGTGCACGCATGAACTCAGGCCATCCCGGCATACGCCCCCGAGCCTGATCGAGTATGATTCGGGTCCATTTTTCCGCGGTAAAACCGCACGTTTCACGCGGGTTTGCCGTGTTTTCGAGATGAACGACGAGGAGTTGGACCATGGCTTTCACCCTGCCGCCGCTGCCCTATGCCAAAAACGCACTGGCACCGCACATTTCCGAAGAAACCCTGGAATACCACTACGGCAAACATCACCAGACCTATGTCGACAACCTGAACAAGCTGGTGCCGGGCACCGCTTTTGAAGGCAAATCGCTGGAAGAGATCATCAAGACCTCCAGCGGTGGCGTGTACAACAACGCCGCCCAGATCTGGAACCACACCTTCTACTGGCACTCGCTGGCACCGAACGCCGGCGGCGAGCCGACTGGCGCACTCGCCGAAGCCATCAACAAGGCCTTCGGTTCGTTTGCCGAGTTCAAGGCCAAGTTCACGGCCTCGGCACTGGGCAACTTCGGCTCCGGCTGGACCTGGCTGGTCAAGAACGCCGACGGTTCGGTGGAAATCGTCAACACCGGCGCCGCCGGCAACCCGATGCTCGACGGCAAGACGCCGCTGCTGACCTGCGACGTCTGGGAACATGCCTACTACATCGACTACCGCAATGCCCGCGCCAAGTATGTCGACGCCTTCTGGGCGCTGACCAACTGGGCCTTTGCCGCCAAGAACTACGCCGGCTGATGCACGGCGTCAGGGCCGGACACACCGGCCCTGACGCTTTTGCCCTGTACCCGCCACCGCCTCCCTGCTCCTGCCCGCCTACCCACCTCCGCTGACTTCCCCCGCCCGCCAAGCTTCATCAAAGCTTTAATTTTCGCAGCTAGATTATTGATTCCTTGAGATTTGCCTTTTCACCACACTGCGCCTAGGCTTGCATCGTTGGCCGTACGGAGGGATGGCCGCACCCGGGGACAAGACCAGTCATGGCTGCCGAAATCGAAATCCTGCTCGTTGAAGATGATCCCAACGATCTGGAGCTCACCCTGCGCGCGCTGCGCAAAAAGAACCTCGCCAACCGCATCGAGATCGCCCGCGACGGCGCCGAAGCGCTGGAATTCATTTTCTGCTCGGGCTCACACGCCAACCGTTCCATCGCCGATCAGCCGCGGCTGATCCTGCTCGATCTCAAGCTGCCGAAAGTCGATGGCCTGACGGTGCTGCAAAAAGTGAAATCGGATGATCGCACCGCCCGCATACCTGTGGTGGTGCTGACCTCGTCCGCCGAAGAACGCGACATCGTCCGTTCCTATCAGCTGGGCGTGAACAGCTTCATCACCAAACCGGTCGATTTCGGCCAGTTCACCGAAGCCATCGGCCAGCTCGGCCTGTACTGGATGCTGCTGAATACGCCGCCGCGCTGACGTCGTATGCGCGCAACCAATATGCACACACAAAAAAGCCGACCCAGAAGTCGGCTTTTTGCTGTCGGTGATGTAAGCCTGAAATGGCCGTTCTTAGCATTTCTTGCCGCAATCAACACCGGCAATCATCCTGAGCATTACAACTCCGAACCCGACTCCTTCAGCTGCGCACGCGCCTGCAGATCCTGCACCAGACGCAGGCATTCGTCGGCCGGGATCGGCCGGCTGAAGAAATAGCCCTGCATCATGTCGCAGCCCAGCCCCATCAGGAAATCGCGTTGTTGCAGTGTTTCCACACCTTCGGCGATCACTTCCATGTCGAGGCCGTGGGCCATGGCGACGATGGCTTTGGCGAGCGCGGCGTTGTCGCGATCGCGGGTAATGTCGCGCACGAAAGCGCGATCAATTTTCAGCGTGTCAAACGGGAAGCGCTTCAGATAGGACAGCGCTGAATAGCCGGTGCCGAAATCGTCCACGGACAGGCGTACGCCCATCTGGCTCAGCTCGTGCAACTGATTGGAATTGGTGGACGTTTCGTTCAGCACCAGACGTTCGGTGATCTCCAGCTCCAGCGTGTGCGGCGTCAGGCCGCTTTCCTGCAAGGCCCGTTTCACCAGCTCGACCATGCCGGAGCCGCTGAATTGCCGCGCCGAGACATTCACCGCCAGACGGATGGGCAGATTGGTGACGCGCTGCCAGTGCGCCACGGTGCGGCAGGATTCCAGCAACACCCATTCGCCAATCGGCACGATGAGACCGGTTTCTTCGGCCAGCGGAATGAACTGATCCGGCGACACCATGCCCAGCTCGGCATTTTTCCAGCGCAGCAGCGTTTCCACTGCCACGGCAGTATCGGAACTGGCGGCGATCACCGGCTGGTACACCAGCGACAATTCGTTTTGCGACATCGCCCGGCGCAGCTGCGTTTCCAGATTCAGCCGTTGTTCGGCCTGACGATTCATTTCCGGCGTGAAGAAACTGTAATTGTTGCGGCCGATTTCTTTCGCGCGGTACATCGCCGCGTCGGCGTTCTGCAGCAGTGCCTGCGTGCTTTCGCCGTCATCCGGGAACACAGTGATGCCGATGCTGGCGGTGATGAACAGTTCACGGCCATGGATCTGGAATGGATGCTGGAACACTTTCAGGATGCGCTGGGCAACCAGCCGCGCGGTATTCGGTGAATCCAGATGCGGCATCACGACAATGAACTCGTCGCCGCCAAAGCGCGCCAGCGTGGTGTTTTCGCGCACACAGGAATGCAGCCGGCCGGCGGCTTCAATCAGTAACGCGTCTCCGGCGAAATGGCCGAGCGTATCGTTGACGTTCTTGAAGTTGTCCAGATCGATAAAGAACAGCGCGACGCGTGTCTGCTCGCGTTTGGCATCGGCCAGCGCCACCGACAGCCGATCAAACGCCAGCAGGCGATTCGGCAGCTTGGTCAGCTCGTCAAAGCTGGCCTGACGCAGCAGCTTCTGTTCGTATTCCTTGCGCACGGTGATGTCTTCGAGCATCACCAGATAATGCTGGATGGCGCCGTGCTCGGGCACGATGGGTGACAGCGACACGTACTGCCACAGCGCATTGCCGTCCTTGCGCCGGGTGTGCAGCTCGCCGCGCCAGCTCTGGCCGCGCTGCAGCGAGTCCTGCATCTGGCCGACGCGCTGGGTCGGCGACTGCTGGGTGATCAGCTCAATGAAGTTGTGGTTGACCACCTCGTCGGCGGGGAAGCCGTTCATGGCCACAAAGCTGGCGTTGACGTACTCGATGAGGCCGTTGCGATCGAGGATCACCACGCCGCTCGGGCTCTGCTCGACCGCCTGCGACAGCTTGCGCAGCTGTTCGGCGGTGGCGCGCTTTTCGGTGATGTCGATGACCAGCACGACCAGCGTGCCGGCCAGCAACTGGGCGCGCAGATCCACCGGATAGCTGCTGCCGTCGGCGCGGTGGCAATCCAGCTCCAGCGCCAGCGGCATTTGCGCGCCGTTGTGCAGCGGTGCCAGCAACTGCCGCGCCCGCGCCTCGCTGACGCCGAGCAGGGTCGCCAGACTGAGCTTGCCGATGGCGTCCTGGGTGTAGCCGCAGTTCTGGCAGGCGCCCTGATTGATGTGCACCAGCAGCAGGGTGTCGGGGTCGAAGCCGTAGATCTCGTTGGCCGACTCATCAAGGATGCGGCCGAAGCGCTCGGCCTGTTCGGTGGCCTGCTGGCGCTGGCGGGCCAGCTCGGCATCGCGCAGCGCCCGTTCCACCGCCGGCACCAGCCGGGCCATGTCGTCTTTCTGGACAAAGTCCTCGGCGCCGGCGCGCATCATGGCGACGGCGTCCTCGGTCTTCATGTGGCCAGAGACGACTATAAAAGGTATCGGCAGGCCGACTTCGGCCAGAATGGTCAGCGCCGCCTGGGCGCCGAAGCCGGGCATACTGACGTCGGAGACGATGACGTCCCAGCCGCCTTTGGCCAGCGCGGCGCGGAAGTCAGCCGCGTTCTCGACCCGTTCGGTTTCGGCGGCAAAGCCGCCCCGGCGCAGGGCCAGCACCAGCAGATCGGCGTCGTCGGCCGAATCTTCCACCAACAACAAGCGCAAGTTTTTTCTCATCGTCTGCATATATGCCTCGGCGACCAATTGCAGCATAGACCATGCCGTGATGGCCGGATCGGGCCGCCGTTGACGGCCGGATTGTCAATTTTTGTACAGGATCCTGCGCCCACCACTTATCCACAGAATGTCAACCGCAGATCCACGAGTTTTGGCCTTGCAGGGGCCGGAAAAACGCACTACATTTGCCCGCACTTTCCACCATATATGGTGGTCAAACGATCGCATCACCCCCAACGATTGTGCCTAGCAGCAAAAGCCGGGCCGATCAAGCGGGAGCCGGAAATCACTCGTCCCCAGCCTGTCCTGTCGTCCCGGCGCAAGTCCGGTGTGGCTGTATCGGCGGCTTTCAGGGACGCAAATCCGGCTCGCGGCACCCGAACGCGTCATGCAAAACCCAACCAATGAATCAGGCCCAAGAGGTGGAGGAGCCATGGAACACCAAGCCCCAGTCAGCAGCACCGGCAGCGCACACAGCCCCGTTCCCGGCCCCGGTGACACCAGCGACCTGAATGCCACGGCTCCCGGCCAGCTGCGCGTCATCAAGCGCAACGGCAAGGTGGTGGTGTTCGACCACTCCAAGATCGAAGTCGCGCTGACCAAGGCCTTCCTCGCCGTCGAAGGCGGCCAGGCCGCGGGCTCCACCCGCGTCCACGAGACCGTTCGCGAGCTGGGCCAACTGGTCATGAAAGCCATGACCCGTCGCCTGCCCGGCGGCGGCACTGTCCATATCGAAGACATCCAGGATCAGGTCGAACTGGCCCTGATGCGCGCCGGCGAGCAGAAAGTCGCCCGCGCCTACGTGCTCTACCGCGAAGACCGCGCCCGTGAACGCGCCGAAAAAGAGCAGGCCGCCCGCGCCGCCGTCGGTGTCTCCAGCGCCCTCAACGTCAAGGACAAGCACGGCAACCTGAAACCGCTCGACACCGCCCGCCTGCACACGGTGGTCACCGAAGCCTGCGAAGGCCTGAACGGCGTCGATGCCACGCTGATCCTGAAAGACTGCGTGCGCAACCTGTACGACGGCGTTGCCGAAGCCGACGTCGCCACCGCGCTGGTGATGAGCGCGCGCGCCTTCATCGAACGCGATCCGTCCTACAACCTGGTCACCGCCCGCCTGCAAATGGACGTCGTGCGCGCCGAAGCGCTGTCCTATCTGGGTCTGGTCGAGCGCGCCACGCAGAGCGAAATGCACAAGCTCTATCCGGCCGCGCTGAAAGCCTTCATCGCCAAGGGCGTCGAGCTGGAGCTGGTGTCACCGGAGCTGTCGAGCTTCGACCTGGACATGCTCGGTTCCGCACTCGATGCCGACTGTGATCGCCAGTTCACCTACCTCGGCATCCAGACGCTTTACGATCGCTACTTCATTCACCACAACAACATCCGCTTCGAACTGCCGCAGGTGTTCTTCATGCGCGTCGCCATGGGCCTCGCCATCCGTGAACCGGAGAAGAACGAGCGCGCCATCGAGTTCTACAAGCTGCTGTCGACCTTCGACTACATGTCGTCAACGCCGACGCTGTTCAATGCCGGCACCCTGCACTCGCAGCTGTCGTCCTGCTACCTGACCACCGTGCCCGACGATCTGGGCGGCATTTTCGGCGCCGTGCGCGACAACGCACTGCTGTCGAAATTCGCCGGCGGTCTGGGCAATGACTGGACGCCGGTGCGCGGCCTCGGTGCGCACATCAAGGGCACCAACGGCAAATCGCAGGGCGTGGTGCCGTTCATGAAAGTGGCCAACGACACCGCCGTTGCCGTCAACCAGGGCGGCAAGCGCAAAGGTGCGGTCTGTGCCTATCTGGAAACCTGGCACATCGACATCGAAGAGTTTCTCGAACTGCGCAAGAACACCGGCGACGATCGCCGCCGCACGCACGACATGAACACCGCCAACTGGGTGCCGGATCTGTTCATGAAACGCGTCGCCGAAGACAAGGACTGGACGCTGTTCTCGCCGAACGACGTGCCGGATCTGCATGACCTGTTCGGCAAAGCCTTCGAAGAACGCTACGAGCACTACGAAGCGCTGGCCCGTGCCGGCAAGATCAAGCTGTACAAAACGCTGCCGGCCAAAGATCTGTGGCGCAAAATGCTGTCCATGCTGTTCGAAACCGGCCATCCCTGGATCACCTTCAAGGATGTCTGCAACCTGCGTTCGCCGCAGCAGCATGTGGGCGTGGTGCACAGCTCGAACCTGTGCACCGAGATCACGCTCAACACCAGCATCGACGAAATCGCCGTCTGCAACCTCGGCTCGGTCAATCTGGTCAATCACATCCGTGACGGCAAGCTCGATCTCGCCAAGCTGGAGAAAACCGTCAAGACCGCCGTGCGCATGCTCGACAACGTCATTGACATCAATTTCTATCCGGTGCCGCAGGCACGCAACTCCAACATGCGTCACCGTCCGGTCGGCCTCGGCATCATGGGCTTCCAGGATGCGCTGTACGCGCTCGGCGTTGCCTACGGTTCCGATGCGGCCGTCGAATTTGCGGATCGCTCGATGGAAGCGGTGTCGTACTTTGCCATCACCGCCTCCAGCGATCTGGCCGCCGAACGCGGCGCCTATTCGACGTTTGACGGCTCGCTCTGGTCGCAAGGCATCCTGCCCATCGACTCGATGAAATTCATCGCTGAAAACCGCGGTGCGCAATACATCAGCGTTGACCTGTCGCAAACCCTGGACTGGAACGCCCTGCGCACGAAAGTGAAAACGCAAGGCATGCGCAACTCCAACGTCATGGCCATTGCGCCGACCGCGACCATCGCCAACATCACCGGCGTGTCGCAGTCGATTGAGCCCACTTATCAAAACCTGTACGTGAAATCGAACCTGTCGGGCGAGTTCACCGTGATCAACCCCTATCTGGTCGACGAGCTGAAAAAGCGCGATCTGTGGGACAACGTCATGGTCAACGATCTGAAGTACTACGACGGTTCGGTGCAGAAAATCGACCGCATTCCGGCCGACGTCAAAGCCATGTTTGCCACCGCGTTCGAAGTCGACGCCAAGTGGCTGGTCGAAGCCGGCTCGCGTCGCCAGAAGTGGATCGATCAGGCCCAGTCGCTGAACCTGTACATCAACCAGCCGAGCGGCAAGAAACTCGACATGGTCTACAAGATGGCCTGGTTCCGCGGACTGAAAACCACCTACTACCTGCGCTCGCTCGGCGCCACCAGCACCGAGAAATCGACTATCAGCGATGGTGCCCTGAATGCCGTGTCGGCCGTCGTTGCGCCGCCGGTGATGGAAGCCAGCGCCGATGTGAAGTTCTGCTCCATCGACAATCCGGAATGCGAAGCCTGCCAATAAACGCCACACAACAAGGCAGCACGCAGGGTTGGAAAACTCGATGAGCGGTCAGGGTGTGGCGTGCAAATGCCACACCCCACTGCAGACGCCAGACAAACGCCGGTCCACAAGATCGGCACCCCACAACAACGGGGCGTCTGTTTCAAAAAACAAGAACATGAACACCTGACGTAAAACAAATCGCGGCACAGCGATTGTTCACAACATGCAAGACCCGCCCGCGTGACGGCACGCCGCACACGGGCACGATGAATCGCCGCGCGGGCACGGCCATTCATCGCTGCAGGCGCGGAAGGCCCGCCACAACACCGCTTCCGCGCCCTGCCCTGTTTTGCGCGCCCTGCACGGGCAAGGCAAAACAGCGCAAACGCAACACTGCACACACGCTGCGCCGGCGTCAGCCGCGCAGCATCACGAATCAGGCAACACCCGCTGATCGCCACACCGTCAGCGGCAAACACGAACAACAGGAGAGGCGGCAACGATGTTTAACTGGGAAGAAAGCGAAGACGTAATCCCCGCAGCAAAAATGCCCCCGATGGCAGCTCCCACGACGCCGGCTGCACCGGCCGTCGCACCCGCTGCGCGCAAAACCGACACCGTTGCCGTGGAGCCGGATTTTTCGGCCACCAGCGTCAGCACCAGCGCCCTCGACAACGCCCGCAAAGCAATTGAAACCATGGACGCCTCCGCCGGCTGGGCCGAGCTGGAAATGGGCGCCGCACGCGTGCGCGTGGACGAAAAGCGCATGATCAATTGCCGCGCCGACGTCAATCAGCTGGTGCCGTTCAAATACGACTGGGCCTGGCAAAAATATCTCGACGCCTGTGCCAACCACTGGATGCCGCAGGAAATCAACATGGCCAAGGACGTGGCCCTGTGGCGCAGCGCCGACGGCCTCACCGAAGACGAACGCCTGATCGTCATGCGCTCGCTCGGCTTCTTCTCCACTGCCGATTCGCTGGTCGCCAACAACCTGGTGCTGGCCGTGTACCGCCACATCACCAACCCGGAATGCCGCCAGTACCTGCTGCGTCAGGCTTTTGAAGAAGCCATTCACACGCACGCGTATCAATACTGCGTGGAGTCGCTGGGCATGGACGAAGGCGAAGTCTTCAACATGTACCGCGAAGTGCCGACCGTGGCGAAAAAAGCCGCCTGGGCGCTCAAGTACACGCAATCACTCGGTGATCCGGAATTCAACACCGGCACACCGGAAGCCGATCAGCGCCTGCTGCGCAACCTGATCGCGTTCTACTGCGTCATGGAAGGCATGTTCTTCTACTGCGGCTTCACCCAGATCCTCGCCATGGGCCGCCGCAACAAAATGACCGGCGTATCGGAACAGTTCCAGTACATCCTGCGCGACGAGTCCATGCACCTGAACTTCGGCATCGACGTGATCAACCAGATCAAAGTCGAAAACCCGCACCTGTGGACCGCCGACTTCCAGAAAGAAGTCATCCAGATGATCCTGGAAGGCACCGAGCTCGAAGTCACCTACGCCCGCGACACCATGCCGCGCGGCGTCCTCGGCATGAACGCCGCGATGATGGAAGAGTACCTCCACTTCATCGCCAACCGCCGCTTCGCCCAACTCGGCCTGCCGGAACAATACCCGGGCGCACAAAACCCGTTCCCGTGGATGAGCGAGATCATGGACCTGAAGAAAGAGAAGAATTTCTTCGAGACGCGCGTGATCGAGTATCAGACGGGTGGGGCGTTGAGCTGGGATTGATTGCTAATCACGACACCTCTAGAGGGGCTAGTTTTCTAGCCCCTCTAGCATTAAGGAAAGATATGAAACGCATAAATACAAACATATTCGTTGAGATTGGTCTGGAGCTAGCCCCACTCACCAAGTTTGAGTTTCAGGAAAAATACTCTTCCATTCTTTGGCCACTCTGGAACGCTCGCATAAAGATTCGACAACTTCTAGACCATCAATCAATCTCCATCAGAACTAGCCGAGCCCCTGCATGGAAGCTAGTAAACGCAATCACTTCATTAATTCCGGAAGACTTCACAGAGGCGATGCGAAAGCGAAATGAACCAAACGATGAAACGTACACTCACGCGGTAAAAAGAGCTGCTGAAGAACTATTAACAGTACTAGCTGCCGAACTTAACGTATTAGACACTTATGCAGTCGGCCAACGCGGAGCATATTCAACTTCTGACTTAATCGAAAACACCGAACTCGTACTTCCAGAGTCGACCAGAAAGAACTGCAAAAGCCAAACCCTGCTCGACATCCAACAAGCAGGACGCTGTCTTGTTTTCGAAACGGCTACAGCGGCAGGCTTTCATATTATGCGAGCCATAGAGTCCGAGCTTTCACGATACTACGAACACATCGTGGGTGAGCGGACCTCCCCCAAGTCAAGAAATTGGGGGGCATACCTTAGGGTGCTCGAAAAGCACAACGCCGATCATCGCGTAGTTGCGCTGATCAGACACATAAAGGACAGCTACAGAAATCCTGTTGCACATCCCGACACTTACCTAACAATGGACGAAGCTTTAGTATTAATGGGGCTCGCAGTAAGCAGCATTACCCTGATCGATTGCTGCGTAAAAGGCAGCATGTCCTCTCGAATTGCAGAAAGCCACTCATTAACGGTGACTACTGATGAGTGAACGTGTTTTTTGACTCAGCTCGTAGGATGGGTAGGAACCGTAGTGCCGTAGGATGGGTAGAGCGCAGCGAAACCCATCATCACTGGACGGCGCGCACGCTCTACCCGATGGATGTGCGCTCGACAACGGGCGTACTTGGGCGATTGATGGACGGCAACGCTTTACGCTGATGGGTTTCGGCCCTTTGGGCCTCTACCCATCCTACGGAATTACTTTGCGGGCGCCGGACTCGTAGGATGGGTAGAGCGCAGCGAAACCCATCATCACTGGACGGCGCGCACGCTATCCCCGATGTATGTGCGCTCGAAAGCGGGCGCACAAGCGCGATTGATGGACTGCAACGCTTTACGCTGATGGGTTTCGGCCCTTTGGGCCTCTACCCATCCTACGGAATTACTTTGCGGGCGCCGGACTCGTAGGATGGGTAGAGCGCAGCGAAACCCATCATCACTGGACGGCGCGCATGCACTGAACGATGCCTCGTGAGCTCGGCAACGGGCGCACTTGTGCGATTGTTGGATGGCAACGCTTTGCGCTGATGGGTTTCGGCCCCTTGGGCCTCTACCCATCCTACGGTTAACTCATTTTTCTGGAGCGGTCACGGATGACGGCTTATCGACGCGCTTATCGCACGGGTGGCACCTACTTCTTTACTGTGGCGATTGCTGATCGCACGCGTGATCTGCTTGTCGCCAACATCGACATTCTGCGCGCGAGCTATCGGGCGGTCATGCGCGCTCATCCCTTCGAAACGATTGCCATGACCGTCATGCCGGATCACCTGCATGCAATTTGGCGCCTGCCTGAAGGTGACGCGGATTTTTCCACGCGATGGCGCCAAATCAAAGCCGGGTTCTCACGAGCACTGCCGCAAACCGAGCTACGCTCACCCAGCCGAAGCGGGAAGGCTGAGCGTGGCATTTGGCAACGGCGCTTCTGGGAGCATTTGATTCGGGATGATGACGACCTGCGCTTTCATGTTGACTACACACACTTCAATCCAGTCAAACATCGTCTGGTATCCGACGCTTACCTCTGGCCGTACTCAACGCTGCATCGTGACGCTGGCGAACGCGCATAAGACGCACGTCAACGAAAGGTGGATTCGCGAAGCAATCCACCCTGTTTTCTGCAACGAACAAAGTGGCGGATTGGCGCTGTGCGCCGAATCTGCCCTACGCATCAATCAAACTGAGGCGACTGTCGAAGCGGAGGCTTGCGGGACGGCTGCCTGATTTCTGCCATGTGCTAGATTTCAGCATCGCTGTTTTGCGCGAAATCGAGGAGCTGCTTCGCCATGGTTGCCCTGCCTTCCCTCACTTGCAAAAATCGCCGCGCCCGCCCTGCAAGCGTATTTTTGACTGCGCTGCTCATGGCCTTTGTGAGCGCTGTGTTCGCACAGGAAAGACACTACTACCAAACCGACTTCAGCAAGGCTGAGCTGGCAGAGCGCAGGGCCAAAGTTTTCGCCGCGATTGGCGATCAGTCGCTTGCCCTGCTGCAGGGCTCGGGTGGCATTGCGGGTGTCAGCCTCTTTCGCCAGTCCAATTCCTTCTACTATCTGACCGGCGTGGAAACGGCGCACGCCTATCTGCTCCTCAATGGCAAAACCCGTCGCGCGACGCTTTATCTTCCGCATCGCGATGCCGATCGGGAACGCAGTGAAGGCAAGGAGCTGACGGCAGAAGATGCGGCGCTGGTGAAGGAGCTGAGCGGTCTTGATGAGGTCAAGGGCATTGAGCGTCTGGCTCATGATTTGAGCACCAGCGGTTTGATTCGGCCACCGGCCCCCGACCTGTATGTCGAGTTCAGTCCCGCAGAGAGCGGCAACGATAGCCGTGACACCCTGCTGGCGAAGCAGGCGATGTCGGCGTCCGATCCCTGGGATGGCACCAGCGCACGTGAAGCCGCACTCATACACACGCTTCAGTCCCGGTTTCCCCAATTTCAACTCAAGGATCTGTCGCCGATTCTGGATGGTCTGCGACTGATCAAGAGCAAAAAAGAGATCGCCCTGATCCGCGAGGCCTCGGAGATTGCCGGCCTGGCCATCATCGAGGCGATGAAAGCGACCTCGCCGGATGTGTATGAATTTCAGCTTGGCGCTGTCGCCAAATACATCTTCACCTTGCACGGAGCGGTGGGCGATTCCTATCCGGCGATCATCGGCGGCGGGACCAACGCTTACTTCGGTCACTATTTCCAGAAAGGCGATGCGCTGAAAGACGGCGATCTGGTGCTGATGGACTATGCACCAGACTTGCGTTACTACTCGAGCGACGTGGCCCGGATCTGGCCGGTCGGCGGAAAGTTCAATGCAGAACAGAAAGCACTCTATAACTTCATCGTCGCCTACCGAGATGCGCTGTTCCGGCACATCAAACCCGGCGTCACGTCAGATGAGGTTCTGGATCGCGCTGCCGCCGACATGGAGCAATACCTGAAAGGCAAAACATTCGCGAAGCAATCACATCTCGATGCCGTACGGGAGGCACTCAATTTCCGCGGCCACTTCCAGCATCCGGTGGGTATGACCGTGCACGACGTGGGACGTGTTCGCGGCGTCAAGCTGCAGGAAGGCATGGTCTTTACCATCGACCCGATGATCTGGCTTCATGACGAGCGCCTGTACATCCGCATCGAAGACGTGGCTGTCGTTACCGCCGACGGCGTCGAAAATCTGAGTGCCTTCGTGCCCTCAAGCGTTGACGAAGTTGAACAGACCATCGCGAAGAAAGGGCTGATTGATTTCAGCCCGCCGGTGAAATTTCCGCTGGGCCGGTAACGGACTTCACTCGCGAATGAAACGCGGTGGAAGCAAATTTTCCGGGCGTCCGGCACAGCGCTCCCGGACTATACTTCCTGCATCTGCTTCCGCGATGGGCAAAACGACATGAAAAGACTTCTGGCAGTCACCCTGCTTATCCCCGCCGTGGCCCTGGCCGCTTCTTACGGCGGCGCCGCTGGCCAAAACAAGCGTGGCGAATGGGTTTACATTGAGGGTGACATGGCCGAGTACATTCGCGTACGCAAGGGAGACGTCGGCACCGCCGTACTCGCCGAATACTCTCTGGCCGAAGAATGCCCTTCATTCGAAAACAGACTGGATGAAAACAGATTCCATTGCCGATCGAGCGGCAAATCCCCCCTTGCCGGCGCAACATACAAGATCACCACAAAGGAAGATTACATGCCCTGCAATGTGGCACCGAATTATTACAAGGACCCGGGCGAGGTGTACATTTGCATTGCCGGATGCGAAAACGACCGCGTGCCAGCGATGTTTTATGTCGCGCCCTCAGAGTGTGTGTAAAACGAAAAAAGCCACAGCGCTTTCGACGTACACCCACGCAGGGTGGATTCGCGAAGCAATCCACCTTTCCCTGGAAGAGAAAATTGGCGGATAGGCGCGGCGCGCCGAATCCGCCCTAACCGGCTGACTTTCGGTTAGTGCGCCGGGTGCTGGCTTTGTCGAACGACCACTGGATCAGTTCAACGAGAAAATCTTCGGGCACAGCCGCAACATCAACGAGGGTGATCCAGTGAAAACGCGCCAGATAACGGGCGGGTTTGATGCCGGGTACATCGGTCAAGGCCAGAAAGCGGTCTGGCGATGTGCGGATGCTGAAGCGCCACTGCTCCGGCTCACTGGTTTTGAAATAGGCAAACTTTTTGCCGGCCACGTAATACACCAGCACATTGCTGGGTGGCCCGTAGAGTTTTGATGACACGCCGCTCAATTTCGTGCAGTACGCCTTGACTGCTGCAACATCCATTCTTTTTTGCCTCCACGCGTTCCGGTTCGCCCTGCTGCTGTTTGCACGACGCGCGGGCAGCGTAGCGGATTCCGGGCTGTGCGTCGTGATCACAAATTCCTGACAGCGCAGAACCCATAGCGCCACGGAAACGCTCCACTTCGCCTGTTCCCGCGCAATGAACGCCGCTGCTGGCAATACGCCAGCACAACGCGCAAAATCACGTTTACCTGACGCACGGACCGCGTTGGCAGGGAGGTCATCCGGCGTGCCGGATGCTTGCGGACGGAGGTGCTCAGGCGGGAATGCGCGGCCCCAGGTCGGCTGTCTGCGTGCCCTTCCCTTCCGCATTTGCACAGGACGCATGTCATGGCTGAACCCACGGTTATTCTGCACGGCTGGAGTGATGACTCCGGCAGCTTCAAAACGCTGGCCCAGTTTCTCAAGGCCAATCTTTCGCCGGCGCCAGTGGTCATTGATCTGGCGGACTGGATCTCGATGGATGACGACGTCACCTACGCTGATCTGGGCGAGGCGATGCAGCGCGCCTGGGACAAACATCAATTGCCGACCACACCGCGCGCGGTCAATGTCATCGTGCACAGCACCGGTGCGCTGGTGACGCGTGAATGGATGACGCGCTTTTACAAACCGGCAAACGTGCCCATCAAGCGCCTGCTGATGCTGGCACCGGCGAATTTCGGATCGCCGCTGGCACACAAGGGGCATTCGTTTATTGGCCGGGCATTCAAGGGCTGGGGCAATGACGGTTTTGAAACCGGCAAGACCATACTCAAGGGTCTGGAACTGGCCTCGCCTTACACTTGGCAACTGGCCGAGAAGGATCTGTTTGCGGCGCAGGCATGGTATGGCAGCGGCAAAATCCTGGCGACCGTGCTGGTGGGCAACGAGGGCTACGATGGACTGCGCGCCATCGCCAATGAAAAAGGCTCGGATGGCACGGTGCGCATTTCCACGGCCAATCTTAATTGCGCACGGGTGCAGGTCGAATTGAACGACCTCCAGCAACCCGTGAGCGCTCCACGCTTTGAAACTTCAAAAGGCGAGATCGGGTTCGGCATTGTCGATGGCCATCATCACGGCAACATCACACTGGATGGCAACAAGCGCACCAATATTGAAAAGCCGCTGGAGAGTCTGATCCTCAAGGCGCTGACCGTGCAGGATGCCGACTATCAGATCACCGGCGGCAGCTTTCCCTGGCAGGAAAAGATCATCACCATTACCGGCGACACACGGAGCAGTTCGCCGCAATTCCAGAACGCCGTTACGCGTGTGAGCGATAACCTCGGTAATCGGGTCACTGACTATTTCGTCGAGTTCTATCGCACCTCAGAAAAAGACGAAGCCTTCGAGCGCGAGCTGTACGAAAAATTTCTCGCCCATGTACACACCTATGCCGACGACGGCAGCTACCGCTCGCTGTACCTGAACACGGCCGCCCTCAACGAGTTGCGCAAGCAGCAGGACATGCGCATCCGTGAGTTGTTTGTCAGCATCACCGCCCGGCCGATGTTTCTGGCCAAGAAGCAGAAATCCCAGCCGGTCGGCTATCAGCCCCTGCCCGAGGACGGTTCAGGAGGACTGCGCATTCCGGCCAATCAGCTCGGCAAATACTTCGAAGCGCATCGCACCTGCTTCTTTGACATCGTCATTCGCCGCTCGCTGTCTGATGACGTCTTCCGGATCAAGACTCATAGCTAGCAGGTGTGCAGTGGCGCCGGGCGTTTCGTCACCGGCGCCGCTGTTCCGGGATTGAAAGGGCGAGAGCGTTATATGCCGGGAGATTACGGATAGCGGCTGCGCCGCTTCCGGAATGACAGCATTTTTTCCGCGCACAGTGATCTTCATTCGCATTTTTTTGAAACAGACCTGTCATTCCGGCCCTGAGCCGGAATCTCCCCGCACTGAAGCAGCTCCTGCCGGGAGATTCCGGAAAGCTGCCACGCTGTTTGCGACATGACGGCGTGATTGACGCGCCGCCTTGTTCATGCGCTGATCGCTTGCTGCATCAACACAACTCCGGCGATCAGTTTTCCATCACCACATTCCACGGGCTGTCCGCCTGGATGAAAAACACCACTTCTTCCGCGCCTTCCACCTTGGCGACATGCGAGGCTTTGTGGCTGAGCGTGAAGTACGAGCCGGGCCCCAGCGTCTGCGTTTTGCCGGC
Organism: Permianibacter sp.; assembly: GCA_041913605.1. Classification (GTDB taxonomy): domain Bacteria; phylum Pseudomonadota; class Gammaproteobacteria; order Enterobacterales; family Permianibacteraceae; genus Permianibacter. The sequence goes on from JAYSEY010000016.1 coordinate 67,441, forward strand.
AACTGTCAGCGTGACGCTTCCCGAGACGATGACGCCGTAGTGGTTGCTGTCGTGATGATGTTTGGGCGTGACGAATCCGGCGGGATACTTGAGGAAGAATCGGCTGGCGCCTTTATCCATGTCGCCGGACACCGGCGCCGCAAACACGCCGTTGCCCATGTCTTTCCATTTCAGATCCGCCTTGCCCATCATCATCGTCGGACCGCCCGCCAGCAGCTGCGGTGCGGAAGTGATCAGGATGCTTGTCAGTGTAAGGATCAGTGCGTTGCGTAAGGTCATTTGTCCTCTCCTTGTGTCGAGGTGGATTGCGTCATGAGCGGACGCGTCAGGAGGAAGTGTCTTGCGAAGGCGTATCTCGTGAAGTGTTGTCTCATGAAGTGTTGTCTCATGAAGTGTTGTCTCATGAAGTGTTGTCTTGCGAAGAGTTGTCTTGCGAAGTGATGTATTTCGAAGCGCTGTCCCGCGATGGGATGTCTCACAAGCGGGGATCGCACGAGCGGAACCGGCGCAGCACACAGGACAGTGGCGTGCGCGCGCAGCAAGCATAGCGGCCGGGGCGGCGGCGGCAGTTTGCGCAAGTCGCGCAGATCCGCGCGCGGGCCGGGGATTCAGGTGGCGACGCGTACGCCCGGTTCCTGAGCAAATCCAGCAACTTGGCGGTGTTTGTTGCGGAGGAATTCGGCCCGTGCGCAAGCGGACGCGCGCGGGCTTATGCGTTGATGATCGGTTGGATCCGATCAGTGAATGCTTATTGATTGAACGCCGGGCAAAAGCTTGTCAGTGAGCGTGCAAAATCCGGTGCTCAGCTGATCGGCTCGGCTGCCATCGTTTCTCGCTGGCGCTGGCGAAATTCGCCGGGCGTCAGGCCGGTTTCGGCCTTGAAGGCGCGGGTAAACGGACCCGCCGATGCAAAGCCGCTTTCCATGCCCACCACCAGCACCGGCCAGTGTTGTTTGTCACTCGCGCGCAGTAACTCGACTGCATGCTGCACACGCAGCTGATTGACGAACTGGTTGAAATTACGACCGCCCAGCGCCAGACGGATGGCCCGCGAAATGCGGTATTCCGGCACACCGAAACGGCGCGCCAGATCGAGCAGTTTCAAATCTGCTTGCAGGTACAAGCGTTCCGCGCGCAGGACGGTTTGCACGTCGGCCGCAAGCGCCTGTTCCGCGGCGCTGATCGGAGTCGAAGCCGGGTCATCGCTGTCATTGCTGCTGTCGATGTCACGGCTGCTTTCGATGCCAGTGCTGCCGTCGATGTCCGCGATGCTGGCCGCCATTGACGGCGAGGCGACGTTTTTGGATGCAGCGTGTTCGGGTGCTGCGCGTTCCGGCATCAACGACATGTCACTGGCGCCGGAAGACACGGCCGGGTAGCGACGCAGGATGAGGACCTGCGTCAGCAACAGCATGATCACGGCGCACAGTGCCGGGAACATCGCCGGTGACAACCCTTGCAATTGCATGCCGCGCAGGACTTGCGGCCCGGCCGTGCACAGCAGCACCGAACCGCCGTAGCAGATCAGGAATGCGGTGCGTTGCAGGCGATCAGAACGATTGGCGCTCCGCCAGCCGCGACAGGCCTCACCGAAGGCCAGCACCAGCAGGGCGGAGGACAGCAGACCGAGCACTTCGTCGAGCGCCAGTTGCGCGGGCAGCGCGCCGGTCTGCAACAGCCCCCAGGCGCGCATGGCCTGCAGGCCCTGATCATTGATGAGCAGCAAGCCAACCACGCCGGCAAGCAGCAGATGCCGCAGCGAAACGCCGGCGTCACCACGGAACAGACTGCGTGCCACCAGCCAGTAACCGTTGCAGGTCGCGCAGGCGCCGAGCCCCAGCAGGTACTGGTAAGGGCCGAGGCTGTCGGCGCCGAGACGCTTGGCCATCATCATCGCCATCGACCCGCAGAACACCGCAAACATCAGGTGCACGCTGCGTTTTTCGCGCACGCCGAGCTGCACAAGCATCAGCGTCAGGCTCAGCGCCAGCGCAAGGCCATTGAGGATGTCGAGGTTCATGCCGGTGGTCCGGAGCACGCGGATTGGCGTGCGAATCGCTGGCATGCTCCGCCGTGGCGACGGCACGCGTCAATGGCCGAATTGTTTCCAGGTCCTGCCTGCGCGCGACAGAAAATGCAGCGCTGATTTCCGAAATCGGCGCGACGAAAGCGTCACTGCCGGCACAGGCTGAGGTTCCCGACCTCCAGCCCTGTACAGGACGCGTCCAATGTCTGCCCCTGCCCTGCCCCGCGAAACCGTTTCCGTTCTCTCCGCCGCCGATCCGCGCGACCGTCCGGCCGCCGCGCTGCGGGCTTTGCGCGGCGGCGCGGCAACGTGGCTGGTGATCGCCCTGTGCGGACAGTGGTTGTTCGCGCTCTATATCGCCGCGCTTTATGCCTGGCCGCTGCTGACCGGCAATGCCGCAGCGGCGAATCTCGCCCGGCCCATCACCGGATACGTTGCCGGCGACCTGCTCGGCAACACCATGTTGTTCGCGCATGTGCTGCCCGCCATCGCGCTGAGCATCGGCGGTGTGCTGCAACTCATCCCCGGCCTGCGTCGCCGCTGGCCGCTGTTGCATCGCTGGAACGGTCGCCTTTTCTTTCTGATGGGCGCCATCGGCGCGCTGAGCGGCTTGTACCTGACCTGGGTACGCGGCTCACGGCTCAGCGATCTCGGCGCCATCGGCATCACGCTCAACGGTGTGCTGATCCCGCTGGCCATTGCGCTCGCCTGGCGTTGCGCGCGCCAACGACGTTTTGACGCGCATCGTCGCTGGGCAACACATGCCTTTCTGCTGATCAACGGTGTCTGGACCTTCCGGCTGTACCTGATGGCCTGGTATGTCGGCAATGGCGGCCCGAATGGCAACACCAACACGCTGGACGGGCCGGTTGATCTGTTCCTGTCGTTCGCCTGCTACGCCCTGCCGATGCTGGTCGCCGAGTTGTACTTCTGGGCACTGCGCCAGCGCCAGTCCGGCCGGCAATGGTTTGCGGCAACCATCATGGCAACGGGCTGTCTGGTAACAGCAATGGGCGTGATCAGCGCCGCGATGGCGATGTGGTGGCCGCGCATTGAGCGCGTGCTGGCGGTGGCGTGACGGGTTTGGCTGACCGGCGCGTGAATAACGCCGCTGCGCAGGGCAGCACACGTCGTCAGGCGGGAAGAAACATCCAGCCGAAAAACTGATCTGAGCAGCGCGACTCAATCGCCTCTGTCAGCAGGCAGGAAAATCCCGTTCGTTGTTGTTCCGGTGCCCGTCTCAGGGCAGGCTGAAACCGGCACCGGGCGAACGGGATCTTCCTGTTGGTTTGGTTAACTGCCGTGTGCAAAGTGGAAAGCAGTTAACGACACTCAGAGTGCAAAACTTGCTGAACAAAACTCGGTGAACAACGCGCAGCGAGCACGATGCATGCGCTCACCCAAAAAACATTCAATGTCAGCGCGCTGAGTAATTCAGCAAAACTTCGCTGCACCCGGCGTTTCATCTCAGCCCTGCACACAGGCAATGACTCAGAATCTGGCATTCCACGCCGTGCTGGTCGGTGCCTGTTTGTGCAGGCGGACACTGGCGGCCAGTTGCTCGCGCGTCGCAACCCGGCCATGCACACTGATGATGTGGTCCGCCTCAAATCGCGCTTCGCGCAAAACATTCTGCAGATGCTCTGCCAGCGGATAAGCCGCCGCCGGACCTTTTTCGGGAACCATGAACATATCGCCCTGCAACACGGCTCGCGACGCCGGGAACAGCGTCACCAGCATGTCGTGCGCATGTGTGCTCCGCACCGGCAGCAAGCGAAGTTTCAGATTGCCGCGCACCAGATCGCTGGCCTCGCTGAGATCCTGAATGGAAGCATCCGCCGCCTCGCCGACATTGCGGATCAATGCCGCGCGACCGCCGGCGCCAGTCCAAATCTGAGGCTTCATGTCCAGCCAGGCGGCAAGGCCAGCCTGATGATCAATATGCCCGTGCGAATAAACGATGTCGGTGACGATTTTTCCGGGAAATTTCTCGGCGATCACACGCCGCATCGCTTCGCCTTCCTGCTTGTTGCGCGGTGTATCGAACAGCACAATGCCATCACTGCCGACCGCAAACGCCATGTGATAGGCCGACGGCGAACCACCAATACGGTACAAGTCCCCGGCCAGCTGATTGATGCGCAACCCCTCGCGCACCACGGCAGACTCATAACCGTCCGGCAACTGATACAAGCCCGGATTCGCCGGCGCGGCCTGCAAGGAAATGCGCGTGATGTCGTTTATCTGGCGATCACCGCGCCAGACTTTGATCCGCCCCGGGTGACGCAAATCGCCCTGTCCTGAATACGCCGAATACTCGTAGCGCTGATCATCGATACGCACTTCAGTGATATCACCCGCCGCATCACGCTGAAGCTTCAGGCTACGGCCGGCCGGATCGACCAGCATCTGCTCCTGCTCGCCGGAGTAGGCAGACTTCTCACTTGTCAGTTTGACCAGAAACGCCGGATTCAGCAGCAGGATGTTTGCGTACTCGGTACGGGCTGTTTTTTCGTCATCAATCGTGGTTTCCGTACCGGTCCGCCAACCGGCCAAATCAACCGACTTGCCTCCTGATGGCCCGCCGACACCGAGAAACCGGAACGTAATATCCCCAGGAAACGTGGAAAGACGCTCTTTCCGGTACTGACCCGCCTCATTAAACACAAGCCCTTCCGCGAACTGGAGTTCATGCTGCGCTTGCGACGGATCTGCCGCCTGTCCCCTGGCGAACCCTTTGCCGTGAACAATGATTTTCCAGTCAGCCTGCGCGGGCATCTGGAAGAAAGCAGAAGACAACGCGGCAAGCATCAATGCACGTGCGTACATGGGTTCATCCTGGTCAAGAAAAATTCCGGCGCAGCTTGGACGAGCTCCAAAGCCGGGAACAGTCACAACATGTAAAGAGTTGTGACGGGAAAACAGCGATGCAGAAAACGCACAGGGAATCGAGTGAGTTATCATTTGTTCATGCCGTCACTCGTGAATTTTTGGCACTTTTGTAGCGCCATACGTCTCACCTGCCTCCCCGCACCTGTCCGAAATCATTCTCACCCCGAAAAAATCAGAAACCGACCCACAAAAAAAATTTGCGTTGTTGCTTGCGGCACTCCCCACTGCCGTGACCCCAGCCACTCTCGTTCTCCCCACATGTGGTTCAAACCGATTCGACTTCAATCGCATCAAAGCTTCAAGCTGCGCCTCGACGATTGGAAACCCGCTATATTGACGTCGCTGCATGCGTACAAAAACCGCTGTTTCAAACCACGGACGGAGATCCCTGATGAAACTCATGCCAACGGCTGCCCTGCTCCTGCTGCTGCCGGCTGCAACAGCAGCTGATCCACTCGCCGCCTTTGACCAGATACTGCAAGTCGACCCCAACCATCACGGCGCCCGCTATTACGCTGCCCGCAGTGCGGCCCGCATGGGTGATTTACCTCGCGCACTGCGTTACCTGCGCGCCTTGGAGCAGTCATCCTTTGACGATGCTATTGAGGTGCGTGATTTTCCCGCTCTGCAGGGTCAACCCGAGTTCCAGCAAATCGCCGACGCCCTTTCAACGCGCGCAAAACAAACCGGACAGATACATGAGGACATGGAAATCCGCTGCGGCGATGTGCTCCCGGAAGGCACGGCCTATGACGCGCAACGAAAAGAACTGCTGATCTCGAGCGGTCATCGGCGCAACGTCATCGCACTGTCTGCAGACGGCCAATGTCGTGAGGTAGTGCAGGGTGGCCCGCAGGGTTTGCTGGCGGTGCTCGGCATGCACCTGGATCGAAACCCGAACCATTTGTGGGTCGCCAATACCCATGCGCCATTCATGCGTGACGCCAACGACGCCGCAGCCGGCAGCGCACAAATCTCGCTGATCGACTTGCAGGCAGGTCGTGTCATTGCCCACTACCCGCTTCCCGCGAAAGGAATTGCCAATGACATCACTGTACTGGTCAATGGCGATGTACTGGTTACCGAATCAATAGGAGGCGCCGTCTATCGCTGGCAAGCGTCGACACAGAAATTTGTGACTGAATGGCCCGACAACAGCTTTGAAGGGCCAAACGGCATCGTCGCCATCGACGCCACAGCGGAAACCGACGTCGTCATCGCCGACTTTCACGGCCTCTGGCTTGCCCGCCACAACCCGGACGGCACACACAGCAAAGTCAAACTGCAGACACCCGGCAACCGGTACATGGGTGGAATCGACGGACTGACGCGCGCAAACAACGAAATCATCGCGATTCAGAATCTTGCTGGACGCGGACAAGTCTGGCGTTTCAGGATTGACCGTCAGCAACAACGCATCACTGATCTCAGCCTGCGCCTGCGCAACCACCCCGACTTGTGGAACCCCACAACCGGCGCGTTTGACGGCGAACGATTCTGGTTTGTCGCGGACCCTGAACTGCAGCAGAACAACACCGCAACACCCAAGCCCTTGCCGGCGGGCCGCAGTGGTCATCGCGTTCTGGCGCTAAATCTGCGTTAGCAGAGACGCTGATCGGCCGCGCGGCGGCAATTTTCTCTCAACCGCCCCGCCTGTACGCTTTGCAATGTGACGACTGTGGCGGCCAGATCCAGGCTTACAGCCCTTGCATGTCTCGCACACAAAAAAAAGTACCCGGTTGCGGCCGAACGCTCGCGTTCTGCGCTCCCACTCTGAAAACGGTTCAGCAACGCATCCAGACGAAAAACGGTCTGTCATCCGAAGCTATCCGTTTCCCGGCGTCCGGCATCTATCATCCGCAGCGGATGACTCGACGCTGCAAGACCAGCTGACAGAAATCAGCCATTCAGGTGCGTACATCAGACAACTGTTTTGCTCAATGCCGCATTTGCATCGCCAGCGTACGCTCAACAAATCGCTGCACGGCACTCTCTGGCAAAAATGGCCGCCGGCCGGTGAGATTGAAGCGTTCCAGAACCGCGCGCAATTCGGTGTCGCCCATGATGGTCGGCACGTCTTTTCCTGCAATATGCAGAGCATTCACTCGCGCATACCACGCCTGCGTGTTGCCCAGAAATTCGCGAACCTGTTGTTTGCTCAGCGTCGGCCCGTGTCCCGGCACAATGAGCGTTGTCTCATCACCGGTTTGCAGGATCAGGGCAACGGCCTGTTCCAGTCCCGCCAGTCCGCCGGCATAAAACGTTGGATGCCAGTTGCCGTCGATGACATCGCCAACAAACATCACATTGCCGGCCGGATGAAAGAACAGCTTGTCGCTTGCCGTGTGCGAACGTACCGCCAGTTGCCGTAGCGCCGACAAGCCGTGCGCGTTCTCCAGCAACTGCGCGCCATTCTCGATCAGATTCGCGTTGCCACCGCTGTGGTCATCGTGGCCATGCGTGTTGAGCAGATAGAGTTGTTCCGCGCGCATGCGCGCACGCAGATGCTGATGCAGATCGGAGAGGTGTGCTGCTCCCGGCATGGGATCGATCAGCAACCACTCCCCGGCTACACGCAACAATCCAATATTGGTGCCCGCGTCGGGGCCATGCAGCAACCAGATGTCCCTGGCCAACTGACGCGACTGGATAGTCGCGTCTTTTGCATACGAGGACATGCTGATGCAGACCAGCATCAGCAGCACGACCTGTTTCAGGAACGACATGCGCAGCGTCCAGTGCATGGAATGGCCCGCGCGAGTATCACGATCCGGCAGGTGTAACGGAAGCGTGAAAATGTCCATACATGTGCTGGGCACCGTGGCGTTTGTCGCGGCGCGCAGGTCGGGCTTCAGCAAAAAACAAAAGGGCGCCGACGCGCCCTTTTGTTTTTTCCGGTATTGCCGCTATTTCTCGGCCACCGCCTGTTCCATTTCCCGTTGCCGGCGTTTTTCCATGCGGTACATGAAATAGCCGGCGGTGAGCACGCCGATGGATACCAGCGTGATGATGATGGTGGCCAGGGCGTTGATCTTGGGGCTGACGCCGAGGCGCACGGACGAGAACACGATCATTGGCAACGTCGTTGAGCCGGGGCCGGCAACAAAAGCGGAGATCACCAGATCGTCGAGTGACAGCGTGAACGACAGCAGCCAGCCGGACACCAGTGCCGGAGCGATGATCGGCAAGGTGATCACAAAGAACACTTTCCACGGCGGTGCGCCCAGATCCTGCGCGGCTTCTTCGATGGATTCATCCACTTCACGCAGGCGCGACGACACCACCACGGTGGTGAACGCCGTGGTGAAGGTGACGTGGGCGATCCACATGGTGGTGAAACCACGACCCTCCGGCCAGCCGAGCGCCTGCTCCATGGTCACGAACAGCAGCAGCAGCGACAGGCCGGTGATCACTTCCGGCATCACCAGCGGCGCGGTGACCAATGCAGAGAACAGCGTCTTGCCGCGGAATTTGCCCATGCGCGTCAGCACCACGGCGGCAAACGTGCCGAGTGCAACCGACGCGGTGGCGGTGGCGAAGGCGAGTTTGAGACTCATCCAGGCGCCGCGCAGCATTTGCTCGTCGCGGAACAATTCGCCGTACCACTTCACCGAGAAACCCTGCCAGACGGTCACCAGCCGGTTTTCGTTGAACGAATAAATCATCAGCAAAAAAATCGGCACGTACAGGAAGGCATAACCGAAGGCCAGCCAGGTCCAGGCACCAATACCGTTGCGGTTGGCGATGTTCATTTGCCCTCCTCCAGCTCACGGTTCTGCTGACGCTGGAAGATGGTGATCGGCAGGATCAACAGGATCAGCATGGTGGTGGCCACGGCCGAGGCCATCGGCCAGTTGCGATTACTGAAGAACTCGTCGTACAGCACTTTGCCGATCATCAACTGGCTGGCACCGCCGAGCAGTTCGGGAATGACGTATTCACCGACCGCCGGAATGAACACCAGCATGGAGCCGGCGATGATGCCGTTCTTGGACAGCGGCACGGTGATTTTCCAGAACGCGGTCCAGCGGTTGGCGCCGAGATCGGCCGCCGCTTCCAGCAGCGTCGGATCGTGTTTCACCAGATTGGTGTAAATCGGCAGCACCATGAACGGCAGATAGGTGTAGACAATGCCGACGTACATCGCGAACTGCGTGTACATCATTTTCATCGGCTCATCGATGACACCGAGGAACATCAGCAGGTTGTTGATGTAGCCGTTGTCCTTGAGCAGACCCACCCAGGCATAGACGCGGATCAGCATGCTGGTCCACGACGGCAGGATCACCAGCATCAGCAACACGTGACGCAGGGAGCCCGGCGCGCGGGCGATGGCGTAGGCCATCGGATACCCGATCAGCAAACAGAAAAATGTCGACACCAGCGCCATTTTCAGCGAGCTGAGATAAGCCTTGATGTAGAGCAGATCGTCGAGTGAGAACAGCCGTTCGTAATTGCTGACCAGCAGTGCCACGCTGCCATCGGCATCGCGCTCGAACGCGACCGGCGGCATTGCGATGGCCGATTTCATCATCGAGATCACGAACACGATGGCGAACGGCACCAGGAAGAACAGCGCCATCCACAGATAGGGCACCGCGATCACGCCCCAGCGCGATGTCGGCAGGCGCGAGCGGAAAGCGTTGAGTGTGCTCATATGGTCAGTACCACGGCGCTTTCAGGTTGCCACCAGACGTAAACAATGTCGTCCCAGGTCGGGCGTTCGTCCACGTAGCGTTCGTAGTTCGAGGCGTTGGCGAGGATCTTTTTGCCGCTCTCGAGTTTGATGTGATAGACCGAGTGGCTGCCGAAATAGGCGATGTTGACCACTTTTCCGCGCGCGATATTTTTCTCGACGCCGTCCGGTTTTTCGCGGCTGACTTCGATCTTTTCCGGGCGTACCGCCACACACAGGGTCTGGCCTTTCTGGCCGACAATGCCGTGATTGATATAGATGCGGCCGGACAGATCCGGGGTTTCGATTTCGCAGAAATCCGGCTCGTCTTCGACCAGCGTGCCTTCAAACATGTTCGCCGTGCCGATGAATTCAGCCGTGAAGCGGCAGTTCGGCGTTTCATACACTTCGGCTGGCGCACCGACCTGCAGGATGCGGCCCTTGCTCATCACGCCGATGCGCGAGGCCATGGTCATCGCTTCTTCCTGATCGTGGGTCACCATGACGCAGGTGACGCCGACTTTCTCGATGATGTCGACCAGCTCAAGCTGCATGCGCTCGCGCAGTTTCTTGTCGAGCGCGCCCATCGGTTCGTCGAGCAGCAGCAGTTTCGGCCGTTTGGCCAGCGAGCGGGCCAGTGCCACGCGCTGTTTCTGGCCGCCGGAAAGCTGGTGCGGCTTGCGCTTGGCGTAAGCGCTCATGTCCACCAGCTTGAGCATGGCGGCCACTTGCTCGCGGATCTCGTCTTTGGGTTTGCCGTCCTGCTTGAGACCGAAGGCGATGTTGTCTTCGACGCTCATGTGCGGGAACAGCGCATAACTCTGGAACATCATGTTCACCGCGCGCTCATGCGGCGGAATTTTCGACATGTCCTGACCTTCCAGGCGGATGACGCCTTCGGTCGGCGTTTCAAAACCGGCAAGCATGCGCAGCAGCGTTGATTTGCCGCAGCCTGAACTGCCCAGCAGGGCAAAAATTTCACCCTTGCGGATGTTCAGATCCACGCCATCAACGGCGACAAAATCGCCGAAGCGCTTGGTGACTTTTTCGATGACGACGTAGCGGTCGTCAGTAACGGTCTTTTTGCTCGCAGGATTTTCCACAGCTGCCATCGGTCCTGTATCGGAGGGATCGGTGTCGGAGTGCGTGTGCGCATGACGCGCAGCAAAACCTGATCACAGGCCAGTCACGGTAGCGCTCGTTGTCCGATCCTGGGCACACGCCCAGGGGGAACAGAGATCACCTGCTGGAGACTGCACATCAGGCAAGAAAAAACCCCGCCGCGGAGCGCTGCGGCGGGGTCGGTTTTCAGGGCGCGGAGTTTACCCCGCTGCCCCGGCAGGTGCACGCCATGTGTACGCCCGGTTTACTGCCGCCGGCGCGCTTCAGGAAACTGTTCATTTCCTGAGCGGCATCGGCTGCACGGGCGCGGTTCATGGTCGCTCGCCTGTCCTGTTCACTTATTGGCCAGTCTTGATCTTGGTCCATTCGCGGGTCTGGACGGTGGCGATGTCCTGCGGCATGACTTTCAGGGTCCACAGCTTGGCCATCACTTCCGCCGACGGATAGACCGACGGGTTGTTCTTCACTTCATCCGACACCATCGGCAGCGACGCGGTGTTGACGTTCGGGTAGCCGACAAAGTTGGAGATCTTGGCGATCACTTCCGGACGCAGCAGGTAGTTGATGAAGGCATGGGCTTCGGCCGTGTTCTTGGCGTCGCGCGGCATGGCCATCATGTCGAACCACATCTCGGTGCCTTCTTTCGGGATGTTGTAAACGATCTCGATGCCGCTGTTGGCTTCGGCCGCGCGACCGGCAGCCTGCAGGATGTCACCCGACCAGCCCACCGCCACGCAGATCTCGCCGGTGGCGAGCGCGTTGATGTATTCCGAGGAATGGAACTTGAGCACGTGCGGACGGATCTTGGCCAGCGCCGGACCGGCCACGTCGGTGTAGTCGCTGGCGACCAGCGAGTTCGGTTCCTTGCCGAGGTAGTTGAGCATCGGCGGGAAAATTTCTGTCGGCGCGTCGAGCATCATCACGCCGCACTTGGCGAGCTTGCTGATGTTTTCTTCCTTGAACACCAGATCCCAGGAATCAATCGGCGCGTTCTCGCCCAGGATTTCCTTGACCTTCTTGACGTTGACGCCAATGCCGGTGGTGCCCCACAGGTAAGGCACGGCGTGCTGGTTACCCGGATCGTAGTTTTCCAGGCGCTTCATCATTTCCGGATCGAGATTGCCGATGTTGCTCAGCTGGGCGCGATCCAGCGGCTGGAACACGCCGGCCTGGATCTGGCGGCCAAGGAAGGAACCCGACGGCACCACCACGTCGAAGCCGGTGCTGCCGGCCAGCAGTTTGGTCTCGACCGTTTCGTTGCTGTCGAACACGTCATACACAACCTTGATGCCGGTTTCCTTGGTGAAATCTTCCAGCACAGCGGTATCGATGTAGTCGCTCCAGTTGTACACGTGGACGACGCGCTCGGCTTTCGCCTCCGGCGCAGCGGCTTCGCCGCCTTCGGCTTTCTCGGCCGGTTCCTTGCTGCAGGCAGCGAGCAACGCGGCAGCGACAAGGCCAGCCAGCAGTTTCATTTTGTGAGCCATGGTATTCCCTCTGTGTGGTGAGCCTGATGGTTCGGGAGCGCGCGCTCCGTACCGGTCTTCATTGGTCTTGGCAAAAGCCCGTTCTCTGATTCGCAACCAGAGCAGTCTGGCGAGGGGCCGGACCGCATTCCGGCGGGTCACGCCCGGGGGTCTCCGGTGGCGTGGCGAGCCGCGCAAACCATAGCAATATGAGCCTGAAAAGGACAGACCTGAACCACGCTCAGGCGCGCAGATCCGCCCATGTCGCATCCAGCGCCTGACGCGTGATCCGGAACAGTTCATCGAGTTGTTCGCGGCTGATCACCAGCGGCGGCGACAGCAGCATGGTGTCGCCGGTGGCACGCAGTACCAGCCCGCGTTTCAGGGCGTGGTCGCGACAGCGGATACCGGTGCTGCCGGGCTTGGGCCAGCGCTCGCGCGTGGCCTTGTTTTTCACCAGCTCGATGGCGCCGAGCAGACCGGCGCTGCGCGTCTGCCCCACCAGCGGATGGTCGTCGAGTTCGGCCAGCTTTTGTTTCAGGTAGGGGCCGACATCCTCGCGCACGCGCTCGACCAGTCCTTCGCGCTGCAGGATGCCGATGTTGGCAATCGCCACAGCCGCACAGACCGGATGACCGGAATAGGTGAAACCGTGGTTGAAATCGCCGCCGGCCTCGACCAGCACGCTCGCCACCCGCTCGCCGACCACGACGCCGCCAATCGGCAGATAGCCCGAAGACAGGCCTTTGGCGATCGGCATCAGATCCGGCTGGATGCCGAAATACTGCGAACCGAACCACTGGCCGGTGCGGCCGAAACCGCAGATCACTTCATCGGCCACCAGCAAAATGCCGTACTGCCGGCAGATGCGCTGGATCTCTGGCCAGTAGGTGTCGGGCGGAATGATCACGCCGCCGGCGCCCTGGATCGGTTCGGCAACGAACGCAGCGACTGTTTCCGGGCCAAGTTCGAGAATTTTCTGCTCCAGCCAACCGGCGGCAACGCGACCAAATTCCGCCTCAGTCATATCGGCTTCCGCCGAGCCGTGCGCCTGCCCGTACCAGTAAGGCTGATCAATGTGAGCGATGCCGGGGATCGGCAAATCGCCCTGCTCATGCATGTACTTCATGCCGCCCAGCGACGCGCCGCCGATGGTCGAACCGTGATAGCCGTTCCAGCGGCCGATCAGCGTCTTGCGCTGCGGCTGGCCCTGCAAATCCCAGTAGCGGCGGACCATGCGGATCACGGTGTCATTGGCCTCCGAACCGGAGCCAGTGAAAAATACGTGTTTCATGCCCGGCGGCGTCAGCGAGGTGATGAGATTGGCAAGCTCAATTGCCGGCGGCGTGGTGGTGCGGAAAAACAGGTTGTAGTACGGCAACTCCCGCATCTGCTTCGCCGCCGCCTCCACCAGTTCCTGACGGCCGTAACCGACGTTGACGCACCACAGACCGGCAAAGCCATCGAGCACACGATTGCCATCGGAGTCCCACAGGTAAACACCTTCGGCGCGGGTAATGACGCGCGTGCCCAGTTCGGCCAGTGCCTTGTTGTCGGAGAACGGATGCAGGTGATGCGCGGCATCCAGTGCGCGCAGCTCTGCAGTACTGCGTTGCGGGGCGGTTTCGCGGGACAGGCTCATGGGACGGCTCACTCCTCGGCAAGGCAGCGATGGGGCGCATCGCTGCAATGAAACTGCGAATTGCGAATTGCGAATTGCGAATTGCGTACTGCGAATTGCGTGTCTACACGTCGCAGCACGCGTAGACGGTATGGCAACCGAACCGGCACCGGTGGCAAGCCGCGGGCAAAGCATCGCCCTCGCCGACGGCGTTGCCGCAGACGTCCATCGATGTCACACGCTGAAAAACAAAACGGCGGAATCCGTTTCCGGGTTCCGCCGTCGTCAACTCACACGTTCAGCAGCAGGTGATCGCGTTCCCAGGAACTGATCACCGCGAAGAAGGTTTCGTACTCCTTCTCCTTCACCGCCGTGTAGGCGCGCACGAAGCGCTGGCCCAGAACCTGTTTCAGTTCATCGCTGCCGCGCAACAGCGCCAGCGCGTCCTGCAGCGAACGCGGCAACTGGTAAGGCAGATCGTAGGCACTGCCCTGCACCGGCTCGCTGGGTTTCACTTTCTGGATCATGCCGAGATAGCCGGCGGCCAGCGATGCGGCCAGCGCCAGATACGGATTGCAGTCGGCGCCGATGATGCGGTTTTCGATGCGCCGGTTGGCTGGCGAGGAATGCGGGATGCGCAAGCCCACCGTGCGGTTGTCATAGCCCCACTGGACGTTGATCGGCGCTGAATTGAAGCGCGCGATGCGGCGATAGGAATTGACGTTCGGCGCCATCAGGCTCATCGCCTGCGGCAGGTATTTCTGCAGGCCGCCAAGGTAATGATGGAACAGCTCCGACGGTTCGCCTTCTTCGGTCGAGAACACGTTCTGGCCGGTTTTTTTGTCGAGCAGCGACTGGTGCACGTGCATGGCGCTGCCGGCTTCACGCTCCAGCGGTTTGGCCATGAAGGTGGCGTAAATGCCGTGACGCAGCGCCGCTTCGCGCATGGTGCGTTTGAACAGGAACACCTGATCAGCGAGATCGATCGGATTGCCGTGCAGGAAGTTCACTTCCATCTGGCCGGCGCCGTCTTCGTGGATCAGCGTGTCAATGTCCAGCTCCATCGCCTCGCAGTAGTCGTACATGTCCTCGAACAGCGGATCGAACTCGTTGACCGCGTCGATGCCGTAACTGCGGCGCGCGGTTTCCGTGCGACCGCTGCGTCCAACCGGCGGCTCCAGCGGGTAATCCGGATCGGTGTTCTGCTTGACCAGATAAAACTCGACTTCCGGCGCCATCACCGGCTCCCAGCCCTGCAATTCGTAAAGCTTGAGCACGCGCTTGAGCACGCTGCGCGGCGCCAGATCGACCGGCGAGCCGTCACGGTAGAAGCAGTCGTGGATCACCTGGGCGGTCGGTTCGGCGGCCCAGGGCACGAGGCAGACTGTTTTTTCATCCGGCGTGACGATCATGTCGATCTCGGCCGGGTTGATCACACTCTCGTCATCCGGCCAGTCGCCGGTAACGGTCTGGATGAAAATGCCTTCCGGCAGGCGCATGCCGTCGCGGAAGAACTTGTTGGCGGGAATGATCTTGCCGCGCGCCATGCCGGTGATGTCCGGCACCAGGCATTCCACTTCGGTAATGCCGCGCTCCTGCATCCAGGCTTTCAGATGGTCCTGATTCAAACGGTCTTCGCTCATGGCGATCTCATCTCTTGTCGGTCACGGCAGGCGTGACCGAAATTCTGGAACAAAATTCGTGATTCGGGGTTTTCGGAAGCTTTCCACTCGGGATGCCACTGCACCGCGAGGGCGAATCGGCGTGCATGACGCACGCTGAACGCCTCGACCAGCCCGTCGGGGGCACGCGCCTCCACCGCGAGGGCAGCCGCGAGTTGCCCGATACCCTGACCATGCAGCGAATTGACCATGATGCGGTCGGCGGCCAGCCACCCGCGCAGCAGGCCGCCCGGCTCCAGATTCACCGGATGCGACGGCCCGTACTGGATATCCAGCGGGTCGTCCTTGTTTTCGCGATGGTCATCAAGACCTTCAACCTTGTGCACTTCCTGATGCAGCGTGCCGCCGAACGCGACATTCATTTCCTGGAAGCCCCGGCAGATGCCGAACAGCGGTACGCCCGCCTCGACCAGCGCCGGGATCAGCGGCAGCGAGGTGTCGTCGCGGTGCGGGTCGTTCAGATCTTCGGCTTTCTGCGGTGTCTGGCCGTAACGATGCGGTTCGACATTCGAATAGCTGCCGGTCAGCAGCACGCCGTCAAAGCGCGCGACGATCTCGGCCACCGGTATCGAACCGGCAAAGGCCGGGATCAGCACCGGAAACACGTCGGCGCACTGTTCGACCGCGCGGATGTACTTGTCGCCGACCATATGAAAAGGATGCGGGCCGAACATGCGTACATCGGCGATCACGCCGACCAGGGGTTTTCCGCGCTTCACGTTCATTTTCCTAAACACCGGCCGTTTACGATACTGAACGGCTTTGCCGTTCGGCCCGCTTGTCTGCAGCCTGTGCGCCGTGAGGCATCCGGAGGGCTGCGAGGGCCGATATACAGGGCCTTGCGGCCCGATTGGCGCCTTTATAGCTGCCCCTCCGGCGCAGCGTCAACCGCCAGAAAACATTTTGCAACGCAGCACCGAGGGCGCTTGACGGCACCGGATTCCTCGGCAAGCATTCCAAGATATTAAACAGGTGCTTGTGCAGGACCCTCGCATGTCCCGACCACCGGACATGTGTCGGACACGCTTCGCGGCGTGCTCCGGCCGGAGGCTCCCTGACCCGTCCAGGGCTTGCGTGACGGGCAGCGCCGGGCGTCGCCGCAGGTACGGTGACGCCTTAAACGCAGGCGACGCTAAGAGCCGGTCACCCCTCGTCCGGCCTCGACCCAGAGCCAACCATCATGTTCTTCAACAAACCCGACGTCCGCGAAGCGGAAGACTTCCTCAAAGCCCACCCCGAAGTACTCGGCATTGATTTGTTTGTCTGCGATACCAACGGTGTCGCGCGCGGCAAGCGCATCGACCGCGACAGCCTGATCAAAGCCTATGAATCCGGCGTCAACCTGCCCGGCTCCATCTATGCACTCGACATCACCGGCGACTGCATCGAGGAATCCGGTCTCGGCTTCGATACCGGCGACGAAGACCACATCTGCTGGCCGATCCCCGGCACGCTGAAACTGGTGCCCTGGGCCAAGCGGCCGATGGCGCAGTGCCAGCTGACCATGCACCAGGCCAGCGGCGAACCGTTCTTTGCCGATCCGCGTCAGGTGCTGGCGCGGGTGTTGCGCCGCTTTGCCGATCTGAAACTGACGCCGGTGGTCGCCGTCGAGCTGGAGTTCTACGTCATCGACCGCCAGCGCGTGGACACCTATTCACCGCAGCCGCCGATCTCGCCGTTCACCGGCCGGCGCGAAGAAAGTACCCAGGTCTATGCCATTTCCGATCTCGATGATTTCGATGAGCTGCTGGAGGACATCGCCAACAACATCGAGCTGCAGGATCTGCCCGCCGACACCGCCGTCGCCGAGTACGCGCCCGGCCAGTACGAGATCAACCTCACCCATCGCGCCGATGCCCTGCGCGCCTGCGACGATGCATTCCTGCTCAAGCGCCTGATCAAGGGCGTGACGCTGAATCACGATTTCGAAGCCACGTTCATGGCCAAAACCTATGACGACAAGGCGGGCTCGGGCACGCACATTCACGTCAGCCTGATCGATCAGAACGGCAAGAATGTCTTCATCGACGAACGCAACGAACTCAGCAACACGCTGAAATGGGCGCTCGGTGGACTGATGGCCACAATGCGCGAAGGCATGGGCATTTTTGCGCCCAATGCCAACAGCTATCGCCGCTTCCGCCTCAACAGCTTCGTACCGAACTGTCCGGCCTGGGGCGTCAACAACCGCTCGACCGCGCTGCGCATTCCGGCCGGTGATCCGTCCGCGACGCGCATTGAACACCGCGTTGCCGGCGCCGATGCCAATCCCTATCTGCTGGTGGCCACGGTACTGGCCGGCATGCACTACGGCATCGTCAACAGACTCGATCCCGGCCCGGAAACCAAGGGCAATGCCTATACACAACACAAACCCTCGCTGCCCAATGTCTGGATTCAGGCCATCGAACTGTTTGAAAACGGCCGCGTGATCCCGGACTATCTCGGCCGCGAATTCTGCCGCGTTTATTGCGCCACCAAACGCGCCGAGTACAACGAGTTCAACTACCACGTTTCGCCGCTGGAATATCAGTGGTATCTGCGCACGGTCTGAGCAAAAACAACTGACCGGAAGGCAGTATCGGATGCGTCAGACAACGCAGCACGCCGGGTCGGCTTTGCCGGCCCGGCTTGTTTTCCGGATGACGCCTTTCTGAATGAACGATTCAGGAAGCGACTTTTCCGGATGAAATTTTCCGCTTCCGCTTTGCCGGGCAAGACCTGTCATCGCCAGCCAACACCTGCGGTTCATCATCCGGTACATCGACCCACTTCAACACTGACACCATGAACGCACACAGTCCTGCCCCGCACACTGCCCACGCGCACCCGCACATCGACTCCTGGTACGCCGCCTCGGCACAACCGTTTCCGCCGCAACCGACACTGCAGGGCGAAACCGAAGCTGATGTCTGCATCATTGGCGCCGGCATGACCGGCTGCAGCGCAGCCATTGATCTGGCGCGAGCCGGTTTTCGCGTAACGGTTCTCGACGCGCGTCGTGTCGGCTGGGGCGCCAGCGGACGTTCCGGCGGCCAGTTCATTGCCGATTACGCCTGCGGTTATTCAACACTGGAATCGCTGCTCGGCCGCGACGCCGCGCGTCAGCATTTTGAGTTGTCCAAAGACGCCATTCATCTGCTCAAGCAACGCATCGCCGAACACGACATCGCCTGCGATATCCGCGAAGGCTACTGCACAACAGCCATCAAGCCACGCCAGCAACGTGCGTTGCTGCAGGCGCAGGATGAACTTGCCCGCCATTACGATCACCACACCGATTACTGGGATGCTGATGCACTGCGCCAGCGTCTCGATTCGCCGCGCTATATCGCCGGGCTGTTCGATGCGTTTTCCGGCCATCTGCATCCGCTCAACTACACGCTCGGACTGGCGCGCGCCGCACTCGGCGCCGGCGCACGGATTTTTGAAGACAGCGCCGCAACGCGGGTCGAACGTGGCGATGGCCATGGCCCGGTTGTCGTGCATACCGCCAACGGCACAGTGAAAGCAAAGTTTCTCCTGCTCGCCGGCAATGCCTATCTCGGCCGGCTGGCGCCGGAACTGGATCGCAAGATCATGCCGGTCGGCACCTACATCATGGCCACCGAGCCGCTTGGCGCGGAGCGGGCACAGTCGCTGATCAAAAATGACATGGCCGTCTGTGACAGCAATTTCGTGCTTGATTACTTCCGTCTCTCGGCCGACACGCGCCTGCTGTTCGGTGGCCGCGTGTCCTATTCAAAACTCGAACCGCTGAACCTGACCCAGCGCCTGTACGCACACATGACACGGGTATTTCCGCAGCTCACCGGCGTGAAACCGGCGTACACCTGGGGCGGATTTGTCGATATCACCATGAATCGCGCACCGCACTTCGGACGTCTGCAAGGCAATATCCTGTTCGCCCAGGGATTCTCCGGTCATGGTGTCGCACTGACCGGCATGGCCGGCCGATTGATGGCCGATGCCGTGCGCGGACAGGCGGAGCGATTCGATGTGTTCAGCAAGATCCCGCATCACGATTTTCCCGGCGGCACGCTGCTGCGTACACCGGCGCTGGTACTGGCAATGGCCTACTTCAGATTGCGCGACTGGTTGTAACGGGTGTTGTAACGGGTGTTGTGATGGGTGCTGTGACAGGTGCTGTGACGTGTGATCCGCCGAGATCACACGCCGGTGCGCGCCGCGGGCAGGTCTTGCGCGTTTACCAGCTGTGACATTTTGCCTGTGACAGGCGGATGCGCGAACGGCACACTTTGCGCCGTCCGCGCGCCATGATCACGGAAGATGATCAGCAGCGGACCTGAAAAGGAATCCGCACCCCATGTCCCGCCCTGCTCTGCGCGCCAGCCACACCGGTCTGGCTACGCTCCTGTTTGCTGCAACATTGCCACTCGCCACGCCCGCACGTGGCAACGATGCCGCGCCGCCAGCAACTGCTGCGACAATCACCATACAACTCGACGGTCGTCTGGACGAATCCGCGTGGCAGCAGGCCGTGACGCTGGATCAGTTCGTCCTGACCGCACCGTTCAGCGGTGAACCGGCACCGCAAGCCACCGAAGCGCGTTTGCTCAGCACGCCGCAGGGATTGTACATCGGATTTCGCAATCGCCAGACAGCGGACAGCCTGCGCAGCACGCGACATTCGCGTGACGCCGAAGACAGCGAAGCCGATGCCGTCGCCATCGCAATTGATTTCGACGCCCGCGGTCGCAGCGCCTGGTTCTTCTATGTTTCGCTCGGCAACTCGGTCAAGGACGGCAGCATCGTCAATGAAACCGAAATCAGCTACGACTGGGACGGCCAGTGGCATGCACAAACCGCGGTAACGCCTGACGGCTGGGAAGCCGAAATGTTGCTCCCGTGGAGTGTGGTGCCGATACGTTCAAGCGATGCCGGCACGCGCGATCTGCGCGTCGCGCTGATGCGCCGGATCAGCAGCACGGCACAGGACGTCGGCTACCCGGCGGCGCACTGGGGTCGCAATACGTTTCTCTCCGATCTGGCGCCACTGAGTCTGCCCAACCAGAAAATACCGGCCCAGTTTGATGTCTTTCCCTACCTGACCCTGAGTCAGGATCTGCAGGGCCGCGGCAGCGACGAAAAGGCCGGCCTCGATCTGGTGTGGAAAGCCAACGGCAGCCAGATCACCGCCACCTTCAATCCTGATTTCGGCCAGGTGGAAAGTGACGAACTTGTGGTGAATTTCTCGGCCGTGGAAACCTTTGTCAGCGAGAAGCGGCCGTTCTTTACCGAGAACAACACGCTGTTCGATTTGCAGGGACCGGAGGATCTGCGCATCGTGCATACCCGGCGCATCGGCGCCGGTGCGGACACCGGCAGCGCCGGCGCCAGCGACATTCGTTATGCCGCCAAAGCCACACACGTCGATCTGCACTGGGACGCCGGCGTGTTCACCGCTCAGGAAGATGATCCGCAGGATTCGCTGGGCCGGCGTTTCGACGTCGCCCGCCTGACACACAAACAGGAACAGTTCAGCATCGGCTATCTCGGCACCCAGGTCGATCGTCCGGCGCTGGACCGCAAAGCCAATGTCGATGCCATCGATTTCCTGCTGCGTCCGGATAGCACACTGCAACTCAGCGGCGCACTGTTGCAGTCGCGCATTGATGAAGCCGGCGTCAACACCCGCGACCAGGGCGTCTTCTCCCTGCTCCGTTATGCGCCCTCGCAAAACGTTGTCCACATGGCGGAATACGCGCGCTATGGCCGTGATCTGCAACTGCGCGATCTCGGTTATGTCGAGCGTGTCGATCTGCAACGCCTGTATTACGCCCGCGAACAAAGCATCACCGACTTCGCCGCCGACAGCCGCAGTCAGGGCCGCACTGTGCGCACCGGTTTTTATGCCAGCGAAAACATTGCCGGACGCTCGCTGTGGAACGGCCTGCAACTGGAATGGTCGGAGCAACTGCGCAGCGCCGCCAGCACGCATCTGGAATTCTGGATCTACGATGACGGACTCGAAGATCAGGAAACACGCGGCAACGGCGCGTTCCGTTTCGATGCCGGCTTTGAACTGAACGCCGGCTGGTTCGGCAATGAGGACGGCCAGTTCCGCATTCACCATGAGCTGGCCATCAGCAATGAAGGCATTGATGACTACCAGTGGACGCTACACAGCCATCCGGGCTGGGTGTTCAACGATCACCTGAACGTCATGTGGGGTTTCTGGTACACGCAGGGCAGTGAATGGCTGCTGTGGCGCGACGATCATCTGGCGACGTTCGCGCGCGAGCAATGGAACACGCGCATCGAACTGAACTGGAATCTCGACGACCACAATGAACTGCGTCTGGCCTGGCAGTGGCTGGCACTGAAAGCCCATCCGTTGCGCCGCTATGCCATCGTCAACGAACGCCTGATCGACGATGGCGCTGAAGCCGGTGGTTTTGTGGTCGGTGATCTGGCCGTGCAGCTGCGCTACACACACCGCTTCAGTCCGCTGTCCAGCCTGTATGTGGTCTACAGCCGTGGCGGCAGCGAAGATCCGGATCAGCCCGATGGCCGTCTGCCGTTCCGCGATCTGTTCCAGCAGAGTCTCGAACAGGCCAGCACGGAAACCCTGCTGGTGAAACTGCGCCTGCACTGGTGAGCAACGTCCACAGCGGCCGGCTAACGCCGGGCTGAGGGTTCGGCAGTACGCGGAGCCGGTGCTAGAATTGCCGCCGGCCTCCGCCTGTCGGCCTGATGGACAGAGCATGGCGATGCGCAAGGCATCGCCCTTCCGGGCAATCACCATGAGCGAAATCATTCGCGGCGACGGCGCCATCCGCCGCAACTCGCTGTACGGCAGCAGCATCGAAAATACCTACGCCGGCGTGCAATCTTTCATGCGCCGCAACTACTCGCGCAATCTCGACGGCGCCGACGTGGTCATCAGCGGCGTGCCGCTGGATCTGTCGGTCACGTTCCGCTCCGGCGCCCGCATGGGCCCGCAGGCGATCCGCGCCGCGTCGGTACAACTTGCGGAGCTGAAACCCTTTCCATGGGGCTTCGATCCGTTCGACGATCTGGCGGTGATCGATTACGGCGACTGCTGGTTCGATGCGCACAATCCGATGACCATCCACAACACCATCGTCGAACACGCGCGCACCATCCTTGCCAGCGGCGCTACCATGCTGACGCTCGGCGGCGATCACTACATCACCTACCCGCTGCTGAAAGCGCACGCGGAAAAATTCGGCAAACCGCTGTCGCTGATCCACTTCGATGCGCACTGCGACACCTGGCCGGACGATTCGCCCGATTCACTGAATCACGGCACCATGTTCTACAAAGCCGTCAACGACGGCATCATCGATCCGAAAACCTCGGTGCAGGTCGGCATCCGCACCTGGAACGATGATTTCATGGGCATCAACATGCTGTTTGCGCCCTGGGTGCACGAAAACGGTGTGGCCGCGACCATCGCCGAAATCAAACGCACGGTCGGCAACAATCCGGTGTACGTCACCTTCGACATCGACTGCCTTGATCCCTCGTTCGCGCCCGGCACCGGCACACCGGTTCCCGGCGGCCTTACCAGCGCCCAGGCACTGGCCATCGTGCGCGCACTGGGCGATCTGAACATTGTCGGCATGGACGTGGTGGAAGTGGCGCCGAGCTATGACCAGAGCGAGATCACCGCACTCGCCGCCGCCCACATCGCCTGCGATTTCCTGTGCCTGATGCGCAACAAGAAGCTCGCCCGTCAGGCACGTGGTGGCTGACTGAAATCGATCATTGAAGCTGCAGGTTGTAGTTGAACGCCCCGCACGCCACAACACGGCAGCGAAGCGTCAGAAATGAATGTCTTATCTGTCATTCCGGAACGCGCATCGCGCGTATCCGGAATCTCCCGCCAGCGCGAGTGCATCCCCGGCATGGAGAACGCGCGTTTCCTCGCGGAGATTCCGGATCGCCGCTCGCGTCCGGAATGACAGCTTGATGTTTGGGAATGGAAGAGCAAGAAGCAAAACAGAAAGAGACTGTCATTCCGGAGCGCGAACTGCGGTACTCGGCAACACGCATCAATTGCCAACGATCAACAGCCCATCAACACCAACAGGACTTCATGCATGCTGTACATCGCTCTCAAACATATCCATCTGGCCAGCGTGGTACTGAGCCTGTTGCTGTTCGCCTGGCGTGGCCTGCGGGCTATTTTTGGCCTCAACAACAACGCGTTCATGTACCGCGTCCTGCCGCACATCATCGACACCGTGCTGCTGCTCAGCGCCGGCGCGCTGGCCTGGCA
Organism: Permianibacter sp.; assembly: GCA_041913605.1. Classification (GTDB taxonomy): domain Bacteria; phylum Pseudomonadota; class Gammaproteobacteria; order Enterobacterales; family Permianibacteraceae; genus Permianibacter. Next base: position 91,194 of record JAYSEY010000016.1, read on the forward strand.
GATGCGGCAGTATCCGTTTGTGCACGGCTGGCTGACCGCGAAAGTGGTCGCGCTGGTGGTGTACATCGTGCTCGGCTACATGGCAGTAAAAAAAGCCAACAATGCGTTCGCCAGGTTCGCTTACTTCATCGCTGCGCTGGCCGTGTTCGCCTACATCATCGGCGTTGCACGCATGCACTCGGTGTGGAGCTGGTGGGCAGGTTCATTCGGCTGAAAAGTTTCCGCTGCGAGTTCGCATCACGCATCCGGCAAACGACAAGGGCGCCATTTCGGCGCCCTTGATTTTTCTGGCTGCCGGACGACCCCGGCGCCCTGCACTTACTTCTTCGCCGCCTTGTCCTTTTCCGTCACTTCCTTGCAATCACCCAGAATGGGCAGCTGGCGCAGCACCATCATCTCCGGATCGATGATCAGGTGATCGCGTTTGCCGAGCATCAGTTCGGCCTTGCCGTCTTTCATCTCCACTGTCTGGCGCTGACCGTTGACGGACACCGGAACCGGCATCGGGAACGGCTTGTTGCCCGGCGTTTTCCATTGCAGCAACAAACGGTCGTCCCTGCGTTCGGTGACCAGTTCCGGAAGCGCGGCTTCACGCAGATAGACATCGAACATCCAGCCGAGATCACGGCCCGCTTCCTGATTGACGATGGCAATGAACTCGCCGGTATTGCGATAACGCGGCGCGATGGGATAGGGCAGATTTGCCGTGTCGGGCGTGCCGTACAGCAGCACGCGTGTCGCGCGCCAGAATGCTTCATCGCCGATCAGCCAGCGCAGGGTGTGCAGCGTCCAGCCGCCTTTGCCGTAGATGTCCGGATTGAACGCCTCGTTTGAAGTTGGCGTACCGTCGAGCACTATCGGCGCGCAGTTTTTCAGTCCGAGATAGGATTTATAGAGAAACGCATGATAGGCCGCGTCGCCGTAACGGTAGCGCGCATAGGCCGGCTGCATGTACAGGCCATACCCTTCATGCAGCCAGGCATCGTTGAGCTTTTCATGCGTCAACAGGTTGCCGAACCACTCGTGCGCCAGTTCGTGCTGCAGCAACCAGTCAAAACCGTTGTCGTCGCGCTTGTAGCCCTTGCCATAAGCATTGATGGTTTGATGTTCCATGCCCAGGTGCGGCGTTTCAACGACACCGAGTTTTTCATTGCCCCAGGGATAGGGGCCGAGAAATTTTTCGTAGAACGCTACCTGATGGCGCAGATCATCATTGATCAGATTTCTGGCCTTGCGTTCATGCTGGGGCAGCGCCCAGAACTCAATCGGCACGCTGGCGCCGTTGACCGCTGTGTACTGTTCCTGGATGCGCACAAACGGACCGACGTTCAGTGAAATGTTGTAATCACTGGCCGGCACCGACAGCAGCCAGCGGAACGCACGGCGACCATCCGGCAGCTCATCCACACCTTGCAGCACGCCGTTCATCGCAACACTGAGCCGCGCCGGAACGGTGATGCGGATATCCATGCGGTCGGCCTTGTCGCCGAAATGATCCTTGCAGGGCCACCACAGATCACAGCCTTCGCCCTGTACGGCTGTCGCGATCCAGTCATCGCCGCGCTCGGTTTTGGACCAGACAAAACCACCTTCCCAGGGCGCACGTTTGGCAACATGCGGCGCGCCTTCATAGGCGATGCTGACCGATGTGTATTCGCCGCTTTGCAGCGGTTTCGGCAGCTTGATGCTGATCACTCCGCCATCGCGGGTGAACGTGGTCGCGGCACCGTTGGCCGTGACGCCATTTATCGCGAAGCGGCTGTCGAGTTTCAGTTCGACATGACTGATCGGTGCCAGCGCGCGCACGCTGGCACTGCCGGTGCCGCGTATGCGTTTTTCTTTCGGCAGCACTTCCAGGTCCAGCGAATAGCTGCGGACATCAAATGCGGCGGCATTTTCCGACAGCGGCCGGCCGGTATCGCCGATGATCGGGTCCAGCGGCGGCACTGAAGTGCCCAGTGAGCTGCAGGCGCCGAGTACGGCGATGGCGACAAGACTGACGGCAAGGCGGCCGCCGCGCACACGCGAGTTGTTGTGGTTCATCTGTCCTACCTGTTCGGTCTGTTCTGTTTTTCATCCGTCATATCGCAGCCGGCAACATGCGGCGACGGCTATTGCGGTTCAGCTATTCGGGTTCAGCGTTTCGGTAACAGGTCCATCAGTGCGATCACGGTGGCTTCGACGCCGGTTTTCACAGCCGGTGCCGGTGTGATTTTGAACAACGGACTGTGATGGCTCGGTACGGCCGGACCACCGGCTTTCTCGGCGGCGAAATCGCTGGCTGGTGTCCCGCCAACGGCAAAGTAAACGCTGGGGATATAGGGATCGGTAGTAAAGAACGGAAAGTCTTCCGCGCCCATGCCCAGACGCCGGTAATTGGCGTCAAAGATGCTGCTGCCCATTTTCGCCGACCAGACTTTTTTCAGTCGCTGGGTCAGCGGGATGTCATTCATGGTTGGCGGCGTCGGCGCGTCGGCGAATTTCACTTCCGGCAATTTGTCTTCCGGCATGCCGGCGGCACGGCCGATATTTTTTGCCACCCGCTCAATGGCTTTGAGCAGCAGATCGCGGGTTTCCGGATTGTCGTTGCGCACCGTGACCTGCAGTTTGGCCTGATCGGAAATGATGTTGTGCTTGCTGCCCGCATGAAAGGAACCAACGGTGATGACGCCGGCCTCTTTTGGCGGCAATTCACGACTGATGATGGTTTGCAGGGCCATGACCAGTTGCGCGCCGATCACCACCGGGTCCTTGCCGCGATGCGGGCTGGCACCGTGCGCGCCGATGCCGTGAACAATGATGTCGAGCGTATCAACACCGGAGTAAGGCGAACCTTCCACCGCAACAATCTTGCCGGCCTCGATCTCCGAGCTGACATGAAAAGCCAGCGCAAAATCCGGCTTGCCGAAGCGTTGCCAGATATTGTCCGCCATCATGCCCTTGGCGCCGCCGACACGCTCTTCGGCAGGTTGGCCGATCAGCATCAGCGTGCCCGACCATTCGCCTTTGCGCGCCGCCATCTGCCGCGCCGTGCCGACCAGACTGGTGATGTGCACGTCGTGTCCACAGGCATGCATGACGCCGACCTCGTTGCCGTCCCAGTCCTTGCTGCGGATTTTCGAGGCGTAGGCGAGACCGGATTTTTCTTCCACCGGCAAACCATCCATGTCGGCACGCATCATCACCAGCGGACCAGGACCGTTTTTCATGATCGCCACGATGCCGGTCTTGCCGACGTTCTCGGTCACTTCAAACCCGGCGGCGCGCAATTCTTTTGCCAGCCGTTCCGCTGTCCTGAACTCCATGTGCGAGAGCTCGGGATGGCGGTGAAAATGTTCAAACAGGGCGCCCATATGTGCGTCGTAATCCTTGGCAATGGCGGCCGGCAAATCAGAGGCCAGCGCCGAAAAAGCGCTGAGCGGGAAAGCGATGAATGCAGCCAGCAGCGTGCGCGGGAATCGCGGGGACATGAGATCTCCTCGGCAGGTCAGGCAGCGATGCCGTCCTGTCTTCATGGGTTGTAGCCAGGCATTTTGATGGCGTTGCCGCCGGGATGGTCGGGCCCGTCGACGGCAGTTTGCGCGTGTCGTCGTGTTGGTCGCGGCGCGCTTGCTGAATCAAAACAAGGATTCTGCAGCAGTCGCGACTGCCGGCGGACGCAGCGGCAACGCTCAAGCCTACACCAAGCCGGCGTGGGCTGCGGCCGGCAAAAATATCGCTGTGCAGTGCAGCAAGAAGGGAGACAGGTCATCAATGTGCGTGCCGGCATCATCCACACAACCTTTCGTGCCGGCCACACGAAAAAAAGGCGGACTCGCGCCCGCCTCCTTGCTCGTTTGCGCCCCGCCTCAGCGGAACACCAGCACCGGCACCTTGCAGTGGGTCAGCACTTTCTGGGTCTCGCTGCCGAGCAGCAGTGCGCGCACGCCACGCCGGCCGTGCGAGGCCATGAAAATGAGATCGGCGCCGCTGCGCTCGGCAGCGGCGATGATGCCTTCCCAGGGCGCGTCGTGAATGTCGGAAATAGTGTCGCAACGCACACCGGCTGCCATAGCCACGGCCGAAGCCGCCGCCAGGATCTGCTGCGATTCTTCTTCACGGGCGCGGGCCACCGCTTCCTGAGTGGTGACATCAATGATCACGCCCTCACCGGCGATCACGGCCGGCAAATGACTCTGGCGCGCGTTGTAGAAGGTCACGATCGCACCGGCTTCCCTGGCGAACTTCACCGAGCGCAATACGGCCGCCTGCGAGGCATCACCACCGTCTATCGGAACCAGCAGATGTTTGAACATGGGCTTGCCTCCTCGTCTATGAAATCCGCGCTGTGCCGGCAACGCCATGCGCGCACCGGCGAAACCGGCAGCCTGCCCAGGTGGGGCTGTCCGGGCTGGCGGTCAAGCGTTGCCTTCATTCTTAGCACAGGAAACCGCCCTGCCCCTGCGCCGGATCAAGTTTCCGCCCGCCAAAGATCAGCACGAACTGCGAATAGCGCAAATACTGCCATTGCCATCCGCCGGCGTCTGGCTGATGCTCGCTCGCGGCCCGTAGGACCGACTGCGATGGCGTAGCTGCCTGTTTGCTTGTCTGCTTGTCTGCTTGTTTGCCTGCTTGCACGTTTGCGAATGTGCAGGCGCGCAAGGCCGGCATGACAGCGTTGCCCGGAGACATGCGCTCTCACAGCAAACCGGTATGACACGCCATCCCGGCACGGACCCGTTGCTGCCGGCCCCGGCCATTTGCACCATCAACACACTGCCGCAGCAACACAGTGCCGCCGAAACATAAGTACAAATAACACAACGATCAAACAACACAGAGCACCAATACCCCACATCCCCTCAACACCACTGCAAAAACAAGATGACAGGAATCACGATGCGGAACGTTTCCCTTTCAGCGCCGGTAACAAAATGTCCGGCATTGCTGCTCGCCTTCAGCCTGATGCTGAACCTGCCGGCCTACGCGCAGGAGTCCAGCAGCAGCGACAGCAAACCCACCAGCAAAGCGGCCGCCACTGAGGTGGCAAACATCAAGATCATCGCCGACAACAGCAGCAGCAAAACCGACAGTGTCACCATCAAGGGTGTGCGTGTGCCCTACAAGGTGACGGTCGGCACGCAGCCCGTTTGGGACGACAAAAACACGCCGGTTGCCTCGGTCTTCTACACCTATTACGAACGCAGCGATGTTAAAAATCGCGACACGCGCCCGCTGGTGATCTCGTTCAACGGCGGCCCCGGTTCCGCGTCAGTCTGGATGCATGTCGCCTATACCGGCCCGCGCATGCTCAACATCGACAGCGAAGGCTATCCGGTGCAGCCGTATGGCGTGCAGGAAAACCCGCACTCGATCCTTGATGTTGCCGACATCGTTTACGTCGACCCGGTCAACACCGGTTTCTCGCGCATTCTTGGCGAGGCCAAACGCGAACAGTTTTTTGGCGTCAATGAAGACATCACCTATCTGGCGAAATGGATCGATGCTTTCGTCGGCCGTCAGGGTCGCTGGACATCACCGAAATATCTGATCGGCGAAAGCTATGGCACCACGCGCGTCGCCGGTCTGGCGCAGCGCCTGCAAGGTTCGCACTGGATGTTCCTGAACGGCGTAGTGCTGGTGTCACCAACCACCATGGGCATCGCCCGCGACGGCGCCGTCGGCAAGGCCAATGTGCTGCCCTACTACACCGCCACTGCCTGGTATCACAAAGCCCTGCCGGCCGATCTGCAGGCCCGCGATCTCGATGACTTGCTGCCGGAAGTTGAGCACTACACGGTGAACACGCTGATCCCGGCCCTGGCCATGGGTGGCGCGCTGCCGGCGGAAAAACGCCGCGATATCGCCAAACAAATCGCGCGTTACAGTGGCCTGTCGGAAAACGCCGTGCTGAACCAGAACCTCGCCGTGCCCACCGGCTATTTCTGGAAAGAGCTGCTGCGTGATCGCCAGTTCACCGTCGGTCGCCTTGATTCGCGTTATCGCGGACTGGATCGCAGTGATGCCGGGAATTCACCGGACCATGATCCGGCGCTGACGGCCTGGAACCATGCCTTCGCACCGGCAATCAATCACTACCTGCGCGATGTGCTCGGCTACAAAACCGATTTGCAGTACTGGCTGTTCGGCCCGGTGCATCCGTGGAATCGCAGCGATGACAACACCGGCGACAATCTGGCCCGCGCCATGTCGGAGAATCCCTATCTGCATCTGCTGGTGCAATCCGGCTATTTCGATGGCGGCACTGATTACTTCAATGCCAAATACTCAATGTGGAACATGGACCCGGGCGGCCGGCTGCAGAATCGCATGCAGTTCAAGGGCTATCGTTCCGGCCACATGATGTATCTGCGCGCGGAAGATCTGGCCCAGTCGAATCAGGACATCCGCGAATTCATCGCCCGCTCGACACCCAAACCGGGACAACCGGCAAAACGCTGAGCGTTTTCTTTGACAGGGTCCGGGTTGCGCAGAGTGAAACACGATCTGCGTAACCCGGACCGGCATTCGGGAGCACACACATTCATGGAATGGAACAAGCTGGTACCGGAGCTGGTCGTCGCCAACTATGCGCGCGCCAAAACGTTCTACCAGCAGGTCTTCGGTTTTACGCTGAGCTTCGAGCGGCCGGAAGACGGCTTTGGATATTTTGATTTGCAGGGCGCGCAAGTCATGCTGCTGCAGGCACCGGGCGACGACATCTATGCGCTGGCCGGCACGGAAGACAAAGGCCGCGGACTGCATTTTCAGATCGAGTTGGCATCCATTGATGATCTGCTGTCCCGCCTCGCTGCTCACGACGTGCCGCTGCTGACTCCGGTAAGCGAATCCTGGTATCGCGTGGACGACATCGAACACGGTCAGCGCGAATTTTTTGTCCGCGACCCGGATGGCTACCTGTACCGGTTTTACGACTGCATTGGTGAACGTGCATCCGTGCGCTAGCAGACTGCAGACCTGAAGATGCGGTACGCTCCGCGCATCTGAAACGAAGCACAGGGAACAGGCGACATGGCACTGCAAGCCAAACTGCCCGATGTCGGCACCACGATTTTCACCGTCATGAGCCAGCTCGCGCAGCAACACGGTGCGATCAATCTGTCCCAAGGTTTTCCCGACTATCCGGTTGACGCCGGCCTGCTCGACGCGGTCGGGGCCGCGATGCGCGCTGGTCACAACCAGTACGCACCGATGCCCGGCCTGCCGGCGCTGCGTGAAGCTATTGCCGGCAAAATTCTTTTGCAGCGTGGCGTAACAATCGATGCCGATCAGGCCATCACTGTCACTGCCGGCGCCACGCAAGCCCTGTACACGGTGATCGCCACCGTGCTGCATGCCGGTGACGAGGCGATCATTCTTGATCCGGCCTACGACAGCTATGCACCGGCCATACTCGCGCAGGGTGCACGTCCGGTACGCATCAGTCTGCGCGCGCCCGATTTCGCGCTCGACATTGACGCCTTGCGCGCGGCGATCAGCAGTCGCACGCGTCTGCTGATCATCAACAACCCGAACAATCCGGCCACCAGCCTGTTTACCGCGGATGACATGCAGGCGCTGGCAACAGTCGCTGAAGAACATGACCTGCTGGTGCTGTCCGATGAAGTGTATGAGCATCTGGTCTTCGATGACGCCCGCCATCTGTCGGTGCTGGAACATCCGTCACTGCGGGAACGCAGTTTTGCCGTGTACTCGTTCGGCAAAACCTTTCACGCCACCGGCTGGAAGGTCGGTTACTGCGTTGCGCCGCCGGCATTGATGCGCGAGTTTCGCAAACTGCACCAGTTTCTGGTGTTCTGCGTGCACAGCCCTTCGCAACATGCGCTGGCGGCGTGGCTGCAACAGCCGCAACACTGGCAGGGCCTGGCGGATTTTTTCCAGACACGGCGCGACCATCTGGCCGCCGGACTCACGCAGGCGGGCTTCCACTTGCTGCCCTGCCGTGGCAGCTACTTTCAACTGGCGGACTATCGCGATATACGCAGCGATCTGAACGATCTGGATTTTGCCCGCTGGCTGACCATCGAGCACGGCGTCGCAACCATACCGCTGTCGCCGTTTTACGCCCGTGCGCCGGAGCAAACCCTGGTGCGCTTCTGCTTCGCCAAACAATTCGCCACGCTTGATGCCGCAATCGCGCGCCTGCAGAAAATTTGATCTGCCAGCGGTTTTACGAGTGCGCTTTACAAGTGCGCTTTACGAGTGTGCTGAACGAGAGTGATCCGCGAATGTGATTCACCGGACGCGTGATTCAGACGGCGACGCATGACGAACGACGCTCAACCAGCACCGTGTCATGCCAGATGCCGTCGCGACAGGCGATACGCTCCCGGCGCCCCACTTCGCGAAAACCGCAACGCTGGTGCAGCTTCAGGCTCGCACTGTTGCGCGCAAAGATCGAGCCCTGCAGCATCCAGAATCCGGCTGATTCGCTGGCGTCTATCAGGGCCTGCAGCAAATGCTTGCCAACGCCACGACCGCGCGCCCCGGCGCTGACATAAATGCTCACTTCTGCAACGCCGGCATAACAGGCACGCGACGACACCGCCGACAGCGTTGCCCAGCCAAGCAAGGCATTATCGGCATTGCCAGCGTCAACGGCGACCAGTCGCGGCGCCGGCAGAAAACGCTGATCGAAGCCGCTCCAGTCCGGCAAGTGCGTTTCAAAGCTGGCGATGCCGCTGGCCAGGCCCTCACCGAAAATGGCCAGCACACGGTCGGCGTCATGCGCATGCATGTCGCGCACAATGATCCCGCCTGCGGTGTTTTCAATCATGACTTACAACTCCGGCACGTCATTCCACCCGGCAAGCATGGCATGCGTCGCGCCGTTTCCATACTCTCGGATCCACGCGCGAATCGTGCCGTCGTGTTGACCATGCAGGCGCTAACCAAACAGCGCCCGTGCATCGACAGAGATCTGCGCAGGATGCGGCGCGACCCGCACCGCTTCCTGCACAGTCCACATCTGTTGTCTCAGGCGCTCAGCACGCGGAGTACCTGCTGTCAGCAACAACCTGCCTCCCGCGCCAGTTTCGCGCCCGGTGCGCAGCATTTCCCCTGCGGATTGCTCAGCGGTTCAAATTTCATTTCCGGCGCACAGCAGGCAGCACCACTGGCCACACTGGCCGCGTCCTTGCCGTAAACCGGAATACTGTCCAGCGTGTGGTAGTTCTCCCAGATCACGCCCTGCGGGTCCTGCGTCCAGTATTTGTCGGAGCGCGCGTAGCAGCATTGCGCACCACTTTCCTCGCGACCGTCCTGCGCCCCGGCCTGCAGACGTTCGCGGATCTCGGCCAGCTCGGCGTCGCTGTCGGTTTGCAAACCCAGATGGTTGATGCCGACCTCTTCCTGACGCTGCGAAATGGCAAAGTTGATGCGCGGATCGTCGAGCATCCACTTGGCGTAATCGCTTTTCACCACACTCGGTTCAGCGCCGAAAAGGGTTGCGTAGAAACGCAGACTCTCATCGAGATCGCGCACCGAAACATGTACATGGAAACGTTTCATGGTCTTGCTCCTGTCCGGGCCTGATCGTGAGCAGCCTGCATGGCGCGCCCGGAGCGCCCGCAGTGGAAGCCGATTCCCGCCCCGGGTTGGTCTTCCTGCTTAAATTTGATATTTCCGGCATATTAGAAATATCAAGGCAAAAAATTTTCAGCCGCAGCTGCCCGCCGAACAGCATTTGTCCATCAGGAAATCAAGCAGCGTGCGGATACGGACAAAGTCCGGCCGACAACGCAGCACCCGGCTCTCACGCTCCTGCGACACCAGCCCGCCCTGCATCAGCCGGGCGATGTGGTGCGACAGCGTCGAGGCCGGAATATCCAGCACGCGCTGGATATCGCCCACCGGCATGCCCTGGGTGCCGGCCTGGATCAGCAGACGGAAGATCTCCAGCCGGGTTTCGTTACCCAGCGCTTCCATCAGTTTTGCGGCTTCAGCAGTGTTCATGGCCGGCATCCTGCGCTCACGGGAATCGGTCTGTCAACGATATTTTCGGAATCATGGAAATATAACCAGAGCCACGGTGTGGACCCAACGGGATGCCCGGTATCCACGCCCCGTCCGGGCGGAGCCAGCGCCCCGGACGCTGGCGCAAGGCCGGCATCCGGGAACGATGCGAACGCTCAAGCCCGTGTCGCTGCCTTCAGGGAACTGACCAGCGCCCTTGCCGCCGCAAGTGCCTGCACGCCGTCACTGCCAGCCAGCACTTTCACCAGCGCCGAGCCGACGATGACGCCAGCCGCGCCGGCCGCCAGCGCGGCTTTCACCTGCGCCGGTTGCGAGATGCCGAAGCCGAGGATCGGCGGCGCACTCTGTTGTTCGCGCAGCGCCGCGATCAGATGCTCCAGCGGCATTTCCGCGGCGCGATCCGCACCGGTGACGCCGGCACGCGAGAGCAGATACACATAGCCCTGCGAGCGCCGCGCCACTTCCGACAAGGTGTGGGCGCTGGCATTGGGCGGCAGGATGAACACGTTCTCGACGCCGTGCGCGCGGCCCGCCTGTTCCAGAACGGCGGCTTCGCGCAGTGGCCAGTCCGGGACCAGCACCGAATCGGCGCCGGCTGCGGCGAGCTGGGCAAAGAAATGCTCCACACCCGGACCATGCACCAGATTGGCGTACACCAGCAGACCTATCGGCAGCTGCGGATACGCGTCGCGCACACGCTTCACCAGCGCAAACGCCAGCTGTGAATTGACGCCCGCCGCCAGCGCACGATTTGCCGCTTCGACAATGGTTGGCCCGTCCGCAACCGGATCGGAATACGGAATGCCAAGCTCCAGTGCATCGGCACCTGCTTCGACCAGCGCGCAAATGCGCGCAAACGAGGTCTCCGGATCGGGATCACCGAGCATCAGAAACGGGATCAGCGCGCCTTCCTGGCGATCACGCAGTTGCGTAAACAAATGTTGATAGCGATTCATGTCGCGCTCTCCTCAGTGCGAATCCGGCGCGCGGCCGGCGTGTTGGCGCGCATCGAGTGCCGCCAGCACATGATTCAGATCCTTGTCGCCGCGACCGGAAAGATTGACGATCACCGTCATCTCGCGATCCACTTTTGTCGCCAGTTGCTTGGCATACGCCAGCGCGTGCGCCGATTCCAGTGCCGGCAAAATGCCTTCGCATTTGCACAGCTCCTGGAGAGCAGCCAGCGCCGGCTCGTCATCAATCGCTACATACTGCGCGCGACCGCTGGCTTTCAGGAACGCATGCTCGGGACCAACGCCCGGATAATCGAGCCCGGCAGAAATTGAATGCGACTCCTCAATCTGGCCGTCGCTGTTCTGCATCACATAGGTGTACGCACCGTGCAGGATGCCGGGCGTGCCGGCGCACAGCGTCGCGCCGTGTTTGCCGCTGGCTATGCCCTCGCCGCCCGGCTCGACGCCGATCAGCTGCACGCTGCTGTCAGCAACAAAATCGGCAAAGATGCCAATGGCATTCGAACCGCCGCCGACGCAGGCGATCACCGCATCCGGCAGCTTGCCGGTTTGCTCGATGATCTGCGCACGTGCTTCCTTGCCAATCACGCGCTGGAATTCGCGCACGATGGTCGGGAACGGATGCGGACCTGCCGCCGTGCCGAGCAGATAATGCGTGTCGGCAAAACTCGCTGCCCAGTCGCGCAGCGCTTCATTGACGGCATCTTTCAGCGTGCCGCTGCCCGCCTCCACCGGCACCACTTTCGCGCCGAACAAACGCATGCGAAATACGTTCAACTGTTGCCGCTGGACATCTTTGGCCCCCATGTAAATCGTGCAATCCAGACCCAACAGCGCACAGGCCAGTGCGGTCGCGACGCCATGCTGACCGGCACCGGTTTCGGCGATCACCCGTGACTTTCCCATGCGTTTGGTCAGCAGCGCCTGCGCCAGCACCTGATTGGTTTTGTGCGCGCCGCCGTGCAGCAAGTCTTCACGCTTCAGAAACACGCGCAGCTTACTGTCACGGAGAAAATTCCGGCATTCGTACAGCGGCGTCGGCCGGCCGGCATACTGATCCAGCAGATGTTTCAGATCTGCATGGAATTGCGGATCAGCCTGGGCGGCGATAAATGCCGCCTCAAGCTGATCCAGGGCCGGCAGCAGGATCTCCGGCACATACTGGCCACCGAAATCCCCGAAGCGAGGATTCAGCCGAGCCTGACCGCTGGTTTCATTTTCGTTCATGATCTTCCTCCGTGCCCGCGCTGTGCCTGTGGCAGCGGCGCGCGACGCAATGCTGAAAAAAGTTCGGCCAGTTTGCCGGCATCCTTGATGCCCGCCGCCGATTCGACACCACTGTTGACATCCAGCAGGGACACACCGGACGCCGACGCTTCGATGATGTTTTCCGGCGTCAGACCACCGGCAAGCGCAACGCGCGCCCGCGTATCGCGATCCAGCATCTGCAGGATTTGCCAGTTGAAACGCTGGCCGTTGCCGCCGGCCGCCGCGCCCGCAGTGTCGAGCAGAATGCGATCGGCAGCGCTGACGAACAAGGCCGGATCAAGTGCGGCGGCATCAGCCGGCACGCGCCGTACCGCCCACACGGCAACACTCTCCGGCAACAGGCTGCGCAAGCGCACGATATCGTCTTCGCTGTGATCGCCATGCAATTGCACGGCAGCCAGATCAAGCTGCCTTGCGATGCTGGCGATCTCGGTCAGTGCGTGACGGGTAAATACACCGACCCAGCGCAGCGGCGCGGCGGCACGCACCGTGATCGCCTGCAGCACATCAATTTTGCGCGGCGATTCACTCGCGAAGATCAGACCGCCGTAGCTGGCACCTGCTGCGTAGGCCGCGCGGGCATCTTCTGCGCGCGTCAGACCACAGACTTTGATCGCACCGTAAACCAGTTCACGCGCAGCCAGATCACGACGCGGAGCTTTCATCAGTTGCGTGCCGACCAGATAACGGTGTGCTGAACGCGCCAGCGCGCGCACGTCTGCGTGACTGGCAATGCCGGACTCGCTGATCAGCAAAGTGCCGGCAGGCACTTGTGCGGCCAGTTGGTGCGTAACAGCCAGATCGATGTTCAGTGTTTTCAGATCCCGGTTGTTGATGCCGATGATCGGTGCCCGCAAGGCCAGCGCCCGCTGCATTTCCGCACTGTCGTGCACTTCGGTCAGCGTTTCCAGTCCCAGCTCTGCGGCCGCCTGTGCACAGCGCTGATAGCTTTCGTCATCCAGCACGCTCAACATCAGCAGTACCGCATCGGCGCCATAGGCCCAGGCTTCGCGCACCTGAAACGGATCGACAATGAAGTCCTTGCGCAGCAGTGGCACATCCACTTCGGCACGCACTTCCGCCAGATGCGCCAGCGCGCCACCGAAGTACGGTCCATCGGTGAGCACGCTGATGACATCCGCCACCCCGCGGTAGTCACGGGCGATGTCAGCCGGACGCACCGTAGCCTGGATCGCGCCCTGCGAAGGAGAGGCGCGTTTGCACTCCATGATGAAGCGGGTACCCGGCGCGCTGAGCGCTGCCTTCATGGATCGCACCGGCCCGAAACACGCCGGCCGGTCGAGCACCACTGCAAGCGCCTTGTGCTGCGCGACTTCTTCGCGTTTGCGCGCGCAAATTTCCGCCAGCACATTGCGGCGGGCAGACGTCGCTGACGCGGATTTTTCTGACAAGGGCTGCACTGACGCCATGTGCGATGTTTCATGCGACATGCGGGATCTCCTGCTGCAAGGCACTGAGCACGCGCGCCGGGTGAGCGGCAGCCAGACATTCGCGCGCGGCATCGGCGCCCTGACGCAGGTCCGCAACTTTGCCGGCCAGCAGCAAACCTGCTGCCGCATTCAGCGTTACCGCATCACGAAATGCCGGCCGGCCTTCACCGTTCAGCAGCGCAACGATCTCCCGGGCATTTTCCGTGGCGACACCGCCTTTCAGTTGCCCGATGTCGTAACGCGGCAAACCGGCTGATTCGGGCGTCACCACCAGATGACGGATCGCTCCGTCTTTCAGTTCGGCCACCTGCGTGTCCGTGTGAATGGCAAACTCGTCCACCTCACCGTTGACCACATATGCGCGCTCGATGCCGAGACTGCGCAGCGTTTCAGCAACGATGCCAAGAAAACGCACATCGTAGACACCCATCAAGCGCAGCGACGGCCGTGCCGGATTGATGATCGGCCCGAGCAGATTGAACAGGGTGCGCACTTTCAGCGCCTGACGTACCGGCATCGCGTGGCGGACACCGGGATGGTAAAGCGGCGCATGCAGGAAGCACAGGTTGTGCTGGTCCAGCAGCGCACGCGATTGTTCCGCGCTGACTTCGGTGGCAATACCCAGCGCATGCAGCACATCGGTGGACCCGGACTGCGAACTCACCGCCCGGTTGCCATGCTTGGCGATCTTCACGCCCAACGCAGCGAGCACAAACGCTGTCGCGGTGGAAACATTGAGTGTGCCGCGACCATCCCCCCCGGTGCCGCAGCAATCCATGGCCGGATAATCCGGCACGGCAAACGGCTCGGCGGCGGCCAGCAATGCGCGCGCGGCACCGGCAATTTCATCGGCCGTTTCGCCTTTCATGCGCAGCGCCACCAACAGGGCGCCCAGCGCTATGCCGTCCGCTTCACCGCGCACGATGCGGGCAAATACGTCTTCGGTTTCGCTGGCCTGCAGATCGCCCCCCGCGATCACGCGTTCAAGCAGCGCACTCATCGCGTTTCTCCCTGATGTGCTGTTGTGGCTGAAGCTGTCATGGCGGATCCGGTCGCACCGACAGCAAGAAATTGCAGGACATTGGCAAGCAGCCGGCGACCATGCGTGGTCAGGATCGACTCCGGATGAAATTGCACGCCGGCCAGCGGCAATTCGCGATGTGCGAGCGCCATCACCAGATCACCGCTGTGCGCAATGGCGGTGAGCACATCCGGCATGCGTGTTGCGACCAGCGAGTGATAGCGGCCGACGCCGAGCGGCGACGGCAAGCCACTGAACAGCGCGTGACCGTTGTGGGTAATCTGATCACGTTGTCCGTGTACTGCGCGCGGTGCGCGCCCCACTTCACCGCCGAGCGCGGCAACCATGGCCTGATGACCAAGGCAAACGCCGAACAGGGGATAGCGGCCCAGCGCTTCACGTATCAGCGGAATGCAAACGCCCGCCGCCTCCGGCGTACCCGGACCGGGCGACAACACAAACAGTGGTGCCTGGCCGTTTTGTGTGGCGATCTGCGCGCGCTGGAACAACACCGGCAGCGCCACATCGTTGCGATACACCTCGACGTCGGCGCCGAGACAACTGAATTCGTCCACCAGGTTGTACGTGAAGGAGTCGAAGTTGTCGATGAACAGGATTTTGCGTGCGACGCTCATCAGCCCTCTCCTCCGTTGCGCTGGTCGTTGCCAGAGCCGTGCCGCTCCGCGCCGGCAATGGCGCGCAACACTGCTTCGGCTTTGCGCCGGGTTTCGTCTGCTTCAGCCTGCGGGTCCGAGCCCAGCACCAGTCCGGCACCTGCCTGCACTGCCGCGACGCCGTCGCGCACGCTGGCGGCGCGGATGACAATCGCGGTGTCCATGTCGCCGGCCGCATTGACGTAACCAATGGCGCCGCCATAGGCGCCGCGCGGTTTGCCTTCGATGGCGCGGATCAGTTCAATGGCGCGGATTTTCGGCGCACCCGACAAGGTGCCCATCGGCATCGCTGCCGAGAACGCATGCAGCGCATCCAGCGGCGCGCGCAGCCGGCCGCGTACCCGCGACACCAGATGCATCACCCGCGCGTAGCGCTCGACGCTGAGCAATTGCGACACTTCCCGCGTGCCGGTTTCACTCAGGCGCGCGACGTCATTGCGTGCCAGATCAACCAGCATCATGTGTTCGGCAATTTCTTTTTCGTCGGTGCGCAGCTCGGCTTCCAGACGCGAATCCAGATCACTGTCGATGCGGTCGCTCGCGTCACGCCCGCGCGGCCGGGTTCCGGCGATCGGCGACACTTGCACCACGCGCGTCGCGCCATCAACTTTCACCGCGCTTTCCGGTGACGCACCGAACAACACCTGATCGCCAGCGGAGAAATAAAACAGGTAAGGACTCGGATTGCTGTCACGCAGGGTACGGTAGGCCGCGAACGGCCGCGTGCACGGCAGCAGGAAACGTCGCGACAACACCAGCTGGAATACATCGCCGGCCAGCAGATGCTGTCTGGCGCGTTCGACAAACCGGTGAAAGTCGGCGTCGTTGATCTCGGCCTGCGCCTGCGCGGTGTCACCGGTTCGTGCCACAAAAACAGACGGCTGCGCGTGCTCCAGCTGCGCCGCGACACTGGCCAGTTTCCGGCTCGCCTCGTTGGCACCGCGCGAGTGTTCATCGTCGGCGAACACCAGTGCCGCCAGCGTCGCGCTGCGTCCACTGCGGGGTTGCAACAGCACCAGATCCGGCACGATGAGCGTGAAATCCGGCAGCGCTTTGGCAACGGCAAACGGCGCGAATTGCTCGGCCATTTCCACTGATTCAAAACTGAATACGCCGGCCGCCATCAGCAGGGCCTGATCGTCACGCGGACTGATGACAAAACCCTGCAGCACACTGCGGATCACCGTCATCGGCGTCGGCATTTGCAGACGTTCGCGTTCATCAGCCGGCGCGGGCGCCGCCACGAATTGCAGCAGCAACATGTCGGCGCGACGCTGCTGCAGCTGCAGGCAGGCTGGCAGCGTCTCCAGTGCCGCCAGCAAGCGTTCACCATTGCGGTTCAGCGCCTGCAGGCGAAGCTCCGGGCCGCGCGCTTCAATACGCAAGGCCGCACTCAACAAGGCCAGGCTCTTGTCCGTGTCCGGCGCCAGACCGTCCGCCGTTTCCAGCAACAGCGTATTGGCCTGCGTGCCATCACCGGTGAGCAGGCCATAGGCCTCGACCGGCGACAGCCGCGTGTCCAACTGGCGCTTCAGGCATTGCACGCGCGAAGCGTTGGCCTGTGAAGAAGCAGCGCCAGTCTGTGCAGTCAATGTCATTACAGCGTTCTCCCCACGGCTTCGGCGACCAGCCGCAGCTCCTTGATGAGTTGCGCGAATTGCGGCGGTGTCAGCGACTGTTTGCCGTCAGACAGGGCTTGCGCCGGATTGCGATGCGCTTCGATCAGCACACCGTCGGCACCGACGGCAATGGCCGCTTTCGCCAGCGGACCAACCAGCTCGCGTATGCCGGTGCCATGCGAAGGATCGACCATCACCGGCAGGTGTGTCTTGCGCTTGAGATAAGCAACAGCGTTGAGATCCAGCGTATTGCGCGTGGCGGTTTCAAAGGTGCGGATGCCGCGCTCGCAGAGGATCACATTCGGATTGCCGGCCGCGACAATGTATTCGGCCGCGAGCAGCAATTCTTCGATGGTCGCCGACAGGCCACGCTTGAGCACGACCGGCTTTCTGGTCTGCCCCACCGCTTGCAGCAGTTTGAAGTTCTGCATGTTGCGGGCGCCGATCTGCAGGCAATCGACGGTTTCGGCAAAGTGATCCAGATCGCTGGTGTCCATGACCTCGCTGACCACCGGCATGCCGGTTTCCTGCGAGATCAGTTTCAGCAAGCGCAAGCCCTCTTCACCCTTGCCCTGAAAACTGTAGGGCGAGGAACGCGGTTTGTACGCGCCGCCACGCAGGGCACGGGCGCCGGCATCGCGGACAGCGAACGCAGTCTCACGCAGCTGATCTTCGCTCTCCACCGCGCAGGGGCCGCCGATGACAACAATGCGATTGCCACCG
Source organism: Permianibacter sp. (assembly GCA_041913605.1). Taxonomy (GTDB): domain Bacteria; phylum Pseudomonadota; class Gammaproteobacteria; order Enterobacterales; family Permianibacteraceae; genus Permianibacter. The sequence goes on from JAYSEY010000016.1 coordinate 108,900, forward strand.
ACGCTGACGTTGCCGATATCGACCACGGTGTCGTGGCCTTTCATTTCGCGGCTGACCAGCTTGTATGGCGTCAGGATAGGCTTGACCGATTCGACCAGCGGATCGCCTTCGATATTGATTTCCTGCAGTACGCGTTCGTCACCAAGCGCACCCAGCACGATGCGCTCCACGCCCGGCAGGTACAGCGGTTTCAGGCCTTTGGCTTCGATGCTGCCGAGCAGGCGCAGGGCATCGGCTTCGGTGGCTTCCGGTTTCAGTACGATGATCATGGCAAATGTCCTTTTGTTCGGGTTCTGGAAGAACGTGCTTTCGGTTTTGGGTAAAGCGGTTTTGGGTAAAGCCGTTGCGTGATTCGTCAGTTGCGCTGGCGCCAGAAACAAAAACGCCCGCGAGGTTCGCGGGCGTTTTCCTGTCTGGCGTGTTTCAGCAACACGTGTCAGGTCCTGCCCGCGCGAGCATGTGCCACCACCACCAGCCGGCTTGTGCCAGGCAGGTGTTGCCGGTGTATTGCTGCGCGTTCAGGTTCATGTTTGTCTGGTTCCGTTCGCTGCCGGGACGTGTTTGCTGCTGAAAACCGGTGAATAAAAAAGGCCCGCTGTTGGCGGGCCTTTTTGCATGCGATCTTTCGTTCGCTTCGCGTATCTGACGCTGTGATCTCAGTACGCGTGCCGGCCCGCCGTGGAGGTTTGCCACCACCAGCGCCAGCTCACAGCCTTGAAAGTACGGTTCGCGTTCATGGCTGGGCACCCTACCGGCCACTGGCACGGAGCGTCAAGCAACAGTTTCATGACCGGACTGCATATGTCGGGTTCCGGTCACCGTGCAGACAGCCAAGTCATTGAATGAAATAGCCTATCGCCAGCCACCGCCCGGCCTCCCTCATCAGCGTCAGAGTCTCGGTGGCACCTTTGCGCTGGGCAAAATCGGTGCGGAACTGCAGCACAGCATAGTCGCCGTCCGGCAGGCCGGGCAGGCTTTTCAGCTGCCTGATGTCCGGCAGCCCACGGCTCACCATTGCCCCCAGCGGCTTGCGCGCCTGATCCAGCGCCGCCTGCCATTGCACGGCCGTCAGACTGCGCCGGAACAGTTCACCGGCGGATGCGTGACTGGCGAGATAGTCGCCGGCATCGATCTGCTGCAACCAGGCCTCGGCATCGCGGGCCGGCGCGTCGCCGGCTTTTTCCTGCGCCGATACCGCCGACAGCAATGACGCGCACAGCAGCAGAAAGCCCTGCACGAGTGTATTGAACAGACGCTTCATGTATCCCTCCCCTTTGAACCTGACTGACATCCGGCAATGACGCTGGCGGTGGTATCCGATCGCAGCGCCTATTTACGGCCCTTGCGTGCCACCAGCAAGGCGGCGAAAAAAATGATGATGAACACGACGATCACGGCTTTCATTCGATTTCCTCTCTCTCGGATCACTACGCGCGCAAAACGGAGCAGCAGGTATCCGGCCATATTTTTCTGACCAGATCAGGCTTGGCTGTCTGCGCGCCCTGAAAATGCAACTAGCCGGCTCCCGGATCGGTACCGGATTCCCGTTTCGTGTCCGTTTCGCGCTGCACGTCCGTTTCCCGTTTTGCGTCGTCGGCTGCATCATCCAGCAGCTCCTGCGCGGGTGCAGTCACGGCGCGCACACGTCCGGCGCGGCGCAAGGCATCGCGCAGCACCCATTCGATTTGCGCATTCAGTGAACGCAAATCGTCATCCGCCCAGCGCTGCATGGCATCCATGATCTGGGCATCAACGCGCAGCGCGAACGATTTCTTGCTCATTTGCCGGCCCCGCTTTTCGGCAGCTCGCGGGCAAAGGCCAGAATGGCCGGGACCAGCTCCGGCACCAGCGGCAGATCCGGATCGGTGTAGGCGTCCTGCTGCGCAGCCAGGTCCATGCCGCTGACACGTTTGAGCACGTGACTCATGCCGCGAATGCGTTGCGATTTCACGCCGGTGACAGCAGCCAGCGCATCGGCATCTGCCTGCTGTACCTGCATGTCATGGCTGCCGGAAAGATTCAGCACCGGCACCTTCACGGCAGCCAGCAGTTTTGCCGGATCAAGTTGCATCCAGCCGCGCAGGTAAGGCTGCACCGAAGGACGGAACAAAGCCTGCAACGGCGGCGGCACATTGCTCGCATCCTTGCCGGCTTTCAGTTCATCAAGAATGCGTGACACTTCAGCGGAGAGTTGCGGAGCATTGCGTGCCAGCTGCTCTTTCAGTATCACATCGATGGGCCGGCCGGCGCCGGCGATCAGCACCAGTCCACTGACCGGCCGGCGATGGGCAATCAGCGTACCGAGCAGCGCGCCTTCACTGTGGCCGATCACCAGCACGCGTTTGAACCCCTGCTGCTGCAACACCGGCAGCCAGGCAGCGGCATCTTCGGCAAAGGTTTCGATGCGCAGTGCGGTTTCATCCACCGGACCGCTCAGGCTGGCGCCGGCGACGCGCTTGTCGAAGCGCAGCGACGAGAGACCAAATTGCGCCAGATCGGCGGCGAGTTTTTTCAGGCTGTCATTCTTGCCGGCCACCGCTTTCGAATTGCCATCGCGATCAGTCGGCCCCGACCCGGCAATGATCAGGGCCACCAGATCCGGCTGGGCACTGGTGGTAGCCATTTCCAGCGTACCCACCAGTTTTTGCTTGCCATTCATTGCATTCAGCTCGCGCTCTTCCGCCTGCACGCCGTTGCCCGCCAGCAAGGCGGTGCAGACCAACAAGGCCGGAATCAGCCTTGACCAACGGGCTTTCGCCATGGCTGATGTTTTGTGTTTATTCCAGTTTGCATGCTTCATCGTTTCCTGCCTTTCAGCGCCGCGCACGTCGTGTTCCCTGCGCAACGTCCTTCATTCCCGCTGCGGATTCACTTTCCAGCCAGCTGCGCATTTGCGTCAGCGCAGCGTGCGGCCGCTCCAGTTGCAGGGTTTGCCACTTCGGCATCGCCAGCAGCCGATACCGCACACGCAGAACCTCGCCGAGAAACGGCAGTTTCACCAGCGTCACGGTCGCAATTCGCTGACGTGGAATACGCAACCGGAACAACCAGAAGTCACAGATCAGCGTCTCTTTTTCCAGACGGTAACGGGTACGAAATTGCATCACAGTAGTCAGCACAGACAGCAGCACCACTCCAGCGAAGACCAGCGCCATGACGTGTGGCTGGCTATCGGCACCATCATCCACGTCGACTTTCAGTACAAACAGCACTGGCAGCAGCAACACCGGCAGCCATTGCAGCGACAGGAACAGACGTGGTGGCGCGCGGGGTTTCAGTTCGATGACGGACATCAGCCGGCTCCTTGCAAACAACCGGCGACGCGCATTCACCCTGCGCGTCGCGTTCAGTTGTTCAGTTGTACAGCGAGCCGGTGTTCACGACCGGTTGCGTGTTCTGTTCCGAACAGAGCACCACCAGCAAGTTGCTGACCATTGCGGCCTTGCGCTCGTCATCGAGATCGACAATGCCCTGCGACTTCAGTTGATCCAGCGCCAGGCGCACCATGCCGACCGCACCTTCGACCACTTTCTGGCGTGCCGAGATCACGGCCGTGGCCTGCTGGCGACGCAGCATGGCGCTGGCGATTTCCGGTGCGTACGCCAGATGCGAAATTCGCGCTTCGATCACTTCCACACCGGCCTTGCTCAGCCGTTCCTGGATCTCGCGGCGCAGTTCACCGGCAATTTCGCTGGCATGACTGCGCAGGGCGATCTCGCCGTCTTCGTGCTGATCGTAGGGATAGGCGGTGGCCAGATTGCGCAGCGCCGCTTCGGTCTGGATGCTGACAAAGTTTTCGTAGTCATCGACCTGGAACATCGCTTCAGCGGTATCCACCACGCGCCAGACGGCGACCGCAGCGATCTCGATTGGATTGCCGTGGGCATCGTTGACTTTCAGCTTGCCGCTTTCGAAGTTGCGCACCCGCAGGCTGACCGCGTGTTTGGCATAGAACGGATTCGCCCAGCGCAATCCGGGATCGCGGCAGGTGCCGGCGTAGGCACCGAACAGCTGCAGCACCTTGCCTTCATTGGGATTGACCATGAAGAAGCCAAACCAGCTGATCAGCACCAAAACACCAACCAGCGCGGCAATCACTTTCACCAGCGGCGGCATGACCACCAGCGCGGCGGCACAGACCAGGGTCAGCACGATCAGTACGACGATCATCGCGTAGCCGGACGGGCAGCTGCGCAGCAGTTCCTGCTGGCCATCGGTCGGTCGGCTGGATTCGGGGGAAGGGTTGTGGCTCATGTCGGTCTCCTTGTGGCTCACGACACAACGATATTATTTTGATATCACTTTGTCAAAGCGCTTCGCTGGCCGGACCTCAGCAGTCTGTTAACAAACATGTCCGGTGCATCGCTCCCCGTACTCAGGTCCCCGCGTTTGGCTCGCTCCCGGCAGGCTCGCCTGCCGTCCCGCTAACGGAACGGCCAGAATTTCGCGAAAAATCCCAAAGGCGATACAAACCTCGCCAGCCCCCGCCGCGTCTGAACAGCTGAATTCAGTCAAATCAATGACTTGGAAGTTGGCACGATTGCTGCTGATTGTTTGATGTCAAAGGCAGAAGTGAAGCCGGAGAAACGTCCGGGGCCCGCGCGGCGATGCCGCGACGCACGGCTCCAGAGCGTCGTTCCGGGCGGCAGATTGCTGACGCGCAGCCCGCTTTGCGAGCAGCACTGTCCACGAACACCACGGTTTGCAAACACACCGTTCAGGCACCACAACGACCGCGCACCAATGCGCCGCAAGGAGACACCGATGCGTATCAAGACCTCCACCCTGCTGATCAGCGCCCTGATTCTGGTCAGCCTGATGCCGCTGGCCATGGCCGCTGACGGCCAGGCGATGGCCAAGCCGCGCGACATCGACACCGTCAATTCCGATACCCGGGTCAGTCGCGACGAGCTGGTTGGCGACATTGATACCGTCAACGGTGATGTCGATATCGCTACCGGCGGTGCGACCGGCAAGATCGACACCGTCAACGGCGACATTTCCACCGGCGACAATGTCCGCACCGGCACCATCGACACGGTAAACGGCGATATCGATGGCGGTCGCAATGTCACCATCGACGGCGACTTCGACACCGTCAACGGCGATCTGAAACTGCTCGAAGGCTCGCAAATCACCGGCGGCGTCGACACCGTCAATGGCGATCTGGATCTGACCTCGACCACCATCAAGCGCGATGTGGAAACAGTCAATGGCGACATCTTCCTGAAAGGCGCCAGCCACATCGAAGGCCGTATTTATGTGCACAAGAACAAGGGCGCCAGCTGGTGCGTGTTCAAGTGCAAGGAAAACCGTCCGGTGATCGAGATCTCGGCGCAATCATCGGTCAACGAGATCGTGCTGGAAAAAGAAGTGGAGCTGCGCATTGCCGACGGCGCCAAGGTCGGCAAGATCGAAAAACGTTACGAATGAACGGCAGCCGTGGCCGACGGCCATGAACCGGAACAAAACAGGGGGCGCCAAACGGCGCCCTCTGTTTTTATCTGCAAGCGAATCACAAACCAGCTGCTGCAGGGATCACCACACACCAAGCACTGCATGGTCCGTGAACGGCGTTGCCGCAAAAAAAATGCCAGACCATCACTGTTGCACGCGATTGACCTGCAGCGCACTCACCGCGTCCCCCTGATACCAGAGCGTGCCATCTGCCGCGATTGTCTGGATAACGGCCGGTTTGCCCGCACCGGAAGCTGTCAGCTCAACACGCAGATCACGACGGGCGCCGACGATCAGCAAACATTCACGCGCGGGAAATTGTTTCGCTTCCAGCTGACGGCGCACGTAGACAAGCACGCAGTGTCCACCGTCCAAACCGATGCTGTCGTCGTCACGCCAGAGCAGTGACACGCGATCCTCGCGCCAGCGCTCCAGTGACGGCGAAAGGGCCACCACGTGCTGAACATGCTGTGCTGGAGCAGCGGCCTGCAGTTCCAGTCGCCAGCCGGCAGCATCAAACCATTTCTCCGCCTTCGCGCCTTCGTCGAAACTCTGGCCATCGAGATCACTATCGTCGCCATCGGTTTCCACGTAATAGCGGTGCGCCGGTCCGCCGATACGCCGCCATTCACCGTCCACCGGCAGCAGTTTTTGCAACACCAGACGACCGCTGCCCGACTGCACGCGCGCCGTGTCGCCGTCGCCGGCAACCACGCCGTCGTCCGGCTGGCCGCGCAACAACTGGCGCACCGGCAATTCCGGCATGGCAATGGTGTGGAACAGCGATTTGGCCGTGTAGCGGGCGTCGGTTTTGATGATGTCGTCGATCACATAGAGCCGATCCTCCGGCTCGATGTAGATCAGATCACGCCAGACCCGCCGCACTTTGCCGCCCTGCCCGTTGGCGTCGAATCGGGTTGAGTTGTAGGCATCGGTCAGGTCGCCGGCGATCCATGTGTAGGCGCCATCGCGATGACTGTCGCCGCGCGGCCGGGCGCGTTGCAATTGCAGGCCGGTATCCAGATGCGCGCGCCAGTGTTCAACGCTGTTGATGTAGCTGCCGGTCGGCAACAGCACGCGTTGGCCGCCGTCGGCAACATTCTCGCCGCTGTAGAAACGGTTGGGGCGCACACGTTCACCGGGCCTCAGCACCAGCACGCTGTTTTTCGCCACCGTGCGAATGGCGTAGTGCAGGCGATGCGGCGAAAACACCGAGCCGTAGGTGCTGCTGTTGACGATCAGCGGACCGCCCTTGAACAGCGTGAAATGGCCGGCGTCGTAATGACCGTGATGACTGAAAAAATGGCCGGCATGAAAACTGAAAAAGGTTTCGCTGTCGCGCCAGTCGGTGTGGCGATACCAGAGATTCATCGCTCCGCGACCGAACACCTGTGCCTGCGGCAAACCGGCCGCGGCGTCAGCACGCGTCCATTGCCCACCGCGCACACGGCGCTGCGCATCCATCAGCAAGGGCACCTGCCAGCGGAAATCGCCGTACCAGGCGGCGCCGCGATGATGCTGTTCCAGCGCATGGGCAAATTGCGCCAGCCGGTCGTCATCACAGAGCTGGGCAAACGCTTCGAGAATCGGCTGGGTTTCTTCGCGCAGATCACTGCGCGAGGTTTCATCGCCCAGCGTTTCGGCGCGCCAGTCGGGACGCGCCGCGTACACCGGCCACCAGGCATGGCGGCACAACGCGTCCTGCACGCGCTTGCTGGCCGGTCCCGGTTTCAGCCCGTACTGCCAGGCCTGTCCGGCCAGCGCAAACAGCAAGCCACGATTCTGCACCCAGTAGCTGTAACCCTCCGGCCAGGCGCCGGTCAGTTCGATGGCTTCGACAGTGCGCAGGAAATGTTGCTGGGCACGCTGCAACAACGCGAGCCGCGCCGGATCGGCATCGGCGATGACCACGGCGATGATGAAACTCTGGCTGGCCAGCGCCGAGCGGCCGTGCCACAGCGACAGGCGCTCCGTGTCGAGCCGATCCAGATAGTGCTGCAGACGTTGCTGCAGACGCTGACGGGCATCATTGCGCTCGATTTCGCTGAGCGCTGCCGGCGCCAGCAAATCAAACGCCAGCGCCAGTTGCCAGGCATTGCCGCCGTTACCCGAATCAATCGGATCGCCGATGCGAAATGCACGCAGGGCACTGCGCGCGTCGTCCAGACTTTCGGGATCGCCGCGATGCAGCCAGCAGACGGTCAACGACATCAGATCGCGCCGGCCGCAGCCGTCATTGCCGGCAAACACCGAGCCCTCGCGTCGCGCTTTGCGCAGCGCCAGAACCGGCGCCGGCCCTTCACCGGACCAGCCATCGAGCAGTTGCGGAAACAGTCGCGGCGCCGGCGCCGGACTGACCGTCAGGGCGGCACGCAAGGGCGCCGGATGCGGCGCGACCTGCCAGGCCGGCAGGATCAGGCAAAGCGCCACGGCGATGACCACCGCCAGCCGGATGCGCCAGCGCACCCGTTGCCGGCGCGGCACTGCTGCCCGCCCGGCAGTCATCGTTGCCGCGTGCTGTTTCCGTTCCATCTGCCCTGCCACGATCTCGTCCTGCCGCCCTGCGTCCGGGTCGGCTAGAATAGCGGCCTTTTTCGCGGCCGGCCTCCGACAACATGAGCGAAGCGGACAAAAAACCGTCAAATTTCATCCGCCAGATCGTCACTGCCGATCTGGATAACGGCAAACACAGCAAGGTCGTCACCCGGTTCCCGCCCGAGCCGAACGGCTACCTGCACATTGGCCACGCCAAATCCATCTGCCTGAATTTTGGTCTGGCAGCGGATTTCGCCGGTGCATGCAATCTGCGTTTCGATGACACCAATCCGGAAAAGGAAAGCATCGAATACGCGAACTCCATTTCCGAAGCCGTCGAATGGCTGGGCTTTCACTGGCAGGGCGAAAAGCGCTATGCCTCGGACTATTTCGAACAGCTTTACCAGTACGGTGAAGAACTGATCGGCAAGGGTCTGGCCTATGTCGATGATTCAACACCGGAAGAAATGCGCGCCATGCGCGGCAACCTGACCGAACCGGGCAAGGAAAGTCCCTACCGTCAGCGCAGCGTCGCCGAAAATCTGGATCTGTTCCGGCGCATGCGCGCCGGCGAATTCGCCGATGGCGCAAAAGTGCTGCGCGCGAAAATCGACATGACCTCGCCCAACATCAACATGCGTGATCCGGTGCTGTACCGCATCCGTCGTGCCCATCACTGGCGCACCCATGATGACTGGTGCATCTATCCGATGTACGACTACACGCACTGCATTTCCGACGCGCTGGAAGGCATCACCCACTCCATCTGCACGCTGGAATTCGAGGATCACCGGCCGCTCTACGACTGGGTGCTCGACAACATCACCATCCCCTGCCATCCGCAGCAGATCGAATTTGCCCGTCTGCAGCTGGAAGGCATGCTGACTTCGAAGCGCAAGCTCAATGAACTGGTGCAGAGCCAGATCGTCAGCGGCTGGGATGATCCGCGCATGCCGACCATCATGGGGCTGCGTCGCCGGGGTGTGACACCGGCAGCACTGCGCCTGTTCTGCGAACGCATCGGCGTCACCAAGCAGGATTCGGTGGTGGAGCTGCAGCAGTTTGAAACCTGCGTGCGTGACGATCTGGATCAGAATGCCGCGCGCGCCATGGCCGTTCTGCGACCGCTGAAAGTGGTGATCGAAAACTGGCCGGAAGACAAGGAACAGGTACTCATCGCCCATGCCCATCCGCAAAAACCGGACATGGGCGAGCGCACGCTGTACATGACCCGCGAGATCTTCATTGATCGCAACGACTTCATGGAAAGCACCGACGACAAAGGCTACAAGCGCCTGCTGCTCGGCGGCGAAGTGCGTCTGCGCAACAGCTATGTGATCAAGGCCGAACAGGCCGTCAAGGATGCGGCCGGCAACATCACCGAGATCCGCGCCAGCGTCGATCACGATACGCTCGGCAAGAATCCCGAAGGCCGCAAGGTCAAAGGCGTCATCCATTGGGTATCGGCGTCGCGAGCCCTGCCGGCCGAAGTGCGTCTCTACGACAGCCTGTTCACCGTGACGCGGCCCTGGGAGCTGGATGACTACAAGACTGCGATCAATCCGCAATCGTTGCTGGTCATCCACGACGCACGCGTCGAGCCGTCACTGGCAAATGTCGTGCCGGAAACGCGCTTCCAGTTCGAACGCGAAGGCTATTTTGTTGCCGACCGCCACGACTGCAAGCCGGGACATCTGGTGTTCAACCGCACCATTGGCCTGAAGGACTCCTTCGCCAAAGGCTGAGCAGCAGAAAATTTTTGCCCTGAACTTGACGTTCACAGGGCTTTGCTAAACTGCAGCGGACAGGCTGCGCCCCGGACTCCGGGCTGATATGGGTAACAAGCCGGGCGCAGCGGCCCGCATGCTGTAACGGAGAACATTCCATGCCGCGCACACGTGAAGATGACGACGACATGAGCGAATTCGAAGACTTCGAGAGCGAGGAGCTGCTCGACGAAGACGGCGATCTGGACGATCTCGACGACGATCTGGATGAAGTGCTGGAAAAGGATCTGCTCGACGAAGAGACCGACGACGAAGACGATGATGATGACGAGGACGAAGACGGCCTCGAAATTGATCGCGACCGCGAAGACTGGAGCGAGTCGCTGGACGACATGGAATCGGACTACTGGGAAGACTACACCCGCAATGGTCCGGTGTAAGTCGGCAGCCGAATCAGGAAAAGACGCGCTCCGGCGCGTTTTTTCTTGGCTGCGTCCCGGCCCCTGTCCGGACGGCGTCCGGACAGGGGCCGAAACGGCTGCGCTGAGCGCTCGCTGCGAGGTCTCGCACCGGTAGCCAGCGCCGCCCAGGCCGTCCCGGTTCCAGCAACGCTGTTCAAGCGTCAGCTTGCTCAAGCCGCCCCCTGTTTTCCATTTGCGGTGTTTCCGGCTGCGGTGGTTGCTGTGATTCCGGTGGCCGTGTTTTCTGCTGCCGCGCTGGCCGGCTTCCCCTCTTCATATGGCCGACTTTCCGGACACTGCCCTTTCTGTCCCCCCGCCTTTTCGGACACCCGACCTTCCCCGCGTCCCCGTATGACGCGCTGCGTCAAGTGTTTGCGTCCTGCGTCACAGATTTTGACAACGCTGTCATGGACTGACCAGCCAAGCTAATGATTCCAAACGATATTTGTTTTTGGCACGAGTCCTGCTTTGTGTGAGCCCCGGAATACAGACGGCCGTACTGCCAAAATTTGTCTCAGCATTAGGGATGAAAGGCTGGCAGGTGAAGGAACAGAACTCACGGCCCCGGCATAACCACCGACACACGTCACAGGAAACAGCCATGCGTACCCCACTCGCCCACCTGCTCGCTGCCACGCTCGCCGTGTTCGGCATGGCCGCGCACGCCGGCGTTATCGACCTCGGCAAGGCCGGTGACTACACCATGCTCGCGTCGGCCGCAGGCGCCGGCGGCCAGCCCGGTCTGCTGCAACTCGGCTCGGAAAGCCTCATCACCGGCAACATCGGTGGTCGCGGCAGTGTCCAGCTGGCATCGGGCGCCCAGATCAGCGGCCGCGCCGATGGCGGCAGCTTTACCATCGGCGCGGGTGCCAGCGTCAATGGCGGCACGCAGGTGGTCAGCAATACCGACTGGAACGCCGTGCAGGCGGATCTGGTGGCTGCCTCCAACGCCGCCCGCGCACTCGGTGGCAGCGAACTCGGCTTCATCAACACCAGCCGTACGCTGACCGGCAACGGCGGCCTGAACGTGTACCACTCGCAACAAGGCATGCTGCTCGGCGCCGGCAGTTTCCTGACCCTGAGCGGCGGTGCCGACGACGTGTTCGTGATCAACGTCGCCAGCCTGATGAACGTCGGTTCCGGCGCCGGCATCCTGCTTGACGGTGTACGTGCCGAAAACGTGTTCTTCAATTTCTACGGCTATGCCAACAACGGCAGCTACAGCTACCAGATGGCGAGCATTTTTGGCGGCGCCAGTTTTGCCGGCAATCTGCTGGCCCCGAACATGTTCGTGTCGATTGGCGACGGCGCAACGCTGAACGGCGTGCGTATTCTCGCCGGCTCGATCATGGGCAATGTTCAGGTGGTCACGCCGCCGGATGAGGAACCGCCGGTTGACGTGCCGGTACCGGCCACGCTGCTGCTGTTCGCCGGCGGCCTGCTGCTGATGCGTCGTCGCCCGCACTGAGTTTCATCGCGCGGCAAACACGCCGGAAATACCGGTCAGCCAAAACAAAACGTCCGCTTCTCAGCGGGCGTTTTGTTTTGCCGGGCTTGCCGATTTCACGGCCGGTCGCGGCACCGGACGGGCTCAGTCGATCACCACTTCCTGTGCCGGTTCACGGCGGTTGTAGTGCGATGACATCGCGTGGCCGTAAGCACCGGCGAACGCGATCAGCAAGACATCGCCAGCGGTGCTTGGCGGCAATACTTCTTCGCCAAGCTGATCACCGGTTTCGCAGATCGGTCCGACAATCTGGCAATTCTGCGTGGCCGGTTCGTGCAGGCGGCTGAGATTGAAGATCGGATGATAGGCCTCGTACAGCGCAGGGCGGATCAGCGAATTCATGCCGGTTTCGACACCAACATACACGTAATCACCTTTGCCCTTGGTCTGCGTGACACGTGCCAGCAACACGCCGGCTTCCGCCACCAGGAAACGGCCCGGCTCCAGCCACAGTTCCAGTGCCGGCACTTTTGCTTTTACGCCAGCAAGTGCAGCCGACAAGGCGGCGAGATCCAGCGGCCGGTGCTGCGGCTGATAGGGCACGCCGAGGCCACCACCGAGATTGAGTATGCGCACCGAAGGAATGCGCTGCGCGACCGCCGCCAGTGATTGCGCGGTTTTCACCCAGGTGTCCGGCGTCAGGATGCCGCTGCCGACATGGGCATGCAGGCCGATGATGCGCGCACCGCACTGATGCGCAAGGCGCAGCGCTTCATCCACATCGGACAGCGGAATGCCGAACTTGCTGCCCAGTCCACCGGTGCGCACGTGCGCATGATGGCCGTGCCCGGTACCCGGATCGAGACGCAACAGGATCTCGCGACCGGCAAACAGTTTCGGCCATTGCTGCAGCGGATACAGATTGTCCAGTGTCAGCCAGATTTTCTCTTTTGCGACCAGCTCATAATCTTCGCGCGGAGCGAAATTGGGCGTGAACAAAATCCGCTCGGCAGGCAGATCCGGCAGCGCGCTGCGCACCTGTGCCAGTTCGCCCGGTGACACGCATTCAAAACCGAAACCTTCTTCGGCCAGCACCTGCAGGATCTCGGCGTGATCATTGGCTTTCACGGCGTAGAAGCGACGTGAGACGCCGGCCAGCGATTTCACTTTTGCGGCAGCTTCCCGCACGGCCTGGCGCGAATACACGTAGCGCGGACCTTCACCGGCGATGGTCAGCAATTGCTCGCGCTTTGCCTGCCACCAGGCAGGTGTTTGTGGCGGTTGCGGATCACCGCGCAGCGATTGCCAGTCAGGACCGAACACTTCATCGTCGCGCGTATGTTCAAGCAGGTAGGCATGCAACTGGGCGCAGACGTCATCGGCATGCTTGGCGTCGATCACGAACGAGACGTTCAGATCCGACGCCGCCTGCGACATCAGGTGTACCGGATAATCGGTGAACACCTGCAGGGCCGAACCCAGTGCATGCAACACCGTCCGCACCCGGCGACCGACCAGCGTCACCGATGCACAGTCCGGATTGATGCTCACCGTGCACAGTTCCGACAAATCCGCGCGCAGCGCTGCCAGCACTTCCGGCCCGACGTCGTTGGCCTTGTTGTCGAGCGTGACGGAAATACAGGTTTCCGAAGTGGACACCAGATCGATGGACAGGCCGTGCAGCTTGAATACCGCAAACGCATCGGCCATGAAACCGACCTGTTGCCACATGCCTTCCGTTTCCAGACTGATCAGCGTGATCGGGCCATTCACGGATACTGATTTCAGGCCGGCAACTTCACGTTCCTGTTCGCGCACCCAGGTGCCATCAATTTCGGGATGCGCCGTCCAGGCGACACGAATGGGAATTTTCGCCAGCCGCGCCGGACGCACGCAGCGCGGATGCAAGACTTTTGCACCGGTGGTGGCCATTTCCTGGGCTTCGTCGTAATCGAGCGTGCGCAGCAGCCGGGCATCGGGAAACTGGCGCGGATTGCCGGTGAACATGCCCGGTACATCGGTCCAGATCTCGAGCACATCGGCGCCGAGCAACACCGACAGATACGCCGCCGAGGTGTCCGATCCGCCACGACCGAGAATCACCGTTTCACCGGCGGCATTGCGCGCCATGAAGCCCTGCGTGATCAGCATGCCGGGGAAGGCCACGGCGAATTCGTGCAGCGACTCATTGCGCTGCGGTTCGCAATGCGCATTCAGGTAATGGCTGGTGGCAGGACGATGCGGCAAGGGCGTGCTGGTCAGCCACTCGGTCACATCCTGCCAGTGACACTGCAGATCGTGCGCAGCCAGCGCCTGATTGAAAAATGCCGCCAGCAAACGGCTGGACATGCGTTCACCGGCCGCCTGTACGCGAGCCTGATCCACCGGCGTCAAGCGGCGTTCGCCGACGCGGACAAACAGATCGCGTATGGCCTGCAATTCGCTCTGCCACAGCGGCGCGACACTGGCGACATCCAGTCCCAGCGCGCTGGCCAGTGCGGCGTGCTGGGCATCGGTTTCAGCCAGCAATTGTTCGATCGATTCGCGTTTGCTGATGCGCACCAGCCGATCCGTGACTTTGGTCAGCGCCGACACCACCACGACCGGCGCGTAGCCCTGTTTTCGGCGTTCCAGCACGATCTCGACCATGCGCCGGACAGTGTCCGGGCTGGCGACGCTGGTTCCACCGAACTTCAGGATGGCAATACGCGAAACGGACATGATGCTTGCATTCCTCCACAGGAAAAACCCGCGCACCGGCAGACAGACGGCGGCGGGCAGACACGAAAGCTATTGATGATCCGGTACGCGGCAGCGACCGGTTCAGACCGCAGCGACAAACCGCGGGCTTGTGAAAAAAGGCCACAATCGCGCTGCGAAGATCACGGTGTATCATGCGCCGCTCATCCCCCGGAAATGAATCCTGGAGTTAAGTCATGTCGCAGGCTTTCGAGGAATTCCGCGCCCGCCGTCTGGCCGGCAACGATCTGGTACTGAAGACGGAGAATCTGGGCATCAAGCGCCTGTTCTCGCTCGACAAGATCATGTACGACGATGGCGCGCTGTCACGCAAACACAAAGAGTTGATGGGGCTGGTCGGCTCGATGGTCCTGCGCTGCAATGACTGCATCGACTACCACCTCGACACCTGCATCCAGCAAGGCTGCTCGCGTCAGGAAGTCGAAGAAGCGTTTGCCATCTCGCTGACCATCGGCGGCTCCATCGTCATCCCGCATCTGCGTCACGCTTATGAAAGTCTGGAATTCCTGCTCAACGAACGCGACGGCAACGCCGCCGGCTGAGAGGTTCGAGTGGCAAACAAAAACGCCTGCACAAGCAGGCGTTTTTTTCTTGTTGCGATCGAGGTTTACCAGCCCAGCACCTGTTTGACGAAGGGCACAGTCAGGCGGCGTTGTTCTGCCAGCGAGGCGTGGTCGAGGCGGTCGAGCAAGGCGAGCAGATCGCCGGGCGCGCGCGGTCCGCGGGTGAGCAGGAAGTTGGCCACTTCGGTGGAGACGCGCAGGCCGCGTTGTTCACCGTGTTGCATCAGCAGCAGACGTTTGTCGTCGTCGCCCAGGCTGTGCACGCTGAACACCAGTCCGGCGCTCAGTCGCGAACGCAGATCCGGCAGTGCGCAATCCAGTTGCAGCGGCGGCTGAGCGGCGGCGCAGATCAGCATGTGGCCGGCATCGGCCAGTGCGTTGTACAGATTGAACAGCGCCAGACACCAGTCACGCTGGTTGCTCACTGTCTGCAGATCATCGAGCAGCACCAGATCGCAGCTTTCCAGTCCGGCCAGAATTTCCGGCACCAGTCCGGGATGCGCCAGCGGCAACAAGGCCACGCGCAAGCCCTGGCGATCCGCGGCCGCGACCGTGGCGTGCAGCAGATGACTGCGGCCGGCGCCGCTCTCGCCGTGCAGATACAGTCCGCCACGAAACTGTTCGCCCTGCGCGACGGCGCGCAGGCTGGCGATCAACGCCGCGTTGGCGCCGGTGATGAAATTGTCGAAACCGGCATCGCTGCGCAGGCGTATGCCGAGTGGCAGTTGTTGCATCAGGGACGCGGCTCCGGATCGTTGTCGGCCTCGCCCGGCAGGATCAGATCCGGGGCATCGTCGCCACGAAAGAAATCGCTGCCGGTGTAGGCCGTGCGTGCACGCTTGAGCAATACCAGAATCACCGCCGCCACCGGCAAGGCCAGCAGCACGCCGACAAAGCCGAACAGTTCGCCGCCGGCCAGAATGGCGAACAGCACCGCCACCGGATGCAGGCCGATGCGATCACCGAGCAACAGCGGTTGCAGCACGATGCCTTCCAGCACCTGACCGCCGGCAAACACCGCCACCACCCACAGCGCCATGGTCGGATCGCCGGTTTGCAGCAATGCCGACAGCACGCCGAGCAACATACCGAAGCCGAAGCCGAGATAAGGAATGAAGCTGGCCAGACCGGTAAACACACCGACCAGCAAGGCGACATCGAGTCCCACCAGCGACAGGCCGAGGGCGTAGTAGATGGCAAGGCTGATCATCACCATGCCCTGACCGCGCACGAAGGCCGACAGCACGCTGTCGATTTCCTGCACCAGCGACAGTAGCGGCGCGCGCCAGTCGAGCGGCACCAGCGCGTGGGCACGCTGCTTGAGCTGCGGCCAGTCGCGCAGCAGATAAAACAGGATCACCGGGATCAGCAGCACGCTGGCCAGCAGGCCAATCAGCGCCAGGCTGGAACGGCCGACGCTGCCGATCACGCGCGCGGCGAGGGTGCCGGCCTGCGGCAGCTGTTCGGCGAGCAGCGCGCGCAGCGATTCCAGATCGACGGCGACACCGGCGTTGCCGGTCAGCGCCAGCAACTGCGGCAGGGCCACGGTCTCCAGCCACTGCACGGCGCCGGGCAGACGCTTGGCGATGAGCACCGCTTCGTGCTGCAGCAGCGGCACGACCAGCAGCAGGAAGCCGGCGGCGATCAGCAGCAGCACCAGCAGCATCAGCGCCACGGCCAGCGTGCGCGGCACGCCCCCGCGACAGGCTTTCTCGACCAGCGGATCGCAGAAATAGGCGATAGCGGCAGCGACCAGAAAGGGCATCAGCACCGGCCCGAGCAACCAGACCAGCAGCAGGAACGCGAGCGTCAGGCCGGCGGGCAGCAAATAGCGATTCCAGTTCATCGAAACACTTCCTGAGACGCCGGCAGCAGGCCGGCACCGGCAAACATGTGGACACCGGCGGACGCCGGCAGATCGCTCATCGCTCGCCCCGTCGCTGGCGCAACCCCTGGGCGCAGCGCCAGCTCCAGCGCCAGACGTAATCGGCGCCGCTGGCCAGCGTGGTCAGCACCACCAGCGCCAGCAGGATGTCGGCCGCCGCCTGCGGCAGGGCGAATCCGGCCAAACGCAGCAACAGCGCGGCGACCAGCAGGATCTGCAGCAGGGTGTTCAGTTTTGACAACAGGCTGGGCTGCATTTCATAGGGGCCGAACAGCCGGTGATACACCAGCGCGCCGCCAACGATAAGCAGATCGCGGCCGAGCACCAGCGCCCACAGCCAGAACGGCAACTGGCCCAGCCAGCTCAGGGCGCTGAAACCGGCCAGCAGCAACAGCTTGTCGGCCAGCGGGTCGGCGATGGCGCCGAACCGGCTTTGCCAGTGAAAGTGTTTGGCCAGCCAGCCATCAAGGCCATCGGAAATGCCGGCGATGATGAACAAGGCCAGCGCCAGTCCGAACTCGGCGCTGAGCAGCGCCCAGGCAAACGGCAGCGTCAGCAGTATGCGCAGGACGGTGATGGCATTGGGCAGCTGGTGCCAGGGCATCGCGGCGAGTCCGTTCCGGGATGCCGGGGGTCAGGGTTGCCAGAGCCAGCGATCAGCGCCCGCTCCGCTGCCGTCGCCGACCGGCACCAGCCGGCCATCGAGGCCCAGCGCCTGCACCAGCGCCTGACTGTCGGCGATCAGCTGCAGCGCGAACTGCACGCGCTCGCCCTCGACCATGCGCACATCCACCTGCTGCACGGCCTGCAGCGAACCGAGCAATTGCAGCACCTGACCGTAATCACCGGCCGAGCGTATGCCTTCGACCCAGATGCTCATCTCTGCGGCCTTGCTGCGGTCCAGCACCACGGCATAAATGCCGGCCAGCCGTTCGGCGGCCTGGGCAACCACCTGCGCCAGCACCGACTCGGCACTGTCGCCGGTGGCGGTCAACGTGTCGTTGTGCTGCAGGTGGAGCAGGCTCCATTGGCCGGTCCACTGACCTTCGGCCAGTTTTTCGGCGCGGCCGACCAGCATCGCCTCGGCGCCGTAGCGACGCGACAGCGGCAACAGGGTTTCATGAAAGCGGCCCCAGACATCGGTGACGCTAATCTGGGTCTGCTCTTCGAGGTCCATCAGCGGCAGGACCAGTGGCAGGCCGCGCTCGGCGGCGGCGTCCTGCATGACGCGGATGGCCGCCGGATCGGTAGCCGCGTCGAGCAGATGCCGTTCGCTGGCATCGCCCACCGCGCTCCAGACCAGCATCAGCGGCCGGCGCGCGCCCCAGACCGGCGCCGCCGCCTGCTGCAGCAGTTGGTCCAGCGCCCGCCGGTCAAAGCTCACCGACAGACGCAGCTGCGGCGCAGACGGCGTCGTGGCACCGGGCTGGGCCGGACCAGACTGGGGCAAGCCCGGCAGGGACTGGTACTGATAGGTCTGCACATAGGCGGCTGCCTTGCCGAGGTTTTCCTGCACCACCGGACTGCTCAGCACCGCCGTATTGCCGGACAGCTTGACCAGAGTCTGGCGGAAGGCATCGATCACCGCCTGCTGGCGGGTGGCTTCCTGCTGGTCGGCGACGATGACGTTGCCGACATACAGATCACGCACCTCGGCAGCCTGGACCCTGCCCGCAGCAGCCAGCGACAGGCTCGCCAGAAGGCTCAGGCAACACATGAAAAGACGAACGCAAGTTGCGGACATGCCGTTTGTTTTCCGTCGTTCGGGCCCGGCCCGGTCAGGCGGCCATGATACTGGATGCCCGCGTGCAGGCCAAAGACCGCGTGCAGGAAAACGGCGCCAGTCGCCACTTGTCTGGTAACGCGGCTGACGCAGGCAGGCGCGACAAAGTTGTCAGCGTTGGTTTCTGCACCCCGCTGACGGCCCGCCGGCGGCTAAAGTCCGCCCAACCTTTGGCCGTCGATCTGCGTCTGAAACCCGGTCAGGCCGGTAACAGGCAAGCGGACTGGCGGTGATGACGGAGCGCATTGCAGCTGGACACGGTTGTTCCAAACGCGATCCCGGGACCGGCTCCGACGCCGGCGCAGGGCGATCCGGGCAACAAGGAGTTCCAGAAATCAAAGCGTTCCGGAAATCAAAACGCTCCGGAACATGGTTCCACAAGTTGAGGCGGTTTCGAGCCCAGCCCTGCCGGACCGTTCCACACACGTTCGACAAGGATTAGAAAGCCGATGCAAACCAATGAAAATGCTGGATATTCAAATCTGAAAACCGGTGCGACCGGCGTCCCGAAGGGCCGGCTGGCGGCGTTCGCTCCGCTGGCACTGGCGATGGGCCTCTTCGCCCTGCCCGCGCCGGCAGCGGAAGTCGCGCCTACGGCCGCCCCTGCCGCGTCCCAGGCTGGTCAGCTGCCTGCCGGGTCGCGTTTGCTGCCGGTAAACGGCCGCCAGCTCCATGTCCGCAGCCTCGGACCGGTCAAGGCGAGCGCCGCCGCGCCGCATGTGGTGTTGCTGTCCGGCCCGACCGACCACTGGCATAGCGACAGTGCCTGGTTCGCCCTGCTGCAACCGCTGCTGGCCGAGCGTTTCACTACCCATGCCATCGACCGTGCCGGTCACGGCTTCAGTGACATTGCGGGCACGCTCTCTTACGCGCAGTTCGCCGACGACCTCGCCACGCTGCTGCCCGCGCTCAGCGACAAACCGGTTGTCGTGGTTGCCTTTGCTTCCAGCAATCTGGCGCTGCAGCGCCTGTTGGCCCGTCCGGAACAGCGCAGCCGTATCAAGGCCGCCCTGCTGCTCGACCCGGACGCGCTGGCGCCGGAGCTGATCAGCTTTTATGCCGATCAGGCCGGGCGCTACAAAAAGATGGACCCGGCGAAAATCGGCCCCTGGCTGGCGGCCGGCAACTATGACGAGCGTGCCAAAGGCAACAGCGCCAGGGACCGCGACAGCGTCAGCAAGCTCATGCCACCGGAACTCGCCGGGAAAATGGACTGGGCGGCGTTCGACGCCGTCAGCGCCAAGTGGCGGGAGCACGACCGCATCCTCGCCCGCTGGCAGGAGATCGCCAACTACGACACCGACGTCACCGGCGCCGCCTCGCTTGGCTGGCCGGCGGAAGTGCCAGTCTGGACAGTGGACAGCGACTTCGAAGCGGCGGCGGTCGAGGCCGAACCGGACAACGCCCAGCTGAAACAGTGGCGCGAGCTGAGCAGCATGTGGATGGCTGCCCTGCCCGGCGGCTGTCACGAAGTTCGCCCGCACCGCGAACACCTGCTGACCTTTGTCGACGCGGCGCTGATCGTCACCCGCGTCGGCCAGCTGGCTGCCGGCGAGCCCTGTCCGCTGCAGCGCTGACCGTCACCCGCGCCGCCGGCGAGGCTTGTTCGACGCGGCGCTGACCGTCACCCGCACCGCCGGCGAGCCTTGTTCGAGGCAGCGCTGACTGTCACCCGGCCGCCGGCGAGCCTTGTTCGACGCGGCGCTGACTGTCACCCGCGCCGGTTAACCGGCCGCCGGCAAGCCCTGTCCGATGTGGCGCCGGGACACCGCCGGCGGCAGCGCCGGGCCTGCGCCGGAGCATGACAAAGCAGGGCCGCGCCGGTACAATTCGCGGCCCTTTTTTGCGGTCCGCAGGCCAGCCATGACCAACACGAACCCGCCCTCCCTGTCCTACAAAGATGCCGGCGTCGATATCGAAGCCGGTGACGCCCTGGTTGAGCGCATCAAGCACGTCGCCAACCGTACGCGTCGCCCGGAAGTGCTGGCAGGTCTCGGCGGCTTCGGATCGCTGGTCGCCCTGCCAACCGGTTACCAGGAGCCGGTGCTGGTCTCCGGCACCGACGGCGTCGGCACCAAGCTGCGTCTGGCCATTGATTTGAAACGCCACACCACGGTCGGTATTGATCTGGTGGCCATGTGCGTCAACGACATCGTCGTACAGGGCGCCGAACCGCTGTTCTTCCTCGACTACTACGCCACCGGCAAGCTGGATGTCGATGTCGCCGCCGATGTCGTCACCGGTATTGGCAAGGGCTGCGAACTCGCCGGCTGCGCGCTGGTCGGCGGCGAAACCGCCGAGATGCCCGGCATGTACGAACACGGCGATTACGATCTGGCCGGCTTCGCGGTCGGCGTGGTGGAAAAGTCGAAAATTCTTGCCGGCCAGGACGTGCGCGTCGGCGACGTGCTGCTCGGCCTTGCCGCCAGCGGTCCGCACTCGAACGGCTACTCGCTGATCCGCAAAATCATCGAAGTATCGAATGCCGATCTGAACATGGATTGCGGTGGTCGTCCGCTCGCCGATGCGCTGATGGAACCGACGCGCATCTACGTGAAAACGCTGCTGTCGATGATCCGTCAGGTGCCGGTCCACGCCCTCGCCCACATCACCGGCGGCGGCATTCTGGAAAACGTGCCGCGCGTGCTGCCAAATGGCACCAAGGCCGTGATCGAAACCGGCAAGTGGGAATTGCCGCCGGTGTTCAAGTGGCTGCAACAGGCCGGCGGCGTTGATCGCCGCGAGATGTACCGCACCTTCAACTGCGGCATCGGCATGGTCGTCGCGCTGCCGGAAAACGCTGTCGATACTGCGCTCAGCCTGCTGAAAAATCTCGGCGAAACGGCCTACGTCATCGGCCACGTCGCCAGCAGCGGTGGCGCCGAACCGTTTGTCGATCTGCAGTAAGACCGGCAGCAACTCTGGCCCAGTCCTTACCGCCAGCATGGGCGGCAAGGACCACAACAACGGCGCCTGCGCACTGCGCGGACCGCCACGGACGGGCGACGCGGTCGCCCGTTTTTGTTTTCGAGCTCCCTGTTTTCTCGTCCGGTGAACCGCTCATGACCTGTCGCCTGCTCGTGCTGATCTCCGGTAGCGGTTCCAACCTGCAAGCCATCATCGACGCCTGTGCCGCACGGCAAATCGACGCCAGCGTGATCGGCGTGATCAGCAATGTGCCGGGCGCCTACGGTCTCGAGCGTGCCCGCAAGGCCGGCATCCCGACGCAGGTCATCGATCACAAGGCGTTCGCGAGCCGCAGTGAATTCGATGCTGCGCTGCTCGCTGCGATGCAAACCTACAACTGTGATCTGGTGATCCTCGCCGGCTTCATGCGCATCCTGAGTGCCGAACTGGTCAATGCCTTTCTCGGCCGCATGCTTAACATTCATCCATCGCTGCTGCCCAAATACCCCGGCCTGCACACGCATCAGCGCGCTATCGACGCCGGCGATGCCGAACACGGTTGCAGCGTGCATTTCGTTACGCCGGATCTAGACGGCGGCCCGGTGGTCGGTCAGGCGCGCTGCCCGGTATTACCCGGTGACACGCCGGAAATTCTCGCTGATCGTGTCCACGCGCTGGAACATAAGCTCTACCCCGACGTCATAGGCTGGTACGCTGCCGGTCACCTGTACTGGCAGGACGGCGTCGCCCGCTTCCGGGATCAACCGCCCGTCACCTCAAGCCCTGACTGACACAACGGGAGAAAAAATGCGCGCAGTGTTTGCTACCTGTGCTCCGGATCGATTCCGTGGTCCGGCGCAGTTGCCGCAGAGGTTCACACTCAGAACCACACAAGGGTTCACACTGCTGTGCCTGCTGTTGTTGTGCCAATTGCTGTTCACTGCCGCGCTGCACGCCAATGAACTGAAACCGTTTACGCTCGAATACGGCGTGTTCCGCGACAACGAACGCATCGGTTCGGCAACCATGACGCTGAAAAGCAATCCCGCCGACAACAGCTGGCAGCTGCAAACCGAATCGCAGGCAAAAATTCTCATCTTCAAGGTCGGCGACAGCGAAACCTCGGTGTTCCGCTGGCAGGATGCCCATCCGCAACCGCTCAACTATCAGCGCGTGCGCAATCTGCCGACCCGCAACGAAACCACGACGCAGAATTTTTCCTGGCCGGAAGGCAAGGAAACCGGCTCACGCAAAAAGCGCAACTGGCAGATTGATCTGAAACCGGATGTGATGGATCGCCATTCCCAGATGCTCAAGCTGATCCACGACATCCGCAGCGGCGCCAAAGAAACGCACTACAACATCAGCGACGGTGGCCGCATACGCATGTACCACTACATGGTCGAAGGCGAAGAAAAAATCGAAGTGCTCGGCAAAGCAGAAACCACACTGCGCGTGGTGCGTGTCCGCGACGCCAATGAAGAACGCCGCACGACCATCTGGCTGGCGCCGGCCATGGACTACATCCCGGTGCGTGTCGAGCAGCACGAAGCCGACGACGAAACCGCCGAACTGGTACTGGAAAAGCGTCCGTCCTGATCAGCGTTGTTCAGGCCCGTTCAGTGTTCAGGCCCGGGGCTCGCGGCGTTTTTTGAATCAGGACAGCGCCAACTCAGGGACGAGCAACTGGTCTGCAACAAAAATCACGGACGAAAAAAAACGCGCCCTGTGGCGCGTTTTTTTGAGCCGCTGAAACCGCTTCTTGCGAAACCGCTTTCGACTGCCCCAACTACTAACCTGCTTCCCGACCATGCAGCTGTCACCTGCGTCTTTCGTTCGCTGCGCCTGAACGGCGATTTGCGGAACGTGGTCAAGAACTGAATCTGGCGGAGTGGACGGGACTCGAACCCGCGACCCCCGGCGTGACAGGCCGGTATT
>JAYSEY010000017.1:0-73864 GCA_041913605.1 Permianibacter sp.
CAAAAAATCGCCACGACCGCTTGATTTGGAACACAGATGCTCCTTGAAAAGGAGGAGGATTGTGCTCACAAGACTTCGGCTCGGGTTCACGCTGCGCCGTACGAATACGCTATCGCTATTCGTACCTACGCCAAATCGTCGTCACTCCGATTCGTACTGCGCAATCGGAGGCTATTTTTCGCGAGCCCGCCTGGCTTCGATGGAAATCCCCGCAGATCTTCGATGAATGGAGTACGCATGTTGGGCGGGTGAATACGCTACGCTATTCGTCCCTTCGCTGAATCGTCAGGCAGACCGAGGAAATTGTGAAAGAAAACGGAAGAATTCATGTCAGGTGGACGAATCTGCTGGCGATGGCGTTGCTCGGTGCTTGCTCGTGTCAGGATTCTTCAGCAGGAGACTTGGCCCCGGTATCGGCAAACCTTGCGCGAGAAACGAATGTCAGTACATGCAAGGCAACGTCGCGCCTCAAGTTTGGTTCCGGAGTCAGAAGTATTTTCGAAGACAGCAGAGGGCGACTCTGGTTCGGAAGCCATCAGGAAGGGGTGGCTCTGTGTGATGGCAAAGCCTTCACCTACTACACGGTGAAAGATGGGCTGAGCGACAACCAGGTCAGGACAATTCAGGAAGATCAGGCCGGCGTCATCTGGTTCGGGACAGGCAACGGCATCACCAGTTTCGACGGACAAAGGTTCACGATTCATACCGGGAGCAGCAACGGTTCTTCGCACGTTGATCAAGCGGCTATCTGGCGCTCGGCGGTCAGCGACCTCTGGTTTCACGGCGATAGCGGGATGCATCGTGGCGTCGATGGACAGGGTGTGTATCGATACGATGGCCGATCACTCTCGTATCTGGCTTTACCTTTGCCGAAGACCATCGACAAAGAGAATCCCTATCTGGTTACCGACATTGTGAAAGGCCGGAACGGAACGGTCTGGATCGCGACCTTTCCGGCTGTATTCAGGTTTGACGGACACTCGTTCACCGTGATCAGCAACGAGACTGCGGGAATCAAAACCGGAAGCGAACCGCTGCATGTGCGCAGCGTATTCGAGGACAGCCGCGGAAATCTGTGGATCGGCAACAACGGGATCGGGGTTCTGTTCTACGACGGCCAGGCCGTTACCAACTTCACCAACGATCACGGACTGAGCATCAGGGAGAAAGGACCGAGCCGTTCTCTGGGTCGGGTATTCTCGATTGCGGAAGACGCCACTGGCAGCATCTGGTTTGGCACACGCGACAACGGTGCGTGGCGCTTCGATGGCAAGTTGCTGACGAACTTCACCATTGAGAACGGGCTGGGCAGCCACATGGTGTGGACCATCTATCGTGACAGGCGGGGCGCCCTGTTGTTCGGCATGGGCGACGGCAGCGTGTCCCGATTCAACGGCAAATCGTTCGACAGGATTTACTGACAGCTCAGGGCGGGCTCGACAAAACCAAACGTCGGTGTCAGGTCTTGCATTTGATACTCACAGCGGCAGTGGGGTTGTAATGTTTCGGAAAACTTGTCTCTTGTGAAAAGCATGGAAAGATCACTTATCGCTGTGCGTACCATATCCGCTGATGAACGGAAGATAATCGAACGCGCGATCCGGTTTGCTCCGGCCAGCGGAGCTGAAGCTATTTCACTGAGTAAATTGGATTCCCTGCAGGTCGTGGGCAAATGCCCTTGCGGATGTGCATCGATTGACTTTCATCACACGCAGAGTGACAAAACGCCGCGACTCATTGCCGATGCGATTGGCGAAACCGCAAGCGGCGCGCAGGTGAGCATTCTTGTTTTCGCTCTGGATGACGAAATCGTTACGCTTGAGATTGTGAGCTTCGACGCTCATCCGGCATCGCTTCCTGTGCCGTCTACCGTTCGCGACTGGGATGGCACTGGAGCTGAGATCACATGATTCCGTTTGGCGAAGTTCACTTTTCGTGCTCGCGCCCCCTCTCCCCCGGCCCCTCCCCCGCGAGGGGGGAGGGGAGAAATCCGGCAACGCCTTGCGTCCAACGAATCCGCAGATCGTCGTAGCTCCGATTAGCGCAGCGTAATCAGAGGCCGCTGTTTCGAAGTCACCACATCGATTTAGACCGGAGCCCCATGCACGCCAGCCGGCGGCGGCTGTCCGGCGACCGGGTACGCCGGCAGGGATAGCCGGCGTTGCACCGATAAGGCAGGACGCCGCATCGGTGCGGGCCCGTGGCGACGGGCGGGCGACGACGGGCTGCACTCTTCGAAGCAACGGCATTCTTCTGGCGTGGTTGGGGTGCGTTCTTTTGCTTACTTTTCTTTCGCACAGAAAGAAAAGTGAGTCGCCCGCCGGGGCGAAACCCGGCAACGCTGTAGCGCGTGCGGTGCGGAAGGAAACGGGATCATCACTCTCGTAATTCTTAACCCCCCCCAGCCCCTCCTTGAGAAGGAGGGGGGGGATGCATTCTCTCCGCGTACGGTGCGTGGGAAACGGGATGATTGATCTCGTAATTCGTAACCACCCCCAACCCCTCCTTGAAAAGGAGGGGGGAGCTACTAGCTCGCGTAGATCCGGTTAGCACAGCGTGATCGGAGACCATTTTCCGCAATTCCGTTTGGCTTCGATGGTAGTCCCGGCATTTCTTCGATAAATGGCGTACGCATGTTGAGCGGATGAATACGCTACGCTATTCGCCGCTACGCTTGCCAAGCTGCAAGAATGCATTGGATAGAGAGCTCGCTTGTTGATGGGCTCACGCATTAACAGCTGCATGTTGGGCTTGTTCGCCCAACCTACCGCACTGACGGCCCTGACGGGCCGATTTGGGCGCGCAGGCCGGGTGGAGTGAAACGAAATCCGGTGCGTATCAGTGAAGTCACTCATCTTCTTCTGGAGTCAGCAATGCACGCCTCTGATCTCAGCCGTTCCGCCCGCCTTGTTCAGGACGCGCTCAACGCGCATGGCATCGAATGCCGTGTGAAAGAGCTGCTAGACTCCACACGTTCCGCAAAGGAAGCAGCCAGCGCGATTGGTTGCGGCGTGCATGAGATTGCGAAAAGCATCATTTTTCGCGGTGTCGAAAGCGGCGCACCGGTACTGGTGATCGCCAGCGGGACAAATCGTGTTTCGGAACAGGTGGTCAGCGCGCTGGCCGGTGAACCGATTACCGTTGCGACGCCGGAGTTCGTGCGGGAATGCACCGGTTATGCCATTGGCGGTGTCCCGCCCGTTGCTCACAAGACGCGGATCCGGACGTATGTTGACCGCGATCTCATGGCGCTTTCGACAGTGTGGGCCGCAGCAGGTACACCGTTTGCTGTGTTCGCGATTGCGCCGAAGGATTTGGTAACCTTGTCGGGCGGTCAGGTCGCGCAGGTGACAGCGTGATGGGCACGCCGCATTTGTAGCTCCGCCGGGTTGGGCGAATACCGGTTCGAGAACGCAGCGGTGCCGTGAGGCATAACAGTGGGGAGCACGGAGGGTGCGTTTTCACGGCGTCGGACCTTTGTCTTTTAGGTCGGCTTCTCGGCATTGCTGCGGGGAACGCTATGTCACGCATCAGCCAGACATTCCGGTCAAAACACTGCGATCTGCCGCGGCGCTGACATCGGACGTTGTCACGCTGAAGCTGTGGTTCTCCTCACGGGCGCAGGCCGAAAGCCATGCACGCGAGCATGATGGCGATGTCAACGATATCGGCACGCAGGCGGTGGTGTTTGGCGCGCGATAAACCGCGCGCCTCACGCTTGAGTCAGCACAGGGAGCTGGCATGTCTCTGATGCAGTTGCAGGACGGCCTTGCTTGACCAAGGCCCTCACCTGCCTCTTCCATTCTTTCTCGCCGTCATTTTTTTCCTGCGCCTTCCCTCACTGCATCCACGCATAACTCAGCTTCAGGAACAGGCTACGATCCACACTTTCGAGTTTCGATAGCTGATCGTTGTCGATCGCGCCCTGTGACACACCCGCATAAAGAACTGTTTGTGGATTGAGTTTGTAGGAATAGAGCAGCTGCGCTCGCAGGTCCCGCGTGCGACGGTCTACCGGACGGGTATAGCGCAGGGGATTGCTTAAAGTGTCCCCGCCCTGCAAGGTCAACCGCACAAAGCTGCGGTTGCTGAATTGCCAGGTGAAGCGTGCATCCGATGCTGTGGTCCGGCGCAGCAAGCCGCCCGGCACACGCAGATTGTTCCAACTGTATTGCGCGACGACGGAAAAGTTTTCCGTCATGTTCCAGCTTATCCATGGCGACAAGGCCCGCAGCTGCCCCAGCCCGCCATTGGCAAAATCGATCTGATCGCCAAATTGTGCATCCAGTGCCGCGCGGAAACTGCCGACAGGCTGAATTTGCCCGCTCATGAAGCCGTAGTTTTCGCGATACACCACATTCCGCCAGAGCCTGTCCCTCGCACCACCGCCAACAGTCAGTTGCAGTTGTTTCGGACCATTCAACTCAAGCGCAGACTCAAACTCATCTTCGAGTTCCCGGCCGGACTGGTTTTCGGTTCGCTCCCAGTTTCCGCGCCACAGCACGCGGTTGAATGTAGCACCCCGCTGTCCCCAGAAGTTGCGGCCGAGTCCCGCTGAAATTTTTCGGAAGTATGCCTGCGGAATGAAACCCATGTCCGCACGAAATTCCTTATCGAGACTCAGATCGCGAACATGCCCCACCCAGTTTCGCGAGCGGTGGTTGTAATTTAGGAAATACGCATAACCTTGCTGTTGCGCCGCGTAGCCACGCGCCTGCAGTTGCACCGGGTTGTCGGTGTCGCTGTGCAGGAATTGGGCATCAATGGTGTCGCTGTCCGAGAGTTGAATCCGGGAGTCAAAACCCAACAGAACGTTGCGGTAGTTCACCCCCTTTCGTCCTGTAGACAAAAATCCGGCGCTGAAGGCTTTGCTGGCGTCGTAGCGGTAACGGACAGCAAAATTTTCACTCTCACCCGGCAAGCTGGCCGTGCTTGAACCGAACGGCGCGGGCAACAACACATCTGTGCGCGTGTCATCGGCAGCAAAAATTCCGTAGGTGTGCTCGTCGATGCGGCCGGTCACTTTGGCACCGAGATCCGGGTCGTTGATGTTGCGGGTGTGCACGACGTTCAAGGGAGTATTGAAATACTCGGCGCCCTCCAGAAAGAACGGCCGCTGTTCCGGATAAAACAACGCGAACGTTGTGGTGGCATCCAGCTCCAGCACATCGGATTCCACCTGCGAGAAGTCGGGATTGACGGTCAGGTTGAGCGAGCCATTTGCGGAATATCCCCAGCGCATGTCCAGCGACGCTTCATGATCAAGTTCGCCATTGTTCCAGCGGCCGTCGCCGATGGGTTTTGGCGAACGAACGTCGGTGCGCGCCAGCACCAGACCAGGGACAATTTCCAGGTTTTTCCCCGGCTTGGTTTCGGCAAGGCCCTGCATTTCCGGCAGGGAACACAGATAACAGCTCTGGTTGCGGTCGCGCGGCGCATACGACAAGCGATAGCGCTTGTCCCGCGGCCAGATGCGCAACAGATCCACGCCCCAAGTTTTGTCGCCTTCGGCATCGGAGAACCGTAGCGCCCTGAGCGGAATGGCCATTTCCACCACGTAGCCGGTATCGGTAATTTTGCCTTCGCTGTCCCAGATGGCATCCCAGGCATCGTTTTCGTTAATGACCGAGTCAACGGTGAGATCCATCTGGACACCACGTGCGTTGACGAAGAACTCTACCGCACGCCGTTTGTCGTTGAACGTGTCCAGCACGATGGCAACAAAGTCATCGCTGTAGGCTTCATCCCTGTCGCGCAAATAGGCGCGTATTTTTGCAGGCTCCGGGTCACGCGCATCGAACGCGACAAACAGGGTCTCGCCGTTTTCGTAGAGATACGCTGTTGTTTTTACCGGTGCCGGTGTGTTTTCGGATGGACTGGTTTCGTAAGCGAGGTCGAACTTCGTCGCCTGCGCCCAGTGCGCCTCATTCAGCACGCCGTCGATCACGGCAATCTGCTTGAGGTGACTGATACGAGGTGGCGGCTGGTTGGCCAGCGCTGGTGCTGCCAGCATTGTCGTGCACAACACCGCTGGCGCCGCGGCTTGCAATATGTATTGGCGTGTTTTCAGCATGGAATCACCGTTCCGTTAATGATCGTGATGCGCCGGCACCCTTTTTTTGGGGCGGCCACGACCGTCGCGCGATGTGCACTTGGCAGCATCGTCGTCTTGTGGTTCGACGCATGAGGGTTCGATGTCAGCGCGACATGACTGACGAATTTGACGCGCTGCGCTTTTTGCGTTGCGCGCTTGCCGCGCTGCTCATGCTTACTTCGTCAGCGTTGGCGCCGCCGTGGCCGCCGCTTCAATCTGCCGGATCACGGCTTCGGCGACACCGGCGGTGGATTCCCAGTTCATGCCGGTGATGAGTCGGCCATCGGCTTCGACGTGAGAAGTCGCGCGCGCGCCGTGGCTGAATTTGCCGCCACCGGCGGCGAGTTTCTGTTCGATGGAGAACGGAAAGGTTTTGTAGTAGGGCGCGGTTTTGTTTTCGAACGCGTCCGGATAGCCGGTGACGCGCTTGCCGGCAACCAGTGGCGTGCCGTCGGCCAGTTTCAGGTTGACGATGCCGGCGCTGCCGTGACACACGGCGGCGACGACGCCGTTGTGTTGTTCGTACACGCTCATCGCCAGTTTCTGTATGGCGTCGTTGTCGGCGACGCCGAACATCGCCGCGCTGCCGCCCATGTAAAACACTGCCGCGTAATCGGCGGGGCTCACCTGCGCGGGTGTCCGCGTGTGTGCCAGCATGGCCATGAAGTCGCGGTCGTAAACGTGGGCTTTTTCCAGCGGGTCGGTGGTGTTGATGTAGGCCAGCGGCACGGCGCCGCCGTTCGGGCTCACTGCATGCACGATGTAACCGGCGGCGCGGAAGCTGGCCCAGGCGCGACTCAGCTCGGCAAAGCTGTTGCCGGCGTTGAGTGTGGAGCCGGGCATCTGGTCGGCATTCGACAGCACCAGCAGCACTTTGCGGCCGTGTGCCGGCGCGGTGGCGCTGACGGCGGTTTTGCTGATGATGCGCCACTGGCCGTCGAGCTTGCGCAGCAGGAACAGGTCAACGAAACGCGTGGCGCGTTTCGGCACCAGGATCTCGGCTTTGGCGGTGGCGATGTCGCCGTCGATCTCCAGGCTGATGAGGTTGCCGATGCGGCCGGTGAACTGGCCCGGCTTGCGGCCGAACCAGCCGAGGTATTCATCGATGCTGACTTCCTTCATGCCGCCGTTTTCGCCGTTCAGATACAGCTTTGCCGTCGGGGTGAAGGCGCGGCGGATCTGTTCGACGCGGTCGTAGGAGGTGCCGTCCAGATAGTCCTGCAGGGCGGTGACGGCGGCGGCGTGATCGGCGGTTTGCGCCGGTGTTGAGTCCGGTGCTGAAGTCGGCGTTGAAGTCGGTGCAGATGCCGGTGTCGCGGCGGTGGCCAGACCGGTCAGCGCGCAGAGAAACACGGCCAGCAGCGGCATCAGCCCGGCGGGGCGCCGGAGTGGCCGGCGGGTCGCACGCGGGACGGAACGGGTGGGCAGGAGGAAGCGAAGCATGATGGTCTCCGGTGGAAAGGGCGCCGGGATTGTCCTGCTTTGCCTTCTGAATCAGGCTCTTGCCCTATATTCGCGGAGTCCGGAATTATGTTTTCGGAGTCGCCGGCTGCGCTGAGGCGGCGGCCGGTGCCGGGATTGGCGCCGGAATTTGCGCTGCCGCGGGTGCCGGTGCGGGTTCAGCCATTTGCCGCCAGCTGGCCGGGGTCATACCGGTGGCTTTCTTGAACGCGGCGTAGAAGGTGGACATCGACACGAAGCCGGCCTGCTCGGCGATGTCCTCCATCGACAGCGTCGGCTGTGCGCGCAGCAGGGCTTGCGCGGCCTCGATGCGGTGCTGGTTGACGTAGTGACGGAAGCTGGTGCCGTTGTTGTCGTTGAGCAGTTGCGACAGCCGGGTGTGCGGCACGCCCATGCGCCGTGCCAGTTTGCTGAGCGTCAGCGTGGCGTCGCGGTGCAGCTGGTCGCGCGTCATCAGCGCGTGCAGCGCCGCCAGTTCGGCCCGGGCTTCGTCGGCGGCAATGCGCCGTTCCTGATAGGGCTGCGGCGCCGGCGCGGCGGCATCCGGCGTCGCCGTGCCCACCTCCTGACGCTGGCGGACCAGCAGCGCGATGCTCAGGTACAGCACCAGCGAAAACGACAGCGCGCCGACGATGTAGGAGGTGAATCCCGACGTGAAATAGGCCAGCCAGATGAGGCCGACGCCGGCCGTCACCGCGCTGGCAAACACCCGGCGCGGGTCGGCTTTTGCGCCTTGCTGTCTATGGCGTCGATAAAACAGCACGCCCGCGGCCAACAGCCAGCCCAACCACCAGTAGGTGACAAACAGGAACACCGGCCCCCGCCACAGCGCTTCGTTCTGCGTGTAGGGCAAGGTGACGCCAAACACCAGCGCAAACAGTCCAAGACCCAACGTAACGAGGACGTCGAAGCGGAGCAGCCGGCTGTGTTCCGGCCACAGGGCGCGCAGATAGCCGAACAGGCAGGGGCCGATGAGGAAGCAGGCGCTGAGGCCGACCTGCAAAATGGTCAGCGGGATCTCCGGCCAGAAATAAAACAGCACGGATTTGCCGGTGCGCACACTGAGCATCAGCACCAGCGCCGCCAGCCAGACATTGCCGGCCGCCGTCGTGCGGCGCAGAAACAAATAGCCAGCGAGCACCAGACCGTTGAAGGCGCCCAGACCGGCAAAGAAAAACAGCAGATAGGAATCGAACATGTGCGCCTTGTGCAGGACGAGCGACGGCCTGCGCATGCTTGCCGATAACAGGAACCGGATTCTACCTGCGCCGCGTGGTGTGCTGCGCAGCCGGCAGCCGTACTGAATGGGGCGCACCGCGCGTCCGCGAAACAATGCTTACGATTTTTTCACCGGCCGACGCCAGTGAGCGGCCTGACATCCGGCAGGCGCCAACGTAAGGTGCGGACACTGCGAGGAGCATGTTCGAACGCACAGGGAGAAATGCTGTGGGTGTCTGGGATCATCTTTTTGCCGCTGTGTTGATTGGCGTGTATCCGCTTTACAGCTGGTGGTCCATGCGGCGTCTGAAACCGGCACTGGCCGATGGTCCGCAAGCCGCGCGTCTGCACATGTACCGCAGCGGCCAATGGGAACTCTGGGGCCTGATGTCGCTGGCGATGTTGCTCACGGCAACGCAGGGACGCGACGTGTCCGCGCTGGGTCTTGGCATGCCGCATCCGCTGTGGGGCCCGGTGCTGTTGCTGTCTGTGCTGCTGATCATCGTGTTCATGCGCCGATCGCTGCGCGGCTTTCCGGCCGACGAACAACAGGCGGCCAGCGTGCGCACCACGATGCAGGATGTGCAATTCATGTTGCCGGCCGATGCGCGCGAACTGAACGGCTACCGGCGCATTTCACTCGCGGCCGGCATCTGCGAAGAGCTCCTGTACCGGGGTTTTCTGACGCTCTGGTTCGGGCAATGGTTTTCGCTGCTTCCGGCTGTGCTGCTGGCCAATCTTTGTTTCGGATTTGCGCACATTTATATCGGCCTGCACAGCGTGATCCGTGCCGCACTTCTGGGTCTGTTGTTTGCAGGCATGGTCTGGCTGACGGAAAGTCTCTGGGTGGCCATGCTGCTGCATGTCTACATTGACTGGCACACCGGCGATGTTGCACGCGCACTGTGGCCGAAGCGCGCATCCTGACACGGCATCCGCGCATGTTTGACTATCTCCGGCACATGCTTGATCTCGCCCGCAACGGCGAACTGCAGGGCATTCATTTCCGGGCCAGCGCGTATCTGCTGATTGTGATCAGCGGCTCGATGCTGCATATCCTGCGCGTGCGCCGCTGCCTTGCGCCGACACACAACCGTCGCAAGCCGCTTTGTCACCAGCGAAGATCCCGTGCTGTGCCTGCCAATCGCACTTCTGCGCTTGCATTTTTCCGGTTATCCGCAAGGTCATGTCATGACTCACTTTCTGAGCATAGAGTTTCCGCTTTCCGGCGAATGGTACGTCGGCGCGGATGGCACCGAACCCGGCCATGAACTGGCGTTTGATTTCATGCGTCTGGATGCCCGGCTCAAAGCCACAAACCGCTCCGCCTGGCGCGAATTGCTGACTGCTGTACCCCATGAGCACCACTACGGCTGGGGCCAACCCATTCTCAGTCCGTTCAGTGGCAAAGTCGTCACGGCGGTGGACGGTTGCGCCGAGATCCCGAAAAGCTTTCTGGCAAAACTGCTGGGCAATGTGCGGGCGGCATTTTCGCCACACGAACGACAGCGGCTGGAGAAAATGGCCGCCAGCCAAACCGGCGACATCCGCGAATTTGCCGGCAATCATCTGGTTATTGCATCGCTTGAACATGCCAATGTTTTCGCGTTCCTCGCTCATGCCATGTGTGGCTCACTGCAAGTCGGCGCCGGTGATCAGGTAAGCGCGCGGCAAGCGCTGGCCAGGGTCGGCGACAGCGGCCAATCCATGGTGCCGCACTTGCACTTCCATCTGATGTCTTCGCCCAATCCGCTCGCACAGCAACTGATTCCGTTCCGGTTCTCGGCCTATGCCCTCGACATCAACGGCCACTGGCAGATTCAGCGCGACAGCTTGCCCACGCGCGGTCAACGCATTCGCAGCCTCACTCAGGCTGAATGCGACCAGCTCTCGCATAATTTGCGCTGACGGCAATCGGGCCGCCTGCACGAAACCGGCTGGCGAATATGTTGGCCCTGTCGGTGGCAGCGCGATGGCGTTTTGCCAATTCATCGCAAACCCGTTTCAGCGCAGCGAGGTACCGTCTCACCGCAAAGAACCTTCCATTGCGCCGACTGACATGGACAGCATTCCGCGCACGCGCTTCAATGCCGCCATGCCTGCCCGCCGGCCGCACTCATGAAAGGTACCGCCCGTTCCCGCTTGTCTGACGCCGTACCGTTCTGGTTGCCGGTGGCGGCCGGTTTGCCGATTGCGCTGAGTTTGCTGGTGATGGCGATCCCCAGTGTCGGCCATGGCCAGTCACTGGTGTACCGGTTGTTTTATGTCGGCGCCTTCCTGCTCTGGACGCTGCCGTTGACGGCCCTGCAACGGGCATTGTGGCGCCGCGATGTGCCCGGCTGGGCGATGGTGCTCGGACTGCTGGCCGTCACCTATCTGATGGCCCTGATCAATCGTGCCGGTAGCATCGCCCTCGGCGAGATGCTGGGCTGGCGCGCGGATCTGGTATTTCGCTGGGCGGAACTGGTGCGCGGTCTGGAAGTGTGCTGGCCGGCACTGATCGCGTTCTGCGCCACACACGCTGTGGTTGCGCATTACGCAGCGCTGAAACAGGCGCAACTGCAAGCGGCCACCACACAGGCCATGGCGCGCGACGCCGAGCTGCGCGCGCTGCGTTACCAGCTGCAACCACACTTCTTGTTCAACACCCTGAATGCCATTTCCTCACTGATGGAAGATCAGCGCGTCGCAGACGCGCGACGTGTGCTCGGCAAGCTGGCCGAGTTTCTGCGCGCAACGCTGGCCAGCGACGGCAACGATGTCACGCTGGCCGAAGAAATTGCCCTCAACGAAAGCTATCTGGCGATAGAGAAAGCGCGTCTCGGCGAGCGCTTGCAGGTGCAATGGCAAATCGGCGAACGACTGCTCGGCGCGCGGGTGCCGGTTTTGCTGTTGCAACCGCTGATCGAAAACGCCATTCGCCACGGCATTGCCCAGCGGCGCACACCGGGCCTGTTGCGCATTGTCATTCAGGCGGTC
The DNA here is from genome assembly GCA_041913605.1 of Permianibacter sp. Taxonomy (GTDB): domain Bacteria; phylum Pseudomonadota; class Gammaproteobacteria; order Enterobacterales; family Permianibacteraceae; genus Permianibacter. Next base: position 11,753 of record JAYSEY010000017.1, read on the forward strand.
GGCGAGCAATTGCAGATCAGCTTGCACAATGACTTGCCGGGTACCGGCCCGGACAATCGGATGCCGGAAGACGCTTCGACATCCGGTTCAGTCCCAACTGCCGCGGCACCACCAACACATGGCGTCGGCCTGCGCAATGTCGCGGCGCGTCTGGCACATCTGTATCCGCTGCAGCACAGCTTTTCCGCCGGTCCCGATTCACGCGGCGGTTATCAGGTCACGCTGAACCTGCCGCTGCAACGAAACGAAAACAGCCCGGAATCCATCGTCACCGCGCGCGCGCATGCCGCCGTGGATACAGGCGCGCGCCCATGATGCGCGTGGCCGTCATTGATGATGAAGCGCTGGCGCGCAGCGCCGTCACGCGGCGTCTGGCTGCCCATATCGATCTGCAACTGGCCGGCGAATATGCCGATGGTTTGTCAGCGCTGGATGCCTTGCGTCGCGGCGGCATCGATCTGGTGATCATCGATGTGCAAATGCCCGGCATGGATGGCATCAGCGTGCTGGAAGCCCTTCCGGCAGAGCAACGGCCGCTGAGCATACTGCTGACGGCACATGAGCAATTTGCCGTGCGCGCATTTGCGCTGCGCGCTGCCGACTATCTACTCAAACCTGTTGATGATGAACGCTTTGCCGACGCGCTGGATCGTGCGCGACAGCTGTGGCAAATGCGCAGCATTACACCAAACGCCAGTGCGAAAGCCGGGCCGCAAACAAACGCGCAAACCCCTGGCCTGCAGACAGCGCATGATTCGCCGCCTGCGCAAAACGCCGATGCACGCGCAACCGAACGTCAAGCATCCGCGCGACCGGCGACGCTGGACGTGCGCATCGGCCGCCGGCATGTGCTGGTCCGCGTGCAGGAGATCACCCATATCGAAGCCGACGGTGATTACGCCACCCTGCATGTCGCCGGCAATGCCTATCTTTACCGACAATCCCTGCAGCGACTCAGTGAGCAACTGGATCCGGAATGCTTCCTGCGCATTCACCGCTCGGCCATCGTGCGGCTGGATGCTGTCGCGGAAATGCAGTTGCTCGCCAACCGTGATGCCCTGCTGCGGCTGAACGACGGCACACCTCTGCGCGTCAGCCGTACCTATATCGACCGCCTGCGTGCCGGATTGCGTTTACCACCCTGCTGAGCCGATTTTTTCGCACCGCTCCGACGCACAATTTCATTGCACGTTGCTGGACACGCGGAACTGCCCCACCATACCGGCGCAACGTTCCTGCACAACACTCCTTCGCAACATTCCTTCGTAACACTCCTGCACAACATTCCGGCGCAACCCATGCACGGTTCGGCGCAGCAGGCAACAAAACCGGAATGTCGCCGATTAGAGTTCAGCTTCCTGACTCCTTTCGGCGGCACTCTGCATGCACACTCCAACTTTTCCGCATCGTCATTCACGCGCACGGTTTATCCCGCTCTCCGTCATGGCGCTGTCGCTGCTGTTCTCCACGCAACTCCATGCAACACAACCTGCGCACACTTCTGCAGCACTGAATGGGCAACTGATTGACCCTGTGATAGCCCAGGCTCTGGCCAGCGGCATGCGCCGCACTTACGTCGACGCCGCGCCACCGATCGCCACTGATCTGCAGCAGCGCATGCGCGAGTTGTCTGTGCCCGGCGTTGCCGTTGCCGTACTGCGCCAGGGCAAGCTGGTGCATGCAGCGGGTTACGGGCGGCTGGCCAGTGGCGCAGCGGACACCGTTAACGGCGACACGCTGTTCAATGTCGGCTCGATCAGCAAAGTGGTCACCGCCGCGCTGGCCCTGCAACTGGTCGCGGAAAATCGCGTGGCGCTGGATGCGGATGTCAACGGCCAGCTCAGATCCTGGAAGTTGCCGATGCAATTGCCAGACGGCAAAGCGGTGAATACGCCGGTCACGCTGCGCATGCTGCTGTCACACACCGCCGGCACTACCGTGCACGGGTTTGCCGATTTCGAGCCGGATGAAAAGCTGCCGACGCTGGCTCAAACACTGGATGGAAAAGCGCCGGCAAAAAATCCGCCGGTGCGCCTGCAACATCGGCCGGGGCAAACCAGTGACTATTCCGGCGGCGGCACGACCATCGTTCAGCAATTGCTGGAGGATGTCAGTGGCCGTTCACTCGACGCACTGGCACGGGAAAAAGTATTCACGCCTTTGCAAATGACACGCAGCAGCTTTGCCGACCCGCAAACGCTGGCACGTGACAACGTCGCCCACGCTCATGACCAGCACGGCAAAGCAGCGACGGGCGCACCGGGCTGGCAACGCTTCCCGCAGCAATCGGCGGCCGGATTGTGGACGTCGGCGCGCGAAATGGGCAGCTTCGTTGGCGCACTGCTGCATGACTATCAACTGGCGTTTCAGCACGATGCAGGTCGCACTGCAAACGGCAAGCCGTTTCGCGTACTGCCACCGCAACTGGCGCTGGAGATGATGAGCGAAGTCGCCGGCAGTTGGCATGGTCTCGGTCCACGCCTCGATGGTGATGGCCTGCAGCGAATTTTTCATCATGGTGGCTCCAACGACAGCTATCACGCCTGGATTGAGGGCTATCTGGCAACCGGTGATGGCATGGTCATTCTCACCAATGGCGAAAACGGCGCGCTGCTGCGCACCGAGATCCGCAACGCTATCTCCGATGCCATCGGTCTGGGCGTCAATGCGCCGGTGCGCACACTGAAGGCGACACTTCCACCGTCGCAGCTCACGGAACTGGCCGGCCGCTATCACGCCGACAAAAACTGCCCGTCAGCCTTGCGCCGTGGCCTGAATGATCTGTTCGATTTTTCGCACATCGACGTTTTGCACAGTGAAGCTCAGCTGCGCGTGCGTACGCCGGAAGAAACCGGCACCTTGCAATTGTTGGCGCCCAACCGCTTCATCGCACCGAGCATTTACGGCACGCGTTACCGCTTTCATCGTGACGCGTTCAACAAAGTCACGTCGCTTACCGTGGAACTGGGCGATTCGCGCGCCTGTTTTGTCCGGCGCTGAGTTTTTGTCGTTCGCCTGTGTGGCTGGCGTGTGATTGCACATCGCTGCTCACACCTGCCCGGATAGAGGAGGCAAAGGTCCTATCGGCAGTCTCCCCTCTTTCACAAGAAGGGGTTGGGGGTGGTTTGAATTACGGGAGCAATCGCGTAACTCCACCACCCCTCTGCCCCCTCCTCAGTGAGGAAGGGAAGCAATACCGCATGGTATCCCCTCCTTTTTAAGGAGGGGTTGGGGGTGGTTTGAATTACGAGGGCAATCGCGTAACTCCACCACCCGTATGTCCCCTACCCAGTGAGGAGGGGAACCAATACCGCATGGTCTCCCTTCCTTTTTAAGGAGGGGTTAGGGTTGGTTTGAATTACGAGAGCAGTCGCGTAACTCCACCACCCCTCTGTCCCCTCCTCAGTGAGGAGGGGAAGCATTTCTTTGCGGTCGTCACGTTCCTTTTGCACCGACAAGCGGAACAAGGGCAAACACAAAAACCTGCAACACCGTGCATGTGCCACGGGCCATATCACCGGAAGCGAAGGCCATCAAAACACAAGCAACTTTGCAGGTTGCCAAGCCAACAGAACACAGACAGGAGAGAATCAGATGAGCATTCCCGCGTTCAAATCGGCGCTGCTGGCGTTTGCACTCATCAGCCCGGCGGCCCAGGCCACCGAGTCGTCGGCGTGTCAGGCGCTGAATACCGTCGTGCACGAGTTCGCGGAATCGATCCGCTCTGCGGACAGGCCGCGCTTCCTGCGTTTGTTCATCAATGACGGCGTGGCCTGGCAAAGCGTCTATGGCCGGGAGACCTTGCAGAAACGTCGCGAGAAAATGCCGGCGGCGAGCAAATTCGAGCCGGACGGCAGCAAGTCGCACATCAGGTTTATCGATGGCATTGTCAATGATGCTGAGCGTGAAGAAGAAACATTCCACAACATTCGCATAGACACCGACGGCGACATCGCCAGCGTGTTTTTCGACTTCCACTTTCTGGTTGACGGCCGCGAGATCAATCGTGGTCGCGAATCCTGGTCGCTGATCAACACCGATCACGGCTGGCGTATTGTCTCGGTGATCTTCACCGTCAACCGGCCGCCGTATGCCGACAGCAAACCCTTTGGCGATTCCTCTGCGCCGGTGGACTGTGTGCATCGCTGAATGCAGAAATGTCGCGCATGCGGCAAACCGTAGCAGCGTTTGCCGCATGCGCTTCAGCCTCAACGCGGCAAGTTGTAGTTCAGCGTGTAGGCACCACTTCCGCTGTAGGATTTCACCTGCAGCCGGTAGTAGCCGGCGCTGGCCGTGTAGCGGATTGATTCAGTGGAAGTCGCCGATGTGCTGCTGGCCACTGTCACCCAGGCACTGCCATTCCAGCGCAGCAGGAACAATTCGAAATCAGCGTTGGCGGGCCCGGTCAGTGATGCGCTGATGCTGCCGCCGCTGGCGCTGTAGTGATACGGCGACGGATGGTTGGCGCTGACGCCGGTGCCGGACAGTGTTCCCTGCACAGTTGTACCACCGCCACCACCCGGCACGTAGTAGGCCGCGATCACGGCATTGGCGAGACGTTCATTGACTGCATGCCAGGGCTGGCCGAGTGTGCGCATCCGCGAATTTTCCGTCGGACGATACATGCCGCTGGTGCAATAGCGTGCACCGGCGAACAGGCCCACGGTGCCGTTGGCATAGCGTCCGGCCGGCGTCGGTACCGGCGTTGCCGACGCGATCAGATCGCGCCATTTGATATAGCTGCGCGAGGTCTGGGCGGTGACATTGCCTTCGGCCGGCTCGCTGTAATTGCAGCTGCCGGATTCGTACTCGTCGGCAAGTCCGAATGCGGTGTGACCGATTTCATGCAGGGCCAGTTCGATGGCGCTGGCATGCATGGTCATGGTAGCGATGCGCCCGCCGGCGCCGCCGTAAGTGGTGGTATTGGCGACGGCGATGATCACATCGCGGCCATCGGCCGGCGCCACAGCCCCCACCGCGTTGTAGGTGAGATTGTCATCAACACAGACAAGGCGATCGAGACCATAGCAACCCACGCTCATGCCCAGCGCCGTATTGCGATAGATGCCGTACAGCGGCTCATCAACACCGGACTGTGCGCTGATCACATCGACACGGCGAATGTTCAGCGCGCCGCGCTGCGCGTAGAACAAGGGATCGGCCAGCAAGCCATTGGCGACGCGCTGGGCATCTGATTGCCATTTGGCTTGTTCGGCAGCGGTGTAGCCGTCACCGACCAGCACAATGTCGAAGCGCTGCGACGAGGGTCCGCTCTGGTACAGCATGGCCGAGCCGGACACTGACTGCATGTTTGCCCAGCCCGCCTCCGCCGACAACTTCTCACGCCGGGTCCGGGATTCGTTCACGCGCGCCTCAATATCCCCGCGCTGAAAAACCGTCGCACTGGTGGTCACTTTGGCATTGCCACGACGCCGATCCGGTTCCTGTTTTTCAATGCTGATCGACGCGACATTTTCGCTGGCCGGCAGACGCAGCTCGAATTGTCCGGCGGCAAGCTGCACTTCACGCGCTTCGATGATCTGGCCGGTATGCGGATCAAACATTTCCGCTTTCAGACGTCGCGGATCGGCGACCGCACGCGTGTACAGCACACGACCGGCGGCATCACGGGCGATGATCCGGAAATCCCCTCCGCGTCCGGGCAGATCCGGCGACACCGAGAATCTGCCGGCATCCGCCGCCACCAGCGTCAGCCCGTCCGATGCCGCTTGCGCATCAAATCGCAACACCCAGGCAGTAGCGGGCTGCTTTGCGGACTGAATTTTTTCCTGCGCCTCCGGCTGTCTTGCTGTCCGGCCAGTGTCACCGGATTGCGACGGCCCCTGCCCGCGCTGCAGGAGCTGGAATTTTTCCTGATTTGCCGCGTCCGCCCGTACCGCCTCCGGCATCGAAACGCCGACCGCGCACACCGACAACAGCGTTACCCAGATCATTTTGTTCATTACGTGCCCTCCGCACTGAAATGAAACTGTGTAGTTGGCTGGTTCAGCTTGATGAACCAGCGACGTTGGCCAAAAGGGTGTTCATCACCAACATGGAGACGTCATGGAGCGTCTCTCTTTTGTTGTGCTCACTTTCCGGCATCTGGTCGTGCGCCGGATTCTTCAATCCTGTTTTCGTGTCGCATGACGTTCGACTGCAAAGACCAGCGCGACACCTCGCGTCAAAACATGCGTTACCACATGCGCTAAAACACGAGTTACAACATGCGTCACAACACGCGTTGCAACGCTGGCTGAAAAACCGGTTACAACATGCGTTTTTCTTTGGCGAGAAAATGACTGCGAAAGATACGCAGCCGCCAGGCCAGCAACATGATCAGCACTGGAATGGCTACGGCGGTGACCAGGTGTGCATTGATCGGCAGACCGGAATGTTCGGCGCCATCGGCGATGTAGTGCAGCAGTCCGGCGAGGTAGTAGGCCAGCACCACGACCGACAAACCTTCCACGGTTTGCTGCAGGCGCAATTGCATCGAGGCGCGCTTGTTCAGCGCGGCGAGCAGGCTCTTGTTTTGTTTCAGCAACTTCAGTTCGATGCGGGTACGCAACAGTTCAGCGCTGCGCTGCAGGTGGCCACTGAGTTCCTGCAGGCGTGCGCGCAGCGATTCCACCGTGGCGAAGGCCGGAGAAGTGCGCCGCTCCATGAACGCGGCAAACGGCACCACTCCTTCGAGCGCTTCTTCATGCAGTTGCTGCAGGCGCTTGCTCATCATTGCGGCGTAGGCGCGCGTGGCCGAAAAACGGAAATGACTGCCGGCGATGGCATCCTCCAGCACTTCCACCACCTGATTGAGCTGGGTCTGCACATGCTCGGGGTCCGACCCGGCCGCGATCTCCTTGGTGATCTGCTGAAGGCGGTTTTCCAGCGTCGCGACTTCCGGCATCAGTTGGGTCGCCAGCGGCAGGGCCAGCAGACTCATCAGGCGGTAGCTTTCCAGCTCAAAGAAATCATGCAACGCGCGGCCGAGCAGATGCCGGCCGGCGCCCTGATTGATCAGCACCAATCGGCTGACACCGCCCTCGATCAGCGCATCGTCATGGCGTTTCAGATCCGACAGCAGCACGGCTTTGCCGTTGGCTACCCTGGCGCCAACCAGCGTTTGGCCATCGAACCAGATCTGCGATGCCGCCGTCAGTTGCGCCGGCGCCATGTCTGCCGCGAGTACCAGTGCCGTGCCGGCATAAAGCACGGTTCCGGGCATGCACGCCAGCATGCTTGCTGGTAACGCCGAGAGGATGTTGTCGCGAAAACTGGCGACGCCGGCGCTGTCCGGTTCATCACTGAGCTGCACACCGGACTTCACCAGCGTCAGGCGCGCAAATTCGGTGTGCAGCGACCAGTAGAGATCCAGACCGTCGTGCGTGCATTGCCAGTGCGTGGCCGTTTCCGGCATCGCCGGCAAACCAAGTGCGCGCAGACTTGCAGAGAAAAATTCCCGGTAGTCTTCGGTACTGGCGCCGTGCAAAGTCAGCGTGGCGACACGCGCCGGACAACGCACGGCCATGGCCGGTCGCTTGTGCACTTCATCATGCACCGTGATGCGCAGGGGATGACTTTGCAACGCCGGCATGACTTTCCTCTTGCGCGTGTTATGCGGGATCAGCGGCGAAAGATCACGGCGATGCCGTGACGAGTCCGCGCTCGCCGGCATGCAGCGTGATCACCTCATCAATGGCCTGGTGGCAGACCGGACAGAAATGCGTATCGGCGCCGTCGCGCAACATCAGGCAATTCAGCGCCGGCCGGTAGTGATGGTGGCTGTCGTAATTGGCGCCGCGAAATGCACCGATGGCATGGGCATGCGCTTCGTCTTTGAGCAGGGCGCCGGTATCTGCCACCGTGCGCAGGTAATCACCGATGCGCCACGGTGTCGGCAGGGGCGTGCCGGCTGTCACCAGCGCGCGCCATTTCAGATGTTGCGGATCAAGCAGCGCGGTGATGTTTGGTTCATACGGTTCAACCTGCGGACGTTCACTGCTGTAGCCCGGCGTGTCGTGAAAATATTCATCGGCAAGGCCGGCCAGGTGATGACCGAGTTCGTGCACCAGCAAAAACGTCATGCGCGGATGAAACGCCGGCACCACCGTGTAGGCGCCATAGATACCGCTGGCGCTGTAGTCCGGGCTGTTGGTGAGAATGACGATATTGTCGTAAGGCTGGTGCATGGCCAGCTCGCGCAGCCGCCGATCTTCCAGCGTCAGCGCATAGCGCGCCATGCCCAGTGCGTGACCGCTGACGCGCAGCGCCGTGTCAGCCGGTTTGCCGTTGGCGCTGGTGCCGATGCCGGATTGCACAGATGCAGCAAACAAGGCCCGCACATTGATGTCGCCACGCCGGCTGCGATACGGCTCGACGCTGAACAGTGCGTCACTGGCTGCCTGTGCCGCGGCAAAAAACTTTTCCTGCTCGCTGGCGGTAAAACCTTCGGCAGTAAACAACAGATCCAGTTTTTCGCTGGCGGCGCCGGCCTCATGGATACTGCGGGCGGTGATTGGTGCAGCTGCTTGTGCTTGCGATTCTGCTTGCGCGTGCGCTTCTGCTTGCGCCGCCATTCCCGGCGACTGATCGAGATCCATTTGCCAGAAGGCGACAAAATCCTGGCCGGGCAGATCGCGCTGGCGACGCGACAGCACCAGCCGGGCCGGCACCGCCGGCGCCGGAAAGCGCACCGATTCCTGAAAGCTGCGCTGCGTGCTGCGCGCTTCCACGCTGCGCGACCAGTCGGCAAACACCGAGCTGTAGCTGGCTGAAAAAAGGCGCTGCTGACCGTCGCGCGCGAACAATTCAACGCGATAGTCGCCGCGCTCCAGCGTATCGATGCGTGGCCCGGTCCAGACCTGCGGCTCAAGCTGCAGGCGCGCTGCCGTGATCTGCTCCGGTTCGCCCTTGCCGCCAACATGGAGGAAATCCAGCCGCCAGATCGCGGCGCTGTTTTCTGCAGGCAGGGAGGCGTCCGCAAGCGAGGAGATTTCTGCGGACGAGGAGATTTCTGCAGACGAGAGGTTTTCCGCTGGCGAAGATGGCAGGGACGTGGCCCCGGCCAACGGCAGCACGGCAGGAACAGACAACACCAGCAGCAATCCACACAGCATCCGGCGCAGGGCCGGAACAACAGCACACTTCATTTCTGCACATTCCGCGACCGACAACGCGACCGACGCTAGGCCGCACCGGAATACGCGGCAAGACTCATGGTCATCGGTGCCCGCGGCAATGACATGAAGTGCCACGCCGGTGTCATGAAGCGGGCCGGCGCCACGCACTTCAGGCTGGGCCGGAGACGCAGCCGCCACCGTTCATGACCGCGCGACTCACTGTTCATGTCCGCAAAAGGCGGGTTGGATACCGGCATTCCGCCGCTCATGCCCATGCGCCGCCCTTGCACGCCGGCATTTGTTATCTATCGGCTGGGCTGCTGTGTGATGTCGCTGTCGCGGCGCACGCGCTGCCCCATGCCAATGACAGCGCCGGACGCCGGGACTATCGTGACGCCCTTGTACCTGCGCCTGCATAAACGCTAACAAGACAGCAGGATTTTCCACCATGAACCGAGTTGTAACGCACGCCGCGCACTCCACGACCCGCTCCGGCAACGCACGCAGCAAACTTTCCCTGACCGCACTCGCCATTGTCGGTGCGCTGACGCACATGCCGGCCGTTGCCGCCGAAGCGGAGACTGACGCCGAGCGCAAGAAAGCCGACGATGTGGAAGTGGTTGAAGTGACCGGCAGCCGCATCCGTCGCACCGATCTGGAAGGCACCACGCCGGTGGTCAGCCTGAGCGCCGAAGACATACGCGCCAGCGGCGCGCTGAACATTACCGATGTGCTGAACAAGCTGCCGTCGATGGTGCCCAGCCTCAGCGATCAGACCACCAACTATAACGGTTACGCCGGCATGAGCACGCAGGATCTGCGCGGCCTCGGCGCCGAGCGCACGCTGATTCTGGTCAACGGCCGCCGTCATGTGGCGTCCATTCCCGGCACCAGCATTGTCGATACCTCGACCATTCCGCTGCCGTTGATCAAGCGCGTCGATATTCTTACCGGTGGCGCGTCTTCGATTTACGGTGCCGACGCCATTTCCGGCGTTATCAACATCATTCTCCGCGATGATTTTGAAGGCACCGATCTGTCGGTGTACTACGGCGTCTCCGGTGAAGGCGACGGTGCGCGCCAGTCACTGGATCTGACCCACGGCCAGAACCTCTCCGCCAGCGGCGGCAATCTGGTGTTCAATCTCAGCGCCTACAAATCCGATCCGGTGCTCGCCACGGATCGCGATTACGTCAACAGCAACATTGCCTACGTGCCGAATCCGGCAGATCCGGATGGCAATATCGCCGGCATTCCGAATCGCATCGTCGGCAAGCGCCAGCCGTTCTGGAACATGCGCACACGCAACTTCCTGATCAATGGCGTGCCGCATGTGCTGAATGCCGATGGCAGCTCGCGCGCGACGGTACTTGGCCCGGGCGGCGTGATCGGTGATGCCGATGCCGGCTTTTACGGCATCTACAGCGACGGCGGCGAATATTTCGGTGATTACGAATTCCAGCGTCTGAGCGTGCCCTACGAAAAGCTCAACCTGAACGTCAATTACAACCAGGAACTGAGCAGTCGCCTGGCGCTGAGTTCGGAAGTCAAATATGTGCGCTCGCAGGCCGAAAGCCGCACCGGTCCGTATGGCACGTACGGTGGCAACAACCTGCCGGCCAATTACGCGTTCTACACACCGCATCAGCTTCAGGAAGTGCAGCGCCGCGCCGCCGATCCGGCCACTGCCTGGAGTCCGGGTCTGGAATTTGCCGGCTATTTCCCCGAGCTGGGTGAAGGCGGTCTTGATTACGACACCGAGCTGTATCAGTTCAACGTCGCGCTGCGCGGTGAGTTCGGCAACGGTTTCGACTGGGATGCCTATGTGCAGCACGGCCGCAGCAATTCCGATGACACCGCTTACGGCGATTTCAATCAGGCCAACTGGGACGCCGGTATAACGGGTGCCACGCTGGTCAATGGCACGCCATCCTGCGGCGCCGGTTGCGTGCCGATCAATGTTTTCCAGCCGTTCACCCAGGCCATGCTCGATTATCTGCGCATCGCACCGCACACCAGCAACAGCGATTTGCGCCAGTGGATCGCGGCGGCCACGGTGCGCGGTGATCTCTGGGAACTGCCGGCCGGCCCGATGGCCTTCGCAGCCGGTGTTGAATGGCGCAAGGAAGAAAGCCAGCGCACGCCGTCCGATGTCCGCCAGAGCGGTATCGGTATTGGTTACACGGTGGAAAAACCCATCGTCGGCGATTACAGCGTCAAGGAAGTGTTTGCTGAATTGCGCGTGCCGGTGCTGGAGAACATTTTCCTCGCCGAAAGTCTCAGCATCGACACGGCGATTCGTCATGCCGATTACAGCACCGCCGGCAGCAACGCCAGCTGGAGCTACGGCTTCAACTGGCAACCGGTGACCGATCTGAAATGGCGTGCATCGTATGCGAAAGCCGTGCGTGCACCGAACATTACCGAAGTGTTTGCCACCGAAAGCTACGGCGGCGGCTGGGTCAATGATCCCTGCAGCGCCTGGTTCTACAACGCCAATCCAAACCGTGCCCACAACTGCGCCGCACTCGGCATCACGCCGTCACAGGTGCCGTACTGGACCTGGGCGACCACCAACAACAGCGGCAACCCGGATCTGGATGTTGAAACCGCCTATACGCTGACCACCGGTTTTGTTTACGCGCCGCGCCAGATCCAGAATTTCAGTTTGCTGGTCGATTACTGGGACGTTGAGCTGGAAGATCAGATCGACTCGTTCTACGCCTCAACCATCATCAACGGTTGCGTGGACAGCGCCTCTCTGGACAATCTGTTCTGCGACTACGTCACGCGCGATCCGCAAGGCAAACTGATCACGCAAGTCGAGCTGACCCAACTCAACCTGGCCAAGCATCAGGTGCGCGGTGTCGATGCGCAGATCAATTACCACTACACGCTGCCGGGTGATCTTGGCCGTATCAGTTTCAACTCCATCTGGAGCCGCCTGATCGAACGCAAACTGCAGGCGCATGAAAAATCGGAACTGACCGACACCGTCGGTGGCATGGCGTTTCCGGAACTGCGCGGCCGCACCAGCCTTGGCTGGCAGCGCAACAGTCTGGCGCTGACTCTGACCGGCCGTTACATCGGCGAGCAGGCGGTGAATCCGGCCGCTACGGAGGAGTCGGCTTATCCGCTGCGCACGGCGTCGCTGTGGTATTTCGATGCCAACCTCGGCTACAGCCTGAGTGCCAAAACGTCGGTCAATTTCACCATCAACAACGTCGCCGACAAGGGCACGCCGCAAGTCCCGGGCGCACACGTCGGTGGCGCCAGCTGGCACCTTGGTTATACTGCCGGCCTGTTCGATACGGTCGGTCGCTACTGGTCGCTGGGTGTAGCGCACAAGTTCTGATCCGTCCGCCTTTGTGCGTCACCCGTCTGCCTCAGGCGGGTGACGCTTGTCGGGGCCACAATGAACCATTTGCCGGCGTTCCTGCGCCAGCGTCTGTGCGTGCTGTATCACAGCATCAGCCTGCGCGACATTCTGGTGGTGTTCCTGCTCAACACTGTCAGCGCCCTGCTCAACGCCCTGCACTATCTGATCGCCGACGGTGCCGGTACGGCACTGTTTCTTGCCAGCATAAGTTCTTACGTAAAGGTCTTCAATCTGCTCGGCTTTGCACTGATGTTTGCCTATTTTCTGGTGTCGCCGGGGCCGGACAAAGCGCTGCAGTTTTCCCGCGTGGTATTCATCGGCATGCTGGCGTTTGCCATCAGTCTTCCGCTCAGCTTTCTCATGTTCGACTGGGGCCACAAAGGCGTGCATCCGCTGATTGAAGCGGCTACCTATCTGGCCGGCAATCTGCTGCTGGCGGCCTGGGCGATCTTCGTCATTGTTTACATCAAGCGCCGCGAAGCGCAGCGCACCTTCCGCGAATTGCGACACGAGATCCTCAAGACCGCCGAGCAGCGTGATCGCGCCGAAATGGAACTGCACCTGCTGCAGGCCCAGCTTGAACCGCATTTCTTTTTCAACACCCTGGCCAACCTGCACAACCTGATCGACATCGATCGCGAGCGTGCCAAGCACCTGCTTGAAGAGTTGACCGTGTATCTGCGGGCCAGCATTCCGCTGTTTCGCCAGCGCTTCATTCCGCTCGGCGAAGAACTGGAAATTGTCCGCCGCTATCTGAACATCCAGAAGATCCGCTACGGCGAAAAGCTCAGCTTTGCCGTGCGCGCGCCGGCCGAGCTTGCCCGCCATCCGGTATTGCCCATGTCCCTGCTGACGCTGGTGGAAAACGCCATCAAGCACGGCATAGAAAAAAGCCGCCACGGTGGCAGCATCGAAGTACAGGTGGACGCGCCGTCTGCCACGCGTTTGCGTTTGCTGGTCAAGGACAGCGGCGGCCAGCTGGGCCATCACGACAGCGGCACCGGTCTGGCAAATCTGCGCGCCCGGCTGGAGCGCGCTTACGGTGCCACGGCGCAATTCACGCTGACGCTGGAAGACAGTTGCACGCTGGCGACACTGGAGCTGCCGGACCATGCCTGAGCCGGTGATCAATATTATCATCGCTGATGATGAAGCCATTCTGCTGGAAAGCCTGGCCGGAAAGCTGGCGCAGTTCTGGCCGCAGGCGCGCATCGTTGCGCGCGCCAGCAGCGGCGAGGAAGCACTGGAAGCCATCGATCAGTTGCAGCCGCAGGTGGCATTTCTTGATATCCAGATGGGCGAAGTCAACGGTCTGGATGTCGCGGCACGCGCGCAGCACGCCTGCCACTATGTTTTCATCACCGCTTACGACAAATACGCCGTCGCGGCATTTGAAACCGGCGCCATTGACTACCTGCTGAAACCCTATTCCAGCGAGCGCTTGCAGGATTGCATTGCCCGCGTGCAGAAGCGCCTGCAGGCACCGCCGGTGGACATCGTCGCCGCGCTGCGTCTGCTGCATCAGCAGGGCAGCAATTATCTGCGCCGTCTGAAAGTGCAGATCGGCGCACGCATCTGGCTGATCCCGGTTGATGAGGTGATCTGCCTGAAAGCGGCCGGTCGCTATGTGCAGATCATTACCCGCGAGCGCGAAGGACTGGTGCGCCTGCCGCTGAAATCCCTGCTCGCCCAGCTCGATCCGGATCGCTTCTGGCAAATCCACCGCAGCATCGTCATCAACATCGATCAACTGGATCACGTTCGCGCCGGCGATGCCGAACAGTTTTATGCCTGCATGAAAGGCCTGGCCGAAGCGCTGCCGATCAGCCGCAGCGCCCAGCATTTGTTCCGCGCGCCGAACACGGATTAATCGGCGCGACCTTGCACGGCGCGGTCGGTTTTGTGCCTGCCGGTTTTGTGCCTGCCGGTTTTGTGCCTGCCGGTTTTGCTTTTCGTTTTTGCCGGTTTATCCCGGTCCGCGTTGCCCCCGCCGGTTCGGCCACTACCACTGGCACAGCCAGCAGGACTTCACTTGCCTGCCGTCATCCGTTGGTGCAGGTTCTGCACACCGCATTTGCCTGCCATTGGTGTTCCCATGTCCATCGTCGCTCCGCTGTTGCTGATCCTGCTGGCGCTGGTCTGCCTGTTTCAGTTGGCGCTGATCGCCGGCGCGCCCTGGGGCGAACTGACGCTGGGCGGACGCTGGCGCGGCAGGTTGCCACTGGCGGTCCGGGCGATCCCGGCGATTTCGCTGCTGCTGCTGATCGGGTTCATGGATATCGTCGCGGCGCGCGCCGGTCTGGCGTTTCCCGAATGGGCCGCGCGCAGCCAGTCGCTGATCTGGGTGGTGGTGGCTTATTGCGGGCTCGGCGTTGTCGCCAATGCGGCCACGCCCAGCGCGCGCGAGCGGCGCCTGTGGTTGCCGGTGCTGATCGTGCTGACCGCGCTCTGTCTCGGCCTTGCCCTGGCCTGATCGACGGCACCTGCTCGGGCCAGCGCCCGCAGAGGCAGGCAGCGCCGGATGATTCCGGTAAAGTGGCCGCGCAACGCTGCCGGCGGACACGCGCCGGCCTCTGACAACGAAAACAAACGGGGAACCTCATGTCCGAAGCGCAAACTGCCGCTCGCGGCGGCTGGCTGAATCGCGCGCTGAACAGCATTGAACGGATAGGCAACAAGTTGCCCGATCCGGCGATCCTGTTCGCGATCTTCATGGTGGCGGTGTGGCTGCTGTCGTGGTGGCTGTCGACAGTGACCTTTGCCGAGATCGATCCGCGCAGCCAGCAACCGATTGCCATCAAGAACATGCTGGCCGGTGCATCGCTGACCGAATTCATGGCCAGCATGGTCGCCACTTTCGTCAACTTCCCGCCGCTGGGCGTCGTGCTGGTGGCGATGCTCGGTCTGGGCGTCGCCGAATACACCGGTTTTATCAATGCCGGTTTGCGCGCCATTCTCGCTGTCACGCCGCGCATGTTGCTGACGCCGGTGCTGATCGCCGTCGGCATTCTCAGTCACGTCGCGGTCGATGCCGGCTACGTGCTGGTGATCCCGCTTGGTGCGGTGATTTTTTACGCCGCCGGCCGGCATCCACTGGCCGGTATCGCCGCGGCATTTGCCGGTGTCTCGGGCGGCTTTTCCGCGACGCTGTTCATTCCCTCCAGTCTCGATCCGCTGCTCGCCGGTTTAACGCAGGCTTCGGCGCGTTTGTCGGCTGAAGCCGGCGCCGCCGACATCGTCATCAATCCGCTGAACAATATTTATTTCACCTCGGCGTCGACGCTGCTGATTGTCGTGCTCGGCTGGATCATCACCGATCTGTTCATCGAGCCGCGCCTGAAGCGCACTGCCGTTGATGGCGATCCGGCTGAGCTGCCGAAAATGGACCCGCTGTCGCCGGCAGAACGCAAAGGTCTGCGCTTTGCCGGACTGGCAATGCTGATCAGCGTCGCGGCGCTGGTGTTCAGCATCCTGCCGATGGACTCCGCCTGGCGCGCCGCCGACGGCGCCATCGCAGCGGCCGCCGCGCCGCTGATGCGCTCGATTGTCGCGCTGATCTTCGTCTTCTTCCTGATTCCCGGCATCGTGTACGGCTATGCCGCCGGCTCGGTGCAAACGCATCGCGATGTCGTCAAGGGCATGAGCAAGGCGATGAGCGGCATGGGCTATTACATCGTCATGGCATTTTTCTGCGCGCAATTCATTTACGCGTTCGGCCAGTCGAATCTCGGTGCACTGTTTGCGATCAAGGGCGCCAACTGGCTGAAGGAAATGAATTTCCCGATGGGCGTCACACTGATCGGCATCATTTACCTGACCGCCACGGTAAACCTGCTGGTCGGTTCGGCATCGGCGAAATGGGCGCTGATCGGCTCGGTGATGGTGCCGATGCTGATGCAGCTCGGCGTGTCGCCGGATCTCACCCAGGCGGCATATCGCGTCGGTGATTCATCGACCAACATCATCACGCCGCTGATGCCCTACTTCCCGCTGATCGTCGTGTTCTGCCAGAAGTATGTGAAATCGACCGGCATCGGCACGCTGGTGGCGCTGATGCTGCCCTACTCGATCAGCCTGCTGATCCTGTGGACCAGTTTCCTGCTCGGTTACTGGTGGCTGGGCATTCCGCTTGGCATCGGCAGCGAATACAGCTTCCCGGCCAGCGCCGGCTGAAGCGGCATTGATGCGACACTGGATACAAGGGCCACGCAGACGGCAAGGCCGATCCGCTCCGGTATCCTGAATTGCGAAGGGAGTTAAATTCCGTTCATCCTGAGCCCATCGAAGGACTGAACGGCGCACTGGCAGCAGTTCGCAGACAAGAAAACCCCGTTCGTCCCCCTTCGACAGGCTCAGGGCGAACGGGGTTTTCTTGTCTTGCAGGCATGGACAGGCAATCGCCACGCCCACGCCACTCACGCGGAAAATTCACCCGTCCGCCTCGTCGGAAGCGAGTTTTTAATCTAGCGAAAATGCGCGCGCCGCCGTATTTTCGGCGCATCAGTGTTTTTGGCCCACGCGGCCTGCGGAGCGAATCATGACCATCGGTGTTGGCGGTAGCAGCAAAGAGGCGGCGCTGGCGCGCCTGACAAACATGATGGCTGGCGCCGAGCCGATAGCGCTGGCCGAGTATCAGGCGCGCATTGAACGCGCCTGTGCGCGCATGCGCGAGCTGGGCCTGTCCGCGATGTATCTGCACGCCGGCAGCAGCCTGCTGTATTTCACAGGCATGCGCTGGTATCCGAGCGAGCGCATGGTGGGTGCCCTGCTCTGCGCCGACGGCCGGCTCCATTACATTGCACCGGCGTTCGAGGACGGCACGGTGCGTGACTTCATGGTGGTGCAGGGCCCGATCCGCACCTGGCATGAACACGAAAATCCCTATCGCCTGTTCGTGCAATTGCTCGACGAACAACTCGGCGGTGAAACCCTGCCGCTGATCGGCCTCAGCGAATGCACACCGTTTTTTGTTGCCGATGGTATCCAGCAACAGGGCGGCCGTTACCGCTATGTCAATGCCAAGTCAGTCACGGCGTTTTGCCGCATGCGCAAATCAGCGGCAGAACTGGCGCTGATGCAGCGGGCCAAGAAATTGACTCTGGAAGTACACAAGGCCGTGGCCAGCATCCTGCACGAAGGCATCACCACCACCGAAGTCGAAGCCTTCATTGAAGATGCGCATCGCAAGGTCGGCGCCAGCGGTTCGTATTTTGTCATCGTGCTGTTTGGCGAAGCGACGCAGTATCCGCACGGCGTCAAACATCCGCAGACCCTGCGCGCCAACGACACGGTGCTGATCGACACCGGCTGCAAGGTGCACAACTACATTTCCGACATCACCCGCACTTATGTGTACGGCACGCCCGACGCCGATCAGCGCCGCATCTGGAATGTCGAGAAGGAAGCGCAGGCAGCCGCGTTTGCTGCTGCACAACTCGGCCAACCCTGCGCCAGTGTCGATGCCGCGGCGCGCCGTGTGCTCGAAGCACATGACCTCGGTCCCGGCTATGCGCTGCCCGGCCTGCCGCACCGCACCGGTCATGGCATTGGTCTGGACATTCATGAATGGCCGTATCTGGTCGGCAGTGACGACACACCGCTCGATGTCGGCATGTGTTTCAGCAACGAGCCGATGATCTGCGTGCCTGGCAAATTCGGCATCCGGCTTGAAGATCATTTCTACATGAGCGCCGAAGGGCCGCGCTGGTTCACCGAACCCAGCCATTCGCTTGATGATCCGTTTGGCCTGCAAGCCTGAACAACAAGCGCCGGCGCAGTGATCTGCTCCGGCGCATTTTTATTTGCATCGAGAAAACGTCCATTCACTGCGCTCACCAAAAAAATCTGCGGTAAGACCCCACGCCAAGGAAGCCCCATGCTGCTGCACACACCGCGCCTGCGTTTGATGCATCTGTCACTGGCCGATGCCGACTTCATCATCGATTTGCTCAACCAGCCCTCTTTCATCCAGAACATCGGTGACAAGGGCGTGCGCAATCGCAGCGACGCCGAAAACTATCTGCGCGACGGACCGCTGGCCAGTTATGCCGCACACGGGTTTGGCCTGTATCGCGTCAGTCTCGCCCACGACGACAGCCTGATTGGCATGTGCGGCCTGCTGCGCCGGCCGAATCTGGAACACGCCGATATCGGTTATGCACTGTTGCCGCAGTTCTGGTCACAGGGCTACGCACACGAAGCCGCCAGCGCCGTGCTGGAACATGCAGCGCGCGACTGTCACCTGCAGGAATTGCTGGCCATTACCGTGCTGGACAATCAGCCCTCGCAGCGACTGCTGGAAAAACTCGGTTTCCGCTTTACCGGTCTGCGCGCGCTGTATGGCGACACGCTGGACAGCCGCGTCTATCACCGCCAGCTGTGAGCGACCGGACGTGGTGTGAAGGCGACGCCCGGCGCCTGACGCCACGACAGGAATCAGCAGACAAAAGAAGTCCGGCGCCGCACAAAAAACAACACCGCAGCAACGCAGCAACGCAGCAACGCAGCAGCAAAACCCGCGGGTACAGCGGCCCTGCGCTGCGCACCACCATTTTCAGGGTCAATTTTGCTCAGGAGTAATTCATGTCCAGTCAAGCCGTATCAACCGAACCGGGGACTGCTCCGGCAAGCACACCGGAATTTCCGCAATTGTGGGGTCATCCGCGTCCGCTGTGGATGCTGTTCATGGCCGAGTTCTGGGAGCGTTTTGCGTTCTACGGCATACGCTGGGCGCTGACGCTGTACATCGTCGCGCAATTTTTTGACGGCGATGCGTCTGGTCAGGCTTATGCCTCGAAAACGTTCGGCGCCTATCTGGCGCTGGTTTACGGCAGCGCCATTTTCGGTGGCTATGTCGCTGACCGCCTGATCGGCTATCAGCGCTCGATTCTGGTTGGCGCGCTGATCATGGGCGCCGGTCTGTTCATGCTGATGATCCCGAACCAGAGTTTTTTCCTGCTCGGACTGGCGACGGTGATCGTCGGCAATGGCTTGTTCAAACCGAACATCTCGACGCTGGTCGGCAAGATTTATCCGCCCGGTGACGCGCGCCGTGATCGCGGCTTCAGCATTTTCTACATGGGTATCAATGCCGGCGGCATGATCTCGCCCATCGCCACGCAATGGCTGGCCAGCACCTTCACCGACACGCCCATGCTGCAGAATTACAAACTGGTGTTTGGCGCCGCCGGTGTCGGCATGGTGCTGAGTTACATCTGGTTCTGGTTCGGCCGTCGCCAGCTGGCCGGCATTGGCGCCGTGGAACGCACGCCGGCCAATCAGGGCAAACTGCTGTGGGTGATCCTCGGCGCACTGGTGTCCATCGGTCCGGTGTATCTGCTGATGGCCTACGTCGGTGCCGAAGTGCTGGCCTGGTTGCTGCTGGCCTTGTTTATCGCGCTGTGCGTGCTGCTGATCGCCGGCTCGAAACGCATTGATCGCATTGCACTCGACCGTGTCATTGCCATGCTGCTGATGTTCGCCTTCAACGTTATCTTCTTCATGTTCTTCGAGCAGGCCGGCAGTTCGTTTACCTTTCTCGCGCAGAACATTGTTGATCGCGATGTGTTCGGCCTGTTCGAGTTCCGCATCGCCTGGTTCCAGTCGGTGAACTCGGGCGCCATTCTGGTGTTCGCACCGCTGGTGACACTGATCTGGCTGCTGCTCAGCAAACGCAATCTCGAGCCGTCCATTCCGCGCAAGTTTGCGCTCGGCCTGCTCGGCAACGCGGCCGGCTTCGCGGTGCTGATGTATGCGCTGACGCATCTGGTCGATGACAAAAACATGATCCCGTTCTGGACACTGGCCGCCTGCTACGTGCTCCATACGTTCGGCGAGCTCTGCCTGTCCCCCATCGGCCTGTCCATGGTCAGCAAACTGGTGCCTGCGAACATGGCCGGCCTCGCTTTCGGTGGCTGGTTTCTCAGCACGGCCATCGGCAACAATTTTTCCGGCCTGCTGGCCAGCGACATCAGCGGCAGCACCGGCATGACCATCGCGTCTGCTCTCGGCGGTTTCACGTTCAGCTTCTGGCTGCTTACCGGCGCCGGCGTGTTCCTGTTCCTGATCGGCCCGCAGGTCAGCAAGCTGATGCACGGCGTGAAATAGCGTCTTTCGCAGTACAGTTTCTGGCCGCTCGCTCCATTTTGGCCCGGACAAACCGCACCCGCCGGCAAGAGCCGGCGCGGTTTGCCGGGCTCGCGTGCTAGGCTTGCCTCCGGTTTTTGCGGGGGCCGAACATGGCGCTGATAGCTGAAGCATTTCGTCAGTGGGTGCAGGAAAGTCTGGGCGATGAATCCGCCGCAGCGCTGGCCTGCATGCAGACGCCGCTGCGCAAATCGCTGCGCATCAATACCCTGCGCGATGACGGCACACTGACCCGCGAATTGATGGCCAACGTGTGCAGCACATTCACGCCGCTGCCCTGGTGTCGTGACGGCTTCTGGGTAAACAGCAAATATCCGGAACAGGAATTCAGTTTCGGCCTGACGCTGGAACATCAGGCCGGCGCGATTTATCTGCAGGAAGCCAGCTCCATGCTGCCGCCGCTGGCGCTGGCGCACACCCTGCAGCAACAGCGCGCAGCGGATGACACGGATCACAACGGCGCCTTGATCCTCGACATGTGCGCAGCGCCGGGCAGCAAAACCACCCAGCTTGCCGCGCAATTTCCTGCGCCGTCATTCATCGTCGCCAATGAGATGTCCGCCAGTCGCCTGAAAACACTGGCCGCCTCGCTGACCCGCTGCGCAGTCGCCAATGTCGCACTCACGCATCAGGACGGCCGTGTGTTCGGTGAGCGCTGTCCGGAAATGTTCGACGCCATCCTGCTCGACGCGCCCTGCACCGGTGAAGGTACGGTGCGCAAAGACCCGGATGCGCTGAAAGTCTGGGACCGGAACGCCATCGCCCAGACAGCGCAATTGCAGCGCGAACTGTTCGCCTCGGCATACGCAGCGCTGAAACCTGGCGGCGTGCTGGTGTACTCCACCTGCACGCTGAACACGGAAGAAAATCATTCCGTGTGCCGCTGGGCACTGGAGCAGTTTGGTGGTGCACTGCAGACGTTTCCGCTGCAGCATTTGTTTCCCGAGGCTGCACGGGTCAGCACACCGGAAGGCTGGCTCTGGGTCTGGCCGCAACGCTTCGACAGCGAAGGTTTTTTTGTCGCCGCTTTTGTCAAAAAGGCGCCGGCTGTCAACACCTCATCATCTGGCAGCGCAAAACAGGGTTTGCCGGCGCTGCGCAATTTCCAGCCGCTGACACGCAAGGAACGCGAACGGGTACTGGCACATTTCCGCAGCGCACTTCAGGTCGATGCCGATACATTCATTGACCACTGCTATCAGCGCGACCAGACCGTGTGGTGGATCGCGCCTGCTGTGAATCGGCTGGCGGAAGGCCTGCCATTCAACCGTTACGGCCTGCCGATTGCCCAGTTGCAGAAGGATGAAGTGCGCTGCGAACAGGGCGTGGTCGCACTGTTCGGCCAACAACTGCTGGCGCACGCCCTGCCGCTGACACGCGCGCAGGCCATCGAGTATTTCAAGGGCCGCGATATTGCTGATTACGCTGCCGGCAAGGGTGAGCGTGTGGTGCAGTTTGCCGGCTTGCCGCTGGGTCTGATCAAGGCGCTGCCGAACCGGCTCAAGAACAGCTATCCGCGCGAGTTTGTCGTCGACAAACTTTACTGACCGATCTGTGCGGAAAAATTGTGACGATCACGTCGCCATAACAAGGTTCACGTCGAGTCACGACATTGTTCGTGCCTGTTTTTGGTTTTCTTTCCTGATAATTGCAGCGTTTTTCCACAAACAGACGTACTCCTGCATGCTAACCGAACGGCGGATTTACAGACCGCTGCTTTTGCATTCGATCCCGCCCTGCATCGTTTGATCACGCAAGAAGTGCTGGTGCCACGCAGCCTACTGTGCAAGCGGGATAAAGCCGACTTGCGCTGCGCTGTCGTCTCCGCTGGTCGTGAGCGTGTTGTGCGCTTGCCGCGCGATCCGGTTTGCCCGCACAACGCCGCCGCGCCTCACCCGGCAGGCACGCGACAACGATAACGATGGAGTACAGGAATGAACCGCAGCACGCGCCACACCCTGATCGCCGTGGCCATCTCGACTGCACTGACCATGGGCAGTGCTTACGCCAATACCGACCCGACCGGCCAGTTCCGCGGCACGGTCACCAGCAGCGCAGGCGGCAGTGTCGCCGGCGCCACCATTACTCTGCGCAGTGAAACCCAGGGTTTCACCCGCACCATTACCGCCGATGAAAACGGCAATTACCTGATCCGCGGCGTGCCGGTGGGCACCTATACCATCACCATCAGCAAGCCGGGTTTCCGCAGCGCGCAGCAGGAAAAAATCACCGTTTCACTGGGCGGCGCCGCGCAGTTTGATGCCGTACTGAACAGCGGCAGCGGCGATGTTGAAGTGCTGGAAGTAGTCGGTCAGCGTATTTCCAGCATCGATCCGGAAAGCACCTCGTCAGGACTGGTGATCAGCGCCAACGAACTGCAAAACCTGCCGGTCGCGCAAGACATTACCTCAGTGGCGCTGCTGGCTCCGGGCGCCATTGAAGGCGACGGCGACTTCGGTTACCTGCCCTCGTTTTCCGGCGCCTCTGTCGCCGAAAACGCCTACTACCTGAACGGTTTCAACATTACCGACATGCGCAAGGGCATGGGCTGGCTGGATTTTCCCTGGGAAGCGGTGAAAGAGTCCCAGGTGATCACCGGCGGCGTGTCGGCGCAGTACGGCCGCTTCATCGGTGGTGTCACCAACATGGTCACCAAATCCGGTGAAAACGAGTGGCACTTTGGCGGCAGCATTGACTACAAGCCGCGCGATCTCGCCGAGCAGGCACCGAACGTTTACGGCCGCCGCTACGTCAATGACACGACCATCGTCTATGACATGCTGGTCAACAACGAAGCTTCGCGCAGCGACACCAGCGAACTCAGCGTGTACGCCAGCGGCCCGCTGATTCGCGACAAGGCCTTCATTTACGCCGTGCTGGCACCGTCGCGCACGGACAGCGAGAGCGGCGCCGCCAATCTGGTTGGCAGCGACGGCCTCAGCACCGGTCAGGGATCAAAAAACCAGTTTGAGCGCGACAGCGCACTGGTTGCGATCGACTGGTTCATCACTGACGATCACAGCGTCAATCTGACCTGGATCACCAGTGGTGAAGACAACCACAACGACGTTTACGCCTACGACTATTTCAAGGGCCTGCACAACAAGGTCAGTGGCCCGTCCGGATTCTCGGACTGGTCACGCGAGCGCTGGGTAAAGAGCCTCTCTTACCGCGGCCAGATCACCAATGATATTTATGTGTCCGCCACTGCCGGTCGCAGCTTCAATGAATATGAGGCGCTGAGTTCGACACCAACCACGGTGCCGATCTGGGATCGTCGCACCGGCGTCTGGACCAAGATCACCGACTTCGCCACCAACCGCAATGACGTCAACGGCGACGAGCGTGAAGCCGTGCGTGTTGATCTGGAATGGACGCTGGATGATCACACGCTGCGTATCGGCTACGACAGCGACACCATCGACAGCTGGCGCGATTTTGGCTACATCGGCCCGAATGCCAGCCACAACAAGGCGCACGAATACTACGCGGCGCCGGCGCAAAATCTGCTCATCAACGCCGGCGGTGGCCGCACTTTCACGGTCAATGCCGGCACGCCTTACGCGATCCTGTATGACCGCGATATCCATGCCCGCGTCAGCGGTGAATCGGAAGCGCTGTACATTGAGGACAGCTGGCGCATCAGTGACGAGTGGCACCTTAATGCCGGTATCCGCGCCGAAACCTTCACCAACTCGACCGGCGCCGGCGATGCCTATGTCGATCAGGAAAACCAGATCGCGCCGCGTCTGGGTGTGATCTGGAACATCGGTGGCGACGGCACGCAGAAAGCCTTCTTCAACTTTGGTCGCTACTACCTGCCGGTGCCGCAAAACACCGGTGTGCGCATGGCTGCGCCGGAATGGAACATCCGCACGTATCTGCCCATTCTCAACAGCGTGCCGGGCACACCGGCGACGTTCGGCGCGCCCTATGGCGAGGTGGTGTTTGCCAATGGTGAAGTGCGCGACGGCGAAGTGTATGCCACGCGCAATCTGGACCCGATGTATGAAGACGAGTACATCCTCGGTTACCAGTACGCGCTCGACAAGGACTGGAATCTCGGCGCACGGGTGATCTACCGCGACCTGATCAGCTCCATCGAAGATGCCCAGGTGGATTACGCCATTTACGCCTGGTGCGAAGCCACGGACACCGATTGCTCGAACTATCACCCGGGTTCGTGGAACGGCGGCAGCGCGCGCATCATGAACCCGGGTAAAGGCGCCAGCATTACCGATGACTTCAACGGTGACAGCGCACTGGAAACCTATTTCATTCCGGCGCAATACCTCGGCTATCCGGAAATGGAACGCACTTACAAAGCGCTGGAGTTGACCGCCGAAGGTCGCGTCAAGGACTTCCGCCTGCGCGTCAACTACACCTACTCGAAGAGCGAAGGCAACACCGAGGGCATGCTGCGCAGTGACAACGATCAATCCGATCCGGGTTGGACACGTTCGTTCGACACGCCGGAGCTGACCGACTACGCCAACGGCTATCTGCCCAATGATCGTCGCCACAACCTGAAAGTGTTCGGCAGCTATGCGTTTGCGGATAACTGGTCAGCCGGTTTCACCTGGCGCCTGAACAGCGGCCGCCCTCTGAACCGTATCGGCTTCCACGATCTGGACGATGGCAGTTGCGCAACGGTGCGTCCGACCTGTGATGACGGCTACTACGCGGAGAACTTCTACTTCGACGGCAAACCGTCGCCGCGCGGCAGCTGGGGCCGCACGCCGTGGGTGAACAGCCTGAACACCAACCTGAATTACCGCACGTCAATCGCCGGCGGCGATCTGCTGCTGTCGCTGAGCATTTACAACCTGTTCAATTCGCAGCACGCGACCCAGCTGAACGAATACGGCGAAGACACGCTGTATGAAGATGGCAGCACCCGCAAAGCCCTGAACTGGCGCAGCCCGACCAGCTTCCAGACGCCGCGCTATGTGACGCTGACCGCACGTTACGACTTCTGATCCGCTGCGCATACGGCTGAGTGCGCTCATCCGTTTGCGTGAGAAGTCTGACACCGGAAACGGCCCGCTTCGGCGGGCCGTTTTCATTTTCAATCAGCAGCTTGGCGGCATTTGTTGTGCCGCCGGCAGACGCGCGGAGCGGACCTGGTTCACAAGCCCGCGGGCTTTTCGCCAACGTCACGGCGGCCTAAGGTGCGCGCCGGATGACAGCGATGTCATTCAAGGGGCGCTACAGCGCCCGGACGCCGTCGTGTCGTCATCCTGCTGTGTGGTGCCGGCATGGTCCTGAACAAGCCTGTTCGCGCTGCGCGCGCCATGTCCGCATGAGGTGTCCGACCATGTTCCGTTTTGCTTCCCGGCTGCAGCAATCACCGCTCCTGCCCGTAACGCTGCATCACTTTCTGCAGCATTACTTTGTACAGCAACACTTTCTGCAGCATCAGTTGCCACTGCATCACCTGCCGGTATTGTCTGGCCACGCCTCGCCGGCTCGGCGCAACGCGAAAGCTGACGCTGACACGCAGGAAACATTCAGCGAAAACGCGACGTACATTCGGCGCCCGAATGTGCTGCGTGGTGCACGCGGTGTACAGGCGGCGATCATCATGCTGGTCGGCACCCTGCTGCCATCCGCCGAGAGTTTCGCGCACGGGCATGTGCACAGCCCGCTGGCGCGCCAGCAATTCTGCGAACGCGACGGCGGTTACTGGTGGCCGCAGGATGGCAGCGGCATCGCCAACGCCGCCTGTCGTGCCGCGTTTCTTGACGCCGGCACTTTCCAGTTTGTGCAGAACATCGAATATGCCGCGAATGTCGCCGACTACAACAACAGTGCCGCCGTGCGCGCGGTGGTGAAAGATCAAACGCTGTGCGCCGCCGGTGACAACGCCAAGCGCGGCATGAATCTTCCGCACCGCGACTGGCAAAAAACCCGTGTCACGCCGCGCGCCGACGGCAGCATCGAGGTGCTGTTCTACGCCGCCACGCCGCACAATCCGAGTTTCTGGGAGTTTTATCTCAGCAAGCCGGGGTTTGATGGCGCCACCCAGCGCCTGTCCTGGTCGAATCTGGATTTGATTGGCAAAGCCGGCAATGTCGCCATCGAGCGTATCGATGGCCGCAACATGTACCGGCTGAATGTGCCGCTGCCGGTCGGCCGCAGCGGTGATGCCATCCTGTTTACCCGCTGGCAACGCATCGATGCCGGTGGCGAAGGTTTTTACAACTGCAGCGACATACACATTGCCGGCGCGGTGTCCGACAACTGGTTCGACAAAGGCGTGTATGTGCGCAGCGGCACCAGCGCCAATGCCGGCGACGAGATCTGGCTGCGGGTGTTTGACAGCACCGGGCGCGAGCGCGTGTTTGAAAAACTGGCCGTCACCGCCGCCAACCAGAACACTGCCGTCTGGGCCGCCGAGCTGGCGGCACGCATCCGCAACAGTTACAGCAGCGTGATCCAGATTGGCGTCCGCGACAGCAATGGCAGCATCCGTTACGACAACAGCAATGTCAGCGCCAACAAAGTCTGGCTGAGCAATAACGGCGACAGCTTCACGCTGGATATCAAAGCACCGCAGAACAATCTGCCGCCGGCAATTGTGCTGTCAGCGCTCTACCAGACGCCGGCCGGCAGCGCGATCACCCTCACCGCCAGCGCCAGTGATCCCGAGGGCCAGCCGCTGAGTTACGAGTGGTTGTTGCCAGCCGGTTTGAGCAGCGCCAATCGCACGCAGGCCAGCATCAGCATCGCCGCAGTCACGCCCGCACAAACCACCGACTACGCGCTGAGTTTGCGCGTCAGTGATGGCAGCAACACCGTCACGGCCGGCACCACGCTGCGCGTACTGGTTGGCAGCGCTAGCTGTGCGCGCACCGATCCCGATGCAGTGAACCATCCGGCCTGGAGATCCGGTACCGCTTACAGTGCCGGCGCGAAAGTCGCGCATCTGGATCTGGTCTGGCAGGCAAACTGGTGGACCAACAGCGATCAACCTTCGCTGACCGGCAGCGTCTGGAAACTACTCAGCACTGTCGAACTCGGCTGGATCAGCGGCAAAGCCTACAGCGCTGGTGCTGAAGTCGATCACCAGCAACGCCGCTGGCGCGCCCGCTACTGGACCAACGGCGAGCCCGGCAAGGATGCGGCCTGGGCCGATATCGGTGTGGCGAAATGTTTGTGAGGGTGTTGGAGCAGGAAATGACGCCGGCAGGGATAGCCGGCGTCATTTTTTTCTGTGAGCACAGAGTGAACCTTTCGCGTTGCATCGGCGTTGAATACCGGTGCCACCAGTTTCCTGCGCGCTTTCCACCCACGTTGTGGCAGGAGCTATCATTTTTAACTCCTGATCATGCAGCTTCTCATCAGGTTCCAATTTCCTGACAGCGCAAAGACCTTCCACTCCTTCTTGTCCAAGCGCCGGATATAAATGTACTTTCTCGAAATCCCTTCCGGCCTGCGAATGAGAAAACTGTACTTTTTGCAGTGAGTGTGCTTTCCATTGCTTATGTGGTAATTCATCGCTGAACCCATATAGAAAATTATTTCCATATCACCGCTGTGCTGGTACTCATTTTTTAGATGCTGCTCC
The DNA here is from genome assembly GCA_041913605.1 of Permianibacter sp. GTDB lineage: Bacteria > Pseudomonadota > Gammaproteobacteria > Enterobacterales > Permianibacteraceae > Permianibacter. The sequence continues at coordinate 39,966 of JAYSEY010000017.1, forward strand.
GCAAATTTGTAGGCCTTTGAGGTGTGCTGTTCATACTGCAACCATACCAGTACACCGCCCAGAAATAGCACGAGCAACACGCCTCCCGGCACGAAACGCACCAGATTGGCCTTGCGCGATTTTTCCGACTCATTCATTTCGGTTTTCTGAGTTTATTGACAGGGCTGCGAACAATGCACAATGACGTTTCCCTGCGCACAGCCTCGTGGAATTTCCGGGATCATCGTTTCAGCCGGCGAACGAGGCTCTGGCGTAATTCTTGTTTTCGGCTCGATCTTGAAAAGGTGAGGAATGGTGATCGTCTGGCTCAGCCTTTCTGCCGCTTGAACACCGCCACGATGTCGCGCGTTTGTCCCTGCACCATGTTGGTATCAAACACCGACACCAGCTCCCAGCCTTCGGCGCCGAGTTTGTTCAGTTCGTTCTGGAATTCACTGGCATCAAACGCGCCGCCGAGAAAGAAGCCTTTCGCTTTCACCTGCATGGTGGTGTATTCCCAGCGCATTGTGACTGTCCTTTTGCGTTGTCATTCCGGAGCGGTTGAATGCCGGTGCTCAGAGTTTCGGAATGCGGATGCGGCTGATCATCAGTGAGCCGGAGACGGCGAACATCAACACCAGCGGATGAAAGCGGAAGCCGGCGATCTCGATCATGCCGAACCAGAGATTGCTGCCGATGGCGTCCTGCCAGGCGGCGATGGCCAGCACCACGACCAGCACCAGCGAAGTCGGGATCGGCGTGCCTTCGAAGTACTTCACCTTGTTACCGCCGTCGGCGAGCTTTTCGGCGGTGACGTTGTAGCGCGCCAGACGCGACACGCCGCAGGCCACGAAGAACAGCAGGATCACGCGATCCCAGAGTCCCTGCATGCCACAGCCGTAGGCGATCACGGCCGGAGCGACGCCGAAGGAGATGACGTCGGCCAGTGAATCAAGTTCGCGGCCCATGGCCGAGGTTTGCTGGCGCCAGCGGGCGATGCGACCGTCGAGCACGTCGAAGATCAGCGCCACCGGGATCAACCCGCAGGCGAAATAGAGATGCAGCACCTGCTGGGTCTGCAGATAGGTCATTACCGCGAACAGTGCGCCGACGCCGCAGAAGGCGTTCGACAAGGTGAACCAGTCGGCGAGATGGAATTCGCGGATCATCGAAAACGGTTTCGGTCGGCTCATGCCTTTCACTCCCTGCAGACCGCCGACATGGTAACGGAAACGGCCAGCCGGCTTCAGCCCTGTCCGCTGCCGCTCACACCGCCCTGCAGGGCGGCGTACAGGCAGATGCCGGCAATGACCGCGAACACCAGCCAGGCCAGATGCCGGCCGCGCGAAGCGAACAAGGCCAGCAGCGCGCTGGCGGCAAAGGTCAGGCCGATGATCAGCGCCACGCGCCCGGCGTCCAGCGACGCGCCAGCCAGTTGCCCCGGCGGCGTGCCCGCCAGTTGCCAGAGCAGTGCCGCAAAGCCCCACCAGGCCAGCGTGGTGATGTGCCAGGCAAAGCGCAGCGTGCGCACGGTGAACCAGGTGTCGCCGAACAGCTTGGGCAGGTTGTCGCGCCGGAACAGGCGGATCAGGATGTAGCGCTCACCGAGCACCGAGTGAATCAGGCCGATCAGCACGCAGAGTGCGGCGGCCACCTGCAAGGCAACGTTCATCAGGCTTCCTGCTCAAGGCGCCGGCAGCTGCCGGCGGCGGGCAGTGAAACAGGATGCACGCCAGCCGGCAAGCAGGACTGCTCCTGCCTCCGCTGAGGTGCGCAGCGCGTGGGGCACGCGGAGACAGGAAGGTGTTCACTCGCGCGTGCGGCCGGCACGCGCGACCAACTCACAGCATCAACTCACAACATCAATTCACAAGCTCAACTCACTGCGGCAACTCACAGCGGCAATTCACAGTACTTCGGTTTCCGGTGCCACGCGCCGGCCATCGACGGTGCGCCACAGACGCAGCGGATTGCTGTCCTGCAGGCTTGCCGGCAGCAGTTCCGCCGGCCAGTTCTGGTAGCAGACCGGGCGGGCAAAGCGGTAAATCGCCGCCGTGCCAACTGCCGTGAACCGCGCATCACTGGACGCCGGATACGGGCCGCCATGTACCTGCGCCGGTACCACTTCCACGCCGGTGGGCACGCCGTTGAACAACACACGACCGGCCTTGCGGCGCAGGACGGGCAGCAGTTTTTCCAGCAACGGATAATCTTCCGGCTCGGCCCAGACGGTCGCGGTCAGCTGGCCGTCGAGTTGCTCGGCCACCTGCAGCATCGCCTCCAGATCGTCGGCCAGACTCAGCAGCGCGGCCGGGCCAAACATTTCTTCGCGCACTGCCGGATTGGCCGCCAGCGTCGCGCTGTCCACTTCCAGCAATACCGGGGTCGACAAACCACCGGCCGACGCGCCCTGCACGCGCGCACTGACGCCACTCTGCGCACGCACGCTGGCAACACTGTGGCGGAAACGCTCGGCGCCGTTGATCGACAGCATCGGCGCGGCCGGTGTGTCGCCGAGCAGGGCCGACAAGCGCTGAACAAAAACCTCATTGCCCGGCGTTTTCAGCGCCATGAGCACACCCGGACAGGTGCAGAACTGGCCAACACCATTGGTGATCGACTGATGCAGGGCGGTGGCAATGGCCTCGGCTTTTTTCGCCAGCGCGGCCGGGAAAATGAACACCGGATTCAGGCTGCCCATTTCCGCAAACACCGGAATGGGTTGCGGTCGCGCGGCGGCGGCATCCATCAGCGCACGACCGCCGGACAGTGAGCCGGTGAAACCGACAGCGCGGATCTGCGGGTGCCGCACCAGCGCCACGCCGAGCGTGCTGCCCGGTCCATAAATCAGCGAGAACACACCTTCCGGCAAGCCGGCATCACGCACGCACTGCGCGATCACCTTGCCGGCGATCTCCGCGGTCATCGGATGCTGCGAATGCGCTTTCACCACCACCGGACAACCGGCCGCCAGCGCCGAGGCGGTGTCGCCACCGGCCACCGAAAACGCCAGCGGAAAATTGCTGGCACAGAACACCGCCACCGGACCGAGTGCTTCCAGTTGCGAACGCAATTCCGGCTTCGGCGGCACGCGTTGCGGGTCGGCGTGATCGATGCGCGCATCCACCCATGAACCTTCCGCCACCAGTTGCGCAAACGCCCGCAGCTGGCCGCAAGTGCGCGCCAGTTCGCCCTTGATGCGCGCATCCGGCAAACCGGTTTCACGCGGCGTCACAGCAAGAAAATCTGCCTCACGGGCCGCCAGCGCATCAGCAATGCGATTCAGCAAATCAGCGCGACGCGTGCCATCCAGCGCTGCCAGCACCGGCGCTGCTTCGCCGGCCAGCGCACAGGCCCGCTGCAATTCCAGCTCGCTGGCATCCGCGTAACCGGGACCGAAGCGCTCACCGCTGCGCGGGTCCTGACTGAAGGCCAGACGCTCACCGCGCACACCACGCGAAGCACCGATGATCGAGCTACCGAGCAGATTCATCACACAACTCCTGACACGCCGCACCGCAACAGTGCGAACCGGAAAATGCAAACGCCCGATGAGCATCGGGCGACAGAAAACCGCGGACTGCTGTTTCACCATGACGTGAACACAATCCTTGCTCCTCTCCTCAATGAGGAGAGCAAACAGTTCTACTCCTCTCCTTTTCAAGGAGGGGCTGGGGGTGGTTCGGAATTACGAAACACATCGCGTAACTCCACCACCCCTTGCTCCCCTTCTCAGGGAGGAGGGGAAACAGCTGAACACCCCCCTCCTTTTCAAGGAGGGGCTGGGGGTGGTTCGAATTACGAAACACATCGCGTAACTCCTCCACCCCTTACTCCCCTCCTCGATGAGGCGGGGAAACAAGAGATCACTCCCCTCCTTTTCAAGGAGGGGCTGGGGGTGGTTCGGAATTACGAAACACATCGCGTAACTCCACCACCCCTTGCTCCTCTCCTCAGGGAGGAGGGGAAACCACAGCTCCCCCGCTTACACCTGCGGGCGATTGTTCAGTGCATGGCGCAGCGTGGCCAGCGCTTCTTCACGCTCACGGCCAACGATTTCCAGACGCGGCGGACGCACGCGCTCGTGACCCATGTTCACTTCCTGCTGCACCAGCTTGATCAGCTGCACAAACTTGACCACGGTGTCCATGCGCAGCAGCGGCAGGAACCAGCGGTAAAGTTCCTGGGCTTCGTCGAATTTGCCGGCCATCGACAGTTCGTAAAGCTTGACCGATTCTTTCGGGAAAGCGTTGACCAGACCGGCGATCCAGAACTGCGCACCCATCGCCACGCCTTCGACCAGACAGTCATCCACACCGACACCCAGCGCGAGCTTTTTGCCGATCACCGCGCGGATACCGCTGACGCGACGGGCATCGGTGCTCGATTCCTTCACCGCTTGCACGTTCGGATGTTCAGCCGCCAGCTGGGCGATTTGTTCCGGCGAGAAGTCGGTTTTGTAGGCCACCGGATTGTTGTAAATGATGCACGGCAGATCGGTGGCTTTCATCACCGCCGACACGTGGGCGTGCATTTCGCGCCAGTCGCTCGAATACAGGTAAGGCGGCAACACCATCAGACCGGCGCAACCCACGTCTTTCGCGCTCTTCGCCAAACGGATCGCTTCGGCCGTGCTGAGCGCGGCGATGCCCGGGATCACCGGCACATTCGGGCCGACTGCTTCGACCACGGTTTTCATGATCGCGACTTTTTCATCCAGCGACAGCGTCGCGCCTTCACCGAGACTGCCGCAGGGAATGATGCCGGTGCAGCCGTTCTCGACCAGCCATTGCACGTGCTGGCGAATGAAGCCGTGATCAACCGACAGATCGGCATTGAACGCGGTGGTGATCGCCGGCATCACGCCGGTCCATTTGATTGCTTGGGTCGCCATGATTTACCTCTCGTTGACAGCCTGTTCAGCTGCCGGCGCGGCAGCATGAAAGCGGATTTGCGTCGCGGTATGCGATGCGTGTGGTGAGTTGCCGTTTGAATTCTGTTGCGCGGCTGCTGATGCCGTGTCCAGCGCGGTATCCGTCGAGGCCTTGCAGGACACTGACTGCGTCCCGACCGCCATCAGCGTGTCAATGCGGGTCGGGAAGAATGGCGCGCGCGTGTGTGCGACCGGCCAGTTGAACAACACGCTCGCGGCGCGACCGCACACGCGGCCCTGACAGGCGCCCATGCCGATGCGTGTCGCCAGTTTGGCGCTGCGAAAATCACTGCAGCCGCGCAGGTCACCGACGCTGACGTTTTCACAGCGGCAGAGCAGCGTCCGATCATCGGCAAGCTGCAACAACTCGCTGCGCAGTGCGAAACCCTGCTGCAGGGCCTGAACATAAGGCGCCCAGTGCTGCACGGCGGTTTGCAGTGTTTTGTCGCCAACACCCGGCAGCGCATCCGCCTCAACTTGCGACGCGGCAGTGAGTGCCGCCGCGGCGCGCGCACCGGCCCAGGCGCCACTGGCCAGCGCACGGCGTGCACCGCCGATGCCGAGTTGTTCGCCGGCAAAAAATACGTCCGCTTTTTGCGCTGGCGTCTGTTCGCCAGGAGCAGATTCAACACCGAACAGCGCCGCCAGTTCATTGGCGGGCGTCAGCCCATACGCGCAGGCCAGCCAGTCACAGGCGATCTCGCCGCGACGGCCACGCGCGTCCTGCCAGTGCACGCGTTGCACACGGCCGTCACCTTCGGCACGGGTGATCCAGGTATCCATGGCGTAGGCACTTTTGCGCGTTTGCCAGCGCAATTGCGCCGCCTGTTTCAGCAGTGCCGGATAGCGCCAGAGCGTGCTGGCAAATTTCATCACCTGCGTGCGTGGCGCCTGCTCGGCGATCAGCAAAATCTCGGCGCCAGCCTTGCGCAAACTTGCGGCAGCGGCGAGCAGCAGCGGGCCGCTGCCGGCGAGCACCACGCGCTGGCCACGCACATCCAGACCGTCCTTGACCATCACCTGCAAACCGCCGGCACCGGTCACACCGGGCAGCGTCCAGCCCGGAAACGGCAGGAACAATTCGCGCGCACCGGCAGCGATCACCACGCGCCGGAAATGAATGGTCGCGGCCTGCTCACCGTCACAGACGATCTGCTGTCCGGAAATTTTCTGTACCACGCGGCAATCACCGCGAAAGCGGATGCAGGACGGCGCGCCAGCGGTTCCATTGGCCGGCGCGATGCGTGCAGCGCCGATGGCACAGTGTCGCGCGCGCAGTTCATTCAGTACCGGTCGCGCCAGCGCATCGACACGGGCCGGCGCATGGAGAAGTTTGCGCCATTCGCCGCGCCAGACCTGACCGCCCGGCTCGCTTTGTTGATCGATCAGCAACACGTCGGCACCGGCATCCGCGGCGCGCAGCGCGGCGGCGATGCCGGCCGGACCGGCGCCGATCACCAGCACATCGCAGCGCAATTCAGCGCGCGTGCGCGAACAAACAAACGCCGGTTCAGACATCAGTATCCACCTGCATGTGCGGACGGCAGCGACGCAGGCAGGCCAGCTGGCCCGGCACCTGATCGATGGTCACCGCACATTCCTGACAGACGCCCATGCCGCACAGTGCAAAACGTGGTGCACCGGACAGATCACGACGCGTCCATTGCACACCGGCTTGCTGCAGGGCGCTGAGCACGGAGGCGCCGCTGTCGGCATGCACGGTGCGGCCGTTGATCAACATCGGGATACGCGTCGTCATGCCGCTGCACTCGTCAGCATTTTGCGATCCGGCGCGAACGCGCGCGTGTCGATCGCCGGTTCCTGATCGCAGAGCAGATCAGCGAGTACATCGGCGGTGCCGGTGGCCGTGGTAATGCCCAGACCTTCATGTCCCGCTGCCAGCCACAGGCTTGCATCACGCTGCAGGCGACCGATATAGGGCAGATTGTCCGGCGTGCACGGACGCTGACCGGTCCACGCGCGCAGCGCCGGCCATTGCGGCAGATCCGGCAGATAGCGCGTCCCCCGCTGCAACATGCGGGTCAGCACTTCGGGCACCAGATCGGCGGACAGATCATCAAACTGGCGCGACGAACCGATCAGTATCTGGCCGGTTTCGCGCGGCTGGGCGTTGAACGCTACCGAGATCGGATCGTGACCGTGCGCGCTCTTGTGATAGCCGAGTTCAACCAGCTGATGGTGAATGCGTGGCACCTGTCGCGTGGTGATCAGCAAATGCCCCTTGCGCGGCAGGATCTGCGCCTCCGGCACCAGCGCCGCGCTGGCACAGCCGGCCGCGACCACGATGTGTGACGCCTGCAAACGCCGGCCACCACTGAGCATCACCTCGCCGTCGCCGACTGCCTGCACGCGGGTATGCAAATCAAAATGCGCACCGTGTTCGCGGGCGCGGGCGGCAAAGTGCAGCGCCGCTTGCGGCGGATAGATCACGGCATCGTCGATGACGCGCAGCGCGCCGATCAGATCGCGCGCCAGTGCCGGTTCGGCGGCGTGCAGCGCCGGTGCATCCAGCCATTCGCAGCGCACGCCAGCCGCTTGCAGTCGTTGCGATTTTTCCCGCGCATGCGCGGCTTCGTCTTCATCGGCCGCGAGCCACAGTGTGCCGCAGGCGGTGTAGGCAACGCGATCCGGCAGCGACGCGGCGCGTTGCTGCCAGAGCGTCAGCGAATGCAGCGCCAGTGCGAATTGCGCCGGGTCGTCACCCAGCGCCACCAGATGGCCCATGCCGGCGGCACTGGTCTGTTCGCTGATGCCGGCCGCATCAATCACGCGCACGCTGACGCCGCGCAGCGCGAGCTGCTCGGCGAGCGCACAGCCGATGATGCCGGCGCCGACGATGATCACATCCGCGTGCATGTTCAGGCCTGGATGCCGTAAGCGAACGGATCAGCGGTGTCGATGATCAGTGTGGCATCGGCGGTGACATGGGCACTGCCGGTAATGGTCGGCAGCACGTTGCCGTCCTGCAATTCGTAACGGGCTTCAAACAGCGAACCGATGACACTTTCCTGACGCCAGACGGCGCCCGGCGCGAGTTTGCCGTCGGCGGCGAGGCAGGCGACCTTTGCCGACGTGCCGGTGCCGCAGGGTGAGCGGTCGTAGGCCAGACCGGGACAGAGCACGTAGTTGCGCGCATCCGCCGTGGCGCTGTCGCTGACCAGCTCGACGTGATCTATTTCTTCGCCGTTTGCGCCGGTGATGCCGGCCGCGTCCAGAGCGGCGCGAATGCGTCGCGACACTGACATGCAGGCATCGAGATGCGCGACATTCAGCGTGCAGCCGTGATCATTGACGAGGAAAAACCAGTTGCCGCCCCAAGCGATATCGCCGTGCACCGTACCCAGGCCTTCGACCTGCACCGGTACCTGTTTGCGATAGCGGTAACTCGGCACATTGGCGACGCTGACGCGGCCATCGTCGTGCAGGGTGGCGCTGACCACGCCGACCGGCGTTTCCAGTTTGACGACGCCGGGCGTGATGCGACCGAGATGCGCCAGTGTCACCACCAGACCAATGGTGCCGTGCCCGCACATGCCGAGATAACCGACGTTGTTGAAGAACACCACGCCGGCCGTGCAGTCCGGCTGCGTCGGCGGATACAGGTAGGCGCCGACCAGCACATCGGAACCGCGCGGCTCGCAAACGATGGCCCGGCGCAGCGCATCGTGCTCACGGCGCAGCCAGGCCCGCGCATCCGCCATGCCACAACCGGGCGGCAACGCCGGCGCGCCGTCGATGACCACGCGGGTCGGCTCACCACCGGTATGGGAATCAATGACACGCAGATGCTGGGCAGACGGCATTCCGTTTCTCCTTGTAAGGGTGGCCCATGGTAGGAGCCGTGGCGCCGCGGGGTCTTGGCAAAAAGAGGTGCCATCAAGACAGAATCGTCAAATCGTGCTAGCGGCCTCAGCGACTATAGTCCAGACCGTGCCTTGCGCTGTCTGTCGCAGTGCTGGTACAGCCCAAAATCCCCACGGAATCAACATCATGCAAACAGACCTCCAGCAGTGGCGACATGCGTTTATCGGCGACATCGCCGATCCGCTGTTCGTCGAGACCATGTTTGATTACATGCCGGATGTAGTGTTTTCGCTCAAGGATCGGCTCGGCCGCTACGTCGCGATCAGCGACGCCTGCGTCGAACGTTGCGGCCTCACGCACAAGCGCGAAGCGCTGGGCAAAACCGCTGCCGACCTGTTTCCACGGCACATGGCCGAGCGCTACAACGCCCAGGATCGCAAGGTATTCAGCACCGGCAAACCGATCATCGACAATCTGGATCTGACGGTTTTCAACGACAAGAAGCCGGGCTGGTGCCTGACCACAAAAATTCCGCTCTACAACCGCAAGAAAGAACTCATCGGTCTGGCCGTGATCTCGAAAGATCTGGTCGAGCCCAGCCGTGCCGGTTTCATTGACGAGAAATTTGCCGCCACCATCGATCACGTGCTTGAGCACTACGACGAGCAATTGCTGCTCGATGATCTGGCGCGCCTGTCCGGCCTGTCCGTGGCCCAGCTGGACCGGCGCATGAAGAAAATTTTTCACATCAGCACCGGACAATTCATCATCAAGACGCGCATCGACGCCGCCGCCGAACAGCTGCGCACCACCGAGCGCACCATTGCCGATATCGCGCTCGAGTGCGGCTTCTGCGATCAGAGCGCGCTGACCCGGCAATTCCGCCAGGTCACCGGCGTCAGCCCGCGCGAATACCGGAAGCTGATGCAGCACAAATCCTGAGTGATTCGCTGAACACGACAACGGCGCCCTACGGCGCCGTTGTCGTTCCGGCGTGAAATTTTCGTTGCAGCACTGATTTTTTCCATCAACTGCTTCGCCATCCGTTTCAGCGGCGGACGCAGACAGACTTCCGCGTACAAAAGCCTACACGTCAGAACGTTTTACAGCGCCATTTTCAAACCGGATGAAAAGTTGATGACGGCATCGCGATCTGTCAATGGAATGAATATTGCTGTGATAAAGATGCGTGAACATAATCATTCAACCGGAGGTAAACATGACGCGCATGCTGAAGTCGCTGACCACTCTTGCACTGTTGTCAGCGAGCACGCTGATGAGCAACCAGGCCGCGGCCGGCCTGATTGACAAGGACGTCTCCGGCAGTTTCAACCAGGACAATGATGTTGCCCTGATCAGCTTTCATCTGGATGCCGAATCGACGCTGACGCTGTTCACATCGTCCTGGCAAATGGGCGGATTTGATCCGGTGCTCCAGCTCTGGACTGCCGCCGGCCAGTACATCGACGGTAACGGTGATGCACGCAGCAGCGGCAGCGTCAACGTCAATGGCAACGCACGCCAGTACGGCGAGTGGGATGCGTTTCTTTCGGTCACGCTGGGCGCAGGCGACTATGTGATCAGTCTGGTCCAGTACGACAACGACCGTCTCGGCGACACGCTGGGCGCCGGCTTCCTGTTTGACAATGATGCGTTCTTCACCCGCCTGTGGGGCCCGCATGCTGCGTTCAATGGTCAGGAAGGCGATCAGCGTGGCAACCAGTGGCAACTGCACATGGTTGGTCTGAACGTCGATACACCGGTGGAAGATGTCCCGGTTCCGGCACCGCTGGCACTGCTCGGTATCGGCGCGCTGGCACTGCTGCGTCGTCGCCAGACTGCGCAGAACTGAACTGTCTGGCGGTCACGCGAGGAGGATCATTTCGCGTAGTGCCAATGCCGTTCAGACAAACAAGCCCCGTTCGCCCTGAGCCCGTCGAAGGGTTTATCGAGCGGGGTTTGTCTGTCTGCGAGTTTCTGTCGATTAGCCGTTCAACCCTTCGACTACGCTCAGGGTGAACGGAATTTGTCTCAGTTCGAAATTTCTGAACTCCAAAATTCTGAACAGCGCCAGAGCGTTTCGCCAAGTCATTCTTGCAATCCTGGAAAGTCGTTCCCGCTCCTCTCCCCTCACAGATCTCCCGAATCCCCCACGAGTGAGGTGATGAAACGTCTTCTCACTCATTCGGGAACCGGAAAGTTTCCACTTTCATGACAATAGATGCGGCAACCGATTGCTCGCCGCAAAAGCAAAACAGAAATCGGCAGCCTCCCTTCTCTCCTCGCGGGAGAAGTTGGCGCGCAGCGCCTGAGGAGTGGGGATTTACCCTGGCAATCGAGACAAAATCCGGGAATTCGTTTCCTGGTGGCGAAGTGCTCGTCCCAGTTTGCCGCCAACACCTGATCAAATATCCACAAACAACAAACCCGGCCGGAGCCGGGTTTGTTGGGTCTTGCTGCAATGTTTACTGAACGTCGTAACTGGCGGTGATGCCGACACCGCTGAACGGCGCCGTCGCCGACAGCGTGATGTAGTACCAGCCGCCGGACGGTGTCGCTTGCGTGACCTGCTCGGTGTTCCCAGCATTGGCCGACTTCAGCGTGTAGCTGCCATTCGGCATAGCCCAGAAACCGGCGCCTACATACAAATCGGCGTTGCCGGTGCCGCCCGATGTGCGGATCACCAGATTGCGCGCGTTCGCCGGCACCCACATGGTCAGGTACTTGTTGTCACCACTGGCCGCCAGATCGCGCACCACGCAACCATTGGTCAGTTGTGTTGCCGCTGCACAGGCCGGACCGCTCGGCTGTTCTGCCACCGGCGGCGCGCTGATGGTTGCCACCAGACTGACATCGCTGAACGCTTTGTAGGCACGCAGCATGACGTGGTAGCGACCAGCGGCCGGATTGTTGATGGTCACCGTTTCGTTGTTGCCGCCGATGTACGGGCGGTAGTCATACTGGGTCAGTGTCGGTTGCGCGCCGAGACGCACGTAGAGATCGGCATCGCCGCGACCACCGGAGATCTTGATCTCCAGTTTCGACATGCCGGCCGGCACATCAATGTGGTAACGGTTTTCGGCATTCAGCACAGCACTGGACTTCACCACCACCTTGTTGCTGAGTGGTGTCGAAGCGGCCACCGGTGCCGGCACCGGCGGCTCTCCGGCCGTGGTGGCGGTCTGTACCCAGGCAGCAAATTCGGCGTCATAGCGCGTGCCGATGTTCTGCATGTAAGCCCAGTAACCGTTGTAATCGCCGCTGCGGAACTTCGGCAGGATGGCGTCAATGTCGGCGCGATGCTTCTCGTTCATGAAGCGCACCGCCATATAGCCCCAGCGATAGGCGCGGGTGACGTAATCATTCATCGAATAGGTGTTGCCGAAAATTTCGCTGAGCTTGTAAGTGCCCTGCTTGGCGACATCGATCGAAGCCTGATTGTTGTTCTTCAGCGACAGGTATTCACCCAGACCTTCCAGCCACCATACCGTCGGTTTGCTGGTGCCTGTGGTGAAGTTGCCGTACAGATTGAAACGACCGTCGAGGTAATGGACGTATTCGTGCTCAAGGTTCCAAATCTGGAAGCTCGGACGCAGCCACGAGGCTTCGTGGGCGATGAAGCGCGCCTGATTGCCGGCTTCGGCTGGATTGCCTTCCAGATACATGCCGCCGTTGTCGGTACCGATACCGAACAGCACACCAGCGTACTTGTCGTAGTTGGTGTAGTCATCGAACACGACAACTTCGAGCGCTGCGTTGTTGTCATCAGCCACCGGTGTTTTGCCGGTTTGCATCATGGCGTGGAAATACTCTTCGCCGGCGACCAGCTTGGCGCAGGAATCGCTGAGCTGTGCGGCGGTCATTTCCTGGGCACGGATGCGGATGGTGCTGCTGCAGCTGTGATTGATCGACAGCACGGCATTGGCCAGATCCTGCTTGTAGTTGCAGACCCCGTACTCACTGCAGTTTGCCCAGTCGTAGTACTCAACCGCCTGCGCCGCTGCCAGCCACATGGTCTGGCCGCTGCCGATCATGTTGTTGGCAGCCAGCACCGCTTTCACATTCGGTTTGATCGCCGGCTTCTGCTCCGCGTATTGCATGAAGCGGAAACTTTCGTTCAGCGCGTCGTTGAGCTGGAACTCGTAGCTGCCACCCATCAGCGCCGCGCGGTTGTTCTGCACAAAGCTGTACAGCGCCTGCGGCAGGCTGGTGTCGGTACGCAGCGTATTGGCCGGGTCGGTGCGGTAATGCGAACGGAAGAACACCGTCAGCGCGCCGGTCATGGCACCGCTGCCACCGTTGTTGAGCAGGCCATTGGCGGCATTCGGATTGCCGGCCGTATTGGTAAAACGTTGCACTACCGACTTGACCACCGGCAGGAAACGCAGCTCGGCGTTCATGTTGGTGATCAGGATCATCGCTTCATACGATGTGGTCGAAGACGTGCTGTTGTTGAGGAAGTAGCTTGGATTGGCGAACAGTGTGTCGAGCGCAGCATATACCGCGTTGTTGACATCGCTGCCCGGCACCGGGAACGCGCCACCGTAAGCCTGGTAGTAGCCGGCGCGCAGCACCAGCACCAGATTGTTGACGCTGTAACCGGTGGCGTTATACGACGCAGACAGTGTCGCCAGCTTGTTGGCAATGGCGATCATGTTGCTGCTGCTATAGATCTGCTGGGCCTGTGACGCGCTGGCCGAAAACAATCCGTAAGTGCAGGTGTGATCCGGCAGGCCGGCAATGTAGTCCGCCAACGCCGCGCCCGAGCGTGACAGGTAGCCGTTGATGTCCTTGCACTCGGCGGTCGCGGCAAACTGCTGCACACCTTCGCGCAATACTTTTTGCTGCTTGCCGTGTTGCAGCGTCGGGGCGACATTCAGCAACTCGTAATGACTTTCTTCTTCTGTCGGCGGCAATGCCCGACGCACGTGCGGTTTCTGTGCGCCGTCAGCCATTACATTGTGGCGATGACCGCTGCTTGCTGAAGGACGTTCGTGATCATGCTGGTCGGCCTTGCCGCCAGCGATTGCCGTATGCATGGCAAAGGCGCAAGCCAGAGCCACCATTGCATTACGCATGGTAAACATGGGAATTCCTCGCCGTATCTGTGTCTGGCAATGGCAGCCGGCGTTCGCGCGCCGTGTCCTTTTGTGGTGTCGTCCCTCACGCACCATTGCACGCTGCTACTTTTCGCTTTTTTCGCGGCGTGTGATTGAGGGATGTGGCGACGCAAACGGGGCGATCTGCCAAATATTCACACTGCATTGCACAATCATTGCGCGGCGGTGACGTTTTGTTTGGCACACACGTCTTCCTGCGTTTCGCGCGGCCCGCAGAACAAGTCGGCAAGTGGTACGCGGAAAGAAAAAAGGCAGCCTTGCGGCTGCCTTTTTTGTTGGCTTGCTGGGCTGCCACCGGGGCAGCGACTGATCAGAAGCTGTAGGTGATATCAGCAAAGTAGGTACGACCGAACTGGTGGTCGTAGTACAGGCCGCCGTTGTACGCCGAACCGGTTTTGTCGAATGCCGGATCTTCATCGGTGAGATTGCGCACACCCAGACCCAGTTTGACATTCCACGGCGTTTGCCACTGGTAGGTCATATTCCACAGCGTCGAGTCCGACACTTTGTTGGTCACGACGGTGGCACCGTTTTCGTCTTCGGTGGTGTTTTCCTGACCGGCAATATAGCGACCGTGCAGGGTCAGATCGTGCTCGCCGAGCACGTAGGACACCGCCAGGCTGACGCGATCTTTCGGCCAGCCCAGATCACCGATGTAGTCATCGGAAATGCCGGCGCCGCTGGACAGGGTTTCACGACGGCTGAGCATGCGCGACCAACCGGCATGGAACTTCACATCGCCGGCGCTGGTGACCAGTTTGTAGTCAAACGAGGCCGACAGACCGCGCTGCTCCAGCTCACCGGCGTTCACGCTCGGACGATACACGTTGATGATGCGTGAGGTCGGATTGGCCGGGTCGGCGCGGACAATGCGCGCACCCGGCAGCACCGTGGCGATATCCACACCGGCACCGGCAACATAATCCGCGCCGAAACCGGACGCCGCAGCGTCGAGCAGATACTGGCGGTAAACAATGTCACTGCCACTCAGTTCGACAATGGTGTCTTCCAGATTGGCATTCCAGTAATCGACCGTGAACGAGAACGCATCGCGGCTGAACACGTAACCGATGTTCCAGGATTCCGAGGTTTCCGCTTTCAGGTTCTTGTTGCCGGTGACGATGTTTTCCAGTGTGTTGCTGGCGCAGGTCTGGATCTGGCCGGTGAGACCGGCGCAGCGCACATAGTCACGCACGGCGTCGAATGACTGCTGGCCTTTGCGGTTGATTTCCAGCAGTGTCGGCGCACGGAACCCCGTGCCCCAGGACGCGCGCACCAGCATTTCGCCAGTCGGACGCCAGGTGGCAGCAAACTTCGGATTGGTGGTGGTGCCGAAATCGCTGTAGTCGTCGTGACGCAGCGCGAAGTTCAGCTCAACGCTGTCCAGCACCGGCGCACTGAATTCGACAAATGCGGCCGAGGCATCACGATCCGCAATGCCGCCAGCACCGGCGTTGCCGCCGGAGATCACGCCGGCTTCGGCAAGACCATCCACTTCCGAGAGGAATTTTTCCTGCTGGTAGCTGGTGCCGACATAGGCAGCGAGCGGGCCGCTCGGCAGTTCCATGATGTCGAACGCGACGCCGGCGAACACTTCATTGAGCACGCCTTCGTCTTTCTTGTCGTAGTTGGCCTTGATGCCGCCCGGGATCGGCGAATGCGGATCACGCGGGTCCCAGCCAACAAACACATTGCGCTGCGCGTCCCAGCGGCCGATCTTGCTTTCGATGGCGCTGACCAGTGCGTAACCGGTGCCGAACACAAAGCGGTTGTAGCGGTTGTGCTGGGCGGAGAAGTCCCATTCAAAATCACCGGTGTGGCCCTGCAGGCCGAAGCTGATGTTGAGCACCGAATCGTTGTGCTCGGCAACGCGATCACCGAGCGTATTGAGACGGAATGCGCCCTGGTCGCCGGCGAAGACTTCGGTAACGGTCACGCCCTGCGCGGTGGTGTAGGACGGCAGATTGTTGCGGAACGTAAAGCTCGCCGGAGTCGGTGCGGAAATATCGTCGGTGACCGAGCGACCGAAGTAAGTTTGCACACTCGCGGTCCAGTCTTCGTTGATATCGCGTTCCAGCGAGTAGAACAGCGTGTCACGGGTCTGGCCGGCAGAGATCGCGGCGCGATTGGTGTAGTCATATCCGCAGACAAATTCGCCCGGATAGTTGGCATCTTCCAGACGCGCGGCGAAGAAACTGGTTTCACCGTTGATGTTGTACACGTCGCAGAGGTTGCTGTTGTCGCGCCCGGTTGCCGCAGTAACCATCGGCACATAAGCCCAGCTGCCGTCCGAAGCACGGACAATGGTGCGGCCCGATGCCGAAATGCCGGTCCAGCCCTGATAGGTGTCCGGGCCGGCTTCGTTGTCGGCACGACGGTTGCGGGTGTAATCACGGTCACGCTGGAACAGCGTCGAGAACTCATCATGCTCGTACACAAAAATCGAGCGCGATTTGTCGCTGACGCTGCCGCCGCTGATCGAATAGCGGTTGTATTCTCCGCCATCACGGGTCGGCTTGCTGGTGCTGGCCGACACTTCCATGCCATCGAAATCGTCACGCAGGATGATATTGACGACGCCGGCGATGGCATCGGTACCGTAGATGGCCGATGCGCCGTCGCTCATGATCTCGATGCGTTCAATCGCGGTGATCGGCAGCAGGTTGATGTTGGCGGCACCGCCTCCGACGACCGGGCTTTTCACCATGCGCCGACCGTTCAGCAATACCAGCGAACGGTCAATGCCCAGGCCTTTCAGATCGACCGTGGCCTGCGAGCCCCAGCCATTGTTCGAGCCACCGCCCCAGGAACCGAAGGAGTTCAGTTCCGATCCGCGCAGCGCTTCTGCCACGGTGGTGGCGCCGGAACGTGCCAAATCTTCTGCAGTGATGGCGATGATCGGCGACGCGCCTTCCAGATCGACACGCTTGATGCGCGAACCGGTGATCTCGACACGCTCTTCTTTTCCGGCTTCTTTGCCGGCATCTGCAGCGGCCGGCTCGGCCGCAACACCCACACCCGGAAGACAGAGTGCAATGGCTGAAACAAGTGCGGCCAGCGGTGTGCGCAAAGCGCTGGCAGTGACGTTTTTCTTGCTGGTATTCATGGTTTCCTCGGCGTACGGATGCAGGGCCGGCCGGCCTTGCCAGATTCTGGTTTTCAGTGCGCCCGCGTCCCTGTGCGCATGCGTCCCTCGCCGTCACCGATCCGACTCACCGGTGGCGGCAGCACTGGGCGGCCATACTGGCCAGCGTTGCGTCAGCGTGATTGGCTAAAGCCGGCGATGCGGCGGAGAGATCCTGCAAATCGACCGCAAACGGGCCGGCGAAAAAATCCGGAACGTCGCTCGCATTTGAAATTTGGCAAGAAACAACGCCTGAACGAAGAGAATTTCCGCAGGCAAAATTCTTGAAGTTTCCGGAATCAATATCTGTTAACAGAAATTGTGATTCTGTCGTATTTGTGACAACCGCAAGCCTGCTTGCCAAACCTCTTGCCGCGCGTTTTCGCGCCCGATTTGGGTGCACGCACTTCATTCAATGAGCAGGCTGGCGTGTTCAATGCCATGTTCGGCATGAAGCTGTCGCGGCATGAATTGACCGCATCGCATTCAGGCACATCGCCCTTGCCAACCCTGCACGGCATTACCCTCCCAACCTTCGACAACACCTGTCCTGCGCTTGACGAAATTCGCGGGACCAACGGACGTCCGGGGCCCGGGACGATTTTTGCGGAAAACGTAGACCGTTCGTGGCGATTCTGTCGTTCCATTGAACAGCGAACACTTCTGTTTGCCCTGCTTGCATCGCGATTCTTTCTGGCTATCCACGCAACGCTTCCGCTTTCGTGATTCCGACCAGCACAGAGCGTGCAGTGCTGGCGCGGACTATCCGCTCACTCCTGAAAAGTCTGAAACCTGCTTTTGTCAGGCCCATCGTGGAGACACGCCATCCATGAGCATCCATAGAACACGAATACCGGATCGTCCTGACCACGCAACAAATTGCCAACTGATCCGCGCAATCGCCTGCATATTTGCGCAATGACCTCGCTCGCCCGCCAACATCAGACAATCCTGCACCGCGCAGAAGCCCTATTCTGTCCACGCTGTCTGCACAGCGTTTTGTGTTGTTCCAACCGTCAAGTGCGTGGGGTGCTTGGCGGGTCTCCCTTGGCTGTGATGCTCACAGCGTTTTATTCCGCCGCGGTCGCGCAAGTGATCGCGGCTTTTTTCTTTCCTGCTTCAGTTCCTGTCCCGGAATAATTTGCGCACGCCGTTCCGTTTGCCCTGAGCGACGTCGAAGGCGTGAGCGGCGAGCCGTACCGGGACACCTGCCGATCAGATTTTTCTGCGCATTCCGCTGATCGCTAGCGTACGGAATTTTTGCGTCGGATTTTTTTGCGTTGGCCTTTTGTGCACATTCTTTCTGTCCGGCATCCGCATGCCATCCATCGCGCCCCCAAGCGACCGCCACCAGACCAGAGCGGTTCGCGCTTGCAACGCGTCGGTTGCCGGCTACCAGGCCGGTTTTGCGGGCGCAGGTTTTGCCCCCGAACCGGCCGGACAATGCACTCATCCCCGACAGCCGCGAGGCGAGCGCGATGAGCATGCAAGCCACCCACTTTCTCTGGCGTTACCGCCGTGCCGACGCCCGGCGTGCCGCCACCACCCGCCAGTACATGACGCCGAGCGAAGCACTGCGCTGGGCATTGGCGCGCGACATCACCGAGATCCGGCGCGTCGCCGCCTCTGGCCGGGTGCTGGCCTGAGCGTCTGAACGCAGGTCGCCTTGGCAACCGCCTTTGCGTCTGGCGCCTGTGGGCACCGGCCCTCCATCACTCCCGGCAGGTCATTTCCCGGGCGCCGATCGTTTGCCGTCAGTGCCGCTTGTTGCAGCCAGCGGAGCGGTCAGAGTTGCGGTCAGGGTTACGGCCAGAATTTCGTCCACAGTTTCGGTCGGCCTGAGTAGCGGCGCATCCGCCAGCACTGCCTCGCCCACGGCTCGCGTCCCGGCATGGCAAACTGTCGCCCTGCCGGCCTTGCGCCACCTTTCCGCTTTTGTCCTGCCGCCCCCTGAGCCATGTCCTGCACGTCCCTCTCCCCGAGCCTGCCCGCGCCGCTGCGCCACGCTGTCTGCGGTGCGCCGCCGTGAGCCGGCGTCAGCAACTGGCAGCGCAACTGCAGCCGCTGCTCGACACGCTGGGACTCGAACACTGGGGCATCACGGCGCTCGACAAGCCGCTGAGCTTTGCCTGGTACCGCAGCTGGCTGGACGCCGGCCTGCATGGCGAGATGAGCTATCTCGAAGCGCACGCGCCAATCAAGGAACAGCCGCAGCGGCAATGGCCGCGCGCCACCAGCGCGCTGGTGTTTGCCATTCCGTATTACCCGCATCCCGCGCCGCTGGCCACGCCGCTGCGCCAGGCACGCATCAGCCTGTATGCGCAGGGTGCGGATTACCATTTCTGGTTTCGCGAACGCCTGCAGCAGATCTGCACGCATCTGCAGCAACTGTTTCCCGAACACGAATTTCTCGCCTTCACCGACAGCAGTCCGGTGCTGGAGCGCGATCTGGCCCGCAAGGCCGGACTCGGCTGGGCCGGCAAAAACACCTGCCTCATACATCCGCAGAAAGGCAGCCTGTTCTTCCTCGGTGAGATCTATTGTTCGCTGCCGCTGGACGACAGTGGCGACGCCGTCACGGACACGCCCGCCACCATTCGCGCGCCGCTGATGAGCGATCACTGCGGCAGTTGCACGCGCTGCCTCGATATCTGCCCGACCGATGCGTTCGTCGCGCCGCGCGTGCTCGACGCGCGCAAATGCATTTCCTACCTGAACATCGAATCACGGCAGATCCCGGACGAGCACTTGCGCGTCGGCATCGGCGACTGGCTGTTTGGTTGCGATCTTTGCCAGACCGTCTGCCCGTTCAACCAGAAGCGTTTTGGCGAACAGCTCGAGACCGCCCTGCAGCAATCACTCGATGCCACACAGGAAGAAGCGCTGATCAGCGATCTGCGCTATCTGCTCACCGCCTCCGGCAAGCGCATCGACAAGGATTTCCGCGGTTCACCACTGGCACGTGCCGGCGGCTTCGGCCTGAAGCGCAACGCGCTGATCGTCGCCGGCAACCGGCGCCTGCAGGCTTTGCGCAGCGAGATCGCGGCGCTGACCACGCATCAGAGACTCGGCGAACTGGCGCAGTGGGCACTGCACCAGCTGGATACTGAAAACAAAACCTGATTTGCGTCGATCCGCATCAGCTCGGCAACGCCAATCAGGAAGCAAAAACGGCCACGCCCCCTGAATGATCGATGCGTTGTGCGCGCTTACATGTGCTGATGAAACGCCGGCGCTTCTGTCCAGCGATCATTCAGCCCATCGATAAAGACCAGCGGAATCGCCGCCAGCTGTTCATCCGTCACACCAAGCAAACAACCGGGATTGACGCCATACATCGTGCCTATCGGTGTGTCATTGCCAATGCCGAAACAGCGCACGCCGCAATGACGGCAAAAGTAGTGGTGATTCTTCAGCGAATTGAATTTGTAGAGTGTCAACTCCGCCTCACCGGACAACAGGCGGAACTGCTCCGGCATGGCCACCAGCGCCCAGAAACGCGTGCGCCGGCAAATTGAGCAGTTACAACGAAAAGACGGCTGCGATAAATCAAGGTCGGCTTCAAACGTCACCGCCCCACAATGACAACTGCCACGATAAGTATTGTTCATCACTGGTCTCCGTTCCGGATACGGGTTTGCACATCTGCATGTACGAACACCGGCGCGTTGCACAACGCGCGATGACGGCCTGTCGTCTATGCCCTGATTAAAGTGGAGTTTGCCGGCCGATGCCTCACGCCGTCCTTGTCAGCGATGCCCGTGCAGACGGTCAACGGCCGCATCGAGAAATCAACATACCTAGTGCGACACCTGAGCATTCTGGCCCAATCCGCTGCGTTGCAAAAGCTTAAGCATGGAACCGAGGTCAGGCCGTCCATGAATGACCGGCAGGAATTGTAAACTTCGGAAACACCGGAAGAGTGAAACATCCCTGCCAGCCTATACGGTCAGGTCGAGCGGCGACGCCGTCTTAAAGTTAATTTCGGAAATTGAAAATCCTTGCGAAGCTGGTTGTTCAAATGAAGAATCACGGCAACTTCACGCCAAACTGCGACTTTGCTAACCGGCAGTAGTGAGTAGTTCCCTATTGAGCGGCGGATAAACAATGACACGACCGACTGTACCAAAGACGCTAAAAGAGGCTTTGCTGGATGAATATGACCACCGCTGCGCTATTTGCGGTGGCGACAGACCTCACGTGCACCACATTGACGAGGATTCATCGCATAACGCCTTGGACAATCTTCTACCGCTCTGCCCTAACTGTCACCTTCGCGACCAGCACAACCCAACACGAAAGGTCGACATTCCAAAACTGCAGCTTTTCAGACAGTACAAAGACCCTGCAATTCTCAAACCGCAGTTCCATCCGATTTACCTGCGACAACGCTTTCTCGACAGCATCACACCAGGAGAAGATTCTGTCACTGATTTGGAGAGTCACGCAAAAGAACTCATCGAGTTCATCGAGGCATTGGAGATGGGGGACTTCTATGGCAAGCGGCTGGCTGAGCTGGTAGGCCCCCCTTCAAGAGCCATCATCATGTCATTCGATGCAGAGTCACGTCTGCGATACGACAATCAACGGCGCTCAGCAAACTCCGATTACCGTGAACAGCTCATCAGGAACCGGGAGGCTGCGCAAAGCCTCTTGGTTGAGTTGTTGCGCTACCAAGGTTGGGCCAATGTATAACCGTCCAACCTACGATCTCTGGAGATTTTTCACGGAAGTGGATTTGTCTTGAACCGGCACCGCTCTGCACGGAAACATCAAAATGGTGGGCCCTACAGGACTTGAACCTGTGACCAAGCGATTATGAGTCGCCTGCTCTAACCAACTGAGCTAAGGGCCCGGCACGGAACGTCACGAACGTGACGGGTGGCAAGTTTAGGGAAGCGTTTGCGGCGAGGCAATCACAGGCAAAGAAAAAGCCCGCCGGAGCGGGCTTTTTCCTGATCCTGAGACGCTTGGCAACTCACTCGTCGAGGAAGCTGCGCAGACGCTCGGAGCGCGACGGATGGCGCAGCTTGCGCAGCGCCTTGGCCTCGATCTGGCGGATACGTTCGCGGGTGACGTCGAACTGTTTGCCGACTTCTTCCAGCGTGTGGTCGGTGTTCATGTCGATGCCAAAACGCATGCGCAGCACTTTCGCTTCACGCGCGGTCAGGCCGGCGAGCACTTCCTTGGTGGCTTCGCGCAGCGATTCCGACATGGCGACGTCCACCGGGGACTCCGTGGCGGTGTCCTCGATGAAATCGCCAAGATGCGAATCTTCATCGTCGCCAATCGGCGTTTCCATGGAGATCGGCTCTTTGGCGATCTTCAGCACCTTGCGGATCTTGTCTTCCGGCATCTGCATGCGCACTGCCAGTTCATCCGGCGTCGGCTCGCGGCCCATCTCCTGAAGCATCTGCCGCGAGATGCGGTTCAGCTTGTTGATGGTTTCGATCATGTGCACCGGAATACGGATGGTGCGCGCCTGATCGGCAATGGAACGGGTGATGGCCTGACGGATCCACCAGGTGGCGTAGGTCGAGAATTTGTAACCGCGACGGTATTCGAACTTGTCCACCGCCTTCATCAGGCCGATGTTGCCTTCCTGGATCAGGTCGAGGAACTGCAGGCCGCGGTTGGTGTATTTCTTGGCGATCGAGATCACCAGGCGCAGGTTGGCCTCGACCATTTCTTTCTTGGCGCGGCGGGCTTTTGCTTCGCCGATCGACATGCGACGGTTCAGTTCGCGGATGTCGATGATCGACAGCAGGCTTTCTTCTTCAATCTGCAGCAGTTTTTTCTGCGCGCGCAGGATGTCTTCGGCCTGGGCTTCGAGCTTGTCGCGGAACTCGCTCTTGGCTTTCAGGTGCGCATCCAGCCACTTCAGGTTGGTTTCATTGCCCGGGAAGCTGGTGATGAAGGTTTTGCGCGGCATGCCGGCCTTGTCGCAGGACAGACGCATGATGATGCGCTCTTGCGTGCGCACCACGTCCATCAGCTTGCGCATTTTCACGACCAGACGGTCGAACTGCTTGGGCACCAGCTTGAGCTGCATGAACTGCTCGGACAGTTCGGTGACGGCAGCACGGGTATTTTTGTGCGTGCGACCGTACTTCTTCAGCGCGGCAACGGTTTTTTCGTGTTGCTCGCGCAGCGCATTGAAACGCTGACGGGCTTCTTCCGGATCCGGGCCGGTATCGACTTCTTCTTCTTCGGCGGTGTCGCCGTTTTCGGCGTCTTCGTCAGCCAGCTCTTCGGCACTCAGCTCGGAGCCGACATGGCTGGCCGCCGCCGGCATTTCGGCGTTGTATTCATCGAGGTTCTGGAAACCGGCGATGATCTCGGCAAGACGGATCTCGCCGGCCTGGAAGCGATCAAATTCATCGAGCAGGTAGGCGGTGGTGGTCGGGTTCTCGGTGATGGCGGTGAGAACTTCGCGCAGACCTTCCTCGATGCGCTTGGCGATTTCGATTTCGCCTTCGCGGGTCAGCAGCTCGACGGTGCCCATTTCGCGCATGTACATGCGCACCGGATCGGTGGTGCGGCCGACTTCCGAATCGAGGTTGGCGAGCGCCGCCGCGGCTTCTTCAGCAGCGTCTTCGTCGGCGACCGGCGCCGCGTCGGTCATGATCAGCTGATCGGCATCCGGGGCGGTTTCGAAAACCTGGATGCCCATGTCGTTGATGATGCGGATGACGTCGTCAATCTGTTCCGGATCGATGATGTCCGGCGGCAGGTGATCGTTGATTTCCGCGTAGGTGAGGTAACCCTGCTCTTTACCGCGTGCGATCAGCAGCTTCAGCTGTGATTGCTGGGCGTTGTCCTGCTCGAATTGCTCATGGGATGCCATGCCGTACGACCTGCCTGCCTGCGAAAGACTGGAAAGAGCCTGCCCCACGCGGGGTCGGGCTCCGGAAAAGCGGCGGATTATAGCGCGCCGGCTGGCGGCTTTCTAACCAGCTTCAGCAAAAGCCGCGAATCCGGCCATATTTACCGGCGGACCGGTGGCGTCCATCTGGCCGGACCGGGCACCGCGCCTTGTTCTCCGGAACCATGGCCGCCAGCCCCGCCGGCTGTTTACACTGGCTCTCCGCGACAAGTGGTACCCGATGGAATGACGGCAAACACAGGCAGACGCTGGAGCCTTGGCCTGACGCTGGGCGTCACGCTGGGCGCTTTTGGCTACCTGTTCGCCGCTGATCGCGGCATCGACTACCCCGAAGCCGAGCGCCAGATGCGCCTGCGCTACGGTGAGGCCGGGCTGGCGCGACTGCGGCAATGGCAGGAAGGCCAGCGCCCCGCCGCACCGGTCAGCGGCAAGCCGGCCGCGGTTTCTCCTTCATCCACGACGACCCCGGCTTCCGCGTCCGATGCCCGCACCAGCTCCGGCAGCACAAGTGGCAGCACGACCGGCAGCTCCAACACAACAGGAGACGGCAGCACCGCGCCCGCCAGCACGGCGCCGGCAACTCAGCCTGCCCCCGTCAGCGCAACGCAGACCGCCGTACCCGTCTCACCCGCACCCGCTTCGCCTGCATCCGCCAGCAGCACCGTCACGCCGGCCGGCCAGTCCACGGTGACGACATCCGGCAGCAACGCCGGCGCCGCGCCGGCCATCACCAGCACCGACCCGCAACGCATCCGTCTCGAGCAGGCCAATCGCCTGATCAACGATCTGCTGATCTACAACGATGATCTGAGCGTCTGGGAACAGGTGGATTACTGGGCGACGCCGCTGGAAACGCTGGGCCGCGGCACCGGCGATTGCGAGGACTACGCGCTGGCGAAGTATTTTTCGCTGACACTGATGGGCGTACCCCAGGAACGACTGCGCATGGTTTATGTGCGCGCCGACATTGGCACCCGCGAGTTGCCGCAGCAGGTCGCGCACATGGTGCTGGCTTACTACGAACATCCGCGCGCCGAACCGCTGATCCTCGACAACCTGATCGAGGAGATCCGCCCGGCCAGCCAGCGCCCCGATCTGGCGCCGGTTTACAGCTTCAACCACGACGGTGTCTGGCTCGGTGCCGACGCCGCCAAACCGCCGGCCGGCAGCGCCGCCCGCCTGTCGCGCTGGCGCGATCTGCTGGCGCGCATGAATGGCGAGGGTTTCCATTTTGACTAGTCGCCGGTTTCAGCAGAGCAAGCGCACGCAGCCGGACGCTGCAACTGAATCAAGCAACAACACTGCGTAACAGCAAAACAGGCAAGCACATGGCAGCGGGTAAAAGCAGGGCAACCGACAACAACAAGGCAGAACAGCAATGAGCATGTTTCAGCGCTTCTGGTTGGCACTTCTGGTCATGGGGCTGATGAGTTTCATCGGCAGTCTCGCCATCAGTCTGGTGACCGCGCGTCACTATCTGGCGCAACAGCTGTACACGCAGGCCACAGACAGCGCCAACGCGCTGGCCTTGTCGATGTCGCAGCAGAGCAAAGATCCGGTGACTATCGAGTTGCAGGTGTCGGCGCTGTTCGACAACGGCCACTACCAGTCGGTGAGTTTCACCTCGACCGATGGCGTGATCCAGATCGAACGCCGTCAGGACGGCAACGGCCAGAGCGTGCCTGGCTGGTTTGAAAAACTGCTGCCGCTGGCGGCGCCGGAAGCGCGCGCGCAGGTGTCCGATGGCTGGCAACAGGCCGGCACGGTGTCGGTATTTGCGCACACGCGCTTTGCCTATGAATCGCTGTGGAAAGGCAGCCAGACGCTGCTGATCCTGTCGGCCGGCGTCGCGCTGCTGGCCGGCTGGCTGGGCAGTCTGTTCCTGCGCAAAGTTGTGCAGTCGATGCGCGCTGTCACCGAACAGGCGCAGGCCATCGAGGAGCGTCGTTTCATCACCGTCGAAGAACCCTCGGTGCCGGAACTGAAACGCGTCACGCACGCGCTCAACCACATGGTCGAACGCGTGCGCGGCATGTTTGAAGAAGAATCGCAGCGGCTTGCCGATCTGCGTCGCGAAGCCAGCCTTGATCCGGTCACCGGCCTCGCCAACCGCAATCACTTTGAAGCGGCACTGGCAGCCGAATTGCGTGACGATGAAGCCGCCAATGAAGGCGTGCTGATCCGCGTACAACTGGGCCAGCTCGCCAGCATCAACCAGCGCCTCGGCGCTGACGCCACCGATCGCTTGCTGTCGGAATGCGCCGGCGTGCTGGCGCGCATCGAACGCCAGCACAGCAACGCACTCGCCGGGCGTCTTGGCGGCGCCGAGTTCGCCGTGTTGCTGCCCGGACTGATGCCCGCCGATGCCGCCGGCAAACAGAAAGAACTGGTCGGCGAGATCACCGCGCTGCTGCGTCGTGCCGAACTGCCGTTTGAGTTCGCCGTCAAAGCCGGGCGCACACCCTATCAGCGCAACGAAACTGCAAGCGATGTGCTCAACCGCGCCGAGCAGGCCCTGCACAGCGGCAATGGCGAACTGGCGGCGGTCAGCAGCGCCGCACCGGTACGCAACTGGCGCAACGACATCGAACGCGGCCTGCGCGAACACGCCTTCCTGTTGCAAACGTTTGCCGTCTTTGATCGCCACGGCAAAACGCTGCACGACGAAGGCCTGCTGCGTTTGTCGCGCGCCGAAGGTGGCGAACCGGAACCGGCCGGCCGCTTCATGCCGGAAGCCGCCCGCCTCGGCCTGCTGCCGGACATTGATCGCGAAGTGCTGCGTCTCGGCACCGAGCATGTGCGTCAGCGCAACTCGGCGCTGGCGCTGAATCTTTCCGGCGAACTGATGCGCGATCAGGCCCTGCGCGAACAACTGCGCGCGCACCTGTTCCGCCATCCCCTGCAGGCGCCGTCACTGTGGCTGGAAATGTCGGAAACCGGTTTCGGTGTCTGGCACGACCGCGAACTCGCCGAACTCGCCGCCTTCGTCAACAGCCTGAAACCGCTGGGTGTGCGCGTCGGCCTGAAACACGTCGGCCGGCGTTTCGAAAAACTGCCGAAACTGCATGAGCTTGGCCTGCACTATCTGAAAATCGATCCGGCTTTTGCCGCCGGTATCGAAACTGATCGCGATCACCAATCACTGGTCCGCGCCATCGTCAGCGTCGCGCATACGCTGGAAATGCAGGTCGTCGCCATGGGCGTCAACACGCGCAGCGAATGGGATCAACTCGCCCTGCTCGGTGTCGATGGCATCGGCGGGCCGGTGACACGCACGGTGCTGGCCGCTGGCGAATTGTGACGCCTGTCGGGCAGACGACATAACTTCCACGCGCGACATGCGTGTGGCGGCGCTTGTGGCCCGCACACGCGGCAAACATCTGTTCAGGGATCATCATGGCAAGGAAGCAATTCAGTAACGAACTACTGCTGTGCGCGGTGCTTGCGGCCTCGCCGCTTGGCGCCACGGATACGCTGCCGGAACTGTCACGTCGTTCCGACTGCGGGGTCTGCATTCAGCGCGATGTGTATTTTTTTGATGCTCACACCAAGCTTGAGCACGAACAGCAAGCCGTGGCCGTGACGAGCAAAGCTGCTGCCAGACAACTCCATCGTTTTACCGGTGCGGTTCGCGGCGATGGCCGCGGAGGACTTGTGCAGCGTCTCGGCGTGCGCAAGGGGGACGGACGAGTTAAGTGGCAGGACACGGCGACACTGGCTGCCTACAACCTCTGCCTGATCGAAAGCGACTCCGATGCACCACGCAGTTCCTCAGAACGCAAGCAGTGCGCCATGGACCACGCCATCAAGCTGGACCTCGAAATTGGTGACATCGTCCTTGCGGAGTTCATCGAGCAATATCCAGATCAGGCATTTGTTGATTTCAGCGTTGCAGATCGGGACAGTTCATTTACCGGTGACCGCAAGGAAGCGAAATCTGCGACGGAAAATCAATCCAATCATGATCTTCGCGCACTGCTGCTGGTTAACGTTCATGTTCCGCACACCGTCAATGTGCAAACCGACGGCAATGTCGACATCACGGTCACGCAACAGCAACACGCCCAAGTCTTTTCACTGCACATGGATGGAAGCAAACCGGATCCGGACAGCACACCGAAATGGTTCGTGATCAGCACAGGGAAAAACTGGCAACAACTCACCGATGCTTATCTTGCAGCCAATGACATCGGCGAAGACGTGACCCATCCGCGTGTGCAGGCGCTGGCACGCGAACTCGGATTAACCCGGGAGGATGAACCGGCACTGATCAAGCTGGAGCGTCTCCGTGAGTGGCTCAACACCAATATCCGTCACATCAACGCGGTCGGCAAAGTGGATTTCCACGCGCTAAGCAGCGAACCGGTCGCCACCATCATCGAGCAGGGTTATACCGACTGCAAAGGTTTTGAACGCCTGACCCGCGCCCTGCTCGCCATTTCGGGAATCAAAAGTTCGCCGGCGCACCTGCGCAATAAACTTGAGCCGATAGGTCATTCAGCGCATGTCCCTGGCTGGCAGTTCAACCATGTGGTGAGCTACATCGAGGGCGAGGATTTGTATGTGGACTTTTCCGGTCAGCCGAAATCACTCTTCAGCAGCGTGCTCAATGATCTGCCCATGACGGTACTGCGCTCGGACACCGGACGTTTGCACGCGCTGCACGACAAGGAGCTTGTTTCGCTCAAGCGCCTGAAGGCTGACTTGCGCAAGCTCGGAATTGAACCTGAGTCCGGGAAAAAGTAGCTGCCACGCAGCATGCGCCGCTGCGAGCGTTGAACAGTTAAACGACAGCAACAGCCCAACAAAAAACCGCCCGAAGGCGGTTTTTTGTTGCTTGTTTTCCGAACCCGGACTGAGCACTTACGGCTCGTTGTCGAGTTTCATCTGGCCGTTCTGGATCAGCTGTTGCAGCAGCGACTGATCGGCCAGGTTGCCGCCCAGATCATGTGCCAGTCCCTTGTCTTCCAGTTGCGGCAACTGCGCCGCCGGATGCAGCACTTTGCCCGCGCCCGCTGTTGCATCGGACTGCAGACTGTCGAGCGCGCTGCCCAGCTCCAGATGATCCGGGCTCAGCAACTGATCGGCCGACAGGCTTTCAGCGTGCGCCGGGCGATACAGGCGCAGTTCACCACCGGCATCCTGGGCAAACTGCATGGCAATGCCTTCATCGCCAGCGAGCAGGCCCAGACCGTTGTCGCCCGCAAACGGCGCGTCGTCGGCGGTGACTTTGCCGGCGCCGAACGGCTGGGCAAACGGCAGCGGCGCTGACGGATCATCGTTGTCCGGCAACACCGTCAGTTGCAGATTGCTGCTGGTGCTGCTGCTGTGACCGTTGGCGGTTTCAGTGCTGGTTGCCGTCACATTGAGATTCAGCGTGCCGGTGTAGCTGCCATCCAGTTGCAGTTGCGCGCTGGCCAGTTGTGCAGCGGTCAGCGTCACACTGCCGGCAACCGGCACAATGCCGGCCGGATGATCGGCGGTAATGATCAGTGCGCCGGCCGGCAGGTTGCCGAATGTGAAACTCAGCGTTTCCGAACCGTCTGTATCACCGAGCGAACCACTGACGTAGTTGTCGAGATCGACCAGTGTGTGCGCGCCACCGTGGGCATTGCCCTGGATCACGCCCTGCACCGAGCTGAGGCGAATGTCATCGATCATCGCGCCACGGCCGGACGGATCAACCTGCGACGGCGTGGCGACAATGCGGATGGTCATGTCGCCGCCGGTGCCGGTGAAACTGAAATTCAGGTTCGTCCAGTCCAGCGCATCATTGCCGCTGGTACCGGCATACGAACCAATCAGCACGCCACCGACGTAAATCGAAATGGCGGTGTAGTTGGTGTTGAAACCGACGCGGCCGGCGTAATCGAAGCTGAGCTGATACGCCGCGCCAGCTTCGGTGCTGACTGTGCGTTCAATGCCAAGCGTTTGCGGCACACTGCCTGAGGTTCCGTTGTTCAGTTCCAGCCAGGCATTGCCATTGCCCTCGCCGGCGTAAACATTCGGCTTGCTGCCATCGGCAGCGCGCATGCCATCACCGTTTTGCCAGATCTCGAAAGCATTCGCGCCGCCGGCAAATGTGTCGCCAGAGGTGACCAGGCGCCAACCATCAAACGTGGGACCGGACACCGCTTGCGAATCGCTGTAGGTGTCCTGATCGGCGAGACCTTCCCAGCTGGTGGTGAACAATGTCACGCGACCGTTGTTCACGACGTTCAGCGCCGGCGCATCCGCCACCGGCGAGACATTGACGTCCACCGTCACATTGCTGCTGCCGCCGTTTCCGTCGGACACGGTGACGGTGAAGCTGTCACTGCCGCTCCAGTTGCCGGTCGGCGTGTAGCTGTAGGTGCCGTCAGCGTTGACCGTGACACTGCCGTGCGCCGGACCACTGCCCAGCGCGTAGCTGAGGCTATCGCCTTCGATATCGCTGCTGACAATTGCCGCATTCAGCACGCCGTCTTCCGCAATGGTGTGCGACTGATTGGCCGCGGTCGGCGCATCGTTGACCGGCGTCACGGTGATGTTGACCGTGATCGTGTCAGTGCCGCCTTTGCCATCGCTGACCGTGACGGTGAACGAATCATTGCCGTTGTAGTTTGCTGTCGGCGTGTAGGTGTAAGTGCCGTCCGGATTGACCGTGACACTGCCGTGTGCCGGCGCGCCATCAAGCGCGTAACTGAGTGCATCACCGTTGACGTCGGTGGCGCTGACACTGCTTGTCAGCACACCATCTTCAGCAACCGTTTCGTTGCGGTCGACGCCCACCGGCGCATCATTGACCGGTGTCACATTGACCGTGATGGTCGCCGAGGTGCTGCCACCCTTGCCGTCGTAAATGGTGATCACGAAACTGTCGGGGCCGGTGTAATTGGCGTTCGGCGTGTAGGTGAAGTTGCCGTTGATGGTATTCAGCAACAACGAGCCGTGCGCCGCACCGCCACCAATGGTGTAGGTCAGCGTGTCGCCATCAATATCAGTGGCGATCACGGTGCCGCTGATCGACGTGTCTTCCGGTGTGGTCAGCGACTGATCGCTGGTCACCGGTGCATCGTTTTGCGGCGTGACATTGATGTTGACGGTAATGGTGTCCGTTCCACCCTTGCCATCGGACACCGTCACCACAAAGCTGTCCGGGCCGTTGTAGTTGGCATCCGGCGTGTAGCTGTAGGTGCCATCGGCATTGAAGTTCAGGGTGCCGTGCGCGACACCGCTGGTCACGGCATAGGTCAGTGCATCACCATCGGCATCGGTCGCCGACACCGCGCTGGTCAGCACGCCGTCTTCGGCAACGGATTCATTGCGATCCGGACCCACCGGCGCATCGTTGACCGGTGTCACGTTGACGGTAATGGTCGATGTGGTGCTGCCGCCTTTGCCGTCGTAAATGGTGATCGTAAAACTGTCCGGGCCGGTGTAATTGGCGTTCGGCGTGTAGGTGAAATTGCCGTTGATGGTGTTCAGCAACAGCGAGCCGTGCGACACGCCGCCACTGATCGTGTAGGTCAGTGTGTCGCCATCAATATCGGTGGCAACCACTGTGCCGCTGATCGAGGTTTCTTCCGGCGTGGTCAGCGACTGATCGCTGGTCACCGGCGCATCGTTCTGCGGCGTGACATTGATATTGACAGTGATCGTGTCCGTACCGCCCTTGCCGTCGGACACCGTCACCACGAAGCTGTCCGGGCCGTTGTAGTTGGCATCCGGCGTGTAGATGTAAGTGCCATCGGCGTTGAAATTCAGCGTGCCGTGCGCCGCCCCCGTGGTCACGGCATAGGTCAGCGCATCACCATCGGCATCGGTGGCGGCAACACTGCTGGCCAGTGAACCATCTTCGGGAACGGTTTCATTGGTGTCAGGGCCCACCGGTGCTTCATTGACCGGGAGTACGTTGACATGCACGGTTGCGGTATCAACACCGCCATGGCCGTCATGGATGGAATAGGTAAATGATGCCGGGCCGCTGTAGCCCGCATTGGGCGTGAACACCAGATTGCCATCCACAAGACCCAGCGTGCCGTTGGTGGCGCCGCCCGCAGCGAACACCGTGACGCTATCGCCATCTGCATCGCTGTCGTTGGCGATCAGTGACGCCAGGGTGATGGTGACCGGCGTATTTTCATTGGTGACGAAGAAATCGTCTGCAGCCACCGGCAAATCATTTACCGGCGTGACATTGATATTGACGGTGATGGTATCCGTACCGCCGTTGCCATCACTGACCGTGACGACAAACGAGTCGCTGCCGTTGTAATTCGCGCTCGGTGTGTAGCTGTAAGTGCCATCGGCATTGAATACCAGTGCGCCGTGCGCCGGGCCCGTCGTCAGCGTGTACGTCAGCGCATCGCCGTCCTGATCGGTGGCGGTGACGCTGCTGTTCAGCACGCCGTCTTCGGCAACGGTTTCATTGGTGTCAGGGCCCACCGGTGCGTCGTTCAGCGCATTCACGGTGATGTGCACGGTCGCCGAATCAACACCACCATGACCGTCATGGATGAAATAGGTAAACGATGCCGGACCGCTGTAGCCCGCATTGGGCGTGAACACCAGATTGCCATCCACAAGACTCAGCGTGCCATTCGTGGCAGAGCCCGCGGCGAACACCGTGACGCTGTCACCATCGACATCACTGTCGTTGGCGATAAGTGACGCCAGCGTAATGGTGACCGGCACATCTTCGTTCGTGGTGAACGCATCATCCGCCGCCGTCGGTGCATCGTTCTGCGGCGTAACGTTGATATTGACAGTGATCGTGTCCGTGCCGCCGCGGCCATCCGATACCGTAACGGTGAACGAATCGCTGCCGTTGTAATTTGCGCCCGGTGTGTAGCTGTAAGTGCCATCAGGATTGAAGGTCAGCGCACCGTGTGCCGGGCCGGTGCCGAGCGTGTAGGTCAGTGCATCGCCATCGGCGTCAGTGGCCGACACGCTGCTGTTCAGCACACCGTCTTCGGCGACGGTTTCGTTGGTGTCCGGGCCGACCGGCGCGGTATTTACTGCGGCGTTCACGGTGACCGTGACGGTGGCGCTCGCGGTGCCGCCGTTGCCGTCGCTGACCGTGTAAGTGAAGGAGTCCGTGCCGGAGAAACCGCTGTTCGGTGTGTAGATCGGATTGCCGGTAACCGCATCGATCACCACCGAACCATTGGCGCCCTGGGTGACGCCGGTAACGGTCAGCGCGTCGCCATCAGCGTCGGTGTCATTGCCGCGCACCGCGATGGTGACGGCGGTGGATTCATCGGTGGTTGCCGTGTCGTTGTTGGCAACCGGTGCATCGTTGCCATTGTTGATGCCGACATTGACGGTGATGGTGTCGGTGCCGCCATTGCCGTCGGAAACCGTCACCACAAAACTGTCGCTACCAGAGTAGCCGCTGTTCGGCGTGTAGGTGTAGGTGCCGGTAACAGTGTTCAGGATCACCGTGCCGTTGGCCGGCGAACCGGAGAGTACGTAGCTGAGCGTATCGCCGTCGGCATCGGTAGCGATGATCGCGCCGTTGACCGGCGTGTTTTCATCGGTGGTGATGTTCTGATCCGGGCCCACCGGCGCGACGTTCACGGGCGCGACGCTGATGTTGACGGTGATGGTGTCCGTGCCGCCATTGCCATCGGAAACCGTGACGATGAACGAATCGTTGCCGTTGTAATTTGTGGCCGGCGTGTAGGTGTAGCTGCCGTCAGCGTTGACGATCACCGTGCCATTGGCCGGCGAACCGGAGAGTGCGTAGCTGAGCGTATCGCCGTCGGCATCGGTGGCGATGATCGCGCCGTTGACCGGTGTGTTTTCATCGGTGCTGATGTTCTGGTCCGGGCCGACCGGCGCGACGTTCACCGGCGTCACGTTGATGTTTACGGTGATGGTATCCGTGCCGCCATTGCCATCGAAAACCGTGACAGTGAACGAGTCGTTACCGTTGTAGTTTGCATCCGGCGTGTAGGTGTAGCTGCCGTCTGCATTGACAACGACGGTGCCGTTGGCCGGGCCACCGTTCAGCGTGTAGTTCAGGTTGTCGCCATCGACATCGGTCGC
>JAYSEY010000017.1:73964-128510 GCA_041913605.1 Permianibacter sp.
CCGTTCAGCGTGTAGTTCAGGTTGTCGCCATCGACATCGGTCGCCACAACCGCACCGCTGGTCGGTGTGTCTTCCGGTGTGCTGATGTTTTGATCGGCACCGACCGGTGCATCGTTGACCGGCGTGACAGTGATGTTGACGACGATGGTGTCCGTGCCGCCATTGCCGTCGGAAACGGTGACGGTGAACTGATCGTTGCCGTTGTAGTTTGCATTCGGCGTGTAGGTGTAGCTGCCGTCCGCATTGACAATGACGGTGCCGTTGGCCGGGCCGCCGTTCAGCACAAATGTCAGGTTGTCGCCATCGACATCGGTGGCGGTAACAGCGCCGCTGATCGGCGTGTCTTCCGGTGTGCTGATGTTTTGATCCGGGCCCACCGGTGCATCGTTGACCGGCGTGACAGTGATGTTGACGACGATGGTGTCCGTGCCGCCATTGCCGTCGGAAACGGTGACGGTGAACTGATCGTTGCCGTTGTAGTTTGCATTCGGCGTGTAGGTGTAGCTGCCGTCCGCATTGACAATGACGGTGCCGTTGGCCGGGCCGCCGTTCAGCACAAATGTCAGGTTGTCGCCATCGACATCGGTGGCGGTAACAGCGCCGCTGATCGGCGTGTCTTCCGGTGTGCTGATGTTTTGATCCGGGCCCACCGGTGCATCGTTGACCGGCGTCACGGTCAGCGTGACGGTGGCCGTATCGGTGCCACCGCGACCGTCATCAATCGTGTAGGTGATGGTGACCGAGCCGTTGAAATTCGGTGCCGGCGTGTAGCCCAGCGTGCCGTCCGGATTGATCACCACCGTGCCGCTGCTGGCCGTGGCCGCTGTCACCGTGACCGGATCATTGTTCGGATCAAAATCATTGCCGAGCACGTTGATAACGGTGACACCGGCGTCTTCGGCCAGCGTCTGCACATCGTCATTCGCGACCGGCGCAGTGTTTTCGAGCAGGAAATTGTTGCCGCCATCTTCGGCCGAGGTTTTGTTGCCACCGGCGACACCGACATCGTCACCCGTGCCGCCGTTGGCGGTTTCGCTGATGCGCAGCAGACGCACGAAACTGTGACCGCCACCGGCTGCAGCACCGGCTGCCGGCGCTTCCAGTTCGGTGCTCAGATCGCGGCCTTCATTGAGCGCGGTGATCAGGCGCTGCGCTTCCGGCGTTGCCGGCTGCATCGCCGCTTCGTCGGCGGCAATCGCCTCGCCGGACAGGTTCAGCGCGTCGTTGAGCAGCACCGTGCGGTCGCCGCCGATGGTGGTCAGCGAACCGCTCTCGCCTTTCAGCACCAGCTCGGCGCCATCGGTGGTGACAATGCGCTCGCCGAGCAACACCTGATCACCGGCTTTCAGCACGCGGCGTTCGCCGTTGGCGTTGATGGCATAAACGGTGGCACGAACCGACTGGACGGTGGCAATAACGCTGGCCATGAGGAGACTCCGGACAATTTTCCTTGATAGTCCGGCAGTCTAGGGAGGCGCCGGCCGCGCCGGTATTGGCCGGAGGTACAAGCGTGCCGGCACCGTTGCATGCAGTCCGGCAGGCAACACGGCGGGCAACACGGCAATCCACCCGGCGCCATTCACCCGTGCGCGACGCCGTCCACCGGCCCTCGCGGCCGCTGCCACGATTTCCGGCTGGCTCCGGAACCGCCCGCGCGAGCATGGCCCCATCGCCGGACGCACGCCGCGACCGGCCCACCGGGAGACTCGAACATGAGCTCAGACCTGAACTCGGACATGCACCCGCACGCTCACCACCGCAGCAATGACCGCGCCCCTGATCACACCCGCAGCAACAGCCGCCGTCCGCACGGTTTGAACCAGGGCGGCGTGCATCAGGAAGACAGCGACGCCGACCCGCGCCTGGGCCTGCGCATCGGACTGGTGGCCAGCCTCATCGGCACTGGCTCCGGCGTCACCTGCGCGCTCACCGTAGCGCTGTCGCGCAGCAACATCGACGGCGTCTGGTTCGGCCTGTTCGGCGCCACCATCGGCATCAGCTGTGCCGTCGCCGGCGCGGTGGTGTATTACGCGCAGCAAAACGTGGCGTGGAAAGACTGAGTTGATGCACACCAAGTCGTATCGGCGTGCATCACCATGCGACGGGAGAATGCCGGGCGGAGCAAGGCACCGCGCCAGCGCGCAACAGAGCGTAAACGCGGTTCATCCGCGCGGGCGCGGGGGGTAGCATGCACAGCCGCGTGCGAGGCAGGCGTGCCGGTTCCAGCATGATGCAGGCAGCATCGAGCTCGTCGATTTGGCCGTGCCCGATAAAAATAGTCGAGACGCGATCCGTGATTGGCAGTGGCTTGAGCGGAGGGAACAGCGCATCACTCACGGGCAAGCTGCAGCACCTGGGCGATGGTGGCGTCATCCAGAAAATAACCAGAGGTTCGTAACTGAAGCAGCAAAGGCTGAACGACCGGCAATAATTTGCGCTGCTTCGCCAGCAGCAACACGCCCAGCGTGCCGATGACCACGATGCCATGCGCCTTTGCCACCGCGCGGCCGCGACGTTCGTCGAGCAGCACGCTGGCCTGCCGTTGCAGCGCCAGCTCCAATGCGGTTTGCTCGCCTCTGTCCAAACCGGCAAGGCCGGCTCGCACATCGGGGTCGCCTACACGCTGGAGAAGCAACTGCTGCTCTGCGGCGACAAGGCGGCAGGCATCCTCCCGTTCAGGCTTTGCCGTGCACTCCGACCAAACCGAGGCCGTCACCAGCACGCGTTCAAACAACGCGGGCAACAACGCCAGGGCGTCGATCCGCGCCAAGGCCAGCAGTGGACTGGTATCGGCGATTAACAGCTCAGTCGAATTGGGCAAGCTCACCGGCCAACTCATCCTTGTTGTACGCCGCGAGCGGAATGCTACGCATTGCCAGCAGATCCATCATTTCCGACGCCGTCACCCTGGCCAGTTTGGCCGCTTGCGCAAGCCCGATCATCCGCTCGGCAAACAGATGCACCGCCAACGCCACGTTGATGCCTTCACGAACGACCGACTCATCAAACGGCACGGCAACAAAAACAGGATTGCCATGCTTGGTGACAATGGCCAGATGCCCCTGCTCGGCGCCCCGGATCAAGTCACCCGTACGCTCGCGCAGGTCACGGACAGTAAAGGCTTCCATGGTCGACTCCTGAAGCTTGCCGATTAATGTGCTATCAAATGATGGCACATTAATCGGCAGTGCGACGCTGTCCCCATGAAAATCACGGCCCCGACACCGAGTGGCGACGTCAACATCGAACAAGGGACAGTGAGGACGGGGACAGCCCCCCAAACCCATGACCTTGCCGCGCTCCATCCCGCTGGCCAGCGCAGCTTTGAACTTGCCCTGGGCACGTACCGTGGCCGTCCCTCGAACAGCACCGAACACACGCTGATGCCCTTGCCACCATGCTGACGCCAGCTGAGCGTCTGGCTCCTGCGAAGCGCGGACATCGTGAGACAGGCGCTGGCTTTCCAGGACGTCGCAGCAGTCCGCCATGGCGGTTTGCGACAGCGCAAAGCCATCCGCGACCGCCCTGAACACGCTGTCGGGCCTCACCCGCCCCGCCCCGCCGGACTAAGGCTTGTCCTTCTTCGGCGCCCGGTCCTTGCCCACCGGCTTCAGCACCGGCGTCGCATCCAGCCATTCCGGCGGACAGGGCTGGAGCATAATTTGCAGCTCGGCATCACTGCTGTCCGGGTCGCACCAGGTGGCGATGCCCTGCTCATCCAGAATCACCGGCATGCGATCATGGATGGGCGCGACCACGGCATTGGGCTCCGTGGTGAGAATGCAGCACTCCCGGGCCGCATCGACCTGCGACGGCGACCAGATGGCGGCAATGGCAAAGACATCGCCCTGACGGGGCGTAAACAAATAGCGCGCGTACTCCGCCTGCGAGCCCTCGGCACGCGGTTCAAAGAACCCGCCACAGGGAACGACACAGCGACGCTCCCGCACCGCCTGCCGGAAGGTGCGCGCGGTGAACACCGTTTCACTGCGCGCATTGATCACCGGCATCGTGTCGCCCGCCTCCTGCTTCCATTTCGGCAACATGCCCCAGCGCACCAGCTCTGCCACCGGCAAACCACCGGTCAGGTGATAGGCAACCATCATCGCGTTGCGGATCAGATTCCGCCGCGGCGCCGGCGCATCCCGGTCATCCTCCGGCAACTCCGGGCCCAGCAACAGGTCGATGATCCCGGCTGGAATGCCGTGATCCACCATCCATTTGCGCAGCGCTTTGGCTGCTGCTTTCTGCATGGAGCCGCACATGGGAGGGAGAGTGTTTTTTTTGGGGGGGAACAGAAGTTGAGGATAGTTGGGGAAGAGCGACTGTTCCCCGATTTGTAGGATGGGTAGAGCGTGAGCGAAACCCATCATCCGTTATACGCATTGGAGCAATGATGGGTTTCGGTGCTTTGCACCTCTACCCATCCTACCTCGCTGCCAAACTACCGTTTTGGCAACGTCGGTGGCGTAACATCAATGCCGAGCACTACGACGTTTTCAATATCAGAACGTCCCCGCACTATTTCATTTGCGATGTCCTGCAGACGAATAAGCAGCGCCGGCCAGTCGAGACATCCGCCATTTCTGTCCTGCCAATGCCTATCGGCGTTCTCACGAATTAAGACGTAGAAACCATAACGGGCATTCTGCGCCCTCAAGTACTGACCTATAAGCTGGTTCCGCAAGCGTTCTTCTAGGGACGGATAACTCCAATGTTCAAAGGTGGCTACCTTTGCCTCCACTGATACAGCACCGTCGACATGCGGTGCCTCGAAGCGTAGATCTGGAAACTTTCCGGGGTCTACCTTCGCTTCGCTGGCTATCGTATAGCGGCCCCGCGCCTCCTTCTGCATGTGCCGCTGCAGCCAATCCTGAAAGTCAGACTCCAGCCAGTCCTCACTACACTCCCGACGAATCGAGACTTCTGCTGATTCAACTTTCTCCTTAAAGCTGGCGAGCCGCGACTTCGCTACGTGAAACAGATCCTCTCTGTTGCGCGGCTCACGCTCATGATGAGCAAGCAGCGCTTCGAGATCTTTGGGTGCAATTGAATACTCATCCGCCCTGACGGACGCGCGCCGGTCGATGTGATAGAGCACAAAATCACGAGCGTCAGCTAAGTTTTGGTCGTCCGCCAGCTCACATAGGATTGCATCTGCTTCATCACCAAGCGCCTCCAAGCGACCCAACAATGAACGTCGAAATTGTTCTGCATGGTCACGTATATCTGGCGAATAGACACCTTCATGAACCACATCATCTATGGGTCGAACATACTGATACACCCAAGGAATGAAAGATCGCAAGAATGCTGCCCGCTCGAAATCAGGGTCAGCGCACGACAATCCAATGTGAAAATCATCATGCATGCGGGCGCACAGTGACTCAGCCGTAGCTTTGCGCTGTTGCATGTCGAGCGATTCGAAATGGCGATTCAAAATGCGTAAACCGTTTTCAGCATCGGTAAGAAAAAGACAGATGAGCCATGGCCAATCAGATTCACCGATGAAATTGACCACATCTATTTTCGTCATCACCACTTTCGCAAGCCAAGCTCTGCTGAGCTTGCTTTGCCGCAAAACAAGTCGCAGCGCATCTCGAAGGAGATGCACATTTTTCGGTGAAGGCCCTTGGAGCAATGATTGCAACGTCGGCATCGCGAGATCAGCGACATTTTCGGGGGCCTGCACCAAGCGCCGAAACGTTGGCGAACTGAACGAATAGTCAGGAGGTGTTGAATGCCACTCACCGATCAATGCCTGTGCGACAACACCACTCACGATCTGCTGATGTACAGACACCAGTTCGCCAAACCACTCCGGAAAACCATTCAACTCGTCGAATGCGTAGCGCGCAGCCGCCTCAGCCTCCGAGCCTGAGAGAAAATGAAAATACGTTGCGCCATGCATCTCCCATGCGCGTTGCAAGGCCACCAAACCGAGAATTGTCCCTGTCGATGTTTGATTGTGCGCAGGCTTCTCGAAAGGAAGCGGTGGTTGATGCTTCCGCCAGTACCGATCGGCACCAGTCATTGCCGCTTCAACAACCTTCTTTCCGTAACGCCCCATCGGCTTCGTTACGTCATGCGAACCCCACCGCGATATAGGTTTATCGACGCGAGATTTATCGATCACAAACCAGATGCCACCCAACCAATCCCCCCTCTCGAGATCAGTGCGACGCCGCCAGAGGCTCCATCGATTGCGTATCACCCAATAGGCTTTGAGCAGCGGAAAAAGTCGCTGACGCCACCAGCCGGATTTACTTCGACGCAAGATCCAATTGAGGAACTTCTGCCAATAGATAGAAATAGTGGTTCGCAGATATTTAACTAGCGAGCCACGCAATCCAGAGGTACCGATGGCTGCGCACACAAGCGTTGCGGGCGGCAACAAAGGGCGCTTACCCGTTTTGGTGGTACAAATATCAAGGGCCGAGCGCAAAGCAAACTGACGGTCGACAAGCGAGCAGGCGGCGCGAATGTCTCCGGTCAGCCAGTTCAAATCACATGGGCTCAACGATAGCGGCGCATAGTAATCATCCAATCCCAAAATCGTATGAGGTTTCGTGCCCCTGGCAGCCTGAAATTTTTCGACTTTGCGCAAGAACCATTCCCGGCGCAGTTCAGCGTGCTTCTGTGTGGCCTCCGCCAATGCCCTAAAGTCGTCCTCGATTCGCCAAGAATCAATCCACCCCAGCTCTCGAAGTATCTCTATCAACGTGCAAGCTTCAATGACTATTTTGCGTACGTGCACCTCATTCCAAGTTGCCTGCAATACTCGCACAGTCAACGGTGCGAGCCATTCGCCTGCCCAAGCATGGTCTTGGCGTGGCTTGCTCTCATCGTCCAGAAGAAAAGCGCAGAGCTGCTCAAGCAACGGCGTCACCCGGTCCGTTGCGACTTCTCTCTCCATGAAATAGTCCAGCACGTCAAGCGACGAGGGACGCGCCCTGACGTCCGGTACAGCAAAGCGTCGCAGCCACGCGAAAAGCCCGCGCTCTTCGACAATCTCGGGGTAGATAACTCGCACAAGCTGCACGCCGAGCCGAACGCTGATCTGCGCGCTTGCTTCGAAGCCGGCGAGTACTTCGTGCCGGTGCTCCAAGCTACCGATATCCGCGATGCACCTCAGCGCCGTTGCGCGAAGGTGTTCATGCGCCGATGCGTCAATCGCCACGGCGACTGCGGCAGGTAGCGCCTCTTTCAGCTTGCCATACTGGAGAAGCTCCAGATAGTCAGCACGCAGGTCGCTGGCAAGACTTGCGTCGATAATCATGCGAGCCAAGTCCGGCGCCAAGCCGGAATCAGCGAAACGTTTTAGGGTCTCGCGGTCCCAGCTTATCCGTACATGATCTCTGCCCTTGAAATTCTGGGCGGTTTGCAGCAGGACTTGAACCTTGTATTGGACTGGTAGCGCTGTCGGATCGCCGTGCGCGAAGTACAACCAAGGCGCACTCTCCAACAAGTCAGCTCGCAGCATCTTTTGCCAACTCGCATTGTCGACATCCAAACAAGCCAGCCAAACAGCAACCGCTTCGAGTGACGGCCGCAAGGTAGCCTTGCTCATCCCTTCCCTAAACAGGAGATGACGCAGTTCTGAATACGGGCAGTCGGTACGCATTAGCCGAACGAGCCAGCTTGCAGTGAGATAGGTTTGGTACGAGCGGTGATGGAAGCGGATCTTTCCATACGCTGCGGCGTCGAAAATGGGGCACTGCGCCAGCAGCGCTACATCTGTATCGGGCCACGTTCGCGGCAGACAAGACCGGAAGTGAAGAGCATCAGTCGCATCTGGCAGAACGACATCGGGTAGAAGTGCCGTGACGCTCTTTGCGAATGTCAGGCAAGCCGCAACATGCTCGGCGCCCTCTCTCAGCTTGTCAGAGGAAATCGACAGGGCGTGCTTGGGGTCTGACAACAGCTCAGTAATCGAGTGCTCGATTACTGAGCGCAGCGAACCTAGCCGCCGCTGCTTCTGCCACAATGCATAGAGATTGGAGACGTCTAGCGGACGACGCACGAAATCCCACGCATCCGCATCGTCGACCTCTGCGAAGAAACGTTCGTCAACGGAGCCGCGGCCTGCTAAATAGGCGCTAGCTTGCTCTTTGTTCAGCGGCAGTAGTGAGAGCACTCGCAACTCAGAAGCAGTCGCCTTAGCCTGCTCGGCATCGACATGAAGCCGCGAACCAATCCCTTCACGCTTGTTGAATAGCTTGGACAGGACAGATTGCTCGGTACTAGCGGCTACTCGCAAGATGCGGTCCTGAGCCAACAAGGTGTCTTCCACCAAGCGTTTGTCTGTAGCTGGGCGCCACTCGCTGATACGCGACGAGACCACATAGCGTGCTCGACTCGAATCACTACCCACCCACTGTGAAATTCTTTTTAGTGCACAGTGAAAATCCGAGACGCGGGTAATTTTGGCTTCATCCACTGAGTCGAGTAGGAACCATGCGATGTCATTGCTTCGGCGCCATACTCGGAGAACCGGGTCGCTATCCAGCACTGAGAGGTCGCCAAGAAGTTCCCGTAGGTCTATATAGGCTGCAGCTCTGTTTGTTGCGCGCAAATTCTGTGACTGATACTCCATTTCTCTGGACTTTCCGCTGCCAGCTTCACCCAGAATCACACAGCTTTTGCCCTCACGAAAAATGTCCGACCAACCAATATCACTGGCTACGCCAAAACTGCGTCCGACGTAACTTCGTAACGCAAGTTCCTCGGAGTCATCGGCTACACCTAAGTCAGCAAATCGCCGGTTAAGCTCAACGAATTGACCAGAAGGTTTCATCGGCTTTCCCCTATTGTGGCGAGTGCGCACACCTTCATCAAAATTGACAAACGTATGGCTCCGATTGGATTTTTTTGGCTACCTAGCAAACTGCTCAGCGGCCTTCATAAATCCTTTCGAAAGAGTTCAGCGTTGTTCTTCTCAAGCCATTCGTTTCGTGTGGAGTACAGCCATCTGGTTGCTGGGGCACAAAATCATCTCTGCGCTTCAGCCTGTTTCCCCACGCGGTACGAACAGTTAACGCCTTTCGCTTGACACCTTCACCCGCCCCGCAACCGCATCAACAACTGCACCCGGTCACGCACACCCAATTTCGCAAACGACGACGACAGATGCGCTTTCACGGTACGTACGGTGATGTCGAGGCGGTCGGCGATGGTTTTGTTGGGCAGGCCCTGGGCGGCGAGTTCGGCGACGGCGGCTTCGCGGTCGGTGAGTTTTTCGCGCCAGTTGTCGCGACTGTTGTTGTTGGCGGCGCTGGCTTCCGGCAATGCGCTGGACGCGGCGCGCAGCAGGCGCAACATCAGATCGCGGCCGGCCCAGATCTCGCCGGCTTGCACCACATCGAGTATTGCGGCGAGGCGTTCGGGCGGTGTGTAGGCGTGGCAGTAGCCGCTGCAGCCGGCACGCAGGGCGCTGAGGCCGTCGTCGTCGTTGACGTTGGCATCGGCAAGGATCACGCGCCGGCCGGGTAATACGCCAAGTGCGCTGGTAAGGGAAATTTTTTGTTTGCGCAGCAGATCGGCGTCGAGCAGCACCAGTTCATTGTCTGCGCCGGCCAGCGGACGACCGGGCAAGGCGTTGCGCGCATGCACGGCAAACTGTGCTGCGGATTGTTTCCATTGCGCCAGCAAACTGCCGTCATCGGTGAGCAACAACAACGACGCCATCAGGCTTCTCCCAGCGCGCTGGAGCGTGCCCGCAGCAAAGGTTTCATCAGGTAAGAAAGTATGGTGCGGCGACCGGTGAGAATATCCACTTCGGCGGTCATGCCGGGAATGATCGGCCGCTGTTCGCTGCCGATGTAGGCAAACTGGGTGCGCACTTTGACGATGTAAAACGAGTTGCCCTTGTCATCGGTGACGGTGTCGGCGCTGATT
The DNA here is from genome assembly GCA_041913605.1 of Permianibacter sp. GTDB lineage: Bacteria > Pseudomonadota > Gammaproteobacteria > Enterobacterales > Permianibacteraceae > Permianibacter. The sequence continues at coordinate 83,862 of JAYSEY010000017.1, forward strand.
TGTTCGACGGTGGCATCCAGACCGCCGTACACGGAAAAATCGTAAGCGGTAAAGCGCACGCGCGCTTTCAGGCCGGGATGGATGAAGGCAATGTCCTTGGGCAGCACGCGCGTTTCCAGCAGCAGTGAATCTTCCAGCGGCACAATCTCGACAATGTCGCGCCCCGGTGTCACCACACCGCCGATGGTTTTGGTGAACAGTTGCTTGACCGTGCCACGCACCGGCGAGCGCACTTCAGTCTGGCGCACGCGGTCCGCCAGCGCGCCGCGCCCTTCAGTAAGCGCCTGCAGTTTTGCCTGCGTGTCGGACAATTCCTGGCGCACCTGATTGCGGAACGACAAATCCACTTCTTCGATTTTGCGCTTCGATTCGTTGACGGCTGCTTCCAGACGCGGGATCTGCGCCGCCGAGACATTGCGCTCGCCGCGCAGGCGGTTCACTTCGCGCTCCAGACGCAGCAATTCGACATCGGAGACGGCGCCGGTTTTCACCAGCGGCTTGGTCAGGTCGAGTTCTTTTTCGGCCAGCGCCAAACCTTGTTCGGCCTGTTTGGCATTGGCTTTGACTTCGTTGAGTTCCTGTTCGCGCTGGGTCAGCTGTTGCCGGGCAATCTGCAGATTGGCGTCCAGCTCTTCGCGCTTGGCGCTGTACAGGCGTTGCTCCTGGGCGAGCAGTTCGGCATCGGCAGCCTGCAAACCTTCGGGCACGACAAACGCGGTGTTTTCTGCCACCGCCTGCAGGCGCGCGGTTTTCAGTTTCAGCGAGGTGATCTGCGCTTCGCTTTCTTTCAGATTGGAGGTGAAGCGCGTGGGATCGAGGCGCAACAGGACCTGGCCCATTTCCACGATGCTGCCTTCGCGCACCAGCAATTCCGAAACAATGCCGCCGTCAAGATTCTGGATCACCTGCACCTGCGAGGCCGGGATCACTTTGCCTTCGCCGCGCGCGACTTCGTCGATTTCTGCCAGCCCGGCCCAGAGCAGGAAGGCCAGCACCAGCGCCAGACAGCCCCAGATCACGGCGCGCACGCCGCGTGCTTCGTGCTCGATGATTTCCTTGGTGGCGTCGGCGACAAAATCGACATCTTCATCCAGCGCGCGATCATGTTTCCAGTCGCGCCAGGATTCGACATGCAGCAGCACCTGATCGCGCAGCACGGTCCACAGGTGGGCAAGACGCGACGGCTTTTTGCCGACGGCCGATGATGATGACGATGTCGAACTTGAAACGACTTGCGCTTCCGGTGACGTGCTCATGACGCCCCCTTGACGCGACCGTCGCGCAGCGCGGCGAGCACGTCGGCTTTCGGGCCGTCGGCAACAATCTGGCCGTTGTCCATGACAATTACGCGATCAACCAGCTCCAGCAACGGCGTGCGATGCGTGATCAGCAGCAGTGTCTTGCCCTGCACATAGTTCGCGAGCCGCGCTTTCAGTTGCGCTTCGCTCTGGAAATCCATGTGGCTGCTCGGCTCGTCGAGCACGAGGATGGGCGGATCAAGCAGACTGGCGCGGGCGATCACCACTGATTGCCGCTGACCGGCCGACAGGTAATCGCCGCGCTCGCCAACCGGCAGATCAAAACCCTGTGGATGCCGGAAGGCAAATTCACTGACGCCGCCAAGTTCGCAGGCGCGCAGCAGTGTGGCGTCATCCACTTGCGGCGCGCCGAGCATGAGGTTGTCACGCAGACTGCCGTAAAACAGGGTCAGTTCCTGCGGCACATAACCAATGGCGCGACGCAGTTCCGCCGGATCAAGTTGCCGCACATCGACGCCATCGACCGCGACCATGCCTTCCGAAGGTTGATACAAACCCAGCAGCAAGCGTTGCAGCGTGGTTTTGCCGGAACCGATGCGGCCGAGGATCGCCACGCGTTCACCGGCGCGGATCTTCAGCGATACGCGCGACAGCGCCGATTGTTCGCGACCCGGATAATTGAAACTGACGTTGCGCAGTTCAATGTCGCCGCGAAACGCGCCGTGACTGAGAAAGGTTTTGTCTTCCGGCCGCTCGACCGGCATGGCCATCAGTTGTTCCATGGTGGCGAGGCCGGCACGCGCACTCTGGTATTGCGTCAGCAGGCCGGCCATTTGTGCCACCGGCGCAATGCCGCGCGAGGCCAGCATCATTACGGCGATCAGGCCGCCCATGCTCAGATCGCCGTTGGCGATCAGGTAAACACCGGCGACAACAACGGCGATGGAGGTGAGCTGTTGCAGGAAGGCGGTAATGCTCATCGACGACGCGGCCAACTGGCGCAGACGGCCGTTGATTTGCGCGAGGAAGGCACTGGAATGTTCCCAGCGGCGCTGCACTTCACCGCTGGCGTTCAGGGTTTTGATGGTTTCCAGCGCCGACAGCGATTCCACCAGCGTGGCGTTGCGCAGGGCGCTGGCACGCTGGCTGTTGTTGGCGAATTCTTCCATGCGCAGGCGCGTCCACAGCGCGTAGGCAATCGCCAGCGCAATACCGGCAATGGCCGGCAGGATCAGCGGCCAGGCAATGAGCGCGACGATGAACAGGAAAATGATCAGGAAAGGCAGATCGATCAGCGCGCTGACGGTGGCCGAGGCGATAAAGTCGCGCAGGTGTTCAAACGAGCGCACGTTGGCGGCAAACGCGCCCACCGATGGCGGCCGCGCTTCGAGTCGCAAACCGAGCACGTGCTCCATGATCGACGCCGACAGGCGCGTGTCGAGCCGGCGATTCGCCACTTCCATGACGTGTGCGCGCAGATTGCGCAGGATCAGATCAAACACCAGCGCCAGGAACGCGCCGATGGCCAGCACCCAGAGCGTGTGAAACGCCTGGTTCGGCACCACGCGGTCATAGACGTTCATGGTGAACAACGGCATGGCGATGGCGAGCAGGTTGGTCAGGAAGGCCAGCACCAGCACGTCGCGATACAGCTTGCGCATGTCCAGCACCGCGCCCCAGAACCAGTGCCTGGAGCGGGCTTTTTCCACTTCCGGCGCGCGCGCATCAAAACGGAAACGCGGCCGCACATAAATGGCGATGCCGGTGCACAGGCTGTGCAGTTCGTGCGCGGTGAGCGTGATGGGCTCGTCGCCGGTGCCGGGAAAACGCAGGATCGCCAGACCGTCTTCGGTCCAGCCTTCGAGCAAACACGCGCCCTGATTTTTCAGCAGCAGGATGGCCGGCAGCAGCGGCACCGGAATGCGTTCCGGCGCGCGTTGCACCAGACGCGCGTACAGATCGGCGCGTTTGGCCGCGCGCGGCAGCAGCGAAGGTGTCAGCCGGCGATTGACCAGCGGCAGACCATTGGTGAGATTTTCGCGACTCTGCGGCCGGTGATAACGGCGACACAGCAGTTGCAGGCAGTCGAGCAGCGCGTCATCGATGATCACGCCGGCGCCGGTTTCAGTGCCGGTTTCAGCAGCGGATTCTGTACCGGCGTCGGCCGGGATTTCGCCGGCGATCCGCGCGTGTTCATCGTGCTGATCGGCCGGCGCCGTTTTCGGCACCGGCACGGCCGTTTCGGCGCTTGCCGGTGTGACGCGGGAAGACTCCATCCGTCGCCTGCTGTCGCGTGATGTTCAGGTCAACGGAGATTAACAGTTGTCGTCGCTGCGCCGCACTCACGGATGCCGGCTTCATTGTCGGCGTCGGATTGCGGCGCCTGTTTTTGCAGGCCGTTCAGGCCCAGTGTCGGCAGCAACTGGCCGACCGGTGCCAGCACGCGGGCGCGGGTCAGCAGCAGATCCTGTTCGGCGCTGGCCAGCGCACGACGCGACTGGAACAACTCGTTTTCGGTGTCGAGCAAATCGAGCAGTGAACGCTGGCCGAGATCAAATTGCTGGCGATAGGCGTCGCGCACGCGTGCGGTGGCCTGTTCGTGACGGGCGAGGAATTCGCGCTGTTCGTTCAGGCGCTGCACGTCATTGAGCGCCACGGCCAGATTCTGGCGCGTGTCGCGGCAGACCTTGTCGCGGAAATCGCGCGCCGCATCCCACTCGTGCACGCTCTGGGCGACACGGGCGCTGTCGCGGCCGCCATTGAAGATGTTGAAGCTGAGCATCAGTTCGATTGACTGATCTTCGTGGTCGCCGATCACGCCATCGAGATCAGTGCCGCGATTGCTGCTGGCGCGCAGGCTGAGCTGCGGATACTTCGCCGACTTGGCAACGCCGACCGCAGCGCGACCGGCTTCGACCTGGGCGAAGGCGCCACGCAGGGCCGGATTGCGCGGGAAGTAGAGTTGCCAGAGTTGTTCGTCGCTGGGCAGATCGATGGCCGGGAACGCGGCCAGTTGATCAGCCGGCAGCGCGCCGACCAGACGCCGGTAGCGCTGGCTGACATCGGCGAGATTGGCTTTCTCGGTGATGACATTGCTGCGCGCCAATGCCAGACGGCCGGCGGCCTGTTCCAGATCGACGCGCTTGCTGACGCCGGCGCCGGTGCGTTGTTCGATTTGCTTGAACAGCGTGTCGTGCGTGGCGAGATTCTCTTCGGCCAGTTGCAGCAGGCGGCGGTAGCGCTGCACGTCGGCGTAGGCGCGGGCGACTTCGGCGGCGATTTCTTCCGAGGTGGCGAGCAGCTCGAAGAAGCGGGCGCGTTGCTGGTGATCGAGACGGGCGACGTTGTCGGCGGTGGCGAAACCGTCGAACAGCATCTGGCTCAGGGTCAGGCCGTAACCGTTGCGGGTGAACTTGCGTTCCTTGAGGAAATCCGGCCGGTCGCTGGTTTCGCGGGCGCGGCTGGCGCTGGCGTCAACGCTGGGCAGATAACCGCCGCGGGCGCCGGAGGCTTCTTCACCGGCCGCCAGAAAACGGTGCCAGCGGGCCAGCACGTCCGGGTTCTGGCTCACCGCGGCTTCAACGGTTTGCTGGAGGTTGGCCGGTTCGGCAGCAAAGGCCGGCACAGCGATGGTCAGGGCGAGAGCAGCACCCAGAGCAGACAGCGAAAACTTCATGACACTTGATCCCCGGACAGACTGGCGAAGGACTGGCTACAGCCAGTTTCTGATAAGCGCATCACAGATTCGGTTTTATAGGCATTTTCTGGGCCATGCGTACTGAAAGCCAGTGAAGATGGCATAAATTTGACGTTTGTGAGCGCGAAAGCTTGCTAAAACGCAGGTTCTGACGCCAAAGAAGCGTCAGGAAGTGACGTATTTGGTCAGTTCATGTACGGCCGTGCTTGAGCAAGGCGGCAAACTCGGCTTTCTCTTCTGCCGTCGCGATGCCGGCCTTGATGCGCGCCTCAAGCTGGCCGGCCTTGTCGGCGGAGGCGCCCTGGGTGCGCACCTGCAACAGCAGCCGGTCGAGCACGGCGCGGAACTGGACCGCGAGATTGTCTTCGGCGACATGGTGATCCCAGCCGGCCAGCCGGGTCAGGCCTTCGGCCACCTCCGGCTCGCTGAACGCGGCCAGCAACTGGCCGGTGGCGATACCGGGCTGGATGCGGATCAGCGAGATCAGCTGGGCCAGCACGCCCTTGCGGTCGAGCGGCATGATCTCGATCTCGAAGCCCATCGGCACCTGATCGACCAATTGCGGATGCTGCAGCAGCAGACCGAGCGCCTGATGCACCAGACTCGGCACCCGGGGTTGCGGCAGGCGCGGCGCAAACTCGCGCTCACGCGGTCGCCAGTCGCCGCGCGCCTTGCCCTCACCCCGGCCTTTCCAGTTGCCCCGGCCTTGCCCGCCGTCGCGGTTCTTCCAGTCGTCACGGCCCTGCCAGCTGTCACGACCACCACGCGCGGCGCCGCCGTCATCGTGGCGGGCGGGCGGGAAAGACGGGTAGTCATCGGCGCCGGCCCAGGGCGGCTCACCAGCCGGCCACGCCTCTGCAGGCAGGGTTTCGGCGGGCGGGATATCGTCGAGAAAATCGGGCGGCGCCTGTTCCATCACCGGCGGGGCGCGACGCGCTTGCGCCGGCCCGCGTGTGTTCATCGGCAGGCCGACCTTTTCCGCCAGCACCTGTTCCAGCAGAGCCCGGTACAGCGGATCGGCAGCCTTGCTGATCAGCGGTTTGGCCAGCGAGGCCAGCCGCGCCCGGCCCTCAGGCGTGCGGATGTCGGTCTGGGTTTCCAGCTCCCTGAACAGATACTCAGACAGCGAAAGTGACTGCTCACTGATGCGCTGCTGGAAGGCGTCGCAGCCTTCCTTGCGGACCAGTGAATCGGGGTCTTCGTCGTCGGGCAGGAACAGGAATTTGACCTGCCGGCCGTCACGCAGCATGGGCAGCGCGTTCTGCAAGGCCCGCCAGGCGGCGCCGCGTCCGGCCTTGTCGCCGTCGAAGCAGCAGACCACTTCCGGCGCATAGCGGAACAGGGTCTCGAAATGCTTTTCGGTGGCTGCCGTGCCCAGCGCCGCCACCGCATTGCCTATGCCGTATTGGGCGAGGGCCACCACGTCCATGTAGCCTTCCACGAGCAGCAAGCGCTCACTTGAGGCTTTCTCCTGCTTGGCTTCAAACAGGCCGTAGACCTCAAAGCCCTTGTGGAAGACCGGCGTCTCCGGCGAATTCAGGTATTTGGGTTCGCCCTGGCCCATGACCCGGCCGCCGAAGCCTATGGTGCGGCCACGGGCGTCGCGGATCGGAAACATCACGCGTTCGCGGAAGCGGTCGTAGTGCTCGCGGCCTTCGCGCAGCTCCTGGCCTTCACCGGCCTCGCGGCGGACCAGCATGCCGGCCTGCTCCAGCAGCTCGCGCTGACGGGTCGAAGTGCCCAGCGCTTTCAGCAGACCGTCCCAGCCGGCGGGGGCATAGCCGAGGCCGTAACGCTTGGCGACCTCGCCGGTGACGCCGCGTTTCTTCAGGTAGGCCACGGCGGGCGCACCTTCAGATTCACGGAGCTTTTTCTGGAAGTAGAGACTCACTTCGGCGAGCAGTGTGTAGAGCTCTTTGCGCAGCGCGGCCTGCGGATCGCCACCGTCCTCGCGCGGCACTTCGATGCCGGCGCGTTCGGCCAGTGCCTCGATGGCGGCGGGGAACTCGATGCGGTCGTAGGCCATGACGAAGCCAACGACGTTGCCGGACACACCACAGCCGAAGCACTTGTAGAACTGCTTGCTCTGCGACACCGAAAACGACGGCGACTTTTCGCCATGAAAGGGACAGCAGGCCCAGTAGTCCTTGCCCTTCTTTTTCAGCGGCAGACGCGACTGCACCACATCGACGATATCGACGCGGCCGAGCAGATCCTGGATGAAAGACTCGGGTATGCGACCGGCCATGGACAGGGTTTCGCAGCGGGGTCGGGCATCATGCGGCAGCCGTCAGCGGCCAGCAAGCCTGCCGGACAAACCATTGATGAAAAAGGAAATTATTCGAAAGCGCCTCAGGCGCCGAGCGTCGCCTTGATGCGACCGGACAGCGCACCCATATCGGCACGGCCGGCGACCTGCGGCTTGAGCGCATTCATGACCTTGCCCATGTCCTTGATGCCGGCAGCGCCGGTTTCAGCAACGACCGCCGCGATCAGCGCGTCGAGTTCGGCGTCGCTCAGCGGGGTGGGCAGGTAGGCTTGCAGCACGTCAATCTCGGCCTGTTCGGCGGCGGCCAGCTCGGGACGGTTACCCGCCTCGTACTGCCGGATCGATTCGCGGCGCTGCTTGATGGCCTTCTCGATGACCGCAAGGATGGCGGCATCGTCGAGGGTGATGCGGTTGTCGACTTCCTGCTGTTTTACTGCAGAAAGCAAAAGGCGCAGGGTGCCAAGGCGAACCTTGTCCTGCGCCTTCATGGCCGTTTTCAGATCTTCGTTGATGCGGTTACGCAGGGCGGAAGTTCCGGTCTCGGCCATGTCTGCCTCTCAATGCCGTCAGGGAACGGCTGTACGCTCAGTACAGACGCTCTTTGCGGATCGATTCGCGCGACAGCTTCTTCTGGTAGCGCTTGACCGCAGCGGCTTTCTTGCGCTTGCGCTCGGTGGTCGGCTTTTCGTAGGCCTCGCGCGAACGCACTTCGGCCAGGACACCAGCTTTCTCACATGCGCGCTTGAAGCGACGCAGAGCCACGTCAAACGGCTCGTTCTCTTTGACCTTTACGTTCGGCATTGCAGGACCTTGATCAGTTTTCAGAAAACCCGGACCCAACTCCGGGCCCACGAAAGGGCAGGCATTCTATGCCAAGCCTCCGGGGGATGCAAAAGGATCTTCCCGATCCCGCGGTTGAATTTTGATCAACGCTTGGCCGCGGTCCGGCGAGCGGGCATGATCGCCGCCCTTCCCGCCTTCCGAGTCCGGCCTGCCCATGCGCGTCCTTGGCATCGAATCCTCCTGTGACGAAACCGGCGTCGCCGTCTATGACAGCGAGCGTGGCCTGCTGGCTGACGCCCTGTATTCGCAGGTGAAGATGCATGCCGAGTACGGCGGCGTGGTGCCGGAACTGGCCTCGCGCGATCACATCCGTAAGACCCTGCCGCTGGTGCGCGAAGTGCTGGATCGGGCCGGGCTGGGCCGGGGCGACATCGACGCTGTGGCCTACACCGAAGGTCCGGGACTGGTCGGCGCGCTGCTGGTCGGCGCTGCCATCGGCCGCAGCATTGCCTGGGCGCTGGACGTACCGGCCATCGGCGTCCATCACATGGAAGGCCACCTGCTCGCGCCGCTGCTGGAAGATCCGAAACCGGATTTTCCCTTCGTCGCCCTGCTGGTGTCCGGCGGTCACACCCAGCTCATCGATGTGCGCGGCCTCGGCGACTACACGTTGCTCGGTGAATCACTCGATGACGCGGCCGGTGAGGCGTTCGACAAAACCGCCAAGCTGATGGGCCTCGGTTATCCGGGTGGCGCCCAGTTGGCCAAACTCGCCGAACAGGGTGTCGCTGATCGATTCCAGTTTCCGCGTCCGATGCTGGACCGGCCGAACTGCGATTTCAGTTTCTCCGGCCTGAAAACCGCCGCGCTCACCGCCTGGCTGCAATCCGACAAAAGTGATCAGACCCGCGCCGATGTTGCCCGCGCATTCCAGGATGCGGTCGTCGATACGCTGGTCGGCAAATGCGACCGGGCGCTGAAACAAACCGGGCGCAACGCGCTGGTCGTCGCCGGCGGCGTCAGCGCCAATATCCATCTGCGCGCCAAACTCGATGCCCTGCTGGCCAAACGCAAAGGCCGCGCCTATTTCCCGCGCCTCGCCTACTGCACCGACAACGGCGCGATGATCGCTTTTGCCGGCGCGCTGCGCCTGCTGGCCGGCGAGCGCAGCGGTGACGGCATTGCCGCGCGACCGCGCTGGCCACTGGTCGAGTTGTCAGCGCCGCTGGCACCGCAGTAAAAACTGGTCCGGCATCGCCCGGCCGCGAACAGCTCACGCCAATCGCACCTACACTAGCCGGGCATTTTCCGACAGGACGTCGGTAACTCCGGCACTCCGCTGCCTGATGTTGCAGTCCGACGTGTGAACCGTTCACCGTACATGGACACATCATGAGCAGCGAAACGCTCTCTCCGCCCGCCGCCCCTTCTCCCGAATCGGCGCAGAACGACCGCGACACCGGCGCCGTTCCTGGCGCGCGCGAAACCTGTTATCCCGAAACCCTGTGCACGCGCGAATGCGAGCTGATCCGCCAGCGACGTGCGCAACAACGACAACTCTGCGACGAAACGCCTGCAGCCGATGCCGATGCCGATGCCAATGCACCGCTGATCGGCCTGGCGATTTCCGGCGGCGGAATCCGCAGCGCCACGTTTGCGCTCGGCCTGTTGCAGTATTTCGCCCAGCAGCGCTGGTTGCGCAAAATTGATTTCCTGTCGACGGTCTCGGGTGGCGGTTACATCGGCAGCTTTCTCGGTCGGCTGATTGTTGCCCGCGAAAGCATTGCCGCAGCGGAAAGCGAACTCGCCGAAGCCCGCGCCGGCAGTGTTGATTTCCTGCTCCGCAACGGTCGCTACCTCGCCCCCGGTGGACGTGACAATCTCGGCATTGCCATCGCCTACATGCTGCGCAGCGTGCTGACCGTGCAATTGCTGTTTCTGCTGATGGCATTCCTGCTGGCCTGGTTGATCCAGCCGCTGGGCAATTTCCTGCAGACACTGAGCCTGACGGTGTGCACGGCTCATCCGTCACTGTGCCCGGTGACCAGCAATTACTGGTCGCCGTGGTTCAGTTTCGCCGTACTGGCCGGCGTGATGTTTTTCCTGTTCAGTCTGGCGTATTTCCTGATGCCGGTGTTCACGCGCGGCCTGCACAACTCGCAAGCGCTGTTGCAGCGCCGCTACTGCACAACTGTCGCGCAAAAAACCGCGCTGCTGGGATTGGTCGTGGCGCTGGCGCTGGGCGCGGTCAGCCTGATCAGCGAGGCCATTGTCAGCGCCTGGCAACAGGGAAAGCTGCAGGCATTGCTCGGCAGCTGGTGGCTCTGGCTGCTGGCGGCGGCGGAATCGGTGGTGCTGGTCGTGCAGAAGATCATGGCCTGGCTGCCGACCCAGGAAGACAAGCCGGCGCGGCGCATTCCGATCCAGATCATCGGTGCGCTGGCGGGTGCAATCCTGCTGTTGCTGCTGGTCGTGATTGGTTTTGTCAGCGGCGCGCTGACTCATCACTTGTTGTTTGACACTCCGCTATTTTCCGGTGAGTTGATACCGCTACTGATCTGGTTGCTGCCTGTGGCCGTGCTGCTGTGGCTCGGCCACTGGACAGCGCTCGCCAACAGCACGTCGTTGCACACGTTTTACTTCAGCCGGCTGGTACGCACTTTCCTGCGGGCCAGTGTCTTTCGCAGCAACGGCAGTGCACCGGAAAGCTGTCAGCAACGCGGCGCGGCAGAAGGCGATTTGCCGCTCGCCGAATACCAGCCGCAACGGCACGGCGGTCCGGTGCACATCATCAACTGCACCATCAATGAAACGGTCGAAGCCGACACCGGACTGTGGCGACCGGACCGGAAAGGGCTGAATCTTGCCGTGTCGTCACATGTCCTGCACTGCGGCGCGCGCCATCACCTGATGTTGCGCGAAGATCGCGCCGATGTGCTCGCTGCGAATCTTGATGCGAACAACTGGCAGTTGCTCGGCCGTGAATTCCAGCGCAGCGACAGCCCGGAAAAATTCCGCCTGTTCAGCGGCTGCGAACAGCATGAGCGACTCAGCGTGGGTCATTGGGTGGCGATCTCCGGTGCCGCGTTTTCCACCGGGCTGGGCTCCATGACCCGCTGGTGGAGCAGCGTGGTGTGTGCGCTGGCCAATGTCCGGCTCGGCTACTGGTGGCGCGCCCGTGATCACCACGACAGCCTGCTGCCGCCGCTGTTCCGTTTGCTGAGCAATGAACTGCTGGGCTGGTTTCGCGGCACACGTTCGCGGTACTGGTATCTCACCGATGGCGGTCATTTCGAAAACATGGGCGCCTACGAATTGATCCGCCGGCGCGTGCCGCTGATCATCATCATCGATGGCGAATGCGACAGCGACTACACCCTGCAGGGTTTTGCCAATCTGGTGCGCAAAGCGCGTCTGGATTTTGCCTGCGACATCCGTGTCGTCGGTGCGGCCGGCGTCAACGGCCCCTGCGCCGATCCGCTGGCGTTGCTGCGCGGCGAGGTTGTTGATGGCTGGCGCCGCAACGGCTCCCGCGGGTTGTATGCAGTGGGCGAATTCATCGACGAACCCGAAGCCGAACCGCTGCGCATCCTTTATATCAAACCGGCCATGTGTGGCGACGAGCCGGCAGACATCCAGCATTACCGCAGCGAGCACAACGAGTTTCCTCAGCAGACCACGCTGGATCAGTTTTTCGATGAAGCCCAGTGGGAAAGCTATCGCCGACTCGGTTTGTGGACCGGCGAATCGCTGCATGAAGATCTGGTCGGCGTGTTCGGATTTCCGTCGGCACCGGCGGAGTGATTGCGGCTCGCATCAAGCAAAACGGCGTCCTCAGGACGCCGTTTTTTTCTTGCCGATTTTGCTTTCCTCACCGCTGCGCAATTTGCGGATGTTTTCCTGATGGCGCCAGATCAGCAGGGTCGACAGCACCACCAGCGGCATGGCATAGGCGGGCCAGAACCAGAACGCGATCACCGGCGCCAGCGCAAACGCGGTCAGCGCCGCGAGCGAGGAATAGCGGAACAGCACCGCCATCAGCACCCAGATGCCGACCAGGCACAGGCCGAGTCGCCACTCGAGCGCAAACACCACACCGAAGCCCGTGGCCACGCCCTTGCCGCCTTCGAAACCGAAAAATACCGGCCACAGATGACCGAGAAATGCGGCCAGTGCGGTCGCTGCCAGCCAGATGCCGTCAACGCCGAATGCCTGCGCCAGCACTACCGGAATGACGCCCTTGATGGCGTCGCCAGCGAGCGTGATCAGCGCGGCTTTTTTGCCACCGATGCGCAGCACATTGGTGGCGCCGGGATTGCGTGAGCCCTGTGAACGCGGATCGGGCAAGCCCATCAGTTTGCAGGTGATGATGGCGGCGGACAGCGAGCCGCACAGGTAGGCAACAACAACAAACAGCAGGCCCGTCAGCATGATCGTTTTGGTTCCCGGAGAGCGGCGGCTAGTATAGGGGGCCCCTGCCGGCGACGAAACCGGCACAATTTTTCTGCCGCCACCGGAAACAGCACGCTGCCCATGGACACCATTTACCTGCGCGACATCGAACTGCACGCCACCATCGGCGCTTACGCATGGGAACAGCGCATCGAACAGAAACTGTTGCTCAACCTGACGCTGCAAGTCGATACCCGGCCGGCCGCGCAGTCGGATCAACTGGCCGATGCCCTCGACTACGGCGCGGTATTGGCCCGCGTCACAGCGCTCGCTGCAGGCGAACCGGTGCAATTGCTGGAAACGCTGGTGGCGCGCATGGCCGACGCGATTCTCGGTGAATTCGCCCGCGTTAATGCGGTCACCGTTGATCTCGCCAAGTGCTACATCTTCCCGAACGTGCCGCGCGTCGGCATCAGCATCACCCGCCGCCGGACATGAGTGCGCAAGCTGCGACGTCGCTCCCGGAACGACCGCTGCGTGGTCCCGGTCATCTGCTGGTACTGGGCAGCAACCTGCAACCGGAACAGCATCTGGGCGCCATGCTCGATGGCCTGCTGGCGATCGCACCAACGCTGTATCTGAGCCGCGTCGCCTGGACGCCGCCCATCGGTCTGGATTCCGCGCACCGCTTCCTGAACGCTGCGGTTTTTCTGCCCACCTCACTGGCCAGTGCCGCGCTGAAACAGGCCTGCATCGCGATCGAGGAACGCCTCGGCCGGGATCGCTCCCATCCGGATCGCAAGCATCGTGACCGGCCGGCCGACATTGATCTGATCGCCGCCGTCACCGACATCGGCCACGACGCCGTGGCGCTGCCGGAGGAGATTTATCTGGCGCCGTTTGCCCGCGATGTGCTGGCGTATGTGCGCGGCGACGCGCCACCGGATCTGCACTGGCCGGCGACCCGCATTGCTTACGCCGGCCAGTTCTTAGGCGAGGCGCCGGCCACCATCCACCGCGATCACGGCACCGGTCTGGTACGGGTTGGCGAACACTGAGGCCACCGCCAGCGCAATCGCTTCGGCGCCGCCTTCACGCCCCAGTAGCGTCTCGCCGAGCACTGCCGCTTTCGTCGCTTCACTGTGCCAGTCCTTGAACAGGATCGGCCCCGGCTGGATGGCATTCACTTTCACTTTCGGCGCCAGTTTCTTGGCAAAGCTCAGCGACAAATTCGCCAGACCGGCCTTGCTGGCGCAGTACACATCGAACAACGGGTTCGGATTGTCGGCGTAAATGTCGGTGATGTGCACGACATCGGCATGCGCCGCCGTGCAGGCCTGCAACTGCGGCGTCAGCAGGGTATTCAACAACCATGGCGCGCGCATGTGCACGGCGAAAAACTGCTCGAACTGCACCAATGCCGTGCTCATGTCCGGCGCCGTTTTTGCAAACGCCGATGCATTGTGAACGATGCCGCGCAGACTGCTGCACTGCGCCGCGATCTGATCAGCAAGGCTCTGCACGCTGGCCACATCGGCAAAATCCGCACTCAGGATGGTGATGCCACGTTCACGCAGCGCGACCATTTCCGGGCGCTCGTGATGCACATGCGCGAGCACCCTGTAGCCTGCTTCATGCAGGTGCAGGGCAACGGCAAGCCCGACACGATGCGCCGCCCCGGTAACCAGAACTGCATCAGCAAGCATGTTTTTGCTCCACTTTATTGGTCCGCAAACGGGCGATCAGGATGAGGTTTTTGCCGCCGCGAGCAGCGCGACATCGTTGTCGCTGGCGCGCTGCGCACGCCAGTCGGCAATGTTGGCAAACGTCGTCGCAGCAATCGCGGTCAGGGCTTCACGGGTGAAAAATCCCTGATGACCGGTGATCAGCACATTGGGAAAACTCATCAGCCGCACCAGTTGATCATCGGTGATGACATCACGCGAATGATCGGCAAAAAACCACTCGGCTTCTTCTTCATACACATCGAGCGCGACCCCGGCCGGACGGCCGCATTTGAGCGTCTGGATCAGGGCGCGGCTATCGATCAGCGCGCCGCGGCCGGTGTTGATCAGGAAGGCCGAAGGCTTCATGCGCGCCAGCACATCGGCGTTGATCAGGTGGTGTGTGGCGCTGTTCAGCGGGCAATGCAAACTGATCACATCGGCCTGCGCGACCAGCTCGTCGAGGCGGACATAGCGGACACCCAGCGCCACACAGGACGCATCCTGAACCGGATCACTGGCCAGCACCTGACAACCAAAACCGGACATGATGCGGGCGAACACGCGACCGATCTTGCCGGTGCCGATGACCCCGACCGTCTTGCCATGCAGATCAAATCCGAGCAGCCCTTCCAGGGCAAAGTTCTGCTCACGTACGCGGTTGTACGCGCGATGGATCTGCCGGTTCAGCGTCATCAGCAAGGCCACCGCATGTTCGGCAACCGAGTACGGCGAGTACGCCGGCACACGCATGACGCGCAATCCATATTGCGCTGCTGCGGCCAGATCCACCTGATTGAAACCGGCACAACGCAGCGCCAGCAGATGCGTGCCGCCGCCGGCCAGCACACGCAGCGCGGCGGCATCGGCCTGATCATTGGCGAACAGGCAGACCACTTCGGCACCGGCAGCAAGCGCCGCGGTATCGGCATTCAACGCCACATCCAGATGCTGGCAAAGACAATCATCAAGCTGGTTTGCAGCGTCCAGAAACGGCCGTTCAAACCGGTGCGAACTGTAGATCACGACCCGCATATCGCCTCCTTTTTCCTTCCTTTATATATATAGGAAGGAAATTGCGCTGGCGCCGGCGGCAATGCCGGCCATCAATCCAGAGTTTTCAGCAGCGAACGATCACCGAGCTGACGCATCTGGCCAAGTATCCAGCGCTGCCGTTTCAGGACATAGGCGCTCGGTTTGTCGACGCGGAAACGGTGCGGATTCGGCAACACCGCCACCAGCAAGGCTGCCTGTTCGCGCGTCAGTCGCGCCGCCGGGCGCTGGAAAAAATGCCGGCTTGCCGCTTCGACACCGTAGATGCCGGTGCCGAACTCGACGATGTTCATGTGCACTTCGAGGATGCGTTGCTTGCTCCACAGCAACTCGATCAGCACCGTGAACCAGGCCTCGAGTCCCTTGCGCAGATAACTGCGTCCCGACCAGAGAAACAGATTCTTCGCCACCTGCTGACTGAGCGTGCTGGCGCCGCGCAAGCGTTTGCCGCGCTGGTGTGCCTGCCAGGCTTTTTCCATTTGCTGCCAGTCAAAACCGGCATGTTGCGGGAAACGCTGATCCTCTCCGGCCATCAGCGCCACCGGCATTGCCGGCGCAATCTGTTGCCAGCTTTGCCAGTCATAACGCCAGCGCCGGGTATCGGCGCCCTCGATCAGAGCCGACACTTTGCGCTCGATCATCAGCGCCGAAACCGGCACCGGCAGAAACCGGAACAGCGCCACCAGCAGCACGCTGATGCAGACAAAGGCGGCGACAAGACGCCAGCAGAAACGCCACACACGACGTCGCCATGTGGGTTTTGCCTGCGGCGTCACGGCCGCTGTCGGTGCAGGTGCATTCATGCCGGCGATTGTCCTGTGTCCGGCTTTCGCGCAGCAAGTACAATGCGCGGGTCGCAGCCGGATGCGCTGCCGATCAGCGGAAGTTTTCATGTCAGCTACCGAGCGCCTGCAACGCGAACTGCGCATCCTGCAACCGCGTTTGCCCGTTCCCGATGCCGCCGCCATTGCCCACAGTGATGCCCTGTTTGCGCATCTCGCCGGACAGATTCAGGCGCAGGGTCCGATGCCGTTTGTGCGCTTCATGGACGCGTTGTTGTACGCCCCCGGACTCGGTTACTACAGCGCCGGCAGCAGCAAAATCGGCGCCGGTGGCGACTTCATTACCGCGCCCGAGATCTCGCCGCTGTTCAGTCAATGCCTCGCCTTGCAGATCGCCGATGTGCTGCGCGAAACCGGCGGTGATGTGCTGGAACTGGGCGCCGGTCGCGGCGTCATGGCAGCGGAAATTCTCGCCACGCTGGAACAGATCGGCGCGCTGCCCGCGCGCTACGTCATCCTCGATGTCTCGGCTGATCTGCGTCAGCGGCAACGCGAAACTTTGCAGACGCGCGTGCCACATCTGCTCGACAACGTGATCTGGCTGGACGCGCCGCCCGCGCAATTCACCGGCGTGCTGGTCGCCAACGAAGTGCTGGATGCCCTGCCGGTTACGCTCTGGCGCTGGCATGCACAACAGCTGTTTTCCCGCGCCGTGGATTTTCGCGACGGAGCATTTGTCTGGTGCGATCAGCCGGCATCGCCGGCCCTGCAAAACTGGTTTGCCGAACACGTCCTGCCGCTCTGGGGCACACCGTCCGGTGACTACGAAAGTGAATGGCTGGACTGTCTGCCGGGCTGGTTGACGCTGTTCGCCAACAGCCTGCAACGCGGCGCAATGCTGTTCATCGACTATGGATTTCCGGCCCGCGAATTCTTTCACCCCGACCGGCACATGGGCACACTGATGTGCCATTACCGGCATCACGCGCATGGCAATCCGCTGGTCCTGCCCGGCCTGCAGGATGTCACCGCCCATGTTGATTTCACCGCCGTTGCCGAAGCGGCTGTTGCCAACGGCCTGTCCATTTCCGGCTACACGACCCAGGGTGCATTTCTGCAAAGTCTCGGCATTCTCGAACGCGCCCAGGCGATCACCGACACAACGGAACATATCCGCGTTGCCCAGCAACTGAAGCGCCTGTTGATGCCGGCGGAAATGGGCGAGCTGTTCAAGGTGATTGCGCTGACCCGCAATGTCGATCAGCCGCTGCGCGGATTCCTGCTCAACGACCGGAGACACCAGCTGTGATCGCCCGCTTGTCTGCATGCCTGTCGGCCCGTTTTCGTCCGCTATTGCTGACACTCGCCTTGCTGCTGATGCCATCCCTGGCCTGGGCCAATCCGCGTCAACTGAACTGGATGCCCTGGCTGATCGGCATCACTATCAGCTCGGCAATCGCCGGCTGGTGGCTGGCCCGGCGCACGAAGATGTTCGACAACATCCATCTGCGCATCATCGGTTTCAGTGTTTATTTCTGGATACTGGTGTTCGCCCAGATTGGCGTGCTGATGCTGGTCTACGCACTGATCAAGTAAGTCCCACCTCCCTTCCATCACTGCAGGATGTACTTCATGGATTTGTGGTTGCTGTGCCAGGCCCTGATACAGGGAATCGTCGAAGGCCTGACCGAGTTCCTGCCGGTGTCGTCCACCGGCCACCTGATCGTGTCCGGCGCCCTGATCGGATTCACCGACGAGAAAGCCAAAGTCTTCGATATCGTCATCCAGTCGGGCGCCATTCTCGCCGTCTGCATCGAGTACCGGCAGCGCATCTTCGGCACCATCGGCGGTCTGCTGCGCGAACCGCAGGCGCAGCGCTTCACGCTCAATCTGCTCCTGGCGTTCCTGCCGGCAGCGCTGCTCGGCGTGATGTTCCTCGGCGTCATCAAGACCTATCTGTTCAATCCGGTCGCGGTCGCGGCGGCCTTCGTGATTGGCGGCGTGCTGATCCTGTGGGCGGAAAAGCGCGAGCACACGGTGCGGGTTCAGGAAGTCGATGACATGACGGCGATGGACGCGCTGAAAATCGGTTTCGCCCAATGTCTGGCGTTGATCCCCGGTACATCGCGCTCCGGCGCCACCATCATCGGCGGTTTGCTGTTCGGTTTCTCGCGCAAGGCTGCCACCGAGTTTTCGTTCTTTCTGGCCATGCCGACCATCTTCGTCGCCACGGTGTACGACGCCTGGCGCAGTCGCGCCCTCTTCGATGCCGGCGACATTCCGATGTTCGCTGTCGGCTTCATCGCTGCGTTTCTCAGCGCCATGCTGGCGGTGCGCGTACTGCTTCGCTTCATCACCCGGCACAGCTTTGTCGTCTTCGGCTGGTATCGCATTGCCTTCGGCATCCTGATCCTGATCGGCGCCGGCCTGGGCTGGATAGATTGGTCACACGCCGGATGAACATGGGCCAGCAACGGACGCACATGGCCAATCAAACGCCCCGTTGATCGCGTTTTGCTGCATCCGGCAAATACAAACGGCACCTGCAAGGGTGCCGTTTTGTTTTGCCTGTCAATCCGCCACCGCTCACTGACGCAACGCGTCACATTTCCCGCTTCCGGGACGCACACGACCAGGTGCATACGCTTTTGCGTGCGCCCGACCAGCAAATTTTCCCGCCGCGGCGATGTGTGGACGGGCTACACGCTTTGCGCGGAGACATTGGACCGCGTTTCCGGCAGCCGAATGTTTCCCGGTGAGCACGGTCCCTGCTGAAAACAGCGCGCAGACAAATCGCCGGCATGCATCCGTTCAAAACGATTCCGGCGTCGCCAAAAACCGATCCATGAAACCGGAAACCGGTCAGCAAAACGGTTTCGCTAACGCTCGCAGGTGAGCGTCAACACGCACAGCCGAACACCTCGCTTGACCGCTCACTCAACGAAAATGCATGCGCGAACTGTTTGCACACCCGATCCGGGTGCAACTGACGCACAAAAATCGCCAATTACGGTGCAAAAACATTGCCCAAAATTTCACCAAACGAATTTTTTGTATATACTCACGCCCGTAGCGCAAACCGCTACATGACTGGAGAAAGCAACAATGGCAAAAGCTACCAAAGCAAAGGCAAAACCGGCCGCTCGCAAACCGCGCGCTGTCGCCGCTAAGAAACCGGGCCGTCCGGCCAAAGCCGCCGCCAAACCGGCGAAGGCAGTGAAAGCAGTCAAGCCGAAAGTCAAGCGCATGACCGCTGAAGAAAAAGCAGCGATTGCTGCCAAAAAGCGTCTTGAGTCCGCCAAGAAGAAAGTGGCGAAGTTCAAGGCCAAACAAGTCGCCGCTCTGGCCAAGTTCAAGGCCAAGCAAGAGAAGCTGTTCGCCAAGTTCGAACAGAAGACTCTGGCTGCTGCCGCCAAGCCGGCACGTCGCCGCCGCCGCAAGGTCAAGGCTGCCGCTGCTGCCTAATCGCGCAGGCATGCCGGCGAGCCGCGTCGAAACCTCCGCGGCTCGCCTTTCTTCTCCCCCTCGCAATATCCCCGCACTGCATCTCTCCCGCCGCTCGCAACATCCGCCCGATTCCATTCTGTCCGCCTGATCGTTTCCGGTTCTTTCCGCCCTGATTTGCCCTTTCTGACCCGCATGCTCCGATCACCCGGCCGGATCTGCCGTCTGCTTCGGCTTTCGCCCGCACGTGCACAGCCGCATCCGCCCGTCGTACGCAGCGCGCAAATCAATGCTGAAAAAACCCTCCGGCGCCGCTTGTTCGCGTGTACGGCATGGGCGTACACCGGTGGATTGGTCGGCGTCTGAACACGCAACTCAAGGCGTTTGCGGCGCTTCGTCGCGGCACCGGAGCGACACCGTGTGCTTGCCAGAGTGCCGCCTTGAACATCTCTGCCGTCATCGCCAGCATCGGCGTCCAAATCATTCCCTGAATCGGCAAACCGGCTTCGCCTGGTTCGCTGCCGGGGCGCGTTCAGACATGTTTCCGGGAAAAAGACGGACGTAAGACTGCTCGGGCGGATGAGCTGAGGGGGCGGGCGTGAAAAGCGGGGAATGGCCGAACAGGAAAGCCGGCAACAATGCTTGTCGCAACATGACCAAAACCGACCCGCATCATGGAGCGGCTTGCTTTCAAACCACTCTGCGGGCTTGCACGGCGATCTTTCTTGCCGACTTGCCGTTCAAACCGTCGACGGGCTCAGGGCAAATGGAAGGTCTACGGTTCTGGAAAGCTGTGAGACACACAAGCGTCCGTTCATGGTGCACCCGTCGAGCCATTGCGCGGCGGGCGATAGAATTTTGCCGGTAAACAACCTGTTCGCTTGAGCGCGCTCATGGCCGTGGTCGCGGCGCCATGATGTGGAGCGGCCCCATCATGTGGCACAAAGACCGGGCGAAAGATTCTGGCGCAGGATTCCGGTGCAGCAATCTGGTGGGAAAACGCGTTTCCAAACCACTCCGCGAGGCGAAGAGCAAGGCCGGTGCTCACCCTCAGTCTCGGGCAATGACTCAGCTGATCTCGCCTTCGATGCGCAGCTTCACCTGCGGCTGCGGCGGCAGGATCTCGTCAAGAGTCAGGTCAAAGGCCGGCGCGAACACGTCGCGGAAATAGCGCACCTCGGGCAGCGTAAACGCGTCGAGCCGCGATTCGATTTCGGTCAGCGCCACGGAAAACTCGCGATTGCCGGCATTGATCTCGCTGCGCGATTTCAGCCAGGCCGAGAGCGTATCCGCCGCCTTGATGATCTGGTGCACGTCCGCATCGACGGCCCGGTCGCTGATCAGCGGTTCGTAAATGCTGCGCAGACCGGCCGGCAGCATGGCCAGCAATTCCGTTTGTGCCTGCGCTTCAATCGCCTTGTAGGCGTCACGCAACTGCGGCGAATGGTATTTCACCGGCGACGGCAGATCGCCGGTGAACACCTCGCTGGCGTCATGAAACAGCGCCGCCGCCGCCACCGCATTGGCATCGATGCTGCCACCGAAATGCGCGTTGCGGATGCAGGCCAGCGCATGGGCAATGACCGCCACTTCCCAGGAATGCTCGGCGACATTCTCGCGTATGGCATTGCGCTTTAGCCCCCAGCGCTCGATGAAGCGCAGCCGGGAAACGTAAGCAAAGAATGGCGATACAGCGGGATGAGCGGGGGCGGTCATGTCGGCGCGACTCCGGCAGAGGCATGCGTGCAAGCATGACATGCCGGGATACGCCAGAGCGAGTCGCCGTCCCCTCCGGCTTGCGAGCGGATCACCTCAACAATGCCGCAAAGACAAGCAGCACCGCCGCCAGCACGCCGAAGGCCGCCACACCCAGCACCACGAAACCCATAATGTAGATCGCGCCAAGCGTGATGAAATCCACGCCGGTGACAGCCATCGACACGACATTGCCGATCACCACCGACAGAACGCCGATACCCAGAATCTTGTCGAAATGCTTGTTCAACCAGGCTGAAAACGACTGACGTGTCATGCTGCCGGTCCGGTACGCAGGAAAGTACCGTCAGTGCAACACAGGGCCGGGCGCAATTGCTGCGCCCGGTCTGGCGCGCCGCTAGAGGGCTCCGTCCGATTACGCTGCGCCAATCGGACCTGCACCGCGCCACAACATGCTGCCTGGTGGGCAACGATGAGTGTCCACCAGGCAGTCTCTGACGTTTCAGATTCCGTCAATCGGACGCATGGTTCGCTCTGCGATTTGCTCTGGTGATTTGCGTTGGAATCGCTGCCAATAGTCGTTGTAAATCGACTGATACTTGGCTTTGTTTTCCTCAAAAAACTCCTTGGCATCCGGTTTGGAAACCAGCAGATCGGTATCCGCCAGCCATTCCTTGAACGCTTTTCTAGTCGTGTTGTACTCGCTCGTTCCATCGGTACGGACGGGAGTTGGGGCGAAGCCCCCCGTGCCCCAGTTAGGACGCACAATCGAGTAGTAGGTCTTGCCAGCCAAGACATCCGCGATCATGAAGTCGGCAGCATTTCCATATGCCATGTACACCTTTCGACCAGGCTTGGTCCGATGAGCCACCTTGCTTCCATTGGGCAACTGCCCAATAAACCGGAGCTCGCCATTTTCAATTTCAAATAACTCGACCCCCAATGCGCCAGCTGTGAATGACGAGCGCATGAATACAATCTGCGCCTCAGCTTCCGGCGAAGGATTGATACGTTGATCTGGCGACTTGATCATGACGCTACTGCATGCAGACAAAGCCAAGACCAGCAATGCGTGGAAACCTGCAACAAGAATCTTTTTCACTTTTCGTCCTTTCATCGTTTGACAACTCAGGCAACGTCGAATTTCGCCTGCCCTCCTTGTTCATGCGGGCATCGCGTGAACAAATCCATACTCAGATAGCACCGGCCAAACGCCGGCAGCAAGCATCTGTGCGGATGCTCGGGACGTTGCCACCCGTTTGGTCTGGAATCCTGAACAATTGCCATGGCAACGTGCAGTCCCGCACAGAAGCGGTTACAGGATGTCCCGAAGACGCGAGCCGTCCTGCGCCTTCACTCCTCACCCCCCACGCATCATCACGCCCGTGATCACATAGGCCACCAGCGTCAAACCCGCAGCGACGAGCGCGTAGGGCAACTGGGTTTTGACGTGTTCGTAGTGATCGCAGCCGGAGGCCAGTGAGGACATGATGGCGGTGTCGGAAATGCCGGAGCAGTGGTCGCCGAATACGCCGCCGCCGATCACGGCGGAGAGCAGGAGTTCGGGCGGCAGGCCGTACACCGGCGCCAGCGGCATGGCGATGGGCATCATCAGCGCGAAGGTGCCCCAGGAGGTGCCGGTGGAAAACGAGATCAGGCAGCCGGTGAGAAAAACCAGCGGCGCGACGGCCCAGTAGGGCAGGAAATCGCCGACCAGATGGGCAATGAGTTTGCCGAGGCCGAGATCTTTCATCGCCGCGCCAAGCGCGAAAGCCAGCAGCACCAGCGTCACCATCGGCAGCAGTTCACCCATGCCGCGGAACGCCATTTTCACCAGCTCGCCATGGCTGCGCACGCGACCAAAAAACAGCAGCAGATAGCCGGTGAACACGGCCGCCGTCACGCTCCAGAGCACGGCACTGGATGCGCTGCCTTTCATCAGGTTGCCATCGCCGGTTTGCCACATCACAAAGACGATGCCGAACACGGCGACCAGCAGCGGCGCGAGGAAATAGCGTTTGCGTGTCGGCGGCGGCAGCGTGTTGTTTGCCGTCTGGGCAATCACTTGTGCGCGCTCTTCGGATGCGCGCAGCGGGCCGTACACCTTGCCGGTGGCCGCTGTCCAGAACACGAACGCGAGCGTGAACCAGATGTAGAAATTGAGCGGAATGGCGTGGATCAGCGTCTGTACATTGCTGTCCAGCCCGTAGGGCACCAGCAGGCCCAGCAAGAGCGCGCCCCAGCCGTTGAAAAACAGCGTTACTTTTATGGTCGGGCAGGTGGAGTCGATGAAATAGGCAAGGCGTGCGCGGCTCATTTTGTGGCGATCAAACAGCGCGGTGGAGACCAGCGCCGCGGTGAAAATGGACAGCGTCGATTCGATAAACAGCAGGATGGACACCAGGATCGACATCCAGCTGGCTTTGCGTGGCGTGTCGGCCCATTGCTTGTCTTCCAGCCATTTGACAAAGGCGCTGATGCCGCCGCTTTCGCGTGCATAAAGAATCAGCGCGCCGATCAACAGGCTGAACATCAGCACGCGCGTGTTGCCGGCATCGGCGAATTGCGCCACCAGTCGTTCGGGCACGGCGGACAGGAATTGCACCACGGCACTGCCGGCGGCGAGCAGATTGGCGCCCGGATCACTGGTAAACAGTTGCAGCGATGCCAGCATGACCGGCCCGCGCAGGATCAGCTCGGCCACCAGCAGGGCGACCAGCAGGGCCAGCATCACTTCACGCTTCCAGATGGCGAGCGTCAGGGCCAGCAAAGGTGGCAGTAGCGGCAACCAGGACATCGGACGTTTCCCTTTCTTGCTGTTGTTGTAGTGCGTTGTGGTGCGTTGTAGTGCGTTGTGGTGCGTTGTAGTGCGTAGTGATGCGTTGTGGTGCGAAGTGCTGCGCAGTAGCGCGTAGTCGTGCACTGCAGTGCGCTGTTCTGCACTCGCGGCCGTTGCATTGCCCGGCGTGCCGTCGTGGCGCGCAGCGTTGGCGAGTATGCCCCTCGCGCCCGCCGACGCAGAGCGCGACGGGTGCCGCGCATCATACGACGCCGGCCGGCAATTCCCAGCCCGGCGCGGCATAAGCTGTGCAGTGTGGCGGATGACCCGCTACGGCGTGTACTGCAGCTTCCCCCTCTCCCCGGCCCGCTCCCGCGAAGGGAGAGGGAGACATCCTGATCTGCCGTTCGATTACTGCTGCGTTACGGGTGAGCAAATGCGCGCGTGTTGGCGGCTCAGTCGGCAACGCGGCGGAAGCGCAGGTCGCGGAAGTCGTAGCTGAAGTCGGTGGCGTCGTCGGCCGGTGCCATGCGCATGGCTGGTTCGCCAGCTTCGGTCTGGAAATCGACATAGGCGTCGGCCTCCAGCTGGCGATCCTGCCAGCGCACCACAAAGCGCTGGCCTTCAACATGCTGCAGACGGCCGTTCAGCTTCAGTGATTTTTCGCTGCGCCACCAGACCTCGTCACCGCGCTGTTCGATCAGCACGTCGCCGAACCAGGGATCACGCCAGCGCCCCAGATACGCGCGCATGTCCGGCAATTGCCCGCTCACCTGCAGCTTGGTAACCGGTGTGCCCGCTCCGGCCGCGGCCGCCTGTTGCGCACGTTTTGAGGCCCAGCTGTCCTGCATTTTTTTCGGCCAGTCGATGCCGTCAGCGGGCGAAGTGAACAGTTTCAGCAGCGTGCGGGTGGCAATGTTGCGCGCGTCATTGTTGGCCTTGTTCATCAGGATCACCACGCCGCTGCGCCGCTCCGGCAGCAGCGCCACCGCCGAATGCATGCCGGCGAGACTGCCGGTGTGATGCACTTTCAGCTCGCCGTCCATGTCGTTGATGCGCCAGCCCAGGCCATACAGATTGAAATGGCTGCGATCCCATTCATGCAGTTCACCGTTGATCGGCATGATGGTGTACGGCGTCCAAATCAGCGCGTGCTGGCGGCTGCTGAACAGCGGTTTGCCGGCATGTTCGCCGTCGGCGATGCGGCCCTTGTCGAGCAGCGTGCGCACCCAGCGCAGCATGTCATCAAGACTGCAGCGCACGCCGCCGGCCGCGGCCATGGTCAGCGCCGGGATCTGCTCCGGTTCACGCCGCACCACCACCGGCACGCCGTTTTCTTCGCCGTGCGGCTGGGCGATATTGCCAGCCGCCGCGCTGTTGAATGCGCCGGCAAAACAGCGCGTCATGCCTTGCGGCGCAAACAATTCGCGTTCGACAAACTGCTCCCAGGACCGGCCGCTGATGCGCGCAACAATTTCGCCGGCGACCACGTAGAGACTGTTGTCATAGGCGTATTCGGCGCGAAAACCGCTGACCGGCGGCAGGTGTTTCAGACCACTGATGATGTCGCTGCGGGTGAACAGGTTGGGCTCCGGCCAGAACATCAAATCGCCAGCGCCGGGGCCGAGGCCACTGTTGTGCACCAGCAGATCGCGGACCATGAATTCGCGGCTGACCCAGTCATCATGCATGGCGAATTCGGGCAGGAATTTCTGCACTTTGTCGGTCCACTGCAACTGGCCGCGATCGACCAGTATCGCCAGCGCCGCCGCCGTCATGGCCTTGGTGTTGGACGCGATCTTGAACAGGGTTTGGCCATCGACAGCGCCCTCACGCCCGTACTCGCGCACACCGTAACCGCGCGCATGCACAACGCGTCCGTCGGCGACCACACCGATGGCAAGGCCGGGAATGCGGTAATCGCGCATCAGTTTTTCCGCCAGCGCATCCACGCGTTCGCTGCTGAACACCGGCGACGGCGCATCCGCGGCAACACCTTGCGCACCGGCATCAGCCGGTGCGGCCTGCACGCCGACGATGAGGCTGCTGCTCCAGACACAGGCAGCGATCAGTACACGCAATGAAATGCGAAAATTCCGATCTGGTGCAGTCATGGTGTTTCCTTCTTATGTATGGCTGTGCAGGAAATGCCCGCGCGGGCGACAGCAGTGTCCATGACGACTATGTGCAGGACTTCTGCGCGCCGGACGCCGGCAAGACATCACCCGCCCGTTCTGCAGGTTCAAGCCTGTGGACGATCCCGGAATTGGTATTTGTGCTGGTGTTGATATTGGTGTCGGCATTGTTCGCGGTACCGGCACGGTGGCAGGCACCGGAGTCAGCTGTTGAACCATAGAGCGGATAACGCGGTACGCGCGCCGTCAGCCCGGCCAGCAATTGATAGCCGATGGTTCCGGCATGAGCGGCAACTTCATCGACCGGCAAATGTGCTCCCCAGAGTTCCACTGGCGTGTCGTAATCAACGCCTTCGATATCCGTGACATCGACGGTGATCAGATCCATTGATACCCGGCCCACCAGCGACGCGCGCCGGCCATTGATCCAGACCGGCGTACCGCTGGCGGCATGACGCGGATAACCGTCTGCATAACCGATCGGCAAGGTGGCAATGCGCGAGCGCCGCGGCGCGATCCAGCTGCCGTCGTAACCGACCGCTTCGCCGGCGGCGATGTTGCGCAGAGCAATGACCCGCGTCTGCAATTGCATGACCGCCTGCAACTGATCCTGGCAATGCTGCTCATCGCTTCGCACACGTCCGCCGTACAGCAGATAGCCGCAACGCGCCCAGTTGGCGACATGGCGATCCGCAAGCAACAGCGCCGCGGAATTGTTCAGGCTGCCGGGCAGTGACCAGCGATCACGCAGCCGGGCAAAGCTTTGTCGCTGACGCGCGAGCGCGCCGGACAGCGGCCGGTCCGCGCTGGCGAAATGCGTGGCCAGCACCACCGGCTGACGCACATGGCTGATCATCAGCAATTGCCCCAGCGCCTGATCGACGTCCTCCGGGGCAAAACCCAAACGGTGCATGCCGGTGTCGATTTTCAGCCACACCGACAAGGCTTGCGGCAGTCGCAGTGAGCGCAGCAACGCAATCTGGCGAAAATTTTCCAGCACCAGCGTCAGACGCAGTTGCGCGGCACAATGCAGGCTGTCAGCACAGTGTGCACCCTGCAACACAACGATGTTTTCGCGCACGCCACGCGCGCGCAATTGCACCGCCTCATCCAGCAGTGCGACTGCCACCGTATCGACAAATCCGCTCAGTGCCCGGCAGACAGTCAGTGCACCGTGGCCGTAGGCATCGGCTTTCACAACCGGCAGCAATTGTTCGGGCGCCGCCTGACGCGCCAGCACCGCGAGATTGTGGCGCAGCGCATGCACATCAATGCGCGCAAGGGTTGGACGAAAGTGCGCCATCGGAAAATGTCAGGATTCAGGATTCAGGATTCAGAACTCAGGTTTCGTGATCAGGACTCAGGGTGCAGGCGACGGCAGTTTCTGCGCGTCAACCGCGCGCCAGACGCGCAACAGGTTGCCGCTCCAGAGTTTGCCGATATCGGCCTCGCTGTAGCCGCGCTTGCGCAGTTCAGCGGTCACGGCCGGCGTTTCGCTGGCGTCATTCCAGCCGAGCACTCCGCCACCGCCGTCAAAGTCGGAACTGATGCCAACATGATCGATGCCGATCAGCTTGACGACGTAATCCAGATGGTCGACATAGTCCTGCAGGCTGGCCGGCGGAAACCGGCGTTCTATCTCTGCCCAGCCGTTCTGAAACGCCGGCGTGTACTCATGTTTTTCCCAGCTGAATTCACTGGCACCGAGTTCGGCAGCAACCTTTTTCTTCAGATCCTCTTCCGCCTGATCACGCTCCGGGGTGGCCTTCAGGAAACCGGAAAACGCCACGACCTGTACCACACCGCCTTTTGCGGCAATCGCTTTCAGCAACTCGTCGGGTAAATTGCGATTGTGGGTGAACTTGCTGCGCGCGCCGGAATGCGAGGCGATGATCGGCGCTTTCGACAGACGCAATGCGTCACGCACGCAGGCATCAGACGCATGGGAAATGTCCACCATGATGCCCAGCTCGTTCATGCGCTTGATCACCCGGGCGCCGAAATCTGTGGCGCCCCGGCCTTCCGGTTCCGGTTTGCCGTGCCCGGACGAACTGCCGCACAAATCGTTGTCACCGACATGGTTCAGACCGATGTAGCGCGCGCCGCGCGCATGGGCGCGATCCACGGCGGCCAAATCGTGGCCGAGGGCATAACCGTTTTCGATGCCGATGGCGATGCCGATTTTACCGGCACGATGCGCGGCCAGCACTTCATCCGGTGAACGCACCGCAGTCGCCACTGTACTGTTCGCCGCGATCAACTGATCAATGGCGCGGAATTTCACGTCAGCTGCGGCAACCGCTTTCGCATGGCCGGCGGCATCCAGCGCGCCCTGCTCGACATAGACGATCAGGAAGCCGGTATCGAGTCCGCCCTTGCGCATTTTCGGCAGATCAACTTTCAGCGGAGTGTCCTTGCCGGCATCGTGTTCGATGCGTTGCATGTAACTGCGCGGAATGTCGATGTGGGTGTCGAGCGTCAGCAGGCGCTGATGCAGGTCATCTGCGGCGGCCAACGGCGCTGCAGCGCATGACGCAACGGTCAGCAGCACAAACCAGGACAAGGGCGAAACGCGCACAACAGCACTCCTCAGCGATGCGGATGGACGGGCGATGCCGGATCGTCAGCGACGTGTTCACCTTCGGACAACCACGGCGGCAGGTGCTCTCCGGCCAGCAATTCGGCATAACTCTGACGCGCGCGCACCACGGCAAACTGATCGCCGCTCACCAGCACTTCCGGAATCAGCGGCCGCGTGTTGTAGGTGGAAGACATCGTCGCGCCATAGGCACCGGCGGACATCATCGCCAGCCCGTCTCCGGCTTTCAACTCCGCCAGTTCGCGATCACGGGCAAAAGTGTCGCCGGTTTCGCACACCGGGCCGACAAGGTCATAGCGATGACACACGGTTCGAGCATCGGCTTGCTGCAACGGCAACACGTCATGCCAGGCCTCATACAGTGCCGGGCGGATCAGATCATTCATGCCGGCGTCGAGAATGACAAACTCGCGCTGCGCTGTGGGTTTCACATATTCGACTCGGCTGATCAGCGCGCCCGCCGGCGCGACCAGGTAGCGCCCCGGCTCCAGCATGATCTCGACACCCAAGGGCGCGATGTGCTCGCGCAACAACTGTGCGTAGCGGGTGAAATCGAACTGCCGCTGATCGCGGGCATCGTAGGACAAACCAAATCCGCCACCGAGATCGAGCAGGGTGACCGGCAACTCCGCCGCACGCAGTTGCCGCACCAGCGCCGCCAGCCGACGGAACACCTGTTCATACGGTGCGCAATCGAGGATTTGCGAACCGATGTGCACATGCAGACCACGCACATCGATACCGGGCAAACGCCGCGCCAGTGCATACAGCGCCGGAATGTCGTCCAGCGCGATGCCGAATTTGTTGGCAGCGGTGCCGGTGGTGATTTTTTCGTGGGTGTCGGCAGCGACGTCCGGGTTGACCCGCAAGGCAACGCGGGCGACGCACTGCATGTCGCAGGCCAGCGCGCTCAGGCGCAGCAGTTCGTCTGCCGATTCAACATTGAACTGGCGGATATCCTGGGCCAGCGCATAGCGGATCTCGTGCTCGCTTTTGCCGACACCGGAGAACGTGATCTGCGCCGGCGGCAAACCCACCGACAGGCAGCGGCGCAACTCACCTTCGGAAACGATGTCGGCACCAAAGCCGGCATCAAAAATACTGCGCAGGACCGCACGATGGGAATTGGCTTTCACCGCATAGCAGTAATGCGGCCGGAATTCATCGAGCGCGGTGCGCAGGCTGGCAATCTGCGCCTGGATTACCGCCGTGGAATAGACGTAAAAAGGGGTGCCACATGCCGAAACCAGACGCTGGAGACTGACGCCTTCGACATGCAGCACCCGATCACGGTAATGAAAACCCGTCATGGAGCGGAGACCACTGGAGCAAGAACAAACAACATGGCGTCGTGTCCGGCCGGGCCACGCGGGCACCGGCCGAACACGCCGTTTCAGAACTTCACCTGCGCACTGATCTGCATGTAACGCGGCGACTGCCAGGCCGAGGCACGCAGGAATTCCGGATTGGTAGTGCCGATATCCAGATCGCGCTCCTCGTCCACCAGCAACACCGACTGCGAATTCAGCACGTTGAAAATGTCCAGCCGCAACTTCATGTCGGTGCCCCCCAGACTCATGTCATAGCTGACATTGAAGTCGATGTTGAACACCCACGGTGTTTCCCCGTACTGACCGCGCTTGGTGAGCTGGTATTGCGGCGTGTCCGTGGTGCAGTCGGCAACGCAGATGAACCAGCTGTGATAGTTGGTGCTGTCGTAAGGATTGCCGACGCCCTGGGCACTGATCGGCCGACCCGAGTTGGCGCGCATGTTCAGGCCCATCGACAGATCATCGGTCAGCGCATACGCACCGCGCAGCTTGAACTGGTGCCGAATGTCGTTGGGCAAGCGACCGCTGCCGTAGTTGACCCAGGGATCATCAAACGCTTCGGTGCGGCCGCTGTCGGAGAAGCCGGTGTCGGAGTTGACCGGACCTTCGACATTGCCTTCGCTTTTTGCCAGCGTGTATGACGCATTCATCGACCACTTGGCATCCCAGGAGCGATCGAGCTGGAATTCCAGCGCCTTGTACACACGCTTCGGTTTCACCCAGCCGCGTTCACTGCCATCCGGCATCACCCAGCCTTCTTTTGCCGTGTCGATGCTGATGTAGCTGTCATTTTCGCCGTCGCAATCGCTGTCGCCCCAGACGGTGACAACACTGCCCGGATTGGCCATCACCCAGCCCTGATAGCCGTCTTCACCGCAACGACCGTTGCCGGTCAGTTCGATGTCGTCAATGGCATTGGGCGTGTTGCGATAGATACCGCGCACACCCCAGGACCAGCGATCATCGATCATGCTTTCGTAGCCGACGATCAGTTCATCCTGATAAACCGGGTCCAGATCGCGGTCGACTTCAGCACGCAGATCGCCGACCGTGCCGTCGCCCTGGGAATTGTCCATCGGGCCGATTTGCGCGCCGAGTTGCGGACGATAGAAGGTCTGGCCGTTGAATTCGTAAGGCGTGTTACCGAGCATCACCCAGTAGGTGCGCTCGTCAAGCAGGCCGCCGGCCTGTTTGACGTTGATGACGTTGGCGACCGGCAGATAGTAGCGACCGGCATTGGCAAACACTTTTGATTCGCCGTCGCCGTTGACGTCCCAGGCCAGACCGATGCGCGGACCGATCTGGTTGTCCTGTTCGATATAGGTGCGGCCTTCCTGATCGCGGTTGTCAAAATTGTCAACGCGGATACCACCGTTGATGGTCAGCGTATCCGTGACCGTCCAGGTATCTTCCACATACAGCGCTGAGGTTTCGGTTTCGAAATTGCCGGTGATGGCGTAGCGGCGGGCATACACCACTTCGTTGACACCTGCCGGGACAATGCCGCCGTTCGGCAACCGCGTACCCGGCGTACGGGTCAGCGCCTGATAGCGGATGCCGCTGCCGACATAGTGCTGGTCGTAATCCGTGGTGTTCAGCTCGTTGTCCATGCCGAAGCGCAGCAGGTGTGCGCCAAGCTGCCATTCAAAATCGATACGCATGGCTTCGCGCTGGTTTTCCTGATCTTCGACCAGAGTGCGCGTGGCGCAACCGAGCTGGCGACCGTTCTGGCCGGTGCGGCTATCGGTATAGAAATCGCAGATCAGGTCCGAGGAACTGAAGCTGCTGTCGGCGCGATTGTTTTCGCCGTACAGCACTTTCATCGACAGGTCATCAGTCAGGTAGCCGGTATAGGTCAGCGCCCAGTTGTCGCCGCCACCTTTGGTGAAATTGCTGCCCACCGGCGTGCCGATGCGATCATTGGCCCAACTGTAGGCATAGACATCAGACTGCGTATCGGAAGAGTCGGAGAAACCGAGCAGTTCCAGCAGATGATTGTCGTTGATCTGCCAGTCGAGTTTGACGCCCCAGAAATCATCCGGCTCCTCGTAGCGGCTGACCCGCGAATCGCTGTCACTGTAGGAATCGGACTGGTAGTCGCGCGCTTCATAGAGAGCAAAGAAGAACAGTTTGTCTTCGATGATCGGACCGGACGCGGAGATGTTCAGGTTCAGGCGATCAGCCGTGTCGCGACTGACCGCGTTGTAGCGCTGGCCGTCGATGTCAAAGCGATCAATGCCATTGCCGCGCAAGCGGTCCGGTTGCCAGTAAGCTTCGGCGCCGAACTCGAAATCATTGGTACCGGTTTTGGTCACGGCATTGATCACGCCGCCGGTGGAGCGTCCAAACTCCACTGAGTAGCCGCCGGTCTTGACCTGGAATTCCTTGTAGAAGGAATACGGCACACTGGAGAAACCGATGCGCCGGTAAATGTCGGTGACATTGAGACCGTTGATGTAGATGGCGTTTTCCGCCACTGATGATCCGCCGAACGACAGGCCGCTGCGCATGCGTTCACTGCCGGCATTGACGCCCGGCGCCAGCAGCGCGACTGACGACACATCGCGCGACACCGGCATGCGTTCAAGTTCGCGCGAGGAGATGTTCAGACCGGATTCCGACGACGATGCATCCACCGAGGTGATGACGCGATTGCCCATCACCGTGACCGTTTCGACATTGCCGCTTTCCAGCGTCAGGTTGACCGTGGTGGCGGTGCCGAGTCCGACGCGGATATTGTCGAGTTTGACGGCATTGAAACCGGCTTTTTCCGCGCTGACGCTGTATTCGCCGACCGGCAGGAACGGAAAGCGGAAACTGCCGTCCGCAGCTGCTGTGACCGTCCGCGTCAGGCCGGTTTCACGGTTCCTGATCACCAGCGTGACATCATTGGCGCTGGCACCGCCGGCGATGACCACTTTGCCGACCACGGCGCCGTCGTTGTTGGCCGCCACTGCGGCCGACCACGGCGCCAGTGTTCCAGCCAGACACAAGCCGACGGTGACTGCGAGAATCGACTTTCTGAAGCGTTGTTGTTTCACGGTCTTGCTCCTGTCGCGTTGCGTTTTTGTTCATCACACCGGGGGGCGGTGCTGTTCTTATTGCGTAGGCACTGCCTGTTTTTTTCGGCCACCCCGCTGCCTGCAGACGTTTGCCGTTTGTGTACGGTATTTGTTGTGAGCGTGTTGCTATGTGTTGTTACGTGTTGAGTGTGTTTTTAGTACGTTCTGTCACGTTGCGATGACAACACTCAGCGCGCCGGTGGCAGTGGCGCATCCACCGCCCAGTCGAGCCCGTAGCTCCATTGGTCGAAGTAGAGATTGCCGTTACGCCATTCAACTTCGCCGCGTTGCAGATCGACTGTCTCGGAGCGGAAGTGCTGTTTTGCCGGTGAAAACTCCCGCGAATAGTCGTCGTTGAAGATCAGCCGGTAGCTGTCCAGACCGCCGAGATAAAACCATTTCAGGCGCGCGTCATCGGCCGCCAGTACGCCGTGGGTCACGTCAACCGGCACCCACCCATGCGGCGCGAAGTACACCTGTGCCCAATCGTGCATGGTGTCGAATTTGGCATCGGAAAATTCCCAGCCGGATTGCCAACGGGCCGGAATGCCGTTCATGCGCAGCAGCGTGATCAGCAGCAGGGTCTGTTGGCCACAATCGGCGTGGCCGGCGCTGAAGGCGTAGTCGCTGATATTGCTCAGCGTCGAATATTCGCGGGCGCCGGCCCATGGGATTTGATCAACCGCGGCAAACAGTTTTTGCGCGATGCGGTAGGGATTTTTTTCCTCGCCGACCACCGCGCGCGAGAAGGCTTTCAGCTTGTCGCTGAACACAATATGCGGCGGCCGCTCGGCAAGGTGTTCGGCGAGTACGCCATCGCTACCGGACGCCGTCACCTTGTCGGCATCGATGACGTGATAGCGGGCATGAATGTCGGTTTCGTATTCAATGCTGATTTTTGTCTCGCTTCCCGCCTTCGCCGGCACTTCGAAATAGGCGGTGCGCTGTAGCGCCTCGTCACCGGCAATTCGCGCGGGCGACGGATGACTGGACACAATGCGGATATTGTCCTGATGACCGGGAATGTGACGCGGGAACGGCAGCCAGACACGCAACGTTTCACCGTCCGGAACGGCATCCTTTTTCACCGTGATGCGCTGGCGGATGCGCAGGGTTTTCTTTTCCACGGCGGTCCGGCCGCTGGCCAGCGCAGCTTCTATCACCTGCCGGTGATGGGCATGCGGCGCGTACAGCGGTGCATCGTCGAGGAAGCGCGGCGCAGTTTTTGCGCGGCGCGCCAGCGCTGCCGGATTGACATAAAAAAGATTGCTTACCGCTTTGCGGAAATAGCGCTTCTCGCCGTTGATGAACAGATGTTCAAGCTGGCCCTGCCGATCCCAGGCGCTGAATTCGTCATCACGCAGATCGGGGATCTGGCTGAGCAGACGCGCGCGCACCTGGGCCTCATCCAGTGTGAATTCGCTGGCGATGCGCTGTGCCCGCTCGCGCTGGAACAGTAGCGCCTGACGCAGGTTTTCCGCCAACGCCGGTTTCGCCAGCGCCGCATCGATGCGGGCATGGGCGATTTGATGTTCGCCGGCATCAATGCTGCTGATCACGGCCGCCAGCAGCGGATGCTCCAGATGCTCAGGGATGCCCCCTGCATGAGCGATGCCGCCTGCATACCCGATGGACACAGCGACCGATCCGCCAGCCAGACACAGGGCCAGCCCGGCCAGGCGCGCGCCGCGCAGCAGGGAAAACTTCCGCCAGTGAGTCATCGTTTGCGTCTCCGGGCTGCCGCCAATTCACGCATGGCAAACAGGAATGACCGGTCAGGTGGGCTGCACGCAGGCAGCGATGAGTCAGCGGTATATCATGCGATTTCGGGGTTGTAAATAATATATTCTTCCTGACATACTTTAGTGGAATAGTTGAGTTGGCGACGTTGAATCGAGGTGGCGTCAGGCCGAAGAGCGATGCGTCGTATCATCGCCCGCGGCCGGCGCGGCAAAGCGGTCGTCGCCAGAGCGGTGTCCTGCCAATCCTGCTGCATAAGGAGTGCTTCATGCCCGCCCCCTACCCGGTCGCGCTCAGCGCCGGTCTGTTGTTCGGCCTGCTCAGTGCCGCCGGTCAGGCCCGGCCTGCAGCGCCGGAGACACCGGTCGCTGCCAGCACAACAGCGCCTGCGACGACGACGGCCGGTGATGTCATCGGTGTGCGCACCGAACATCTGGACGCGGCGTTCTGGTTGCAGCAGCTCCGTGACGCCGACCGTGTCTGGCACAGTCCGGCGGCGCTGAAAGCGCTCAACCGCAGGGCAGTTGAAGCGGATCCCACGCTGCATGACTGGCGCGATCTGCCTGCTGCGCTCGATGCGGAAACCTTGCGCAATCTGCTGGCGGAAAAATCGCCGCTGCCGAAGAAATCGCTCTACGGTGCCGATGGCCGCCTGCTGTCGGCCGATGCGCTGGCGCAGCTGGCTGCAAATCTCAACACCGAAGGGGTGCAGGCCAGCAATCCGGTGCAACTCGGCCTGATTGTCCGGCGCGCAGACATGCGCAGTTTTCCGTCGCTGCAACGCGCCTATGACAGCGCGCAGGCTGGCGACATTGATCGCTTTCAGGAGACCGGTCTGTTTCCCGGTATGAGTGTCGCCCTGCTGCACGAAAGCGCCGATGGTCAGTGGTGGTTTGCCCAGTCGCATCACTACACCGCCTGGGTGCAGAAGAAAGATGTCGCACTCGGCACACGTGAACAGATCCACGCGTTTGAAACGGCCACCGATCAGCTGGTGGTCACTGGCGCGCGCGCCTACACCGTGTTTACGCCCGAACAACCGGCGGTATCCGAACTGGCACTGGACATGAGCGTGAAACTGCCGCGCCGCGATCAACCTGCCAACGGTCCGCTGCTGAACGGCCAGAATGCCTACGCCGGTCACGTCGTATTGTTGCCGACACGCGATGGCAATGGACGCCTGCAGCTCCAGGAAGCGCTGGTGCCGCGCAACCAGGATGTGCGCGACACTTACCTGCCGCTCAACGAGCGCAATATTCTCAATCAGGCGTTCAAATTTCTCGGCGAACGTTATGGCTGGGGACATGCCTACAACGGTCGTGATTGCAGCGGATTTGTCGGCGAAGTGTACCGATCAATGGGTCTGTACCTGCCGCGCAATGCCGGTGATCAGGCCAAGGTGCCGATAGGTGACACGATCAGTTTCGATGCCACCAGCACACGCGAGGAAAAGCTCGCTGCGCTGAAAAATACCTTGCCCGGCGATCTGGTGTTCATTCCCGGTCACGTGATGATGGTGATCGGCCAGATTAACGGCGAACCGTGGATCATCCACGACGTCACCGGACTCAGTTACATCAAACCCGACGGGCTCTATACCTCGGCACTGAATGGCGTTTCGGTCACGCCACTGCTGCCGCTGATGCTCAACGCCAAAACCGGCTACGTTGATCGCATCACCCGCATCAAACGCTTCCGCTGACAGGACTGGCAATGAAAATTACCAACATCCGTTTTGGCATGCTGCGCGTGCCACTGAAAACGCCGTTCAAGACAGCGTTGCGCACCGTGGAGAATATCGAGGACATCATTGTCATCATCGAAACCGACACCGGTCATGTCGGCTATGGTGAAGCGCCCGCGACAGCGGTGATCACCGGCGACACGCACGGTTCGATCATCGAAGCCATCAACACCATCATCAAACCAAAACTGATCGGCGAGGACATTGCCAACCTGAACCGCATCACCGGCCTGATCCAGGGCCTGCTGATGAAAAACTTCTCCGCCAAGGCGGCGGTGGAGATCGCCGTTTACGACCTCTGGGCCCAGCTCTACAACGCACCGCTGTACAAAATGCTCGGCGGCGGCGATCCGGTGATCACCACCGACATCACCATCAGCGTGGATTACATCGACAAGATGGTGGCTGATTCGGTGGCCGCCATTGATCGCGGCTTCGAGTCACTGAAGATCAAGGTCGGCAAGGACATCGGCGTTGACATTGAACGGGTCAAAGCCATACACGCCGCCGTTGAAGGCCGCGCGCTGATCCGGCTCGACGCCAATCAGGGCTGGACCGCCAAGCAGGCGGTGTATGCCCTGCAAACGCTGGAAGACGCCGGCATTCACCTTGAGCTGGTTGAGCAACCGGTCAAGGCCCACGATCTCGAAGGCATGAAATACATCACCGAGCGCGTGCACACGCCAGTCATGGCCGATGAAAGCGTGTTCGGCCCGAAGGAAGTGGTGGAGCTGATCAAGATGCGCGCCGCCGACATCATCAATATCAAACTGATGAAAACCGGCGGCATTTCCAATGCCATCCGTATCGCTGACATCTGCGCCATGTACGAAGTCGAATGCATGATCGGCTGCATGCTGGAAGCCAGTGTCAGCGTCGCCGCGGCCGTGCATGTCGCCATTGCCAAGGCCAATGTCATCACCAAGATCGATCTCGACGGCCCGTCGCTCTGCGCCTTCGATCCGGTGGCCGGCGGCGTGCGTTTCAACGATTCCGAGATCACGGTCAGCGATGCGCCCGGGCTGGGTATCAGCGAGATCCGCGGACTGGAAATGCTCACGCCCTGAAGCGGCCACGGCGACTGGCCGGTTCTGGTGGCACGCACAAAACCCTTTACACTGCCGCGCCGCATACCGCGGGCCGCCGGTGAACAGACAGGCGAGCAGGAACAAGAAACGGAAAATGGCAACGGGGAAAAGGGAAACAGCAATGCTCATGCGGGATCACCGGCAACCGGGGATGTCATGTCGTCACTGATCAGGATACGTTCGGCGCGTGAACAGATGTCCGCCATCGAGCGGCGCATCGCCGATTTCATACTCGACAACGCGTATCTGTTGCGCGATTACTCGTCCCAGCATCTGGCCAATGCCCTCGGCATCAGCCAGTCCAGCGTGGTGAAGTTCAGCCAGAAACTCGGCTTCAAAGGCTATCCGGATCTGAAACTGGCGATCAGCGAGGATCTGGTTCGCGATCCCGGCCGGAGCGAGACGCTGACCATTGATGTCCGTCAGGATGACAGTGTCGCCGTGCTGCACGAAAAGCTGCTGCGCGGTAAAACCGAAGCGCTCAATGACACGGCCAAACTCAGCGACGAGAGCGATTTCCTGCAAGTGGTGGCGGCGCTGGCCAGCGCGCCACATATTTACATTTGCGGTCTGGGTGATGAGTCACGGCTGGCGCGGCATTTTGCCGAACAATTGCAACGCCTGCGCCGGCCGGCGATCGGCCTGACCGATCTCGCAGTGTTTGCTGCCCAGACAGCCAACATCCATCAGGGCGATGTGCTGTTCGTCATTGCCCAGAACGGCAAGCATTCCGGACTGGTGCACCTGACGCGCGCGGCAAAACTGGCCGGTGCACGCGTGCTGACCCTGACCCGCTACGCGGCCAATCCGATCCGCGCGCTGTCCAGCCACGCCCTGCATGTCGCCACCAGTGAAGAAAGCGAACTGCTGGCCGGTGTACTTTGCGAAGCGGCACAGCGACACCAGATTGATTTGCTGCTGATCGCGCTGCTGCAACGCTATCCGGAATTGCGTGACGCCTATCGCGCCTCCCAGCAGGCGCTTGAGCAATTCCTCGATACATAAAAAACGGCCGGATGAACCGGCCGTTTTTTTTCAAGACTGCTGCAGCTTTTCAGGGCTGCTGCAGTTTCCCGGGACAGCAACTGCGTCTCAGGAGGTCGGCAACGGATCTCAACGCCAGTTGAACGGTTCGCCGAACGACACACCGGATTCGTCGTCGATCCAGATCCAGACATTGGCCGCGCTGGCCGCGCCGCTGTAGGCGCTGGTATCCACCACGCCGCTGCTGGCGCCGCAAGCCACTGACTCATTGTTGGACGAAACGCTGCCGGCAGTTCCCGAGGCGGCGTAGCCCAGATTGTTGATGCACGGCGGCACACTGCGTGTCGGCAAGGTCCAGTGCACGGTCAGCGGTCCACCCGCCGTTGCCTTGGCCAGCGAATTCACTTCGCTGCCGTCGGCCGCGGTAACGCGGGTAATGTCCGGGAACAGTTTTGCCGCATTGGCTGCCGCAGCGCTGGCGACCGGCGGAATGGCATCAACCGTGATCGTTACCGGCAGGCCGACTGGCTGGAAGCTGGCAGTCACTGCTTCGGCCTTGTACTTGGCGCCAACCTGCATTTCTTCGCGGGTGTAGCAGGTGACGTTGCCGCCCTGCGCGCAATCCGGCAACCAGTGCTTGTTGTACAGCGTGCCGGCACTGTTGATGCGATCCTGCGCGACGATGTAGATCAGGCCTTTGCCAAACGAACCGAGATTGGTGTTCAAACCGGGACCGCTGATCTTGATGTAGGCGATGTTGCTTGCGCCGCCCTGGTAGTCGAGTTCGAAATGGCTGTGATAGAGACTGCCGTCGCGCCAGACCATCGGATGCAGCTTCATGGCGAAGGCGTCTTGTGATCCGGCGAATTTCCACACGCCGTTGTCTTTGACCACATACCAGGTGAGCGCACCCGCCCACTGCTTGTCGGCATCAAGCAGCGTGGCGCTGACCACCCACTCGGTGTCGGACTCTTTGCGTGTGATACCGATCTGCGCAAACGAGAAGCCAACAGCGTCGATCAAGCCCGGCAGCATGTCATTGGGGTTGGTCGAGCCATCATCGAGCCAGGCGCTGTGGAAGAAGGCCATGTAGGCCGGCGCGTTTTCCGGCGGCGCGCTGGTGGCGAACAGATCGGCAAAGGCATCGAAGCGGGCGACGATGGCTTCGAAGTCCGACAGCACTGCGGTCAGCGGGCCCGGATCGGGCAGCGCCGTGGTTTCTTCGGCTTTCAGGTCATCAATGATCTGCTGCTGGTTCAGCACATTGGTGATGGTGGCGACGTTGGTCTGCGGATCGGTTTCCACCAGCAGCAGATCCATGGCGGCATCAAAACCGGTGTGGTCGGCGCTGAAGGCCGAACGCAGCAGATCAAAACCGACCGCGACGCCGAGCTGGCTCAGCACCGGTTGCAGGCGTGCCGTCAGGGTGGCGCGCGCGGCGTCAACCTGCGCCGGCGTCAGCAGCGACAGGTCGGCGCGCTCGAACCAGCCGCGCGTCGCTTCGCCGATGACATTGGCCAGGATCAGATCGGTGAACGGCGTGATGTTGACCCTGCCGCCGAAGTCCGCCTGATAGGCCACGCTGCTGTAGCTGACCGTGCGCTGGCCGATCTGGCCGCGGGCATTAAGCAGCAGCGGCGGTGTCAGGCCTTCGACGTTCAGCGTGTAGGTGCCATTGAGCGCGATCGGGAAATTGCGCACGGTGCCGGTGCTGTCCTTGATCCAGACCTCGCCGATGATCGGCGCGCCGGCGGCGGCGGTGCCGGTCAGCGTCTTCTTGCTCGGGAAGGCGGCGCTGACGGTGCAGGCGGCGGTGATGGCGCCGGTGGTGTAGGTGCTGCCGGCCAGTGTGCCGCCGCAGCCGCTGACGGTGCCGAGCTCGAAGCCGGCCTGCGCGGTCAGGGTGATGGCGGTGGTGGCACCGTGGTTGACGTTGACGCTGCTGGTGCTGGCGCTGCCGCCACCGGTGGTGGTCACGGTCACGGCGTACTGCTTCAGCTTGAAGCTGGCGCTGACCGTACAGTTGGCGCTCAGCGGCGCGGTGGTAAAGCTGGTGCCGGACAGGGTGCCGCCACAACCGCTGACGCTGTCGATTTCATAGCCGGTGTTGGCGGTCACCGTCAGGCTGACCGTGCTGCCGGAGTTGGCCGAGCTGGTCGCCGGTGTCAGCGTGCCGCCGGCGCCCGCCTGGGCGGTGACCTGGTACTGGGTGGTTTTGCTGCCGCCGCCACTGCAGGCGGCGAGCAGGGCCAGGGCAAATGCCGTGGCTGACGTGCGCATCAGATTCATGAACAGGGTTCCTTCTGTTACGGGACAAAGGCGCCCGCCCCCGCGTCCCGGTGCCTGACCACGGCGCCGCGAGCCAGACACGACGAGGGCGGGCGCTGGCACTGTGCGCGCCGCTGCCGACGCCAGTCCTGACCGGCTGCTGACCGGTTTCTGATGAAATTCCGACGCTCCCGTTGCCGGCGCTGCCGACGGAGTCCATGCTTCGTCACCCTCACCTGATTCGCCATTTCCGGTTCATGGAACGACTGCTGTTTGACCGCTTCGAGGTCGATGTCGACAACCGCCGCCTGCTCTGCGACGGCCAGCCGCTGGCGCTGGAACCGAAACCCTTTGATCTGCTGATGCACCTGATCGGCCGCGCCGGCGAGCTGGTCAGCAAACAGGAACTGTTCGACCACGTCTGGTCGGGCCGGGCCGTCACTGACTCGGTGCTGACCCGCAGCGTCAACAAGCTGCGCGTCGCGCTTGGCGACGGCGACGGCCAGTTGCTGCAGACCGTGCACGGCTACGGCTACTGCCTGCACTGCACGGTCCGCCGTCCGCCGGCCGGCGGTCCGCAGCTGGCGCCCGGTTTCTCGCCGCCGCAACGTCCGCTCTGGCAACTGCAGCAAGCGCTGCCCGGTCGCGGCAACGTCTGGCTGGCGCGGCACAGCAAGACCGGCGACGCGCGGGTGTTCAAGTTCGCCCTCGACGACGCCGAACAGGCGCGGCTGAAACGAGAGATCACGCTCTACCGCGTGCTGCAGCAGACGCGCAGCCATGACGACAGCCCGTCGCTGGTGATGGACTGGAATCTCAGCGAGGCGCCCTGGTTTCTGGAGCTGCGCTGGTGTCCGCTCGGCAGCCTGCAGGACTGGTTCGCCGTTCACGGCGCCGGTTGCGACCGCGCAACCCGCCTGCAACTGGCGCTACAGGCCATCGACTGCGTCGCCGCCGCCCACGCGGTCGGCGTGCTGCACACCGACATCAAGCCGGCCAACTTTCTGGTTGAACAGAGCCCGCAGGTCAACGCCCCCACCGGAGCCTGCAACCCGGGCAACCTGCAGCTGCGACTCGGCGATCTCGGCTCCGGCGGTGTCGACAGCCAGCGTCTCGATACCCTGCAACTGACGCGCATGGGCCTGACCGATGCCGGCAGCAGCGGCGATCACCCCGGCACCTCCGCTTATCTGGCACCGGAACGGCTGGCCGGCGAGCCGCCCACCCTGCAGTCCGACGTCTATGCGCTCGGCGTCATGCTCTATCAATTGCTGGTCGGCGATCTGAACCGGCCGCTGGCACCGGGCTGGCAGCGCGACATCGACGACCCGCTGCTTGTCGAAGACATCGCCGCCGCCGCCGATCTATTGCCCTGTCACCGCATCGGCAGCGCCGCCGAACTCGGTCGCCGGCTGCGCGAGCTGGACGCCCGCCGTCAGCAGCGCGACGCCGCCGCCACACTGCAGCGCGAGATGCACTCCCTGCAGCAGCGCCGGCGAGCCTGGCGCCTGCTCGCGGCCGGCGTCGCCGGGCTGCTGCTGATCTCCGGCCTGTACAGCTGGCAATTGCTGAAAGCCCGTGACGCCGCTGAAACCGCTGCCGCACTGAACCGCGAGCTGCACACCTTCATCGTCAATGATCTGCTCGGCGCCGCCGATCCGTTCCGGGCCGGCGGCGGTGAACAGGTCACCGTCAAATCCGTGCTCGACAAAGCCCGCGAGCGCTCGCGGCAACAACTCGCCGACCGGCCACAACTTTATGCCGGCGTGATGCTGGCGCTCGGCACCAGCTACCGGCATCTCAGCCAGCCCAAACTGGCGCTGGAAAGTTTCCGCGCCGGCCTCGACGCCATCACCGATCAGGGCGATACCGAGCCTGGCCTGCGCCGCGATCTGCAGCTCGGTGAAATCGAAACCCTGATCGATCAGAGCCGCTACCCGGAAGCAAAA
Source organism: Permianibacter sp. (assembly GCA_041913605.1). Classification (GTDB taxonomy): domain Bacteria; phylum Pseudomonadota; class Gammaproteobacteria; order Enterobacterales; family Permianibacteraceae; genus Permianibacter. The sequence goes on from JAYSEY010000017.1 coordinate 126,660, forward strand.
GCAAAACTCGCCGCCCTGCCCCTGCCCGCTGCCGCCGATCACGATGCGCCGCGTTACTGGCGCCAGCTCAACGCGCAAAGCTGGCTGGAAAAAAATCTCGGCGCTTACGCAAAAGCACTGCAGACCGTGCAGCCGGTGCTGCAGGGCACGGAAACACTGGTCAACAAAAACGCCGATCGTTCACTGCAGGAGCTGCGCGCCACCGCGCTCTGGCACTACGCCGAAGCCTCGCACCAGCAAGGTCGCTGGCAGCAGGCCGAACAGGCGGTGCGCGAATCGCTGCGCATCTACCGGCAGACGCGCGGCGAAGATTCCGCCTACGTCGCCTGGCTGAATGTCTCGCTGGTCTGGATCGAAATTGCCCAGCACCAGTTTGCCGACGCCGAACAGGCTGTCGGCGAAATGCTGCGCAACACAGCGCGCCTGCCGGACACGCATCTGGTGCGCGAATATGCCGTGCACTATCGCGGCGTATTGCGCGCCGTGCAGGGCCGGCACGAGGAAGCGATCAGCCTGTTGCAGCCGCTGCTCGACAGCCGCCTGCAACGCGGTGAACGCGACACCCACCTGACACGCTTTGTCGAACGCTATCTGGCCTGGTCACGCTGGCAAACCGGCGAACTCGCCGTTGCCAATACGCTGGCCACCGACAGCCACCAGCACTGCATCCGCATGCTCGATCCGGCGCATCCGCAATGCGTTGCGGTGCTCGCCGTACTCGCCCACATCCGCATCGCCGCCGGCGAGAGCGAACAGGCACGGACACTGATCGGTGAACACCTGTCCGCCGCCGAAGCCAACCTGCCCGCCGACAACATCTACCTCGCCAACCTGCGCGCCGCCCACGCCCTCGCCCTGCGCGATCACGATCCGCAGCACGCACGCACCGAACAGCAACGCGCACTCGATGTCTATCGCCGCAGCTTCGGCGACACCCACCCCGACACCCGCGCACTCGCCGCGCTGAACATCACGTCCACCCGCCAGCCCGCACACATGGCACAACGCGCCGAAGCGCGCTGAAGCGGCGGGTTGTGGTGACAGAGATGGGGATGCAGCCGTGCGACAGTGTGCGAGCTCGCCGTGCAGTGAGTCTGAAACTTGCGGTGAAAATGAATCCTGCTGTGGGGCCGAATTCATTCGGCCGCTGTCTCTTCCGGCCCGACTCACTCCTGACTTTACATACCGACCACTCCAGCCCCGCAGCAGTCAGTCCAAGTAAAATTTTACGCAGCAAACGAACGCACACCGGTTCTCCCTCCTTCCCAAGGAGGGAGGCAGAGGGTGGTTCGGAATTACGCGATTAACCGTTTCATTTTCGCCACACCGCACGCGCTTCGGGTTTGCCGGGTCTCGCCCCGGCGGGCGAGTAGCTTTCTTTGACGCAAAGAAAGCTACCAAAGAAACATGCCCGGCTCCGAGCCGCGCGTTGCGCGGTGCCCTGCGCTGCTCATTCCGTCCGGGGCTCGGCTCGTCGAACGGGCGGCAGATTCACCATCAAAATTTCTCGTTGTAGCTGCATATCTCCGGTTGAACGATGTCGGCGATCTCAAGCTGCGTTCAACGTTTTAACTTTTCGCCGCGTGTTGATTACTTCAGCGCGGACGAAGGGTTTGCCGGGTCTCGCCCCGGCGGGCGAGTAGCTTTCTTTGACGCAAAGAAAGCTACCAAAGAAACATGCCCGACTCCGAGCCGCGCGTTGCGCGGTGCCCTGCGCTGCTCATTCCGTCCGGGGCTTTTCAGACAGCACATCCTTGTGCAGTCTGAAAAGGCGTCGGCATCCATGCCTCGCCCCTTTGTAAATCCCCCGTCTTCCGATCCAGTCATAACTAGAGGTTCGGAACGTGGCTA
>JAYSEY010000018.1:0-168 GCA_041913605.1 Permianibacter sp.
CTAGCCACGTCCCGAACCTCTAGTTATGACTGGATCGGAAGACGGGGGATTTACAGTCCCATCCCTTCTTTCAAAGGAAGGGTTGGGGCTGGTTGTGAATTACGATATCCGTCGCGTAATTCCACCACCCCTCTATCCCCTCCTCGGTGAGGAGGGGAAGCCAAACGT
>JAYSEY010000018.1:268-123041 GCA_041913605.1 Permianibacter sp.
CCCCCCTCCTTTCAAAGGAGGGGTTGGGGGTGGTTGTGAATTTCGAGATCCGTCGTGTAATTTCACCACCCCTTTATCCCCTCCTCAGAGAGGAGGGGATGCTAAACGTCCCCCCTCCTTTCAAAGGAGGGGTTGGGGGTGGTTGTGAATTTCGAGATCCGTCGCGTAATTTCACCCTCCCCCTCTATCCCCTCCTCGGTGAGGAGGGGAAGCAATTCAGCACGGCCGACCGCGCAAGCATTCCACAAAAAAACAGCCAGATTCACATTGCCCACAGATTTCGTGTGGCAATTGACTTGCATCAAGCAAATCCCGTACGCCGCTCCGTATCGTGCCGCCGGCTTATCAAGTCGGAGAACGGATCATGGCAGCGCTTCCCTGGAGCGATGAACTGAGTGTTGGCATTCAGGAGATCGACGAGCAGCACAAGGTGCTGGTGAATCTGTTCAATGAATTGCACGACGCGATTTGGCACAAAAAAGGCAATGACGCGGTGGCGCACACGCTGAAAGCCCTGGCCGATTACACGCGCACGCATTTCATGGTGGAAGAAAGCCTGATGCGTATTCTTGGCTATCCCGAGTATGAGGATCACAAGGGCGATCACGAGAAGCTGATCAACCAGCTGCACGAACTGGAAGAGAAAGTCGCCGCCGGCCATCATGCGATCAGCTTTGAACTGCTGCATTTTCTGCGCAACTGGCTGACGCATCACATCATGGAAGGCGATCGACGCTACGCGCCCTACTTTCTCGAATGCGGTGTACAACGCATGTGGAAGCCGAAATCAAAAATTGCCGGCTTCTGGCAGCGCATTCTCGGCTGAACAAACACCGCTCAGGGCTGGCGCACGCTCACGCGCCGGCCTTCCTGAAGATCCGACGGCGGGTAGATCACCACCCGGTCCCCCGCCTGCAATCCGCTGATCACCTGCACGACATCACGATTGCGCGCGCCGATGTCCAGACGGCGCAGCTCGACCGTATCACCGGAAAGCACAAAGCAGGCCCAGGCACCGGATACCTGAGCTGTCGGGGTACCCTTCGCCGCTGAAGCCGTCGTGGAACTGTCTGTCATGGATATGTCCGCAGTGGCCGTATCCACCATGGCTGCACCGCTTACGCCCTCATCCATCGCATTCTGTGCCGGCTGACCCTGCAAACGAAACAGCGCGCCAACCGGAAGCAACAGCGCGTCATTGATATCCGCGAGCACGATGCGCGCCTCGATGTGATAGCCATCGCCCAGTGTCGCGGGCGGTTGTTCGATATCGACAATCACTTTCACCCGCTGCTCCTCGACACCGAGCGTGGACACGCGGGTAAACGCCGATGGTTCCACCATGCGGACACGGCCGCGCAGCTCGGCAGTGCCGCCCCAGCCGAACAACTCAACCATCATGCCGGCGCGCACATTCACGGCATCGGTGGACAGCAGTTCGAGCACGGCTTCAAGCTTTCCCGGGTCACCGAGCAGGAGCAGCGGCGCGCCGCTGTTAACCACGCGCTCGCTTTGTTCGATCACCGCCAGCACGAAACCCTTCACCGGCGCGATCAATTGTACTGGCGCAATGCGACCGCTCGAATCCGTGGCGGCAAGCGAGGCGCGGGTGGCGGCCACATCAGCTTCGGCCGCCAGCAATCGTTGACGCGCAGCCTGCGCCAGCTGCGCTGCAGCGCGGGCTTCGGCGCGCGCGTCTTCGGCTTGCTGCGCGGCGACCAGGTTCTGTGTCAGCAGCGCCTCATAGCGCGCACGTTCGCGCTCGGCCTGTTCCATCACCAGTTGTGCGCGCGCCGCGTCAGCACGACTTTCCTGCTGGCGCGCTATCGCCGCAGCAAGACGCGACTGCAACTCGTCCCGCTGCCACGATGACAGCGGCAAAGGCGTGAGTGTCGCCACCACATCGCCGGCGTTGACAGCGTCGCCTTCGTGCAGACTGACGCGCAGCAAGCGTCCCGCCACGGGTGCCGTGACCATGTAACGATCATGGGCGCGCACTTCACCTTCTTCTTCAACGCTGACGCGCAAATTTCCGCGCTTCACCGTGGCCACATCAACGGCGATGGGCGCCGGACGCGCCAGCAGCCACGTCACGACGAGCACCAGCACTGCAAACGGCAACAACAGCCATCCTGTTCGTAGCTGCATGTCATTCCCTCGTTTTCAGGACATCAACAATTTTCATTGTCGCCAGACGCCGGCCGACACTGAGCGCCGACAGCGTCGCTGCCAGCATGATCACCACGGCCGCGCCGAGATAACTGCCGCCGTCGATCACCAGCGGCAACCGGTAGGCATCGGTCACCAGCCGCTCGCTGATCCAGGCACTGAGGCCGTAGCCCAGCACCGCGCCGAGCGGCAGCGCCAGCAGCAAAATGATCAATTGCTCGGTAAGCAGTATCCGCAGCACTTCCCGCTGGGTGAAACCGAGCACGCGCAGCGAGGCCAGTTCGCGGCCGCGTTCGGACAAGGCGATGCGCAAATTGTTGTAAACGATCCCGAACGCAATCGCACCGGCAAACAGGACATTGAACACGGTCACCACGCGCACACTGCGATCGAGCATGGCGGCCATGCTGTCGCGTAGATCGGCCTTGCGCGTGCTCGACGCCAGCCACGGCAACTCACGCAATCGCTGCGACAGGGCCGGCCACGCAGCCGCGTCTATGCGCAGCCAGGCGCCACTGATATCCGGCGCCGAACGCAGCAGGGATTGTCCGGTACGCGGACTGACATAGGCGCCCAGCCCCAACCATTCATCACTGATTTGCGCTACCGTCAGTACCTGCGTCCGGCGCTGGCCTTCAAGCACTGCAACCTGAAGCCGATCACCGACGCGCAGGCGCAACTGATCCGCCAGCGCCCTGCCGAGAGTTATGCCGTCTTCACTTATCCGCTGACGGCTGCTATCGCCGCTGCGCCAGACGCGCATCTCCGATTGCGGCTGCATCACGGTCAGCGCCAGACGTTTCTGCCGGTGTCCGTTTCGCAATTGCACAGCGATGCTGCGAAAACTTTCCACCGCCAGTACGCCCGGCAAACGGCGGATATCCTGCATCGCTGACGCTGCGCGTGGCTCGCGTAACATCAGCATTACATCTTCGCGGTTGATCTCCTCGAACTGCTCGCGCATGAGCAGCGACATGGCATCGAACCCGTAACCGCCAAGCACCAGAATCGCCATTGCCACTGACGCAGCAAGCAGGGACAAGACACTGCGCACACGCCGGCGCAGCAGATGCCGCAAGCTCATGTTAAGCAAGGGCCAGCGAAAATACTGCAGGCAGCGCGCGCCGGCACCGGCATGAAAGTTTGCCGGCGATTCGGGCTGCATCGCTTCCGCCGGCGGCAGGCGAATGGCGCGGCGTACCGGCAACCATGCGCCGGCAGCGGCGGAGACCACACTGATGAGCAAGCTGATGAACAGATTGTCGGCGCGCAACTGATAGTGCAGTTGTGGAAAGTGGTAGTAGTCGTCGTACAGGCGCGTCAGGGCATCGCCCAGCCAGACGCCGGACAGAATGCCCGGCAGCGTGCCCAGCAAGGTGATGCTGAACGCGATCAGAAAATAGTGACGGGCGATATCGCGGTTGCGATAGCCGAATGCTTTCAGCAAACCGATTTCACCGCGTTGCAAACTGATCAGCCGCGACAGCGCCACATGCAAAAGAAATGCAGCCACGGCGAGAAAAATTCCCGGCACCAGTGTGCTGTGGATGCGGTTCTGGCTGATCTCGTCACGTATGAACTGATGCGACGCATGTTCATCGCGTGCATAGGCGCCGGCGCTGCCATAGCGCTGCAGGCGGGTATCCAGCATGGCGATCAGGGCCGGCAAGGCTGCGTCATTCTCCGCACGCAGCACCAGTTCATTTATTGCGCCCTGCATGCCCAGGGCGGGCGCCAGCCGCGCATGGGGCATCCATATCACGCCGTACCGCTGCGCGTCAGGCAGCAACGCGCCCGGCCCGACTTCGTAAATGAATTCCGGCGCCAGCGCGACACCGGTGATGCGCACGCGCTCACGGCGGCCATTGAGGATCAGCGACACGTCATCGCCGGGCTTCCAGCCTTGTGCGCGGGCAAAGGTTTCGCTGACCAGCACTTCTGCTTCGCGGTCTGCTTGCGGCCAGCGACCACTGCGCAGAAACACGGCATTGACTGCCGGTTGCTGCTCCGGCAGCGACACGACGCGGGCACTGATCAGCAAGGGACGATCGCTGTCGATCAGCACTTCGGTGCTCAGGCGTCCGGTCACCGCACGTACGCCGGGCAGGGTTTCAATCTGCGCGACCAGTGATTGCGGCGCGCGTTTCATGTTGACGAATACATCGGCAAATCGTTGCTGCCGGTAGTAATGCTGCTGGGCATCGCGCAATGCCTGCCAGGTGCCGAAGGTGGCGACAAAAGACGCAATGCCGCAGAACACCACCAGCGCTGTTGCCAGCACCTGGCCGCGCAACCACCAGAGATCGCGCCAGCGCATCCGGTTCAGCGCGTTCACCAGCTCAGCTCCGCGACGCTGGCGCGTCGGCTGTTGCGGGTATCCGAAACAATGCGGCCACTGCTCAGGCGGATCACACGATCGGCCATCGCGGCGACGGCGGCGTTGTGGGTAATGATGATCAACAGCGTGCCGAGCTCCCGATTCAGATCGGCCAGCACCTGCAACACGGTTTTACCGGTGGCGTAATCCAGCGCGCCGGTCGGTTCATCACAGAGCAACACATCGGGACGTTTGGCAATCGCGCGGGCAATGGCGACGCGCTGCTGTTCACCGCCGGACAGCTGGGCCGGAAAATGATCCAGCCGGGCACCGAGATCGACGCGTTGCAGGGCTTCGTCTGCCGACATGGGTGACGCGGCAATGTCGGTAACCAGCGCGACGTTTTCCCGAGCGGTCAGACTGGGCACCAGATTGTAAAACTGGAAAACGAAACCGACGTGTTCGCGTCGGTACTGCGTCAGCGCGCGTTCGTCCGCCGCCGTGAGATGGTGGTCGAGATAGACGATCTCGCCGGTGGTCGGTGTGTCGAGTCCACCCAGCAAATGCAGCAGCGTTGATTTGCCGCTGCCGGACGCGCCGAGGATGACGACAAATTCGCCGGCATGAAATTCGAGATTGATGTCCTTAAGTGCTGTGACGTCGACCTCGCCGGCACGATAGACCTTGCTGATCTGCACCATGCGCAGCAACGTAGCTGGCTGTTGATCAGGCCTCTGCGTGGAAGCCGGTTCAGAAGCCGGCGCCGTTTCCTGTGCGGAACCCTGTTCAGCGGTGCTCACGTCATTCGTCCGGGTTGCGGAAGAAAGACAAGCATGGCACAGGCGCGTGCGAATGCTTTGACGACGCACGCGTCGGAGCCAGGATTTCACCGCAACATGCAGTGAGCACCGAAGGTGCTGGGGAATGCCTTGCAGCCGATGCTGTCAGGGCGAAAGGAAATGGCGTCCCGGAGACGATTCGAACGTCCGACCTTCCCCTTAGGAGGGGGATGCTCTATCCAGCTGAGCTACCGGGACGGTGAGGCAAAAACGCCCCGCCGGACGGCGGGGCGCGCATTGTAGCCGAGGAAACTTGTCCGGGGACAGCTGGCGGATCGCCATCGCCATGATGGCGCCGCCCTGCCCGGCCGGGATTCAGACGGCAAAGTAGCTGTCGTCGGCCGGTTCCCAGTCGTGATCGTCGCCGCAGATCAGTTCGCGCAGCGTGCGCGTACGCGGCAGCAGCTGGCGGCGGAAGAATTCGGCAGTGACCAACTTGTGCGCGTAATAGTCGTCATCGTCTTCCGCCTCGCTGGCCAGAGTCGCCATCTGTGCCCACAGCCAGGCATAGATCACGTGTCCGGTCAGGTGCAGGAAATGCACGGCATTGGCGCCGGCATGCTGGCCACCGTCGTCGGCACCGGCCAGCAGCGAGTCGATGGCGTCGGCGAAATCATCGGCAGCGGTTTTCAGCGCCCGCGACCAGTCTTCATCCTCGAGTGTGCCAGCGTAGTTGCGGATCGCGTGCATCAGTTCAATTGCCGTTTCGCCCTTGTTGGCGAGCAGTTTGCGGCCGACCAAATCCATCGCCTGCACACCGTTGGTGCCTTCGTAGATCTGCGCAATGCGCGCGTCGCGCACAGTCTGTTCAACGCCCCACTCGCGAACGTAGCCGTGACCACCCAGCACTTGCACGCCGTGATTGCAGACTTCAAAACCGACGTCGGTAAAAAACGCTTTCGCCACCGGAGTCAGGAAGGCCAGCAAGGCATCGGCCTTGGCCTTGATCTCCGCATCGCTGCCGTTGTGTTGTTCATCAAGCAGGCTGCTCATCCACAGCGCCAGCGCGCGGCCACCTTCGGTGTAAGCGCGCATGGTCAGCAACATGCGCTGGACATCAGCGTGCACGAGGATGGAATCGGCAGCTTCTGCTGAACCGGCAGCGCGGCCCTGTTTACGTTCGCGTGCGTAGCGCGCTGCGATCTGCCAGGCAAGTTCGCCCAGGCCAATGCCCTGCACGGCAATCGACAGGCGTTCGACGTTCATCATGGTGAACATGCAGCGCAAACCTTCGTTCGGTTTGCCGATCAGGTAACCGGTGGCGCCGTCGAAATTCATCACACAGGTGCTGGATGCCTTGATGCCCATCTTGTGTTCGATGGAGCCGCAGGAAAACGCATTGCGCGCGCCCAGCGTGCCGTCGGCATTGACCGCGTGTTTCGACACCAGAAACAGCGAAATGCCCTTGGTGCCGGCCGGCGCTTCCGGCAATCGAGCCAGAACCAGATGCACAATGTTGCCGGTGAGATCATGCTCGCCACCGGTGATAAAAATTTTCGTTCCGGTGATGGCGTACGAACCATCGTCATTCGGCACGGCTTTGGTTTTCAGCAAGCCGAGATCAGTGCCGGCGTGTGGTTCGGTCAGGCACATGGCGCCGGCCCATTCACCGCTCAGCAATTTCGGCAGATAGCGATTTTTCATTGCCGCGTCGCCGTGTGCGGCAATGCATTCGGTGGCGCCGTTGGTGAGCGAGGAATACAGGCAGAACGAAGTGTTCGCGCCGTAGATCATTTCTTCGACTGCGGTGTGCAGCGTGCGCGGCAAGCCCTGACCGCCATACTGCGGATCACCGCACAGCGATTGCCAGCCGCTTTCGGCGAACTGTTTCCAGGCCTCGGGAAATCCTTTCGGCGTGCTCACCACGCCGTTGCTGATCTGGCAGCCTTCTTCGTCACCGGAACGGTTCAGCGGCGCCAGCACGCCGGCGCAGAATTTTCCGGCTTCTTCGAGCACCGCCTCGACCAGACCTTCATCCAGATCGGAACTGCCTTTCAGACGCTGCCAGCGCTCGGGCAGCTTCAGCCATTCGAGCAGCAAAAAGCGGAAATCACGGATCGGTGCCGTGTAGGCCATGGCGGGTCTCCTGAAGACGGTCGAACCAAGGGAGGTGTAGCAGATGACTGGTGGCGGATGCGGGCAAGCGGCGTATCAGTGCAGCAAGCAGGCAGCCACGGACGAAACAGTTGCGGCCGGGCCGCCCCGGCGCCGGTCGCAGTTCATGACGCCGGACAATAAAGGAAAGCCGACCGAAAAATCAAACAAGCGTTTGAATGAAGTGGGCGGCACGTCGCGAGGCGCCGCCCGCGTCCCCGCTTCATCCCGCCACTGAGGACAGCCAGTCGAGCGCATAGGCTACCGCCTGCTGGCGCACTGCCGCCCGGTCGCCGGCAAAGCGCGCTTGTCTGGCCTCGACCCGCAGGTCGCCTTCGCCCGTCCAGGCCAGCGCGAACCAGACCGTGCCGACCGGCTTCTGCGCGCTGCCGCCATCCGGGCCGGCGATGCCGCTGACCGACAACGCCAGATCGGCGTGACTGTGCCGCAGCGCGCCGACGGCCATTTCCCGGACCGTGGCCTCGCTGACCGCGCCATGGGCCTGCAGCGTGTCGGCGCTGACGCCCAGCAACTCCTGCTTGGCGGCATTCGAATAGGTAACGAATCCGCGCTCGAACCAGCGCGACGAACCGGCCAGATCCGTGCAGGCCGCCGCGATACCGCCGCCAGTGCAGGACTCGGCCAGCGCCAGCGTCCAGTTGCGCGCCAGCAGCGCGTCGGCCAGCGCGCGGGTGGTGCGGGCAATTGCCTGCGGCTGATCGGCGCCGTTCATTTCTGCTTCGCTCATGCTCGCTCCTGTTCAAATTCTGTTCGCCACGTTTTGCTCCGCTCATGGCGCGCAGCACGGGCGCCGATCCGGCGCATGGCGACAGCGCCGTCGCCGGATGCTGCTGCTAGAATGCCGGCCCGCCAAGACGCCGCCACCGGATCGACTCCGTTCCCATGAACCACAGCGACGCCGATCTCGCCCAGCACACGCCGATGATGCGCCAGTATTTCGGCATCAAGCGCCAGCATCCTGATCACCTGCTGTTTTATCGCATGGGCGATTTCTACGAGCTGTTCTGGGATGACGCCGTGGTCGCTGCGCAGGCGCTGGACATCACACTGACCAAACGCGGCCAGAGCGGCGGCGATCCGATCCCGATGGCCGGCGTGCCCTATCACGCCATGGAGCCCTATCTCGCCAAACTGGTGAAATCGGGTTACACCGTTGCCATCTGCGAACAGCTCGGCGATCCGGCCACCAGCAAAGGTCCGGTTGAGCGCGGCGTGGTGCGCATTGTCACACCGGGCACGCTCTCCGATGAAGAGCTGCTCGACGAACGTCGCGACAACCTCATTCTCGCCCTCACCCGTCACGACACACATTTCGGCATCGCCACGCTGGAATGCGCCTCGGGCCGTTTCACACTCGCCGAGCCGGATTCGCTCGCGGCGCTGATCGCCGAATTGCATCGCCTTCAGCCAGCAGAAATGCTGCTCGACGAAAGTCTGCTCGATCTACCGCTGCCGACGCTCGGCGTCCGCCGCGTATTGCCTGCCTGGCATTTTGATCGCGCGCCGGCCGCAGAACTCATCAAGCGACAATACGGCGTGCACACGCTCGACGGTTTCGGCGTGCAGGACATGCAAGTCGGCGTCGGCGCGGCCGGTGCGCTGCTGAACTATGTGCGCGACACGCAGAAATCCTCGCTGCCGCATCTGCAAGTACCGGTGCCGGAGCGCACGCAGGATGCGCTGACGCTCGACCCGGCCACGCGTCGCAATCTCGAGATCTCGGAAAATATTCGCGGTGGCGATGAACACACGCTGCTGCGCGTGCTCGACAGTTGCGCCACGCCGATGGGCTCACGTTTGCTGCGACGCTGGCTGCACCGGCCGCTGCGCGATCAGCGGCAGATCAATGCCCGGCTCGATGCCATCGACGCGCTGATCGGCAGCCATCAGCAGGCGGCGCTGAAAACAGCGCTGCGCCGGGTGGGCGATCTGGAGCGCGTGCTGGCGCGTGTCGGCCTCGGCAGTGCGCGGCCGCGCGATCTGCTGCGCGTGCGGGAAGCCCTGCGCGAATGGCCTGCTTTGCAGGCGCTGCTCGCCGAAGTACGGCATCCGGCCCTGCAGGCACACATCCGCGAACTGCAATCGTTTCCTGATCTGCAGGCCCTGCTGGATCGCGCACTGGTCAATGAACCACCGGTGTTCCTGCGTGACGGCGGCGTGATCGCCGACGGCTACAACGCCGAGCTTGATGAACTGCGCACGCTGTCCGAAGGCATCGAGCCGTTTCTGGCGCGCTTTGAAGCCGATGAGCGTCAGCGCACCGGCATCAGTACGCTGAAAGCCGGTTTCAATCGCGTGCACGGTTTTTACATTGAACTGTCGCGCGGTCAGGCGCATCTGGCGCCCGCTGAATACACCCGGCGCCAGACACTGAAAAATGCCGAGCGCTTCATCACCGACGCCTTGCGCGCCCAGGAAAATCGCGTGCTGAACGGCAGCGCGCGGGCACTGCAACTTGAGAAACAGTTGTTCGAGCAATTGCTGGATGCGCTGCGTCTGCAATTGCCGGCCCTGCAAGCCTGCAGCGAAGCCTGCGCGCGACTGGACGTGCTCAATGCGCTGGCCGAGCGCGCCATGGCGCTGAATTACGTGCGTCCGCAATTGACCGCCGAGCGTGGCATCAGCATTCATGCCGGCCGGCATCCGGTGGTCGAACACTGGCTCGATGAGGCGTTCATCGCCAACGACACCGAACTGCATGCCGACACGCACACGCATCTGCTCACCGGCCCGAACATGGGCGGCAAATCCACCTACATGCGTCAGGTGGCGCTGATCACCCTGCTCGCCCACGTCGGCAGTTTCGTGCCGGCAGCGGCGGCGCGCATCGGCCCTGTGGATCGCATTTTCACCCGCATCGGCGCATCGGATGATGTCGCCGGCGGCGCATCGACCTTCATGGTCGAAATGAACGAAACCGCCACCATCCTGCATCACGCCAGTGCCGACAGCCTGGTGCTGCTCGACGAGATCGGCCGCGGCACCAGCACCTACGACGGGCTGGCGCTGGCCTGGGCCTGTCTTGAACATCTGCACACCCAGATCAAGGCGCTGACCCTGTTTGCCACGCATTATTTCGAACTGACGGTGCTGGCAGAAACCACACTCGGCATGTGCAATTGCCACGTCTCGGCCATCGAGCACGGTGACGGAATCGTGTTTCAGCACCGTGTCGAACCGGGACCGGCCAGTCGCAGCTACGGCATCCAGGTCGCGCAACTGGCCGGCTTGCCGCGTGCGGTGATCCAGCGCGCACGGGCGCGCCTGAATCAACTAGAATCCACCCGCCCGAATTCAGTTCCTGTGGCACCACTGCCCGCGTCCGCCGTCCCTGTCACGGCTCCGCCACGCAGTGCCCTGCATGAACGACTGGCCGCCCTCGACATTGACGGCCTGTCTCCACGCGCGGCGATGGACATCCTTTACGAACTGAAAGCCCTGAGCCAACAGGGCGAGGAGTACTGAAATGGCGTTTGTTGTAGCCGACAACTGCATCCTCTGCAAGCACACCGACTGCGTCGAAGTCTGCCCGGTCGACTGTTTCTACGAAGGCCCGAATTTCCTCGTCATCAATCCCGACGAGTGCATCGACTGCGGCCTGTGCGAGCCGGAATGCCCGGTCGATGCCATTTTCGAAGAGCACGATCTGCCGGACGATCAACGTCATTACATCAAGCTCAACGCCGACCTGTCGCAGGAATGGCCGAACATCACCAAAAAGAAAGACGCGCTGCCGGACGCCGAAAAATGGAACGGCGTGCCGGACAAGCTCAAGCATCTGCAGCGCTGAGTCCGGCGCCGGTTACACCGGAATCGATCAACAAAAAACGCGGCCACGGCTGCGTTTTTTGTTGCCGGCATCAAACCTGATCTCAGCTGTCCGCGCATTTGACGGCCGTCAATCGCCACGCGCAGCCGCCGCCTAGACTCGCGTCCCAACCGCCCGACAGGCCGCATCCGCGTTCATGCATTTACCGACCTACATCCACACACTGGGCGACGATCTGCGTCGCCGGCATGGCACACGCGTGCACAAATTGTCCCTGCACGCCGGCTTTACCTGTCCCAATCGTGACGGCAGTCAGGGCCATGGCGGTTGCACGTTCTGCAACAACGACAGCTTCAGTCCGAATGCGCGCAAAGCGCCGGACATCAGCGAACAGATCAGCAGCGGCAAACGCCATTTGCAGCAGCGCGGCGTGCGCAAATACCTGGCCTATTTTCAGGCCTATACCAACACCTATGGCGAAGTCGCCGAGCTGGACCGCCTGTACCGGCAGGCACTGACGCAGGCGGATGTGGTCGGCTTGTCGGTCGGCACACGGCCGGACTGCGTGCCCGATGCCGTGCTGGATTTGCTCTGCCGCTATCGTGACGAAGGCTTTGATGTCTGGCTGGAACTCGGTCTGCAATCGGCCTTCGATCAAACGCTGGCGCGCGTCAATCGCGGTCACGGTTTCCGCGCATACGCCGATGCCATCAGCCGCTGTCACGCACGCGGTCTGCGTGTCTGCACGCATCTCATCATGGGCCTGCCGGGCGAACAGCCGGAACACAGTCTGATCACGCTCGAACAGGTGCTGACGCTGGGCGTCGCCGGCCTCAAGTTGCACCCTTTGCATGTGGTGAAAAACTCGCTTCTGGCCAGCGACTGGAAGCGCGGCCGCTATCAGCCGATCAGCGAAGAAGATTACATCCAGGTGGCCAGCGAAATGATCCGGCGCACGCCGCGCGACGTGATCTTTCATCGTCTGACCGCGACAGCGCAAAACGATCTGCTGCTGGCACCGCACTGGTGCGCGCAGAAATGGCCGGTGATGAACGGCATTGTCGAGAATCTCAAACAATACGGCGCGCAAGGCAGCCACAGCCAGATCCCGCTTGCCGATCTGCCGCTGCCGCCACCGCCGGCGGAAATTGGCACTGAACAACCGCGCTGGTTGCAGAAATTGCGTGGCGCAATGAATCTGGTCCGGGAGACCGCCTGATGATCGAACTGGTATGTCCGGCCGGCAATCTGCCTTCGATGCAGGCGGCCATCGACAACGGCGCCGACGCCGTCTATCTCGGTTTTCGCGACGACACCAATGCCCGGCATTTTCCCGGCCTGAACCTGCGCAACGACGACATCGGCAATGCTGTTGCCTATGCGCACCAGCGGCAGCGGAAAATTTTCATCGCCATCAACACCTTTGCCCAGTCGCACACCTGGCAGCGCTGGCAGGACGCGGTTGATCGCGCAGCGGCGCTGAAGGTCGATGCCATCATCTGCGCGGACATCGGCGTGCTGGCCTATGCACACCGCCATCATCCGCAATTGCCGCTGCATCTTTCGGTGCAGGCATCGGCCACTTCGCCGGCGGCGCTGCAGTTCTATATCGAGCGTTATGGCGTGCGTCGCGCGGTGTTGCCGCGCGTATTGTCGCTGCAGCAAATCCGTGCTGTTGCCTCACAGGCAAACTGTGACATCGAGGTATTCGGTTTTGGATCACTGTGCATCATGGCGGAAGGCCGCTGCCAGCTTTCTTCCTACCTCACCGGCCTGTCGCCGAACACGCACGGTGCCTGTTCGCCAGCGGAATTTGTCCGCTGGGAAGACAACGGCCGCATGCTCAGTTCACGTCTCAATGGTGTGCTCATTGATCGCTTTCAGCCTGACGAACCAGCCGGCTATCCGACGCTGTGCAAAGGCCGTTTCCAGGTTGAAGACCGCACGCATCACGCACTGGAAGCGCCGGTCAGTCTGAACACGCTGGAGTTGTTGCCGGATCTGATCGCGCACGGCGTCAAGGCCATCAAGATCGAAGGCCGGCAACGCAGCCCGGCCTATGTTGCGCAGGTCACGCGCACCTGGCGACAGGCCATTGATCAGGCACGTCAGGTCGCAAGCAAAGGCGGTGAATTTCAGCCACGTTCAGAATGGGAGCGGACGCTGGCTGCCCTTTCGGAAGGTTCGCAAACCACATTTGGCGCCTATCAACGGGACTGGCAATGACCAACACGCACGACACGCCACGTATCGCCATCGGTCCGGTGCTGTACTTCTGGAGCCGCGAGAAATATCTGCAGTTTTATGCCGACATCGCCGGCTCTGCCGCAGACATTGTCTATCTCGGTGAAGTGGTGTGCTCAAAACGCCGCGCGCTGCGCCGGGAAGACTGGCTGGAGATCGGCAGCATGCTGCAAGCGGCCGGCAAGCAGGTGGTGTACTCCACGCTGACACTGATCGAAGCACAATCCGAACTGCACGGCGTCGAACGCTGGTGCGCGGAAAGCGGCACGCTCATCGAAGCCAACGACATGGCCGCCGTGCAGTTCTGTCAGCAACAGGGCAAAGCCTTCGTCAGCGGTCCGCACATCAATCTCTACAACGCCCATACGCTCGCCGAACTGCAGGCTTGTGGTCTACAGCGCATGGTGTGGCCACTGGAATTATCAGCAGCGAGTCTGCGCGGATTTCTCGATCAGGCCCGGATGCTCGGCTTGCCGAAACCGGAACTGGAAGTTTTTGTCTGGGGTCGCCTGCCGCTGGCGCATTCCGCACGCTGTTTCACCGCGCGTCATCATCAACTGGCCAAGGATGATTGCGGCTTTATCTGCCAGCAGTACCCCGACGGTTTGCAACTGGCGACGCAGGAGCAGCAGGCGCTGTTCACGCTCAACGGCATCCAGACACAAAGCGCGAAAACCACCAATCTGCTCGGCGATTACGCCGAACTCTGCGCGCTCGGCGTCGACATTCTGCGCATCAGTCCGCAGGCCGACGGCACACTCGATGTGATCGCGCATCTGCATGCGCTACGCAGCGGCAGCAGCGAGACGCCCCTGCTGCCGGCGCACGTTCCTTGTCGCGGTTACTGGAGCGGTGACGCAGGCATGAACTGAAGTCCGTAACGGTGCAGGGCCGGCCACGGTGGCGGCAGCTGCGCCGGATCGATGGCGTCGAGAAAATGTTTGATCTCGAGCCCCAGCGCCGTATCCCCCTCGATTACCAGTTGGCGCCGGAAGAACAGCGTATCGGGATCGCACTCGCGCTGCATGAGACGCAGAAACGCCGCGTGATCGCCGCGTATGCTCACTGCTGCCGGCTGGGGCTGGTCGCTGACACGCACGCCATCGGCTGCAGCGCTCAGCCAGAAACGCACACCGAGATCGCGCACGTCGATCAGCAGCCAGCGTTCGCGCAGCCCCGCCAGCGTATCGTCCTGCCATTGCTGGCGCAGCGCATGCCGCAGCAAGCCCTGGAACACTGCGGCACTGACGAGTGGCGGCGCCATGCGCGCAAACCATTTCGGCACGCGTGGCAGCACGCTGCGCAGCCGGCTGGTCAAAGGTTGCAGCAACATCACGGCATCGGACTGGAATGGCGTTTCACGAGTCATGAAGGGTCCCGAAGGTCGGCAGTTTTGCCGGCTGTATTTTGATTTCTGGAATCCGCAAAGCGTTTGCTCCCGGCCAGCGTGTCCTCGCTGACAGAAGCAGCGTCTGCGACTGACACATCTGTTCCATGTTCGCTGCCGGCGTTACTGGCAAACCCGTTGATCAACGGCGCATCAGCAGTCTGGCCGAGACGATCCAGCGCCAGACGGTGCACGCGCAGAAAATCTTCACTCAGCCAGGGCTGATGCAGGCGTTTGCGAACGCCGATGTCGGACAGCACCAGATGCCACTCCGGTGTCCGGCCATGGCGGGCGAGACTGCGCTTTGCGCATTGCAGTTTGCAGCCATCAATGACCAGCATTTCGCGCGGCTGAGTCGCCACCTGGGTCAGGGCGTCGACATCACCACCAACACCGGCGATGCAGGACATTTCCGCCACGCCTTCGCGATCCAGCGCCAGCGCCACATCATTGGCCAGTTGCGCCGCACTCGAACATCCCGAACAGGCGTACACCAGCGGTAATTCGCGATAGCGCGTACTGATCGCCAGCGTGTTGCGCTGCCGATGCATCGCGGCGTGCGCCAGATCGTGAAACAGTTTGACGACGCTGGCGCTGTCCAGCCCAAGCGCTTCGGCGCGCTGACGACGTTGTTCGAGCATGGCCAGCAGGCGCGGATAGGCGCGCACATCATCTGCATCGCGTTTGTGCGCCGCGACCTGATCCGTCAGTCGCTGTCGCTCGGCGAGCAGCGTCAGCAGTTGCGCGTCGAGCGCGTCAACCTGCTCACGCAACTGGTTCAACGAAGCGGCCGTCGGCGACGAAACAGGAAAGGCATCTTTGCTCATGCCGGCATGCTAGCGGCCTTGTCCCGGGTCACGGCTTGATCGGCATCAGCTTTGTCCAGACGAAGCCTGCTCCGACGCTGCAACTGCGCGCGCCGCGTACGTCGCGTTGCCCGCCCGTTTGGTATGTGTTTCCGGCGTCCTTCCAGCGTGCAGGCCGCTGTCGTCACGCCCGGGAAAACACCCTCGCGGGCCGCTCCGCCCGCAACGCATCAGTACGCAAAAATGCAGCGTGAACCTTGCCAGTGGCCGGCTTCCGGGTCGCTGATATACTCGCCCGCGACCTCCCCGCCAGGGGAGTTTTGTTTACCCGTCCGGACGGCCCGATTTCGCGGCCCGGCCGGACGAACCATGATGCAGGCCAGTACGGGTGGAGGGTTTCGGTGAAGCGTTTCGGTGACAAGTTTCAATGGCGGTTTCCGCTGGACAGTTTCCTGCTGCCACGCAGCAAAACTCTGCTGGCACTGTTCTGTGCCAGCGTCGCGGCAGGCGCTGTTCATGCCGATGAAGGCCAGTGGCAACCGCACCAGCTGCCGCAACTGAAGAAAGAACTCAGCCGCATCGGCATCAGCATTCCGGCCGAGAAGCTTGCGGATCTCGGCAAGCATCCGATGAGCGCCATCGTCTCGCTGGGCGGCTGCTCTGCGTCGTTTGTTTCGCCGAACGGTCTGGTCGTGACCAACCATCACTGCGCCTACGGCGCCATTCAGCGCAATTCCACCGCCGCGAAAAATTATCTCGCCAACGGTTTTCTCGCCCGCACGCTCGCGGAAGAACTGCCGGCCGGTCCGAGTGAACGCATTTACGTCACCGACAAAGTCGAGAATGTCACTGACAAGGTGATTGGCGGCCTGTCCGACACGCTGAGCGGTCGCGAACGCTACGAGCAAATCCAGCAGCGCATCAAGGCGCTGATCGCCGAATGCGAGGCCGACAAGGCCTACCGCTGCTCGGTGCCCGGTTTCCATCGCGGCATGGAGTACTACCGCATCCGCCAGATGATGGTGCGCGACGTGCGTCTGGTGTATGCGCCGGGAGAAATGATCGGCAATTACGGCGGCGACATAGACAATTATGAGTGGCCGCGCCACACCGGCGATTTTGCGTTTTTGCGCGCCTATGTCGGCAAGGACGGCCGCCCGGCTGATCCCTCACCCGACAACGTGCCCTACCAGTCAAAAGATTTTCTGGTGGTCTCGGCCGAAGGCCTGAAGCAGGGTGATCCGATCCTGCTCGCCGGCTATCCGGGCCGCACCAGCCGTTACAAACTGCCAAGCGAGATCCGTTTTGCCCGCGACGAAGATTATCCGGTGCGCGTGCGCGAGTTTCAGTCTGATCTGGATGTCATCGCCGAAGCGACCAAAGGCAATGCCGAATGGGCCGTGCGCTATGCCAGCAACGTCAAGGGCATCAACAACCGCATGAAGAAGTTGCAGGGCCTGCTTGACGGCTTCGCCCGCAAAGACATCGCTGCCATCAAGGACGCGCAGAGCAGCGAGTTCCGCAGCTGGGTCAGCAAACAGAAAAACGCCGCTGAACTGAACGCCGTGATGGCCCAGCTCGATCAATTGATCGGCGAAGACATCGCGCTCACCCGTCAGGAGTTTGCCTGGTCGGTCGCCGCCTCCAGTGATCTGCTGCGCAGTGCCGGCACGCTGTATCGCCTGGCGATGGAAAAACAGAAAGCGGATGCCGAGCGCGAAGCCGGCTATCAGGAACGTGACATGGCCTTCATCAAAGGCCGGCTGACACGTCTGGAACAGTCGTTTGTGCCGGCCGTTGACGAAGCGCGCTGGACCGCCGCCCTCGCCCGCTACCGCGCACTGGATGGCAAATTCCGTAGCGCAGCGCTGGATCGTCTGCTGCCATCCGATGCCGCCGCCGTGAAAGCGATCTATGCCGGTTCGCAGTTGCAGGAAACGGCAAAACGGCTCGCCTGGCTGGAACAGGACGCCAAAGTGATGGCGCAGTCCAGCGACACGTTTATCCGCCTCGCCGTTTCGCTGTATGAAGAAGGTCTGAAGCTGGAAATGCGGCGCAAGGAAATTGACGGCAATTTCGAACGCGTGGTGCCGCAATACATGGGCGCACTGATCGCCTGGAAACGCACGCAGGGCAAACCCGTGTATCCGGATGCCAACTCGACGCTGCGTGTGACCTATGGCACGGTGTCACCGTACTCGCCACGCGACGGCATCAGCAAAGGACCGTTCACCACGGTTGAAGGCATTACCGAGAAACACACCGGCAAAGATCCGTTCGATGCGCCGCAGGCACTGCGTCAGGCGATTACGGAAAAACGCTACGGCGTGTTCCGCGACGCGGTGCTCGGCACCGTGCCGGTCAACTTCCTGTCCAGCGCCGACACCACCGGCGGCAACTCGGGCTCGGCGGTGATGAACAAGCGCGGGGAACTGGTCGGCCTGAACTTCGACTCCACCTATGAATCGATCACCAAGGACTGGTATTTCGATCCGGTGATCACCCGCGCGATCCACGTCGATATCCGCTACATGCTCTGGATCATGAAAGAAGTGGACAAGGCGGACAATCTGCTCAAGGAAATGCAGATCAAGTATCCGCGCAAATAAGAAACCTCACAGAGCGGCTCCTTTCAGGAGCCGCTTTCATTTCGGCAACTTGCTCAGGGAGATAATTCCGCATGTCCGCATCATCGCTGCAATACAGCCATCACCTGCTGCGCATCGCCACCGCGATCCTGTTCGGCATTCATGGCTGGTACCGTTTTCTTTATGGCAATCCTGATGATTTCGGCGCCTGGCTGACCTCGCAGGGCTTGCCGCTCGGCACGGCCATCGCCTGGTCGGTAACAATCTTCGAAATGCTTGGCAGTCTGCTGCTGCTCGCCAATCGCTTTGTGGTCTGGTGCTGTCTCGGCGAATTCATCATCGTCGCCTGCGGCATTGCACTGGTGCACGCGCCGGAGGGCTGGTTTGTGGTCGGCGCCGGCCGCAATGGCGTCGAGTACAGTGTGCTGCTGCTGGCCTGCCTCACGGCTATTGCACTGCCACAATTGAAGCCGGAACGCTGGCTGCCCGGCGCGGCACGCTGATCAAATCCAACGCAAGGGCAGCGCTTCAGCTGCCCTTGCGACTTTGCGCAATATAAAACCGCGCGCGCTTGGCTTTTTCTATGCAACCCGGAAAACGTTCAATGGTTTGCTGGCCCTTGGCCAATGACAACAAACCCACAGCCTTGGAATAGCTGACCGTTCCGGCAAAGCCTTCAGCCTTGGCGAGATCCAGTTCCTTCCACGCTGCATCCAGTTGCGCGGCACAGCTGTCCCGGCCGGCGACTTTTCCGGCACAGGCCAACAGCGGCAGAACCAGCGCGGCAACGGACAGCCAGCGCAACAAATTTTTCAATGCCTGCATGGCGCTCTCCGCATCGGACAAAACGAGGCACGTATTTTACGCAGGGCGCTTCGCCAGCGCGCATGAAAAGCCCGCAGCAGTTCACAGATACCAGCAGCGCGCCGCCGCGTTACGCGGCGGACGAGCCTGTAGGCCCGGTACGCCCAGCTCGCCGCCCGCGTCGCAGACCTGCCGTCCATCACCGCACACGCAACGGGCGCCCTCCCCGCCGGCCATGGCCAAAAGCTGGTCTACACTTTTCCGGCTGACAAGCCGCACATCCCCGGTGTCGTTTGCCACGCACGCACCCGCCCGCGCGCCGCAGCCGTGAACGCGCCTATCGCATCAAGAGCCGGAATCAATTGGCCCGGCCTGCCACACGGTCGCTAGTCTCGGTTGCGACAGTTTCCGGACCCGACAAGGAGCCTCAGCATGTCCAGCGAAAGCAAATGCCCCTACGCCGCCGTGCACGGCGCCCGCACCAGCGACGGCGCACAATCGAACCGCGACTGGTGGCCGAACCGCCTGAATCTGAAAATTCTCCACCAGCACTCCGCGAAATCGGACCCGATGGGCAGTCAGTTCAACTACGCCGCCGAATTCCGCAAGCTCGATCTCGCTGCGGTAAAGAAAGATCTCTACGCGCTGATGACGCAGTCACAAGACTGGTGGCCCGCCGACTGGGGACATTACGGCGGCTTGTTCATCCGCATGGCCTGGCATAGCGCCGGCACCTATCGCATTTCTGATGGTCGTGGCGGTGCCGGCACCGGCAACCAGCGCTTTGCTCCGGTAAACAGCTGGCCGGACAACGGCAATCTCGACAAGGCGCGACGTCTGCTTTGGCCGATCAAAAAGAAATACGGCAAACGTCTGTCCTGGGCCGATCTGATGATCCTCGCCGGTAACTGCGCACTGGAATCCATGGGCTTCAAAACCTTCGGATTTGCCGGTGGCCGCGAAGATATCTGGGAACCTGAAGACGACATCTATTGGGGCTCGGAAGCGGAGTGGCTTGGTGACAAGCGCTACAGCGGAGATCGCCATCTGGAGAGTCCGCTCGCCGCGGTGCAGATGGGCCTGATCTACGTGAATCCTGAAGGTCCGAATGGCAATCCTGATCCGGTCGCCTCCGGTCGCGATGTGCGCGAAACCTTTGCCCGCATGGCGATGAACGACGAAGAAACCGTTGCGCTTGTTGCCGGCGGCCACACGTTTGGCAAAGCCCACGGCGCTGGTGATCCCAAACTCGTTGGCCCCGAACCGGAAGCCGCCGACATCGAAACCATGGGGCTGGGCTGGATCAACACGTTTGGCAGCGGCAAAGGTGTGCACACCACCACCAGCGGCATTGAAGGCGCGTGGAAACCCAATCCGACACGATGGGACAACGGCTACTTCGACATGTTGTTCGGCTACGAATGGGAACTCACCAGGAGCCCGGCCGGCGCCAAACAATGGGTTGCCAAAAACTGCAAACCCGAACACCTGATCCCCGACGCACATGATCCGTCAAAAAAACATCCGCCGATGATGACCACGGCTGATCTGTCGCTACGTTTTGATCCGGCTTACGAACCCATCGCGCGCCGCTTCCACAACGATGCGCAAGCATTTGCCGATGCCTTTGCGCGCGCCTGGTTCAAACTGACTCACCGCGACATGGGCCCGCGTGCGCGCTATCTCGGCCCGGAAGTGCCTGCTGAAGAATTGCTCTGGCAAGATCCGGTGCCGGCCGTCACGCATGAACTGATCAACGATCAGGACATTGCATCACTGAAAGCCCGCATACTGGCTTCCGGTCTGTCAACGGCGCAACTGGTTGGCACAGCGTGGGCCTCGGCCTCCACATTCCGCGGATCCGACAAACGCGGCGGTGCCAACGGCGCGCGCATTCGCCTGGCGCCGCAAAAAGACTGGCCGGTGAATCAGCCCGCGCAACTGGCACCGGTGCTGGAAACGCTGACGGCGCTGCAAAAGGAATTCAACAGCGCGCAATCGAGCAGCAAAAAAGTTTCGCTTGCGGATCTGATCGTGCTCGCCGGTTGCGCAGCAATTGAAGACGCGGCGCGCAAAGGCGGCCACAGCGTAAAAGTGCCCTTCACGCCCGGTCGCAGCGATGCATCGCAGGCACAAACCGATGTCGAATCCTTTGCCGTGCTGGAACCGGTCGCCGATGGCTTCCGCAATTACCAGCGCGCCGACATCAAGGCGCCCGCCGAAGCATTGCTGCTGGACCGCGCGCAATTGCTGACACTGACTGCGCCGGAAATGACCGTGCTGATTGGTGGCTTGCGTGTACTCGACATCAATACCGGCCACACACGCCACGGTGTATTCACCAGCACGCCCGGCACGCTGAGCAATGACTTTTTTGTCAACCTGCTCGACATGAACACGGAATGGCGACCGTCCGCAACCGAAGGCGTTTACGAAGGACTGGACCGCAGCAGCGGAAAAATCCGCTGGACCGGCACCCGCGCCGATCTGGTGTTCGGTTCCAACTCGGAACTGCGCGCCCTCGCCGAGGTGTATGCCGCTGATGATGCGCGCGAAAAGTTCATCAACGACTTCGTCGCTGCCTGGCACAAAGTGATGAATCTGGACAGGTTCGATCTGGCCTGAACCTGACGCCATCACTTAGTAAAAAGCGCCAACGGGAGAACGGTACAGTCACTCTCCCGTTGGCGTTTCCGGAACAGTGAACATCTCATCCCAGCCGTGGCATGTGCGTTTCCAGCGCAAAAAAAAACGAGCCGTGAGGCTCGCTTTTGAATTGGCGGAGAGGGAGGGATTGATTCGCGCTGCGCGCTCACCCCTCCGGGGCGGCTACGCCGTCCAAAATTGCATAGCAATTTTGTCGAACCCGGCGAGGCTTCTCACCCTCCCTCTGCAATCATTTTTCCAGCACAAAAAAAAACGAGCCGTGAGGCTCGCTTTTGAATTGGCGGAGAGGGAGGGATTGATTCGCGCTGCGCGCTCACCCCTCCGGGGCGGCTACGCCGTCCAAAATTGCATAGCAATTTTGTCGAACCCGGCGAGGCTTCTCACCCTCCCTCTGCAATCATTTTTCCAGCGCAAAAAAAACGAGCCGTGAGGCTCGCTTTTGAATTGGCGGAGAGGGAGGGATTGATTCGCGCTGCGCGCTCACCCCTCCGGGGCGGCTACGCCGTCCAAAATTGCATAGCAATTTTGTCGAACCCGGCGAGGCTTCTCACCCTCCCTCTGCAATCATTTTTCCAGCGCAAAAAAAACGAGCCGTGAGGCTCGCTTTTGAATTGGCGGAGAGGGAGGGATTCGAACCCTCGGTAGACTTGCGCCTACGCCTGATTTCGAGTCAGGTACATTCGACCACTCTGCCACCTCTCCGAAGGTGTTTTCGCACTGGCGGAGCGTGGTCGATCCGGCAGTGGCGCAAACCTGATGCAAGCAGTGTTTGCGCTGCGCCCCGTTTCCGGGGCGCGCATTATGCAACTGCCGGCATTGACTTGCAACTGCCGGCGGGGGCTTTCATCAGTCCAGTTTGCAGCCGAGGCGCTGGGCGATTTCTTCGTAGCCTTCGACCACGTTGCCCAGATCCTGACGGAAGCGATCCTTGTCCAGTTTCTTGCGCGTCGCCTTGTCCCAAACGCGGCAACCGTCCGGCGAGAATTCGTCGCCGAGGATCACGTCGCCGTTGAAGCGGCCGAATTCGAGCTTGTAATCGACCAGGATCAGGCCGGCGTCGTCGAACATGCCTTTCAGCACATCGTTGACCTTGAAGGTCAGTTCTTTCATGCGCGCCACTTCGGCATCGCTGGCCCAGCCGAATGAGCGGATGTGGTATTCGTTGACCATCGGATCGTGCAGGGCGTCGTTCTTGTAAAAGAACTCGAAGGTCGGCGGATTCAGATCCATGCCTTCCTGCACGCCGAGACGACGGCAGATCGAACCGGCAGCGACGTTGCGGACGACGCACTCGACCGGGATCATTTTCAGGCTCTTCACCAGACTGTCGGTGTCGCTCAACAGTTTGACGAAGTGAGAAGGAATGCCGGCCTGCGCCAGTTTGCCCATGATGAAGGCGTTGAATTTGTTGTTCACCATGCCCTTGCGATCAAGCTGTGCAACGCGCTGACCGTCGAAGGCCGAGGTGTCGTTGCGGTAGTGCATGATCACGTGGTCGGGCAGATCGCAGCTGTAAACCGATTTGGCTTTACCGCGATAGAGTTCCTGCAGCTTTTGCATGGTGAGCACCGTTTTCAGTTCAGTAATGCGCGCGACAACGAACCAGCGTGTTCACGCGACTGTTTGCCAGTCCAGACCGGCGGCTTGTCCGGCGATGCAGATGCGCACATCTTCGTCGCCGAGCACTTCTTCCAGCATTGCCGACACATGGGCCGGGCAATTGTTTTCTTCGCTCAGATGCGCCGCGATCAGCAAACGCAAACGTTTCCGGTTCATCTGTTGCAGCAGGCTCGCCGCCTGGGCATTGCTCAGATGCCCGAACGCGCCGGCGATGCGCGCTTTCAGGCGCGGAGGATAGGCGCCTTCCTGCAGCATGATTTCGTCGTGATTGCACTCGAGCAGCAGGGCGTCGCAGTCATCCAGTTGGCGGACAACAAATGGCGTCACACTGCCCAGATCGGTGATCACGCCGAGACGTTTGCC
This sequence comes from Permianibacter sp., assembly GCA_041913605.1. Classification (GTDB taxonomy): domain Bacteria; phylum Pseudomonadota; class Gammaproteobacteria; order Enterobacterales; family Permianibacteraceae; genus Permianibacter. The sequence continues at coordinate 23,957 of JAYSEY010000018.1, forward strand.
GGCTGCTTCGAAGACGAATTGCAGCGGTTCACGCGCATCGTGCGGAACAGAAAAAGGAAAAACCCGTACCTCGCCAAAGGCAACGGGCTCTTCTGAACACAGATAATTAAGGGCGCGGATTGTGCCACAGCGGCCGGCCAGATGACTACCCCGCGACATCCAGACCGGGACGTCCCAGGCCCGCGCCAGCGGTCCGACGCCGGCCATGTGGTCGGCGTGCTCGTGGGTGACGAGGATGCCGGCCAGTTGCCGGGGATGCAGGCCGAGACGGGCCAGACGGCGTTCGGTTTCCGCCAGCGGGAAGCCGCAATCGACCAGCAGCACCGTGTCGCCCCAGGCGATCACGGTGCCGTTGCCCTTGCTGCCACTGCCCAGCAGGGCGATGCGCATGGACCCGCCTTCTATACCAAACCGCCGGTCTTAGCGGCGGGCGTCCAGCAGGCGCTGCGGGCGACGTTCCTGGAAGGCTTCGGCCAGTGTCGGGTACAGGCGAGCCAGCACTTCACTGCTCAGCGGCTCGCCATCGGCGCGGCTGATGACCAGGCTGGTGTTTTCACCGACCGGTGCCAGCTGGACCAGATACTCGCCCTTTTCCAGCTCGACACGGATCTCCTGCTCGCCGTCATCGCTCCAGAATGCCAGTTTGTCCCAGAAGCCTTTCTCGCCATCTTCAAGCTTGAAGTAGTACAGGCGTTTCGTGGTGTCCTTGTCTTCCAGCTGGAAGCCCAGCGTGCCGAGCACATCCGGGGTCGATTCCCAGGTGTTGTCGAGACCCGAACGGGCCAGCAGAGCCGGTACGCCCTGCTCGTCCTGCCACAGGTCGAGCTTGATGCCGGCACGGCTGGCCATGACCCGTTCACGGGCGGCACGGTTGAGTTCCGTGTCATAGAAGCCCAGGAAGCGGTTGAGCATGTCCACCGAGTGGCGGCGATCGGCGCTTGCGGCCTGCCAGTTGCCGTCACCATCCAGTGTCTCGGCATTCAGCGCCTGCACCGACACCAGCCGCTCGTTCGGGCGTTCGCCCGGCTCGACACTGAAGCGGTATTTCCAGCGCCAGGCGTGGGCATCCGAGCTGGACATCCAGCGATCCCACCAGCCGGCCTCTTCGGTCTGCACCCAGTCAGTGACCAGCTTGCCCTGCTCCTGCTGGCGTTCCTTGATGGCGATATTGCTTTCGCTGAAGAAACGGCCCAGACGATCCCAGAGCAGAGTCTCGTCACCGACGATAACCGCCGACGGCACCACTGCATCCTGCTGGGCAAACACGCCATCACCGGTGGACAGCACCAATGCCGGCGGATTGACATCCAGCGACGTGCCGACTGGTGCTTCGGCAACTTTCGGTGCTACTTGCGGCACGACAAACTCGTTGCTGGTCCGGAAGCGCTGGTACTCGGCCGGCACTTTCAGGTCCGCACCCTGGCGGGCTTGCACGTAATCGTACTCGGTGTCGCGGACCAGACCGTCTTCACCATAAAACCAGCTGCATCCGCTCAACAGGCCGGCGCTTACCGGCAACAGGACGGTCCAAAGCCGTCGATTCATAGATTCACTCCCGCTCGTTGCGCAGCCGTTCGGACGGCTTCTTCGTGCGCTGGCGTCAAGGGCAACATGGGTAAACGAAGGCTGTTCGCAAAGCCGTGCAGCTTGGCGAGCGCCCATTTGGCCGGGGTTGGATTCGGCTCGATGAAAAGGGTTTCATGCAAGCCCTGCAATTTGCCGTCGAGCTCTTTGGCAGCTGCCGCATCGCCACGCAGCGCGGCGGCGCACATTGCCGCCATCAGCCGCGGCGCGACATTGTTGCTGACCGAGATCACGCCCTGACCACCGGCCAGCATGAAATCACAGGCACTGGCGTCATCGCCGGACAGGAGAATGAACTGTTCGTCGCAGAGCTCACGCAGGCGGGCAACACGTTCGATCTTGCCGGTCGCTTCCTTGATGCCGGCAATGCCCTTGACCGCCGCGAGACGGCCAACGGTTTCCGGCAACAAATCGCAGCCGGTCCGGCCCGGCACGTTGTACAGCAACACCGGCTTGTCGCTGGCCGCTGCGACCGCGCAATAGTGCTGGTACAAACCTTCCTGAGTGGGACGCACGTAATAAGGCGTGACGCACAGCGTGCCGGCAATACCGAAGCGGGACACCGCCTGGGTCAGCTTGACCGCCTTGGCCGTACTGGCGCTGCCGGTACCGGCGATCACCGGCACACGTCCCGCTGACTGTTCGACCACGGCCGCGACAACATCCAGATGTTCCGCATCGTCCAGCGTCGCCGATTCACCGGTGGTGCCCACGGCGACGATCGCCTGAGTGCCTTCCGCGACATGCCAGTCCACCAGGCGACGCAGGGCTGCGAAATCGACACTGCCGTCGCGGTGCATGGGGGTCACCAGCGCGACGATGCTGCCACGGAACATGTCTCACTCCTGTCTGAAGAGGGCGGTATGGTAGCTGGTCGGGCAGGTCAACGCCATGCACGCACCAGACGGTAAAAAGCTGCTCAAAAAACACACAGAATCCAGCGATTTCAACGCGTGTGACCGCAGCGGGAAACGGCAGGTGGCACGCGGTTGACAAGGCAACGCGATCAGCCGGCACAATGGCAACACGTTCTTCCTGCCCCGCGACCAATCCCCATCATGCAGAACCTGCTCGCGATCAGCGCACTGGGGCCACAACAGCCCGGCGTCGCCAATGACCTCGCCAAAATGGCGGCCGACTGTGCCTGCAATATCCTCGATTGCCGCATGACGGTACTCGGCAGCGAGATCGCCGTGTCCATGCTGTTGTCCGGCAACTGGAATGCGCTGGCAAAATTCGAACATGCCCTGCCCGCCGCGGCCGCGCGCCTGCAATTACAGACGCTTGTGCGCCGGACCAGCGGCCGCGAAAACACCAGTCATTCGCTGCCGTACTCGGTACAGATAGTCGCCCTCGACAGCCCCGGCATCCTGCGCGACATCAGCCAGTTCTTTCTCGACCAGGGGATTGCCATTCAGGATCTCTACTGCAACACCGGCCCCGCACCGCAAACCGGCGCACCGATGCTGATCATCAATCTGGCCATCAATGTTCCGGGTGACGTACACATTGCGGCACTGCGCGATCAGTTCCTGATCCTCTGCGACGATCTCAATCTCGACGCCGTCATGGAGCCGCTGAAATCCTGAGCCGCCAGACGCGCGCAGCTCCGCTCGCCACATCCGGATTACCTTAACAACGCGCCGACAGACGCAAAAATGGTCGCTGGTTGTAAGCCGGCGTTCAGGAGGAAAACGGCATGACCAATACGCATATCGGCACGGCCCCGGTGATCGGCGAAGCCGCACCCGGCTTCCGCCTGCCGGCAACCGGCGGCAAGGAACTGTCGCTGGCCGACCTGAAAGGCCACCCGGTCATCCTCTATTTCTATCCCAAGGACAGCACGCCGGGCTGCACGCTGGAAGCCCAGCAGTTCCGGGACCACCTGCCGCAATTCAAAAAACTGAAGGCCGTGGTCATTGGCGTCTCGCGCGACTCCATGCGTTCGCACGAAAATTTCCGCGCCCGTGAAGCGTTTGAATTTGATTTGCTCTCGGATGCGGAAGAAATTGCCTGTAACGCCTATGCTGTCATCAAAGAGAAAAACATGTACGGCAAGAAGGTGATGGGCATCGAGCGCAGCACATTTCTCATCGACAAAGCTGGCATCCTGCGTCGTGAATGGCGCAAAGTGAAAGTCGAGGGGCATGTGCAGGAAGTACTCGCCGCCCTGATCGCACTGGAGAAAAAAAGCTGATCCCTGATCGCACTCCCGTCACACCGCGTTTCGCCGGCCGGCACATGCCGGCCGGAAACAGCAGACCGCAAACGGATCGCCAAGGCGATCGGCAAGCGGCAGCAGCGTTCCGTCCCCGGTGTTTCCGTTTTCACTACAGGGAGTCACTCACGCATGGCCAGAGCCCGCATCAAAGGCAAACGCTTGTTTGTGTTGGACACCAATGTGCTGATGCACGATCCAACCAGCCTGTTCCGTTTCGCCGAACACGATGTGTTCATTCCGATGATTGTGCTGGAGGAACTGGACGCCAACAAACGCGGCGCATCCGAACCGGCCCGCAACGTTCGACAGGTCAGCCGCTTTCTTGACGATTTGTTGACCCGCTGTGGTGGCGCCGATATTGAACAGGGCATACCGCTCGGCAACGCACCGACTGGCAGCGAGTTGTGCACCAATGGCGGCGGCCGCCTGTATTTCCAGACCCGCGAACTGGCACACGTGCTGCCGGAAAGTTTGCCGGGCTCAAAAGCCGACAACACCATCCTCAATGTCGCCATGGCGCTCGCCGGCGAGCACCGCGACACGCGCGTCACGCTGGTGTCCAAGGACATCAACCTGCGCATCAAGGCCACCACGCTGGCCATACATGCCGAAGACTATTTCAATGATCGCGTGCTCGACGAGATCGAGCAGCTGCACACCGGCATGTTCAAGCTGCCGGAAGATTTCTGGCACACACACGCCAAACGCATGGAGTCCTGGCAGGAAAAAGGCCACACCTTTTATCGCGTCAGCGGTCCGCTGGTCGAGCAATGGTTTCCCAATCACTGTCTGTACAAGGAAGACGATGATTTCGAGGCCATTGTCCGCAAGTGTGACGGCAAAAGCGCCATCATCGAAGTGGCTGTCGACTACCGCAACAAGACCCATAATGTCTGGGGCATCATGGCCCGCAACCGGGAGCAGAGTTTTGCGCTCAACCTGCTGATGAATCCGGATATCGATTTCGTTTCCCTGCAGGGCTCGGCCGGTACCGGCAAAACGCTGCTGACACTCGCAGCGGCACTCGAACAAACCATTGAACGCGGTTTGTACAAAGAGGTGCTGGTCACGCGCGTCACTGTCCCGGTTGGCGAGGACATTGGTTTCCTGCCCGGCACCGAAGAAGAAAAAATGACACCCTGGATGGGTGCGCTGATGGACAATCTCGAAGTGCTCGCGCCATCGGACGAACACAACGAATGGGGACATGCTGCAACACAGGATGTGCTCAAGCGCTGGGTGAAAGTGCGCTCACTGAATTTCATGCGCGGCCGCACTTTCCTCAACAAGTTCGTCATTCTCGACGAGGCGCAAAACCTGACGCCGAAGCAGATGAAAACGCTGGTAACGCGCGCCGGTCCGGGCACCAAAATGGTCTGCCTCGGCAACGTTGCACAAATCGACACGCCCTATCTGACCGAAACCAGCTCCGGTCTGACCTATGTCGTCGATCGCTTCAAGCAATGGGAGCACAGCGGACACATCACGCTGAAACGCGGCGAGCGTTCACGTCTGGCCGATCACGCGTCGCTGATCCTTTGAACCGGGGACCTTTTCCTTACACCAGTACGTCCTCTCTCCAAACACCGTCTGGCAACACGGACTGACGTCATCGCGACGCGAGTCCTGTTGCCGGGCGGCGTTCAGCGGCGACGGCAGATTACAAAGCGAAACAGACCTGCGCCGGCTTCCCGGTGCAACAACTCCTGACCCGAGAGCGCAATCCAGGCCGGAATATCGCGCTCACTGCCCGCATCGGTCGCCCAGACCTCAATGCATTCACCTGGCGCGCAGCCATTCAGCTGTTGCTTGGCGCGCAGCAAAGGCAGGGGGCAGCGCAACCCGCGTGCATCGACGCGTTTCACCACCGGGAACTTCAGGGAAAATTCGGGCTCAGACAAGCACTTGTCCTCTTTGCTGGCAGGTGGCGCGCACCCTACAATCAGGCGCGCGCCGTTGCTGGCGATCTTAACAAAAAGCCGCCTCCCGCTTTGCCACCGGATTCCTGACAACGTGAAAACCCTGACCGCCCTGCTCGCCTTCCTGCTGATCTCCTGCTGCGGGTTGGTTGCGCATGCCCAGGGCGATGCCACGGATCTGCCGGACATCGGCAGCAGTACATCGAAAGTGCTGTCCGAACGCATGGAGCAATTGATCGGTGACGATTACATGCGTCAGCTGCGCCAGTTCGCTCCGATCATTGATGATCCCGAAGTTGTCGCCTACATCAATGATCTGGGCTTCAAACTGGTCGCCGCCACGCCCAGCGCCATGGGCCGCGATTTTTATTTCTTCGTCATCAATGATCCACAACTCAATGCCTTTGCGATGCCCGGTGGTTACATCGGCGTGCACAGCGAACTGATGCTGATGGCAGAAAATGAAAGTGAACTCGCCGGCGTGCTGGCGCATGAAATTTCCCACGTCACGCAGCGACATCTCGCCCGTCGTCTGGAGCGCGCCAAGCAGCTGAGTTTCCCCACCCTGGCGGCGATACTTGGCGGCATCATTCTGGCCGCCGGCAATCCACAGGCCGGCATTGCGGCGGCAACGGCTGCCCAGGCCGGCGCGCAGCAAATCCTGATCAATCACACCCGTGACAACGAAGCCGAAGCTGACCGCATCGGCATGCAAACCATGGCGGCAGTTGATCTGGACCCGAACGGCATGGCCAGCTTCTTCGAAAAAATGGAGCAAACGTATCGCTATCTGCGTCTGCCGCCGCCAGTGCTGCTGACCCACCCGGTTACCCAGCAGCGCATTGCCGATGCCCGCCTGCGTGCGGCCGAATTGCAACCGCGCATGGTGGCTGAGTCACTGAGTTTCCGGCTCATGCAGGCACGTGTACGCGATCTGACGCAGACCGATCTCAATCTGCGCGAAAAACAATTGCAGGTGCGACTGAAAGGCGCGCCGGACAGCACCGTACTGGCATACGAACTGGCCCTGCTGCGCGCGCGTCAGGGCGATGCGCAAAAGAGCCTTGAAATTGCCGAGGCACTCATCCGTCAGGACCCGCGCCAAATCAGTTATCCGCTGCTCAAGGCACGCGCACTGACGGCGCTGCGCCGCTATGACGATGCGGAACAATTGTTGTCGGCCATGCTGGCACTGCATCCGCGTCATCACGCGCTGACACTGGCGTATGCCGATGTCCTGATGCTCAACGGCAAAGCGGCGGAAGCGCGCAAGCATTTGCTTGCCTACGTATCACTGCCGGACACGGAACCATCGGTTTACCAGATGCTCGCCGCCGCGCAGGAAGCCGCCGGCTACAAGGATGAAGTGCACGAAAGTCAGGGGCTCTACCTGCAGGCCGTCGGCGATCTGCCTGGCGCGATCCAGCAGTTTGAACTCGCGCGTCGCGCGCGCAGCGATGACCCGTACGCCGACACACGCGTCAATGCGCGCATCCGTCATCTGCAGGACATTCTGCTGGAACGTCGCAAACGACGCTGATTGCGGTTCACGACATGCGTCTGCGCAGCAGGCTTACACGCCCTAGCTGCGAAACAGAAGCGATCTGCGTATCCAGCGACAAATTGCCTAGTAGATCGAATACCCATCACACACCAGCTCACGTGACAGCCCGCACAACACGCGCAACAACTCACGCAAGACCGTACACGCAAAACCGTTCGCGCAGCACAGTTCACGCAACACAGCTCACGCAACACACTACGCAACAAAGCACGCGAACAATCTCGCACTGCACAGCACGTCACGCGCGCCCGTACCCGGCCAGCCATCGATCTGCACAGTCAATGACTGCGGTAATTCTCGTCGCCATCCGGCTCGATATGCGTCAGCACATGGACATGCGGCAGACGCTCGGCGAGTTGTGATTCGATCTGCTCGACCTGATCATGTGCCTGCTTGACCGTCCACTGCGGTGGTACGCGGATCACCACTTCAGCAAAACCTTCACGACCGGCGCGACGCGTGCGCAGACTGAGTACGCGCAATTCATTGTCGGTGCCGGCGGCGAAACCATCCTGCAGGCACTGCACATCCGCTGCCGGCAAGGCCTCATCCATCAGCCCGTGCGCTGCACCGCGCAGCAGCAGATAGCCATCGCGCAGAATATGCAGCGCCACCAGCAAGGCGATGACCGGGTCCAGCCACCAGACCTCGGTCAGTGCCACAATCGCAACACCGGCGATCACCGCGACCGTTGTCCGCACATCGGTCATCAGGTGTTTGGCTTCACCAACCAGCGCCAGTGACTTCAGCCGTTGCCCGTGCAATTGCAGTTGTCGCGCCATCAGGAAATTGATCACCGCGCTGACGGCCGACACCGCCAGACCCAGCCCGGTATCCACGACCGCTTGCGGATTCAGCAGCCGCTCGATTGCCGTTACTCCGATGGCGATGGCGGCGGCGAAAATGAACGCGCCTTCCAGCCCCGAAGAAAAATACTCGGCCTTGCCATGACCGAACGGGTGTTCAGCATCAGCTGGCGCGCGGGCGATACCGACGATCCACAGCGCAAAACTGGCCGTCGCCAGATTGACGAATGACTCGAGTGCGTCTGAGAGCAGACCCACTGAGCCGGTCAGCAACCAGGCCACAAACTTGAGTGCAATGGTGGTCAGCGCCGCAGCAATCGACCATTTCAGCAAGCGGCTGCTGTTGTCAGCATTCATCAGCGGGCAGGCACAGACCGGGGAACCAGATCGTCAGTGTAGTGAACCTTGCCATCCTGATCGACTATCACGGCCGATACCTCGGGCATGGATTTGAGCAGGCTCAAGCCCGCTTCCGCGCCGAGGATGAATACGCTGGTCGACAGCGCATCTGCAGTGGTGCTGTCCGGCGCGAGAATGGTCACGCTGCGGCTTTTGCGCGCCGAGTCACCGGTTTGCGGATTGATGATGTGATGATGACGCACGCCCTGCTCGTCATCAAAAAAACGCTCGTAATCGCCGGAAGTGGACAAGGCGATATCACTGATCGGCAAGGTCACCAGCTGGCGCGAAGCATCGCGTGGATGCCGTACCGCGACAAACCACAAACGACCACGGCGATCTCCGAGCACGCGGGTATCGCCTCCGGCATTGACGTAGGCGTGAGTGATCCCCAGCCCCCTGAGCAATTCGATGCAGCGATCGACCGCGTGTCCTTTGGCAATACCGCCGAGATCGATACGCATGCCTTCGCGCTGAAACCGGATCGCCGGCTGCGGGTCGCGGATCAATTCAATCAGACGGAAGTTCACCGCCGGCAAGCGACGCTCGATCTGCGTCACATCGGGACGTTTGCCGGCGCGATAGTCATACAAATAGCCGACGCTGGAAAACGTGATGTCAAAAGCGCCCTGCGTCAGCTCAGAGAACTTGTTGGCCGTGGCAATCAGCGTGAACAGTTCGACCGACACCGGCACGGCGACCTGCGCCGCGGAACGGTTGACGCGCGACAATTCGCTGTCCGGTTTCCACGGACTCATGGCGGCGTCGATGCGGCGCATTTCCGCTTCCACGGCCTGCATTGCCTGACGGGCACGCTCGGGTTGTTCATGCCAGAGTTCGACGCTGGCACGCGTGCCCATGACATCGAATTCATGACGATGCCAATCGGCAAAGGCTACCGGAATGCCCGACACCAGCACGGACAGCAGCAGCGCCAACAGGCGCAAACCGCCCGCGCTCATGAGGGAAAGAAATCCATGCGGTAGGTGTCACGCCAGACGCGAACATTGGCGGCACCGAAATTGATCAGGCGCACACGCGCCAGCAGTTTGCGTTCCAGTTCACTGTCGCCCAGATCGGAAGCGACGATCTCGCAGGCGCTGACGCTACCATCAGGCTGAATTTCCAGACGGAACACCACCTTGCCCTGCAATCCCGGGTTGCTGCGCAAGGCCCGGTGATAGAGCGCAAAAATCGCTGACTTCGCAGCATCGAAATGCTGCTGGATATTGTCGTTGCTGCGCGCGCCGACGCCGCGCTGACCGCTGCCTGCTGCCGAGTCGGCGTTGGTTGCTTTTGCACGATCAGCAGCGGTCGTATTGGCGCCAAGATTCATCACGTCCGAGGTCACGTGGGTTTCGCCGCTGCCGGCCTGCAACGCGCCGCCACTGCCGGCGTTTTCGCTGACACGTCCGACGCGCAGACCACCGCTGGCCGCACGCGAGGCGTCACCAATCAGCGCCCGGCTGGTCACCGCCGCGCTGCCGCCGGCATGTGCCGGCGTAGCGTCAGTGGCGGTCTGCGCATTGCCCGCAACAGCTGCCGGCGCGGCCGCTGCAGGACGCCGCAGTTTCGACAAGTCATCAAACACCGCCGCATGCCGGCGAGCTTCCGCGCGCGCTTCGAGGCGCGGATCAACAACTGCTTTTGCCGGCACCGGACTATCAGGCAGTTTCTTTTCTGTGCGCGGAGATGAAGCTGCTTCTGGTTCCATAGCCACCGGTTTCGGTTGCGCCACTTCCGATTCCGGCTGCGGTTCAGGCTCCGGCAACGGCGGCAAACTCAGGCGCACCAGTTCCTCGGCGGGCGGCAGCGCCCGTACGCGGACTATTTCCGGTACACGGAATTGCGACAGCAGCAACATCAGCAACACCGCCAGCAACAGGCAGGCCCCCACACTGATGGCCAGCCGCCGGGCCTCATGTGTCGAACGCTCCCAGGGCAGCAGCGGCAAAATCTGCGCAGCGATCACGATCCGGTCTCCGTGGCCGTTGCCGTGGCGGTGAGCTCACGACGCTCAACCGCCAGTGAAACGTCGGTATAGCCGGCATGACTGAGCGTGTTCAGCACACGACGCAATTCGGTGTACGCAAGCGCCTTGTCGGCCATGATGATCACTGGCGCACCACGTGCCGGCTGATTTGTCGCACCGCCGGAAGTTGTCACCGCAGAACTGGTCGCCGCAGAACCTGTTGCTGAAGCAACGTTTTTTCGTTGCTCTGCCAACGCGGCTGACAACTCCGGCAACACGGGCTCCGCTGCGCCTTTCTCGATGCGTGCCAGCAATTTGCCCTGCAACCAGACGCCTTCATTGTTGACGCTGACCACCAGCACATCGCGCGGATCACGGGTGGCGATGGACTGCGGCAAGCTGATGCCCGGCAACAGCACCGGCTGGGTTTCACTTCCTGAGTTCACCAGCAGGAAAAACACCAAAATGGTGAAGATATCCATCATCGAGGTCAGCATCAGCGCTGGTCGGCCGAAGCGGCGGTGATGGCGTTGCATGCGCGCGGCCCGGCGCGATTGTCCGGACAAACTCATAGCGGATTCTCCGCAGCAAGCGGATCGGCCGGCGCATCGCCCAGGGCGATATCCGGGAACATGGCCACGCGTTGCAGCGCGCCGTCGGCTGCCGCCCTGTGTGTCTCGCGCATTGCATCCATGACAGCGACAATCTGCTCATACGCCGTCTGTTCTTCCGCCAGCAAACTTGCCGAGGTCACCGCCGGATACTCGCCCTTGACGGCCTGCAGGAAACTGTTCAGTTGCTGAACGTCGGGAAACTGTGCCTGATGCGGAATACTGATCAGCGCGCCGCGTTCCCGATCCGCCACCACGATCCGATCCTTGCGCAGCACAACCTCAAGATGCAGCGGCGGACGCTCGCCAGCGTCGCTTGCCGCACCGGTGCCGGGCAGCATGAGTTCCAGCACTGACATGCGCGAGAACACGGCAGTGATCAGCAGAAATGGCACCAGCACCACCATCAGGTTCATGAAGGCTGTGACATTGAGATCCGTTTCCGGTGTGCGCCGGAAACGGCCGCGACGCTTGATCATGGTTGTCGCTCCGTCGGCGTCGCCGTTCAGCCTGAAACTTTCACGCTGCGCGCAGCGGATTCCCGCTCACCCTGGATCTGGCGCAGTATGTTGCTGACACGCACGGCCGCCATTTCCATGCTGTCAGTGATCTCGCTGGTCATGCTTTGCAGAAAGCTGAACAGCAGCAGCAAGGGAATGGCAACGATCAGGCCGAACGCGGTGGTGTTCATCGCCACGGCAATACTGGACGACAGCAACGCTGCTTTTTCACCGGCACCGGCGGACGACACGACAGCAAAGGCCTGAATGAGACCGATGATGGTGCCGAGCAAACCGAGCAAGGTCGCGACATTGGCCAGCATCGGCAGATAGTTGGTGCGTTTCTCCAGTCTCGGCAACGCCTCCATCAATCCCTCTTCCAGTGCCAGTTCGACATCTTCGCTGTTGCGCGCGCTGCTGACACGACCGAGCCCGTAGCCGAGCATGCGTGCCAGTGCGGTGCCGGATTGCCCGGCCAGATCCAGCGCTTTGCGAAAATCGCCCGCTGACAAAACCGGCTGCAGCTGCCCCCAGAACTGGCGATTGCGCCGGCGCTCGCCGCTTAGAAACACCAGACGCTCAATGGCAATTGCCAGTCCCAGCGCCAGCGTCAGCGCAATCGGATACATGTAGAAGCCGCCATCCTGAAAAAACTTGGCGATCACTTCCAGAGTACTGAGTTGTTCCACGGCGGCCATATTTGTTCACTCCCCTGCTGAAAGCAGCAGTACGTTGTCGATCTTTAACTGTCCGGTTTCCTGATGAACAGACCTTGCGGTGCAGTCCATCGGGCAAATTTTCTTTCTGCCTGAATGCAGCGTCATTGCCGCTCGGGTTGCTCCCCGGCCGGCGGCTGCGGCTCGGGTCCACGGGCACGCACCCGTTCAAAATACTGCAGCTCACGGCGAAAACTGGCCGGCTCAACAGGCGACCAGACATCTTCGGCAAGCGGCGGAAATGTGGGTCCGCTCACCGGTGTCGTCAGCGACTTCCACGGCACAATCGACAGCACGCGCGGTGCATCCTCAATGCCGGTCACCTGCATGCGCAGCCCGGCATCGCTGGATGCTGGCTTTTTATCCTGCGTTTGTGGCTCTGATGTCGCCGGCTGCGGTGACGATGGTGCCGCTTGTGTGCTCGATGATGTTGCTGTTGCTGTAGCTGTTGCTGTTGATGTTGATGTTGGTGTTGTCGTTGGTACTGTCGAAGCTGCAGGAGAAGTGGAGACACTGTCAGCCGCAATCGCGACAAATGGCATGTTCAGCAACAAGACAGTCCAGCAAGCGGTCAGGACACTCAAGCAATGAGTTGGCAGGCGCGTACCTCGCTCACGCTCGCACTTATCCCCCGCAGTCGACCATCGCGATGCGTGCACCTGTTCGTTCCGCAGCGAGGAAGAACAGATCTCAGGGCTCATTGTTTTTTTCTCCGCCACCCGCAGCGTTTACCCGCCGCTGCAAATCAGTAAACCACGCATCGCTGGACGGGTCCGCCTGCAGGCGTCGTGCCTGATCAAGATGCCGGAAGGCAAGCGTTGGCAAGCCCAGATAGATATCGGCAAGCACAGCCAGATTGCGATGCGTCGGCGCATGCGTGCTGTCGATCTCCAGCGCGTGCAGATAGGCTTCGCGCGCTGCATCGTAACGTCCTGACTCGCGCAGCAGGACGCCTCGCAGCGACGGCAACTGTACCGCCCAAGGCAATTGCGTTTCTGCGTCCGCCAGCAGATCAATCGCCGCATCATTTCGCTGCTGACGGTGCAGTGCCTGCGCCTGCCCGAGCACCACCGGCAGGCTGACCACGCCCTGCTCCCGCAATCCGGCGAACAGCGATTCCGCCTTCGACCAATCGCCAGCACCCAGCGCATCATTCGCCTGCTGCAAATGCGCCTGTTGTGTGGCATCCAGCAAAGCCGGCGATGGTGCCGCGCCGGTAGTCGTGGGCGCCGTTGCATTGCCTGACGCCGACGCATGTGTTGACGCCAACGCTGTTGTCTCAGACGCAGATGTCACCGGCTCAGATACCTTGGACTCAGATACCTTGGACTCAAATACCTTGGGCGCTGATGCCGGGGGCGCCGACGATGTAACCGTCGCCGCCGGCGATGGCAGAACCTGCAGTTTCTCGCGCGGCGCCGCGCAGCCAGCCAGCAGGATCAGCAGCGCAACACAGATGCCGGCACAGGAGTGGATGCCGGACCGAGTCTGCCCGCCGCACGCGACACGCGCGCCAGCCTTGCTACTGATACAGACTGTCGACATCTTCTTTCGCTCCGTAACGGGCAGGCATGAGCTTGGCGAGCGCAGCGAGGCTCGCCTGCGTCCATTCATTGATCACGCCGGCCCGCAGTTGCTGCAGATTGCGCTCGTACAACACCAGCGCTTCTTCCTCAAACGGCAACGCCTGCTCTTCAAGCAGTACCTGATACTCCTCGCGCGCCGCTTCAGACATTCCGGCCGGCATTTCGGAGTGCAGCAAATCACTGGCCAGTCGCGCGTGCAGTTCAGCCAGGCGATGGCTTGCTGCGGTCTGCCACAATTGCACGGCAAATCCCTGCACATCTTCATAGCCGCGCATGGCGATATCCATGGCCTCGCGCTTGGCGCGCAACTGGCGTTGCAGCGGCTGCTTCAGCGGCAATGATTCAAAGCGCAGACGTTGCGCTTCAGCGCGACGGAAACTCAGCTCCGCGGCCTGCGTACGAACCTCCAACGCCGCGCTGGCGCCGCGCTTGCGCACCGCAACCAGCAAGGCGTTTTCGAAGCCTTCCTTTTGCCCGGCATCGACCAGCGCCAACCGCTGGACATGTACGGCCAGCGTTTCATCATCATCGGATGCAAAGCGCTGCAGCCACTGGCTCCACGCGGCAATCGCCGCCGGTGCATCACCAGCCTGGCGATACAGGTTCGCAACATGCAAGCCGGCGCGCCGCTGGTAAGCCGCATCAGTAGACCGCGCCGCAAGCTCGGCAAACACACGGGCCGCATCAGCCGGCCGTTGCGCGGCTTCGTAAACCAGCGCCAATTGTTCGCGCGCAGCACCCGCCAGCGCATGATCGCCATGCAATTGCAAAAAGCGCCGCAACGATGTGATTGCTGCCGGCCAGTCCTGCATGGTCTGCTGCAACTGTGCGGCGTCGTAACGCGCAACTGCGCGGGTGAGGACATCGGCATTGCTGTCGGCAGCAGCAAGGAAATACTCAACCGCCCTGCGCCGGTCTGCGCGTGCCGCGGCGGCTTCACCCTGCTTGTACAAGGCCTGCGCGCGCCGCGTTTCGAGTTGCTGACGTTGCCGCGCATCCGTTCCCTCATCCTGCAATGCGTTTTGGTACGCCGCTTCGGCGCGATCATAACGTTGCAGATCAAACTCGGCATCCGCCAGCATCCGGCGTGCGCGCCGGCTTTGCTCTGAACTCAGCGCGCCGGCGCCGGATGACGCCTGCAAACTGTTCGCCGCAGCCTGACTGACCTGCTCCAGATCCCCGGCCGAAAGCGCCCATTCCGCCATCGACAACCACAAGCCCGGCACGCGCGGCGAATCGGCAAAACGTCCGAGATAACGCTCGCCCAGACGGCGCAGTTCCGCCAGTGCCGGTGAACGATCGTTTTCCGCCGCGTCAGCCGCCCTGGTTTGGTCTGACGGCGATGATGAACCTGACGCCGCTGCACGCGCAGTTGTTTTTGTGGCGGACGCCTCGCCTGTCTTCGTTACAGCAGTTTCGGTGGTGTGTTGCGATCGCCAATTTTTCTCGGCGAGTACCAGTGCCTGCCACGCTGCCGGCTCGCTGCGCGCATGCAGCGGATAGTCAAACGCTACGGCTTCAAATGCGCGCAGCGCGGCGACTTCCTGCTTGCCAGCCAGCAGCGCCTCCGCCATCAGGAAATGGCGCTGCGGCAGCTCGGGATCGCCGGGAAAACTGCGCAGGAACTGCTCATACAGGGCTGCGGCTTCAAGATAAATATCCGGCTTGTGCTCGGTTTGCGCCCGGGCATGAGCGTGATCAATGACGTCACCCAGATGCCGTTTCAGCAGCACGGCTGTGGCGTCAGCGACACGTGGCCGTGCACGCTGCATGAATGCCGAATCATGGCCATACCGGCCGACAAACTCGCGCTTGCCTTCCAGAACCTGGTCCGCAAATCCACCTTGGCGCCAGACGTCGATTTGCGCATCGGAAAATGCCGGAGCCTCGTCATCCAGCGGCGCCAGTCCGACAAAACACGCATAACTCGCGACGGCATCGGCGTAGCGCTGCTGGTTCAGGTAGTGCTGCGCCAGAGCGCGCAGCGCGGTTGCCATGTGATCCCGGACCGGCGGCTGATCAAGACGGCTGCTGAACCATTCGCGCGCGCTGTCGGGACCGTCTTGCGCGGCAAAACTGATGGCGATGACACGTTCGGTATCTTCGCGCATGTTCTGTACTTGCATCAGCCGGCTGTCCTGTCGACGCAGGCGCTCGAGCACGGTGAAAAAATCGTCCAGCGCGGCATCGTGATTGAAACGCTGCAAGCGCGCCCAGCCGCGTTTGTAAAACGCCTGATCATGAAACGGCGTTTCGCGGCCACCGGCGAGCACCTCGCTATAGGCCTGCTCTGCCAACGCCCAGTCGCGCAGCACAAACGCGGCCTCACCACGCCGGAACGCTGCCTCCGGTCCCTGATGATCGGCAGGAAATTCGCGATTGAGACGATCCAGCCAGTGCAGTGATGCACGCCGTTCGCCGAGCAAATCCTGCGCCTTGGCCAACTGGTAATACACCGCCGCACGATCTGCGTGTGCTGGTGAGGCACGCAGCCACGCTTCATACAGCTCGACCGCGCGCAGAAAATTCGCGCGCACGCCCTGTTCGCCGGCAACCGTCAGCTCTTCTCCGGCGGCCAGTCGCAGTTCGGCATCGTGCAACAACAGATCGGCCAGCCGGCGCTGGGCTTCGGTGCGCACATGTGCCGATTGCGCGCCCGCGATCAGTTTTGCGTAGGCCGCGGCTGCATCCTGGCTTTTACCAACAGCCACGTCCTGACTGTTTGCATTCAGGCCGGACTGCGTGGCAAGCGACGCGTCGGGCGCGGCCGGCAATTGCAGGGGATCGACGCTGCGGTATTCGAGCACGGCCAGTGACGGCCGCTGCGGTTCTGTGATCGCTGGCGTGTCGCCATCGTGCGCGCAGGCAAACAACAGCATCGTCAGCGACAGGCCGGACAGCGTCTGCAGCAATTTTTGTTGCGCAGCGATTGGTTTGCGTGCGCAAACACGCAGCGCATGCAAGCGGCCTGCATTCATGGCGACGCTCCTGCCGCCGGCGCGTCCTGATCGCGGATCTGCGCATCCTGCAGACGGGCAATTGCCAGCGCAGCTTCTTCCTGCAGGTTTTGCAGCACGCGGGCGTGATCATCGAGCTGGGTGTGGGCCAGCGCGTTCAACGCCTGTTGTTGCGTAGCCAGCATGTCGTCGATACGTCGGGTCACCGACTCAAGACGTTGCGCCAGCGTATCGATACGGGCATCAAACAGGTTGAAGCGACGGCTGGCCGCTTCGCGGGCGCTGAGCAAGGCACCGCGATGCAGTTGCGCGCGTTTCAGTTCGCCTTCCGTGTGTTGCAACTGGCGCTGCCAGCGCCACAGGCGATCGGCGGCATCGTGCAGGACGGTGAACTGCAATTGACCGCGCAGCAGGCGCAGCCGTTCCTGCTGGGCCGGCATGGGACCGCGCACGGCCTGCAGCGCGGCGAGCTTTTGTTCGGCGCCTTGCAGGCGTTGCCAGCTGCGGGATTCATCCGCCGTCAGCAGCAGCGTCCAGTCAGCATTTTTTTCGCTGTCACCGGCCGGTACGCTGGCCGTTTTCGCGGCGG
Source organism: Permianibacter sp. (assembly GCA_041913605.1). Lineage (GTDB taxonomy): Bacteria > Pseudomonadota > Gammaproteobacteria > Enterobacterales > Permianibacteraceae > Permianibacter. Next base: position 41,381 of record JAYSEY010000018.1, read on the forward strand.
CCAATTGCTCACTCGCGCGCTGCAGCTGATCACGCAAACTGCGGGCATCCACCTGCGCCAGCCTGGCGTCAACTTCCGGCAAACGCGCAGCGAAACGCGCCTCATGCAGATCACGCATCTGCCGGTACACCGGCAAACGCTGTTGCCAACCAGCGAGCTGCCGACGGTAATGATGCAAGGATTGCCAGTCGGCATAACCCTGATGAAAAGCGGTCGAGGCCAGCAACTGCGGTAGCCGTCGCTGAATTGCGACACCAGTGAATGCCGGCGCGGTTTCTGCAGCCATCAGCGAAACCGGTGCAAACGCCGAATCCGCAACACCGGGCTCCGCGATGTGCCCGGCACCGGACACTGTGATCAGTTCAGGATCGGCGAGCATGGCCTGCAGCCATTGCGCGGACCCGAGCCGTTGCCGCTCCTGCTCCAGTGCTGCGCGTTCCGCGACAAAAAATTGTTCCGCATCGCGGTAGGCCTGCAAGGCCTGCGGCCAGGCGCGCAATTGTTGCAACGCCCAGGCACGCGCCAGCCGGGCTTCCCACACCGCCCGTTCGGCCAGTGGTCGTTGCGCCAGCGTGTCCCACATCGCCAGCGCCTTGTCGTACAACCCGGCGCGCGCATGCGCCCAGCCGAGTGTCAGCAAGGCCTGTTGCGAGTACACGCCGTCGAGTTGCACGCGCAACAAGGCGCTACGCGCTTCGTCAGGACGCTCCGCTTCCATCCAGCTTTGCGCCAGCGCCAGCAAGGCCCGATCACGCAAACCGGCAGCGGCCGGATCAACAGCCGGCAGGTCGACGAGTTGCTGCAAATGTTCGCGCGCCTGTCCGGCGGCGCCACTGCGGCGCGCGATCAGGGCGCGATTGAACAAGGCGTAAGGGTGGAACGAAGAATCCGGGGCGATGCCTTGCAGGGCGGCATCGGCGTCGGCGTATTGCTGATTCTGCAACAGCAGGCGACCACGCAGCAGATCCGCTTCGGCGCGGATATCGGCCTCGCGCTGACTGATCCCGTCCAGTGCCTGAAGCGCGCCACTGACGTCGCCGCGTCGCGCGCGCGAACCAGCCAGCGCCAGCATCACGCGGTCGCGGACATTGTCCGGCAGTTGCCGGCCGAGCGCGTCGAGCAGCGTTTGTTCAGCGGTTTGCGGCAAACCAAACTGCAATTGCAAGCGTCCGAGCAGCGCCTGTGCATTGGCACTGTGCACAGCCTGATACCCAGGCTGGCTGGCGCGACTTTCAGCGACCATCAACGCGGTCAGCGCCGCCAGATCATCGCCGCGAAACAATTCGAACAGCACCTGCCCCATGACCGGCTCAGGTGCTGCCCAGGTTTCGGTGAGGATGCTGTTTTCAGCAGTGATTCTGTGTACGGTGCGCGTGCTGCTTTCGCTGATGACAGTATTGCGCGTGACGATTTCACTGCTGGCGCTTGCGCCGGCAAAAGTTGCTCCGGCAGCGCTGATGCGCATTGCGTCATGCGCACCGGCCGTGCACGGCAAGGGCGCGATCAATGCCGCAGACACCGCAATGGCCAGCGCGCGCCACGGCGCCGGAAAGGCGGCAACACGGCGCATCGCTTTCACCATTCGCGAACGTCGAAACGGACTTGCTGACGGGCGTCATCATCAACCACCCGCAGCTCAACCAGCTTGGCACCGGCCGCTTTGACCAGTTGCATGCGCGTTGCCCGCGTCATCGGCCGCTCGCCGGGCCCCATGCCGGTAAAAATCGCCACCAGCTCATGCTCGCCGGCTGTCAGGTTGCCCAACCAGAGTTTGTGCACGCCGCCACGACGCAGCGCATCCAGATCACGTTCGGTGTACAGGTAATGGCTGACGTCCTTGCCATCGACGCTGAGCTTGATGCTGTCGAGACGGAAGAACGCGCCAATATCCAGCGAGACAAACACGGCCATCTGCGTCGAAGCGGGAAACAGCAGATCTTCCTCGAGCAGGAACAGATCGCGATTCAGGTCGAGCAGATCTTTTCGCAGTTGTTCCAGCGGTTCGGCTGCCTGAGGCAGCGGCGCTGCTGATGCATTGCCGGCGGCTGCGCCGGAAGAGGACGATACCGGTGCAGCGCCCGCGCTGTCGGCAGCAGCAGCCGGTGCAAGCGCACCGTGAAAAAAGAACATCATCGTCAGCAGGCTGACGCAGCGCCAAAACTGTTTCCGCACCTGTCTCACTCCCTGCCCGCCGACGCAGATCACACTGTGCCGCATTATGCAGGGCGACAACAGTCGCCGGCCGGACCTGTCACACAGAAATCCGCTGATCTGCCGGCAGCCGAAACAAAAATCCGGCACCTGAGTGCCGGATTTTCCAAGCGAAGCTATGTTCGGCCGGACGCAACAGCCGGTGACCTCAGTTGCCGGCAAAACCGGCGTCGATAGCCTGGATATGTTTCTGCAGCGACGCCGCCGTCTGTTCGCCCATCAGCGGGCCGTGGAAGGTACCGTCCGGCGCCACCAGCCAGGTTGCCGGCAAGGCACTGGGCAGGCCGATGGGCAGATGCGGAACCGGCTCGGTCGCCATCACCGGCACGCGGATGTCGAGACGCTTCACCACAGCGGCCAGTTCAGTGGCGCTCAGCGGGTCGTAACTGACCGCCAGCACGTCCGCCCGCCCGGCATGCTGACGGGCAAAACTTGCCAGCTCGGGCAATTCCTTGCGACAGGGTGCACACCACTCGGCCCAGAAATTGAGCACCAGCCAGCGGCCCTCGTAATCGGCCAGACGTTTCGGTGTGCCGTCGAGCAGATGGAATTCCGGCGCCGGCTGACAGGCACCGAGAAAAAGCAACAGCAGGCCGGCACCGAAACGCAGGAAGTTCGCCATACTAGACTCCGTTCGGGTTGTGCAACGCGACAGCCGTGACGCAAGACGTCGCCGCTGCCGGGGCGCGACATTGTAAAGATGCGGCTCGCTTCGTAAAGTACGTGCCGCACGGAAGCCCGGAGTCTTACCGCCCTGATGGACGCATTGCGCCTGACGTATCCCGCACAGCAGCAAGGCCAGCACCTGCTGGTGGAAACCAAGCCCGACGCGCTGCGTCGCTGGCTGGAAGCGCTGCCCTATGGCGACATGAAGCGCACGGTGCCGCAAGTCTCGCAGGCGCTTGCCAGCCTCAACCGCACGCCGCTGCCGGCCAGCCAGCGCGCCGATCTGGCCGCCATCTTCGATCACACCTACGAACTGATCAGCGACTACTACCGGCCGCGCATCGTGCTGCGGCCGCGTGGCCAGCAATTTGCCGATCGCGCCGAAGCCGAAGAACTGGAGCTGCTGACCCGCGAAATGTCCTTCTGCTACAAGCTGCTGATCAACGACACGCTGGCCAAGCGCAGCTTCTGGAGCAAGGACAAACCGCTGGCCCGGGCGCTGAATCTGGCGGTGCACTATCTCGGCCTGATCCTGCTCGAGCACTACGAAAGCTACTCGCCGGTGCCGGTGTACATCTGGCGCGAGCTGAACGCATTGTTCGCCTACGCCGAAGCCAACAAGCTGCATCAGGTCGAGGCGATTCCCGACCACTACAAGCACTGCCTCGCCACGGTCGAGGACAGCTATGTGCGCACCTGTCTCATCGCGCTCGCCAACCCCTACCAGATGGATCGCGGCGAGCACTGGGAAATGCAGAAATTCCTTGCCTACTGGGGCGGACTGGCACGCATCAGTGACGACACCGATGAATTCGCCCGCCGCAACTGTTTCGTGCTCGATCTGGCCGGCGAAGGCAAACCGCGTTACGGCATCACGGCACTGGAAGATCCGCAGGACCCGAAAGTGCGCCTGCTGGTCACTGAAGAGCTGACCAAGCGCATCGGCCAGATGCTGGCGACGCTGGAAGAAGAACGCAAACTGCCGGAGCCCGGCTTTCATCGCAGTTTCGGCGTGAATGAAGCGGCGGCCCTGCTCAGACGCATGCAGAGTCACTGGGACTTTCGTGTCGAACGCCAGGCGCCGCGCTATCCGACCATCAGCCATCTCGATGTCGTGTTCGGCCTGCAGACCATTCATCAGGTGCTCTACTGGCAGGATCCGTTGTCGGCAGGCCAGCCGCAGAACGAACGCGAACAAGCGGCCGCCCTGCTCGCGCAAGGCAACAGTGACAAGATGCGCTGGTCAGCGGTGAATGCGTCCGACGGCGGGATCTGCATCACCCAGCATCAGCACAGCATTGCCGAGCTGCGCGTCGGCCAACTCGCCGCCCTGCGCGAATACATCGATGGCCGGCCCGGCGAACGCTGGCTGCTTGGCGTGGTGCGCTGGTTGCGCGGCGACAAGCGCAAAGGCAGCGCCATCGGTTTGCAATACATCCGTGGCGATGCGCAACCGGTGATGATCCGCGCGCGGCGCGGCAATCGTATCGAAACCGGTGCCCAGACTGCCTTGCTGGTTTCCGGCGAAGAAATGCACGGCATGTCCAGCCCGACACTGATCACGCCGCGCGGTCTGTATCAGGACGGCCGGCCTCTGCTGCTGACCATAGGCAGCGAAACCTTGTCGGTCCGGGCGCGCATGCGCGTCGAATCTTCACCCTTGATCGAACGCTTCTTCTATCAGGTTTATGTCCACGATGACGTGGATGACGACGACGATAACGCTGGCGACGAAAACCGCATCACGCTCGACAATGTGCCGCTACCCGGCGATCACTGAACGCCGCATCAGATCAAACAAAAAAACGCAGCCACGCTGCGTTTTTTAATGACTACGGAAACGGAGTGGAAACTGGCCACACCGTCGTCGCAACACACGGGTGTCAGCGCTTATCCGCATCGCAAAAGACCAAAATTTCCGGCGACAATACGGCTGCCTCAGGCCCGGAAACCGCTGCGCAAACTGTCCTGCAAACTCTGTTGCAGCGCTGCTTCCGTCGCCCGCAGCCGGATCACCAGCGGATGATCCTCGCCCAGTTCATGGGCGGCGAGCGCTGCCGGCGGCAAACGCCAGGGCAGCAGCTGATACAGCGCGTGCAGGTTGAACACATCCACATCGCGGGCAATGCACAATTCCTGTTCACGCACCCGGCCAAGCAAACCGGCACGCTCCAGCACCGACATCACTTCCACCGCATTTTCCGCGCCACTGTCAGCGAGCAATTGCGCGGAGCTCAGCGACTGCTGTTGCTGCTGCGCCTGCCAGACCTGTTCGAGCATGCGCATTGCCAGCAGGAACGGATCGCGCACGCCGCCGCGCCGCGGCCGGTAAACACCGAGCGCATGACAGATCTGCGCACCAACCAGCACCAGCGACCAGCTGACATAAATCCACACCACCAGTACCGGCAAGGCCGCCATGGCACCGTACACGGCCTGATAGGTCGGAAACGCGGCGATCACGGCGCCGAAGATCCGCTTCGCGCCTTCAAACAGCAGCGCTGCAATAATCGCCGCGATGAACGCATGCAGGGCGCGGACGTGACGGTTCGGCATCCAGCTGTACAACACCATCAGGCCGAGCGTGGTCAAAGAAAACGGCAGGACATAAATCAGCGAAGCGCGAAACTCGCCGGCCTCTTTTATGTACGGCAGTGAAAACAGGAAGGAGCTGACACCGATGCTGGCGCCGAGCAACAAGGGACCAAGTGTCAGCAGCGCCCAGTAGAGCAGCAGCTTGCGGCCGAAGCGTCGTGACACCGGCGTGCCCCAGATAGCATTGAATGCACGATCAATGGTGCTCATCAACAACAGGGCCGTCAGCACCAGCACGATGATGCCAACCATGTTCATTTGCGAGGCGCGATTGACGAATTCGAGCAGATAGGTTTTCGCGCCACCGCTGGCCGCAGGTATGAAATGCTCGAAAATGAAATCCTGTACCGTCCGCCGCGTGCCGCGTATCGCCGGCAGCAAACGGAAGGTGCTGAAGATCACCGTCATCAACGGCACCAGCGCCAGCAAAGTCGTCAGCGTCAGATTGGCGGCCACAGCCTGACAGCGATCACTGACGTAACGGTGACTGACGAAACGCAGGAAACCGCGCAACCAGAACAGTCGCGCGCGCCAAGCGGTCACGCCGAGGCGCAGTGCACCATCCTGATGCCCGGGCGGGCCGAATTGCTTCATGCCGGTTCCTGTTTTGGGTTTTGAATAACGTGTTGCCGTGATCGGACGTTGCCGCGAAAAAAAAAGTGACTGCAATGCGCATCGGCAGCAATGCGGATCAAGGCGGGCCCTTGCCGCAGTCGGCACACATAGCGGCAAGCGGTCGCGCGCAAGGCGGCGCATTCTGCGCAGATGCGCTGGAAAAAAGATTGCTGCGCGTCACGAGGACGGCACCGTAAAATGCCGGCCGGATTTCAATCGGGGCGCAGTCTAACATGAGCCGCTGGACCCTCTGGCACAACTCCCGCTGCAGCAAATCGCGCGCCGCGCTCGAACGCCTGCGCGCCGCCGGCGTGGCGCTGGACGTGATCGATTATCTGCAGCAGCCGCCCGGCCGCACCCAGCTTCTCGACTGGCAGCAGCGTTCCGGTGAACCGCTGCAGGCGTTTGTCCGGCTGGATGATGCCGCGGCACTGGGACTGGCGCTTGATGCGCAAACAGATGACGCCACGTTGCTGGACGCCCTGCTCGCGCATCCGCAGTTGCTGCAGCGGCCAGTGGTCAGTGACGGGCAACGGGTGATGATTGCCCGGCCGCCGGAAAAACTCGCGGACTGGCTGCCATGACCCGGGTGTTGATCCTTTATTACTCCGTGCACGGTCACACCGGCGAACTGGCACGGCTGATCGCGCGCGGCGTGGAGTCGGTTGACGGCTGCGAAGCGGTGCTGCGCACCGTGCCGCGCATGAAAGCCGCCACCGAGGCCGCGGATCCGGCGGTACCGGAACAAGGCGCACCTTATGCAACGCTGGATGATTTGCGCGACTGTGACGCGCTGGCGCTCGGCAGTCCGACCCGCTTCGGCAGCATGGCCGCGCCACTGAAAGCCTTTCTCGAACGCAGCAGCGACCTCTGGTTATCAGGCGCGCTGGCCAACAAACCAGCCGCAGTCTTCACCAGCACCAGCTCGCTGCACGGCGGCCAGGAAGCCACCCTGCTCGGCATGATGCTGCCGCTGATCCACCACGGCATGCTGATGGTCGGCCTGCCGTATACCGAGGCTGGACTGATGCGCACCGATGCCGGCGGCACACCTTACGGTGCCTCACACTGGTCGGGCGCCGACAGCCAGCGTCCGCTTACCGACACCGAAGCGGCATTGAGCCGGGCGCTGGGCAGCCGGCTGGCCAGCCTGGCTTCACGGCTGAAAAGCAGCCGCTGAGCCCAGGCGCGACACTCACCATTCCTTTTATATTTCTGCAGTCGCCACACGGAATCCTGCATGTCCTCTCCGACCGCATCGACCCCGCCGGAACCGGCATCACCAGCGTTCACGCCCTGGCACAAACGCCTGCTGATCTGCTGGCTGGCCTTGCTGGCCCTGACGGTGATCTGGCACCTGCGCGAACCGGTGCCGCCGCTGCATCCGGCGCTGAGTGCCCTGCTCGGCAGCCTGCCGCTGTGGCTGCCGGCCATCGGCGTACTGCGGGCCCGCCGGCAAAGCGTGATTGTGCTCGCCACGCTGGTGTTGCTGCCCTTCTGCCACGCCATCGCCAACCTGCAGGCCCTGCTGGCCGGCCAGGCGCCGCTGTCCGCTGGCCGGCAGGGTGAACTGCTCTGGCCGCTGGCCGAGCTGCTGCTCAGTGTGCTGGTGTTTGTCTGCGCGCTGCTGACTGCGCGCTGGCTGGGACGTGGCGGAGCGGGCACAGTGGCGACGGACGCCGGCAAGGCAGCGCCGAAAACGGACGGCTCGGAAACGGGCTGATCGGAAACGGATAGATCAGAAATTGACCAGCGCGACCGGCAAGCAACTCAGTCGTGTATCGGCCAGACGCCTTCGTCAAACAGCGTTTTCGCGGCGTTTTGCAACTGCTCGCGCCAGGCCGGATCAGTGTCGATGGAAATTCCGATGTAGAGCACTTCGGCGGCACGCAGATGACCGACGTCGCGGAACTGCGCCGGATTGACGCCCAGCTGCGCGCAGTACCAGGCCAGCTCCTGGGCCGACAGCGATACCCGGTCGACCCGGCCCAGCAACAGCATCTGCACCGCTTCGAGATCCGTGGTTGCCGCGTGGATCTGCGCCTCCGGCACGCCGGCAGCACGCAGATCCCGGTGATCACGGGCATCGCGTTTGACTGCATAGCGATAGCGACGGACATCGTCATCGGCCGCAGCCTGTTGCCGGCTCCACAAACGGGTTTCCACCGACAACACCGGACCTAGCCAGTGAAACAGCGCCTCCCGGTCCGGTGAACGGGTGAGCAGGAACACCACCATGTTGGCGCGCGCCTGCGCGCCGCGGATCACCCGCGACCAGGGCTGGAACTGCAACTGGCAATCAGGCAATCCGGCCAGTTGCAGCCAGCGCTGCAGACTCGCAGCCATCAGGCCAACAGGCGCCCCGACCGCCGCGCTGACGGGCGGCACCGGCTTCAGCCCGGCGTCCACGGGCGCCGGTTGCGGATAGTTGTAGGGCGGATACGCATCGGCAAGCAGCGTCAGTCCGCCACAAGCAGCCTGCACGCCACCGGCCATCAGCACACTGAGCAGCACGGCCGTAAATCGGCGGTGCAGGTGTCCGGCGACACAACGCCTGAGCGGCGCCAGCGCAGCTGCGTTTGCTGAAGCGGGGACCGGTACGCGATCCGGACGCTGGAACGGGACAGAGGACATCAGATCTCTCCGCATGAACGGCTGCAGTATGGCTCAGTTGCTGCGGCTTGCCGAGCGCGGTCTGACTGGAGAGCAGACCAGCAAGCCACTACACTGCCAGCGAGAGTTCACACAAAAGACCACGCCACAATGCTCAAGTCCCGCTGGGCATGCACGCTGCTGTGCATGCTGGGGTTGAGCCAGGGACTGGCCGCCACACCCGAATCCGCCGCGCTGCGTTTTACCGCCTTTGAGTCGGCGATGGATGCCATCGCCAATGATCCCGCCCTTGCCGACGATGCGGCCCGACTGGCGGCTTTGCGCCAGCTCGATGAACGCGAAGATGCCGACCTGCCGGCACATCAGGCACTGGTCGGACTCTATCGCTGCTATTTGCATCAGGTATTGAAAGACGGCGAACTCGACGCACATCTGCGCCAGCTGCAACGCGCCGCACGCCAGAGCGCCGACGCCGATCTGCTCGCCTCCGCCGCCTATTGTGAACAGTACGCCGCGCAAGCTGCTGGCGACGACGGGCGTCGCCGCGAAGCGACTTTCCGCGCCTGGCGCTATGTGCGCAGCGCGCAATCGGCCACGCTGCGCTACTGGATCAGTATCGATTACAGCGACGTTGCCATCACGCTGGGGCGCAGCGACGAAGCAGCCGAAGCGGCACAAACAGCGCTCGACGTTGCCCGTGCCAACGGCGCCCTGCAACGCGAAATTTTTTCACTCGGCAATCTGGCACTGGCGCAATCCGATCTCGGCTTTCACGAACACGCCATCCGCAACAACCGCCAGGCGCTGGTGCTGGCCGGCGATCACAATCGTTACCTGTATCTGCAGCTCAATCGCGGCTACATCCTGATGAATGCCAACCAGCTGGAAGAAGCACGCCAGTTGTACGAGCAAATTGTTGCGCGCGCCCGGACTGAGAATGATATTCCGGCACGACTCGCGGCCCAGATCAATCTGGCCGAGATCCACGCCCGTCTGGGTGATCAGCAAAAAACACTGGATCTGACCGCCAGCGTGATCGCCGAAGCGCGTGCCACTGGCGATGAAGAAAGCCTTGCCTATGCCCAGACTTTCCGTGCGTTTGCCCTGTTGCAAACGGCTGGCTATGACGCGGCAAACGCCGAATTCAGCGCCGCACAAAAATGGTTCCGGCAAAACGCCATGGAACAGAATTTCAGCAACAATCTGCGCTACTGGGCCGAAGCACTGGCGCGCGCCGGTGAACACCGGCATGCATTTGACGCACAGAGTGAACATCTGCAACTGGCAGAAAAACTGCGCACCGAAACCCGCGAACGCAATCTGCTGCTGCTCAAATCGAGCTTCGACACCGAGCAGAAAGATCGCGAACTGGCCAGCCTTGCGCAAACCAACCGTCTGCAATCACTGGAGCTCGACAACCAGAATCTGCAACGACAGCGCTGGATTGCCATCGGTGGTGGCGCAACGGCCCTGTTGCTGGCGGCGGTGATGGTCATCCTGCACCTGCGCGATGCGCAGCGACGTCTGCAACTGCATGCTGAAAAACTTGACTACCAGAGCTCGCACGATGTCCTGACCGGCGCCTGGAACCGGCGCTACATCGATCAGTTCATGGCTGCGCAGCCGCTGGCGCAAGTGGCAAACGGCGCGCTGGCCGAAGCACCCGCAGGAGACGGTACAGCGCTACTGCTGATCATCGATATCGATCACTTCAAGCAGATCAATGATCGTCATGGCCACCCGGCCGGCGACGCGGTGCTGAAAACGATCAGCAACCGCCTGCTGCAGCATGTGCGGGAATCCGACCGCGTCGCCCGCTGGGGCGGCGAGGAATTCCTGATCTATCTGCAGCATGTGCAACGCCACGCGATTGCTGACGTCATCGCCCGCATACTCGACTGCATCAGCGAAGCGTCGGTGAGTTTCGAGCATCTGCACATCAATGTGACGGCATCCGTGGGTTTTGCGCCGCTGGATGTGTGCCGCGACAAACGCTGGAGCTGGACACGCGTCCTGGCGTTGGCTGATCAGGCCTTGTACATCGCCAAACGTGAAGGTCGCCATCGCGCCTGCGGCCTTGACCAGCTCACCATCGAACTCGATGAAACGCTGACACTCGCCAGCGCCGAGGAAGACGGCCTGTTGACCCTGCAACGCATTCCGGGCAAACCACCGGCATCCGCGCCGCTTGCCAGACAGGCGTGACGGCCTGACCCGATCGCGAGCCGCGAAACTCGACGCCACATTCAAGCGATACCGAACGGTGCCGCGCCAGTCGCAGCGCGGTTTTGCGCCATCGTATTCACACTGCCCGCCGGTTCGCGTGCCACTATCTGGCACGCATGTCTGCATGTTTATGCAAGGAAATTCATTTTTTTGCATGACCGCTGATGGCCCGGGACATTCAGCATTTGCCCGTACCAGAACAAGTCGACCCGCCGCGTAAACGTAAAAAAATCACAAGACGTTGTTCACACTTTCGCCACATTTGCCGTTCTTCAACGTCAGCGCGCGGTTTTGACGCAATCGCGGGACCGCGCGCAAGTGCAGTCTTTCCCTGCGCCGACTGCACGCTGCGAAACAGATCTCGTCTCACACTGCCGCATCGGAGTCGTACCGGCCCAATCAGGGAACACAGCAACAGCTGATGCATGTTGATGCACGACGCATCAACCACGGACCGCCGTGCGCACGCCGGGATCATTCCGATTCTGGTGACGTCTCACTTTTTACAACGCACACACACGGGATACCGGGTGCAGACGCACTCGCCCAGAGAAACTCCGACGAGGAACAGAACATGTTGAAACCGATGACGCTGACGGCTCTCGCCATCAGCTCACTGCTGGCCAGCGCTGCCGTGCTGGCCGATGGCGCACGCGAACATGGTCATGCGCATCAGCGCATCAGCGCGACCGAGCGCTCACCACAGCAACCCTTTGAACACGTCCGCGAGCAACAGGAAGCGCGCAAGAAAGATCTGCGGAAAAACGTCTCTGAACAATCGCGCAACAAGGCATCGTCGCTGCGCACACTGCAGGCACAAGCCGTTGCGGCCTGCGCCAGCAATGATTTCACGGTGACCGGACAGGCGCTGGTGGATCGCGTGGCCAGCGCCGACGCGGAGTGCCTGAACGACCTGTTTTCACTGAGCGGCACACTGGCGCGCGATGTATTCCGCGAAAGCCAGATGGTAACCATCGCCAATGCCATGCGTGCCCGGGCGCAAGCCTATGCCGGCTCCAACAGCAACAGCATGCTGCAAATGGCCAGCTTTCTGCGCGCCGGTTACTACGTGCAGTACTACAAGAGCGCCGATGTCGGCAGCTATGGCAGCAGCCTGAAATCAGCGATCCAGTCTGCGCTGGATGCATTCTTTGCCAACAGCAGCACCTGGCTCATCAACGACGCCAATGGCGAAGTATTGGCCGAGGTCGTCACGCTGGTGGATTCCTCCACCGAAAATGCCCGCTACCTGTCGCAGATGAAACGTCTGCTCAACAACTTCAATGCCACGGCGCAAGCATCCTGGTACATGCGTGTCGCCACCAACAACGTGTTCACGGTGATGTTCCGCGGCCATCAGAACGCCGACTTCCGTACCCTGGTGCAGGCCGACAACAGCATCATCGACACGCTGTACAACTTCTATCAGGCACACCGCAATCTGCTGGGCGGCGAAGATGCCTATCTGCCAAGCAACGCCGCGCGTGAAATGGCGCGCTTTCTCCAGCACAGCGGCAGTCTGAAAACCCTGACCAGCGCGCGGGTAAAAACCCTGTTGTCGCAAACCCAGATGACTGGCACCACCTCCGTGGTCTGGGTCGGTCTGGCCGACATGGTTGACACCTACGACAAGGCCAATTGCGCGAGCTACGGTACCTGCAATTACAAAACCGATTTGCTGGCCGTGGCATTGCCCATCCAGCACACCTGTTCCTCGACTCTGCGCATACGCGCGCAGCAGATGAACAGCAGCGAGTTGAGCAGTTCCTGCAGCAAACTTGCAACCCAGGAAACCTGGTTCCATAGCCGACTGGAAACCGGACGCACGCCGATTGCCGGTGATGTCAATGCCGCGCTGGAACTGGTGATCTTCAACAGCCCGGCCGACTACCAGACCTATGCCGGCGCGCTCTATGGCATCGACACCAACAACGGCGGCATGTACCTCGAGGGCACACCGACTCAATCAGGCAATCAGGCACGCTTCATTGCTTACGAAGCGGATTGGTTGCTGCCTGAATTCAAGGTCTGGAACCTCGAACACGAATACACACACTACCTTGACGGCCGTTTCAACATGAAAGGCGGCTTCAATGACTATCTCGTCGCCTCCACCGTGTGGTGGATTGAAGGTATGGCGGAATACATTGCGCTGAAAGACAACAATGAAACCGCCCTGGATACGGCGCGTACCGGTCCGCGTGTGGCCTTGTCGACCATTTTCCGCAACGACTACAACAGTGGCACGACGCGCGTGTACCGCTGGGGCTATCTGGCCGCACGCTTCATGTTCGAACGCAAGATGAGTGACGTGCGTACGCTGCTCGGTCATTTCCGCGCCGGCAACTACACGGCCTACTCCAGCTTCCTGAACAACATCGGCTATCAGTACGACAGCGAATTCAACAGCTGGCTGGACGATCTGCTCGCGGGTGGCGGTGGTGGCGGAGGCGGCGAAACTCCGGTTGCGCTGGTAAACAATCAGGCCGTCAGCGTCAGCGGCAGCACCAACAGTGAAACGCCCTGGTACATCGACGTGCCGGCCAACACTGCCAGCCTGACCATCGATCTGTCCAGTGGCACAGGCGATGCAGACCTGTACGTGAAATTCGGCAGCGCCGCCGGTTTGAACAGCTACGACTACCGGCCGTACAAATCCGGCAATGCCGAAACCGTGACCGTGCAAAATCCGCAAGCCGGTCGCTGGCACGTCATGCTGCACGGCTACAACGCCTACAGCGGAGCCAGCCTGAAAGCCAGTCTGCAAGCCGGCACACCGCCGCCGGACCCGAGCTGCGGCAGCGATCCGGGCACGCTGTACAACGGCTGCACACGTTCCGGACTCAGCGGCGGTGATCGTTACTACGCGATCTTTGTTCCGCAGGGCGCAAAGAATCTGAAGTTTGAAACCTTTGGCGGCAGCGGCAACGCGGATCTCTATGTCGGCATCAACTTCTGGCCGTCAGCGAGCAGCTTCCATTACAAGTCGAATGGCAGCAGCAATACGGAAAGCATTGCCCTGCCCTCACCTTACTCGGGTTACTGGTACATGGTGCTGGTGAAAGCCAACAGCGCGTACAGCAATCTCAGCATCAAAGCGAGCTATACGCAGTAATACCGGAGGAAAAAAAACGCCCGCATCAGCGGGCGTTTTTTATTTTTCTCAAAACGGCAAACAGAAACACGACACCGGCGTCAACGTCATTCGCGTTACTGCGGTTTGGCCAGCACGATATCGCCGCCCTGCACATCCACCACAACGGTATCACCCGAGCTGTACTGGCCGGACAGAATGGCCTGTGCCAGTGGATTTTCCACCAGCTGGCGGACCATGCGCCGCAACGGCCGGGCGCCGAACACGGTGTCGGAACCCTGATGCGCGAGATTCAGCAAAGCTTCCGGCGTCACCTGCAGCTTGATCTCCAGATCGGCCAGCCGCTTGCGCAGGCCGTTGATCTGCAACTCCGCGATTTGTTTCAGGTGTTCATCGCGCAGGGCATGGAACATCACGATCTCGTCGATGCGGTTGATGAATTCCGGACGGAAGTATTTGCCGATCACTTCCATCAGCATGTTTTTCAGCATGCCGTGTTCGGCGCCGGTGTGCTCCATGATCAGATCCGAACCCATGTTCGAGGTCATGACCACGACGGTATTGCGGAAATCCACCGTGCGCCCCTGACCATCGGTCAGGCGGCCATCTTCGAGCACTTGCAACAGTACGTTGAACACGTCCGGGTGCGCTTTCTCGACTTCATCAAACAGCACGACTGAATACGGTTTGCGACGCACCTGTTCGGTCAGCAGACCGCCTTCGTCATAACCGACATATCCGGGCGGCGCACCGATCAAACGTGACACGGCGTGCTTCTCCATGTACTCCGACATGTCGATGCGCACCATCGCTTCCTCGGTATCAAACAGGAAGCCGGCCAGCGTTTTGCACAGCTCGGTCTTGCCGACGCCAGTCGGGCCGAGAAACAGAAAGGAGCCGTTCGGACGATTCGGGTCGGCGAGTCCGGCGCGCGCACGGCGTATGGCATTGGACACTGCCGTGACAGCCTCGTCCTGACCGATCACGCGCTGATGCAATGCGTCTTCCATGCGCAGCAGTTTTTCCCGCTCGCCTTCCAGCATCTTGCTGACCGGAATACCGGTCCATTTCGAGACAATGCTGGCGATCTCGACTTCCGTAACGCGATTGCGCAGCAGCTTCATTTTCTGCATTTCCGCCTGCGCAGCCATGTCGAGTTTTTTCTCCAGTTCCGGAATTTTTCCGTACTGCAGTTCCGACATGCGGGTCAGATCGCCGGCGCGACGCGCCACTTCCAGTTGCTGGCGAGCGCGTTCCAGATCGGCCTTGATGTTCTTCGAACCTTCCAGTGCCGCTTTTTCCGCCAGCCAGATCTCATTCAGTTCGGCAAACTCGCGCTCCAGACGCTTGATGTCGTCTTCAATGGCCTCAAGACGTTTTTTGGCGCCGGCATCACTTTCCTTTTTCAGTGCTTCGCGCTCGATCTTGAACTGGATCAGCTTGCGTTCCAGCTTGTCCATTTCTTCCGGCTTGGAGTCGATCTCCATGCGGATCTGCGAGGCAGATTCATCGACCAGATCAATGGCCTTGTCCGGCAGATTGCGATCGGTGATGTAGCGATGCGACAGCTGTGCAGCGGCGATCAGTGCCGAGTCGGTGATCTCGACCCCGTGGTGCACTTCGTAGCGTTCCTTGATGCCGCGCAGGATGGCAATGCTGGCCTCGACACTGGGTTCATCGACCAGCACTTTCTGGAAGCGCCGCTCGAGTGCCGCATCTTTCTCGATGTACTTGCGGTATTCATCGAGCGTGGTCGCGCCCACGCAGTGCAGCTCGCCGCGTGCCAGTGCCGGTTTGAGCATGTTGCCGGCATCCATGCTGCCTTCGGCTTTGCCGGCACCGACCATGATGTGCAATTCGTCGATGAACAGGATGATCTGGCCTTCCTGCTGCGACAGTTCATGCAGCACGGCTTTCAGGCGTTCTTCAAACTCGCCGCGGAATTTGGCGCCGGCGATCAGCGCGCCCATGTCCAGCGACAGCACGCGTTTGTGCTTGAGTCCTTCCGGCACTTCACCGTTGACAATGCGCTGGGCCAAGCCCTCGACGATGGCAGTCTTGCCGACGCCCGGTTCGCCGATCAGCACCGGATTGTTCTTGGTGCGCCGTTGCAGCACCTGGATCGTGCGGCGGATCTCGTCATCACGGCCGATCACCGGATCGAGTTTGCCGGCTTCGGCGCGTGCAGTGAGATCGATGGTGTATTTTTCCAGCGCCTGACGATTTTCCTCGGCACCGGCATCGTCGACAGTCTTGCCGCCACGCACTTCATTGATGGCTTTTTCCAGCGCGGATTTTTGCACGCCCTGCTGGCGCATCACTTCGCCCAGCGCGCCTTTGTCGTCGGCAGCGGCGATCAGGAACACATCGCTGGAGATATAGGCGTCCTTGCGCTGCTGGGCGAGCTTGTCGCAAACATTGAGCAGGCGCGCCAGATCGTTCGACAGGTGCACATCGCCGTCGGCGCCTTTGACTTGCGGCAAGCGTTCGAGTGCCTGCGACAACTGATTGCGCAGCGCGCTGACATTGCCGCCGACGCGTTCGATCAAGTGACGCGCGGAACCGCCGTCCTGATTGAGCAGTGCCTGCATGACGTGCAGCGGTTCGATGAACTGGTGATCGCGGCCGAGCGCGGCCGACTGGGCATCGGCGAGCGCCATTTGCAGATTGCTGGTGAGTCGATCCATACGCATGTGCGTGTCCTCGCAAGATTCGAAAATTTGCGCGGGCGGCGTCTGCAACTCGCTACCGGCGCGTCATGCGAGTGTAGGTGAGGATCGATCAGTCGATTTCAAGACCGCGACGGCGACCGAGCAGCAATTCGCCGAGTTGTTGACGCATTTCAGGACCGTGCGCCTGCGTATGGGGTAGCGCTGAAAATGCGCGGATGCGTGCCTGACTGCGGCGGAACAGACAGGTGAATACCGCGCCTTCGCCGGCAACGCCGGTAATGCGCGCCGGGATCACCGGCACTTCGGCAAGCTGGGCCAGACGCAGCACGCCGGGTTTGACGCGCGCCTCGTCCACGGCGTCGAGATGGATACGGCCGTGCGGAAACAGCGCCACCACTTCACCGCTTTTCAGCGCCCGCACCGCCGCGCGAAAGGCCGCATCGGTACGGCCGCCGCGATCAACGGGAATGCAGCCAACCGCGCGGAACAGCCAGGTCAGACCAAAGCGTTTGTATTCCTCTTCGGCGATCAGGAAACGCAGCGGCCGGTTGCAGGCCGCGATCAACAGCAGCGGGTCCAGGCCGGAAACATGATTGGCGGCCAGCAAAGCACCGCCTTCGGCCGGCAGCTGCAGGGCTTCGGCCTGCAGGCGGTGAAAGCGGCGCACATACAGCCGTGCCAGTCCGTCAATGACATTGAGGCCGAAGTGTCCCCAGTCCACGCCGCGCGCGCGCCAGCCACGCCAGACCAGCCAGATCAGGCCAAGAATCAGTGCCACGGGCACGAACCACATCAGACCGCTACTCATGTACACGCCGCCATTGCCTACCGTTATGCCCGTACTTCAGACGGCTTGTCGCCAAATCAGGGTCGCCATGCGGCCACTGACGCCGTCGCGGCGATGGGAGAAAAATCGTCCCGGATCACTGACCGTGCAGAGGCCGCCACCATAAATGGCGGTGACGCCGGCCCGGTTCAGGCGCCGGCGGGCCAGCGCGAACAGATCACCCAGCCAGCGGTCGCCCTGCCCCGGCCGGAAACAGTCGGCATCGCCGGCATGACGATCCAGAAACGCTGCGCGAACTTCCGGCCCCACCTCAAACGCCGACGGGCCGATGGCCGGGCCGAGCCAGACCAGCACATCCGCAACAGCCGGACCACCCGGTGGCCGGCACAGCGCCGCCAGCGTGGCTTCGATGACACCGTCACAGAGCCCGCGCCAGCCGGCGTGCGCGGCAGCAATCCGGCGACCGTCGCGGCTGCAGAACAATAAAGGAAGGCAATCGGCCGTCATCACCGTGCACAAGCGGTCCGGCAGGCTGGCGATGGCAGCATCGGCGCGCGGCGGGGGCGCGCCAGCCGGCAAATGATCCAGATCGGCGACCACGGTGCCGTGCATCTGCTCCAGCCAGACCGGCATGGCCGGCAGGCGGGCGTCGTGACAGAGCACCTCGCGGTTGCGCTGCACCGTGCCGGCATCGTCGCCCACATGGGTGCCCAGATTCAGCTCGGCATAAGGGCCGGCGCTGAATCCGCCGATGCGTGTGGTCGCCAGGGCGCGGATGCCGGCCGGCGCCGGCCACTCCGGGAGCAGGAACTCGCAGGGCCGACGCATCACAGGGCGTTGTCCGTCCGGTCGGTGCGCAGCAGTTCGATCATCCGCGCCATGTCCTCGGGGATGGGCGCGTGCCAGTTGAGCATTTCGCCGCTGACCGGATGCTCCAGACCGAGACGGCTGGCGTGCAGCGCCTGGCGGCGGAAATCTTTCAGGTACTGGCGCAGCTCCGGGCTGGCGCCGCCGAGCAGGCGCTGGCGACCGGCATAGACCGGATCGCCGAGCACCGGAAAGCCGATGTGCGCCATGTGCACACGGATCTGGTGGGTGCGGCCGGTTTCCAGACGCAGCTTCAGATGACTGTGTTCGCGGAAGCGCTCAACTACGCGGTAGTGAGTCACGGCCTCACGGCCGGTTTCTTCAATCACCGCCATCTGCTGGCGGGCCATGGGGTCGCGGCCAATGGCAGCTTCGACAGTTCCGCCGGCGACGACCACACCGGCAACCAGCGCGTCGTACTCACGCAGGAACTTGCGCTTGGCCAGCGCCTTGACCAGCGTGGTGTGGGCAAACAGCGTGCGCGCCACCACCAGCAGGCCGGAGGTGTCCTTGTCGAGACGATGGACAATGCCGGCGCGCGGCAGATTGGCGAGCGAGGCGTCGTGGTTGAGCAGCGCGTTGACCAGCGTGCCGCCACGATGGCCGGGCGCCGGGTGCACGACCAGACCGGCCGGCTTGTTGACCACCAGCAGTTGCTCGTCTTCATAGGCCAGGGTCAGCGGAATGTCTTCGGGCTGGTCACCAATGGCCAGCTCCTGCTCGGCTTCGAGGCGCAGCTTCTCGCCACCCCAGAGCTTTTCGGCCGGGCGTTTGACCACCTGGCCGTTGACCGAGACATGACCCTCCTTGATCCAGTCTTTCAGCCGTTCGCGGGAAAATTCCGGATAAAGGCCGGCCAGCACCGCGTCGAGTCGGGCGCCGGTAGCGGCAAAAGGCGCATCGTCTTCGCGGAGAATGCGTTCGTGTGTGGAACTGCTGGCGGTGGATGCGGTCTGCATTCGGCCGTGACCTGCCTGAAGGAGTCGGATTAGAATGGCCGGCCATTGTAACAGCCCAACCCGTTTGAGACGCATGCGCACAACTACCCGCACCCTGACCCTGATGTTCGTTGCTGCCCTGTGCGCTGCCTGTGCCGGTACCAGCGGGGAACGTGACCGCCGCCGTGAAATGACTGCCGAACAGCTGTACGCCGACGCCCGCTCGGCCATGCAGGTCGGCAACTGGCGCACCGCCGTACAACGCCTCGAAGATCTTGACTCGCGTTACCCCTTCGGTCCCTACGCCCAGCAGGCGCAGCTGGATCTGCTGTTTGCCTACTACCAGGCGCGTGACACCGCTTCGGCCACATCGGCCGCTGATCGCTTCATCCGTCAGAACGCCCGTCATCCCAAACTGGATTACGTGTACTACATGAAGGGTCTGGTGAATTTCTCCGCCGAGCTCGGTTTCCTGCGCGAAGCGTTTGCCGCGCCGCTGTCCGAGCGCGACGCCAGCACCGCCAAGCAGGCGTTTGATGATTTCAACGAAATGATCAAACGCTTCCCGGACAGCCAGTACGCCAACGACGCTCGCCAGCGCATGATCTACCTGCGCAACCGTCTGGCCGAATTCGAAATGCATGTCGCCAACTATTACGTCAGCCGCAAGGCCTGGCTGGCCGCCGCCAACCGCGCGCGTTACATCATCGAAAACTTCCCCGGTGCCGACATTCAGGGCGACGCGCTTGAACTGATGGTCAACTGCTACCGCGAACTGAAAATGCCGGAACTGGAAAAAGAAGCGATGGCGGTGCTGACACTGAACTACCCGGAAAAAGCCCGCGCACTCGGTCAGGGCTGATGTCCGGCCCCGGCAATCCTGATCAGCAAACGGGCGACAACAGTCGCCCGTTTTGTTTTGTAAGGTGTAGTTTTACCGCGTGCAACGTTGCCGGTTTTGTTCTGTTGAGATTTTGCTTGCGACACGCAGTGCAGATGCCAGCCGCAACGACACGGAATATCCAGCATGTCCGCCGACATCCACGCTCTGATCGCCGCCTTCCACGCCAGCGACTATGTGATCGCCGCACATCGCTGCCTGCCGAACGGTCTGGTGCTGCGCATCGACACAGAGGCACCCGAGCTCCCGGCGCTGTTCGCCGCGTTTGCCACGCCGCAATGCAGCCTGCTGACGGCCGCCAATCCGCAGGCCCAAGTATTGCCGGAAATGGAAAACCGCTTGCGACAGCAAGCGCTGTTACGCGATGTGCACGCGCTCGGGCTGTCTGCCCTGCCCGCGCATTCCGCAGCGCCCTGCATCGCGGCCCAGCTGTGGCAGGAACCAATGCTCTGTATACCCGGCCTGTCCCTGCAGCAGGCGGCGACACTGGCCCGCCGTTATGGCCAGCTGGCCTGGCTGCAGGCAGGTGCTGACTGCATTCCGCGACTGCACTGGTGCAATCCCTTGCACCGCCCCTGGACAGGCAGGCTCAAATAATGAGGAACGAACCAGCCAATCCGCGATTGCCACCTGCACGGGCAACGCACGACCGGAGGCGCGAAAAAAAGTTCAGAAAAAATAGTCCGTCAACAGTGCAATAAATCCCGTCCGGACGCACCGCCATTTAAGACTCGCTTAAGGCCGCTCACCAACACTGACCATGTTCCCGAAGAGGACATGTGTCATGTCTGCACTGCCCGACAACTGCCTTGAACTGCCCACCGGTGCCGGAGTGATGGCATTGCCACGCGCCCGGCTGCTGACCTGTCACGATCAGCAGGACCCGCAGCGCGCCGTGATCGAACAATTCATTCACCGCCGTTTTGCTGATGCCTACGCCGCCGATGTACGCAGCTTCATGCCCACACTGGTCGCGCTGCGTGGACAGGATGCGCGCATTCTGGCAGCGGCCGGATTTCGCGCGGCGGCACAGTCCGCACTTTTTGTCGAGCAGTATCTCGATCATCCCGTTGAGCAATGCATCGCGGCGGCAACAGGTGAAACCGTACAGCGCGCACAGATCGTCGAAGTCGGCAATCTCGCCGCCCACCACGCCGGCTCAACCCGACTGTTCATCAATACGCTGGGTGAACTGCTGCGACAGAAAAATTTCCGCTGGCTGACCTGCAACGCCATTCCTGCGGTGCAAAACGCTTTCCGTCAGGTCGGCGTGCCCTTCCTGATGTTGCAGACAGCCGACAAAAACCGGCTCGGGGCTGCTGCCGAACAATGGGGCCGCTACTACGACCAGAACAGCTGCGTGATCGCGGCACGAATTCCTGAACAACCGGTGGCATCCGTCTATGGTCACGCCCTTTGACGCCCTGCAGCGCTACGCTGCCGACGTCGTGCTTGTGCATGACGGCACACGCGAATGGCGCGCCGGCGAATTGCTTGCCGAAATTTCTGAACGCACGCAATTGCTGCGCGAACAAAATGTTCAGCGCCTCGGTCTGCAACTCGACAACGGCGTGCAATGGCTGATCAATGATCTCGCCGCCGCGCAGGCCGGTTGCGTCTGCGTACCGCTGCCGCTGTTCTTTACCCACACGCAGCGCCAGCATGTGCTGACCGCCGCCGGCATCGATACACTGATTGATACGCAAGGTCTGCAGCGAATTTCCGGCGCGGCAGATACTGCTCCGGCATTGCCGGCTGGCACGCAGAAGATCACCTTCACGTCCGGCACCACCGGCACGCCGAAAGGCGTTTGTCTGAGTCTGGAACAGCAATGCCGCATCGCCGGCAGCATCGCCGGCCAGACCCGCGATGCGCAGCCACGCAAACATCTTTGCGCACTGCCGCTGCCGGTATTGCTTGAAAATGTCGCCGGCGTCTATGCCGCACTCTATGCCGGCATGCAGCTCGCATTGCTGCCGTTGGCTTCTGTTGGTGTGCAAGGCAGCAGCGGTTTCAATGTCCGGCAACTGATCAATGCCTGCATCACCCAGCAGGCGGAAAGCCTGATCCTGTTGCCGCAACAATTGCATGCACTGTGTCTGGCTCTGCGTGCCGAACCTGGGCTGCGCTCTGCGCTGCGTCTGCGCTTCATCGCTGTCGGCGGTGCCCGCGTTGCGACGCCGATTTTGGATCTCGCTGCCGAACTGCAGTTGCCGGTTTTCGAAGGCTATGGCTTGTCGGAATGCGCCAGTGTGGTCTGCCTCAACACGCCGCAAGCGCACAAGCGCGGCAGCGTCGGTCGGGTGTTGCCGCACCTGTCGGTGCGACTGGCCACAGACGGTGAACTGCTGGTCAGTGGCAACAGTTTTTGCGGCTACGCGGGTTCTGATCAATCTGTCGGCGATGAAGTGCAGACCGGCGATCTGGCGCGCATCGACAGCGACGGATTTGTCTATATCACCGGGCGCAAGAAGCACCAGTTCATTACCGCGTTCGGCCGCAATGTGGCACCGGAATGGATAGAAGCTGAACTGACTGCGGAGCCGGAAATTGCCCAGTGCTGCGTGCAGGGTGAAGCCCGACCGGTCAACGCCGCGATCATCGTCCCGCGTGTAGCTGGCGATGATCCGCAACTGCAAGCACGCGTCAGCGCGGCCATTGATCGCGTCAACAGCCGGCTGCCGGACTACGCGCGAGTCACGCTCTGGCTGGGCGCAGACAGCGCTTTTACTGCCGCCAACGGTTTGCTCACCGACAACGGCCGTCTGCGTCGCGAACGCATTCTCGAACACTACGGCAGTGCGCTGGACGCACTTTTTTCCCGGCACGCACCGGCTTTGCACGCTGACATCCAGCCTGCAGGCGACACGTCGTCGTCTGCCGATCAGGCATCCCGCACCGCCGCCCCTTTCCGCACAGCTCAGGAGACGTTGACATGAGCTTTTTCAAAACCCTGCAGGAACAAACCAGCGAGGCGCGTGCGCAGTTTCTCGCCACGCCGATCATCAACCGTGCCTTGCGCGGCCAGATTGATCGCGCAACCTATGTCGCCTTCCTGACCCAGGCCTATTACCACGTCAAACACACCGTGCCACTGATGATGGCCGTGGGCAGCCGGTTGAGCGATGAATACAACTGGCTGCGCAGTGCTGCGGCCGAGTACATCGAAGAGGAAATCGGCCACGAAGAATGGATCCTCAATGACATCCGCGCCTGCGGCGCAGATGCTGAAGCGGTGCGTCAGGGGCGCCCGGATCTGTCCACGGAGCTGATGGTCAGCTACGCGTGGGACACGATCCAGCGCGGCAATCCGGTGGGCTTCTTCGGCATGGTGCTGGTGCTTGAAGGCACCAGCACGGCGATCGCCACACAGGCCGCGCAGGTCATCCAGCAATCGCTCGATTTGCCTACCCAGGCATTTTCCTACCTGCTTTCACACGGCTCGCTGGATCAGCAACACATCGTGTTCTTCGAGAACCTGATGAATCGCATCGACAAGCCGGCTGATCAGGCCGCCATCATTCACGCCGCTAACGTCTTCTTCACGCTCTACGGCAACATTTTTCGCGCGCTGGATCACGATGCACTGCCAGTGCAGGAGCGTGCAGCATGAACGGTGCCCGCAGCGCCACAGGCAAGGCCGCGCGCAACATTCTCATTACTGGCGCCAGCGGCGGCATAGGCGCCGAACTCGCCGCCGTGCTGGCCGCGCAGGGACATCGTTTGCTGCTCAATGGTCGCGACGAACGCGCGCTCACTGCGCTGCGCAAATCGCTGTCCGATCAGACTGATGTGTCAGTGGTCTGCGCGGATTTGCTGGACGAAGAAGGTCTGCCCGTCATCACCGACGCGGCCAGCACCTTCAGCGGAGGCATCGACAGTGTTGTGCATGCGGCCGGCATCAATCATTTTGGCCTGCTCGACACGCTGGAGGATGACGCTGTCAGCCGGATTTTCCGTCTCAATGTCGAATTGCCGGCGCGACTGACGCGTGCCCTGTTGCCGCAGCTGAAATCCCGTCCAGCAGGACAAATCGTGTTCATCGGCTCCATGCTCGGTCGCATCGGCTATCCCGGCAACGCAGCGTACTGCGCCAGCAAAGCCGCTGTCCGTGCACTGGCAGAAAGCCTGCGGCGCGAACTGGCTGACACTGCACTGCACGTCGTGCACGTGGCGCCACGCGCAACACGCACCCGGTTTAATTCACCGGCCCAGACAGCACTCAATGATCGCCTGCATGTACGCAGCGATGACGCGGCACATGTCGCACGGGTGATCGCCCGGGCCATGGCACACAACCACGCCAACACCGAGATCGGCTGGCCGGAAAAATTCTTTGCCCGGCTCAATGCGCTGTTCCCGGCGCTGGTGGATCGCGGCCTGTCCGGCCAGCTCGCCGAGATCAAACGCTACGCCGGTGGCACCTCTGCCACCGATGACCGCCAGCTTGTCAAACTTCACCGTGAGGTATTGCCATGAATCGCTTCCGCTCCACTTTGTGCCTGATTGTCGCCGGCACCTTTCTCATCAGCACCGGTTTCGCCGGCAGCGCGCTGGCCGATGTACACGGCGACATCGCGAACATTCAGTCGCGCTGGGCGAACGTCAAATACGATCTGAAAGCCGACGAGCAGGAAAAAGCCTTTGAACAGCTCGCCGACGAAGCCACCCATCTGCGCAACAGCAACAGCCAGAATCCTGAAGCCTGGATCTGGGAAGGCATCGTGCTGTCCACGTGGGCCGGCGCCAAAGGCGGCCTCGGTGCCCTGTCCATCGTCAAGAAAGCCAAAGCCAGTTTTGAAGCCGCGCTGCGGCTGGACGAAAAGAGTCTGGGCGGCTCGGCACACACCAGTCTCGGCAGTCTCTACTATCAGGTGCCCGGCTGGCCGGTGGGTTTTGGCGATGATGATCTCGCGCGCCAGCATTTGCAGCAGGGTCTGACACTGAACCCGGACGGTATCGACAGCAATTACTTCTGGGCGGATTTCCTGTTTGAACAAGGTGAGTACGCACAGGCGCGCGCCGCCGCCGAAAAAGCGCTGCAGGCGCCGGACCGGCCGGGCCGCGAACGTGCCGATCAAGGTCGCCGCGAAGAAATTCGCGCCCTGCTTGCCCGTATTGATCGCAAGCTGAAGCGTTAAGCCTGCGACTGAAGTCACCCACAGGCGTTTGTCATGCTGACGGAAACTGGCGCAAGCAGCCCGCTTGCGCCACTATTCCGTCAGCCGCATTTTCCGGTGCAGCGATTCTGGACAAGCCCGGAGAACCTTACGCAAACGCTCGATTGTGACAGTGCGGGCAGAACGACGATCACGCTGCAGGCAGAGCATTTTTTCAGGGAGCACAGGCACGATGCGGATACTGCTGGCCGAAGATGATCAACTGCTCGGTGACGGCGTTGTCACGGCGCTGCGTCGTGCCGGCTACACCGTTGACTGGGTCACGGACGGCGCGGCCGCCAGTCACGCGCTGGCCGTCGAACGCTTCGACGCCGTGGTGCTGGACTGGGGCTTGCCACGCCGTGACGGCGTTTCCGTCTTGCGTGAAATGCGCGAGCAACGTCAGGATCTCACGCCTGTATTGATGCTGACCGCGCGCGATGAAATTGACGACCGCATTGCCGGACTTGATGCCGGCGCCGACGATTATCTGGGCAAACCCTTCAGCCTGCAGGAATTGCTGGCCCGGCTGCGGGCGCTGACACGGCGCGCAACCGGTCGTGCACGCAATCTCATTACCCATCTCGACATTGTGCTCGACCCGGCCGAGCGCTCCGTGCAACGCGCCGGGCAGCCGGTTACGCTGACGCGCCGCGAGTTTGCGATGCTCGAAGGTTTGCTGGCGGCGCGCGGTACGGTCCTGCAGCGCGAGCAACTGGAGCAAACGATGTACGGTTTCGATGACGAAGTCGGCAGCAACACCGTCGAAGTTCACATCCATCACCTGCGCAAAAAACTCGGCAGCGACTTGATCCGCACGGTGCGCGGCATCGGTTATACGATAGACAGGGAATCACCCACTTCATGAAGGACAAACGCACCAGTATCGGCCGCTTTCTGCTCTGGTCACTGCTCGGCATGGTCGGCGGCCTGGCACTGCTTTCTGCCATCGCCAGCTTTTTCGAAAGCCGACACGAAGCCGATGAGCTGTTCGATGCACAACTGGCCCAGCACGCCAAACTGCTGCGCGTCACGTATGTGCCCGCATTTGAGGACGGCAAAGTCGTGCCAATCTGGCATCACGGCCGCGAATATCCCGACCGCTTCTTCGAGGATGAAGAACTGGAGCGCGACATCAGCGGCCATGCCTACGAAAACAATCTGGCTTTCCAGCACTGGGATGCCAGCGGCAAGCTGACGCTGCGCACCGAAAACGCACCGACACAAGCGCTGGCACCATTCGCGGCCGGCTACAGTAATCAGCAACTGGCTGGTGAGATCTGGCGCGTGTTTGCGCTCGCCGACGACAAGGGCGGCTGGTATCTGGTGGCGCACAGCGACGAGATCCGCGACGAACTGGCAGAGGGAGTCGCCGCGCAAACCATATATCCGATGCTGCTCATTCTGCCGCTGATGGCTATCATCATTCGTCTGGCGATCCGGCGCGGGCTGCGACCACTGGAAAAAATTGCCGATGCCGTGCGCGCGCGCAGCGCCGAGACGCTGACGCCGGTTGCCGATGAGCAGGTGCCGGTTGAGGTGTTGCCACTGGTGACTGCCCTGAATTCCCTGATGGCGCGCCTGCACAGCAGCTTTGCCCAGCAGAAACGTTTTATTGCCGATGCATCGCATGAGCTGCGCACGCCGCTGGCGGCCCTGCAGATCCATGCTGAAAATGCTCTCGCCAGTCAGGGCACTGATCGCGATGCAGCACTGCAGCGCCTGATGCAGGGCATAGATCGCACGCATCATCTGGTTCAGCAATTGCTCGCCCTGTCACGCGTCGAAGCCGACAGCGGTGAATTGCAACATCTCGAACTGCGCAGCGTTCTTGACCGGGTCTGCGACGAGCTGACACCGCTGGCACAAAAACAACACAAGCGTTTCGACATACATGCAGAACACGGACTGATGCTGCAGGCAAAATCGTCGGCACTGCACGCCATGCTGCGCAATCTGCTGGACAATGCCCTGCGCTATTCGCCGCCGGACAGCGTCGTGACGGTGCAACTGCATCGCGATCAGCAGCGTGCACACCTGCGCATCCGCGACCATGGACCGGGCATTCCGGAGGAATGGCAGGGTCGCGTATTCGAACCTTTTCTGCGCGTACTCGGCACCGGTCAGGATGGTACCGGCCTCGGCCTGTCCATCGTGCAGGAAGTCGTGACCCGCTTGCGCGGCGAGATCCGCCTTGCCAATGCCCCTGACGGTGGCTTGCAGGTGGACGTCTGGTTGCCGCTCGCCGCATCACCGACACCGCAAGCAGCGAACACGCACTGATTCTGCCGGCTCACATGCATGCAGCAATCCACGCTTGCGCGGGGCCGGACGCTGAACGTCCGGCCCAGGATCTGCGCAATGAAACGTCGCGCGACTGATCATCGCGACCGAATGCAGCGACACCGCACAGGTCTTTGCCCCACATGCGCGGCCAAAACTTTCCGGTTAAGCTGTGCGCCATTTCCACACCGATGGCTCCCGCATGTTGCCCGCACTGATCTCTGCCGAAGAACTGAATCAACTGCGCCAGCGCGCTGACACACAGCTGATCATTGTCGATTGCCGGTTCCAGCTGCAGGACACCGCTGCCGGCGAACGTGACTGGCAGCAGTCGCACATTCCCGGTGCACGGTATGCGCATCTGGATCGCGATCTGTCCGCGCCGATCATCAAGGGCAAAACCGGTCGTCATCCGCTGCCGTCTCCTGCGCATTTTGCCGCCGTGTGTGCCCGTCTGGGCATCCACGAGCACAGTCATGTGATTGCCTATGACGATGGCAATTGTGCCTACGCGGCACGACTGTGGTGGATGCTGCGCTGGGTCGGTCATGCGCGCGTGCAAGTGCTGGACGGCGGTTGGCGCGCCTGGCGCCAGCAGGATTTACCGGTCGATGCCTCGCAGATCCCCGATGCCGATGGCGTATTCGTGGCAGTGCCGGACCCGGATCAGCTGGTTGACGCCGACGCTGTACAGGCGGCACTGGCGCGCGGCGAAATCGTTATCGATGCGCGCAGCGCGGATCGCTTTGCCGGCCAGAATGAAACGCTGGACCCGGTCGCCGGACACATTCCCGGCGCTCGCAATTTCCCCTTTGTTGACAATCTCGACGCCGGCTCACGCTATCTGCCGTCCGATGCGCTGCGCGCACGCATCCTGCGCCTGCTGCCGGAGGCCGCGCATAAGCCCTGCATCAGCTATTGCGGCTCGGGCGTCACCGCCTGCCAGAACATTCTCGCCTTCGTTCACGCCGGCTTTCCGGCGCCCAGGCTGTATGCCGGTTCGTGGAGTGAATGGATCACCGATCCGGCACGGCCGATCAGCACCGATCCGGCAAACTGATCGCGAGCTGCATCGATCAAGCAACGCCTGACGATCAGCAACTGCGATTCCCATTGCCCGGGCAGTGGCTCTGTCCGTGCCGCATGTCCGCGCGCGGATTGGCTCCCTTCGCACGCACTAATGCACAGCCGGCATCCGGCACGCGCCGCTATACTTCGCGGCGCGCGGCCCACCCTCCGGCGCCGCAATGTACGAGTGCACCATGCCGCAGCACATTTTGCGGGGCGCCCTGCTCCTGCTGCTGTCCGAGTTTGTTTTTGCGCTGCTTGGCGTTCTGATCAAGCACCTGTCCCTGTCGCTGCCGAACACGCAGATCGTTTTTTTCCGCAATGCACTCGCCCTGCTGGTGCTGCTGCCCTATCTGCGCGCACGCGGCAGCCTGCAGCTGAAAGCCGACAAGCTGCGTTTTCATTTGCTGCGTTCTGCCACCGGCCTGACAGCGATGTATCTGTCGTTCTACTGTCTCGGTGTGCTGCCGCTCGGTGAAGCGATCCTGCTCGGTCAGACAGCGCCAATCTGGATACCGGTGATCGCCTGGTTCTGGCTCGGTGATCCGCTGCGCAAAAGCTATCTGTTTTCCGGTGTTGTCGGGCTGGCCGGCGTTGCGCTGGTGGTGCGGCCGGATTCGTCGACATTCACGCCGGCAGTGATGTTGGCCTTGTTCGCGGCCTTCATGGCGGCCTGCTCGAAAGTCACCATTCGGCGCATGTCGGACAGCGAATCACCGCAAGCCGTGGTGCTCTATTTCACCGTGATATCGACGGTGATCTCCGCCGTGCCGGCTGCAGTGCAATGGCAGTCGCCGACGCTGGAAATGTGGCCGGCGCTGATCGGTGTCGGCCTGACTGCCGCGGCCGGACAAATGCTGATGACCAAGGCGTTCATGATCGCCCCGCCGGGACGCATCGGCGCCTGGAGTTATGCGCAAGTCGTGTTTGCTTTCGTGCTCGGCTGGTTGCTCTGGGACGAAGCGGTTGCGCTGCTGTCGCTGGCCGGTGCGGTGCTGATCATGATCGCCGGCCTGATCGCCACCGGTCTGGTGGCGCAGTGGTGGAAGCGTTTGCAGGACGCTTACTGATCGCCGCGTGATGGCCCTGCCGTTCAGCGCTCCGGCAGCGGAATGAACTCCGTCTCGCCGGCAATGGCACCGAACTGCTGATCCTGCCAGCGACGCTTGGCGGCTTCGATCAACTCCCGATCCGACGCAACAAAGTTCCACCACAGAAAACGTTTGCCATCGAGTGGCGCACCGCCAAGCAACATGGCGCGCGCCGCACCGTTTGCGGCCAGATTCAGCACACGACCGGCCGGCAGAATCGCCAGCTGTCCGGCGACGACAACCTGATGGTCAATCTGCATTGCACCCTGCGAAACATAGAGTGCGCGCTCGGCGTAATCGGCATCCAGCTGACACTGCGCCGCCGCGCTGAACGCGATGTCGGCAAACAGCGTGGCGGCCGGTGTCTGTACCGGCGAACGCAGGCCATTGACCTCGCCGATGAGAATGCGCAGCTGCACGCCGGGCATTTGCCATTGCGGCAATTCAGCCTCCGCATAGTGGCGAAAATACGGCGCTGACTGCTCCAATTCGCGCGGCAGCGCCAGCCACATTTGTATGCCCTCGACCGGCGTGCCGGCACCGCGCACATCGTCGGGAATGCGTTCGGAATGCACGACGCCGCGACCGGCGCTCATCCAGTTCACGGCACCGGGTTCTATGCGCTGCACAACGCCGAGCGAATCACGGTGCATGAAGGCGCCACTGTAGAGAAACGTCACCGTTGCCAGTCCAATATGCGGATGCGGGCGAACGTCGTTTTCGGTCGTGCCGGCAGGAAACTTCGCCGGCCCCATGTGATCGAGAAACACAAACGGACCAACTGCCGGAAACTCCAGCGTCGGCAGCAATCGCCGGACCATGAAACCGATATCGCGCTCACGACCACGCAACAGTTTCAGTTCGCTCATGACAAGACTCCGGTGCAGAAAAACACCGGCCGGCACATACAGATTGATGTGCCGGTCGGACACGCTGCCGAGAATGGCGGTTCAAAAGCGCTCGCCCCTGAACCGCCACTGCATTTCACGTTCTGAGGCCGGGTACTGCCGCAGCCCCTTACTTGTTGATACCCAGCAGATGCAGGATGAAGGCGTACTCGTCGGCCGATTCCTTCAGGCGCTGGAAGCGTCCCGATTTGCCGCCGTGACCGGCTTCCATGTTGATCTTGAACAGCAGCGGCTGCTGATCGGTTTTCATCTCACGCAGGCGCGCCACCCATTTTGCCGGCTCGAAATACTGCACCTGCGAATCGTGAAGACCGGTCGTTACCAGCAGCGCCGGATAGGCTTTCTTCTGCACCTGATCGTAAGGCGAGTACGCGAGCATGTAGTCGTAGTAGGCCTTCTGCTTGGGATTGCCCCACTCGTCGAATTCATTGGTGGTCAGCGGAATGCTTTCGTCGAGCATGGTGGTGACGACATCGACAAACGGCACATGCGCAACCAGCCCGCGATATTTTTCCGGCGCCATATTGGCCACCGCGCCCATCAGCAGGCCACCGGCACTGCCGCCCATGCCGAACACCTTGTCTTTCGCCGCGTACTTCTGCCCGACCAGAAAATCGGTGACGTCGATGAAGTCGTTGAAGGTGTTGACCTTCTTCAGCAACTTGCCGTCTTCATACCAGTGACGCCCCATCTCCTGTCCACCGCGGATATGGGCGATGGCATAGACAAAACCGCGATCCACCAGCGACAGCACAGTGGAACGGAACGACGGATCACTGGAACTGCCATACGAACCGTAGGCGTACTGATAGAGCGGTGCAGTGCCATCCCGCTTGTAGCCTTTGCGGTACAGCAATGACACCGGCACTTTCACGCCGTCACGTGCTTTCGCCCAGACCCGCTCGGTCTGGTAATTGGCCTTGTCGAAACCGCCGAGCACTTCCTGCTCCTTGAGCAGGGTTTTCGCGCCGGTTTTCATGTTCACTTCCATGACGCTGGGCGGCGTGGTCAGCGAGGTGTAGTTGTAGCGCAGCACCTCGGTATCCGGCTCGGCATTGACATCGATGTTGGCGACATAGGCCGCTTCACCGCTCTGGATATAGAACGCCTGTTTGGGATTGGCCAGCGGCATCACGCGGATGCGTTTCAGACCGTCGGAGCGTTCGCTGATGGCGAGATAGTTGTCGAACAGCGCAACGCCGTTGATGAACACGTTTTTGTCGTGAGCGAGAAATTCCTGCCAGTTGTCACGCTTGCCGATGTCCTTGTCCGCAACGGTCATCAGGCGGTAGTTGGGCGCGTTCCAGTCGGTACGGATCAGCCAGCGGCCTTTGTTGTGCTCGATGTCGTATTTGAAATCGCGCTGGCGCGCGGCCAGCACCTGCCACTTGCCGTCCGGTGTCGCCGCCGGCAGCACGCGGTATTCATCGGACACCGTGCTCGATACACCGATGACCAGATACTGATCATCAATGGTCTTGTCGAGCCCCATGTAGAAGCTCTTGTCCTGCTCTTCGTAGATCACCGCGTCTGTTTTGGGGTCGGTGCCGAGCACGTGTTTTTTCACCCGCGTGGACAGCAGGGTCACCGGATCGTTTTCGATGTAGAACACGGTCCTGTTGTCCGCCGCCCAGACCACCGAGCCGGACAGGCCGCTGATCACGTCAGGCAGGTTTTTGCCGGTTTTCAGATCCCGGAAACGCAGCACGTACTGGCGACGGCCGTTGGTGTCTTCCATATAGGCCAGCAGATTGCCGTCCTCACTGACCTGCATGTTGCCGATCTGGTAGAAGTTTTTGCCGGCTGCTTCGACATTGGCATCAATCAGCAATTGCTCGGCGCCACCGGCGACCGGCGTGCGCACGTGCAGCGGATACTCCTTGCCGGTTTCGTAGCGCGTGGCGTAGCGGTAGTTGCCGTTCTTGTACGGCACCGAGCTGTCGTCCTGCTTGATGCGGCCGATGATCTCGCCGGCGAGTTTTTCGGTGAGCGCGGCATAAGGCGCACTCATCGCCTGGTAGTAGGCATTCTCGGCCTTGAGATGGGCCAGCATGTCCGGGGACTGGCGGCTGTCATCGCGCAGCCAGTAGTACGGATCATTGCGATCACCGTGTGGCGACTTGACCAGGTATTCCTTCTTGGCCGCCACCGGCGGCTTGACCTCGGCGTGAACCAGGCCGAACGGCAGTGTCGCGGCGAGCATGGACAGCATCAGCAGTTTCGTGGACATGTTTGCTCCTGCAGGAAATGAATTACAGCGGCCAACCGCAGTGGCCGACCGCCATGCCGGGGATGACCCTACACGCCGGAACCGGTTCAGGGAAAGCACCCACATCGCTTGTTACGTTTGCTCACCGGGCAGAGACGTTGCTGGCGCCGGCGATGCAGCGCAGAATGCGCCGCGCCGGATTGCCGGTGCCAAAGCGCATGACCGCCGCCGGCACACGCTTCCAGCCAAACGACCCACCCTTTAACCGGGACTCCAGACAGATGGCCAAATCGAAAAAGACGCCGGTCCTGCAAAAGGACCGCAATCCCGTGGCCTGTGATCCGCTGCTGCGCAAAGGTGGCGCACACGGCAAGAGCCACAAGGCTGAACGCAGCGCCGACCGGCGGCGCTTGCAGCGCGAATTGACACAAATCAAGGCAGCCCATGGCTGCCTTGATAGTTTTCGGGCGGCCTGATCAAGTCCCTGATCGGCCCCCACCCGCCCACTCCGGATACAGGTGAAGGCGGCAAGGATGCCGGCCCGCGTCACGCTGGGCTATCCTGTGCCCATTCGTGGCCATTTCCGGTGCCTTTCGTATGCGTGATATCGCTCTCAAGTACAAGTTCTGGCTGGTCAACATCATCTCGTTCGTGGGCATGGCTGTGCTCAGTCTCTACGCCATCAGCAGCATTGCCGATGCCATGACGGCCGCCGGCAAAGCCACCAGTTTCGGCAGCGTCCTGGCCGACCATTTCCTCGGCTTCGGCATGCTGGTGTTTGTGCTGATGCTGGCGGTCATGGGCGGCTCGCAACTGCTGATCCTGTTTGTCGAACGCCATATCGCCGCGCTCAGCGACGCCATGCTGCAGGTGCAGCGTGATCACGATCTGACCCGGCGCGTGCGCATTGATGCCCGCGACGAAGTCGGCCAGATGGCCGGCGCCTTCAACGACATGCAGGCCGGTCTGCAGCGCATCGTCAACGAGGTCAACACCTGCACCAGCGACATCCGCCAGGCGGTTGAGCATCTCACCGACATCACCAACACCGCGCACAAGGACATGCGTGAGCAGCACCAGCGCAGCAATGCCATCGAGGATCACATACGCGAAATGGCCAGCAGCGTGCAGACCATCCAGCAACAGGTTGGCCGTGCCCACGAACTGTCGCGTGACGCGCGCCAGCTGGCCGAAAACGGCAACACCGTGGTGCGCGATGTGGTGCTGGCCTTCCAGACCCTGGCCACCGAAGTCGAACAGGCGGCGCAGCTCACCGATCAGCTGTCGCAGGACAGCGCCAACATCGGCAATGTGCTGAACGTGATCCGCGGCATTGCCGATCAGACCAATCTGCTGGCGCTGAATGCCGCCATCGAAGCGGCACGCGCCGGCGAATCCGGTCGCGGCTTCGCGGTGGTCGCCGATGAAGTGCGCAAACTGGCGCAGCGCGCCCAGGAAGCCACCGACGAGATCCGCAAGATTGTCGAAGCGCTGCAGGGCAATACCGGTCGCACCGTGTCGCTGATGACGCAGAGCGCCCAGCGCGCCCAGGACAGCCGCGAGCAGGCGGAAAGCGCCGGTCAGGCACTGGCGGCGATCACGGCGTCCGTGGAGGCCATTTCGCAAAGTCACGACGCCATTGCTGGCGCCACTGGCCATCAGGCACAGATGGCCGACCGCGTGGTCAACGAAGTCGGCGCCATTCGCGGCATGACCGAGAAAACCCTGCACGGCACCGAGCAATCGGCCACCAGCACCCAGCAGTTGTGGGCACTGGCCGACCGCCAGACGCGTCTGGTCGGCAAGTTCCGCACCTGAAACGGCGCCATCGGCGCACACACAAAAAACGGGACACCAGCGTCCCGTTTTTTGTTTTCCACGGCCGGCAATATCCAGTTCCCGCCGCGTCCCAGTCCACTTCGCCTGCCTCGCTCCTCGCCGTGCGCATGCACACCGTGCACAACCAGAATTGCGCGCGTGGCGGTGCAGACGTTGCCAATCAGCACGCACGGCCTATGCTCTGCCAATATCGCGCAGCAGCCGTCAACCCATCGCCACGTGAATACCGCCCTCGCCCGTCTGGATCTCGAACACGCGCAAAGCGTACCGCTGTCGCGCGCTATCCCTGCCGGCCTGCTGCTGGGCATGATCGCCGCGCTGCTCAACTGGCTGGTGGTGCCGCCGGTTTACAGCGGCGCATTGTTTGTCGGGCCGCTGCTGTATTTTTCCGCGCTGCTGCGCTTCGGCCTGCCCGCCGCGCTGATTGCCACCTGCATCGGTCAGTTGCCGCTGCTGAACACCGTACTGCTGCCGCTGCCGCTGGCGGAAATTCTCGCCGTCGCCTGGCTGGTGTTCCGGCGCGGCTGGCGGCCGGTACTGGCAGTGATTGCATTCTGGTGCAGCCTCGGCGCACCGCTGATCGTCGCGCTGTTGCAGTGGCGGGTTGGCAGCTGGCAATGGTCACTGCTGCTGCCATTGCTCGGTGTCGGCGCGCTGACCAGCGTGGTGATGATGCTGCTGGCCACGCACTTGCGCATCGTTGCGCTGTTGCGCGGCAATCGCGAAGGCCTGCGTCTGCGCGATCTGAACAGCAGCCTTCTGACACTGTTTGCCTGTCTGCCCTTGTTGCTGGTGCATGTGGTGGTCACGCCGGCGTATGTGCGCACCAGTATCAACGCCTTGCTCACCGATATACGCCATGACGCCGAACTGATCGCCGGCCGTCAGGCCCTGTTTCTGGATCGCAACCGGCGCGGACTGGAAACCATCGCCGCTTTTGTCGCCCGCAACCCCGGCACGCCGTTGGAGGGTTTTGAAAATCTGCTGCCGGTTCTGGCAGAAAAGCTGCCCGATGTATTCGCAGTGCTGCTGCTGGACCGCGACGGCATTGCCCGCGCGTCGCATCCGGCAAAATTTCCCGACGGTGTCGCCGTGCGCGACGCCGGCCAGAGCTATGCCGACCGCCGCTATTTCAGGGACGTGTCCGCCCTTCATGAAAGCGTGGTCGGTGACGCCGTGCTGGGCCGGCGCATGAATCCGGAGCCGATCCTGCCGCTGGCCGTGCCCATCGGTGAGCCGGGTCAACTGCAGGGCGTTGTGCTGGGCACCTTGCCGCTGCGTGCACTGGATGATGTCATCACTCTGAGTCGCGAACGTCCGGATCGCGAGCATCTGCTCTACGACCATCAGGATCAGGTGCTGCATGCCTCGGCGTCGCTGCAGGTGGTCGCGCTCAGCAAATTGTCGGAGCTGCCGTTTGCCAGCCAGATGCGCCAGCCGTTTCCGGTACGCGTCGGTGTCGGCAGCGATCTGCGACCAGCGCTGTGGGGTTTTCGTCTGGTGGTCGATCACGGCAGTGCCAACATCCGTCAGGTGACCTTGCAGAACATGGAGGAATTGATCAATACACTGTCGGCAGCCAGCGTGGCGCTGTTGTCCCTGCTGCTGCTGATCATCGGCTGCACACGCTATCTGTCCAACCGCTACTCCGAATCGCTGCTGCTGCCGCTGCACACGCTGATCGCGCGCATATCCTCGCTGGATGTTGAGCGCCTGCATTTGTCGCCGCCCGTTATTGTTGAATCGGCCAGCCAGGAAGTGCTGAGTCTGGTGCGCAGCTTCAACGGCCTGATCATCCGCATGGCGAAAGCCAAGCTGGAAACCGAACACGAACGTGAAGAAAAGGCGAAACTGAACGCCGAAGTGGAGCAACGCATCAGCGACCGCACCGCCGAGCTGCGCGACAAGGCCGAAGCACTGGAAAACATTTCCAATACCGATGCCCTGACCGGCCTCGGCAATCGCCGGCATTTCGAGCAGCAACTGGAAACCATCAGCAAAGCCGATGCCGGCCCGCACGCGCTGTTCAGCCTGTTGCTGTTCGACGTGGATCACTTCAAGCGCGTCAACGATCAATACGGGCACCCGGTTGGCGATGAGGTCCTGCGCCGCATTGGCCATCTGACCCGCCAGCATTTGCGCCCCGCCGATCACTGCGCGCGCTGGGGTGGCGAGGAATTCATTGTCCTGCTGCCGGACAGTGACGAACGCATGGCGCTGGCCATCGCCGAACGGCTGCGCACGGCCTTTGAACGCGACGTTCTGATCACCGCCGCCGGAGAACTGCGCTACACCGTCAGTATCGGTGTCTGCACCCGCGATCACGCACAAGTGTCAGACAGCGAGTCGCTGATCAGCTGCGCTGACAACGCGCTGTATCGCGCCAAGCGCGAGGGACGCAATCGCGTGGTCAGCGCCCACCTGTGATCGGGCTGAATGGGTGAGACGAGTGAACAGGACGAAACGAATGAACTGGTTTTTCGTGCCTGAATCGCGCAGCAGCGAGGCCGATCACAGCGCTTCATCGCCCCCGTAAATCGCTGCTCAGGGCCGGGTCAATTCCTCCAGACGGACAAGATATGCGTGCGCGTCCGTTGCACTCTGCCCGCACATCTCGCGCTGCGGACGCAGTTGCACGCACACGGCCGGACGCTGGGGCAAGCCAAACAGCTTGCAGCGCAGTTGTTCGTCAAGCTGCACGCAGGGCACACCCGCCGGTTTGCCCTGCGGCATGCCCGGTATCGGCGAACTGATCGACGGCGCGATACAACACGCGGCGCACAGCGGCCGGCACGGAACCTCTTCATCTGCAGTTCTGTCTGGCGAGCCTGCAACAACTTTCCGTGTTGATTCTGTCGCGGCGCCTGCCCGCCTTCGCATACCGGCGTCCGGTTCAGACACGGAAACGCCGCAGCAGATTGTTCATGTCCTGCGACAAATGCGCGACCGCGTCGTTGGCGGCTTCGAGCTCGGCGGCAGCGTCGGTGGAATTGTGCGCGCGTTGGGCAATGGTCTCGACACGGCGGCTGATATCTTCGGTCACCGTGCGTTGTTCTTCGGCGGCTGCGGCGATGCTGGCACTCCAGTCATTGATGCGCGTGACGGCGTCGGCAACCTGTGCCAGTGACTGCTCAATACTGGTGGTTTCTTCGGCGCTGGCGTCAGCATTGTTGCGACTGGCATGCATGCGCTCGACGGCTTCGCGCGCTCCGGTTTGCAATTGCTCAATGGTGCGGCGGATCTCGGCGGTGGAGCTGGCGGTTTTGCTGGCCAGCGTGCGCACCTCATCGGCGACCACGGCAAAGCCACGGCCTTGTTCGCCGGCACGCGCCGCTTCAATCGCGGCATTGAGCGCCAGCAAGTTGGTCTGCTCGGCAATGGTTTTGATCACGTCCACCACTGATCCGATGGCAGCAGTGTGCTGGGCCAGCGCATCGACGCTGCTGGCCGCTGCGTCAAGCTGGCCGGCGAGATCGCGAATTTTCTGCGCCGCGTGCGTGGTCAGTTGCCGGTTGTCGGTGACGCTGTGCGTCGCCGTTTGCGCGGCCTGCGCTGCTTCGCTGGCATTGCGCGCGACTTCGGCAATCGCCGCGGCCATCTCGGTGATCGCGGTGGCGATTTGTTCGGTTTCCACTTGCTGGGCGTGAATGTTTTCGCGCGCCTCACCCACCTGGCGATGTGACTGGCTGGCCGCTTCCTGCAACATGGAGGCGTCGTGCTGGACCCGACCGAGCAAGGTCAGCAGACGCATCTGCTGCCAATGCCGCACGGTTTGCATGACACCCACTTCATCGGCGCGTCCGGCGTAAATCCACGGCATCAGCGGATGCGGCTGGTAGCCGGTGTCGGCGCGCAATTGTGCAGCGAGGGTTCGCGTGCCGAGATGGCTGGCGCCACCGGCAAGCAGCGCTGCGCAGACGGCCAGCATCACGCCGGCGGACACACTGGCGCCGGCAAACAGGCTGCCCAGTCCGGCGACAAACCCGCTGCCGGCGGCCCACAGGCTGGATCGCGTCAGCAAGGACAAACCCTTGCGCGGCAGCCCGCCGCCGCTTTGCAGTCGCGCATAAAGTTGTTCGGCACGCGCCACCACCTCGCGCGCCGGTGCGCGGCGCACGGATTCATAACCGATGACTTTGCCGTGCTCGAATACCGGCGTGACAAACGCATCGACCCAGTAGTGGTCGCCGTTTTTGGCGCGATTCTTGACCACACCCATCCACGATTTGCCGGCCTGTATGCACTGCCAAAGATCAGCGAACGCCGCCGCCGGCATGTCCGGATGGCGCACCAGATTATGCGGCGCGCCGATCAGCTCTTCTCGCGTGTAGCCGCTGAGTCGGACAAAGGCATCATTCGCCGTGCGGATGATGCCGCGCGTGTCCGTGGCGCTGACCAGCTCGACGCCGGCAGGAAACGGAATTTCGCGTTGGGTGACAGGCAGGTTCTGGCGCATTCTGAGATCCGGTTGACGGCGGTGGTCCGGCAATACGGCATCCCTGCGCTTGCGGCGGAAGATCGATCACACTTGCGATCAGCTTGACCGTTACCGGAGCCTTTCGCCCCGGACGGCATGGTTGCACACCGGCCGCGATCATCAAGTGACGTCGCGCGCGGCGGAATTCAAGTGTAGTGCACAAAGCTTATGCAGCACGGCACCACAAGAGCTCCGGCACATTAAGAGGCATGGCACATTCCGGCAAGAGCACGGCTACCACTTGCAATTTTTCCGCCGCTGATCCCCGTTGCCCGCACGCAAAAAAATATGCGCAGACCGGCCAGCTTTTTTTGCCCGCCGTCAGACAGACACAGACTGCTACACTGCGCGACCCGTTTTACTTTGTTTCTGGCAGGAACCGGACATGGCCAAACTTCGTCCCGGACAGGTCAACGCCACCACCTTCATGAGCCGCTACTGGCAAAAACAGCCGGTGCTTCTGAAAGGCATGTTTCCGGCTTCGCTGGCGCCGCTGACGCCGGAAGAGCTCGCCGGTTTGGCGCTGGAAGACGATGTCGATGCGCGGCTGGTTTTTCACGACGCCAAAAAGGACCGCTGGCGCGTTGAGCACGGGCCGTTCAGCGAAGCACAATTCCTGAACTTGCCGGACACGCTTTACACGCTGCTGGTGCAAAACGTCGATCACTACGTACCGGCCGTCGCCGCGCTGCGCCAGACCGTTGCCTTTCTGCCGCGCTGGCGTTTCGATGACGTGATGATCAGTTACGCCACTGAAGGGGGTGGCGTCGGTCCGCATATCGATCAGTACGACGTGTTCCTGATCCAGGGTCTCGGTCGCCGTCGCTGGCAGGTCGGCGACAAGGATCAGCCGGTGGTCGCCAACGAGAACGTCAAGGCGCTGCGTCAGGTGCTGCCCTACGAGGCGAGCATGGACGTCATCGTCGAGCCCGGTGATGTGCTGTACATCCCGCCGAACACGCCGCACTGGGGCACGGCGCTGGAGCCCTGCATGACCTACTCGGTCGGCTTCCGGGCGCCGGCGCAAACCGATCTGCTGGCGCGCGTCGCGGCGCTGCGCATGGAGCAATGCCATGACGGCCGCCGCTATGCCGATCCGGACGGCAAGCCGGTGAAAGATGGCGCGGAAATTCCGCCCGCCGCACTGGAACAGGTACGCCAGTTGCTGCGCGATGCGGCCGATGATCCGCTGCTGGTGGCCGAGGCTTTCGCCTCGCTGAGCACGCAGACCCGTCAGCCGCTGGAGCGCAGCAAGCCGGTCAGCGAAGCCACGCTGCGCAAATGGTGGGCCGCTGGCCGCGTGCTGTCGCGTGTCGATGATGCCCGCTGCGTCTGGTATCGCGACGCGGCCGGCAAGGTTCGTCTGTACGCCAACGGTCAACCGGTCAGCGTGCCGGATGCCGGCAACAAGCCACTCGGCAAATCACTCGCCAGCCTGCTGGCCAATGCCGAATACCTCGACCCGCAGGAGCACGCTGAGCTCGAAAAGGATTTGGCGTTTTTCCCGCTGCTGACTACGCTGGTCAATAGCGGTGTTTTTACCGCCTGATGCCCGACGATGACCGCGTGCCACCGCCGCGGTTGCCGTTGCCCGGATACCGGCCCTGCCCCGCTGCCAGTCGGAAAGTGGTGCAAACCAGTAGCCGGAGTCGGGCAAACCCGGACGAGGTGCACGCGTGAGTTTGAGCCGGCCGTTCCGCATCCTGCGTGTCAACTGGCGTGATCACGGCGCTGCCTGCGCGCTTGTGCGCGAAAAAGTCTTCGTTTACGAAATGCGCCTGTCACCGCGCGTCGAGAGCGACGGCCTTGATCCGCAGTGCTTCCATGTCCTCGCCGTGTCCGAACAGGGCGACGCCATCGGCACCGGTCGCCTCGAACCTGCCGGCCACATCTGTCGCATCGCTGTACTGATGCCCTGGCGACAGCAGGGCGTCGGTTCCGCCGTGCTTGATGAACTCATTTCCATCGCCCGCGATCAGGGCCACCCGCAAGTCACCGTCGCCATTCCCATTGCCACCCAGACGTTCTACGAAAACAACGGTTTTGAAGCCGCCGGCTCCGTTTACATGGACGGCGGCATTCCCACCTGCCGCATGTCCTTGCGTCTCGGCGTTGCCCAGGCCCAGATCAATCTCGCCTGCTGATCCGGCAGCGCGCAGCAGCCCCTGCCCGCCATGCGCCGGCCGTGTTGAGCCTGCGCCTGGCCAGCACTCCCGCTGAAACTTTTCCACCACGTTTTGCCGCAGCATCTTTTCGCTGCCTGTCTGCCGCTGCCCAGCCGCTGAATCTGCCGCTGAATCTGCCGCTGTCTCGCCGCTGAACTTGTCGCTGAAAACGTGCCGCTTTGCTGATCACGCTGCCCGGTGCGCCGCAGTCGCGCGACGTTTGCTGCCGCGTGGTGGCGACGCTTGCGCTGCGCGCACACCGTTCGGCTGCGGCGTGTTCATTTCGGAAGGCAGCGCTTGAGATGCGCGTTGTTGAGATGAATGAGGTTTAGAAGCATGAGGTTGAGAGACAAGAGCTTGAGAAGCTTGCGCCTGAGTCGCGTTCTGCCGGCTGTGCAGGGCAACGGCCTGCGCCTGACCCTGCACCGCGTTGCGCGCCGGACCTGCCTGTGAAAGCGTGGGGGCCGGCAATTCCGCTTCCCGCAGGGCCTGCAATGCCG
Source organism: Permianibacter sp. (assembly GCA_041913605.1). GTDB lineage: Bacteria > Pseudomonadota > Gammaproteobacteria > Enterobacterales > Permianibacteraceae > Permianibacter. The sequence continues at coordinate 83,265 of JAYSEY010000018.1, forward strand.
CGAAGAGCAGGATCAACGACGCATCCGTGTCCGCCGGCGGCAAACCGCGCAGCGCGGCACTGACCACGCTCTCACAATCCGGCAGCAAATCGTCCATGACCCGACTCCCGTCCCGGCGGTAACGGCCGACAGTCTGCCGGCCGCGCTTGACGTTTTCGCGACACGCCGGTATCAGGTTTGCGACAAGCACCGGCAACGTGGACCTACCGCCATGAGCGAACTTCCGAGTGAAGCGGCAACGACGCCGCCCTGGCAACATGCGCGGCTCGGCGTCACCAGTGATCAATGGGCGCTGCACAACAGCCGTGACAATCATCTGGCCGCCCTGCACCTGCTCAGTCAGGCGCGGCGCGAATGCCATGTGCTCAGCAGCGATCTCGATCCGCGCGTGTTCGATCATCAGGATGTCGCCGACGCGCTGAGCAAACTGGCGCGCAGCAGTCGCTCGGCAAAAATCAGCGTGCTGGTTACCGCTGTCGATGACATCGCCCGGCGCGGTCATCTATGGCTGAACCTCATCCAGCGACTGAGCACGGCCATAGAAGTGCGCGTGCTGCACGAGGACTACACACATCTGCCGTTCTGCTTCCTGACCGTTGATCGCAGTGGCCTGCTCTATCGCAGCAACGCCGCCGAGTACGAGGCCACACTGAGTTTTCACGCGCCGCTCGCCTGTCAGGAAAAACTGCGCTGGTTTCAGGAAGCCTGGGATCGCAGCCGTCCGGCCAGCGAACTGCGCCGCTTGCACATCTGATCGGAACCGTCATGAACACGCGAATGTTTTCAGGCCTTGCGTGCAAAGTGCGCGCGCGATTGTCGTATCCGGCAGCGGGTTCCGCTGCAAATCACCGGCCGGCAGGTGTGCTGCTGATCCTGTGTTGCGCGATTTTGCCGACCCTGTTGCTCGCCGCATCGTCAACACAGGCCGCGGACAATGCACGACGCCTGCACGTGATCACGCTGAAACACACACTGGCACCTGATCTGCTGCCGCAACTGCGGCCGCTGCTGTCGCCACAAGCCGGGATCAGCGCCCACGAAAATCGCCTGCTGCTCAATGTCAGCGACGCCGAGTTGCAGCAACTGCAAAGCCTGATCGATGCCATCGATCAGGCGCCGACGCGCATTCTTGTCGAAGTGCGCCAGCTGCACGGTCTGGCTGCTATCGATGCCGGCGTGCGCCTGGATGTGCAGGCCGCAAGCGGCGATGACAGTGGAAACGCAAGCGTTCAGGCCGATGCGCAGTTGCGTTACCGGACACATCGCGATCAGGACAGCACACGCCAGCAGGTACAGGGCCTGTCCGGACAAAATGTATGGATCGAAACCGGACGCGAGATCCCGTCGCTGACACTGACACTGGACCCGCGCACGGGTCTCATGCATGGCGGCACGCAATACCGGCAACACGGCACCGGCTTTTACGCCAATGCCCGCGTGCTCGCCGATGATCTGGTGAGCGTTGCCATCAACGCCGGTCAGCGCGGCCTGCCCGGCGCCGATGGCAGCAATGTCCAGCGTGCCGGCGGTACGCAGCTGCAGGGCCGGCTCGGCGAATGGCTGACCGTAGCGGCCAGCACACAAAGTGAGCAGCGCCTGCAAACCCGGCGCGACGACGCCTGGCGCGTTGAACTGCGCGTCACGCGCCTGCACTGAACATCTGTCCTGATCGCTTCTGTACACCGTTCTCGCACATAGGACGAACACGCAGGACCAACGCACAGCGCCAGCACAGCGACCCTGCGCAAAGACCTCGCAAAAAGCGCCTACGCAAAGAGCCCGCGCAAAGATGCGGCACATGGACGCCGCACACGCAATCCGCAGTCAAACCTGCACCAGAAACAAGCAACGGAAACGACAACAAACAGAACAGCCGCCACAGCGTCGCCGATCGACTGCAGTCCTGCTGTCAAGGGCGATATCGACGCCTGATCTTTGCCGGACAGACTGCTACCATGCGCGGCTGCAGAGAGGTTGTCATGTCTGAACCGGTGTCGCTTTATCGTCAGGAAATGTCTGCGCTGGGCCGCATTGCTGCACCGGCGGTACTCGCGCAACTGTTCCAGATGGCGCTCGGCACCATCGACACCATCATGGCCGGCCAGCTCGGCGCGCCGGCGCTGGCAGCTGTTGCCACCGGCGTCAATCTGATTGTGCCGCTGATGCTGTTCATACTCGGCATTTTTCTCGCCATGAATCCGATCTGTGCGCAACACAATGGCGCCGGCGATCACGAGGCCGTTGCCCGCAGCATGCGCAATGGCATGTGGTTTGCGCTGTTGATCACCGTACCGGTGTTTTTTCTCTGGCGCGAAACCGGTGTATTTCTTGAACTGCTGAACACCGATCCCGCGATCCGTCCGCAAGCCATTGGCTATGTGCAGGCGCTGTCCTGGGGCACGCCGTTTCTCTGGTTGTATCTCAGCCTGCGTTTCGCCAATGAAGGATTGTTCGCCACCAAAGCCGTGATGGTGGTGGCCTTTCTGGCCATTCCGCTGAACATTTTTTTCAACTGGGTGTTCATGTACGGAAAACTCGGCGTGCCGGCGTATGGCGCCGTCGGTACCGGCTATGCCACGTCCTGTGTCTGGGCCTGCACCTTCCTGATGATCTTCGGCTACACCGCCTGGGCGAAACGCCATCAGCGCTTTCATCATTTCCTGCACTTTGCCTGGCCGGACTGGCACAGCCTCGGCGAGATCCTGCGTGTCGGCACGCCGATGGGTGCCGCGTTTGCCATGGAAGTGCTGATGTTTTCGGTGATGGGTCTGATGATGGCCACCTACAACACCACAACCATCGCCGCTCACCAGATCGCGCTCAATTACGCCTCGCTGACCTTCATGATCCCGCTCGGCATGGCCAATGCCATCACCGCGCGCGTCGGCTTCAATGTCGGAGCACGTTCACGGGAAGGCGTGCGTCGCGCCGGCTTCGTTGGCATCGTCTCGGCGGCGGCCATTTCCACGCTGTCGATCGCCAGCATGCTGCTGCTGCCGGAACAGATCACCGCCATCTACACCGACGATGCAGCGGTGACGGCGATGGCGCTCAGCTTCCTGTTCCTCGCGGCGTTCTATCAACTGTCGGATGCTCTGCAGGTGACGGCCGTCGGTGCCCTGCGCGGCTTGAAAGACACCCGCTATCCGATGCTGATCAGTTTCGTCGCCTACTGGATCGTCGGTTTCCCTTCCGGCTGGCTGATGGCGCATTACACGTCGCTGGGACCAGCCGGTTACTGGGCTGGCATGATCGCCGGCCTGAGCATGGCAGCGGTACTGCTCAACTGGCGTTTCGCGCGCCTGTCACAACACTGGCAACCACCGCAGATGCCGGACGCCAGTCCGGCCCGCTGAAACTCGCCACCGGTCACGGCGCATGACGCCGCGCGGCCAAACACCACACTGACAAATACGCCTGCCATCCTGCCGACACTGAACGCGAGGAAAGCCGTCGCGTCAGGGATTTTGCCTTTACAAGCCGCAAGGGATCAGTTTATTTGTCCGCTGCCCTTTTCCCTTCCGGATATGTCCTCCGACGATGCCCCATGACATCTCGCTGATCACCACCATTGCCGCCGCACTCGGCCTCGCCCTCATCATCGGCTTCATCGCCGCGCGTCTGGGCCTGCCGGCACTGCTTGGCTATCTACTGGCCGGGGTCATCATCGGTCCGTTCACGCCTGGCTTCGTTGCCGATCAGGCACTCGCCGCACAGCTCGCCGAGATCGGCGTAATGCTGCTGATGTTCGGCGTCGGTCTGCACTTTTCCCTCGCTGACTTGTTGTCGGTACGACGCATCGCGCTGCCCGGTGCCGTGGTGCAGATTGTCGTCGCCACGCTGATGGGCATGGGGCTGGCGTATTTCTGGGGCTGGGATCTGCTCGCCGGCATGGTGTTCGGCCTGTGCCTGTCGGTTGCTTCGACAGTCGTGCTGCTGAAAGCGCTGGAGAATCACGGCGCGCTCAACTCGGTCAACGGCCGTATCGCGGTCGGCTGGCTGGTGGTTGAAGATCTGGTGATGGTGCTGGTGCTGGTTTTGCTGCCGCCCATCGTGGCGATGGTCAAGGGCAGTGGCGATGGCACAGAACAGCATCTCGCTGCTTCGCTTGCCATCACGCTCGGCAAAGTATCGCTGTTCGTTGCGCTGATGCTGGTCGTAGGCAAACGCCTGTTTCCGTGGCTGCTCTGGCAGGTGGCGAAAACCGGTTCGCGCGAACTGTTCACACTGTGCGTCGTCGCTGCCGCTGTCGGCATCGCTTACGGATCATCGGCCCTGTTCGGTGTGTCCTTCGCGCTTGGGGCATTTTTCGCCGGCATGGTGCTGCGCGAATCGGATCTCGCTTATCGTGCGGCCGAAGAATCGCTGCCGCTGCGTGATGCGTTCTCGGTGCTGTTCTTTGTCTCGGTCGGCATGTTGTTCGACCCCGGCGTGCTGCTCGAACGGCCACTGCAAGTGTTGGCTGTGGTGCTGGTGATCATCGTCGGCAAATCGCTGGCGGCCTTCCTGCTGGTGCTGGCTTTCCGTTATCCGCTGCGCACGGCGCTGATCGTGTCGGCCAGTCTGGCGCAGATTGGCGAATTCTCATTCATTCTCATCGGCCTCGGCGTCGCGCTCGATGCGGTACCGCGCGAAGCACAAAGCCTGGTGCTGGCCGGTGCGCTGATCTCGATTGCGCTCAATCCGCTGGTGTTCAGCACCATCAAGCCGGTGCAAAGCTGGTTCAAACACCAGTCGCGGGCGTCGCGCCTGTTCGCCTATCTGCTGCGCCACAGTGATCCGCTGGCCGAATTGCCCGACGAGCCGGAGCGCGGCCATGTCGTGATCGTCGGTTATGGCCGCGTCGGTCGCCGCATCGGTGAAGCGCTGCACGAAAAAGAACAGCCCTTCGTGGTCATCGAACAGAATCGCGAATTCATCGATCGCTTGCGCCGTCAGGGTCTGGCGGCGATTTATGGCGATGCCAGCAAACTAGAGGTACTGCGCGAGGCTGGCATCGAGAAAGCCTGCATGCTGGTGGTCGCCATTCCCGATACCTTCAATGTCCGGCAAATGCTCAGCCATGCGCGTGAACTGAATCCGGATATCGAAACCGTTGTTCGCACACACAGCGAAGAAGAAGCCGAGCTGCTGCGCAAGTCGGAGGCTGGACAGGTCTTCCTCGGCGAGCAGGAACTGGCCAGCGCCATGACCCGCCACGTGCTGGATCGCACGGGTGACCGACACAACACCCCCACTCATTGAACAGGAAACAGCATGCGCAAGTCTGCTTTGACATTGATGGTGATGCTGGCACTTGCCGGCTGCGACCAGACCGCAAAAGACACTCCGGCTGCCAATACAGCAACAGCTGAGACAACGCCGGCCGTAACTGCTGCGAAACCGGCTTACGATGTTCGCAACAAGACACTTGCCGACCTGCGCCGCGATCTGGACAGCGGCGCCGTCAGCTCGTTGCAACTGGTGCAGGCCTATGTCGCGCACGCCAGAACAGTGGAAAAAACCCACGGCATCGCGGCGCTCATTGCCCTGAATCCGGACGCGGAAAAAATAGCCGCCGCGCTTGATGAAGAACGCCAGCAGAAAGGAGCGCGCGGACCGCTGCACGGCATTCCGGTGCTGCTGAAAGACAATATCGAAAGCGCTGACCCGATGGCGACCACCGCCGGATCACTGGCGCTGAAAGACAATGTCACCGGCCGTGATGCGCCACTGGTAAAACGCCTGCGCGACGCCGGCGCGATCATTCTCGGCAAGACCAATCTCAGCGAGTGGGCAAATTTCCGCTCCACCCATTCCAGCAGCGGCTGGTCGGCGGTGGGCCAGCAAACCCGCAATCCGCATTCAACGGATCGCAGCACCTGCGGGTCCAGCTCCGGCTCCGGCGCAGCGGTAGCAGCGTTTTATGCGCCGATCGCCATTGGCACGGAGACCGATGGATCAATTGTCTGCCCGTCGGCGATCAACGGCATCACCGGTATCAAACCGACGCTGGGACTGGTTTCGCGCACGCACATCGTGCCGATCTCGCACAGCCAGGACACCGCCGGCCCGATGACCCTGAGTGTCGCCGATGCCGCCGCGGTGCTGAATGTCATCGCTGGCAGCGATCCGGCCGATGCCGCCACCGCCGAAGCCGATCAACGCAAACGCGATTACACCGCCGGTCTTGCCGGCGCGACACTGAAAGGCAAGCGTTTGGGCGTACTGAAGTTCGCCACCGGTTATCACGCGGCACTCGATACCCGTTTCAATGCCGTGCTGGATGATCTGCGCAACGCCGGTGTCGAGCTGGTGGAGATCGAATCGTTTCCCGAAGACGGCGAACTCGGCAAAGCGGAGTACGAGGTTCTGCTCTACGAATTCAAAGCCGATCTGAACGCCTATCTGGCCAGCACCCCGGCTGCTGTCACGCATCGCACACTGGCGGATCTGATCCGTTTCAACAATGAAAACGGCGAAGCGGAAATGCCCTATTTCGGTCAGGAAATTTTCCTGATGGCCGAGCAGAAAGGAACGCTGGACGAAAAAGCCTACAAGGATGCGCTCGCCACCAGCAAACGGCTGGCGCGCGAACAAGGCATCGACAAATGGCTGAAAGCACACAAGCTTGATGCCCTGATCGCACCGACCACGTCACCGGCCTGGCGCATCGACAACATCATCGGTGATCACTACACCGGCTCGTCCTCGACGCTGGCCGCTGTTGCCGGCTATCCCTCCGTGACCGTGCCGATGGGCAATGTGCACGGCCTGCCGGTCGGCATCAGCTTCATCGCATCGGCCTGGCAGGATGATGTCGTGATCAATCTCGCCCACGCCTTTGAACAGGCTTTCCCGGCGCGCATCACACCTGAATTTCGCAGCGGCACCAGCGAGTGATCGCGGTGTGAAGTTCTGGTTAAGCAAACAAAAACGGCGCCGATGGGCGCCGTTTTTGTTTAACGCAAAGTTGTCGCTTTACGCACTGAATGATCTGCCGTTCATCCTGAGTCTGTCGAAAGATTGAACGGCGCGTCAGATGCGGTTTTTCTGCTGCAGGGTTCAGCGATCCGTATCGACCTTGCGCGCTTCCTTGACACCGCCACGCTCACGTCCGGTGGGTTCACGAACCACGGGCGGCGCCTTCGGTGCCGGCGGCTTCGCGCCACTGTTGTTGTTGACTGGCGGATTGTTGTTGACCGGCGGGTTCGGCCGCGTGTCATAACGTGGTCGTTTAATGATCACCGGCCGGTAGGGGTAATGCCAGAACGGGTCGTGCCAGCCATAGCCGGCACGCATGAAGTAGACCTCGTCATACTCACGCGTGGCTTCCCACAACTGGTGACCGCTGGCGCCCACCACCGGATAACGGTAGGTCTGCTCACCGATCTTGCCTTCCACCGACGGACGCAAACTGCCGATCACGGTGATCGGCCGGCCCTGGGTGTAGATCACCGGATCAAGAAAACCCTCGAACTCGGCAAGGAAACGCCCTTCGGTAACGTCGCCCTCCTGCGGACGTCCCCAGCGCGTCAGCGGCTGGCCGACAATCTCGACCACACTCTTGCCGTCGCGATTCTGCACCTTGGCGATGATGCCGCCCCAGCGCACCATCTGGCCGCCGGCCTGGTCGCCGGCCGCGCGCACACCGGCCACCGTCACCATCGGATCGGCCGGGCCCTTGATGCTGTCCGGGTAAGTGGCGCAACCGGCCAAAGTCGCCATAACCGCTGCTACCAACAACTTGCCGCAAGTGTTCATTACTGCCTCCCGAAATTCCGACCTGCACTCTAGGCGCCTGCCCGTCCGCCGGCAACGTCATGCGCTTGGACGTGCGCAGTCGCCAACAATTCCCGGCCTCGATCGCTGCCGGTTCCGGTCGCCGTGAACCGGTCCGTTGTCCTGCCTGTGCCTTTCGGCCTGCCTCTGCCTTTCGGTATCAGGCGGCAATTTTTTGCCGCCTGCCCCTGAAGCTTGTGCGCCAGCGGCCGATACCCTGAGGCGGCAATTTCTTGCCGCCCTGCCCGCCTGCCAGGATCGTCAGGCCGGGAGCCTGTCATGGCCCTTGCTCCGCTGCGTTTTCCGATTCAGCCTCCGGGACTGCAAACGCGCCCGGACCTGCCGGCGTTGACACGCGCGCCGCCGCTGCGGCCGGTCGCGGTGCCGGACCCGGTTCCCGCGTCCACACCGTCCGCCGATGCACTGGCGGAAGACATCGACGCCGCCCGCGAAGGTTCGCTCGAATACCGGCTGATCACCGCCCTGCTGCTGCGTGATGCCGACCGCGACGCGTTGCGGCAGACGCTGAACGCCGGTGACAGTCTGCGCAGTCAGGGCGAAGTTGCCAGCTCCGCCAGCGCAACAGCCCGTACCGGCAGCGCGAGCACAACTGCAACGGCCACTACAACCACCGCCACCGTCGGCAACAGCACCGCCAGCGTGACGGTGCTGAGCGCCGAATTGACCCGCGTCGACGTCAGCCTTGAATTGTTGCCGGAAGGCATGCAATTGCAGATCAGCGCCTCGCGCCTGCAGGTGGTCGCCGTCAACGTCAGTGCCAGCGCCAACGCCGGCAACGGCAGCCAACGCAAAGATCCGCTGTTGCTGGATCTCGATGGCGACGGCGCCGAAACCAGCGGCCTGGGCGCCGGCACGGTGTTTGATATCGATGGCGACGGCCAACTGGAACAGGTCAGTTTCGCCAGCGGTGGCGACGCATTTCTGGCGCTGGATCGCAATGGCAACGGCCACATCGATGATGGCCGCGAGCTGTTTGGTGATCAGCATGGTGCCACGCACGGTTTCGCCGAGCTGGCGCGCTTTGATGGCAATGGCGATCAGCGTATCGACGCTGGCGACGCGGTGTACCAGCAACTGCGCCTGATCAGCTGGCAGGACGGCGTCCTGCACAGCCGCTCACTGGCCGACGCCGGCATCAGCGCGATCAATCTCGACTGGCGAGATGAACTGCAGGAACTGGCCAACGGTGACGCCATTGCCCAGAGCGGCAGCTACACCCGCAACGATGGCAGCAGCGGCGCCGCGCACGATGTACTGATCAGCGTTGATGCGCGCGTCTGACTACCCGATCAAATTGCTGCGCAGGTTCGTCGCGCTCTCTCGCGGCGCGTGTTCATCGGAATTGCTGTGCACGTCAGGGCCTTTTTGTCAGGACGTTTTGTCAGGGCACACTGATGCCTGTTCAGAAGGTCACTGTTCAGAAGATCATTGTTCAGACTGTCCGTGCTCAGAAAACGTCTGAACAGCAAACGCCGATCAAATCGGCGTGATGCCGGCACCGGTAAACCATGCATCCTCGGCCGTGTTCACATTACCGTTGGTCTGGTTGTAATTGATGGTCAGTTCTTCGCCGTAAACGATGTCACGTGCCGCCGTGAACACCATGCAGGTATCTTCGCTGCGTGCGTCGTAGCGGAGATTTGCCTGCGTGGCGTGATTGTAGAGACTGCCCCAGCCCAGCACGATGCACGACGCTTCCGGCCCTCGCGTCAGCCAGCCCCAGTTGAACGCGATGCGCTTGATCTCGTCCGGCACGCTTTCCCAGTCGCTGGTCAGCATCACCACCGGCGCGATCTCGACCACTTCGCCGGCAGCAATATCCCGCGTCGCAAACACACCACGACCTTTCGCCGTGCCGGTGTCCGCCACCCGCCCTGCCGTGCACACCTGAGCATTCATGACCATCCCCTGCCTGCGTCAACGCCGCGCACTGTAACGGATGCGCCAGTCGGCGTTGCAGGGGTGGCAGCAGAAAAATAAGAGACGTTAGCGCTGAGCCGGGGAAAAAAATCCGGACCGCGACAGAAGAAAATCCGGCGTTCCGCTCGCTGCACTACTGCTGATCAACTTGCGCGAACAGAAGCGCGCCGGGATGGGGACATCCGCAAAAGGGTAAACACGCAACGTTCAGCGCCGGATTCAGGCGTAGACATCAACACCAAGCATTGACGACAGCCGATCCTTTTCTTCAGCGCTGGCCGTGTCCTGATAACTGCGCAGCGCTTTCTGTTCACGCAACGGCAGGTTTTCTTCCGTGCTGCGTGGTGTCGCGCGGGCACGGGATTCATCGAGCACGGCGGCAACATAACGCCGGCTTTCCGGTCGCGTCGCAGGCAGCACTTCGGCGGCGGCCGGCGCCGGTGACGGTGTGCGCCGGTTGCGCTCTTCGCCGGCCTCGGTAACGGACGCGGACGCGCGGCCGACGGGAGCATTCAGCCCCGGCAGCAATGGCACACCCGCCCCGATCCCGTTCACACCCGCCACGTTGTGATTCCTGTACGCCTCGTGGATAGCACGTCAACACCCGACATTTCGCCCGCCGGCACGCTCCAACGGCCATCAGGCCGCTTGCCTCTGCCTGCTTGCGGCCCAGGACAAGGGCCTGATCGCGGCAGCGAGAGACGGAGCGCTAATCAGCGTGCCCAGCCCCACCCAAACGGATTTGCCGAGCAACCGTAACCGACAGCCAACGAAAATCCGACCGCGGCTCACCGGCACAAAATTATAGCCAGCCCGGCAAGCCCGCAATGCCGCTCACCATCGCAGACTGTACGCCATCAGAACAAACGTACCAGTCCGCAAGCCCGTCGGCGAAAAGCGTTGCAGCCCCTGGAGAAACACTGTCCCTTAAAAACAACGAAAACCAAACACCGCAATCAAACCTGCTTGGGCTTGTCAGCCACCTGATCGCGCAGGTACACCGGTTCGGCGTCAGCAGCATCGATGGCTTCACCGCGATGAAGCGCCGGCATTGCCAGAGTCAGCATGTCCTGCGCCAGCGGCAATCGCGGCTGGTTTTCCGTACCGGCCATCGCCGTTTCCACGTCAATCTGCCAGGACGGATGTTGCGCGCGCAGCGCCTGCAACATCGCAGCGCCGTGCACGGCAAAGCCGGTGCCAACGGCGAGCCACTGTTGCGACTGATCGCCGGTGACCACTCCGGCGGATGCAATCGTCACTGTTTCAGGTTTGCAGACGCGTTCGGCCGCCAGCAGTTGCCACGCAGCATCGCCGTGTTCGTGTCCGGCAACGACACTCGGCGCGTACATGAACGCAGCGAAATACACCTCGCCCATGCGCGCATCGAGCGCCGTGATCACGTGCGTGACACCGCGTTCACGCCGCGCACCTTCGGCCATGGCCAGCAGCGAGGACACGCCCAGTACCGGAATGTCCAGCGCAAAACCTATGCCCTGCGCGACCGACACGGCGGTGCGCAAACCGGTAAACGCACCGGGACCGCGGCCAAACACCAGCGCCTGCAAACACTCGCGCGATGCGCTCGCCCGCTGCAACAAGTCATCAATCAGCGGCAGCAACTTTTGCGCGTGCAGACGCGGTGCGAGTTCGTGATGAGCCTGCACCTGATTCGCGTGCAGCAGGGCTGCAGAGAGCATTTCGGTGGCCGTATCAATGGCGAGCACCGTGTCAAAGCGGACAGACATCAGCGATTCTCCACAGCGTGTCATGCAACAAATCAGAGCGCCAGTTCCGACGCCGGCGCCTGAAAAAACGCCTGGACATCACGCAGGTCACGCGACATCGGCATCGACGGCAGGCTGGCTAGAAATACCCGGCCGTAATTTTTGGTCAGCAGGCGGTTGTCGGCAATCATCAGCACACCGCGATCATCGACATCGCGGATCAGGCGCCCTGCGCCCTGCTTCAGTGCGATCACGGCGCGCGGCAACTGCAGATCACCAAACGGTTCACCGCCCTGCCGGCGACAGGCTTCGACGCGCGCTTTCAGCACCGGATCATCGGGCGCCGCAAACGGCAGACGGTCGATGATCACGACACTGAGTGCATCCCCGCGCACATCAACGCCCTCCCAGAAACTGCTGGTGCCGAGCAGCACCGCATTGCCGAGCTGACGGAAGCGTTCGATCAGCGCATTGCGCGGCAAACTGCCTTGTACCAGCACCGGCCAGTGCACATGTTTGGGCAGTTCCTGGGCGAACCATTCCAGCGCCCGGTAACTGGTGAACAGCAAAAACGCCCGACCGCGACTGGCCGCCAGCACCGGCAAAACAGCGCGCAGCAATTCGCCATTGAACTGCGGCTGATCCGGGGTCGGCAGATTCGGCACGTACATCAACGCCTGTTCGCGATAGCGGAACGGGCTGTCAAGCGCCAGGGTCGCCGCCGCGTTCAATCCGAGTTGTTCGGTGAAATGCGCAAAACCGCGATTCACGGCCAGCGTCGCCGAGGTGTAAATCCAGGCCGCGCCCTGATAGCGCTGGATCTGGCGCTGGAACGGCTCGGCCACCGACAGCGGCGTGCTGTTCAGTGAGAAACCGTTGCGATAGGTTTCGAACCAGCGAATGTCATTGCCACCGGTGTCACTGATGATTTGCTTCCAGCGCGCCAGTTGCTCCTCGACACGCTCCAGACACTGCTCGAGGATCTCGCTGCGCGGTGCGGCGATGATCAGCGGTTCACGCAGACTCAGCAGCGCGTCAAACAATTCGTCGCGCGCATGCTGCACATCCGGTCGCGCCATCACCGGCGCCAGCGGAGCGCGTTGCTTGTCGGCGCCCAGCACCAGACGGAAATCCTGCGCGGCTTTCTGCACGCGACGCAGCGCGTCGCCAATTTCCGCCTGATCGCGGGCATGGATCAGATACGCAGACTCCGTGTCACGCATCAGTTCATTGATCTGCCGGCTGCTCAGCGTCACGCCGAAAAAATTGGTGGCGGTTTCCGCCAGCTGATGCGCTTCGTCAATGATGATGGCCGCGGCGCCGGGCAACAGCTCACCAAAGCCCTCTTCTTTCAGCGCCAGATCGGCAAGCAGCAGATGGTGATTGACCACCACCACGTCGGCTTCCATCGCCGTGCGCCGCGCCTGCACAACAAAGCATTCCTGATAGTGCGGGCAATCGCCGCCCAGACAGTTTTCGTTGCTCGATGTCACCATCGGCAGCAAGGCGCTGTCTTCCGGCAGCGCCGCCACTTCGGCGAGATCGCCGCTGTGCGTGCCGGGCAGCCAGCGGGCGATGATTTGCAGATCGCGCACCGCGTCTTTGGTCGGCAAACGACCGGACAAACGCGTTTCGTCGTAGCGCTGGCGACACAGGTAATTGCTGCGGCCTTTCAGCAGCGCGCGTTTGGGAAACACTTTCAGCGTCTTGCAGACGTTGGGCAAATCGCGGTGATAAAGCTGGTCCTGCAGGTTGCGGGTGCCGGTCGAAACGATCACGCGTTCGCCCGACAGCAGGGCTGGCACCAGATAGGCAAAGGTCTTGCCGGTGCCGGTGCCGGCTTCGATGACCACAGTTTCACGCGCGGCCAGCGCCTGTTCGACACGCACGGCCATTTCCAGCTGCGCGTCACGCGGTTTGAAACCGGGGTCCTGCGCAGCAAAAGGACCGGCGGCGCCCAGGGCATAGGCGCTTTCAGAAGACGCACTCACGGGATTCAGGCTGCCTGTTGTTCGCGTTGCCAGGCGATACGGCCAAGGCTGCGGAAACGCGACACGCTCATGGCGCCGCGTTTGTTGGGATTGATGTCGCGCAGCGCTTCCTCAAGCGCTTCGCGGGTGACTTCGATGACTTCGGTGGCTTCATAATCCTGATCCATCAGCACCAGCACCACGCGCTGCCACTGGCCGTCCATGCCCAGCTGGCCGACACGCTGCTTGCTGCGCGACTCGGGAAACACCACCCGGCCCTTGATCTGGAAGCTGATGCCGCTGCGCTCGCCTTCACCCACGGCATCGACGCCGGGCAGCGCCGTTTCCGGCGCTGCCAGACCCAACAGGCGCATGGCGTCGTAGCGGGCGATCTCGTTGCTGAGCGGCAGGGTTTCGCCGGTGGCGCGATGGTAGTCCGCAGCCAGCCGGCGTGCTTCGCTCATCAATTTGCCGACGTCGTAGGCAGTCATCGGGTCTCGTTCAGTGGCAAGGGCGGTCGGAAAACGCCGGCCATGATAGGCAAGGCTGGCGAGGATGAGAACTGCCGGCGTGCGCCGACCGGCAATTCAGACTTTCAGATCGACGTGCTGGCCAACGTGCTCGTCGCTGTCATCCTGTTCGCGGCGGCTGCCGCTGCGCCGCTCGACGCCGACCGGCTGACGGTTCTGGCGCCGATCCTCCTGCCGGCGTTCAATGCGCAGCGCTGCCTTTGCCGTACCGACCGGATTCACCGGCGGTACCGGCGGTGTGTGCAGCGGCTGTGGCGGCAGGCCGACGCGGTCGGCAACCACGCGTGCAGCATCGACAGGCGGCGTCCAGTTGATGGCCATTTTGCGCTCCTCCTGATGGCAATTATCGACCTTGTCGCCGGCTTCTGTAGCGCCCACCATGCCCGCTGCCCCAGCCGGGGAAATGTGCTGGCGCCGGTCAACGCCGCCGGCAGCAGGCCGTTTATGCCTGCACTGAACAAGCAATGCCGAACAAGGCCCCACCGCACAGCGGTAGCAGCGGGCGGTTTGCGTCGCCCGGGAGCGGTAACGCCGTTGAAGTCTGCATCACGAGCACTTGAACAGTTTCTCGCCAGCGTCGAGCGTCGCGCCTATCGACAGGCCGTGCTCGCCCTGCGCCACCACGACGATGCCCTAGACATCGTCCAGGAATCCATGCTGCGGCTGGTCAAGCACTACGCCGACGCCCCGGAAGCCGACTGGCCGAAACTGTTCCAGCGCATCCTGCATTCGCAGATGATGGATTACTTCCGGCGCCGCAAAGTGCGCCAGAAACTGTTCGTCTGGTTCAGCAGCGCCGGCGAGGAAGACGGCGAGGATCTGATCGAGACCCTGCCCGACCGTCCACAGAACGACCCGGCCGTGCTGCATGCGCTGCGCACCGACACTGAAACCGTGCTCAGCGCCCTGTCCTGCCTGCCAATGCGGCAAAAGCAGGCTTTTCTGCTCCGCCATTACGAAGGGCTTTCGGAGCGCGACACCGCCTTCGCCATGGGCTGCAGCGAAGGATCGGTCAAAACCCATTTGTCCCGTGCCGTACATGCCCTGCGCGCACGCCTGGAGCAAGCCGATGACTGAGTACCGCCAGACCCGAACCGGCCATTCCAAAGCGGGCGAACGGGCCGGCCTGGACCCGCAGACCCGGACGCAGGCGCTGGTCGCCCGTCAGGTGCTGCAGGCGCTGGATCGCGAAGATCACGATCTGCCGATGGAAACGGTCTACGCCCTGCAGCGTGCCCGGCAAATCGCTCTCGCCCGGCGCCAGTCCCCGGCATGGCAATGGCTGAAGCCGCTCACTGCCGGCGTGCCGGCACTGGCCGTGCTGATGCTGGCGCTGCAATTGCCGGTATCCGTGCCGCTGCGACTGGCGGACACGCCGCCGGCCAGCGCACCGGCAGCACCGGCCGGCCTGCTCAGCGAGGAAGAACTGGCACTGCTCAATTCCGACGCCGATCCGGAACTGCTGCGGGAAATGGACCTGCTGATCTGGATGAGCGAACAGGAACGTCTGGCCGGCAACTGACGCCGGCTTGTTGGCAGCGCGCCGGTTTGTCCGCTGCGCATTGCCCGGGCGTCGCTGCACAGCATTGGGACTGCAACGCAAACACGACTGGTACCAACGCACACTTCACCAGCACAACCATCCCCAACGCACGCATCACCACCGCAACAATCGCTTACCACATGGCCGCACAGGCGCTGTCGACGCGGCCATGAAACTTCCGGGCAAGCTGCTAGAGTCAGTGCACGCACGTACCTGCCCCCGGAGTTCCCATGGCCAAGGCAGCCAATGCCCGTCGACCGGCTTCCCGTCGCGCTGAAGACGCTGCGCCGGTTCGTGATCCCGGCGCTGCTCCGGCCGACTCCGGTTCGCTCGACGCCTTGTTGCTGCCCGACAGCCTGCCCATCCTGCCGCTTTCCGAGCGCCCGTTCTTTCCGCCGCAAACGCTGCCCATCCTGATGAACGAAGATCCGTGGCGCGACACGCTCGATGCCATCGGCAGCAGCGAACACCGGCTTGCCGGCCTGGTCATGGTCCAGGCCGCACATCCGGATCAGGCGCGTGCCGGCGACTTCGCGCGTATCGGCACCGTGGTGCGCATTCATCATCCGATTGTTTCGTCGGGAAAGATCCAGTTCATTGCCGAAGGGCTGCAACGTTTCCGCATCCGCAAATGGCTGCACGATCAGCAGCCGTTTGAAGCCAGCGTCGAGTATCCGCAAGAGCCGCGTTACCGCGATACCGAACAACTGCGCGCCTACGCACTGGCCATCATCAATTCCCTGCGCGAGCTGGCACCGCTGAATCCGGTGTATCAGGATGAACTGAAATTTTTCTTCACCCGTTTCCAGCCCAATGAACCGGCGCCGCTGACCGATTTCGCCGCCAGTCTGACCACTGCTTCGCGCCACGATCTGCAGGCGGTGCTGGAAACCGTTCATTTGCGCGAACGCATGGAAAAAGTCCTCGGTCTCATCAAACAGGAACTGGAGATCGCACGACTGCAGGCAAAAATCCGCGCCGATGTCGAAGACAAACTCAACGAACAGCAGCGCAAGTTTTTCCTGCGCGAACAACTGAAAGTGATCCAGAAAGAACTGGGTATCGCCAAGGATGATCGCGTCGCCGACGCCGAGCGTTTCCGCGCCCGGCTCGATCAGTGCCAGCCGCCAGCCAGCGCGCGCCAGCGCATCGACGACGAGCTCGACAAACTCGCCATTCTCGAAACCGGATCGCCGGAATATGCCGTCACGCGCAACTATCTCGACGTGATCACCGCCCTGCCCTGGTCCCAGACCAGCGACGATCAATTCGATTTGGCCCGCGCACGCAACATTCTGGATCGCGCCCATGCCGGCCTCGATGACATCAAGCAGCGACTGATCGAATGGCTGGCCGCCAGCAAACTGCGTCATCTGCGCGACGGACGCGCCAGCAGCGGCAGCGTGCTGCTGCTGGTCGGCCCGCCCGGCGTCGGCAAAACCTCCATTGGCCAGGCCATTGCCCAGGCGCTCGGTCGCAAGTTCTATCGTTTCTCGGTTGGTGGCATGCGCGACGAAGCCGAGATCAAGGGCCACCGCCGCACCTACATCGGCGCCATGCCCGGAAAACTTGCCCAGGCGCTGAAAGAATGCGGCACCAGCAATCCGGTGATCATGCTCGACGAAATCGACAAGATCGGCGCATCACATCAGGGTGATCCGGCAGCCGCCTTGCTCGAAGCACTCGATCCGGAACAGAACGGGCAATTTCTCGATCACTATCTCGACACCCGCGTCGATCTGTCGCGCGTGTTGTTCATCTGCACAGCCAACCAGCTCGACAGCATTCCGCGCGCGCTGCTGGATCGCATGGAGGTGCTGCGACTGGCCGGCTACATCAGCGAAGAAAAGGTGGCCATTGCCCGCGATCATCTCTGGCCACGACAACTGGAACGTGCCGGGCTGTCCGGCAAACAGGTCAAACTCGACAACAAAACGCTGCGGGCTCTGGTCGAGGGTTATGCGCGCGAAGCCGGCGTGCGTCAGCTCGACAAATTGCTCGGCCGGCTGACGCGCAAAGCCGCGGTGGAAGTACTTGAACATCCGGATGCAGCAATCACCATTGACGAGCCGCGCGTGCGCCATTGGCTCGGTGCTGCACCGTTTCAGGATCAGAAACCACACACCGGCGTTGGCATGGTCACTGGGCTGGCGTGGACGGCTTTGGGCGGATCAACACTGACCATCGAAGCCGCCTGTGTGCATCACAAACAACGCGGCCTGAAACTCACCGGCACGCTCGGCGACGTGATGAAAGAATCGGCCGAGATCGCGTTCAGTTTCATCAGCGCACAACTTGGCCGTTATGGCATCCGCGACAGTGCGAAATTCGACAACGCCTTCGTGCACATCCATGTCCCGGAAGGGGCGACACCCAAAGACGGACCTTCGGCCGGCATCACGCTGGCAACCGCGATGCTTTCGCTGGCCAAAGGCAAGGCACCGCGCGCAGCACTGGCCATGACCGGTGAGCTGACGCTGAATGGCCATGTGCTGGCCGTCGGTGGCGTGCGTGAAAAACTGGTCGCCGCCAAACGTGCCGGTATCCGCATCATTGCCCTGCCCGCTGCCTGTCGCGCCGAATGCGAACAGTTTCCCGGCCACATTCTCAAGGGCCTGCAATTGCATTTCGTCCATCACTTTGATGAGGTCGCTGCGCTCGCCTTCCGCTAAGCCAGCGCCGAATACATCGGCCGGCACCGTGCGTGCTGATCCCGACCCGGCACAAAGGCTCGCGGTCGCAACATCATGTCCTTTGCCCGTCGACAGGCTCGGGACGACGGGCTACGTGTGCCGTGCTTGTCCAGCGCGTTCGCCGTTCACTGCAGCGCATGCGTTGAACTGAAGCCCCCGCGGCAGCGTGCGTTTGACAATCGCCGATCCTGAACCATGCTTGCGCAGAACGCGCAGCCCCGTCGTCACGCGCAAGCAGGCGCACCGGGCAGCAAGCGGACCATCAGGCGGGGGTGAACATGAAGAAATCGGCGGTCATGCTGCTGGTGTCAGCAGCCGTGCTCGCGCAGGCAGCGCAGGCGGATATCACCTGGAGTGGATTCGGATCATTTTACGCGGGCAAGGTCATCAGCAGCGGCAACAACTGCCCGTCCTATCTCGGCATCAGCGGTGACTGTTTCCTCTCCGACTATCCCAATGTCGCCCTCTATGATGATGAGTGGTCGTTCGAACAGGACACCATTCTCGGCCTGCAAGTGCGCGCCAATGTCACCGACAAACTTTCGGTCACCGGGCAACTGGTCGGCCGCGGCACCGACAATTTCGAAGCCAAGATGGAATGGGCCTATTTCAGCTATGAACTGAGCCCGAACTGGACACTGCAAGGCGGCCGCAAACGCATACCGCTGTTCTATTACTCGGATTTCTTTGATGTCGGCTACGCCTATCTGTGGGTACGGCCGCCGGCCGACACTTACACGTGGCAGATTTTCAACTACAACGGCGTCAATGCGCTGTACCAGAACAGTTTCGGTGACGTGTCGGTAAGCGGCAATGTCTACTTCGGTCGCGAAAATTCCACCAACAACAAGCTGATGTCGGAGTTTTTCTTTCAGGCACCGGTGGACGAAAACTGGAAGAACATCATCGGCTTTGTCGCCAGCGCGCAATGGCAATGGCTGGAGGTCCGGCTGTCGCACATGCAGACCACGCGCGACCGCTTTGTCACCGATACCAGCACCGGCGTGCGCGCCCAAACCCGCGACAATCAGGACATGAGCATGACCGGCATCAGCATCAACCTGACGCCCGGCAACTTCATTCTTCTGACTGAATACCAGGTCAATGATCTGGACGCCTTCATGAGTGGCACCGATCTGATCCCGTCCAGCGAGATCACATCGCAACTGATCTCGCTCGGCTACCGCGTCGGGGATTTCACGCCCTATGTTGTCGCCGCCGAGTTCGACGATGGCGAGTCAGAAATGCACGACACACTGGGCGTCGGCCTGCGCTGGGATTTTGCCGGCTCCGTGGCCTTCAAGATCCAGTACGACCGCGTCAAGGACGAAGGCAATCCTCCGGTTGCCGGCGATTCGAAAGCGATCACGGCCGGTCTGGATGTGGTGTTCTGAGGAGACGGCCATGCGCTCGCGATTCAGCCCTGCCCTGTATAACGTGCCGCTTGCTGTGCTGCTTGCCGTGGTGTTTGCCGGTCACACAACACCGGCGTACGCCGAGGTAGCGGTCATCGTCCATCCCGGCAACAACACCACACTCAGCGCCGAAGAGGTACAACGCCTTTTCCTCGGCAAAATGAAAACCTTTCCCGGTGGTGGCGATGCCGTGCCGCTCAACCTGAAAGATGGCAATGCCGCGCGGGAAGCTTTCAACGCCGACGTCATCGGCAAAAACGAAAGCCAGATCAAGGCCTACTGGTCACAACTGGTATTCACCGGCAAAGGCACGCCCCCCAAGGAAGCCAGCGATGCTGCCGACATGAAAAAGCAGGTTGCCAGCAATCCGAGCATGGTGGGCTATATCGATGCAGCCGATGTCGATGCCAGCGTCAAGGTGGTGTTCAAGAAATGATCACGACGGGCGTCCGCGCCGCTGCGCCAGCGCGGACGCCTTCTCTTTGAATATTCCGAAATTTCAGATGTCCACAGCTTCAGTATTTCGGGGATGATTTCTGCGCTGCCTGACCGATGCGCCCTGCACATTCAGACCAATTCAGCCACGCCTGCCTCAGGCAGATAGATAGCCCGCCGCCTCGTAACGCGCCCGGCCGCGCTCAGTCAGCATTTGCAATTCGCGAAACAGCTCTGGCTCATCGGCACGAAAATTGAAGCAGGACTTGCCCTGCATGCGCTTGCGCAATGCGGGCGACATTTCGTCAAGCAATTCGGGAAACACATAGACCGGCATCAGATAGAACGACACATAGTTTTTTCCGATTTGCACGGAGGCAAAAAACAGCGGCTTGCCATTCGCCATGCGATGCGGCGTGTCCAGATAGAACACCCCCGGCGCATCGTGCACGACCACCATGCCCGCTGCCTGTGCGTGCAGGAGGGCACGCAGGCTGGTGAAGACGGCGGTAAACGTTTCTGCCTCGTGACGCATGGTGGCTTTCCTTGTTTTCACGGGACTACGCTGCAACAAGACTCACATGAAGCGAACCCCATTGCATCGACTTGCGCTGGCTCGCCATTCAACCCTTCGACTGCGCTCAGGGCGAACGGAATTTCTACGGCTCGGAAGCACACTACGCGATGCACGTAGAACCGTTCATCGCGATGCTTGGGCAAGCTCAGTAGATCACGCAAGTTGCATCATTGAACGACGAGCGGTCCTGTTTGCCCCACGCCCGGCACGATTGCGCACCTGCTTCCGCGTTCTCATGCAGCCTGACTTTCTTTTGCCCCGGTTCCGGCATTAAGCGGCTGCACTTTTGCAGTCGAAAACATCCTTTTCTGATTGCGCTCCGTCAGAACGGAATCAGGAATAGCCGGCTTTTTGCAACGCATGAGCGGATCTCGGATCCTGCTTCAGCAAGGCCAGCACGTCATCAGCTATCGGCAACACTTGCAGCGGCGAAATATTGCTGCCACCAGTATTGCCCATCGGCACGCGACCGATGGCCGAGCCGATAGCGCCACCAACGATGCGCAGCAACTGCCCGGCCAGCGCGCGCAGATCACGCTGGCACCAGGCCAGAGCAAACATCGCCAGATGACTGCGCGTGTGCGGCCAGACATGATGCTGGCCCAAAACATGCGCGCGCTGCAGGTGATGAAATTCGCGCGCCCTGTCATCGTCAGCGCGGGCACGACGGGCCAAGGCCATTTCATGCTCGAACGCCGTACGCAGGGAATGGTGCATGTCTGCCCGCGCTCCTGAGTCCTGACTTACGTCCAGCCCTGTGCTTCGGCGAGCGCGATCTGCACCAGCGCCGAGGCGTGTTGTTCGCTGTCGTTGAGTGCCGGAATGTAGCGCAGGCGCGCACCGCCGGCGTGCTCGAACAACTCGCGATTGCCGACTGCAATTTCTTCCAGCGTTTCCAGGCAGTCCACCGCGAAACCCGGACAGAGAATGTCAACGCTGCGCACGCCCTGCTTCGCCCAGGCCTGCAACGAATGATCCGTGTACGGCTGCAACCACGGTTCGCGACCAAAGCGCGACTGGAAGGTTTGCGGCATGTCCTGTTCGCTGCGTTGAAGCGCCTGACGCAGGGCTGCGCTGGTGGCGGCGCACTGGCGCGCATACGGATCGCCCTGATCCGCATAACGCTGCGGCACACCGTGAAACGACAAGACCAGTTTCTCGGCCCGTCCCTGCTGCGCTTCGAACTGGCGCACGCTGCTGGCCAGTGCTTCGATATAGGCCGGATGGGTGTGGTAGTTGTGCACCCAGCGATGTTCCGGCAACGCGCGGCAGGGTTGCAGCGCGCGCTGGATGCCGTCTATCACTGCCGCAGTGGTCGAACAGGAATACTGCGGATAAAGCGGCAAGGTCAGCACCCGGCTGACACCGGCACGACGCAGCGCCAGCAAACCGTTTTTCAGCGACGGTTCGCCATAGGTCATAGCCAGCGCTACCGGAATGTTGCAGCCTGTCGTGGCCTGCAATTGCGCACTGAAACGATCCCGCAGCGCTTCACTGATCGCCAGCAGTGGCGAACCTTTCGGCGTCCAGATCGACTGATACAGTTTGGCGACGCGCGGCGGACGGATGTTCAGGATCACGCCATTCAGCACCAGCCACCACAACCAGCGCGGCGCATCGACAACACGGCGATCAGACAGAAACTCGCGCAGATAGCGGCGCACGGCCGCCGTGGTGGGTGCCGACGGCGTGCCGAGGTTGACCAGCAAAACGCCGAAAGGCGCCGCAGGGGCGCCTTTCGAATCGGGAACTACGTGCAGGGAACGATCGCTCACCTTCGCGTGGACTCCAGAGAGATCAATGCAGAAAACACCGGTTCAGTTGGCGTCCAGTGCTTCGAAAATATTGTCGCGGACCTGTTCGACCGGACCGACACCTTCGACACGGATGTACGACGGCGCGCGGGCTTCGCCGGTTTCGGACCAGTTGCGGTAGAAATCGACCAGCGGACGGGTCTGGGCGTGATAGACATCAAGACGCTTGCGGACCACGTCTTCCTTGTCGTCATCGCGTTGCACCAGCGGTTCGCCGGTCAGGTCATCGACACCGGCCACTTTCGGCGGGTTGTATTCGATGTGATAGGTGCGGCCGGAGGCCAGATGCGCACGGCGGCCGGACAGGCGCTTGATGATCTCGCTGTCTTCGACCACAAACTCGATCACGCTGTCGACATCGATATTGTTGGCGCGCATGGCTTCAGCTTGCGGAATGGTGCGCGGGAAACCGTCGAGCAGGTAACCGTTGCGGCAATCATCCTGGGCCAGACGCTCTTTCACCATGGCAATGATCAGCTCGTCGGTGACCAGCTGGCCGGCGTCCATGATCGCTTTCGCTTTCAGGCCCAGCTCGGTACCGGCCTTGACCGCTGCACGCAGCATGTCACCGGTGGAGATCTGCGGAATGCCGAAGCGCTCCTTGATGAACTGTGCCTGCGTTCCCTTGCCGGCTCCCGGCGCGCCCAACAGAATGATTCGCATCGAAAAACTCCACACCGCCGACCGCTGCCGGCGCTAGTCAGGAAAGAAAACCGCCGGACAGCGTGATGCGGGTTCCGGCGGGGCGCCTACCTTAGCCGCGGAACCCTTGATCGGCAAGTCCGAAAACGCTTTGACAGCCATCCATACCGCCGTACATTCGGCCGGTCTGCCCTGCCACCGCCTGCAAGCCGCAACCGGTTGCGGCGGTACGCGCTTTATTCGCTGCCGCCGGCGATCAGGCGCGCCATGCGGTTCAGCTCGTCAGCGCCCTGCAAGACCTGGGTATAGACCTCGAGCGCGGTGGCCTCGCGCATGTTGAGCACGGCGAGCGCCGCTTCCGGCAACGGGCCGGAGGCGACATCGGCAATGCCGTCGCGCGCCAGCAGCGCATTGGCCAGCTGCACCAGCGCCACGTAATGCGCTGCCGGTCCGGCATAGCTCTCGTCGTGGTGATGGGCAGTGACGGTGGTGACCTCGTCCGGCATCTTCCAGTGCCGCATCAGCCAGCTGCCGAGATAGGTATGCGAAAGGCTGGGCAGGCGTTGCGCCGAGCCCATGCCGAGCACGCGCCGCTCAATGTCCGGCAATCCTTCTTCCGGCGAGGACTGGCACATCTTGTTCAGCAGGTAGTACTCGGGCTGGAACAGGTGGCCGAGCAGCAGCACGCCAAAGTTGTGCAGCAGCCCGCACAGATAGGCGGTGCCGGGTTTGACGCCCAGCGAACGATCCACCTGACGGGTCAGTGCCTGCACCAGCGTCGCGCTGTAGACGGCGTGCTTCCAGAAGGCATCGAGGCCGAGCGGACCG
Source organism: Permianibacter sp. (assembly GCA_041913605.1). Classification (GTDB taxonomy): domain Bacteria; phylum Pseudomonadota; class Gammaproteobacteria; order Enterobacterales; family Permianibacteraceae; genus Permianibacter. The sequence goes on from JAYSEY010000018.1 coordinate 107,138, forward strand.
TCGCTGGCCAGCTTGAAAACCTTGCCGGCAGCAATGCCCAGCGCCAGATTGGAGACAATGTCGAAACCAAGTACGCGGGTGATGGCGGTCTGGATGGAATCGACATTGCCGCGGTAACCGAAAAAGGACGAACGCGCGTAACGGATCACCTGCGCAGCGATCGACGGGTCCATTTCCACCAGCTCGGCCAGATCCTTGGCGGTCGAATCCGGTTCGCTGACCAGATGCAGGATCTGCGTGGCCACCGCCGGGATCGCCGGCAGGCGATACACCTGCTCCAGCTTTTTCTGCACGTCGGCGTCGCTCGGCAGATTGATGCTGTTTTCGCTGGGCGGCGGCGCTTCCGTGGCCGGCATCTGCGAGGCAATGCGGGCGCGCACCGCCCGGCCGCAGAGCACACCGAAATCCTTGCCGGTGACCGACACCAGCGCCGTGTGTGAACCGGCTTCGAAATAGACACGCTCGGCCTGGGTCAGGCGCTCATCGACCACAGCCTTGAGACCATACGGTTCCGGCAGGGGCGGATGACAACCCGGCTCGCAATCCGGAAAGCGGCGATCCAGATCAGCGGTCTGCAGCGGCTGCACCGCCCGGCCAAACACCCGTGACGCCGCCGCCAGATCCAGCACGGTACCAAGCGGCACGATGGCCATGAACCACTGCTGACCGTCGGTGAGCAGTACCGAACGGGCAAAACATTCGCGCTTCACCTGACAGGAATCGCAGGCCGCATCCAGCGAGGCGGTGCGCGCGTGAGCATGTTCCAGAAACGGAATGCGATTGGAGGTCAGGAAACGTCGGACCGTCGTCGCAATGGCCATGAGTGAGGCAACTCCCGCTGCAAGTCTGTGTTCGCGCATGTCTGGGGCGAGCCGCCACCACGCATGCAATCTCGTCTCCGGTCTGCCGTGACCGGTCCGGAAAACTATAGCCGCAAACGGCCACGCTTCCGTGATGCGAACGACTTTATCACGCGCCCGCGCTTTCGCCAGCGCCGGCCAGTCCGGGACGCCTTGCCTGGCATAGCCGCCTTGCCCGGCATGTGCGACACCTGCAGCAGACGTGACAACGCCGCCCGCAGGCGGCGTTGTCATTCTGGTTCACGCGTTTGGCTGAATACGCGCGTGCCGGATGGTGCTCATGCGGGCGCAACCGTCGGCAGTTCAGGCGCACAAACCAAGCGCAGCACGGACACGGTCACCGGCAAGTAACGACCGGTCAATGTGCGCTCAGCAGACGGTTGACGCGCGCGACATAGCTGACCGGATCGTCCAGATGGCCGCTCTCGGCCAGCACCGCCTGATCGAGGATCACCTGCGCCCATTCGGCGAAGCGCTGCTCATCCTGTTCATCGCCAATACGCGTGATCAGCGCGTGCGCCGGATTCAGCTCCAGCACATATTTGACCGCCGGCACTTCCTGCCCCGCCTGACGCAGCAGACGCGCCAGATGCGAGCCCATGTCGCCCTTGCCACCGACCACACAGGCCGGCGAATCGGTCAGTCGCGAAGTCACGCGCACTTCGGTCACCTGCTCGCCCAGCGCCTTGCGGAAGCGCTCGACAATGCCGCTCGCCGCCTCAGCCTGTTGCTTCTCGGCTTCGCGCTCGGCCTCGGTCTGCAGTTCACCGAGATCCAGATCGCCGCGTGTCACCGATTGCAGCGGCTTGCCGTCAAATTCCTGCAGCCCGGACAGCATCCATTCGTCAACGCGATCAGCCAGCAGCAGCACGTCGATGCCCTTCTTGCGGAACACCTCCAGATGCGGACTCAAACGCGCCGTCGCTTCCGATTCCGCCGACAGGAAATAAATCGCTTTCTGGCCTTCCTTCATGCGTGCGACATAATCGGCCAGCGCCAGTGTCTGCTTGCCGGTTTCGGTCGTGGTGCTGGCAAAGCGCATCAGTTTCGCCAGCGTTTCGCGATTGGCGTAGTCCTCGGCCAGACCTTCTTTCAGCACGGTACCGAAGGTATTCCAGAACTGCTGGTATTGTTCAGCATCATTCTTTGCCAGATCTTCCAGCATGGTCAGCACACGCTTGGTGCACTGCTTGCGCAGGCTTTCCGTGATCGCGGAATCCTGCAGGATCTCGCGCGACACGTTCAGCGGCAGATCATTGGAATCCAGCACGCCGCGCACAAAGCGCAGATACACCGGCAGGAACTGCTCGGCATCGTCCATGATGAACACGCGCTTGACGTACAGCTTGACGCCGCGCGGACGGTCGCGATTCCACAGATCGAAGGGCGCGTTCTTCGGAATGTAAAACAGCGAGGTGTATTCGTGTTTGCCTTCAACGCGGTTGTGCGCCCAGGTCAGCGGATCTTCCCAGTCATGACCGATATGCTTGTAGAACGCCTTGTAGTCGTCGTCAGACAACTCTGACTTCGGTCGTGCCCACAGCGCCGTCGCCTTGTTGATGGTTTCCCATTCACCGGTCGGCTTGCCTTCATCATCGTTTTTGGCCAGCTGAACCGGAATGGCAATGTGTTCGGAATACTTGTGAATCAGCGAACGCAGACGCCAGTCATCGAGAAAGTCCTTGTCGGTGTCTTTCAGATGCAGGATGACGTCGGTGCCGCGCTCTTCCTTATTGATGGCTTCAATCGCAAACTCGCCATCACCGGCCGACTCCCACTGCACTGCTTCATCCGGCCGGGCGCCGGCTGCACGCGTGCGCACGGTAATGCGATCGGCAACGATGAAACCGGAATAAAAGCCGACGCCGAACTGGCCAATCAGCTGCGAATCTTTTTTCTGATCGCCGGACAACTGGGCGAGAAATTCGGCGGTACCGGATTTGGCGATGGTACCGAGATTGTTGATCGCCTCGTCGCGGCTCATGCCGATACCGTTGTCGCTGAGCGTCAGCGTGCCGGCGGCCTTGTCGATGACCAGGCGCACACGCAGATCATTGTCGGTGCCGAGCAGATCGGGTTGCGCCAGCGCGCGGAAACGCAGCTTGTCAGCGGCGTCGGCGGCATTCGACACCAGCTCGCGCAGGAAGATTTCCTTGTTGCTGTACAGGCTGTGCACCACCAGATGCATCAGCTGCTTGACTTCGGCCTGAAAACTGCGGGTTTCGCGGGTGCTAGTGGTACTCATGATCTCTCCGGATGGAAACAGTGCAACAGGAGCCCGGAATGGCGGCCCGGCGACGCGCCGCCGCCGGGATTGCAGCCAATTGGGGATGCCGCGCGCAATTTCAAGTCACCCTCGGGTAGCGCCAGTGCGGCGTCGCCCCGGCATCGCCGGATTATCGGCGACCGTCGCGCGGACGAACCGGCAACGGCAACAAGAATCGGGAAAAGGAAATGCAGATCAGATCCGGCAGGCTTGCCGTGCAGGACAGCGGCAACGTGCTGCGCCGGACCGGCGATTCAGCGCAGCGGCCGGCGACCGGCGAACGAATGCGCCAGCGTGCCGCCGTCGATGTATTCCAGCTCGCCGCCCAGCGGAACGCCGTGGGCGATGCGCGTCACCGTCATCGGCAGATTGCGGCAGAGATCGTGGATGTAGTGCGCGGTGGCATCCCCCTCGACGGTGGGATTGGTGGCCAGAATCAGTTCATTGATACCGCCGCCGCGCACGCGCTGGATCAGGCCCGGCAAACCGAGCTGCTCGGGGCCGACACCATCCAGCGGCGACAGGTGTCCGCGCAGCACATGGTAGTAACCGCGAAATCCGCCGGTCGATTCAATGGCCTGCACATCGGATGGCGTTTCCACCACGCAGAGCAGCGCCGGATCGCGACGCGTGTCGGCACAGATCGCGCACAACTCGTTGTCACTGAAACTGCGGCAGCGCTGGCAATCGCGCACGTCGTCCATCGCCGCGCTCAGGCATTCGGCCAGACGCCGGCCGCCACTGCGATTGCGATCCAGCAGTTGATAGGCCATGCGTTGCGCTGATTTCTGGCCGACACCGGGCAGCACCCGCAGGGCTTCCACCAGTTGCTTGATCAGCAGACTGCTTTCCATGAGCGCTCTTCGTCAGCAGAAACAGCGCGGGCGTCTGTTGCGACGCCCGCATCAAAAACGACAGCAGCAATGCGTGTCGCTCAGAACGGCATCTTGAATCCGGGCGGCAGCGGCATGCCCGACGTCACGGCGTTCATCTTGGCCTGTGTGGTCGATTCAACTTTGCGCACCGCATCGTTGACTGCAGCGGCCAGCAGATCTTCGAGCATTTCCTTGTCTTCCTGCATCAGGCTGTCATCCAGCTGCACGCGTTTGACATCGTGCTTGCCGGTCATGGTCACTTTCACCAGACCCGCGCCGGATTCGCCGGTCACTTCCAGATTGCCGATCTCCTGCTGCACTTTCTGCATGCGCGCCTGCATTTCCTGCGCCTGCTTCATCAGATTGCCAATACCACCGCGCATGTTCTGCTCCTCTTGGAAAAATGGCTGCGACTCGCGCAGCGCTGATTCAATTTCTGCCGGCTCCGGCGTCTGTGTCTCCGGATACTGCCGGCACGTGTGATGGCATGCAAACCGCTTCGGCCATCATTCACGCTGTACTCAGTTCAGCGGCTTGATGCTGTCCATCAGCACCTGCCCCAATCCGGCGCGCAGGATCTCCAGCAGCCGCGGATCGCTGACGAACGCCGCCTGTGCCGCTGCCAGTTTTTCCGCAGCACGGACCTGCGCGCGTTGCTGCGGCGTCATCGTGTGCTCGGGGATGCCGGTGCGCACATCTATCTCGATGTTGCGCGCCAGTTTGTCGGCAAACGCCCGCTGCAATTCTTCGCGGCGCGCCGGCGTCCAGAATTCAAGTTGCTTGGCATCAACGGCCAGCACCAGCCGGTTGGCATGCGACTCCAGGCAAGCGCTGTTGCGCGCCAGACTGTCGGTCAAACCGGTCAGCGCCAACTGATCGAGTGTGTCTTCCCATTCATCGCGCTCGTCAGTGAGTGCAGAGGGCCGCACATTGATCGCTGAAGGCGGTTGCCAGACTGCAGCCTGCGGCTCGGCATCGGGCGGTGCGACAAACATCGCCCGTGCGTCATCTTCCCAGGGCGGCAAATCGTCACTGCGCTTGGCCGCTGCCTGGGCGGCATTGGCACGCGCAGCCGCGATCCGCGCGGCAATGGCATCCGTCTGCGCATCGGCTTTCGGATCAGTTTTTTTGCTGCCGGAGATCGACGCGCCGCGCGCATCCGTTGTTTCGGACGCAAACGTCCCGGTCGCAGATCCCCCAACCGTCGCTGTCTGTGCGCTGACAGTCGCGCGCGCGGCGTCCGCTTCGGCATTGCGACCACCCGCTCGCTCAACGCGCTGCGGCGCCGAGCGCTCATGCGGACGGAACGCGAGCATGCGCAGCAAGGTCATTTCCAGACCTTCGCGCGGCGTCGGCGCCAGCGGCAAATCGCGACGCCCCTGTACGGCGATCTGGTAATAAAGCTGGATCAGCTCCGCATCCAGCGCGCCGGCCAACTGCACCGCCAACGCATTGTCGGCCTGCGGTGCGTCCGGCAACTGCTGAACGATAGCTGCGGCGTGCAATGTGCTGAGCAATTCGACCAATACCTGATCGAAGTCCGGCGCAAAACTTGCCATCGCCTGCACGGCCGACATCATCGGCGCAAAGTCGGCCGCGATCAGCGCCTGCACCAGCGCATCAATCGAGGCGTGCTCGATGAAACCGAGCATTTCCCGTACGGCCGGCGCTTCGAGTTTGCCTTCGCCGTGGGCAATGGCCTGATCCAGCAGACTCAGCGCATCGCGCAGACTGCCTTCCGCAGCGCGTGCGACCAGCTTCAGGCTCTCGGCGTCGTGGCTGACATTTTCGGTGTCGAGAATGTGTGCCAGACGCGCGTCAATCTGCTCGCGCGACAGGGCTTTCAGATGGAATTGCAAACAGCGCGACAGCACCGTCGCCGGCAATTTTTGCGGATCGGTGGTCGCCAGCAGAAACACCACATGCGACGGCGGCTCTTCCAGTGTTTTCAGCAGCGCGTTGAAACTGCTGTTGGACAGCATGTGCACTTCGTCGATCAGGTAAACCTTGTAGCGTCCGCGCGTCGGCAGGTACTGAACGTTGTCGAGCAGCTCGCGGGTGTCTTCGACCTTGGTGCGCGACGCGGCATCGACTTCGATCAGATCGACAAACCGGCCGGAATCGACTTCCTGACAGGCGGCGCAAACACCGCAGGGGCTGGGCGAAACGCCCTGTTCGCAATTCAGGCTCTTGGCGAAGATGCGCGCAACGGTGGTCTTGCCGACCCCCCGGGTACCGGTAAACAGGTAAGCGTGATGCAGGCGCTGTTGCGACAGTGCCGTGCGCAAAGCCTGCAGTACATGGCCCTGACCGACCATGTCTTCGAAGCGGCGCGGACGCCATTTGCGGGCCAGAGCCTGATAGGTCATGAGCAGCGGGTTCGCGGGATCGGGAAGGCGCGAATGCTAGCACAGGCGCACGTCGGCCCGGCTAGCGACAGACTCCGGCCAATCGAGAAAAAAGGCTTGTGAATCAACTGGGTGGCAGCCTGCAGAGCGCGGTCGCGGCGCATGCATCAAGAGTTACCGTTGCTCCCTTCCGGGCCTGGCGGGGTTCACCCTCTAGCATCGCGCGGGCACCCTGCAGGCCGCCATGGCGGGGCAGGACGTCACCTGGGTGACGAACCGGCAACGGGCGTTGCCGGCGACTGACAGCGTCGGGAAAACATGCTGTCAGCGGGATCTGGCGGAGAGAGCGGGATTGATTCGCGACTGCGTCGCTCACCCTCCGGGCGGCTTCGCCGTCCAAACGCCATGCGGCGTTTGTCGAACCCGGGCGCGGGTTCTCACCCACTCTCTTCGTGCTTCTTACAGCCTTTGTCCGTTTTCACGGACCGCTCGCTGTCAGCGGGATCTGGCGGAGAGAGCGGGATTCGAACCCGCGATACGGGGATAAGCCGTATACACACTTTCCAGGCGTGCTCCTTCAACCACTCGGACACCTCTCCGGAACCGATCATCCTGATCGTCCTTTTTCCGGCCTGGCGCAGGGCTGACCCGGAAAAGGGGCGCTAGAGTACCCGTTCAGGGGCGGCAAGGCAAACCCTCTGCGTGAGGGTGGCTTTGCTATAGTCAGCGCACAGTTTTTCGTTCTCGGACGGACCCTTTCCCGTGGATATCAAACTCCTGCTGCGCCTGATGGCGGAAAAAAATGCCTCCGACCTGTTCTTCAGTACCGGCGCGCCGCCGCACATGAAGATTGAGGGCGTATCGACACCGATGGGCTCCGGCGCACTGCCGCCCGGCGCGATCAAGGACATTGCCTACGGCCTGATGGATCAGGGCCAGATCAAGGAGTTCGAGGAACACTGGGAGCAGAACTTCGCCATCGCGGTGGACGGTGTCGGACGCTTCCGGGTCAACGTGTTCCGCCAGCGCGGTGAAGTCGGCATTGTCATGCGCCACATCAAGTCAAACATTCCGGCGCTCGACACGCTGAAGCTGCCGCCCATCGTCAAGAATCTGGTACTGGAACGCGTTGGACTGGTGCTGGTCTGCGGCCCGACCGGTTCGGGCAAATCAACCACCCTCGCCTCGCTGATCGACTTTCGCAACCGGCGTGAAACCGGCCACATTCTCACCATCGAAGATCCCATCGAGTTTCTCCACGATCACAAATTATCCATCGTTGATCAGCGCGAAATTGGTGTGGATACCAAGAGCTATCACCATGCGCTGAAGAACGCCATGCGTGAAGCGCCGGACGTGATCCTGATCGGCGAGATCCGCGACAGCGAAGCCATGGAATATGCGCTCAATTACGCGCAGACCGGTCATCTGGTGCTGGCCACCATTCACGGCAACAACTGCCGTCAGGTGCTTGATCGCGTCCGCAACCTGTTTTCGCAGGACATGCGCGGGCACGTGATGAAGGAACTGTCGTCCGTTCTGAAGGGCATCGTCTCGCAGCGTCTGGTGCGTTCACAAACCGGCGCGCGCGTTCCGGCCGTGGAAGTGATGATGATGTCGCCGGATATCGGCGAGATCATCCAGCGCGGTTATCTGGAAGACCTGCCGAAAGCCATCGAGAAAAACTATGTCGATGGCATGCGCACCTTCGACCAGTCGCTGTTTGATCTCTACAAGACCGGGCTCATCACCCGTGAAGATGCGCTGCACTACGCCGAATCGCGCACCGATCTCAGTCTGCGCATGCGCCTTGGCGAAGCTGGCGACAAACCTGCCTCTTCCGGTTTCGGCACGCCGGGCGGCGACAAACCGAATCCGTTCAAAACCGAACTCTGATTCCGAAGCAAAAAACAAAGGCGCCAACGGCGCCTTTGTTTTTTACTGAGCCAGTGACATCAAGCACGGAGCTTGACGTGCTGGTGCCTCACGGCTTGACGAATTTCAGCGTCATGCGATCGCTTTCGCCGATGGCTTCGTATTTGGCGCGATCCTTGTCCTTGTTGCCGAATGTCGGCGGCAAGGCCCAGACGCCGCCGGGATGGTCGGCCGTGTCTTTCGGATTGGCGTTGACTTCGGATTTGGCCGCCAGTTTGAAGCCGGCGCTTTCCGCCATCTTGATCACATAGCTTTCGTGCACATAGCCGCTGCTGGCTTTTTCGTCCTGCACTTTTCCGGCCGGCAGGCGGTGATCGACAACACCGAACACACCACCGGATTTCAGGGCATCAAACGCGCTTTTGAACACGGCTTTCATGTTGTCATCGCCATTGCCCACCCAGTTGTGGACATTGCGGAAGGTCAACACCATATCGGCAGAGGCTTTCGGCGCGTAATCGAGTTTTGCCGGCGGCGCGAAAATCGTTACCTGCACTTTGTCGTACACAGCCGGATTGGCATCCAGCTTGGCCTTGAAGTTGGCGGCGTTGCGGCGGAAATACTCGCCGCTGGAATTCGGATCGTAACCGGCGGCGATCAGCTTGCCTTTGTCGCGCAGGTAGGGCGCCAGAATTTCGGTGTACCAGCCACCGCCCGGCGACAGTTCCACCACGGTCATGTTCGGCTTGATGCCAAAGAACGTCAGCGTTTCATACGGATGACGCGCCGCATCGCGGGCGACATTGGCCGCGTCGCGATGTTTGCCGGCAACAGCCGCTTTCAATGCATCATCGGCTTGCGCCGTTCCCATCACCATGCACGCCGCCACGGCGGCCAACAGCAAACGCTTCATGCTTCTCTCTCCATTGTCTTGCAGGGACATTTTGTTCGAAGCCAACCTGCACGCCTGATTTTTGCGACTCAGTTTCAGGTTCGGCCTGTGGCACGCACACCGCGAGTTTGCGCGAAGTCGATCATGCGCTGCAGGGAACGAACGGCAAGCGGTATTAATGCCGGCTCGACATGGATCTCGTGGCCCGGTTCGTCGAACACGGCGGCAAGATTGTCGAGCGCATTCATGCGCATCCACGGGCAGTGTGCGCAGGAACGGCAGCTGCCGCCCGCTCCCGCGGTCGGCGCAATGATGAACTCCTTGTCCGGCGCGGCCTGCTGCATCTTGTAGAAAATGCCGCCGTCGGTGGCGACGATCAGCTGCTTGTGCGGCAGCGTTTTGGCGGCGTTGATCAGTTGCGAAGTCGAGCCAACGGCGTCGGCGAGCGCGATGACATTCTCCGGCGATTCGGGATGCACAAGGATGGCGGCTTCCGGATACAGGGTTCTGGCCTGCCGCAGCGCGTTGGCCTTGAACTCGTCATGCACGACGCAGGTGCCGTTCCAGAGCAGCATGTCGGCGCCGGTTTTTTCCTGGATGTAGCGGCCGAGATTCTTGTCCGGCGCCCAGATAAGTTTTTTGCCCTCACTCATCAGGTGCTCAACGATGTCGACGGCAATGCTCGAGGTCACCACCCAGTCCGCGCGCGCTTTGACGGCCGCCGAGGTGTTGGCGTACACCACCACCGTGCGATCCGGATGCTGATCGCAGAAGGCGGCGAATTTGTCGGCCGGACAACCGAGATCAAGCGAGCACTCGGCCTGCAGCGTCGGCATCAGCACGCGTTTTTCCGGGGTCAGTATCTTGGCCGTTTCGCCCATGAAACGGACGCCGGCCACGACCAGCGTTTTGGCCGGATGACGATTGCCGAAGCGGGCCATTTCCAGCGAATCAGCGACGCAGCCGCCGGTTTCTTCGGCCAGTTGCTGGATATCGGGATCGGTGTAGTAGTGCGCGACCAGCACGGCATCTTCGGCCTGCAGTCGCGCCTTGATGCGCGCCCGCAGGGCATCGTGCTCGGCGGCGGAAAATGTTTTCGGCGGCAGGGTTGCCGGCACCTGCAGCGGAATGGCGTCAGGAATGGCGTCAGGCACGGCGGCCATGGCGGGCTCCGGTCTCAAAGCGGGGCCGCATTATACGTCCGCGTCCGCGCCGCGAGCGGCCGAACGCGCAATCGCCAGCCGCGCAATCGATACCTGCCCGACGATTCCGGCCCGGAAAGCACAACGGCCAGCAGAAGCTGGCCGTTGTCGTGTCCGGTGTCGCATGCCGTCACGCGTTACAGCGCGACGATGTCCTGGGCCTGCAGGCCTTTCTGGCCCTGGCCGATGGTGAATTCGACGCTCTGGCCATCGGCCAGCGAGCGACGACCGTCACCGCGGATCTGGGTGTAGTGGGCGAACACGTCGTTGCCGCCCTGATCACGCTTGATGAAGCCGTAACCTTTTTCGTCGTTGAACCACTTTACGGTGCCACGTTCACGATTCGACATTGCTGAAAACCTTCTTGTGCAAATAGCCGGAAGCCGGCACCGGACAGGTGCTGCCGGCGGATATTAGCACGCGCTTTCCGGCTGCCAAGAGGCGGTTTGCGGCAGCGGCCTTCAGTCAGGAAAACGCCGTTCGGACCCCCTTCGATGCACGCGGGGTGAACGAGCATTTCCTGACGGAAGTCATTCCCGCAACGCCTTTACGCGCGCCGCGATAACGCTGTGGCGGATGCTGCGACCGCGCGGCAATTCGCCGAGCGGCGCCAGCTGCCACTCCCAGCTGTCGAACACCTCGACACGCGGCAGCAAGCCGGCGGAAAAATCGGTGGCCAGCTGATCGCCTGCGGCCGGGCCGCTCTGCTGCTGGCGCACATCGGCAAGCAACACATGCGCGGGAAAACCGGCCAGCAGATCCAGATGCCGGTCAATCAGTGCCCAGGCAAAGGCATTCAGCGCGGCTTCGTCGAGTTGCCGGCAACGGCGCGCCAGCCAGGCGACCGGCGCAATCGGCAACTGCGACAGCACATTCACCGAAGCGACAAAATCGGCTGCCGGCAAGCCGCTCAGCTCCGCCAGCGGATCGGCGCGCTCCAGCAACTGGCGCAATTGATACGCACTGCTGTTGCGCGGCAGGTCAAGCAAGGCGGCGTTGACGCCGGTGAGATCGGCTTCGACGAGCTGCACGCGCGGTTCGTCCTGCCAGCGTTTGCGCATCGCCAGCGGCTGCACTGCATCGATGAGACAAACGCGATCAAACCTGGCCAGCAAGGCCGGCATCGGCACGTCCAGCGTGTAACCGCTGCCCAGCACCCAGACACAACCGCCGCTCAGCTCGCCGGCCGCGTGAACAATCGCCGCGCGACTGCGTTCCAGATGCGCGTCCCAGGCCGGCGCACAGCGGCGCGCCCGCGCCGCCAGCGCGATGCTTTCGCGCAACATGCCCATGCGCCGCGCCGCCGGCGAGGCCGGTGTCCGCAGCCACTGCCACCACTCGTTCAGCACCCGCCGCCCACTCCCGGCGCCGACTCAGCGCGATGGTGAAATGAAACCAAAACCCGCCGCATCACTGCAGATCGGCCAGCAGGGATTGCCAGTCGCCCAGCTCGGCGCGGCCATCGGCCAGCCATTGTTCGAGTTGCAGACGGCTCAGGCCGAAGCGCTCGGCGGCGGCCATTTCTGCCAGCGGCGGCACGGTGCTGTCGGGTTTTTCCAGCCACAGACCAAAGCGGCGCGCGAGGCAGATCAGATCGCCGTGGGCGGTGTGCTTGGGCGGTGGCGTGCGGGCGAACACCTGACGCGGCACCGACCAGATCGCTTCCGGCAAACCCCATTGCTGCAGCACCAGTTCGCCAAGACTGCCCTGCACGTCATCGACCATGCGAGTAAGCAGATCCTGACGACCGGCCAGCTCCTTCTGCTGCATGAACATGGCATACACCGGCAGCGCGCCGACGTTGTGGGTGAGGCCGGCCAGCAAGGCGTTGGCGTCCTCGGGCATCAGCCGTGCGGCCAGCCACTGCGCCGCCGCGCCGGTGCGAATCGCCTGCTGGCGCAGACGTTTCAGATCTTCGCGCAGCGGACCGGCCTGCTTTTCGCGGAACAGCTTCGACAGGCAGAAATTGAACACCAGACTGCGCACATGATTCATGCCGATGCGGGCAATGGCGGTTTCCAGATCGCCTGGCGCATGCAGGCCCAGCCAGGCGGCACTGGCGAGCTTGCTGACCCGCGTTGCCAGCTCCGGCTCCTGGGTCAGCGCCTGCGCCAGCACCCGCAAACCCTGCTCCTGCGGCCCGGACACCAGCTCGCGCAAACGGCGGGTGCTTTCCGGCAGGCTGGGCAGCGACAGCCGCTTCATCCGCACGTCCTCGTGCAGACGCGACAGCCAGTGGTGGTAAATCTCTTCGTTACTACGGCGAATAGGCAGCATGTGGAGAATCAGCGCGAAGAATGTGCTGCTGAGTGTAGAGCGGCGCGGGCAGCCCGGCGAGCCGGACGGCCCTGCCCTCGTGCAGATTCAGTTCACGCCTGCACAGCGATTGCCGCGCCGGTCGAACACCGGTCAATGCGCAGCCAGCGACAGAAAACGCTGACGGTAACGCGACTCCAGCAGGCGGTTGATCGACACACCTATCACCACCGGCAGAATCCACACCGCGACACCCCAGCCGCCCTGCAACCACTGCCCCAGCATTTCACGGGCGCCGAACACCAGAAACGCGGTGTGAAACGCAATGCCCAGACCAATACCGTGGCCCATGTGTTCAAAAAACCAGGCACGCGGTTCGCGATCCGGCCGGCGCAAGTGACGCGAAATCCCCCAGGCATTGAGCACGCCGAGCGGACTCAGCGCCAGCAGCAACATCTGCGCCTTGCCACCGGCGACCAGCGCGATCCCGACCACCAGCAGCGACGCAAGCAGGGACAACACGGCAAGACCCTTGGCCAGCGGCCGACGCAAACCAGCCAGATCCTGCTTGTTGATCAGCACATGACGCATGTACCAGGCGCTGACCAGCACATTGCAGGCGAGATAGCCGAGAAACACCAGAAAGCCGAACAGCGGATGCGCGAGCGGATCACGTCCGCTGCCGATCAGACGCAACAAATGCAGCGCCACCGATGCCAGACCGGTCCAGCCGATCACTTTTGCGCAGATCAGGAACAAGCCGCCGAACTGCCGATGCGTCGCGCCGCCCTTGCGGCTCAGCACCGGCACCCAGAACAGCGCCAGACCGATAGCGCCCGCCAGCACATGCGCCCCGCGCACCAGCCGCATCACAACTTCCAGCACCACGCTGCCCATCAACACACTGTCCATCATCGTCTCCCACTGCATGCGCCCGCTTTCAGGCGACGGATGCAGTTTCGGCGGCAGCAGGTCATGCGCGACAGTGCCGGAAGTCATGACGGAAATACGGAACACGGCTGGCGCCAGCGTTGGTGCAAAACCTCGAACCACAAAGCTTTACCTGATTCGTGTCGTCCAGATTCCGCCCGCCCCCTCTCCCCAACCCTCGCCCGCAAGGGGAGAGGGAGAAAACTCTCTCCTCAGCTCACGTGAGGCTGAACACTTCCCGCGAAAGCACTCGTGGTGAATTTCGAATCTCAAAATCTCATCTGAACCACAGAATCTCACCTGACCAATGTCAAACCGCAGCACGTCCCCCCCCCTCTCCCCTCGCAGGAGAGGGCTGGGGAGAGGGGGCCCACAGTCACGATGCGAATCAACTCAAATCAGGATCAGTAAAAGCCCCCACACAACTGCGTTCACTCATAAACACTCCCGGCACCAACGACACACATAATCCACGCCTCCGCAATCAACAACGCTACCCCGTGCCAACACACGCCACACACCTGCACCGACCAGCATCAATCCACCGCCCTCGTCATCTAACCGTCATCTGCCCTGCCCATACTCGCCGCGCCTGAAATTCCGCAAACATCGCGCCCTCCATGAAAAAACTCCTGTTGTTGCTTGCCGGTCTTGTCGTCACCACCAGTGCCGCCGGCTGGTTCTTCTGGCCGGCACGAGCACCGGCACCCGCAGTGGAAGCGGCAGCGCCGGCGCTGCGTCTGCACGGATCGAATACGGTCGGGGAAAAACTGGTGCCGGAACTGGTGCGCGCATTTCTCGCCAGTCAGGGTTATCTGCTCATCAATCGTGAACAAGGTGCCGAAGCCGTTGAGCAACGCCTGATCGGCACGGCGCACCCGAATCAGCCGCCGCTGGCCATCGAGATCCACGCGCACGGCTCATCGACAGCGTTCAGCGATCTCGACGCCGGGCTGACCGACATCGGCATGTCTTCACGACGGATCAAGCCAGAAGAAAACAGCAAACTGCGCGAACGCTACGGCGATCTGACCCAGCCGCAGCAGGAAATTGTGCTGGCACTGGATGCACTGGCGATCATCGTCCCGCCGTCGCGTGCGCTGGACAAACTCAGCGTTGCCGAAGTGGCGGCGATATTCAGCGGCGAGATCAGCGACTGGTCGCAACTCGGTCAAGCGCCCGGCGCCATCCGCCTGCACGCCCGCGATCACAAATCCGGCACCTGGGACACGTTTGAATCACTGGTACTGAAACCCCACGAGCGCAAACTGTCTGCCAGCGCCCTGCGCTACGAATCGAGCGAACAACTGAACAAGGCCGTGCTTGCCGACCCGCAGGCCATCGGTTTTGTCGGCATCGGCCACGTGGACGGCGTCAAACTGCTGGCCATCGCCAAACAGACGGGCGGTCAATACATCGTGCCGCAGCGTCACGCCATCGGCACCGAAGACTACGCGCTGTCACGCCGTCTTTATCTCTATGTGCCGGCCAACACCAGCAATCCGCTGGCGCGCGAATTCATCACCTTCGCTACCAGCAACGGCGGCCAGACCATCGTTGATCGACTCGGCCAGGTCGCCTATTACCCGACCCGCGACAAGCCGCGTGTCGCCGCACAGCCCTGGCCGCGCCGTTATCGCGCACTCGGCACACTCGCCGAACGCCTGTCAGTGAATTTCCGTGTGGAAAACGGCGAACTGGTGATCGACGGCAAAGCCCGCCGCGATCTGCAACGCCTCGGCGTGTTCTTCCGCGACAACCGCGACAAACGTCTGGTCATCGCCGACATTGGCAAACCGGAAGCCGGCCACGCCCGCAGCGAAAACCGCGCCGAAGCGCAACTGAACACCCTGCTCGGCGAAGAAGCCCTCAACACCCACGAATGGGTCCGCGTCGAATACGCCAACATCGCCGCCGCCGAAGGGCAGCGCAAACTGGAGATTTGGGCGTTGTGATGATTTGAAAAAATCTGTGAACGCAACGGGCAGCACATGCATTTTTCAGTCGCAGAAAATTCACGTGCTGCCACGTGTCAAATGCAAGACTTGAGCTCGCGCACTCACGTGCACGACCAGCAGCGTGCATTGGCTGATTTGATAATTCTGCGCAGAAAGTTCCCCTTCTTCCCATGAAGGAGCCAGGGGTGGTTCTGAATTACGAGATCAATCATCTCGTTTCCTCTCACACCGCACGCACTACAGCCTTGCCGGGTCTCGCCCCGGCGGGCGAGTAGCTTTCTTTGACGCAAAGAAAGCTACCAAAGAAACATGCCCGGCTCCGAGCCGCGCGTTGCGCGGTGCCCTGCGCTGCTCATTCCGTCCGGGGCTTTTCAGACAGCACATCCCTGTGCAGTCTGAAAAGGCGTCGGCATCCATGCCTCGCCCCTTCACTTCGTTACGG
>JAYSEY010000019.1:0-116866 GCA_041913605.1 Permianibacter sp.
GGCGATGGCCGCTTAGTCTCTACTTTTGGCGTCGGTTGAAAATGGGGGGATTACCAGGTCGCCGAAACCCTCAGACAACGACATCTGTCGATACTTGGACAGCGAGAGCATGCAAAGGAGCTTGCCGCTGACCGCGCAGAGCAGACGCCATGAGCGTCTTCAAGGTCTCCAGACGAAGATCAAAGATTGCCGCATTTTGGTTCCGGCACCGACACTTCCAGCACCAAACACAATCGACATAAAGCGGCTTCCGACAGGCGCCACACGCACTCAGGAACAACGGTTGGACCGGCGGCGGATCGCGCCGAAAACACTGCTGTTCGACCCCTGATCGATTCGAACGATTGGCGTCCGCCGTGTGGTCTCCATGCTGGCCCGTGTACACGCAACGCACAACTGTGCCCGAATATACGACTGCGCCCAATCCTTACTCATCATCGGTGCAAGTGGACGCATAAATGTGTGGCCGACAAAAGCAAAACGCCGTCATGAATGATGCCGTCAGGCGCTTACTTTGATTGATTATTGGATAGGATGACGGAGTCCATATATGAATAGTTAGGTGTGCTACCTATAGCCGTAAACACGCACACCCGCCTGAGTAACAACTGTAGTGAACTGCCCAACGGCCAGAATCTGGCTTGGAAGTTCCATTACGCTAGGAAGCTCAACCCACTCGATCTCCTTGTACGGAAAAACGGAGAACGACGTGCGGCTAACATACTTGTCGCCGAGGCACTCGGCGTCTGGTGTCGGCCCGCGAATAGCTTGGTCTCGCCCAACGAACTTCCATGTTATGTGCGAGATCGGTGGATTTGTTTGCTCAAGAGCAGCAAAGAAGCGACGCCACTTGCTGTTGGACATGAACGAAGCCGAAAAGGACCCAGCTATCAACCGGTCTAGTCGATGCTCGTGAGCCGCCATGTCGAAAACGCGGGAAGTCATGCCAAGCACACCTAACGAATGATATGGACTCCCCCAACTCAGCGGCACCGGATGTGCCAGATTGAAGGTGTCACTGCGACCATCACGAGAGAGGGAAGCGCCATTAAAGCCGACATCGTCCACACCACCCGTGTCCATGTCCTTGGCATTGATCTGGCCAAAAACAGCTTCAGCCTGCACGGCGTCAACGCGCATGGCAAGTGTGTTCTGAGCAAATCCCTTTCACGCGCCAAACTGGCGGTGTTTGTTGCGCAGCTGCCGCCCTTTCTGGTCGGCATGGAGGCCTGCTCCGGCGCCCATCACAGGGCCCGTGTGTTCACCGGCATGGGTACACCGTGCGCATCATGGCGCAGCGCTTTGTTGCCCCGGCAATTCACCACCGGCGGAGTGGTGCGATGGGGACGTATCACCAAACAGTGCGACACCTATTGGCGCATGTTGTTGATCCACGGCACGCGCGCGGCACTGGCGCAAATCAAAGACAAACACGACACACCGGAACCCAAACGGGAACATCATGAACAGCAGCTAACGGCTCACAGCCGCCAAAAACTGTTTTCCCACCGAGTCACTGCAGAGGCAATCGACGACACCCAGGGTACAGACCCGAATGATGAACTCTGTTTAACTCAATGGCCGTAACAGGCCGTCTAACAAATCAGAACATCATTCCGCGCATCATCATCATTGCCAGAGCACCGCTCATCAAAGGGCCGCATGTAGAGCCGCAGTCGACATCATGGGTGAAGTGAATTGTCAATGCTTGACGGACGGGTGAGTCAATGTAGTTTGAGCCAAGGCCGCGACCCGTCAAGGCCGTCGCGTCTGCAGCGAATGGTTAGCCGCCCGCACGAATGCGGGAGTATGTTTTGTTGGAAAGCACATTTCGTACCTGCCTCAGGTTTCGTGCAGAAACGCCAGCCATCAACTCTTCTGGCGATCGCCCGAATGCAGCGCCCAAGCGGATTTGGCGCACCTGCTCAGCAGTTAACCGGCCACTATGACCACAGATTACTCGCTCAACGAATGCTTCGTCGGTTGCCCACCGGGCAGCGCAAAGTGGATTCGGCCTGCCTTCAATTGACTCTCTCGCTGCAACCTGCTCAAGCAATCGATCGCGATCTTCAGCTGACCTTGCCTGAAAGCCTAAGCTTGCCAGGTATTTGAAGCCAGCCAACCCGCCCGGGATCATGTTTAGCCCGATTGGATATAGACCAAACATTGCAACCCACTCTTCCTCATACTGAAGCGCAGCATCATGCGACAATTCGCACATGAACACCTTATGCATTACCGTGACATCACGATGATTTCTCAGAGCCTGATGGAAGAGCAGATGCGAGCCTGCCTTTGCAGATGACAGGTGCTGGGAGTACCGATCAAACCACCGCTGCTTCGTCATGCCGACGTAGCTAAGTGGGGTTTCTGTCTGAAATGAATGCAAATAGACAGAATATGATCCTGTGATTCTTTCATAGCCCTTGAATATTGGATTCAGAGGTAGATCTATTTGTGCGTGAGGATGCGCAAGAGACGAGCACGTTATGACCAGATGGCCATTTAGGTTTACGGACTCATCTGGCGTACAAACGCGAACAGTTTGAGGCGATGCCGTTGCGTCTACTTCAATCCAGAATCCTAGGGGCCGATATACAGCATCACCATTTGGCATCAACTCAAGGCCAGGCCCGGAAGAAAACATTTGATCCAATTGTCGCCCGAGACTGAAAGGATCAATCGCCCAAGATGGAACGAGCTCATTGACGTTGTGAATGTTTATGCAGCTGAACTTCATCCGACCAACCTCGGGCGGCTAACTAATGATATGGACGCCCCCAACTCAGCGGCACCGGATGTGCCAGATTGAAGGTGTCACTGCGACCATCACGTGAGGGGGAAGCGCCATGAAAGCTGACATCGTCCCCCCCGTTTCCATGTCCTTGGCATTGATCTGGCCAAAAACGGCTTCAGCCTGCACGGCGTCAACGCACATGGCAAGTGCGCCCTGAGCAAATCCCTTTCACGTGCCAAGCTAGCGGCGTTTATTGCGCAGTTGCCGCACTGTCTGGCCGGCATGGAGGCCGCGGAGTGCGATGTGCGGCATTGCCTCCATCGTCCAGCACCGGCACACGCATGGCGCACGACATGATGCGGCCCCTGTGCAATTACGCTGCGTCAGCGCCCATCAACGCGCGGATGGCGGCCACTCCCTGCGCGCCGTGTTCCCAGGCTTGCGGCAGATCGCCTGCACTTAATCCGCCCAGTGCATAGCACGGTCGGCCGGCCTGTCGGGCCAGTGCGGCGAAAGCGGGCCAGCCGAGTGGTGTGGCGCCGGGGTGGCTGGCGGTGGGCTGCACAGGCGAGATCAGCAGGGCATCGACGCCGAGGGCTTTGGCGGCGGCAAGTTCCTGTGCATTGTGGACCGATGCACTCAGCCAGCGCGGGCGATGGGCGGTGGCTTCGGCGAGCGCCAGTGTGTTGCCGGTTTCACGCAATGTTGTGGCTGACAAATGCCAACCATCGCAGGGCAGATCGTCGATGACATCACTGCGGCGATTCAGAAACAGCGGCACGCCAAGCGGTGCAAGAACCGCCTGCACGCGCAGCGCCAGCGCGCGATACGCGTCGTCACCGAGTGTATGGGCGCGCAATTGCACGCCGAGCCGATGTTGCGATTGCCAGTTCCGACAACTGTGTATCAGTGTCGGCAAAAATTTTTCGTCTGTTGCGCCGTCTGCACCGGCTTGCGGCTCCGGCGTGATCAGCAACAGTTCCGGCAATTGCAAGGCGCGAACTATCGGCAGGTTGGCGGCGGGAAATTGCAAACCATCGAGTTCGGTGTTGCTTGCCCATCGCAGCGGCTGGCCTTCGCGGCCATGCGGCTCGCCCTGCCAGGCACTGACGCGAAACACATGCAGGCGCACGGCCTTGTCGGCGTACTGGTGTTCGACCGTGATCAGCGGTCGCCACTGCGTCGGGCGTATGCCCAGCTCTTCCTCAATTTCCCGCACCAGCGCATGTTCGGCAGTTTCGCCGGGCTCGAACTTGCCGCCGGGAAATTCCCACAGATTGCCCTGATGCCGGTGCGCCGCGCGCAGCGCCAGCAGCACGCGCTGTTGGCCATCAACAATGGCGGCCGCTGCAACATCGATACAGGGTTTGTTCATGGTGGGTGATTCTGTTTTTCTGGAGAGTGAGGAATACGGAGTGAGTGATAAGCCAGAGTGCCCTGATTAAACAATCCCTTCGTCCTGAGCCTGTCGAAGGATGAACAGAATTGCGTGTAGATCTCGGCCTTTTGTGGTTCGATTTGCGTTTACTGCCGAGCTTGCCGAAGCATTACCACGAACGGCTTCGGGGGGCTTGTTCAGGGCTGCCCTGGGTCGCCTCTGCATTTGGTGATCCGGCAGACGCAATCGCGGAGACGGAAACCGGATTTGCCGTGCCCAGCAGCCAGCGATTACTCCGACACCGCCGTGCTCATCGGCGATTGCAGTTTGGCGACGATAATGCTCGCGGTGCCCTGGGTTTGTTGTTCATGCAACAACCGGCTCATGCCCGCTTCGGGTATCGGCGGGCTGAACAGATAGCCCTGCACTTCGTCGCAGTCGTTGTGCAGCAGGAAGGCGAACTGCTCCGGCGTTTCCACCCCTTCGGCCACCACCGACAGGCGCAGGTTGCGCGCCATCGACAGGATGGTGAGCGTGATCTGCGTGTCGTCGGAATTGCGGGTCACTTCGTCAATAAATGAGCGGTCGATTTTCAGGCCGTCAATCGGGAAGCGGCGCAGATAGTTCAGCGAGGAATAGCCGGTGCCGAAATCATCGATCACCAGACGGAAGCCCATGGCTTTCAGGCGATTCAGTTGCTGGATGGTGCCGTCGGCGTCGCGCATCAGCAGCGATTCGGTGAGCTCCAGTTCCAGCTGCGCCGGCGGCACGTCGTATTTCTGCACGATGCGCGACACCTGCTCGGCCAGATCCGCCTGACGGAACTGGACGGCGGAAATGTTCACCGCCACGCGCAGATCCATGTGCCCCTGTTCGCGCCACTGCGCCAACTGTTTCGCTGCCTGCTCGATCACCCACAAGCCCATCGGTACGATGAAGCCCGAGGTTTCGGCGATGGGAATGAATTCCACCGGCGATACGGCGCCCAGGGTCGGATGTTTCCAGCGCAGCAAGGCCTCGACGCCGATGATGTGTTTGTCGCGGCTGCGGATCTGCGGCTGGTAGAACAGCTCGAGCTGGTTCTTGGCCACGCTTTCGCGCAGTTCTGTCGCCAGATTCAGCCGGCGCAAGGACATGGCGTTCATTTCCGGCTGATAGAACTGGTAGGTGTTGCGGCCGATCTCCTTGGCCTTGTACATCGCCGTGTCGGCATTGCGCATCAGGCTTTGCACATCGCGGCCGTCGGTGGGGAAAATCGACACGCCCATCGATACCGTGGTGCTGACTGTAAAGCCGCCGATGCTGAACGCTTCGCCAAACGCGGCGGTGATCTTGTCGAGAATGGCGGACACCAGCAGTTCATCGAGCAGATCTTCAAGCACCAGCACGAACTCATCGCCACCAAGTCGGGCCAGCGTGTCGCCACGACGCAGGCAGGCCAGCAGCCGGCCGGACGCCGCGCGCAGCAATTCGTCGCCGACCGCATGGCCAAGTGAGTCGTTGATGACCTTGAAATGATCGAGATCGAGGAACACCACCGCCACCTTGGTGCGCTCACGCTGGGCGCGGGTCAGCGCACTGCTGATGCGATCCATGCACAGCGAGCGGTTGGGCAGTGTGGTCAGCGCGTCGTAGTTGGCGAGCTGGTGCAATTCCTGAACGGCGGCTTCGAGATTCTGTTTGCTTTCGCGCAGCGCGCTTTCGGCGCGATCACGGGCGCGTTCGCGCTCATCGATCTCGTCGAGCATGTAGTTGAAGTTGCGCGCCAGCGCGCCGATCTCGTCGCGGGCAACAACGCTGGCGCGGACACCGAAGTCGTGCGTTTCCGCGACCTTGGCTGACAGACGGGCCAGATCGATGATCGGCGCCGTGACATAGCGCTGCAGGCGCAGCGCCAGCAGCCAGCACACCGCGAGCAGGAACGAGCCGCCGAACAGCATCACCGCCAGCTGCCGGCGCAGCGATTGCTGGAGATCCTGCAGGCTGACGCGCAGGGTCAGCGTGCCCAGTTGCTGCACGCTGTCACCGATCGGCAGGTGCACGTAGAGATCATCGTTCTGCACCAGCACACCGCCGGCAGCGATGATCGCCTGCGGGGACACCGGCGTCGTGGTGTTGTTGACCACGCTGATCACCTGCGCCACCTTGGCGCCGGATACATCACGGATGGTGGCTTCACGCAGCGTTGGCAATTCCGCGCGTTCGATCACGCCCTTGAGTTCGTCCGGCATACCGAACGACAGCGGCGTTTCCGAAAACAGCGCGATCAGCCGCGCCTGGGTCAGCACGTTGTCGATCAGTAGATCGCGGGCAATGCGCTGCTGGTAAATGGCAAATCCGAACAGGCCGAGAATGATGGTCAGCCCGGACACGGCGACGATCAGCGTGACGATCTTGCTGCGCAGGCTCATGGGAGCATTCATGACTTGCCCCCCCGACCCGGTGCCCGGCGCGCCAGCGCCAGTGCGCGCGAACTGATCTGCAGCTGCGAGGCTTCCGCTGCTTCACGGTTGACGTCGAAGCGATAGTTTTGCTGCTCGAGGAAATACACCACGTGGGCGCCGAGATCGAAATACTCCGGCGACGAACCGATGAGCAGGATGGGCAATTCGCGGGCCCGCAGGATCAGCTGGCGCACGGCGCTGGTGGCCAGCGGCCCGATGTAAATCACGTCGCAGCCGTCAATGGTGCCGCCGGCGGTGATGGCCAGCGCCCGCACGTCCCTGCCCTTGACGCGTTTGCCTTCGAATTTCTCGCGCAGCAAACGTTGCACGGCCGGAGCTTCCACCACACAGAAGGTGATGGGCAGATCGTTCTGCTCGCCGAGCCGCGAATTGCGCGGCCACTCGACAAAATTCGGAAAATTGAAAGTGGCGATTGCGTGCCACTCCTCGGGCGCCGCTGTCACCACATCGGCTCCGTGCACGGACGCCGCACCCGTTGCCGTCAGCAACAGGGCCGCCAACCGCCAGCTCCGCATCCCTCGAAACGCCCGCACGTACACCCCTCAAGAAAAAAAACCGTGCGCAGCCACTGCGCCTGCCCTGGCCTGCACGCCGACTCCGGCTGACGTTGCGGGATCAGGCTTCCGCAACGCCGGCCAGCGCGGTTTGTCCTGCGTTTTACGCAGGAACAGGCCGTGTCAGTGTAGTCGCTCCGGCGACAGGCTCCCAGCCGCGGAATCAAAATCGGCGGTGCGCAAAGGCCAGCGAATCAGGAACCGCGCACCGCCGGCCGGACTGTCGAGCACCGACACTTCACCGTGGTGACGACGGGAAATGCCCAGCACGATGGCCAGCCCCAAACCCATGCCGCCGGAATCACGCGAACGGCTCGGGTCCAGACGCGCAAACGGCTCGAAGATGCGTTCCCGCTGTTCAAACGGCACACCCGGACCGTCGTCATCGACCATCAGTTCGAAATACTCGCCGTCGCGCTGCCAGTGCACATCCACCCGCGACGCGGCAAAGCAGGCCGCGTTGCGCACCAGATTGGTCACCACCCGCGCCAGCAGGCGGCCGTCGGCCCAGGGACGCAGCACTTCGGCTGGCGGCCGGGCCATGAACTGGATGCCCGGATACAGCTCGCGGGTGTGGCCGATGATGTCCTCGACCATCTGCTGCAAATCGCATTCATTCAGCGACAGGCGCTGGGCGCCGTGCTGCAGGCGGGCATAGGTGAGCAGCTCGCGCACCAGGCCGTCGATCTCGCTGATCGCCACTTCCATGTCGCGGGCGAGTTTGCCGCGCTGGGCCGCGCTCTCGGAATGCTCGAGCATTTCCAGTGCGAAATTGACCCGCGCCAGCGGTGCGCGGCATTCATGCGCCACGGCGTGCAGCAGCTCGCGCTGCTCGGAAATCATTTGCTGACGCTGGTGCAGCAGGTGTTCGGCGCGCAGCGCCATCTGGTTCACGGAACGGGCCACGGCGCCGAGCGCATCGCTGTCACTGTCGGCGACATAGCGGGCGATACCGTCGCTGAGAAATGCGCGCGTGGCCTGTTCGATATCGCTGCTGCGCCGCTGCCAGTTGCGGAACAGCGCCAACAGGATGCCACCGTTGATCAGGCCCCAGATCAGCATGGCGGCCACGTTGTCGAGCGCCGACATCAGCATCAGCCCGCGAAACGGTCCGATCTCGACGACCGATTCCTTGTCACGCAACACCATGAAGGCGTAAGCGCCGCCGGGAAAATCCCAGTAGTAACTCACGCGATTGTCGAAGAAACCGATTTTGTACCAGGCATCGGCGGGCAGCATTTCCACGCTCAGCAGCCGCGCCGGCACATCCCAGCGCTGGTGCAGCGTGCGCGTGGCTTCCTCCCACTGATCGACCGGCAGAATGTCGAAGCGCGGCAATTCCGCGGCGACGATGGCATGCGCCTGCTCACGCACACTGCGCGACTGGTATTTGAACAGCACGTAGTCGTTGAGCCAGGTGAACGCAAAATACGCACCGACGTTGGCCAGCACGAAGGCGAGAAACCAGCGAACGTAGGCGCGGGTCATGTCCGGCGATCAGCGCGACGCAAACAGGTAACCGCTGCCGCGCACGGTCTTGATGATCTGCGGGCTGCGCGGATCGTCGCCGATTTTTTTGCGGATGCGGGAAATGCGCAGATCAATGGTGCGATCCAGACCGTCGTATTCGACCTTGAAAATGCGCTGGTGGATGTCTTCGCGACTCAGCACCTGGCCGGCATGGACGCCGAGCAGCCACAGCAGATCGAATTCGGCGGTGGTCAGATCAAGCACGATGCCATTGCGCGAGGCTTGACGGGCGCCGAGATCCAGCGAGATGTCACCAACAACGATACGGCGCGGACTCTTGACCAGTTCCAGATCGTTTTCGTCGAAGCGGCGCAGCAGCGCGCGGATATGCGCCAGCAGCAGGCGCGGCTTGATTGGTTTGCCGAGATAATCATCGGCGCCAAGCTCAAGGCCGGCGACTTCGTCGATATCGTCATTGAGCGCGGTGAGCATGATGATCGGCCCGCTGTACTGGGCGCGCACGGCGCGGCAGACCGCCAGACCGTCTGCGCCGGGCATCATGATGTCCAGCACCACCAGTCGCGGCTGCTCCTTGATGATGCGTTCGATGGCCGTGTCACCGCGATGCTCGACATCCACCTGATAGCCGTTTTCGCGCAGGAAATCGCTGATCAGCTCGGTCAGTTTCAGGTCGTCATCGACCAGCAGGATGTTCGGGTTGTCGGACATGACGGCTCGCTCGTCCAGTGAACAGGAGGCGGATTATCCCGTATTCCGGGCCGGACGGGAAACCGCCCGGCGGGAACGGCCCCGAGCGGAATCGGGTGCGATGTCCGGCACCTGCCCGGGCGACATGCAAAAGGGGCCTCGCGGCCCCTTCTGGTCAGCATCCCTGCCCGGCTCTACCGAGCCGTCAGTTTCAGTTGAAGCGCACGTCGACGCCGCGCAGCTCTTTTTCGAACAGGCGGTAAATGCGCCGGTATTCATCCAGCCAGCTTTCCGGTTCGCGGAAACCGTGCGGTTCAATCGGATACACCGCGAGATCGAAATTGGCGTTCTTGAGCTCGATCAGCCGCTGCACCAGTCGCACGCTGTCCTGGAAAAACACGTTGTCGTCGAGCATGCCGGTGCAGATCAGCAGCGGCTTTTTCAGGTTGGCGGCAAACTCGATGGGCGAGCTGCGTTCATAGGCCTGCGGATCGACGTCCGGCGTGTTGAGGATGTTGGCGGTATAGCCGTGGTTGTAGTGCGCCCAGTCGGTCACCGGCCGCAGCGCGGCACCTGCAGCAAACACATCCGGCGTTTTGAACAGCGCCATGAAGGCCATGAAGCCGCCGTAACTGCCGCCGTAAATGCCGATGCGCTCGCGATCCACATTGGCGTTGGCCACCAGCCATTCGACACCGTCGAGATAATCTTCCAGTTCCGGTGTGCCCATGCGCTGGTAAATCGCCGTGCGCCAGTCACGACCGTAACCTTCCGACGCGCGGTAATCCATGTCGATCACCACATAACCCTGACGGGCCAGCATCTGGTGGAACATGAATTCGCGGAAATAGGTTGACCAGCCGTAATGCACGTTCTGCAGATAACCCGCGCCGTGCACAAACATCACCGCCGGACGCTTTTCCGTGTGGGTGACAGACGGATCACGATACACGCGCGCATACACCGGCTGACCGGCATTGTGTGCACTCGGTACCGCGATGACTTCCGGCTCAAGCCAGTCGATGCCGGAAAATTCCTCGTTGACGGTCCGGGTCAGTTGCAAAGGCTTGCTGCCCGGTTTGGTGTTCTGGGCAAACAGTTCGGTCGGCTGAGTCATTTTCGAATGCAGGATCGCCAGCTGGCGACCGTCATGCGAGAGCACGAATTCGCTGCCGCCGGCGAGCTCGGTCAGCGTTTCATCGCGACCGTTGCCGGTGTGCACGCGATAGACCTCGTGACGACCGGGATGGGCCTTGTTGGCGCGGTAATACAGCCATTCGCCATCCGCTGACATCTGCACGCGATTGACTTCGAATTTGCCGCTGGTCAGCGCCCGCGTGTTGCCGTTTTTCTGCGCGTACAGATGACCGTAACCGGATTCTTCCGACAGATACCAGAGCGTGTTGTCCGGCAAATAGCCGAACTCGTTGAACTCGCTGTCATTGACCCAGGCGTTGTCGGTCAGGCGGTGACGGGTTTGCAGTTTGGCGTTGGCCAGATCCACTTCCACCAGCCAGCGATCCTTGTTGTCGTAGCTGAACAGCATGATCGCCACGCGTTCGGCATTGTCCGACCACTGGATACCGCCGTTGGCCAGCCAGTTATGCACGTACACGGCGCGCGGCGCATCCGCTTTTGGCGCCTCTTTGCCGGCACGTTTCGCCGTTTCGGTTTTCAGCGCCAGCAGCGGATCCTCATTAATGCCGGGCAGATCGCCGTAGCCAAGATCACGCTGGCTGCGATCACGCAAATCGATGAGCTGCAGGGCTTCGGCGGTTGGTTTGTCGGTGCCGACCTTGCTGCGCACATTCTGCGGTTTCACATAGCCATCTTCGCTGACGTAGTGCGGCATCATGTCGGCGCGGCCGTCGGTGCCCGGATTGCCAAGACCGACGATCAGGTAGCGACCATCCGGCGACAGACTGAGACTGCGCAGCTCCTTGCCCTTGCCGAGATAGAACGGTGCCGGCGCGCTGCTGGCCAGCGCCGCGATCTGCTGATCGCGGGCGCGACGTTCGGTTTCACGCTGCTTGCGCAGCTTGATGATGTCGAACATGCGCAGTTGCTGCTGGCTCAGATAATCCTTGCCGTTGTCTTTTTTTGCCGGATCATCATCCAGACGCAGATCGGCCCACAGCACTTGCTGCAGCGTATCGGCGTGGATCGCCTCGATGCGGTTGCCGCTGCGCCAGGCCAGCCAGTCGCCGGCGATAAAGCCGATCAACTGGCGCAGATCGCCGGTCCGGGTCAGCTGGCTGACGCGATTGCCCTTGCGCAAAAACAGGTTGCCGTTTTGCAGCCAGGCCGCGCGCTGGCGTTTCTGATCCCAGACCAGACTGTCGCTTTCGGCGGTGCTGCGCGCGGCCAACTCCAGCTTCTCCGGCGTGCCGCCGCTGACGGCCACGCGCCACAGATCACGCAGCTCGCTGCCTTCAGCTTTGCGCGTGTAATAAATGAATTTGCTGTCCGCGGAAAAATAGGCATTTTCCGGCGCCCGGCCGATCCAGTCCGGATGGGCCATGATTTTTTCCAGCGTCAGTTCCGGCGCCGCGAACGCCGCCAGCGGCGCGCACATCAGCACCGACAGCGCCAGTGCCCGCGCGCTCCGGCGCAACAATTTCAGGGACATTGCCTCTCCTCGCAATTCGGTGGCGCAGCCTTGCTGCCGCGCCCGATGTTGTTATCGTGAAACCGCTGTCCGCGTTGGCAGCGGCAGTGAGGGGTTCGTTACGGCGATCGGTGCGGCGCGCCTTGCGCAACACCGGATCGCGACATGCATGTATTTCAGGGTTGCGGCAAGGCGGCCGGCTGGGCGCTTTCGGCAGCGGCCGGCACCTGTGCATCCGGCGCTTCAATCAGCTGTTTGCGAATGAAATTCAGCGCCGCCGCCGTGTAGAAATCGCGATTGCTTTTCTTGCGGAAACCGTGACCTTCATCCTTGGCGAGCAGGTACCAGACTTCGTTGCCGTTGCCGCGCACGCGGGCGACGATTTGTTCGGCTTCGGTCACCGGCACGCGCGGATCATTGAGCCCCTGCACGACAAACAGCGGCACGCTGATGCGCGCGGCATTGTTCAGCGGCGCGATCTGTTCGAGGAACTGGCGCATTTCCGGATCACGCTCGTCGCCGTATTCAACGCGGCGCAGATCCTGACGATAGCCCTTGGTGTTGTTCAGGAACGTCACAAAATGACTGATGCCAACAATGTCGATGCCGCCGCGCAAACGCGCGCTGTAATGCACCAGCGAGGCCAGCGTCATGTAGCCGCCGTAGGAACCGCCCATGACCAGCACACGCGAGGCGTCGAGATCCGGTTGCGTGGCGATCCAGTCGAGCAGCGCGCCGATATCTTTCACTGAATCTTCGCGCAGGAAGCCGTTGTCCAGCTCCAGCCAGGTTTTTCCGTAACCGGAGGAACCGCGCACGTTCGGCGCGATGAAGGCAACGCCCATTTCCGCGGCCAGCAACTGCGCCAGATCGGAAAACTGCGGCCGGTATTGCGCCTCCGGTCCACCGTGAATCGAGATCACCACCGGCGCCTTGCCGGCAACATTGCGCGCCCGGTAAACAAACGCCGGGATCTGGCGCGGCGCGCCGTTCTGCTGATCGAAAGTCGGAAACTGCACCAGCTCCGGCGTGACAAATTCCTCGCTGGCGAGGCCGGCTGTTTCGCTGTCGGTCCAGCGCGCGAGTTTGTCGCTGCGCAGATCAAAAACATACACATCGCCGGGCTGGTTGGCGGCGCTGTAGCTGAGTGCGATCTGGTTGCTGTCCGGGCTGAAGGCCATGCGACCGAGCACGGCTGGCGGCAGTTGCGGACCGGGCCGGACACTGCCGTCGACCAGATTGCGCAGGTAAATGCGATCCATGCCGCCTTCATTGACCGACCAGGCCAGCCACTGGCCATCGGGCGAGGCGGCCAGTTGTTCGACATCCCATTGCTGATCCGGCGTCAGGATGCGCAGCCGGCCGGTGGCGATCTCGTATTCGGCGAGACGCTGGAATTCGCTGTCGGTGTCCAGGGTCAGGAACAGGCGCGCACCATCGCCGGCAAACAGCGCATCGCCGAATGCGACACGGCTGGCGCCGACATCAATGGCGCTGGCGACGCCACTGGCCAGATCGAGCAGGTAGAGCCGCGACTCGGTGGCGGAAATGTTTTGCTTGAGCAGCGCGACACGCTCATCAGGAGAAATGTCCAGCGCGGCAAACGAGCCCTGGGCCTGATAAACCATGCGCGTCTGGTCGCTGTCCGGGTCGTGGCGCCAGATGTCGAAATTGACGCCGTCGCGGCGGGTGCTGGAGTAAAGAATGAAACGGCCGGACGGCGACCAGAGTGCGCTCTGGTTGCGCGATTTGCCGTCGGTGAGCAGCAGGCTGCGACCGCTGCGCTGCTCGTAGAAATACAGCTGGTGGTTTTCGTCGCCGCCGCTGTCCTTGCTGTACAGGAAGCCCTGACTGCCCGCGCCGGGCTGATAGCGGCCGAAGCTGATCGGCTCGCCGGCAAAGGTCAGCTGCTTGCGCATGCCCAGCGGTTGTTGCACGGCGTGCAGCTGGACGGCGTCGGCAAAGCGCGTGCTGATCAGCAGGCCCTTGCCATCCGGTTGCCAGTCGGCAAACGCCGCGCTGCGCATGTTGCCGTACTGGGCAACGCGCTCGACCAGCGCCGGCGCCGGTTCGGGGACGTTTTCCATCAGCAGGTTGCCGCGCTCGATGCGCTCGGCGGCGTGGCTGGTAACGGTTGGCAGCGCCAGGGCCAGCGCCAGGATCAGGGCCTTCACAGCGTTCGCTCCCCAGCCACCGGCAGCAGCCGGCCGCGTCGCGGCCAGCCCGGTGGCTGTTGTTGATGTCGTTATCGGGTGTGACGGCGAACGACGGCAATGGCGCCGTCGGCGGTCGGGTCGCGGGATGGTAGCGAGCACTGACACCGGCAACAAGGCAAGCCGGCGCGGCGAGTGTTTCAGGCTGTAAGCGGCGGAGGGTCGCGGCAATCGCATGTGGCGGTCTGGTGCAGCGAAGAAGCCCCTCGCCTGCCAGCGGTCTGTTCGGTTGGGAACGCTGCGCGACCCCGCCTCAACGCGGTCCGCGACGCAGCGTTTCTGGCGGTTCGGGACGCGACAACAGCCAGTTCGCCAGCGCTTGCCGCTCGTCTGCGGTCAGGTGCCGGCTCATCTGCGTGATCACCTCGCGCATCGGGCCTTTGGCGCGCGGACCGTAAGGATTGGCGCCGGTGGCGAGGTAATCGGCCAGCTCGTCGGCCGACCACGCCCCCAGCGCTTCGGCACTGTTGGCCAGCGACGGCGCCCGGGCGCCATCTGGCAAGGTCGCGCCCTGCCACAGGCGCCGGCCTTGCAGCCCGCCGGCCAGATCGCGCGGGCTGTGGCATTCCTGGCAATGCAGCAACGCCTGCGCCAGATAGGCGCCGCGCGCGGCTAACGGGTCGGTGTCGGCGCCGGTTATGGTTTCCGCACCGGTTTCCGCACCGGTTTCGGCGCCGGTTGCGCTTGCTGCTCCCGCACCGGCGCGTACCTCCGCCACCGGCGTCTCCAGATACAGCGCCTGCCATGCCGAGAGCAGGACCGGCGCGCGCAGCCAGCCGGGCAGCGTCGGCACTTGCGGGGGCGGCGTTGCCGGCTGCGGCGGCTGGCTTTGCAGCCAGTCCCAAATCAGGCGCAGGTCGGCGTCGCTGAGGCCGCGATAACTGGTGTAAGGAAAGGCCGGCAGGTAGGGACGGCCATCCGGCGCCCGGCCTTCACGCACTGCGCGGACAAAATCCGCCCAGCGCCAGCGGCCGATGCCCTGCTCCGGATGTGAACTGAGGCTGGGGGTGGCAACGCTGCCAAACGGCGTCGCCAGCAGGCGTCCACCGGTCAGCTCGGGAAACGCCGACCGCTGCCCGGCCGCTGGTTTGCCGGACGCAGCGCCCGAATCAGAATGTGCTGGGTCGGTGGCGGCTGCATCACTGGCAGGACGGGTGTGGCAATGCACACAGCCGGCCATGCGCGCCAAACGCTCGCCCTCGCTCATCGGCGACTGGGCGTTGACCACGCCGGCGAACAGCAGGGGCAACAGCAGGCCGAGGCGCCGCCGGGCGGCAGCGAGCGCAACGAGCGCTAACACGCCGGCGTTCATCGCAAGAGGCAGAAAGGCGGCGTTTGTCCGCAAGGCCGGTGCCGCCACGCCATGCACGACACGCCGCACCGGATCAGCGGCCGGGAAAGTACAACCGCTCCAGATCACTGAGCAGATCGCCATGCAGCGGCGGCCGGGGCGGCTGGTAGCCGGGCAGATTTTCCAGCGTCAGGTTCCATTCGCCGAGCAAATCGGCGAGCGCGTCGGCGCGCGCCGCCAGCGCCTGCAGTTCGGCAACATTGCCGGCCGCTGCCGGTGACGCCGGCAGGGCCAGCAGGCGTTCGCCCAGATCCGTGCCGGGCATTTCCTGATCGTAGGCACGCAGCCGCGCCTCGGTGCGCTCGACCACCAGCCGGTAGAAACCAAGCTTGGCCGTGAGGCCGATCTGCGACATGTCATCCAGCTCGCCGAAGGGTGCGAAATCCACGCCGAGCAGCAGCGCCCCGCCCTCACCGGTCACCACCACCGTGGCATTGCGCTCGGTGTCACGGATCGCCGCCAGCGCGCCGAACATGTCACCGGGCCGGATGTAGGCGACCAGCGTGCCGCCGGCATCGGTGTGCACGCCCAGCTCGCCCTTGAGCAGGAAGTAAAACCAGGAATCGAACTCGCCGCGCTCGACCACGGCCTCGCCGGTGTTGGCGATCAGGATGCGCGCGTGTTGCAGCAGGCAGTCCACAGCATCGGAGCCGCTGTGCAGCAGGGCATCAAAAAACGGCAGCTGGCGCAGCAGCTCGTGCATTTGTTCGGCGGGGAAACGGCTGGCGGCAACACTCTGCATGATGATCTCGGCAAGAAAACGACTGGCGGCGACCGGTGCCCCGGGCCCGGGCCGGCGACGCGGCCGGTCCGGAATGCCCTGGCTCAGGTCACGCGCACCCGACTGATAATGTAGCGGAACAGCGGCGGACACAGCTGCTTGATGTATACCGCCCAGGTCTCGCGGCCGCCTACCAGCACTTCGGCCGGTTCACGACGCAGCGCGCGAACGATATGCTGGGCACAGGTTTCCGGCGCCATGCCTTCGATCTGGGCGCGATCCATGTGACCTTGCGCCGCGCCGTCGCCTTTCAGCGCGTGCACCGGAAACGGCGTGCGGATGTAGCCGGGAAAAATCACCTGCACGCGCACACCGCTGCCACGCAGCTCGGCGCGCAGCGATTCCATGAAACCCGCCAGCGCATGTTTCGACGCTGCATACGCTGAACGGCGCGGCGTGCCCAGCTTGCCGACCACCGAGGCCACCGACGAGATCAGGCCGTCACCGCGCGCCAGCATCACCGGCAACACGGCGCGTGTCAGCGCCACGGTGGCGAAGTGATTCACTTCCATGATCCGCCGATCCACCTCCAGCGTGGTGTCGAGCGCGGTGGCGCGCTGACCGATGCCGGCATTGTTGATCAGGATATCGACCGGGCCGTGCTGCGCCAGAATCGCCGCCGCACGCGCCGGCACGGCATCGGCGTTCGACAAATCCAGCGTCGCGACGCTGTGCCGTTCGGGATGCGCACAGCGGCTGCGCACCGCCTGCAATTCCGCTTCACGGCGCGCCGACAAAACCAGTTGCGCGCCTTCGCGGGCCAGTGCGTAGGCCAGCGCTTCGCCAATGCCGCTCGACGCGCCGGTCAACCAGACACGTTTGCCGGACAGCTGCACTCAGCCGGCTCCGCCATTGCCGCGCACGTCCTTGCACAGCGGGCTGACATCGCGGGCGTTCTCGAGCATTTCAAATTCAGCGGTGTCGCGCAGGCGCAGCGTCAGCGGAATGTTCACTTCGGAATGGAAACGGTAGCCGAGCAGCGCCGGCGCCAGACTGTCTTCGGTGCTGGCGACGCGCGCGGCATCGAGATCGCGCATTTCCCGCAAGTCGGCGTAACGCGTGCGCAACTCGGCGCGCTTGGCCTTGTCACGCGCCTTGTCGGCCGGACGCAACAGCGGCGAAATATCGAACTGCTGCTCCAGACCAATGACCCGCAAACGACCGCGACTGGTTTTGTCCGGCACGGCGCGGAAGGTGACAAAAATGCGATCACGACCTTCCAGCTCCAGCTCGCCGGTCAGCGTGGTCGAGGAACAGAACGCGCGCACCTGGCGCAGCTTGTCGAGCACATCGCGATCAAACACCAGCCGCCGCACCACGTAGGGGTACAGCGCTTTCAGCGTGTTGTCGTCGGTCACCAGCAGCTCGTTGCGCTCCTGATAAATCTCGCGCACCGGACGCGAAGCGAGCATCGCATCGGCATCAATTTTTTCCTGCACGGAGGGCGGCTGCGGTATCCATTTCACGCTCAGCGTTTCAACATCATCGCCAAGACACACACCCGACAGGCAGAAATCCGCCGCCCTTGCTGACGGCGCATACCACGCGCCGGACATCAGACCCGACAGGAGCAGAACTCCGGGAAGCAGCAGTGGTTTCATTGTTGCAGACGCCCTCTCGCTTGTTGTGCGGATAAAATCCGGCGTGTGAGCCACGCCGGATTTTTGCGATACGTCCTCGCCGTGTGTGCGCGGTCGGGACGGGTCATCAGTCAGACAGCATTTCCATTGCACCGGCACCTGTTTTCACCAGCCACTGTTTTTACCAGTCATGGTTTGCACAGATCTCAGGCAACGCCGGCAGCGGGCAACAACACCCGCTTGCCTGTTTTAATCACGGAAATTGTTGTACTGCAGCGGCTGTTCGATGTCGCTGGCGCGGATCAGGGCAATCGCCGACTGCAGATCATCGCGCTGCTTGCCGGTGACGCGCAGTTTGTCGCCATTGATCTGCGCCTGCACTTTCATCTTGTTGTCCTTGAGCAGGGCAACGATTTTCTTCGCCAGCGTCTGCTCAATGCCTTCTTTCAGCGTGCCGTCACGCAGGAACACCTTGCCAGAATGTTCCGGGTCTTTCCATTCGACAGCGCCGGGCGGAATGCCACGCTTGGCGAGCTTCTGCATCACCACGTCGCTGAGCTGACGCACCTGGTAATCGGAGTCGGCGGTCAGTTTCAGTGTCAGCTCCTTGAGCTCGACGGCTGCGCTGGTACCGCGAAAATCGAAACGCGTTTCGACTTCGCGTTTGGCCTGATCGATGGCGTTGGCCAGTTCGTGTTTGTCGATTTCCGACACGACATCAAATGACGGCATGACTTGGGGGTCCGGTTAAAGGGAAAACAGGCGGCCGGCTTCAGGCCGACAGCGGCAGATGACGTTCCTGGGCCGCCACGCGGGCCAGCCAGCGCTGCACGGCAGGATAACGGCCGAGATCATAGCCGCCTTCGCCGGCATTGTGCGTGTAGGCATACAGGGCAATGTCGGCAATCGAGTAGCGCTCATCGGCGAAGAACACATGCTGCGACAGGTGCGCCTCCATCACCGCCAGCGCTTTTTCGCCTTTCGGCCGGCAGCGGGCGATGTCGGCCGCATGCGCGGACGGGTCGGGCGTGTAGCGCAGCCAGTAACGGACGGTGGCGATATAGGGCTCATGGCTGTATTGCTCGAAGAACAGCCATTGCAGCACCTGGGCGCGGGCGAACGGTGACTGCGGCAACAGCGCCGTACCGTCGGCGACATACCAGAGGATGGCGTTGGATTCGGCCAGATATCGACCGTCACCGAGATCCAGCGTCGGCAGTTTGCAGTTCGGATTCATGTTCCGGAACCAGTCCTGATGCTGTTCACCGGCCGCCGTGTTGACCGCCACGCGCCGGAACGGCAAACCAAGCTGGTGCATGGCCAGACGGCATTTGTAGCTGTTGCCCGACGACGGAATCTCGTAAAGCGTGTACATGTCCCTGCTCCTGTGCTGACCTGAAAAACACCACGATGCGAAAACGCCGCCGCCACACGCTATGACCGATCCGGCGCCACCGCTTTTGCATCTGCTTGCGGGTTCGGTTGCGGGTTATGACGCGAATTTTGTTGTGTAACCTGCGCAACAGGACTTGCATCCGGCGACAGCGCCGACGCGGATGCAATCGTCGCTGTATTGCCAGCTGTCACCGGCACCTGACGCGGGTCCAGCAACCAGTCGGCGGTGGCCTGCCAGACACCGTCCGGCATGTTGCTGCGGAAAAAACCGAAATGGCCGATGCGCTTCAGGCCGATATCGCGCGGCCGCATGCTGATGATCTGGCGCGGTGCCGCCGCATAAAAGCCCGCCACCTGTTGCACGGCCGGCAGCGGCGCGAACAATTTGTCATCGGCGATATGCAGCAGGCGCAGCGGATTGCGGAAACGCTGATACGGCGCACGCCAGGGCTCGCCGTCCGGCGTGCTGACGTAATGCGGATTGCGCGCCCAGCGTTGCCATTGCCGGGCGATACCGGCCGGCATCGGGCCGGTGCCGAAATACTGGCCGGGAAAATAGCCGTACAAACGCGTCGCCAGCGGGATCGCCGCATACCAGAAAAACCACAGTTTCGGCTTTTGCCAGGCGGCGTAATTGCCGATCCAGGCGCTCGGCGCGGCAACGCCATAGAGCGCCTCGACACGCTCGCAATTGGCCGCCAGACCGAACAGCGCCGCGCCGGCGGAATGGCCGACGGCAACATGGCGATAGCCGCGATAGCGCTGCTGCAGATAGTCGATGACCGCCGTCATGTCCTGCTCGCCAAGATCCTGCAGGCGCGCGTCGCTGTCGCGCCAGTGGCCGTCGCGACTGTCGCCCAGACCGGCGTAATCGAAACTCAGCACGGTGAAACCGCGCGCGGCGAGAAATTCGCCGAAGCGCCGGTAAAACTGACGCGGCACGGCCAGCGCCGAATTGATCTGCACCACACAGCCATTGTCCGGCGCTGTTGGCAGCAGCAAGGTCGCCGCCAGCTCGCGGCCGTCGGCGCGCGCAATGC
This sequence comes from Permianibacter sp., assembly GCA_041913605.1. GTDB lineage: Bacteria > Pseudomonadota > Gammaproteobacteria > Enterobacterales > Permianibacteraceae > Permianibacter. Next base: position 20,281 of record JAYSEY010000019.1, read on the forward strand.
GCAGCTCTTCGGTCACGCTCATGGGGCGTCATTCATGGTGAATGCCGGTTGGCGGGTGTACGTCATGGCGGGCGTATTTCATGGCGAACAAATCATGACCTCAGCGGACAGCAAACACAGCACGCAGGCAGCAGACTGGCGCGGCCAGAACAGCAGCCATGGCAACAACGCAAGCGGCGGTTCAGGTTTGGGTTCGGGGTCGTAAAAGTCGCCGCAGACTACACCGGCCGGCGGCGCAGCGAAATGCCCGGACACTCCCTCGCGGTGACGCATCCGCGCTTTTGCGACCGCGCACTGGCCACACGCCGCACACAGAATTATCCACAGCGACCGGAGAAATTCGCCCCCGGCTGTGCACTGTTCACAGCAGCTGTGGAAAAACTTGTGAGCGACGCGGGCATGATCGCGCACAGCGCAGCAGGCACGCGGCCTGCGTCAGTGCTGTTCAGTTTTCCGCCAGCGCCGCTTTCAGCGTGAAACGGCGCACCACTTTCACCGACTGGCCATCGGCCTGCACGCCGCCGATGGTCAACAATCCGTCAGCAACACGCAGCAGGCCACGATGCTCCAGCCCGGCGACCGGCAAACGGCCGACACGCCGCCATTGCCGCTGCGCCAGATCGTAACTCCACACCTCGTCCACCACGCGCACCGGCGCATCGTCCTGGGTGCGCAGATCATCGCGATACGGACGCATGCTGCCGTGGGCAAAAATGATCTGCCCGCCTTTGCCCGGCGACGCCGGAAACGCGGCGGCCACAGCGCGATAACGCATCACGGCCAGCGGCGCCTCGACCGGCTGCCAGTCAATCTGCGCCGGCGTGCGCGCAGAAAACCGGCCGCGCCAGCACTGCTCGTTGATCGCCAGCGTGCGCGTGCCCGGCCGTTCAAATACGCCGCCGCAGATCAGCGCTTCGTCACCGGTAATGGCGCCGCTGTGGCCGGCCAGTGCGCGTCCCGGCCAGTCTGGCGCGGCGATCCAGGTTTCCGCCACGGTATCGAAGATCTGCACGCTGGCCTGCAGGCCGGTTTCACTGCGGCCGCCAATCACCGCCAGATAGCGATTGCCGAACGCCAGCACCAGCGCATCCGTGACCGGCACCGGCAACGCGGGCATCGGGTCGTATTGCAGTTGCAGCGGATCAAAACGCCAGACTTCATCGAGCACATCAAGCGTGCCGTCGTTGTGCCGGCGCGCGCCGCCAAACAGGAACACATGACGACCAAAACCGATCGCTGACATGCCACTGCGCGCGACACCGGGTATCGCCGGCAGCCGCTGCCAGCGACCATTGTCGGCATCGAATTCGAACACTTCGCGCAACTGCAGGTTGCTGTTGGTTGAATTGCTTGCAGAACCGGCGCTTGCGGCGTTGCTACTGCCGGAGCCGTTGTCTCGCTGTTCGCCGGCAAAACTGTACAGCCGTGTGCGCGCCGCGATTTGCAATTGCGCCACCGCGTTTTGTGACAATGCCAGCGGCATTGGCGACAACGCCTGTTGCTCAAGCCGGTCCTCTGCCCCGGCAGCGGGCACCGGTTCAGCGCTGAACCCGGACGCGGGCAGCGCGATCAACAAACAGACCAGAAATTGCCGCACCCGATTTTTTGCCGGCCCCCGACTCGCTGCGCCATGCATGCCCTGTTCTCCGTCCGTTGCGGTGCCGCGCCCCCTGCCGGGCGGCCCGCCTGTCGTGTGCTACCTTGACCTATAGCTCATGCAGGAACAAGCCGCGCGTCAGCTCGACACCTTTGCACGGGAAACGGACTCGCATGTTTTTCCGACGCCCACAAAATCTGCGCTTGCCAGTGCTCTTCACCGCCGTGCAGCGTTGTGCTGTGCCGGGCCGCACGTTGTTGTGCGCCGGTCTGTGTGCCGGCCTGTACGCCGCAACGGCCAGCGGCGTCAGCAATGCCGCCGAACCGGGCAAAGAGCTGTTCGAACTGGAACTGGAAGATCTGCTCAAGGTGCAGGTGTCGGTGGCCTCGGCGCGCGAAGAATCGCTGCTCGATACACCCGCGCAGGTGTCGCGCTTTGATGCCGATGAGGCGCGCGCACTCGGTCTGCATACGCTCGGCGAATGGCTGGCGTTTCTGCCCGGCATTGATGTCGTCGATACCGCCATTGGTTCACCAGCGGTGATGATTCGTGGCCTCGGCGATGCCTTCAACCAGAAAGTCCTGTTTCTGCTCGATGAAACGCCGTACTGGATGCCGTCGCACGGCAATATTCCGCTCGCCGGCCTGCCGCTGGAACTGATCAGCCATGTCGAAGTGATCCGCGGGCCGGGCGCCGTGATCTATGGCACCAATGCCAGCGCCGGCGTGATCAAAGTGGTCACCCGGCGCAACGGCGAACACCACGCCAGTCTGCGTGCCGGACCGCGCAACGCTGCCAGCGCCGACCTCTTGTACAGCGCAGGAGATCGCGACTCGCACTGGACCTTCGCCGCTGCCGGCATGGACGACGACGGCTATCCGGGCCTGTTCCGCAACCGGCCACGTCCCGGCAATCAACCCGATGCCAGCGCTGATGGCGAGATCCGCCGCGCCCAACAGATGCGCAGTGTTTTCCTGCGCTGGCGCGATGACGCGGCGCCCTGGCGTCAGGAAGCAGTGCTGCAGGCGTTCGACAGCACGCGTAGCGGTCTTGCCGGACCGGCCTCGATCAACAACCGCTCAGCGCTGGAAGAAGCGGCCACGCTGTTCAGCTATCGCGCCGACACCGACTGGCGCAACTGGCAACTGCATTGGCAAAGCAGTTACAACGCCTACACGCTGGAGCTGCCGACGGCACGTTTGATCAACGGCAGCGTGGACGGCGTGCAGACGTTCGATGGTCGCGACCACAACCGGCGCCTTCGTCACCACCTGCAGGGCGATATGGAAACGGTGTACGGACGCTGGCAAGTCGGCGCCGATTGGGAGCAACGCGAAACCGGCGACTATCTCGCCCGGCGTCAGGACAACGGCAGCATCGCCTGGCGACAAATGCCCGCCGACAAACTGGTCGAGCGCGCGATCTATGGACAATGGCAACAGGATTTCCAGCGCTGGCAACCGCTGCTCGGTTTGCGTCTGGTCGACAGTTCACAATTCGGCCGCGAGCTGATGCCGCGCGCGGCGCTGTTGTGGCGCATCGATGATCTGCAGAGCATCAAGCTGTTGCACAGCAATGCCTACAACGCGCCCACGTTTCTGCAGCTCAATATCAATATTCCGCCCAATGCCGTGGTCGGTGATCCGGCGCTGGCGCCCGAGCGCATCCGCAGCAACGAAATCGTTTACACGCGCGTGCAGGCACCGTGGCGGGCCTCGTTCAGTGTCTACCACGTGGCCGTTCATGATCTGATCGAACGCGTGACGCTGACGCCGGGACAATCCCGTTACCGCAACGCCGACGCATTCATGCGACGCGGCGCCGAAAGCGAGTTGTACTGGCGGCGTGGATCGACCTCGGCGTATGTGCATCTGGCCTGGCAGCACGACAGTGATCGTCAGCGTCGGGGCGACGCACTGGCTGCCGTGACGCCGCGCTGGCTGGCACAGTTTGGTGGCCGCTGGCAGTACAGCAGCCAGCATGAATTTGGCGCCGCCCTGCTGCTGCGCGCCGCACACGGACCGGTGGCGCAACGGGAACATCTGCATTTGCAATACCGCTACACGCGCGGGGATTGGCAATTCAGCGCCACGCTGGTCAACGCGCTGGGCGACGACGAAACCGCTGCCGATGTCCAGGACACGGTCAGCAACCGCGTGATCCCCGGCGCTGATCCGGAGCCGGGTTTCTGGCTGGGTTTGCACTACCGCCAACGCTGAACGCTACCGCCCCGATCAAGCGTCACTTTGCGTGGCTTTTTCCTGGGCAATCGTCGACAGGATCCATTCGCGAAACGCTTTCACTTTCGGCCGTTCAAAACTGCTTTTCGCCGTCACCAGAAAATAACCTTCATGCAAAGGCAACCGCTGATCGAACGGACATACCAGCCGGCCGCTGAGCAGCTCCGCTTGCGCCAGCACGCTGTGACCGATGGCCACGCCCTGACCGTGCGCTGCAGCCTGCAGCACCATCGCCGTGTGCGAGAACACCGGACCGACATCGGATTTCACGCCCTTGACGCCGACGTGTTTCAGCCACTGTCGCCAGGCGTCAGTGCTGCTGTCATGAAGCAGGGTGTGATGCGCCAGATCCTGCGGCGTGCGCAGCGGTTTGCGGCCGCGCAGCAGCGCCGGTGAGCAGACCGGCAGCAGGGACTCTTCCAGCAGCGGCGTGACATTCAGATCCGGCCAATCGCCATTGCCGAAATAAATCGCCGCATCAACGTTGTCAGCAAGAAAATCGGCCTCGGCGTCCGACGCCTTGATGCGCACATCAATCTCCGGATGGCGCTCGGCAAATTTCTGCAACCGCGGCACCAGCCAGACAATGGCAAAGCTCGGCAGCACCGACACCGTCAGCGGACCGCTGGCCTTGCGCGCCCGGACCCGCTCGGTGGCATCGGCGAGACGCTCGAACATCTCCCGTACTGGGGGCCAATACATTTGCCCCTCTTCTGTCAAGAGCAATTCTCTGTTCCCTCGGGTGAATAATGTCACACCCAAGAAATCTTCTAATGCCTTCACCTGGTGGGAGATCGCCGCCTGGGTGACATGCATCTCCTCGGCAGCCCGCGTAAAACTTAGGTTTCTGGCCGCTGCCTCGAAGGCACGCAGGCTGTTCAATGGGGGCAGTCGTCGGGACATCGGACCAAACTCGCATTAGAAAAACTTATGGCGAGCATTATAAATCATCGTTTGAAAGCAGGGGGCCGGATGTCCAGAATGCGCCCCGTCAACGACGTTGCTGCAAAGCAACATCGTCAGGCGGGACTCCCCCGCCACCGCCCTGGCGGCGTTACACGGATTGAACACGAGGGTACGGTCATGAATCAGTCTGCAAAGTTTTCTTTGTGTGTGCTGGCAGTCCTCGCACTGGGCGCGACCCCAGCCTTCGGCAGCGAAACCAGTCTTGCTGCCGTCAAGGCCCGTACCCAGCGTGAGCTTGAACTGAACATGCGCGACAACGCGACATCAGTTCAGAAACAGCTTCGTCAGGAAGCCGCTTCCGCCCTGACCCCGGCGGTGCTGCGTGAGCAACTGCAACAGGTGTTGTCCGACACGATGCCTGAAGCCGTTGCCCTGACGACGGCGCGTGTGAAGTTGGCACGCGCCGATTGATTCGGGAGCGTCCGGTCACGACCCGGATGAGTGGTGTTTGTGTCAAGCCGTGCAGGAATGTGGTTGGCTTCTGCGTCGGTGGTTTGTGTGGTTTCAACTTCTGTCTCCTTAGCGTTGCTTAGCGCGGTTGACTGCGTCCATCCCTCCGTATCTGTGGCGCTTCAACACACACGCTGCTAAACCGGGAATCACGCCAGTGATTCCCGTTTTTTTTGCGCCGATTTTTTGCTCCGTTTCGTTTTGCCTCCAATTCTTTTTTTCTCGAATCAACGGTACTCGCTAGCCGCATCCTGAACGGCTCGCAACAGGCACGCGCAAACGCCTTCTGCATTTTTGCCACGCCAAAAACACCGTGGCCCGACTACGCTTGCTGGCATTGCGTCCAGCACCGGGAAACGGCCATGCACAGCACACTGCTCTCCCTGCCCCTGCTGCTCGCCAGCGTGGTTGCCAATGCCGCCGGCACAGCGGCCGCGCCCTGTTCGGCGGATGCTTACCGTCAATTCGATTTCTGGCTCGGGGAGTGGCAGGTTTACGGGGGGCCAGCCGGAGACAGGCTGATTGGCCGCAGCAGCATCAGTCGTGTCGCTGGTGGTTGTGCACTCAGCGAGCACTGGACCAACAGCGCCGGACAGGATGGTCGCAGCCTGAATGTGTATGAGCCGGCCAGCGGGCGCTGGACGCAATTCTGGATCGGCTTTGACGGTGTGGTGCTGCGTCTTTATGGCGCGCTGGATCAGGGCGTGATGGTGCTGGAAGGCGAGCTCGCCGGCGCCAACGGCGGCGTGCAGAAACAGCGCATCCGCTGGACGCCGAAGGCGGACGGCAGCGTCGAACAGCGCTGGGAAACCTCCGATGACGAGGGCCAAAGCTGGCAGACCAGTTTTGTCGGCCAGTATCGTCGCGACAACTGAGTGCCGCGCACCGTCTGATCAGCGGCAGCCGCAGAGCTTCTTCAGGAATTCTTCTTCGAGCACCAGTATCGCCAGCGACACACCGCCGCTGGTGAAAAACACATCCAGCGCGCCGGCCAGATAGCGCACCAGTTTTGCCCGGCCCTGATCCTTGACCTTGCAGTAATCCAGTTCGACGCAGATCTTCTCGTGCAACTCTTCGCGCTGCTCGAGCAGCTTTTCCTGCACCAGTTCGATCAGGCGCTGCTTCAGACGGCGGAGATCCGCTTCCGGCAGATCGAGGATGCCTTCGCGATCACCAACCCAGACGCCAAATTCGGCGTCGACGATCAGCCGGGCATCGGCAAATCCGGGATGCGATTCAATCAGCTCGCGCGCGACGTCCCACGGTTCCTGCTGCAACAGCTCCTCCATCGTTCTGAGCGTTTCCATGTGTGCGTGTCCTGGTGCGGGCCGGCCGGAATGGCCGCCCGGCAAGCATAGCCGTCGTCCGTGTTGCCAACGCAGCTTTTCAGCGCTTACGTCTTTTCCGTCCTGACATTTCTGGACCGGAAAAAAACTGCCGGGCACTAGCCCGGCAGCGGTAGAGCACGAACAAATGCGGCTCAGCCGCCGGACACCAGACGCATCATTTCGGCACAGAGATAGCCGCCATAAGTCCCAAGCACATAGCCAATCACCGCCAGCAGCACGCCGACCGGCGCCAATGAGGGATGGAAGGCCGCCGCCACCACCGGTGCCGACGCAGCCGCACCGATGTTCGCCTGGCTGCCGACGCAGAGGAAAAACAGCGGCGCGCGTATCGCCTTGGCAACGATGAACAACAGCAAGCCGTGAACCAGAATCCAGCCGAGGCCGACAAAAAACAGTTGCCAGTACTGGCCAATGGCAAGGATGTTCATCTGCATGCCGACGGTAGCGACCAGCACATACAGAAACGCCGACCCGAGTTTCGATGCGCCCACGCCTTCGAGATTGCGTGCTTTGGTAAACGACAGCAGCAAACCGCCGGTGGTCGCGTAAATCACCACCCAGAGGAACTGGCTGTCGAGGCTCCAGCTTTTCAGCACCGGATAGGCGCCGAGCGCGGCAGCCGTGGGCGCCGCCAGAAAGTGCGCAATGCCGGTGATACCGATGCCGCAACCGAGCAGGACCATCAGATCATTGAGCGACATGTCACGCTTGTGTTCGGCCTGGAATTTCTCGACGGTGAGGCGCACGTCATCAATGGCGGAGGTGTCGGCTTTCAGCCAGCGATCGATTTTCTGCGCATTGCCGATCAGGAAAAACAGCACCGCCATCCACAGGTTGCCGACCACGACGTCAATGGTGACCATCACCGCAAAAAGATCCGGCGGCGTCTGGTAGGTTTCGCGCAACGCGGCCTGGTTGGCGGCGCCGCCAATCCAGCTGCCGGCGATCGCCGCCAGTCCGCGATAGAGCGCGTCCGGGCCTTCGGTGACGACGCTGTCGCCGGCGAAACTCATGTACAGCATCAGCATCAGCGGACCGCCGATCATCACGCCCAGCGTACCGGTCAGGAACATGATCAGCGCTTTCGGCCCCAGCGCCAGCACGCGTTTCAGATCCACGCTCATGGTCAGCAGCACCAGACTGGCCGGCAGCAGGTAATTGCGCGCCACCGGATACAGCTGCGACTGCTCACCGCTGGCCACACCAAAAGTATTCAGCAGCGCCGGCAGCAGATAGCAAAGAAAAATTGCCGGCACGATGCTGTAAAACTTTCTCAGCAAAGGCTGTTCACTGCGCGAAGTATGAAAAACCAGCGCCAGCAGAATCGCCAGCAAGCCCATTACTACGGCGTCGTTTGTGATCAACGGCGTCGACATCAGTACTCCCCTTTGTTGTTCATCTGTGTTTTGGTCGCCAATGCCGCCGGCGGCGAATGTGCGGCGCACCGCGTCGTCGCGCCTTTGAAAGCGGCGCCTTTGAAAGCGGTGCCTTTGAAAGCGGTGCCTTGAAAAGCGACATCCTGATAAGCGGCATCCTGAAACGCGGCGTGATGAGAAACGGCGCGGTCAGCCTGCACCGCGCCGTCACAGCCCCCAAGCACCGGATCGCCTGCCGGCCGCCACGCAGCGCACAACGGCCCGGCCGGATACGTACCGTGTCCGGCCATACCGGCCCGAACGCGGGCGTGAACCGGCGCGGAAGTCCCAGCCATCGCCGGCGCGATCCGGCTTGCGCCCGGCAAAACTGGTCGGACTATGCCTGTGCGTCCCGCCGACGGGCAAGTTGCACTGCGGCGCAGCAGGCCCAAACGGCTGAAGCGGCGGGAAAAATTTGTCGTGCCGGCAAACTTTCCGTTGCCGGCCAACGACAAGGAGAATGACAGGCTGCTGCGGCGAAACAGGCCGGCAGGAGCAGACAGACAAGCGTAAGGCCGGGAACAGCTGCCCGGTCCGGCATTCACCGAATACGGACACCCTATGTTCGGGCTCGACAACGATGAAGACCTGATCGGCAAAGCGCTGCAAGGCGCGCCACGCGCCTGGGACCGGCTGGTCCGGCGCTACGAGAAGCCGGTCTACAACATGGCCTACCGGATGACCGGCAATCGCCAGGATGCGCTCGACCTGATGCAGGAAGCGTTTCTGGCCGTGTACCGCCATCTGCCCTCGTACCGCAGCGAAGGGGCGTTCGGTGGCTGGCTGTTGCGCATCGTCAGCAACCGTGGCGTGGACTTCATCCGCCGCAATCGCCAGAACCCGCTGCGCGGTGCGGCCGAAGTTGATGAGGAACAGGTCTGCGGCAACAGCCGTGTGGACGCAGACGCCGAACAGAGTCAGCTGCAAAAAACCCTGTGGCAGCAGATGCAACGCCTGTCACCGGAGCAGCGCCAGATGGTGGAACTGAAGTTTTTCCAGCATCTGACTTTCGAGGAAATCGCCGAACGCATCGGCATTCCCGAAAACACGGCAAAAACCCGTTTGTACACCGCGCTGCGTGTGCTGCGCGGATCGGAGGCCCTGCAACATGCACTTTGATCACGAAGCCGGAACCGGCAGTGCACGTCCGCTGAGTTGCGATGACGCGGCGCTGCTGATGATGAATGCGCTGGATCTCAGTCTTGAGCCGGCACAGCGCGACGCGCTCGATCGTCACCTTGCCGGCTGCGCCCGCTGCGCCGCCGATCAGGCGCAACTGCAGGACTGGCAGCACAGCGCCGCACACTGGCAGGACGAAGCCGTTCCCGACTGGTCACGCGCGCCGTTGCCGCGTCAGCCGCGCAACGGTTTTCTCGGCGCCGGCGGCGCGCACAGCGCTCAGGGCAAATGGCGCGGTGCCGCAGTCAGAACGCCCTGGTGGGCCTGGACATCAATGGCCGCCTCACTCACCGCCATTGCGCTGGTGATCGGGCAAGTGCGCATTGATATCGGCGAGAACGGCACGCGCATCGCTTTTGGCGGCGGCAGCAACGGTGCGGCAATCACGGCCGCCGAACTCGACAACAAACTCGCCCAGTTCGCCCAACTGCAAAACGCCTCGCTCGACAACAAACTGATCGAGCAGGAACTGAAACGCACACAGGACAACAAGCGCATGCTCACTGCCGTGCTCAGCTACACGCGCGAACAGCAGAAAGAAGATTTCACGCAACTGATCAGTTACTGGCAAAGCGTGCGCGAACAGGACAGTGGTACGCAGCGTGATGCGCTGCGCCGCCTGTATACCAACCAGTTGCAGAACCGCAGCGATCTGCAACAAATCAAAGCCAGCCTGCACACGTCACAACAGCCGTCGGAGTCGCTATGAACAACCTGAAAATTTTGCCGGTGGCAACCGGCCTGCTGGCCAGCCTGCTGGCGCTTTCCGTGGCCGCCGCGAATACGCCGCCACAACAGAAAGATGCGCAGATCATCAGCAAGATCCTCGAAACCGCCCTGGAGGGTGAACAACAGTCCGGCAACGAATGGTGGCCGCGCAGCCCGCGTATCGAGGCCTTGTATCTGAGTGGTCAGGGCATGCTGTTCAACATCCAGGTGCACGGCTCGCCAGCGCCGTTCGGTTTCCGCATGCGCACGCCGGTGGTTGCCCCGGTGGCACCTGTCGCGCCGGTAGCCCCAGTCGTACCGGGAGCGCCGACACCTGCGCCACTTCCTGATATGGATTTTGATATTGACGATGAATCGCACGAAATCGAAATGTTCGTCGAGGAAATTGTCGAAGGCGCGCTGGAAAACGCCCGTCGCGGCACCGCCAACGCCCAACAACTGCGCGCCCGCAGCGAAGAACTGCGCAAGGCACGCGAGCAAATGGAAAAGCAGATCGAAGCGCAGTCGCAGGTCATGGAGCAGCTGAGCGAAAAAATGGCCAGCCGCGATCGTGCCCAGCAGGAAAAAGCCCGCGCAGAAATGGAAAAAGCCAGTCAGGAGATCCAGAAAGCGCAGAACCAGTACCGGACACGCGTCCAGCAGTTCAGCGCCGAACAGGCAAAACGCTGGTCGGAAGGCGTCAGCAAGCTGCAGGACCGGATGCTGGACACGCTCTGCGATTACGCCGGTTCAACGCGCAAGCTGCCGGCCAACGAGTACATCACCTTGCTGTTCCGCAATGCCGCGACCGGCGAAAGCGGCAACCATCAGGTATTTGTGCTCAAGCGCAGCGACCTCGACGCCTGCGCCTCCGGCGCGCAAAGCGCCGGCTTCCTGCGCAAGCGCGCGATCAGCTACACGATCTGAGTACAGAAAAACAAAAAGGGGCCGCTTGCGGCCCCTTTTTGTTTTCGTTTTTGAATGCTGATTCCTGCATCCGGATTGCCAGATTTTGATTTTCAGATTCTGATTTCCAGATATGGCTTGCTGAATGCTGTTGTCCTGCGCGCTCTGTACGGACTTTAAGCTAACCGCCTTCGTACGCCTGAAGTTTCCGCGCCGGCCGGTTTACTTGCGGTAAACCACGCCATCTTTCATGACGAACTTCAGCCGGGTCATGGCCTGGATGTCCGCGACCGGGTCGCCATCCACAGCGATCAGATCAGCGAATTTTCCGGCGGCGATGCTGCCCAGATCCGCCTCCTGACGCAGCAGCTTTGCCGCATTGACCGTTGCCGATTGCAAAGCTGCCATGGTCGGCATGCCGGCCTCAACCATATAGATGAATTCACCCATGTTCTGGCCGTGCGGCAATACCGAGGAGTCGGTGCCAAACGCGATCTTCACGCCGGCTTTCCAGGCTTTGGCAAAGGTGTTCTGGATCTGCGGACCGATGGCTGCCGCTTTGGGCCGCACCACATCGGGGTAATAGCCTTCGACTTTCGATTTTTCGGCGACGAATTTGCCGGCGGAAATGGTCGGTACAAACCAGGTGCCGCGCTTTTTCATTTCCGCGATCACCTCGTCGTCCATGTAGGTGCCGTGTTCGATGGAATCAACGCCGGCTTTGACCGCGCGCAGCATGCCGTCACGACCGTGGGCATGCACGGCAACCGTGAAGCCGTAATCTTTGGCCGTGGTGACAATTGCGTCCAGTTCATCACTCATGAACTGCGGGTTCTGACCGCTTTTGGCCAGACTCAGCACGCCGCCGGTGGCGGTGATCTTGATCAGATCCGCACCTTCCTTGTAGCGCTGGCGCACGGCTTTGCGCGCGTCATCAACGCCGTTGACCACGCCTTCATCCGGCCCCGGATCGCGCATCAGTTCGACGTTCAGGCCATTGGTCGGATCGGCGTGACCGCCGGTGGTGGCAATGGATTTTCCGGCGGCGAAAATGCGCGGACCCACGGTCCAGCCTTTGTTGATGGCATTGCGCAAACTGATCGACAAACCATTGCCGGCGCCCAGATCGCGCACCGTGGTAAAGCCGGCTTCCAGCGTTTTGCGCGCATGGGTGGTGGCTTTCAGAGCGAAATCCGCCGGGTTCATGAAAAAGCGATCCGAGTAGGACGTCGGACTGGTTTCGCCGGTCAGGTGCACGTGCATGTCCATCAGGCCGGGCAGCACGGTCAGTGATTTCAGATCGATGAGCTCATCGCCGCTGGCCGGCGCGCGATAGCCGCTTTCCACCGCGACGATGCGATTGCCCCTGATGCGGATGGTTTGCTCGCTGAGCACTTTGCCGGCATCCACATCAACCAGCTTGCCGGCGTGAACCAGTACGTCGGCGTTTACCGCCGCACTGCTGGCGGCAATCACGAACGCGAGAACGGAAAGGCGAAAATGCATCGATGAAATCCTTGTGCCGGGTTGAACATGCAAGCTGACCCGCGCCGGGATTGCTGCGGCGGAAACGATGTTCGCAGCAGCCGCCCGGCGCGTCGGTATGTCGTGATTCGGTACGTCGTGTTTCGGTTTGCCGTGTGCTGCCGGATCTGCACAGACGCATCATGCGCAGCTTTGAAAACAACTCGCCCGGCACGCGAGGTCCGGGCGAGTGTATCGGTTGCATCTGTTTTGGCAAACAGACCAGTGCCGCGCACCGGCCTGCGTCCGTTGGCTCAGGGCGTTTTGTTTTTGCGCGGCGACACCGGCTTGCTGTGATGTTTTTCGCTGCGTTCAACGCCGGCACCGAGGGCTTTTTCCAGATCGGCGGCGGCTTCGGCCTGCACCGCAGCAGCACGTGCCTGCGCAGCTTCATCCACCGATTTCAGGATCAACTGCAGCTCGCGGCGCAGCAGCAAATCATCGCCGGCGTGATGCAACTCCTGTTGCAGCAATTCGCTGGCGCGATCCGGCCGATTGTAGGCGAGATAGGTGTCAACCGCGGCGCGAACCTGCTGGACACGCATGGCGCGACGATCCGGCGGCGTTGCTGCCGCTGCGCTCTTCGCGCCAATCAGTTTTTCCTCTGCCTGCGGCAGTGGCAGCGATTCTTTCAGCGTGCGCGGATGACGCACGCGTTCACGCAGCCGCGCCAGTTCTTTTTCTTTCTCGCTGCGCCAGCGCCAGAACAGCATCAGCATCGCCAGCACGAACGCACCGGCAGCCAGCGACAGGTACAGCACGCGCCCGCCGGGCCCGGCGTTTTCCGCCTGCTCTGCCGGCGCCGCCGCGGCAACCGTGCCGGATGTCGAGCCCGCAGCCGGATGCGCTTTCTCTGCCTGACTGACACTCTCGGTGCTCGCTGCCGCTGCGGGCATCGACTCCGCCGCAGCAGAAGCTGCGTCAGTGGCCGGAACGTTCGGCGTTCCGGCAGGAACAGCTGCACCTGCCGTCGTCGCCCCCGCTTGCAGCGCGGCGACATCGCGACGGGCGATGTCGATCATGCGCTGATCAATCTGTGCCAGCCGCGACTCCAGATCAGCCACGCGCCGCGCCGCAGCGGCGAGCTCGTCGCGCAGTTGCTGATTCAGTTGTTGCGCCAATTGCAATTGATCGGCTGCTGCATCGCTGCCCACCGCACGCGCTACCGCGGCAGCAGTCGGCGTGGGCGTCGCGACGGTGGCCGGTGGACGCTGCGCGGATACCGGCGCAGACGGCGCAGCATTGCCAGCCAGCGAAACATTCGCGTTGGCCGGAGCAGCGCCGGTGTCGGCACGGCTTGCAGCAGGCTGGCTGGAAGCGGCCCGGTTTGCTGTGGATTGGTTTGCTGTGGATTGGTTTGCTGGGGATTGGTTGGCAGCTGTCTGGTTTGCAGCAAAAGGCTCCGACGCGGCCGGCGCATGATCTGCACCAGCCAGAACCGGCGCAGGTCCCAGTGGAAGTTCACCGGCGCGCGCCAGCGCACTGGCGTCAGGCAGGGTCAGCAGCACACCGGCTTTCAGGCGATGCGGATCGTTGTCGATGAACGCCTGCGGATTGGCTGACAGCAGGGCGCTGGCGTAACGCCGCCAGTTGCCGTCGCGATCCAGACGCTGGGCAATTTTCGACAGGCTGTCACCGCGGCGCGTCGGCCCGTATTGCCAACCGTCCGCAGCGGGCGTTGCACCGGCAACGACAGGTTCCGGGCCGGTCGTGACCACGCCAGTTGTGACGGCGCTTGACTGCCGAACCGGAACTGCCGCGCCGGCCGTCACGGGTGTCGCGGCGTCAGCAGGAGCCGTGGTTACGGATGGCGCCGGCGCGGCATCGGCGATGCGCGATTGCGGCGGGTCCAGCATCAGCACGTATTCGCGCAATACGCGCACACCGGCATCGTCGGCAACGAGCACCAGTTGCAGCAGCGGCTCACGCATCACGGCCTGACTGCGCAGCTGGACGAACACGCCGTTGGCGCGGCGCACGACGTCAACGGCGACGCGATCAAATTCGGGCAGGTAATCGACGCCGACATCGGCAAATTCTTCGCGCCGGCCGAGCCGGATGCGTACCCGGTCGAGCTGGTCGGGACTGACACCCAGCAGGGGAATTTCTGCCTGCAGCGGCGCGTGCAGCGACGACTGGATGCGGATCTCGCCGAGGCCGATGGCCATGGCGTTGCCGCTTGCAACCAGCAAACCGCCAGCGCAGGCGGCAGCCAGACGACGGGACAGCCGGGACGGACGGCGGTGCGGCAGGGCAGGATGTTTCGTCATGACTCCGTATCCTTTGGAGTGGCACACGACAGCTCGGGATGCTCCGCAAGTATGTGAGGCAGTTGGCAAAACAACAAGGCGCCCGGAGGCGCCTTGTTGTTTTGCCAGATAGAAGTAGCCGGACGGCCTGTTACCTGTGCCGGCGCGTGAGGTGCGGCGTCAGGCAAAAAACGCCTTCACCGCTTCCGGCGGCAGCTCCAGTCCGGCGACGCGGGCGCGTTTCAGCAGTGTCCAGAAATAGCGATAGGTTGCGCGGTCGTGCAACTCGCCCTTGTGCTGGATCGGTCCCCAGTGATTGGCCTGGGCCGCCAGCAGGATGGCGCAGGCATCGAGCACTTCGGAAAAATCCGGCTTCATGGCATCGACGATGGCCTTGATCTGGGTCGGATAGATGCTCCACATGCGCAG
Source organism: Permianibacter sp. (assembly GCA_041913605.1). Classification (GTDB taxonomy): domain Bacteria; phylum Pseudomonadota; class Gammaproteobacteria; order Enterobacterales; family Permianibacteraceae; genus Permianibacter. The sequence goes on from JAYSEY010000019.1 coordinate 35,293, forward strand.
GAAACCGAAGCTGTACCGGGCGCGGTGCGCATCCTGATACGTCTGCTCGGGATTTTTCAGATCCAGCGTCACGTTGTGCGAGGGCACCACACCGTTGGCAATCGCCGCCGCGACCATTTCCGTTTTCGCGCGCTGTAACAAGGGATGCTCAAACTGGCCCGGTGAGCGCATCGCGGCGGCCGGAATGGCGCCCTGAAACGCCGAGACAAAATCCATCATGCCGAAGTCCAGCACTTCCACCCAGGGCAGTGTTGCGATCTGCCAGACATCGCGCAGTGCGCCGTGGGTTTCAATGAGAATGTGCAGCGGAATTTCGCGTTTCAGGTGCAGCTTGCGGCAGACGTCCTGCACGTAAGCCACCATCTCTTCGGCCTGCCGGACATTGGTGCATTTCGGCAAGGTCAGATAGGCGATCTGCGCACCGGCACCGCGCAGCAGAATGTCCACGTCATGGCGCCAGTGCGGATGCGTGTAGTCGTGAATACGGGCACCGGCCCGCTGGTGAACATTGGCCGCCGACGCGATCAGCGACGCCACCATCTGCGCGTGCTCTTCTTCCTTGCCGGCCTGGGCACCGTCTTCGCAGTCACAGGTGACATCAAACACCGGGCCCATTTCCGCCTGCATCGCCAGCGCCTTGAGGATCAGCTTTTCACTGCCGGCGAAATGCTCGCAGGCAGCGAGTACCGGAAACAGCCGTTCGGCATCGAACAGGGCACGGTCCGGATGGACGCGCCCGGTGTGAACAGCATCGGAATGAACGACAGAACTCACGGCAGCTTCCCTCCGGCAGATGGCCCGCGGCGCCCTGCTGGCGAACACGGACAGGTGACTGGGTACAGGGCCGTGACGCGACAGCGGCGCTCGGCGGCAAGGCATTCTGCTTTCCGTTTACGACAAGGCAAAGCGCGTCATGCCGGACGCGTGTCTGCCCGCAAGCGGTGCTGCGGCCGACTGTAAACAGCTTTGTCGCACTGCCGCAAGAAAAAATTCAAACGACCATTTGAAATGATCGTTTGACTGGTTATTATCCGGTCAAGTTGATGCTGCGACGCATCATGCCAAGACCGGCAAACCGCGCCTACCCGACTAAAGTCCAGTGCAGGCGCTGCCGGTTTTTTTCGAGTCCAGTGTTGTTGATGAGGCCAATGGCGTCCAATGGACGCGCGGCACGAGGGTCCCTGTGATGATGAGCCAGCACGAGTTCATGAAGACCATCAACGAAGAACTGGTGCTGGGCGGCCCGTGGCCGGGCATCCAGCTTTACTATCCGCCGGTCAAGTACAACCCCGCCCAGGGCGTGTACGAAACGCTCGAACAAGCCGCTGAACGCATGCGCAAATACGCGCACGACTGCAAGGCGCATACGCTGCTCTTCGATCTCGAAGACGGCTGCCGGCAAAAAGCCCTGTCGCGCGAACTGCTGCGTCAGGAATTGCCGGCCTTCGGCGACAGCGCCGCGCAGCGCGGTTTCCAGATCGCCTTGCGCATCAATCCGTTCCGCACCACCGAATACGATCTCGATCTGGCGCTGATCAAGGACATGGCGCCGTTCATTGACGTGGTCATTCTGGCCAAAGCCGGCGAAGTTTATGGCGCTGCCGAGATCCGCGACTTGTCCAGCTGGCTGCTCGGCGTCAATCCCAAAATCACCATCCAGCCCATCATCGAACATCCGCGCTCACTGAAACTGGCGCCGGATCTGATGGCGTTTTCCACCGTCAAACATGTGGTGTTTGGTATCCACGATTTCTCCAAGGCCATGGCCATACACCTGACTCCGGAAAACTGGATACACGAACTGCGCACCTACCTGATGATGGTGCTGTTCGAAGCGCGCATCGCCGGCAAGGGCGTGATCGGCGGAGTTGAAGTGCTGATCAACCAGAATCCGATGCCGGAATATTTCATCGAGCCGCACGACATCCGCCGCTGGCTGGATCTGCACGGCGAACATGAAGCCCGCGTTGTGTACAACCACGCCGTCGAAGAAACCCAGATGGGCCTCACCGGCAAACAGGTGATCCACCCGCATCACATCCATCTGTGCAAAGTCGCCTTCACGCCGTCACCGAAACGCATCGAACGCGATATCTCCATCCTGAAAGCGGCCATCGATGCCGATGCCCTGCTCGGCGGCGCCATCAAGTTCGAAGGCGAGATGCTTGATCCGCCGATGTTCGGCAAAGCCCTGCAAACACTGCTGCGCGCCAATGCGCTGCAGGCCCTGAGCAGCGAGCACAAGACATTCGCACTCGATGTGCTGCGCCGCCTGCCGGTGCATGTGATCCGTGAAAACTGGCCCTACGGTCAGGTGTAAGCATTCCCTGCAATACACGCCCCGTTTGTGCGCCGCGTAACGCGCGCAGCAGCATCAGGAGAACAAGGTGAGCGAGTGGAACTGGAGGCTTCCGGCAACGCTGAACATTGGCGTCGCCTGTGCGGATCGTCATGCCCAGGGCGCACGCGCCCAGCAGCCAGCGATGATCATCGAAGACGCCGAGCACGGTGATGACCGCATCAGCTACGCCGAACTCGCCGAGCGCAGCAGCCGCTTCGCCGGCGTATTGCAGCAGCTCGGTGCCGGTCGCGGCGCACGGGTGCTGATCCGTTTACCGAACAGCACCGCGTATCCGGTGAGTTTTTTCGGCAGCATGAAAGCCGGCGCCATCGCCGTGCCCTCTTCAACGCTGCTGACGGCAAAAGAACTGACTTTTCTGGCTCAGGACAGCGACGCCGCCGTACTGGTCACGCACGTCAGCATGTGGCCGGAACTGGCCGGCATGCTGCACGACGCACCGGCGCTCAGGCATGTGCTGCTGACCGGCTGCGAACAATTGCCTGCTGATCTGAAATCCGCCGGCCAGCAGCTGCATGCACTCAATCCCCTGCTGCGTGACACGGCGCCGGTGCCGGCAACAGAAACACTTGCCGATGATCCGGCCTATCTGGTTTACACCTCGGGCACCACCGGTTTTCCGAAAGGCGTGCTGCACGCACACCGCGCGCTGATCGGCCGCACACCGGCAGCAACGCACTGGTTTGATTTTTCCGCGGCCGAAAGCGGTCAGCCGGATCGCATCCTGCACTCGGGCAAATTCAACTGGACCTATGTACTCGGCACGGCGCTGATGGACCCGCTCTATCACGGTCACACCGTCATCGCCTACGAAGGCCCGAATGATCCAGAGCGCTGGCTGAAACTTATCGCCCGTCACGGCTGCACCATTTTCATCGGCGTGCCAACCGTGTACCGGCAGATCCTGCAAAAAACCAGCGGCAGCAAAGCTGATGTGCCGACGCTGCGGCACTGCATGTGCGCCGGCGAACACCTCAGTGATGACGTGCTGATCGCCTGGCAGGAACGCTTCGCGCAACCGATTTACGAAGCCATCGGCATGTCGGAATTTTCCTATTACCTTTCGCATCCGCCGGGAAAACCACCGCGCGCCGGCGCGGCCGGCAAACGCCAGCCCGGTCACCGGGTCACGCTGCTCGATGAACATTTGCAGCCGGTGAAAACCGGCGAGGAAGGCATGATCGCCATTCCGCTGGATGATCCGGGCCTGTTTCTCGGTTACTGGCGACGCCCGGAAGAAGACGCGAAATTGCGTCGCGAGGGCTGGTTCCTGACCGGCGATTACGCCTGGGAAGATGCCGAGGGATATCTCTGGTTCATGGGCCGCAAGGACGACGTGATCAAGTCCTTTGGCTACCGGGTCAGTCCGCACGAAATCGAGCGGGTGATGAAAAGCCATGCCGACGTTGCCGACTGCGTGGCGCTGGGTCAGCCGCTGGAAGACAACAAAACGCTGATCGTTGCCTGCATCATCAAACGTCCCGGCAGCAATCCCGACAGCGACACGCTGACCCGCTTTGCCCAGCAGGAACTCGCAGCCTACAAAGTGCCGAAACGTTTCTACTTTTTTGATGATTTCCCGCGCACGCGCAACGGCAAAGTGCTGCGCAAGGATTTGCTGGCGCTGCTGCCGGCATTGAACAGCGCGGCGGCCGGCTCCGCCAGCACACACACTGCCAGCGCACACACCACATCCCGTCCCGCATCCATCACCGGAGAACGCCCATGAGCAGCACCGGCCAGAACACGCCCTACCGCCCGCGCCGGGCCATGCTCTACGTGCCGGCACATGTCGAACGGCATATCGAAAAAGCGCGCAACCTGCCTTGCGATTCCATCATTTTTGATTTGCAGGAATCGGTGCCGTCCAGTTTCAAGGCCCAGGCGCGCGACACACTGGCCGCCGCCCTGAAACGCAACGCGGACTTCGGTCATGCTGAACGCGTGTTGCGCATCAATCCGCTGAACTCGCGCTGGGGCATTGACGATCTGGCGCTCGCTGCCAGTCTGCCGGTTGATGCCCTGCTGGTGCCGCGCATCGAAAGTGCGCAACAGGTGCTGGACACTCTGGCCGCGCTCGATGCCCGCGGCGGCGCGCACCTGAACCTGATGTGCAACATCGAAAGCCCCTTCGGTGTGCTACGCGCCGAAGCCATTGCCGGTGCTTCGCCGCGCGTCAGTTGCCTGGTCATGGGCACCACCGATCTGGCCAACGAACTGAAAATCAATCCAACGCCGGAACGCACCGGTCTGATCACGTCGCTGTCACTGGTGATCCTCGCTGCGCGTGCGCATCGCAAGGGCGTCGTCGATGGCCCGCACTTCAATCTCAAGGATGTGCAGGCCTGCGAGTTTGCCTGCCGGCAGGCACGCGATCTGGGCTTCGACGGCAAGGCGATCATCCATCCGGTGCAACTGGCCTACACCAACGATGCGTTCACGCCGAAACGTGCCGACGTCGAACGCGCACAGCGCGTCATCGCTGCACTTGATGAAGCGGCACAACAGGGCATGAGCACGGCCGTCGTTGATGATCGCCTGATTGAACCGGCGATGGAGGAATGGGCACGACGCGTCATCGCGGTGTTCGACGCCGTCAATTCGCTCGGGCAGACTGAGCTGCTCGGCCAGTCGCGCCGGCGCTGAACCCGGCGCCCCCACTCGGAACGGATACGCTCATGGCAGCCACCGGACGTTTCTTCGAAGATTTCCGCCTCGGCGAACGCTTGCTGCACGCCACGCCGCGCACACTGACCAGCGGCGACGCGGCACTGTATCTGTCACTGTACGGCTCACGTCATCCGCTGCACTGCGCGGAAACCTACGCACTCGCCCAAGGCTTCGAGCGCATGCCGCTCGATCAGATGCTGGTGTTTCACGTCGCATTCGGCAAAACCGTCAACGACATCTCGTTGAATGCGGTGGCCAATCTCGGCTATGCCGAACTGCGTTTTCATTTGCCGGTGTTTGCCGGCGACACGCTCAGCGTGGAAAGCGATGTCATCGGTCTGAAGCTGACCAGCAGCGGCAAAACCGGCATTGTTTACGTGCACTCGCGCGCCGACAATCAGCACGGTCACTGCGTTCTGGAATGGAAACGCTGGGTGTTGGTGAATTGCCGGACCGCACCGGATCACGCAATCGCCGATCTGCCGGCACTGGCGCCGATGTTGCCGGCCAGCAACCTGAAACTGCCCGCCGGTCTGCGCCCGGTCGACAATCTTGTCCGCATCAGCGGCGATGCACGCCGGGCCGGTGACTATGGCTATGGCGACGTGCTGGATCACGGCGGCGGCATGCTGATCGGCCAGAGCGATCACATGCTGGCCACGCGTTTGTACCAGAACAATGCGCGCGTGCATTTCGACGCCGCACACATGGCGCGACAGGCGAGCGGCAAACCGCTGGTGTACGGCGGCCACATCATGTCCATGGTCCGTGCACTCAGTTACAACGGACTGGAAAATGCCTTCTGGCTGCTCGGTTTCAACAGCGGCACCCACACACATCCGGCCTTTGCCGGTGACACCATTTATGCCGCCAGCGTCACGCTGGAGCAACAGCGACTTGCCGCTGATTTCAGCGCCGTGCGCGTGGTCAGTTTCGGTTTGAAAACGGAACCTGATGCGTGTCTGCTCGGCGAGTTACCGGCGCTTGCAAGCAGCAACACTTTGCCACAGGCGATTGCCCTGAAATGGGATTACTGGGCAGTGCTGCCCGGCTGATTGCGGCATCAGCATCATCACGCCGCGCAAGGAGCCCGCAAATGTTGATCACGACTACCAGTCATGTCGAAGGCCGAACCGTCAGCAGCTATCTGGGCGTCGTCACCGGCGAAACCATTGTTGGCGCCAACATATTCCGCGACATTCTCGCCAGCATCCGTGACGTGGTCGGTGGCCGTTCCGGCGCCTATGAAAATGCGCTGGCCGGCGCCCGCGAGATGGCGCTCAAGGAGATGGCCGACGCAGCACGGGAAATGGGTGCCAATGGCGTCATCGGCGTCGACTTTGATTACGAAATGCTTGGCCAGAATGGCAGCATGATGATGGTGGCCGTCAGCGGCACGGCTGTGGTGCTCCGCTAAGACGGCGGCACCGCGCAAAACAATCGGGCGGCTTGATGCCGCCCGATTGCGTTCCGGCTCAGCCGATCAGCTCACCGGCTTTTCTGCCGTGTCGCTGTCCGCGTGTTTGGGCTTGATGATCAACGACGCGAGTATCGTCGAGATCAGGATGCCGAACACCACGAGCAGGGAAATACCGACCGGGATCTTCACCCAGCTGACAATCAGCATCTTCACGCCGATAAACATCAGGATGATGGCCAGGCCAAACGACAGCAGGTGGAAGCGCTCCGCCATGTCAGCCAGCAGAAAGTACATCGCACGCAAACCAAGAATGGCGAAGATGTTCGAGGTCAGCACGATGAACGGATCGGTGGTGATGGCGAAAATGGCCGGAATGGAATCCACTGCGAAGATGACGTCAGTCACCGAGATCATGACCAGTACCAGGAACAGCGGCGTCGCATAACGCACACCGTCTTTCCAGGTGAACAGGTTTTCACCGTCAAACTGGGTGGTGATCTTCATGTGACCGCGTATCCAGCGGATCACCGGATTGGCCTCCAGATCCGGCTTCTGATCGGCAAACCAGAGCATCTTGATGCCGGTGATCAGAAGGAAGGCACCGAACAGATAGAGAATCCAGTGGAACTTGGCGATCAGCCAGGCGCCGATCAGGATCATGCCGGCGCGCAGCACAATGGCGCCGACGATGCCGATGATCAGTGCGCGCTTCTGGAATTCCTGCGGTACGGCGAAGAACGAGAAAATCATCAGGAAGACAAAAATATTGTCCACCGCCAGCGATTTCTCGATCAGGTAGCCGGTAAAAAATTCGACCGCTTTCTGGTTGGCCATTGCGCGTCCGGCCGTGGTGTCGATGTACCACCAGAGCAGCGCATTGAACACGATGGCCAGCGCCACCCAGACAAACGTCCAGTTCAGCGCCTCACGCACATTCACTTTGTGCGCGCCCTGATGCTTGATGGCGCGCAAATCCACCAGCACGGCGAGCAGCACAAAGACTGCAAAGCCGGCCCACATCCACCATTCACCTATGGTTTGCATGACAATTCTCCGCGAATGGTTTCAGTTAGTCGAAATCGAACAGTTCGCCGAGCAGCGATTTCTTCCGGTGCGGCTTGTGGCCGTAGTAGCGATCCTCATCGTGATCGCGATGCCGGTGGCGGTCACGGCCGTCGTGACTGCGTTCGCGTGTGTACTGGCCGTGATAGTCGGCTGGCGCCGGAGCGGGCGCGGCCGGTTCGGGAACGCTGCGGGAGGCAGTGAAGCTGGTATCGCTGGCGGCGCGCTCGATGATCTTGTCGAGCTCACCGCGATCCAGCCAGACGCCACGGCAATGCGGGCAGTAGTCGATTTCGATGCCATGACGCTCCGCCATTTGCAGTTTCTGCGGCGGATGCTGGCATTGCGGATTGGGGCACTGCATGTCGTTCTCCGGTTTTGTGGACAGATTTCCGGCGACGACAAATAAAAAAGACCTTTGCCGCTGCCGGCAAAGGTCTTGCTCGCAAACCGACACGCGTGGTGTCTGCTTGCCCGCAGGACCGGAAACGCATGCGCGTTTCGTCATGACGATCACTGCGGCGGGAGCTACTCCCCTTTGTTGAAAGACAGAGTAAATTTCTCGGAGATTGGCGTCAAGATATTTGTCTCTTGGGCTAATTGCCCGATGGCATTTGGCAGGCCTTGCCAACCGCGACTATCAAAATTCATGTTTTACGAGAGAGGACCGAATCCGGATTCATACCAGAACGCCGTTTCAACGCCACCGCTCACGGGCGGTGCAAATCATCGCGGCGCGCAGAAACGACAAACGGCCTTTAAGGCCGTTTGCGAAACAAGAAAAGCTGAGGGATACGTCTCAGGCGTTGGCCGCTTCAGAGACCAGCAACCACGAGGTATGCGCCCGGCGACGGTCGGGCACGACGCGGCGGTCGAGACCGAAGTGGCGCAACAGCTTTTCAAACTCGTCGTTGCGGACGCTGCGACGACGGTCTTCTCGGCGTTCCGGGCCCACGTAAAGCGGTTCAGTCTGTCCTGGTACATGAACGCAGATATCGCGATTGCTCATGCGCCACGGTCTCCGGGTGTCGGCTCGGAATGAGTATGGGCCGGATTATGCACATGCCGTGCAACTTTTGCCAACTTGCTCACAAAACGCAGCTGTTTGCTACCTTCTGGACGGTGGAATGGCCTCAACCGCCGTGATTGCGGACATGCAGCCAGGTCGAGAAGCTGAAATGCAAGGCCGGAATTGATACAACGGCGCCGAAAATGCTCCCGGAAATCACCGAAACCACGATGCCCGCGACGCTGATCAGGATGGCGGCGAGCAGCAGCGGGCGCAGCCACCAGCGTTCGACCCACCAGCGGCGGCCGGCCCAGATCTGTTCATCCACTTCCGGCTCGACGGTGCGGGCGATGTTGTCGGTGAGCTGGTTCTCGGCCCAACCGGCTTTGCGCTCGGCGACCTGCTTCTGCATCTCGCGCTGCCGGGCTGCAAGGTTGCGCTCTCGCTGGCGTCGCTCGGCGGCCAGATCGCGTCGTCCACCTGCACTCATGATCACCGTTTCCCCACTCGTCCCTTGTGGTCGGCAAGACTGACGCCGAATCACTGCGCCGGCAAGCGCCGGCTTTCAGTGTCGTACTGGCCACCTTCAGCCAGGCCGATCGGTCTCAGAAGGCCTGACTGACCACGACCCCGCCCCATACGGCGCTACGGTCACCGGTGCCGGTTTCCAGTTCCGAACTCTGGCCACGCACCGTGTAGGACAGGCGCCAGCCGGAATCAAATGCGTGGGTATAGCCTGCCCAGACTTCGGCGATCAGCGGACGCAGCTCGTCATGGCTGAAGTGGTGACGGCTGTCGCGGAACTGTCCCTGCAAAAAAGCGTTGTACAGCCGGGCATGCACCGCAAACCCACCCCACCAGTAATGCTCCGCCCCGCCACCGGCCACCGGCACGGACTTTTCGGCGTAGTCAGCAACCTGCGGGTTGTAGCTCCACCACGGCGAGCGCAATTCACCTATCCGCGCCGCCATGCCGAAGCTGACATCACTGAGATAGCCGGCGGAAGCCCGCCAGGTCTGGGTCACTTCGTAACGGCTGTTGCCGATAGCGCCTCGCGCCGACAACACCGTCCGCGCCAGACTGTAGCGCGCGGTCAGCTCACCGCCATCGCTGATCTGTTCGTCCCAGCCTTGCGGCTCGGTCGAGCCAAATGCCTGATGCACGCCTTTCTGGATGTCGGCAACAAACGGCGCACCGAGCACACCAAACGTCAGCGTCGACATCAGCGCCACGCCGCGATGCTCATCCACTTCAGCCGCGGTGCTCGACACATAGAGCAGGCTGGCGAAGGGCCGGTCAGCGGTCTGCAGCGTCCGGGCCGACAGATCCCCCGGCGTGAACACCGTCAGGCCGTACTCAATGCTGTGCCGCTGCTGGCTGCGCTCCGCAAGCAGGCGCTCACTGCCCAGCCAGCGGCCGATGGCCGCGCGCGGCGTATCGAGCGACAGCAACGCCTCACGCGCCTGGCGGCCGGACAGGGTCAGCGAAAATCCGCCGGTGTAGTCGCGGTCGCGGCCCTGGGCGCCGGGCACGAACAGATCGTTGTCGGCGTAGAACGCCCAGCCACTGTTCCACGGTTCGTCAGCCGCCTGCGTAGCGGCCACCGGCGCCAGCGCCAGAGCGAGCGCCAGCAGCGAAGGACGGAAACGGAGCATACCCATGATTCAACCTTAGACGACCAGTCGTCTTTAATCTTGGTCCAGAAAAGGGGCCTTCGCCCCTCCTCGTTGTTTTTATCGGTGTTGCCCATGACAGCCGGCTTGCCGCTACCGGCCCCGTGCCGGATGCCGCAGCGCCGGCAACAGCCTGCGCGATGCGGTACTGCTCTGGCGTCCATCCCGTCCGGGCTGGATGCCTGCAGGGCAGGCGGTGAGTCAGTCATGTGCAATTTATGGCCGGCAATTTACATACATCCGTGTATGTTTGTAAATTGGCAATATGACCGACTGTCTTGAATGTACCTGTCAGCCGGTCTCGTCCACCGGTCTTGTCCACCGGACAACAGGCAGGCGAACGCATCCACCAGCACGGACCGGTGGATGCGGGGCAAAAGGGAGTTGTGTGATGCCGGAGCAGCAGAAGCCGGTCCGGCGCGGCCAGGGTCTAGCGGCTGAGCAAGACCGGCAGGGCGCGCAGGAAGGCTTGCAGCGGTTCACCGTTGCCGGTGGCCTTCATGCGCAGCAGCGCGCCTTCCCAGGCGAAGAACACGAACTCGGCCAACTCGTGGGCGCAGCGTTCGCGGCAGAGCTTGTCGGCACGCTGGGCTTCGGCCAGACAAGCCTCCAGCAGCTGGACGTTCTGGCGCATCAGGAAGTCGATGCGCTCGCGCAGCTTGGCGTTGACCCCGGCCATTTCCTGGCACAGGTTGCCGATCAGGCAGCCGCCGTTGTAACCCTGTTCGGCATGGCAGGCGGCAGCGGCTTCAAAGTACTGCTGGATGCGCTGCAGGGGCGGCGTTTCGGCGGCCAGCAGGGTTTCGCGGGCATGGCCGAGCGCGGCATCGGCGATGCGCGTCAGGCCTTCGATGGCGAAGGCTTCCTTGCTCTCGAAGTAGTTGTAGAACGACCCCTTCGGTACCCCAGCGGCATCAACGATATCTTGCACACCAGTACCGTTGTAGCCATGACGGAAAATCACCGCCATGCCGGTATCGAGGAGATGGTCTTTCTTGTCGCGGGCTCGGTTCATGGTGGCAATGTATGACCGGTCGTCTTGTTATTCAAGTCTGCGGGGCCGCGCACACTAGCACGGCCGACGCCCCGCCGGCCTGATCCCCCGCCGGCCTGATCCCCCGCCCGCTATTGCAGCGACCCGGCGTTAGTCCCTGCCCGACTAAGCCCGGTCGCCCTGATACTTTTGCGCGCAAGCGTCGCGGCTTCACTTGAGTCTCCCCGCACCTGCGACCAGCATTCGCCGGCGGCCACCCGGCCGCATCATCACGCGGGCCTGCGCACGGACAGCCAGCCGGACCGCCTCACCACGCAGTGCTTCCCGGCACTCGCCGTGGCGCAGGACGCACGTCAACCGCAATGGAGGCAACATGACTACGGAACTGAATCTCTCCCGCGATCAATCCCGCGAAGCCCAGGTGTTCTTTCATCAGCAGAAAGGCGCGCGACCGATTGTCGAGCTGCAAGTGCCGGCCGGCACCTCGCTGGAGGTGACGCGCAAACTCGAAGACCTGGTGTACGAAAAAATCGCTCCCGAGATCCTGCGCATGGGCCCCTGCGCGAACTGCCGCTCGGGACTCGATCTGTTCGTCAAGGAGCGCTTCGAAAATGTTGTCCGTGTTGATCTGAACACCTACAACGTCCGCTTCTGAGTCGGCGACCAAGCCAGCACCGAGATGGCACCAACGCCGTCAGCAAAAAACGTGTCGGGCGTCGGATTGGCGTTCAATCCGGCGCTCGCGCGCTTTGTCGGTCGGCACCGCGCTGCGCTCGATTTTCTCTCGGTGAGTCCCGAACGCTTCTGGCACGACCGTGGCCCGCGCAGCGGTGCACGCCCGCAGCGTTACCGCGACATTCCCGACACGCTGCGTCAACTGGATCAGGCAATGGGCGATCTGCCGCTGGTGGCACACGGCATCGGTCTTTCGATTGCCAGCACCGGCCCGCTCGACGACGTGCATGTCGAACAGCTCGCACACTGGCGCCAGCGTTTTCCATTTGTCTGGTTCAGCGAACATCTGGCCTGGTTCCGGCTCGGACCGCAACATGACTGGCGAGGCGTCGGCCTGCTGCTGCCGCCGGTTTACGACCGCGCCGTGCTGCCGGAACTGACCGGAAAATTGCTTCAGCTGCACAACGGACTGGGCTGCGACGTGCTGATGGAAAACACCGTCAATTACAGCCCGCTGCCGGATCAGGACATGGATGAAGCGGAGTTCCTCAATGCGCTCACCGCGCAGTCGCCGTGTCATCTGCTGCTGGACTTGCACAACCTGCACACCAATGCCGTCAATCATGGTGTTGACCCGTATGCGCAGATTGACCGGCTTGATCTGGACCGCGTGCTCGAACTGCATATCGCCGGCGGCGAAGCCTTTGCCGGCATGTGGACCGATGCCCATGCCGGAAGTTGTCCGCCACAAGTCTGGAATCTGCTGCAGCATGTGCTGATACGCGCGCCGGGCATACGCGCCGTGACACTGGAAATCGATGAATCCTGGGCGATGCGCATCAGCGAAGCGCAACTGCTCGCCGAACTCGATCAGGCGCGCAGTATCTGGCAACAGACGCGCGCCCGGCGCGCGGGCGCAACACATGATCGTGCTGCCCATGACGCCAACACGCATGACACCGCAACACGCACGGCCGCCGATCATGTCGCATGACGATTTCCAGCGCGCGTTCGCGGATCTGATCCGCGTACCGGCGCAGTGCCGGGCGCTGAACGCCGGCCAGACGCGGGCGCTCGACGCTTACACGCTGAGCGCACAGGAACGTCAGCGCCTGCAGCAGCTGGCGCGTCACCACGGCATGCAGGTGAACTGCATGCTTTACCGCGCCAGCCGGCTGGTCGGCATCACCCGTCGCCTGCCCGCCACTATCGATCAGCTGGGCACACGATTCCGGCCGGTATTCGATGACTATCTGCTGCGCCAAGCCGACGCCTGCGCCGAGTTTGATCAGGAAGCGTTGCACTTCGCCGACTTTGTCGAACGCTGGCTAGCCAACGCTCACTGGCCGGATGCAGAACGATTGCGCGATCTGCTGCAACAGGAACGCGCAGCGCTGACATCGGCAAATCTTGCATCCGGTTTCTGAGCCGCATCGCGCGGCACTCGCCTGAGGTTCGCGCGTCCGGCTTTCACACGACAGATTTTCTGTTCACACGGCACATACGCCCGGCACATGCGCCCGGCACATACGCCCGGTGCAACAGCCTGCGCAGGACGGTCATCGTCACCGCATGATGACATCCGCCTGTCGGCAGCAGGAAACCAGATCCTCACCTTCGAGTTGCGAGGCTTCACGTTCCGGCGCCAGTTGCCGGGGCAGGTCCTGGGTGCGACACAGCTCATGCAAAACAAAATCCTGCGCGGACAGGAAAGAAGGCAGTTTCTCCGCCGGCAGCGCCCAGCAGAACGGTTCGGCGCGCGTGTGCAACCAGTGTTCCACCAGACGACTGCGCGGACGAAAACCATTGCTGCCTTCCGGCCACTGATTCATGAAACTGAACAGCAGTTGCAGATGACGGGCACGGAATGTTTGCAACCCGGCGAACAGCTTGCTCACCGCAGCCGCCTGCAGATACATCAGCACGCCCTCCGCGACGACGGTGGTGCGCGCGCGCGAGTGGTGCAACGCGACCGGCAGCGCGCCATCACCGAGATCCAGCGGCATCAACTGCAGGTTCGCAGCCGCCGGAACACCACTCAGCGCAGCGCGTTTGTCGGCCTGCGTCGCCGGATGATCAAGCTCGATGAATTCGAGGCCGGGATATTCAAGGGCCAGACGCAGGGCCAGCGTATCGAAGCCGGCGCCGAGCACGATCAGGCGCTGACAGCCGGCCGCGATTTGCCGGCGCACCTGCAACTCAATCCAGCGTTTGCGCAGTGCGTAATGCTGCAGGATGCCGGGCTGGATCAATCCGGCCAGACCGCGCCAACCGGCACGCAGTACGCCGAAATCCAGCGATCGCAATAGCCAGCGTCCGGAACGCCGCCGGGCGAGAAATGCTCGACACCATTCAGCGGCGCCAGCGGGGATCAGCGCGGTATCAGCTGGCGTTCTGGACAGCAATACGCTTGCAGCAGCAATCAGCCGCGCCGTTGCACTGGGCGTATCGGGCTTCACGATGCGCCCGCCACGTTTGCGGCGGCGGTTGCAGTTGTGTCGGCGGCGGCGGCGAAAAGATCGCGATAGTGCCGATACCAGTCACTGCAGAATGTTTCGTCCGGGTCATGGCGGAGTTTCTGTTTCAGGAATGCCGCGAACATCGGGTAAGCACGCTGCACCTGTTCGGCACTGGCGGCGCGGTGATAAGTGAGAAAGAAACTGCCGCCGAGATTCAGTGACGCCTCGGTCAGCGCCCGGAATGTGGCGTGGGTGCGGGCGATGCCGGCGGCGTCATGAACGGTGCGCAAATTGAAGATCACGCAGGCGAAATTGTCTTTCGCCCAGGGCAGGAACGCGCTGCGATCCCGGCGGATCGCGCGGATGGTGCCGTAAATGATCTCGCTGCCGAACTGACGCAGGATGTGCCGCGCCCGGGTCATGAAAGTGAGCAACTGGCGATACGGCACATAGTGCTCGCCGATCACCAGTGACTCACGCACTGCGCCGGCATTCGCAGCGCAACGACGACTGTGCAGATAGTCGGCATACGACGGAATGTAGGTCGCCAGTTGCAGCGTATCCGACCAGTAGGTCTGTCCCTGCGTGGCGAGATAGTGATCGGCGTACAAGCGGAACGCGGCGGACTTGTCCTCGTGCGCCAGGGTCAGCAATTGCAGCCAGGCATCAGCCTGCAGATCCACCGTGACGTCTCCGGCGTCTGCGGCGTCAGGCTCAGCGCAGGGCAGATAGCAGGCGAGCACGCCGCGGCGCAGGAAACTTTCATCCTGCGCATCAATGGCAAACTGGAAATCGCCGTACACCGCGCCTTGCGCCATGCGGCGGAGGATCGATTGCGCCGCCACATCAATATCCACCACTTCAACAACGCGCTGCATACGCTGGCGCGGGCTGAGTCGCAAACAGGCCGAGACGACTATGCCGAACAAGCCGAAACCGCCGATCACCAGCGCAAACAAGTCGGCGTTTTCATTGCGGCTGCAGCGTTTCAGTTCGCCGTCGGCGGTGAGCAGGGTCAGATGTTCGATGTCATCGCCGACGGGACGCATGCGCAAACCACGACCGTGGGCATTGGCGGCAATCGAACCGCCGAGCGTCACCTCGTCAACGCCGGTCTGTTTCTGGCGGATCGCCCAGCGCCGGCCCTGCGTGTCGCAAAGTGATTCGGTGGCGGCGATGATGCAGGGCCAGTCGGCACCGGCCTCGATATGCAGCAGACCGCGCTCCGGGTCGCGTTCGATCACCCGGTTCAGCGCCCGCAGATCCAGATGCAGGCTGTCCTGCGCAAATTGCTGGCCGCCCATGGCGTGGCGGGCGCCGGACACAGAAATTTTCCGGCCTTCGGCACGCGCCTGTTTCAGCAGCCGGCGCACATCGTCGAGATTTTCCGGCCGTTCGACACGATGGACATGGGTGGGATTGAGGCGGGAATGCACATCATTGAGCAGTTCAGACATTTCAGGCTTCCTTCCTGACGCCGCGAAGGCGGCGCTTCGTGAGACTGGTCTGACCTGATTGAATCCAGAAGTTCCCTTGCCTGATCGCGGGGAAAGCCGCCAGATGTGCGCACGACGGGGCGACCTGCTGTTCCCCGGAAAAAAACAAACCCCGGATGAACCGGGGTTTGTTGTCACTGAACGCGGACCGCCTCCCTGCTGTCCTGCTGCGCGTGTTTCAGCGCTGCGCTGCGCTTATTTCAGCAGCTGCGCCAGTTGTTTCTCGGCGACGCCGGCCGGCAGCGGGATGTAACCATCCTTCACCACCTGCTCTTGTCCAACCTTGGACATGATCATCTTGATGAATTCCAGCTCCAGCGGATTCATCGGCTGGTTCGGCTTCTTGTTCACGTAGATGAACAGGAAACGCGACAGCGGGTAGTCGCCGCTGATGGCATTGGCTTCGTTGGCTTCGACATACTGGCCGAAATCCTTTTCCGCCAGCGGCAGGGCGCGCACACCCGAGGTCTTGTAGCCGATACCCGAATAACCGATGGCATTCTTGGCGGCGCTGATCGACTGCACCACCGACGCCGAACCCGGCTGCTCGGCAACGGTGTTCTTGAAGTCACCCTTGCACAGCGCGTGTTCCTTGAAGTAACCGTAAGTGCCGGACACCGAGTTGCGACCGAACAGCGTCATCGGCTCTTTGGCCAGCGCACCGGTGACACTGACGTCGGCCCACTTGGTGATGTCAGCGGCGCCGCCGCATTTGCGGGTCGACGAGAAAATCGCGTCCACTTGCGACATCGACAGACCCTTGATCGGGTTGTCCTTGTGCACGAACACGGCCAGCGCGTCGATAGCGACAGCGATACGGGTCGGCTTGTAACCGTGCTTGGCTTCGAAGGCGGCAATTTCGTTGGCCTTCATGTCACGGCTCATCGGGCCGAGGTTGGCGGTGCCTTCGGTCAGCGCGGGCGGCGCGGTCGACGAACCCTGGCCCTGGATCTGCACGTTGACGTTCGGATACTGCTTCTTGAACTCTTCTGCCCAGAAGGTCATCAGGTTGTTCAGCGTGTCGGAACCGATCGAGCTCAGGTTGCCCGAGACGCCGCTGACCTTCGTGTATTCCGGCAGTTTCGCATCGACTTTCGGGCCATCAGCTGCACCGACGGCACCGGCCACCGCTGCGCTCACCAGGCCGATCGCAAATGCGAGGCGCTTCGTGAAGTTCATGGACATTTCCCCTGTTGTGGCTGCGGCCAGTGGTGGCTTCGCCTGTTGCCAGTTTTGGCTTTCGCCTGTTGAGGCTCGCGCCGGTCACCCGGCGTGATGGCAGTCACTTTATAGAGGGTCCGCGACAGAATTGTGACAGGCCGATGGCCCGAAGATGACAGTGGCCGGCAGGCGTCACGGGCAGCTGTTGACGCCGGTGGCAACGACTGCTGAACATGCCTGCCGTCACCTGCCCGATCGGAACCTGCATGCCGCTGCATTACGCCCGCTCACTGACCGGCGCACGCCGCTCCGGTGCCGCCAACCGCCAGCTCGGATTGGCGCTGGCCTTTGTCGCCGGTGCCATCAACGCCGGCGGCCTGCTGGCTGTCGGCCAGTACACCTCGCACATGACCGGCATCGTCTCGGCCACGGCCGACCATCTGGCGCTCGGCAATACTGCGCTGGTCGGCGGCGGCATCGGCGCGCTGCTGTCCTTCCTGCTCGGCGCCATGCTCACGGCGCTGATGGTCAACTACGCACGGCGTCGGCAGCGGCACAGCACCTTCGCCCTGCCGCTGCTGCTCGAAGCCGTGTTGCTGCTGGTGTTCGGCCTGCTCGGCAGCCAGTTGTCGGCGCTGCCCGGCCTGTTCGTGCCGGCCACAGTGATGCTGCTCTGTTTCATCATGGGCCTGCAGAACGCGCTGGTGACCAAGCTGTCGCGCGCCGAGATCCGCACCACCCACGTCACGGGTCTGATCACCGACATCGGTATCGAGCTGGGCAAGGCGCTGTACATCAATCGCCGCCCGCTTGCCGATCAGGCGCCGGTGCATGCCAATCGCGCCCGGCTGGCGCTGCTGTCACAACTGCTGGCAGCGTTCTTCACCGGCGGCGTACTCGGCGCGCTCGGTTTCAAACAGTTCGGTTTTCTGGCGACGGTACCGCCGGCGCTGGTGCTGAGTGCGTTTGCGCTGGTGCCGGCCACCGACGACATCCGCCGCTGGTGGCGCCGGCGCCGTCTGCCGGCGCGCTGAGCGCGATGCCGCGCACACGCTGACAACTCGCACGGAAAACCTGCACGGACAACACAGGCTTGCAAACGCACGCGGCGAGGGCTTATTGCTCATCCGTCGTCGACGGCAATTCGCCGGCATGCGCTGCCGGCAAACGCAGCGCGATCAGCGCCGCCGCCGCAACAAACAGCCCCGCCACCAGCAGACAGGCGGCCAGTCCGTGACGCTGGTAAATCCAACCGGACAGCAGGGTGCCAGCCAGTCGGCCGGCAGCGTTGGACATGTAATAGAACCCCACATCCAGCGACACGCCGTCTTCGCGCGCATAGGCAACGATGAGATAGCTGTGCAGCGAAGAGTTGATGGCAAACAGCAGTGCAAAACCGAGCAGGCCGCCGATCAGCAAGGTCTGCGCATCGGCGCCGGCATACAGGCCGGCCGCCATCAGCAAGGGCAGCACACTCAGCGCCGCGGCCCAGCCCGCCGCCGCACCGCCACCGGGCAGCTGATGCGGACGGCGCGCCGTGATCGCCGGCGCCAGTGCCTGGACGATGCCGTAGAGGATCACCCAGCCGGCGAGAAAACCGCCGACCTGCCAGAAACTCCAGCCCAGCTCACTGCTGAAAAACACCGGCAGCGCGACCACAAACCAGACATCGCGTGCCGCAAACAAAAACAATCGCGCCGCCGACAGCACATTGACCGGCCCGCTGGCGGAGAACAATTGGCGGAATTTCGGTTTCGCTTTTGCCTTGCCGAGATCTGCCGGCAACAGCAGCAGGCTGGCGATCCAGATCAGCAACAACAGTGCGGCCATCGCCAGCACCGCAGTGCGGAAACCGAATGCCGTCAGCAGCAGCGCGCCGAGAAAAAAGCCGACACCTTTCAGCGCATTCTTCGAGCCGGTCAGCCGCGCCACCCATTGGTACAGCGTCGCCTGCTGCGCGGCCGCCGTACTGCCTGAAGCGAGCAGCAGTTTGACGCTGCTCTTGGCGCTCATCTTGTTCAGATCCTTGGCAATGCCGGACAGGCCCTGTGCCGCCATCACCAGCGGCACGCTGAGCCATTGCGTCGGCAAGGCCAGCGCCGCCAGTGCAATCACCTGCAGCGCCAGTCCGATATTCATGGTCCGGTTCAGGCCGATGCGCGCACCCAGCCAGCCCCCGACCAGATTGGTGATGACGCCGAAGATCTCGTAAAACAGGAACAGCGCCGCGATCTGCAGCGGCGTGTAACCGAGCTGGTGAAAATGCAGCAACACCAGCATGCGCAGCGCGCCATCGGTGAGCGTGAAGGCCCAGTAATTGCCGGTGATGAGCACGTAATGACGCAGCGCCGCCTGCATGGACATGCGTCCGCTCAACCGGCCCGGCCGACTTTGCGCGCCAGATCGACCGTGCGGTTCACATAGCCCCACTCATTGTCATACCAGGCATAAATCTTCACCTGCGTGCCGTTCACCACCATGGTTGACAGCGCGTCGATGATGCTCGAACGCGGATCGCTGCGGTAATCAATTGACACCAGCGGCCGCTCTTCAAAACCGAGCACGCCATGCAACTCGCCATCGGCCGCCGCTTTCAGCAAAGCATTCACTTCGTCGCGCGTGGTGGCGCGTTCCACTTCAAACACGCAATCGGTCAGCGAGGCCACGGTCAGCGGCACGCGCACGGCGTGGCCGTTCAGGCGACCTTTCAGTTCGGGGAAAATCTCCGTGATCGCGGTCGCCGATCCGGTGGTGGTCGGGATCAGCGATTCGCCGCAGGCGCGGGCACGACGCAGATCCTTGTGCGCGGCATCGATGATGGTCTGGGTATTGGTCAGACAGTGAATGGTGGTCATCGAGCCGTGGCGGATGCCGAGCGATTCATGAATCACTTTCACCACCGGCGCCAGGCAATTGGTGGTGCAGGAGGCGGCCGTGACAATCCGATGCGTCGCCGGACTGAACAACTGATCATTGACGCCCATCACCACGTTCAGGACACCGGCTTCTTTCACCGGCGCCGTCACCACCACACGTTTGACGCCCTGATCGAGCAAGGGCTGCAGGGCGACGGCAGTCTTGAATTTGCCGCTGGCTTCAATCACCACATCGCAGCCGGACCAGTCGCTTTCGTTCAATGTTTTCGCGCGCGAAAACGCAATTCGCCGACCGTTGATCAGCAGCGCGTCCGCATCGGCGCGCGCCTCGTGCGACCAGCGACCGTGTACGGAATCGAAATTCAGCAAATGGGCAAATGTCGCCGCGTCACCGGCCGGATCATTGATGCGGACAAATTCCAGCTCGCTGTCACCAAACGCCGCGCGCAGCAGCAATCGGCCCATGCGACCAAAACCATTGATGCCCAGTTTGATGCTCATGCTTTCACTCCTGAATGAATTTGGCGGCCGGGCCGATCACGCACCGGTGGATGACGCACTGAACCAGCGTGTTTTCAGCCACAAGGCCACACTGACCAGACTGATCAGCACCGGCACTTCCACCAGCGGACCGATCACGGTGGCAAAGGCAATCGGCGACGCCA
Organism: Permianibacter sp.; assembly: GCA_041913605.1. Taxonomy (GTDB): domain Bacteria; phylum Pseudomonadota; class Gammaproteobacteria; order Enterobacterales; family Permianibacteraceae; genus Permianibacter. Next base: position 55,812 of record JAYSEY010000019.1, read on the forward strand.
GACCGAAAGTGGCAATCGCCACGGCAATCGCCAGTTCGAAATTGTTGCTGGCGGCGGTGAACGCCAGCGCCGTGGTGCGCGGATAGTCAGCGTGCAGCAGCCGGCCCATGACAAAGCTGATGGCGAACATGATCAGAAAGTACAGCGCCAGCGGCAGCGCAATGCGCAAGGCATCCAGCGGCAGGGCCAGCACGGACTCACCTTTCAGGCTGAACATGGCCACGATGGTCAGCAGCAAGGCGATCAGCGTGATCGGCGCGATGCGCGGCAGAAATGTTTCCGTGTACCAGCGCTCACCGCGCCGCGCGACCAGCACCTTGCGGCTGAGGAAACCGGCCAGAAACGGAATGCCCAGATAGATCAGTACGGACAAGGCAATGTCGATGAAGCTGACGCTGATCACGCGTCCTTCCAGACCCAGCTGCGCCGGCAACCAGCCAAGGAACAACCAGGCATAGACACTGAAGAACGCGATCTGGAACAGACTGTTGAACGCCACCAGTCCGGCGACATAGTGACTGCTGCCGCCGGCGATCTGGTTCCAGACCAGCACCATGGCAATGCAGCGTGCAAGACCGATCAGGATCAGACCGCTCATGTATTCCGGATGGTCACGCAAAAAAATCACCGCCAGCGCAAACATCAGCAGCGGCCCGATCAGCCAGTTCTGCACCAGCGACAGCAACAGGATGCGTCTGTCGCGGAACACTTCCGGCAGTTGCGCGTAATTCACCCGCGCCAGCGGCGGATACATCATCAGGATCAGGCCCAGCGCAATGGGCATATTGGTGCTGCCAATGCTGAGCTGGTTCAGGCCCTCGCCCACTGCCGGCAGCCAGACAGCCAGCGCCACGCCAAGGATCATCGCGGCAGCAATCCACAGCGTCAGATAGCGATCCAGAACGGCCAGTTTGTCTGTCTGCATGAAACGGTGTTCTCGATAAAACGTCGGGCAAGCTCGCGCCTACAGCGTGCCGATACGGTTCAGCAGTTGCTGCAGGGCTGTGCCGGACAAGGACTCGGGTTGCGCCGCCAGAAATGCCTGCGCGCGACGCGCGATGTGCTCACGGGTGCCGGCAAACGCCGCGCGCATCGCGGCGTCGCCGTCACGGCACTCCGACGGGTCGGCCAACCCCCAGTGGGCGCGCAGCGCGGCACCGAAACAGACCGGACAGCTTTCTCCCGCCGCCTTGTCGCAGACCGTGATGACCAGTTCCGGCGCCAATCCGGCGTGTGCGTCCACGCTCTTGCTGTGCAAACCGGCGGTGGCAATGCCGGCCTCGCGCAGACATTCCAGGGTCAGCGGATGCACGACACCTTTGGGAAAACTGCCGGCGCTGAACGCGTGCAGGCCGGCCGGCGCCAGATGATTGAAGACGGCTTCGCTGAGAATGGAGCGGCAACTGTTGGCGGTGCACAGGAACAGGATCTTCACGATTGCGGGCCGCATTCCGGCTTGCCACACGCACCGCTGCCGGCTGGGTCCTTGCTGTCCGGCGCGCACGCAGCGATGGGCGCCAGCGGCGTCAGCTCACAGCGCTCGCCGCTGCAACAGTTGTCGGTCAGAAAGCCGAGCAGCTCGGTCATTGCGGCGTAATGCGCGGCATAGAAGATGAAGCGGCCGTCCTGACGCGCCAGCAGCAAGCCGGCGCGCGTCAGCTCTTTCAGGTGAAAGGACAGCGTTGCCGGCGCGACATCGAGCGCCAGGCCGATATCGCCAACACTCATGCCGACCGGGCCGGCGGGCACCAGCAAGCGGTAGATGGCGAGGCGAGTGTCCTGGGCCAGGGCGGCGAGGACGGTAACAGCGGCTTTCGATTCCATATTTCCATGATTATCTAATTGACGAGCGTTCAGCAAGTCCGAGCCGGATGAAAAGTTTGTGACATACCCGCTGCCGGTCGACCGGCGCTCTTGCGCTGTCCGCCGGCTGCAGGTGGTGCCGGACGAACGAACAGGAAATGGCCGGCCAGCGACGCGCCGGAACAGAAAGCGGAGTGCGGCGGCGACGACCGATCTTATGACGGCCAATCCGGCGTTCTGCCTGAGTCGCTTCTGCAACCGGATTGCAATATTCCGCGGCCTGGACTGCGCACGCTTCATCACATCGACATCTGCAGAGGAATCGAATCATGAAACTGTCATCCCTGATTGCCGCCTTGCTGCTTTCGCTTGCCGCCCATGCCGCCGACGCGGCCAGTGCGCATGACAAGCCGGGGTTTGAAACCTTCGAAGTCGACGGCCGCCTGTGGGTGTTCAAGGCGGACTCTAGGGATCTGGAGGAATTCAAAAAGCACGGCGAGCCGGTGAAGGTGTACACCGAAATTGGCGTCGGCCCGAACGGCATGACACTGAAGTCAGCCGACGAAGCGACCGTCAAGGCCTATCTGGAAGTGCTGAAGAAAGCCTGATCCGCCGCTGGCCGTGCCGGGGCATCCGGCGCGGCCACATCCAGTCCCGCCAAACGAGACACCGGCGCCTGCCGGCGTTGCGGTCCGATTTTTCGCGCAATGCGCACGCAGACAGAAAAACCGCTTCAGCAGATGACGCCCGCTGGGCGAGCACGTACGTGAACAACACTCGACACAAGCATTTGCACCGGACACGCTCGGCGCTTTGTCTGCAGTCAGCACTGGACCACTGCAGACGGCGGGAACACACAACTGAAGGTGCTGCCCTTGCCGACGACGCTTTCAATCTGCAAACGCGCGCCGTGACGTTCCAGCACATGTTTGACGATCGACAGGCCCAGTCCGGTGCCGCCGACTTCGCGTGAGCGTCCGGCATCGACGCGATAAAAACGCTCGGTCAGCCGGGGAATATGCGCCGGTTCAATGCCGACGCCGGTGTCGCGCACTTCAAAGCGTGCGCCGCCATCGGCATCACGGCGCCAGCGCAGTGTCAGCGTGCCGCCGTCAGGCGTGTAGCGAACGGCATTGGATACCAGATTCCAGAATGCACTCTGCAACTCCTTTGCTGAGCCCTGCACGCCCAGGCCATCGTCGATTTCCATTTCGATGACATGACCATGCGTACCGGACAAGACGCGCGCATCGTCGGCCATGGTGCGCACCAGACGGGAAATGTTCATGCGTTCGAACCGCAGCTTGCTGCGCTCGGTATCCAGTCGCGACAGCAGCAACAAGTCATCGACGATGGAGCGCATGCGCAGCGCCTGCTGCTGCATCTGCTTGAGCGGACGCGCATACCGGCCGAGCTTTTCATCGCCCGATTCCATCATGGTTTCGAGATAGCCCATCAGCACCGTGATCGGCGTGCGCAGTTCGTGCGAGACATTGGCGACAAAGTCCTGCCGCACCTGTTCCAGTTTGTACAGGCGCGTGACGTCGCGCACCATCAGCAGGCGCTGTCCGGAGCGATACTGTGTGAGGCGGAAACTGAGCATCATCTCCGGCGTCAGCGGCGACGGGATCTCGAGCACCTGGTCGCTTGCACCCAGGGCTTCAAACTCGACGAATTTCGGATTGCGCACCAGATTGGAAATGCGCTGGCCGATGTCACGGCGCACATCCAGCCCGATCAGTTCCTGGGCCGCGACATTGAACCAGACGATATCGCCATACTCGCCGAGTGAAACAGCCGCATCCGGCAGGGCATTGGTGGAGTCGCGGAATTCGCTGATCACCTGCATCAGCTTGCGCTGCTGCTGGCGACGGCGTTTCTGCATCAGGTACAGCTGGTGATAAATCTCATGCCAGATACCGGGAATGTTTTCCGGGATATTGCGATCATTTCCCGACAGCCAGATCACCAGATTGCGCAGCTGGATCAAATGCCAGAACAAATACGCGCAGAGAAAAAATGCCAGCCAGTTGGCGCCGTAGCCGAACCAGGCTGCCGGCAGCCAGCCGAGCAACAGCAGCGTGCCGACCACCCACATCTCGGTGATCCAGGGTTCGAAACGGCGCTTGCCCACGTGGTGACTCCGCGCCAGCGTCAATTGCGATGCGAAAAACGGTAGCCCGCGCCACGCACGGTCTGGACATAGTTCTCAACGCCGGCCGGTTCCAGCGCGCGGCGCAGACGGCGCATGTGCACGTCGATGGTGCGTTCCTCGACGACCACGTTGTGACCCCAGACCGCATCAAGCATTTGCGAACGCGAGAACACACGCTCCGGATGCTCCATGAAGAACAGCAGGATTTTGTATTCGGTCGGTCCGAGTTTGATGGTTTCTCCGCGCACCGTCACGCGATGCGACGCCGTATCCAGACGGATGCCGCCGATCTCGATGGCTTTCTCTGCGCTGAAGGTTGCGCCGACACGACGCAGCACCGCGCGGATGCGCGCCACCAGCTCACGCGGGCTGAACGGTTTGACCACGTAATCATCGGCGCCGGCTTCCAGGCCGCGCACCCGATCATCTTCTTCGCCACGGGCGGTGAGCATGATGATCGGCACATCTTTCAGATCGTCTTTCTGTTTTACCCGACGCGCGAATTCGACGCCCGATGCGCCCGGCAGCATCCAGTCCACCAGCATCAGATCCGGCCGGTAACCTTCCTGCAACAGCGACAGGGCGCGCTCGGAGGTGCCGGCATCGGTGACATCAAAACCGGCTTCTTCCAGCGCGAACAACAGCATGTCGCGGATATCGCGTTCGTCTTCGACTACCAGCAGCTTGGCCGCCATGTTCTTCGTATTCCTTGTCAGTTCGCGGCGCGTTGGTCACGCGCCGGCTTGCCGGTGTTCCTGATGTGACGGGCGTCCTGTCCTTCCATCCGGTACACCGCGTATTCGCAGATCACGTCAGTCGTGCGCCGGCTTGTCGGCGTTTTTGGTGTGACGGACGTCCTGCCCTTCCACCATGTACACCACGTACTCGCAGATATTGCGCGCGTGATCGCCAATGCGCTCCAGTGCCCGTGCCGCCCACATGACATCCAGGCCCGGCGTAATGTGGCGCGGGTCTTCAAACATGTAGGTCAGGATCTGGCGGGCAATGGCGTCGTATTCGGCATCGGACTTGCGCTCTTCTTTCGCCACGGCACGCGCGGCGGTGACGTCCATGCGCGCAAACGCATCCAGGGTTTTATGCAGGATGTTCTGCACATGCTCACCAAGATGTTGCACGGCGCCGTAATGCTGTTTCAGCGGCCGGCCGGAATTGCCGGTTTCGGCAATATGCTTGGCCATGCGGGCAATTTTTTCCGACTCGTCGCCAATGCGTTCCAGGTCGGTAATGGTTTTCAGGATGGCGACAATCAGGCGCAAATCGCCGGCCGCCGGCTGACGCTTGGCGAGGATGATCGTGCACTGCTCGTCGATCTCGACTTCGAAATCATCGACCGTCTCGTCGCGCAGCACCACGGCATGGGCGGCATCGACATCCGACTGCACCAGCGCCGACAGCGCCGCACCGATCTGCTCTTCCACCAGACCGCCCATCGCCAGCACGCGCTGGCGGACATTCTCCAGTTCCTCATTGAACTGGCGCGAGATGTGCTGCGTAACCTGACTGGTGTCCATGTTCATCGTGCTTGCCTCATGTTCGCGCGCGTCCTGCGCGGCTCGTGCATCGGGATTCAGATCGCTTGCCAACCCAGATCATCAGCCGTAACGGCCGGTGATGTAGTCTTCGGTCTGTTTGGTTTGCGGATTGGTAAAGATGGTGTCGGTGTCGGCGTATTCGATCAGATCGCCCATGAACATGAAGGCGGTGTAATCGGAAACCCGCGCCGCCTGTTGCATGTTGTGGGTGACGATGACGATGGTGTAATCGGCTTTCAGCTCGTTGATGAGCTCCTCGATTTTCAGCGTCGAGATCGGGTCCAGCGCCGAGGCCGGCTCGTCCAGCAACAGCACTTTCGGCTGCACGGCGATGGCGCGGGCAATGACCAGACGCTGCTGCTGACCGCCGGACAGGCCGAGCGCGTTGTCATGCAGGCGATCTTTCACTTCATCCCACAGTGCCGCACCTTTCAGTGCCCACTCCACCACTTCATCGAGCACGCGGCGCTTGTTGATGCCCTGCAGGCGCAGGCCATAGGCGACGTTTTCGTAAATCGATTTCGGGAACGGGTTCGGCTTCTGGAACACCATGCCGACGTTGCGGCGCAGCTCGGCGACGTTGACGTCCTGGGCATAGATGTTCCTGCCTTCGATTTTCAGCTCGCCTTCGATGCGCACGCTGTCAACCAGATCGTTCATGCGGTTGAAGCAGCGCAGCAGCGTCGATTTGCCGCAACCCGACGGACCAATGAACGCCGTGACGCGCTTTTCCGCCAGCGGCATGGTGATGCCTTTCAGCGCCTGCTTGTCGCCGTAGTACAGCTTCAGGTCATTGACCTCGATGGCGATTTTTTCGTTTTCGAGACGGCGGCTTTCGCGCGCGCCACGCAGGCCGGATACGTCGATCTCGTGGCCTTTGCTCATATCGTTCATTTCAACATTCCTCCTGCGTGATCAGTGCTCGAGTGCCTTGTACTTCTCACGCAGTCTGTTGCGGATCTTGATGGCAGCGATGTTCAGGAAAATGGTCACCAGCACCAGCAACAGCGCCGAGGCATAGACCAGCGGTCGCGCCGCTTCGACGTTCGGGCTCTGGAAGCCGACATCGTAAATATGGAAACCGAGGTGCATGAACTTGCGATCCAGATGCAGGAACGGCGCATGCAAATCGATGGGCAGGGTCGGCGCCAGCTTGACCACACCGACCAGCATCAGCGGCGCCACTTCACCGGCGGCGCGCGCCACGGCGAGGATCAGGCCGGTCATCATCGCCGGCGAGGCCATCGGCAACACGGTGCGCCACAGGGTTTCGATCTTGGTAGCGCCGAGTGCCAGCGACCCTTCGCGGATCGCTTTCGGAATGCGTGACAGGCCTTCCTCGGTGGACACGATCACCACCGGCAGGGTCAGCAGCGCCAGCGTCAGCGACGCCCACATCAGGCCCGGCGTGCCGAACGTCGGCGAGGGTTTGGCTTCGGCGAAAAACGCATCGTCAACGTGATGGCCGAGGAAGTAAACGAAGAAGCCGAGGCCGAACACACCGTAGACAATCGACGGCACGCCGGCGAGGTTGTTGACCGCAATGCGGATCATGCGCACCACCAGCCCCTGCTTGGCGTATTCGCTGAGATACACCGCAGCGACCACACCAAACGGCGTGACGATGACGCTCATCAGCAAGACCATGGTGATGGTGCCGAAAATCGCCGGGAACACACCGCCTTCAGTGTTCGATTCACGCGGATCTTCGCTGAGAAATTCCCAGAGCTTGGCAAAGTAGTGACCGACCTTGTCAAAGAAGCCCATCGCGTTCGGCTGGAACAAATGGACGATTTTGGCGAATGGCAGATCCTTGCTGCGACCATCGGCCAGACGCACGGTAAGCACATCGCGGTTCAGCGCCGTGTACAGCGCTTCGAGCTGGACCTGCTGTTCTGCGAAGGCGGCCTGCAGCGCCTGCTCCTGGGCAGCAATTTGCTGGGCCTGTTCCGGCGTCAGCGCCTGTTTCAGTTCCAGACCGCGACGCTCGAGGCGCAGTTGTTCCAGCTCGTGGTTGATGTCGCCGATTTCGCCGCGTTCGATGTCGCGAATTTGCTCGCGCAGACCGGTCGCGCGCTGGTGCAGGCGATCGAAGATGGCCATGCCGGCCGCATCACCGCTTTCGGCCACCACCTTGCCATCTTCGTGGATGGCCGCGATGTAGCCATACATGTTGCCCCACTCGAGACGTTCGATGACCACGGCATCCACCGGCACCGACGACGGCGCCATGCCGTCATCGCGGAACCAGCGGAAATCCTGACCATAGACATCGCGATTGCCGACCCGCACCAGCGTCTGCGGCACCAGGCCTTCTTCAAGATGCGCGACATCTTCATCGACGAATTCGCCAAGCGCGGTTTCTTTTTCTTCGCCATGCACGTATTCGAACTGGCGTATGTCTGACGGCCAGAAATGGGTCATGCCGTTGACCGCGACCAGGAACAGCAGGCCGACCACCATCATCAGTGCGATGGCCACTGCGCCGGCATTCAGCCAGATCCAGTGTTCGCCGGTTTTGAAGAATTTTTCTTTCATGACTCGTCCGTCAGGATGGCGCGGTTGTTACAGCGAACCGTACTTGCGGCGCAGCCGCTGGCGGACCACTTCCGCCACCGTGTTGAACACCATGGTGATCAGGAACAGCACCAGCGCCGACAGGAACAGGACGCGGTAGTGCGTGCCGCCGACTTCCGATTCCGGCATTTCCACGGCGATGTTGGCCGACAGCGTGCGCAGGCCTTCAAAAATGTTCGCTTCCATCACCGGCGTGTTGCCGGTGGCCATCAACACGATCATGGTTTCACCGACCGCGCGGCCGAGGCCGATCATCACCGCCGAGAAAATGCCCGGCGAAGCGGTTGGCAACACCACGCGCACCATGGTTTGCCACGGCGAGGCACCGAGCGCCAGCGAACCGTTGGTCAGTGATTTCGGCACGCCGAAAATGGCGTCTTCGGCAATCGAGAAAATGCTCGGGATCACCGCGAAGCCCATGGCGATACCGACCACCAGCGCGTTGCGCTGTTCGTAACCGAGGCCGAGCGTGTTGGTGACAAAGGCGCGCATGTTGCCGTCGAAGAACAGCTCTTCCATCGGCAGCGACAGCGTGAACGACAACCAGCCGAGCAGCGCGATCACCGGGATCAGCAGAATCGCCTGCCAGCCATCCGGCACCCGCTGGCGCAGGGCGCGCGGTGCGTGATGCCAGAAGTAACCGAAACCGATCATGCCGAGCGGCAGCAGGATCATCAGCGCGAAGAATCCGGGCATGTGCGCTTCGAGCGCCGGCGCCAGCCACAGCCCGGCCAGGAAGCCGAGGATCACTGACGGCAGCGCCGCCATGATCTCGATCACCGGCTTCACTGTCTGGCGCATGGCCGGGGCCATGAAATAGGCCGTGTACATCGCCCCGCAGATACCAATCGGCAGCGCGAACAGCATGGCGTACAACGCCGCCTTGATGGTGCCGAAGGCGAGCGGCATCAGGCTCAGCTTGGGTTCGAATTCATCGACACCGGACGTTGATTGCCACGTGTACGATGCCTCTGGATAGCTTTCGTACCAGACTTCTTCCCAGAGCGCCGACCACGAAACTTCCGGATGCGGATTGTCGACGCTGTAGCGCTGCGAACTGCCGTCAGCCTTGGTCAGCAGCAACACCGTGCCGCGCGCGTTCAATTGTGCATCGACCGCCGGTTGCGGCAGATCCTGAATCAGGATGCTGCGGTGGGACGTGGTGTAGAACACGCCCATGCGCGATGCATCGTCGAAGGCGAGGAAACCTTTGCGGCGACGTTCGGCGGCGATTTTCACAATTGGCGCATCGCCCAGCTCGAAGCTGCGCACCTGTTTCAGGTGGAAAGCATTGTGTTCGTCGCGAACGCGGAACCACTGACCGATGCGGCCCTTGCTGTCACCGGCGAGCAGCGAAATGCCGCCGAACAGGAAACGCAATTCGGTGAGCTGGCGGCCGGCTTCCACCACATGTGCGGTTTCACGCCGCACCGGCTGTTCGCCGGTCAGCTCCCAGGCTTCCACGGCACCATCAGCGGCAGCGGCATACAACCAGCGACCGCTCGGATCGAGCAGGTTGAACCGCACCGGCACCTGGGTATTCAAGCGCACGCTGTATTCGGCTTCGACGGTCTTGCTGTCTTCGAGCAGGTTTTCCTCGATGGCATGGCGCGTCACCGCGATCTCGCGTTCGCCGACCTGCGCCGCCAGCGTGAAACCGTCGCCGTCACCGGCGCCGGTAAGGCGTTGCAGGGCGCGGCCGTCGCTGTCGAGCACCAGCGGCTCTTCACCGTAAGGCAGCGAGAACAGCGGTTCGACGATGCGCTTGGCATCGGCGTCGTAGCTGAGCTTGTAGCTGATCAGCGCCACCAGCGCCCGGCCATCGGACAGGCCCAGCGCATACAGGCCTTCGCTGGCATTCAGCTCGGCGGCGCTGACCACCTGCGCGCCTCCCGGCAGCGGCACGCGCGCTTCGGTCGCGGTCGCGCCGGTGTCGGTGCGGGTGAAACGCACCACGCCGTCGTTGCCGAACTGCAAGGCCAGCTCGCCGTATTCATCGACGCGCGTCATCAGACTGTGCGCCGGCGCTGCGGGCATGGGCTGGCCGACAGCCTTGACCTCGGCGCCACCAAATACCGGCAGCACGACGCTGACCAGATAGAAAAGAATAAGCAGCACCGCGAGGATCACGGCACTGCCCCCGATAGCGATGGCGTAGCGGGCCAGCTGATCCTTGACTCGGCGGATCGTGTGGCGGCCACTGGCCGTCTGTGCGTCGAGCAGGGCCCGGACGCTATGGCGTACGTCGGTCGTATTCATGCCGGGCATCCTAAGCGGGCACCGTGAAAGAATTGTGACAAGCAAGATGACAGGCGGATGCTCTGCCCTGCTCGCGCCGTGAGCAGGGCACTGTGCAGCAATGCCGGGGCGGCTTGATGACTGTCAAAAAAGCTTAATACTTGTTTCCGGAAACTCCATGTGACGGCAGAGCCGACGGCTCCGCCGCCCTGCGGCGCCACAACGCGTGCTGGCTCCGCGCTGTGGCGTCCACATCCTTCTCGCTGTACACCCGCACCAAAACACTCAACAGGGAGCACACCATGTCAGCATCCGGCCACACTCTCCGGCACCGCAATCAGCAGACGGCGCGTCTGTCCACCCGCCTGCAACCGCTGGTGCTCGCCCTCGGCCTGCTGGCCCTGCCCGCCTGGGCCGCCGACGCGGAAACGCTGAAAGCGCTGGACGACGCACGCAAAGCCACTGCGGCGGCCATGAAAGCAGCGGACGAAGCCCGCGCCGCCGCCGACGCCGCGCGCGCCGAACTGCAACGTCTGGAAGCGGCACTGGCCGCCGCGCAGGCCGACAAGGCGAAAGCCGAAAAAGCACTGGCGGAAAAATCGTCGGCGACGCCCGTCGCCAAGGCCGAAGCACCAAAAGCCGAAGCGGAAAAAACCACGCTGCCAAAAGCGGCGCCGTCGGTGACGCTGTACGGTGTCATGCACGTGTCAGTCGATGCCCTTGACGATGGCCGCTCGCAGGATCTGGCGGTATCGAGCAACTCCTCGCGGCTTGGCATTCGCGGCGAAAAAGCCCTGAATGACGAGTTCACGCTGTCCTATCTGGCCGAATGGCAAATTGGCGCCACCGAGGAAACCACCGGCTCGGGCGGCAACAACAACCTGTCGCGACGCAATCAGTGGCTGGGCATCAAGCACGAAATGGGCGAACTGCGCGTCGGCCGCATCGACACGCCGATCAAGAACATCCGTGGCAAAACCGACATGTTCTATTCCGATCAGCTCGGTGAAAACCGCACCATCACCGGCGTGTCCGGTTTTGACGCCCGTTTCGACAACGTGGTGCAACTGGAGATCGGCACCGGCGCGCTGCGCGGACTGCTTTACTACAGCGGTGACACCGGCCGCGACGCCGTTGACGACAACACCCAGGATGCCTGGTCAGTCGCAATGAGTTACGACACTCCGGCCTGGTATCTCGGTGTCGGCTACGAAGAACGCAACAATCCCAACCGCACGACCTTGCGCGGTCAGGCCAATGCCGTGCGCATCGCCTCAACGCTCAAGATGGGTGAGGCCGGCAAACTCGGCCTGTTCTGGGAAAGCGCCGAAGATGTCGGCGGCCTGCTCGGCCATGATCGCGATCTCTGGGGCTTCGGCTACAGCCACAAAACCGGCGACTGGACCTGGAAAGCCGCCTGGTATGAAGCCGATGATCGCAGCGATCGCGCCGACACCGGCGGCAGCCAGATCGCGCTCGGCGCCGATCGCGCGTTCGGCAAGAACACCGTCGGCTACATCACCTGGGCACAGGCGGACAACGATGATCAGGCGGCATTCAAGGTCATCGGCGTCGGCCACGACGGCAGCATGACCGTGCTCAACGGCGACACCAACAGCGGCCTGTCGGTGGGCATGCGTCACCAGTTCTGAGCGGCAGGCTTCCGTTCCCGCCGACACCCGGCGCATCACGCTCTCCCTGTCATTCCGGACGCCGCCTCGCGGCGCTCCGGAATCTGCCGGTACACGCGCCGCCACCGCCGCACTTTCGCTGTTTCAACCCGACGCGCCGCACCGCGCGTCTCCTGCCGGAGATTCCGGCGCTCCGCTGCACTATGGCCGGAATGACAGGTCAAGGCAAACGCCCTGTCGCGATGACATTCGCAACGGCATTCACCAGGACATCTCTCAACCACATATCGCGACGACTTTCGCCGCCACTTTCGCCACCACTCCCGCTACGACTCCCGCCGCAAACCCGCGCGCATAAGCTCCGCAGCGCAGCGAATATTTCCCCGGCAGACACCGTGATCCTTCACGTCAATGCATGCGGCTTTGCCAGCCCTGTCATGTGCTTGTCACATTTCATTCAAATACCGGTCATCACCCCGCCCTAGCATGCCTTCCCAACGATGAAGGCCAAGCGGTTTTGCCTGCCTCATCACACGTTCGTGTCGCGCTGTCGCCTGCCGGCAACCGGAATGGTTGCGCGAGTGTGACAAACCGGTGTTGGTCTGCACCCGCAGCACAGACGCACGACAAGCCCTTCCTGTCTCTCAACAACCTGCATCAACAACTTGCATTCACAACTTGCATTCACAACAACACGCAAGCCCACAACAACAGCTTTGCGAACACTGACCCTGAAGGAGTTTTGGTAATGAACAAGCGACTGACTGCCGTTGCAGCTGCCCTTGCCGTGCTGACCACGCCGGCGTTTGGTGCTTCGGCGCTGGAACTGTACGGCAAGGTCAACGTGACCGTGCAAAACACCGACATCGACTCGGCCGGTGGTGACAAGTGGGAGCTGAAGAGCAACGCTTCGCGCTTCGGTATCAAGGGCGAGCTCGGCATCGACGAAGGCTTTGCCGGTTTCTACCAGCTCGAGTGGGAAGTTGATCCGGCTGACAACGCCAACGGTTCGACCGACAACATCAAGTCGCGCAACCAGTACGTCGGCCTGAAAGGCAGCGCCGGCCAGATCCTGGTCGGTCGCAGCGACACGCCGATGAAACTGGCGCAAAACAAAATCGACCTGTTCAACGATCTGGACGGCGACCTGAAGGCCATCTTCAACGGCGAGATCCGCGCCAACAACATCGTTCACTACACCACGCCGTCGTTCGGTGGTTTCAAGGTGAACGTTGCCTCGCTGTTCCAGGAAAAAGTCGATACGCCGGCGGCGACCGACAACGATCAGGACGGCTTCCTCGACGCCACCTCGATCTCGCTGGAGTGGAGCAACAAGGATTTCTACGTTGCGCTGGCCCTGGATGACAACATCGGTTACACCCGCGCCAACAAGCGTCAGGGCTACCTCGATGGTGCCCAGACCACCCGCGCCGTGGTGCAGTACAAGATTGGCGATTTCCAGCTCGGCGGCATGTGGCAAAACCACGACAACAGCCAGTCGGGTGCGGCCAAGATTGATGAAGACGGCATGCTGGTATCGCTGGCCTACAACATCAATAGCAATCTGGCGCTGAAGGTCCAGCACGGCACCGCTGACATCATCGCCAAAGGTGGCGAGCAGACCTCGTTCGGCGTTGATTACAAGCTGGCCAAAAACGTCATGGTGTTCGGTTTCTACACCGAAGAAACCGCTGACGGCACCAACGCCGACAAGGCCTACCTCGGTGGCGGTCTGGAAGTGAAGTTCTGAGTAAACGGACCTGCACCGCAGGTCCGGCTGTGATTGTCTCCGTTAGTTCTGGTGTGTATGCACCTGCCCCGCAGACCTCGCTGCGGGGCAGGGTTTGATACAGGGCATCCGCGTGATGCCCTTTTTTCGTTGCGGCAGCGCCGGCGATGACGCCGGTGCATCCTGCCGGAGGACCCGTGATGTCATTGCCAAACCGTTTGTCACCGTCCCTGACACTGCGCCTGCTGGCATCCGTGCTGAGCGCGGGATTGTTGTTACCGGCGCAGGCTGCCGAATTGCGCGTGCCGGAAGCCTTCGATGTGCTGCAGATCAACGGTCGCGAATTCAGTCTGTCGCTGCAGCGCGAGAAAAAAATTCCGCTGCAGGCCGGCATCAATGAGGTGACGCTGGAATACGACCAGATCTTTGATCGCCCCGGCAGCGAAAGTCATGATCGCTTTGTCTCGGCGCCGATCACGCTGCGCTTTGTCAGCGACGGCACCCAGGATCTGCGTGTGCAGGCGCGCGTGCCGGAACGCCATGAAGACGCCGCCGCCTTTGCCCGCGCGCCGCAATTGCAACTGCAAACACTTTCGGGAACGCCGGTGTCTTTGCTGGCTGCGGTACCGGTCGCCGCACCCGCGCCATCCGGCAGCACGGTGACAACACCGACCCTGATCGCACCGGCGATGGCGAATCCGATCGCCACTACGCAGAACCCGGCAGTTCCGGTCGAAGCAGTTCCGGCCGAGGCGATTCCGGTCAAAGCCGTGACGGTGACAGGCACAACGCTGGCCCCGGCAAGCGCGCAAGTGAACATCGCCCCCATCGCGGCACCGGACGCCCTGCAAATGCTCAACTTCTGGTGGCAACAGGCAACGCCGGCGCAGCGTCAGGCATTTCTGCAACAGCTCCAGCGCCAATGAATCCCTGAGTGAATACGCCGTTCATCCTGAGCCTGTCGAAGCACGAACGGAATGACGCGGAGAACTCACGCCGTTGTTATTCGACAGCGTCCATGAATGAGTCAGGCTGGATGCTCACTGCGCTGATCGATCGCTGTGGGGCCGAATTTATTCGGCCACGTTGTCGTCGCGCTCACCGGTACCCGATTTTTGTTCACCGATCTCGCGGCCGGAAATATCCGGCCGCGCAGCAGAGCCGGCATGCGCGAAAACAATGACCGTTATTGCACCGGTGCGTCCGCTCTCGCTGACACGCCCTTCGACAGGTTCAGTGCAAACGGAAAATCTGCTGCGTCCGCGTTGCGCAGCGTTCAGCTGATCGGCGTTTCCGCTTTCACCGGCATCGCGGTCAGCGCGCGGCCAAGGTAATAGCCCTGGCCACCCTGCACACCGAGCGTCAGCAGCATTTGCCACTGGCTTTCGCTTTCCACACATTCGGCCAGCGTGATCGCGCCGGCCGCTTGCGCCACCGCGGTAAGACCGCGGATGAAATCCTGATGCGCGGCATCGTTTTCGATGTCCATGGTCAGCGAACGATGCAGCTTGACGTAGCGGTACAGGCCCGGCTCCAGATAGCGCGCCGAATACTGCGGATGGCCGACGCGCTCCACCGACAGCGCGGCGCCGCAGGCAACCAATGCTTCCATGAAGGTGTGCTGCGCCGGTTCAAGATGGCTGGCCACGGATTCGGCCACTTCGAACACCAGCTTGCTGGCAAGCTGCCGGTTCTCGGCCAGATGTTCGGCCAGCCACATGCGGAAACGCTGATCGGCAATGGCATCAGCGCTCAGATTGACAAACAGCGGCGCGGCCACCGGTGGACCAAACAGCAATGACTTGATCACGCGATCACAGACCATGCGATCAAAGGCCGACGCCAGCCCGACCCGGTGCGCCATCGGAATAAACGTCGCGGCGGTAAACAGCGCGCCATTTTCACCCGGCACGCGTGACAGGACTTCGTAGTGCGTGAGCTGTTTGTCGGCGCCGAGCAGCACCGGCAAATAGTGAAACTGGACGCTGCGCTGCTCGATGACTTTTTCCAGCAGCGCCCGCCAGCGCACCCGGCCCATGACATTGTCCGGCGCCAGTTCACCACTGCCGAACACATGCCAGCCGATGTACTCGCCTTCCTGCTGCGCCACGCGCAAGGCCATGTCGGCTTCCGACATCAGTTTGTAGGCATCGTCGCCCGCGCGATAAGCCACCACGCCGATATGCGCAATGCGGACATTGCCTTCGCCGCCGGTGCGTTCGACATGACCGCGCAGCTCGCGCAGCAAACGCTTGCACCAGACGCCGGCATCGCGCGCCAGCAGTCCGGGGATGAGTGCGGAAAAACTGCTCTGATCGCGGCGCGCCAATACCGGATCGGGAAATTCGCGCACATGCTGTCGCATCAATTGCGCCAGCAAGCGCGCCAAATCGCGTTGCCGCTGATCACCGGCGTCGCTGTCGAGATGGCGATACGGTTCGCCGAGTTCGAGCAACAGCAACACGCCGTGCGCGTGCTGATCGCGCTCGCGCATCTGCACTTCCAGATGGGCATCGAAATAGGCACGATTGCCAAGCTGGGTATCGGCATCAACAAACGAACGCCGGCGCACAGAATCCAGCGCCTGTACCTGCGCCTGTGCGTATTCGCGGTTTTCCGCCAGCAACAGACGAACGGCATTCACCGCCGGATGATCAATTTGCCGGTCGATGCTGTCCGGTTCGCGATTGCCGTCCAGCACCGCGTCGATCACACGACGCGCCTGACGCTCACCGGCCAGGGCCCGCCACAGCCACAGCGCCGCCAGCAGCAGACCCGCAGCAAACAGCAGCAGGCCAAACATCAGCGCCGGACTTTCCGGCTGACCACGCGGCGGCAAGGCAATGCGCAGCAGACCTTCACCGTCCGGCAGCGTCACCGGCAGATTCAGCTCCAGCGCATGCGGCGGCACCGGCCGCAACTCGGCCGGATGCTGTTCCAGCAATTGCCCGCTGGCGGCACGCAACTCGACACGGAACGGCTCCAGCATGGCCACCAACTGGGCAACACTGGTGCGCCGATCATTGACGCTCTGCCAGGCCGCCGGACTCGACGCCAGCAGCAGTGCATGGCTGCTCTGCGCATCCAGCGCCAGCGGCGGACGCGACGACTCCTGCCACCAGAAAATCAGCGCACACACCAATGCCCAAATCAGCCCCAGACCGATCAGCAGTTTCCGGTACAGCTCCATCTCGTTTGTACTCCGCAGGCCCTGCGCCCAGTGCGCAGACTATAGCTGTTCAACGCACCAGACGTCCCCGCCGGCCGGCGCAGTCCCGTCACGGTGCGCTCACCACCTGCGCAGGCGTTGCCGGCAAACGCCGTTATCCCTGCGCGGGTCTGCTACTTTTTCCAGACCGCAACCCTCCGCGTCATTGCCCGCGCCGGATCAGGACCGCATCGCCATCCAGCGCGAACACACCACCCGAAAACCCACACCACGATGATGACCGGCGCTCACCCATGCGCATTCCCGCTGAAGCTGACCGCCACGGATACGACATGCCGCTCACGAACCTGCGACATCCCGATTTGCTGTTCACCCTCGCCCGCCTGCTGGTTTTGGTGCTGTTGTGCATCGCCGCTCCGCTGCGAACGGCACAGGGCGGCGAGCCGGAAACGGCGCGCACGGAGGCATCGGCCGACACCGCCGCGCAAGCGCCGCCCGCATTGCAGCTGCCTGATGATTACGCCGCGCTCAGCTACGCGCAAAAACTCGTCTGGCTGAACAATGCCTTGCAGGCCAGCACTGACGAGGCGCAGCGTTATCAACTCGGCCACGAGCTGTCCGTGCAGCACTACCTGCACGATGCCCGCGATGCCCTGCAGCAGCGCTGTCGCGAGACGCCCCCGCAAACACAGGATTTCGATTACCGGCTGGTCTGCATCGACAGCAGCAAAACCCGTCATGAAGATGCCGTGCGCCAGTTGCTGAGCCTGCACGTTGATGCGCTGGCGGTGCAGAACATCGACATGGCGACGCAGGCGATGGCGGAAATGGCCTGGCAGCAATCGGGCGGCGGCGACATTGCCGGCGCGTTCCGCAGTTATGAGCGGGCGCTGAAACTGGCACAACAGGCGCGTCCCGAATTGCTCAGCGACGTGATGCTCAATACCGCCACCGTCTATGTCGTGCACGGTGATCGCGAGTACGTGGAAAAAGGCGTGCAGTTGCAGCAAACCGCGCTTGCGCGTTTGCAGAAATCGCTACAGGACAATCCCGGTTCGGCGCCGTATGCCGTACCGACCATTGCCATCACGCAGCACAATATCGGCGTCGCTTACGCGCTGCATCTGTATGACTACGCGCAGGCGCTGCACTGGTTTGCGCAGGTTGATGCCGGCAACACGGAACTGCGCCTGTCGGTGCTGGTGTTTTCCGCGCTGGCTGCTGTGGAGCTAGGACAAACTGATCGTGCACGAAAATTGCTTGCAACCTCGCTGCAGACGCCCCCGAGCGCGACAGAAAACAGCGACTACCTGTTCTGTTATCAGCAACTTGTGCGCATGAAGCTGGACGGCAACGGCGATCTTGCGCGTTGTCGCAACATGAGCGAACTGACGCCGCTGGAAGTCAGTGTCGATATCTGCAAGCGCATGGCGGCCATCAACCAGCCCGAATGGCGGCTTGCCGGTCTGGAAAAACTGCACCAGCTGTTCACCGGCAAACTGGAAGCGCAGCTCAAGCAAAGCGCGACGCAGGCGGCGTCGCACGCGGAACTGAGCCGCCTGCAGGTGGAATCGAAACTGAAAGATGATCTGCTGAAAAAAGAACAGGAACTGAAGCAGGCCGAACAGGACAAGCGGCAAAGCCAGATGCTGCTCAGCGCCGCCAGCGCCGCCATCCTCCTGCTCATCATCCTGATCATTGCCAACCAGTTGCGCCAGAACCGCAAACTGGCCCGCCAGTACGAAGCGCTGAGTGCGCGCGACGGACTGACCGGACTGAACAACCGGCGTTATTTCGAACAGAACATCGAGCGCGAGATCAATTTTGTCCGCCGCTCGCAACAGGATGGCACCGGCCACGGTCTGGCGATTTACCTGTTCGACATCGATCACTTCAAGCAGATCAACGACACCCGGGGTCACGATGCCGGTGACGAGGTGCTGATCGAATTTGGCCGCCGGCTGGCGGCGGCGATACGCGAAACCGACATGCTGGTGCGCTGGGGCGGCGAAGAATTCCTGCTCGTTGCGCGACTGGAAAAATCCGGCGATCACCAGCGCGTCGCCGAACGCATCCGCAGCACCATCGCTGACCGGCCATTCCTGCTTGCCAATGGCACACAACAAGCGGTCACCTGCACCATCGGCGCCTTTGTTTATCCGCAAACGGATGCAGCGCCGGCACGCTCGCGTCCGGCCGCCCCGGCGCGCAACGCTCCACCGGAGGATCAACCGGACGTTCCGCAAACGCCGCCCGCCGGCGACGCCGGCGCAGTGCCGTGGACCGCGCTCGTCCAGCTCGCCGACGCCGCGCTCTACACCGGCAAACGCGAGCACCGGAACTGCTGGGTCAGCATCGACGACATTCCCGACCCCGGCCAGCTCGCCGACATCCTGAAACAGGATCTGGCGACCTCCGAACAAAACCGCCAGTTGCTGATCAGCCGTTCCTACCGGATGGTCGCGTCGGCATCGGTGTGAGCCCTGTCGGGAGGCGCAATCAAACCCGCGAAGCCGCCAAAACAACAACGCCCGCAAATGCGGGCGTTGTTGGCAATCAAATCAGACTGCTGCGTTCATCAGAACGGAATGTCGTCATCAAAACCCGGATCGCTGTACGACTCGGCCGGTGCCGATTGCGGCTGGGCGGGTTGTTGTTGCGGGCGACGGGCCGGGGCATTGCCGTAGTTGCCGCCAGCGCTGCTGCCGGCGTCGTCATAGCCAGCGCTGCTGCCGCCACCGGCGCCTTTGCCGTCGAGCATCTGCATTTCGTTGGCGCGGATCTCGGTGGTGTAACGGTCATTGCCGTTGGCGTCCTGCCATTTGCGGGTGCGCAGGCTGCCTTCGACGTACACCTTGGAACCCTTGCGCAGGTATTCACCCATGATCTGGGCCAGCCGGCCGTAAGCCACCACGCGGTGCCATTCGGTGAGTTCTTTCTGCTCGCCGCTGTTCTTGTCTTTCCAGGTTTCCGAGGTGGCAAGGGTCAGGTTGGCGATGCTTTCGCCGCTCGGGGTGTACTTGATTTCCGGGTCCTTGCCGAGGTTGCCGACGAGGATGACTTTGTTGACGCCACGACTGGCCATGGGGTGCTCCTTGTGCGGTGCGCGGGCTCTGGAGGAGTGGTCCCGCGACACGAGGTGGATAGGTGGCAGACCGTCGCCTGCCGCCGGCGATTCTAACCAGTCGCCGGCGACAAGGCACGTTCGGGTTCAGTCCACGCGCACACTGCCCAGCGGATAGCCGAAGGCGGCCGCGCCGCCGGCCTGACACAGCGCCAGCGGCTGACGCACCGCCGGCACGCCGGCGTCCAGCACGTTGAGGTAGACCTGCCAGTCGCCGGCCGGCAGGCCGGCCAGCTCATCCAGCCGTTCATGGCTGCGCCGTTCGCCGGTCAGCGGATTGTGCGTGGGCAGCAGCTGGCGCAGATCCAGATTCAGCGTCCGCTTGTGCACATCGGTGAGCCGCCAGCCACGGAAGCTCAGCTCCACGCGCAGCGGTTCATAGGCGGGTGCCGAGCCGTCATTGTGCCATTCGCTGTACAGCGCGAAGGGCTGACCGGCCTTGATCTGACGGGGCAGGCCCAGACGCGCCAGATGCAGGCGCAGGCCGGCCTGCCGGGCGAGGGCGCTGAATGCCGGCTGATACTGCGCCAGCTCGGGAGCCGCCGGGTCAAAGGGATTTTTCGGCTGACTGGCCGTGGTGTTGCCGTTGCCGACCGTGCTGACATGCCAGGCGCCGGCTTCACCGGGCGCCAGTGTCCACATGCTGTCATGGCGGTTGATGGCGCCGCCGAACTCGGCCACCACGGGTGCCAGCTGCCAGCGGTCGAGGATCATCTGGATGGAACGGAAGTTGCCGGGCATCTCGCCGAATCGCAGGCTGTTGCCGCCCAGCGAGTCACGCCGCACCCCGAAACGCAGTCCGCGCGAGTCCGGCGCTTTCGACAGCGCGTACTGCGCCATGTAGTCGTCGTCGGTCATGCTCAGCAACTGGATGCCGTCGAACGCCTGGGCATACATGTCGATGTAGGCCTCGCGATCGGCATTGCTCATGTTTTCCGTGCAGCCGCCGTTGGTTTCGCCCCATTTGCCGGTAAAGCCGGCGTCTATCCAGGCGATGCGATGCTGCAGCTTGGCCTGCGCCAGCGCTTCGCCAATTTTCTCGATCAGGGTTTGTGCCCGGTTCTGGACAGTTTTGTTCGACCAGTTCGGCACGCCGCTTTGCCCATTGCAACTTTGCACATGGCCCTGGCCGGCGTCCTGCAGATCGGCCGGCATGACGTTGCCGTTGTCGATCATGGCGCGGACGCGGAACGCAAACTTCTGCCCCGGCTGCAGCGACGCCAGGCGGTCAATGATGGCGGTCTGGATGCCGTGGTAATCGCCCGGCGCCGTCTCCAGCTGATTCCAGTTGAAGCGCTCGTAAACATCCCGGGCCGGAACATAGCCGGGATGGAAATTGTCGCCGCGCCATTCATGCAGGCCGGCCAGACCGTTGCGCAGATGGCTGTCGCTGTCACACCGCTGTTGCGCCAGCAGCTGGTATTTGTCCGGCAAGGGCGAGGCCGGTCGGTCAACCAGCGTCAGTTGCAGGCGCGGCCGGCTGCCCGGTGCGGCGTGGCGGCTGAGAATGCGCAGGAAATCGTTGTAGTGGCGCGGACGCCAGTCCTCGATGGCCAGCGCAAAGGCGTGACCACCAAGGGCCTGCAGCCGGTTGCCGAGATCAATCTCGACACGCGCCTGCTGGCCCTGCCCGGTGGCCGTGACGCGCGCCCGGTACTCGGCTTCATGTGCCGGCGTCGGGGTGAGCACGGCAACAAAACTGTGCACGACCGGATCATCAAACACGTCCAGCAGCGGTTTGCTGGTGGGCAGGGGCAGACGCAGGCTGTTGTAGGTGACGCTGGCCAGATCCCTGGCCGGCAGCAGGCGCAGGGTTTTGGCGTAGTACTGGTTGCTGCCGTTCATCGGTCGGTCGTCAGGTTTGACGACATCGAACACCAGCCGGGCCTGGACAATGTCCTTGCCGGCGTAAGCGCCCAGATCGAAGCCCAGCAGGGCAACGGCGTGCTTCAGGTGGACATCGGGATTGCCGGGGCCTGCCGGATCAAAACGGCGAACGCGCAGCTCGACGGCGCTGGCGTGGTTGGTGTCAGGCGTGCCGGACTGCACATAGGTGCTGGCCTGTGCGGCGACTTCAATAAACTGCTCATTCGCGGCAAGGGCCGCTTGGCTGCAGGCGACGGCGGCAAAACCCAGCGCCGTGATGGACGCCAGCCACGACGGCCGGCGGGAACGGATAGCGGTCATGAGGAACCTCCCTGTCATGCCGGCCATCAGTCCGGCCGGCGCTGGCGCCCGGATGGCGCCAGCTGTCGCAAGCGAAGCACAGGGAAATCCGTGTCAACAACGTCGACCAGTCGCAGACGTGCGGGCAGTCACAGGCCGGTGACAGGTCACCACCTTTGCCGCCCGGAACGCCGGCAGCACCCTGCCTGCCGGACCGGCCCGCCTCAGCGCTGGAGCAGGCGGCTGAGCTGTTCCGGCTGGTGGCGACGTTTGTCGTAGCGCAGGCGGACGCTTTGTTGTTCGGGCAGGTGCAGCACGTCGCTGACGCCGTCCAGCGCATCGAGCCGGGCCAGCAGGCCGCTGACCTCGTCCGCCGACACCGGCAGCTGCAGTTCCGTCCAGACCGCCGGCGCGCGCAGGCCGTAGGCGATCAGCAGCCACAGGCCGCACAGGCCGGCCGCAGCGTAGAGCACGGCGTCGGCGCCGATGTGCTGGTGCACCAGCCCGGCGCCGGCACCGCCGGCAAAGGCGCCGAGGAACTGGGCGCTGGAATACAGGCCCAGCGCCGAGCCCTTGGCCGAGGCCGGCACCACGCGCGAGGCCCAGGACGGGATGCTCGCTTCCAGCCAGTTGAAAGCAAGGAAATACAGGAACAGCGCCAGCATCAGTTGCGGCAGGCCGGCGTGCGGCACCAGCAGCAGCGCCACCGCCAGCAGCACGATGGCAACCAGCATCAACGGCCGCTGCCAGTGCCGGCGTTCGGCGAGGATCAGGAAGGGCACCATCAGCAGGGCGCCGCCAAGCAGGGTCGGCAGATACACCAGACTCTGTTTGCCGGCGACGATATCGAGGCTGACCAGACGCAGCGGCAGCACCAGAAACAGTGCGGTCATGATCAGGTGGACCATGAAGATCGACGCCGCCAGCCGCATCAGCTGACCATTGCCGAGCAGACCGAAGAACACTTTCCAGAGCGCGTCACCGTCGGCATGGGCGGCGCGTGGCGGCTCGGCCGGCGCGACCGCATGCAGGATGAACAGGCCGAAAACGGCCAGCGCCAGCGTGGTCCAGAAAATACCCTTCAAGCCCCAGACGGCAGCCAGCGCCGGCCCGGCGACGAAGGCGACCATGAACGACGCGCCGATGGTCATGCCAATCACCGCCATCACTTTCGAGCGCCGGTGCTCGGGCGTCAGGTCGGCGGCGAAGGCGAGTACGGCGGCGGACACGGCGCCGGCGCCCTGCATGGCCCGGCCGATGATCACGCCCCAGATGTGGGTGGACAGCGCCGCCACCAGCGCGCCACCGGCAAACAGCAGGAAGCCGGCGGTGATCACGCGCTTGCGGCCGTAAAGGTCGGAGAGCCGGCCCATCGGGATCTGCAGCGTCGCCTGGGTCAGGCCGTAAATGCCCATCGCCAGGCCGGCCATTGCCGCGGTGTACCCGTCCAGCGCCGGGCCGTAGGTGGCCATCACCGGCAGCAGCATGAACAGGCCGAGCATGCGAAAGCCAATCAGCGAGGCGAGGCTGAATGCAGCGCGCCGTTCCGGCGCAGTGAGACGGGTATCGGACATGTCAGGGACGGATTTGCAAAAGTCAGGAAGCAGTCAACAGCCGCCGCGTCAGCAAGCCGGGCGCGCTGCGCCGGCCCGCATGGCTACTGTCAGTACGTTGTCAGTCAGTGGCAGAAATGCGCCGGCGATGACGGTAGCGGGTCGCTATAGTACCAGCTTCGTTTGCCGGCCCTGACGCGTCGCGTCAAATCGTCCGTATAAGCGGCTTCAACGGCCCTGCCGGCCACCAACCCTGCTCCGGTCCCGCGCCGGACTGCCACGAGTTTTCTGCCCCATGGACAAAATTGTCATCCGCGGTGCCCGCACGCATAACCTGAAAAACATCGATCTGGATCTGCCGCGCGACAAGCTGATTGTTGTCACCGGCCTGTCCGGCTCGGGCAAGTCCTCGCTGGCCTTCGACACGCTCTACGCCGAAGGCCAGCGCCGCTATGTCGAATCACTGTCGGCTTACGCGCGGCAATTCCTGTCGCTGATGGAAAAGCCCGACGTCGATCACATCGAAGGCCTGTCGCCGGCGATTTCGATTGAGCAGAAATCCACCTCGCACAATCCGCGCTCGACCGTCGGCACGGTCACCGAGATCTACGATTACCTGCGTCTGCTTTACGCCCGTGTCGGCGAACCGCACTGTCCGACACATGGCATCAAACTCGACGCGCAAACCGTGTCGCAGATGGTCGATCGCATTCTCGAATTGCCGGAAGGCAGCAAGCTGATGTTGCTGGCGCCGGTCGTGCAGGGCCGCAAGGGCGAACACCTGCAATTGCTGCAGGAACTGAAAGGCAAGGGCTACGTGCGCGCGCGCGTCAACGGCAAGGTGATCGAGCTGGCAGAAATGCCCAAGCTCGATGCGCGCAGCAAGCACAACATCGAAGTCGTGATCGATCGGATAAAAGTCCGCGCTGATCTGCAGCAGCGTCTGGCCGAATCCATCGAAACCGCCATCCAGCTCAGCGAGGGCCTGATCAAGGTCGCGTTCATGGACGAGCCGGAGCGCGAGGAAATGCTGTTCTCGGCCAAACACGCCTGTCCGCAATGCGGCTTCGCGCTCACCGAGCTGGAACCGAAACTGTTTTCCTTCAACTCGCCCAGCGGTGCCTGCGGCACCTGCGACGGTCTCGGCGTGCATTCCTTTTTCGACGCCACGCGCGTCGTTGCCCATCCGGAAAAATCACTCGCCGACGGCGCCATCAAAAGCTGGGACAAGCGCAATGTGTACTACTTCCACATGCTGCGCTCGCTGGCCGAGCACTATCACTTCAACGTCGATACGCCGTTTCAGGACTTGCCGAAAAAAGCCCGCGACGTGGTGCTGAACGGCAGCGGCCGCGAAGTCATCGATTTCCACTACTTCAATGATCGCGGCGACAGCGTCGTGCGCCGTCACGCCTTTGAAGGCATCATCGCCAACTTCCAGCGCCGCTACAAAGACACCGAGAGCGCGCAGATCCGCGAAGAACTGGCGCGCTACATGACCACCCGCCCCTGCCCGGACTGCGCCGGCTCGCGTCTCAACGACGCCGCGCGCAATGTGCTGATCAAGAAATTGTCGCTGCCGGCTGCCGCCGCGCTGCCGGTGGCTGCATCAAAAGAGTTTTTCGAAACCCTGAAGCTGCCCGGACAGCGCGGCAAAATCGCGGCGAAAATTCTCAACGAGATCAGTTCGCGGCTCGGCTTTCTGGTCAATGTCGGTCTCGAATACCTGACCCTGGATCGCAGCGCCGAAACCCTGTCCGGCGGCGAGGCGCAGCGCATCCGTCTGGCCTCGCAGATCGGCGCCGGTCTGGTTGGCGTCATGTACATTCTCGACGAGCCGTCCATCGGCCTGCACCAGCGCGACAACGAACGGCTGCTGAACACGCTCACTTACTTGCGCGATCTCGGCAACACCGTGATCGTCGTCGAGCACGACGAAGACGCCATCCGCACCGCCGACTACATCGTTGACATCGGCCCCGGCGCCGGCGTGCACGGTGGCAAGATCGTCGCCCACGGCACGCTGGACAAAATCACCGGCGCCAAAGACTCGCTGACCGGCAAATACCTGTCCGGCAAACTGGACATTGCCATCCCCGCAGAACGCACGCCCGCTGATCCGAAACGCAAACTGATCCTGCGCGGCGCCAGCGGCAACAACCTGAAAAACGTCACGGCGGAAATTCCGGTCGGCCTGCTGACCTGCGTCACCGGCGTGTCCGGCTCCGGCAAGTCAACGCTGATCAACGACACGCTGTACCGCATTGCCGCCCGCGAACTGAACGGCGCCGAAAGTGAAGAACCGGCGCCGTACTCCAGCATCGAAGGCCTGGAGCAATTCGACAAA
The DNA here is from genome assembly GCA_041913605.1 of Permianibacter sp. GTDB lineage: Bacteria > Pseudomonadota > Gammaproteobacteria > Enterobacterales > Permianibacteraceae > Permianibacter. Next base: position 81,857 of record JAYSEY010000019.1, read on the forward strand.
ATCGTCGACATCGACCAGAGCCCGATCGGCCGCACGCCGCGTTCCAATCCCGCGACCTACACCGGCCTGTTCACACCGATGCGCGAATTGTTCGCCGAAACCAAGGAGGCGCGTGCGCGCGGCTACAATCCCGGCCGCTTCAGTTTCAACGTCAAGGGTGGCCGCTGCGAAGCCTGCGAAGGTGACGGCGTGCTGCGTATCGAAATGCACTTCCTGCCCGATGTGTATGTGCCCTGCGATGTCTGCAAGGGCCAGCGCTACAACCGCGAAACACTGGACGTGACCTACAAGGGCAAAAACATTTCGCAAGTGCTGGACATGACCGTCGAAGACGCGCGGGCGTTCTTTGATGCCGTACCGGCGCTGGCCAAAAAACTGCAAACACTGATGGACGTCGGCCTCAGCTACATCACACTCGGCCAAAGCGCCACCACGCTGTCCGGTGGCGAGGCCCAGCGCGTCAAACTGTCCAAGGAGTTGTCACGCCGCGACACCGGCAACACGCTCTACATCCTCGACGAACCGACCACCGGCCTGCACTTCCATGACACGAAACAATTGCTGAAAGTGCTGCACGATCTGCGCGATCACGGCAACACCATCGTCGTCATCGAACACAACCTCGACGTGATCAAAACCGCCGACTGGCTGATCGATCTCGGACCCGAAGGCGGCAACGGCGGCGGTCAGATCATCGCCACCGGCACACCGGAACAGGTCGCCAAAGTCAAAGCCTCACACACCGGACGCTTCCTGAAACCCATACTGGACACGGCCACGCGCAACCGGAAAAGCTGAACACTTGCCGGAACCGGAGCACGCGCTTGCGCGCTCCGGTTTCCTGTACGGTGCTCCACCGCATTTTTTGCCGGCAAATTCGGAACCGGCTGTTCGATAGCGCTTTTCCAATCCTGTCATTCCGGAAGCGGTAACACCGCTATCCGGAATCTCCCTCTAGAGCGTAACGACCGGTCACGCTTGATCGTCTCCAGCAAACCCGTGACGGCTAGCAACGCCAGCCTTCGGCAAGGTCCGCCATTCAGCCACTTGCCGGCGCCAAACTGATTCGCCTCCTGCAATACAGCGGGTCGCATCGCCGGCAGCGGCCGCCCCACAGACTGGCATCAGATCACGAAGCTCGCTAAGGTGCACGCCACACGACCGGCAAGCGACACACGCCAAGGACCCCGCCCGATGAGCAGCACGGAACCCCGCGACAGCCACAGCAGTAACACCTCCCCGGCCGGGCGCAGCCGCGTCAGTTTTGAGCGCTTGCGTGAGCGTACCGACGAGCTGGAGTTGCTGACGTCCGGTCTGGCGCTGTACGCATTGATCAGCCTGCCGTCGTGGCTCTGGGATCACTACGAGGCGTTGTATTTGCGCATGCCGGTCAGCGTACTGGCCGGTGTGGTGATGGGACTGCCGGTGCTCAGCGGCATGTGCTACGTGATGGCCGCGGTGTTCCTGATGCATCTCTGTGTCCGCGCGCACTGGGTTGGATTAATCGGTCTGCACGCGGCGTTTCCCGATGGCATACGCTGGGAACGTTTGCGCGGCGTCGGCCCCATCACACTCGCGCGCTTGCAGGCGCGCACGCAGGATCTCGAGCACGGTATTGCCCGCGCCGACCGCATCGCCTCGACGCTGTTTTCGCTGATCTCTTTCACCGCCATTGGTATCGGCATGCTCGGCCTGTGGATGACGCTGTTGTTCGTCCTCGGTGGATTGTTCGGCAATGAGCTGGGCGGCACCAACAGTTTCATTGAGCTGTCCATGACAGTGTTGCTGGGCTGCTTTTTCTTCGCACCGATACTGCGCTGGTTGCTGGATGGCGTGCTCGCCCGGCGCGTGCCGGTGCTTGCCCGCAACAAGTATTTTGTCGTGCTGGTACGTTTGATCAACGGCGTTGAACGCCTGTTCATGCCGACGCGACTGATGGCCAATACGCGCTTCACGCTGCAAAGCCAATTGCTGCCGCGTACCTTCTTTGCACTGGTTCTGTTCGCAGTGATTCTGGTTTCGTATTTTGGCAGCGCCGTGCAAAAGCGGCGCGGCTTTGACGACATGTTTCACAGCCAGACTTACATCAGCAACAGCGTTCTGACTGGCGGCTATCAGAGCCGGTACTACGAATCGCAGCGCGTCCCAAGTGATCGCTTGACCACCGGCCCGGTGATCCCCGAGCCGGTCATCGAGCAGGCCTGGCTGCCGGTTTTTCTGCCCTACGCGGCCATGCGCGATGACCCGGTGCTGAAAGGCCGATGTGCATCACGCGCGCCGGCGCCTCCGCCCAACTTTATGTTGGGGCCACGTGACAGCGATGCCGACGCCATCGTCCGCGAAGCTGCCGCCGATGAACGCATGCAACAGGCCTCTGCATGCATGCGCACACTCTGGGAAATTCGCCTCAATGGCGTGAAGCAATCACTGGACGATTTTTACGTCACCGAACGCACGGATCTGGGCATGCGCGGACTGGGCGGTTATCTGCCGCTGAACGGCCTCACTCCCGGCCGCCACCGGCTGGAAGCGATCTATCGCGTCAACCCCGAGCAGGACGATATCCGCGAAGACTACGTGCCACGCCGCACGCGCTATGTCGTGCCATTCATCTGGTCACCGGAGGCCGCGGCTGCGCCGGCGCTCAGCACCGTGAGCACGGGCACATCGGTAGCCCCCAGTTCCGGCGACACGGCAGCCCACGAGCATAAAGACGCGATCCCGCCGCGCTGATTTGTCGTTCAGCAGTCAAGCCCCGTTGCCCGCCGCACCCTTGCGGCTCGGGCGAGCCGCGAATCATCGAGCAGGCGCCCTCACAGCCCGGCCGCATGCATGCGTAATCACGTCTTGCGTGCGCAACAAACAATCCGATTGCTGTAAACCAAACACGGACATCGACGTTCCTGCTTCCGGCTCGCCGGCATGCTCATTTGCTGCGCGAAAAATTGACCGGTCTCAGGAGTTCATGATGAACAAGGCGCTGATTTATTCCGCGTTGGCTTTGACTACTTTGCTCGCAGGCTGCCGGATTGACAGCGACACGGGCAGCGATACACCGGAGCGTTGGCAGGACCTCGGCAGCATCACGGTCCACCTGACCGGCGAGGACTACTATCTGCGGCCGATGTTGCGCATCGGCGATGACGTGCTGGTCGGCACGCCAAACGGCATCAAGCGACGCAACCTGCGTTCCGCAGCAGAGTGGCAAAGTTCAGGGCTGGACGGCTTTGCCGTGCACAGTATCAAGCGCGCCGGCAATGTGCTGATCGCGACCGGCGAAGGCCGGCGTGATCCGGGTCGGTCGCTGTATCGCTCGACCGACAACGGCAAAACCTGGACCGCAGCGCAAAGCGTCCCGGCGCAATTCGAAAGCACACGCGCCGAGCCGATTTATGATCTGGTGGTGTCGCCGGCCAATCCGGATTTGATCTATTTCAACCTGTCTGGCCCGACCGTCGCGGTCTCCACCGATGGCGGACGCAACGTCAGACTGGTAAATGACATGACCGACACCTATTTCGGCTATCCCTGCGTGTTGCAATTCATCAACGACAAAGCCGACAAACTTTATCAGGGCTGTGAGATGCCGCTCGATGACGCCTGGGTCGGCTATTACACGCTGGACGCTCGCACGCCGGATCAGATTGGCGAGCTGAAGAAAATTGCTGACGGCTGGAACGACGCCTATCCAAAACTGGAAAATCGCCGCCCGAACAGCATGGCCTCGGCAAAAACGCACGGTGACAGATTGTTTGTCGGCGTCGAGGGCGGCCTCGTCCGCTTTGACAATGAAAACATGCAATGGCTGTTCAAAGCCGTGGACGGCGGCGATCCGGTCGAGCGCGAACGCTATGCCTATATCCGCAGCATCGGCCTGGATGCCGGCAATCCGCAGCGCCTGTTTTTCGGCGGCCAGTTGAACGGCGAAAACAAGCAATTGCAGTTTTACGTGACCAGTGATGGCGGCCAGAGTGTGCAACGCATTCCCGGGCCGTCCGCGCTGAAAGATCCGCACCTGGTCGCACTGACCGAAGATGGTCCGGGCCAATGGCTGGTGCTGATCGCGCATCATCCGGTCACAACCGAACAGCAACTGCAGTTGTTCCGTTATCGCCATTGACTTCCGGGCAACAGCTTGCGATGCCGCAAGCGCCACAAGCAGCTGCCGGCGCAAGTCCTGGGCAACGGGCGACACATATGCGCTGGCAAAGCAATTGCGTCATGAGACGCGTGTTGCCATAGTGGCGCGCGTTGAAAACTGCGCATGCAAGGACGCCGGAAAAAATGCACTCGCCCGACCGCGACACGCCTGACTATGTTCGCTACAGCCTCGATCAGTTGCGCACAGCACGACGAACCATCGACAGCGAACGATTCCCGGAACGAACCAGCCTGCTGGAGCTGCTCATTGCCGACCGCGAGCACCGCGAATCACTCGCCGCTGCTGCACCGGTTGCCGTCGTCACGCCGGGCCGGCAGGCCGATGCGAGTGAAAAGCTGCACGCGCTGCTGCAAGGATTCCGGCGCAGAAATCTGTCGCTGACGCTGACTCCCGCACTGCGGCGCAGTCTGGCCATTCTGTCCATCGGTGGCGGATTTCTTGGAATGATCTCGGCTTTGATGGCGGGGCTGTCTGCCGGTGGCATCACGTTCCTGTTCACGCTGCCCGCCTGCGCCATCTACGCACTTGGGATTCTCTCCGGCGTCATGCTGCTTGAAGGGCATGCTCAGGCCGTGATCCGCAATCAGGCGTACTGGGCCTTGCAGGTCCCGGTACTGTTCTCCCCCCTGCTCAGCTATCAGGTTGGCGGCGGATTGGTGCTCAATCTCGGACTCAATGTGTCCTTCCTCGATCTCTGGTACGGATACCAGATCGGCAGCACATTCGCGCTCAACATCCTGACCCCGCAACCGACGCTGCTGGGAGTGAATGCAGTCGCCGCAATCTTTACGCTGCTGCTGATGCATGTCGACGAACCCGCCACCCCGGCGTCGCAATCCGCCTCCCTCGCACCCGTCGCCGCCGACACGCCGTAACCGGCGGCACTGACAACTGTCCGGTATCGGACACCTTGTTCGCTGGCGAACGCTTTTGCGCGCCCGAACTGCGCCGGAACATGCTGGAAGCCCGGTAAACACACGGCTCTGAACGATATCCGCAGTGTGGCACGCTGCTTGCTGAACCATGTCAAACCACTGGCAAACGGTTCCGACATGGACACACCACTGAGCACACAGCATCGTCGCCATTTGCAGCGCAAGAAATGGCGTCTGCCGGTTCTGGCTGTATTGCTGCTTTCAGGCGCGGCCTGGGGCATGTATTCCTGGGCGCGCCCGCATGTCGCCCTGAGCGAGCTGCGCATCAGCACGATCACGCGCGCCGATATCGCCAATACCATCAACGCCGCCGGCCTGGTCATTCCGGCCCATGAAGAACAGGTGGTCAGCGGCATTTTTTCGCGCGTGGTGCGCCTGCACGCCAAGCCGGGACAAACCGTCAATGCCGGCGATCTGCTGCTGGAACTTGATGATCACAGTTTGCAAACCACCGTGCACGGGCTGCGCGAACAGATCGCCCAGCAGGACAACCAGATCAACAGCCTGCTGATCCAGCGCGATCAGGCACGGAAAAAACTGCAAAGCGAAATTGAATTGCTGGATCTGGATTTGCGCGCTGCCATCAACCAGCTTGAGCGCTTGCAAAAACTGGGCAGCCTCGGTGCCACCTCGGCGAAGGATCTCGCGGCTGCGGAACTGGCCGTGGAAAAATTCCGCGTTCAACTGCAGCAGACACGCGAAGCTGTCGATGATACGCAACGCGCTACCGCTGCGCAGATAGAAGGCGCCAAGCTGCAAAAATCCATACTCCAGCGCCAGCTTGCCCAGCAGGAACAACTACAGGCGGAAACCCGCGTTCGCGCACCGATCAGCGGCAGCCTCACTTATCTGCCGCCAGCTGAAGGCGCCAGCGTAGCCAGCGGCCAGATGATTGCCAAGGTGTCCGCGCTGAAGAACTTCCGAGTTGAAGTCACGCTGTCTGACTTCTACGTCCAGCAATTGCAAACCGGACAGGCCGTTGATGTCGGGATCGGCAGTGAGACCCTGCGCGGCGAATTGCAAACCATCCTGCCGGAGATCCAGAACGGCAGCATCAAGGCGCTGGTTGATTTGCAGCAGCCCGAGCATCCGGCTCTGCGCAACAAGTTGCGGGTTGAGGCGCGCATCATCACCCAGCAAAAAAACAGCGCCCTGCGCATCGAGAACGGGCCAGCCATCAAGGGCAGTGGCGCGCAGGACATGTTTCTGATCAGGGATGGCCACGCTGAAAAACGCGCCCTGCAGATCGGCATTTCCGATGGTCGCTACAGCGAGGTGCTTTCCGGCGCGGAAGAGGGTGACCAGTTCATCACTTCCGACGTTAGCCGCATCCGCCACCTGAACGAAGTGCAGCTGCGCTGATCTGCACCGCGCGGCAGGAATCACCGCATCATCACATCATTACGTCACAACATCACAACATCACAACACGACGACTCATCAACACGCCAACACAACGCCCCGTCAACAAGGACATCCGACATGATCAAGATTGACGCTGTCAGCAAAACCTATCAGACCGATCACGTGGAAACGCAGGCGCTTTCCGAAGTGAATCTGCATATCCGTGAAGGCGAGTTCGTCGCCATCATGGGGCCGAGCGGCTGCGGCAAAAGCACGCTGCTGAACCTGATGGGATTGCTCGACCAGCCCAGCAAGGGCCGCATCAGCATCCAGGGTAAACCTGTTGAGTCCTACCGCGACCGCGATGTTGCGCAATTGCGCAACGAGCATTTCGGATTCATTTTCCAGAGTTTTCACCTGATCAATGATCTGCGCGTCATCGACAACGTTGAACTGCCACTGCTGTACCGGAACATGTCCAGCAGCGAGCGGCGTTCCCGTGCCGAACGAGCCTTGCAGCGTGTGGGCTTGAGCGCGCGCGCCCTGCACTATCCCAATCAACTGTCCGGCGGCCAGCAACAGCGCGTTGCCATCGCCCGGGCCATAGTCGGGGATCCGAAAGTGGTCTTCGCCGACGAACCGACCGGCAATCTCGACAGCCAGCGCGGCGAGGAAGTCATGGGCATCCTTCAGCAGCTCAATCACGATGGTTGCACCGTGGTCATGGTTACGCATGACGAGGAAGAAGCCGCGCACGCGCATCGTCTGCTGCGCATTTTCGACGGCCAGATTGTGCATTGAATTCGGAGAACGCCCATGTTTATCCATTACTGGCGCATGGCGCTGGCGGTTTACACACGCCGCAAGGTGTTTACTGCCATCACCGTGTTCTGCATCACGCTGACGCTGACCATCCTGTCTGCCGGCACACATCTGGTGTACCAGACGCTTTCTCCCGGCGGCGAGGAAGACAAGGCCGAACGAACCCTGCAAATTGCCACGGTGGTGCGTCGCAAAGCCGACAATGTCACCATTTCACCGCCCGGCTTCCGGCTGATCGAACAGTACCTGCGCAAACTGCAAACACCAGAGCTGATTGCCCTGACCTCGCGCACCAGCACCGTCAATACCTTTGTCGGCAACTACAAATTCAGCATGCTGATGCGCTACACCGATGCGGCGTACTGGCAGTTGCTGAACTTCAGACTGATCGAGGGTCGCGTCCTGACTGCCGCGGACGTCGACAGCGGCCGCCATGTCGCGGTGATCAGCGCACTGGCCGCGAAACAGATGTTCGGCACGCGTCCCGCTGTCGGCGAAAAATTCTCGCTGAACAATACGGCGTTTACCGTGGTCGGCGTGGTCCGTGAATCGGCGCGCATGAATGCCCTTGCCGATATATGGCTGCCGCACTCAGTCCAGCCGAGTTCGGATTACCGGCAGCGCATGATGGATAACTATGCTGCACTGGTGCTGGCGCGCCGTGTCGACGACTTCCCGGCCATCAGTGCGGAACTGGCCGGTATGCTGCCCTCCATGCAGTTTGATGACCAGCTCAAGAATGCCGAAACACTGATTCACGTCGATAACACGCTGGAATACATCGCGCGCGGAATACTCGACCGCGGCGACGAACAGGATTCCGGCGCCGGCATCCTGCTGATCATTCTGTGGGCCCTGGCGATTCTGTTCATGGCACTGCCGGCCATCAACCTGATCAATCTCAATACCGGCCGCATGATGGAGCGACGCGGCGAGATCGGCGTGCGCAAAGCGTTCGGCGCGCGCACCTCACAAATCGTTGGCCAGATCCTGTTTGAAAATTTCCTGCTCTGCCTGTTCGGTGCGGTGCTGGCGCTGGCGCTCACGCACTTGCTGTTTGCCTGGCTGGAACACAGCGGACTGATCCCCTATCTGCACATCGAGTTTCACTGGCCGGTGGTGTTCTATTCGCTGCTGATGACGGCGTTGTTCAGTCTGATGTCTGGCGCCGCGCCGGCCTGGCGCACCTCGCGGCAAAACCCGGTCACGGCGCTAAAAGGAGCTTGATGACATGTTCATGCATTTGCTGAAACTGGTCTGGAAGCGCAAGACACGTCACCTCTTGCTCAGTGTCGAGCTCGCGCTGTCGTTTATGCTGGTGTTTGCGGTGGTATTGGTGATGCTGTTTGTGCACAACCTGCGCAGCCTGCCACTGGGATACACGCACGACGACGTCTGGGCCGTGCAGATCCAGCCCACGAGGGCGGCCAGCGCGGTACCGGATGCGATCGTCACCGACGCCGCTACCAACGCCGCCGAAAGGCCGGAAGGCGTCACCTCTCCTGCACACACCCAAACCGCCGCGACAGGCGACACGGCCACGCTGCTGAAACAGGTCAAGCAACTGGTGCGCACACTGCCGGAGGTGGAGCACAGTGCATTTGTCGGCTCGGCGCCGTTTGTTTCCAGCAGCTTTATCACGTCGATACACGAGGAAAGCAACGCGGATGCCAACCATCGCATCGAGATCTACGAGCTTGATGAAGACGCCTCGACGCTGATGAACATGCCGCTGGAGGAAGGTCGCTGGTTTACTGCTGCCGAGCTGGAAAGCGGCCAGTTCCCGGTGGTGATCAACCGCAAGTTCGCCGACACCGTATTTCCCGGTGAGTCAGCGATCGACAAAACCTTTGTTCGCAACGAGGCCGGCAATGCGCTGAACAAGCGCTTTCGCGTGGTCGGCGTCATGTCGGTGGTGCGTCCGCGCGGCGAATACCAGACCATTTCCCCGCTCATGCTGATGCCGCTGCGCATAACCGAGCAGCTTGACGGTCAACCGGCCACCCTGCTGGTGAAACTGCGTGCCGGCACCGAGCGTGCGTTTGAAATGAGGCTGCTGGAATCCCTGCAACGCGCACAGCCGGGCTGGTCATTCGAGGTCAAGGCACTGTCCGATCTGGTCTCCGCCGAACGTGCCGACATGAGCACCACGGTGCTGATCCTGATGCTGATCTCCGGCTTCATGTTCCTGATGGTCAGCTTCGGTCTGTTCGGTGTGCTCTGGCAGCACACCACGCAACGCATTACCGAGTTCGGTCTGCGCCGCGCGCTGGGCGCCACCGCGCAGGGCCTGCAGGCACAATTGATTGCCGAGCAACTGCTGCTGAGTTTGCTGTCGATGCTGGCGGCGACATTGCTCCTCATCCAGATCCCGATCACCGGAATCATGGGCGAGCTTCTCAGCTGGCCCTTGTTTATCATGTCGCTGCTGACAGCGGCAGCGCTGATCCTGCTGCTCTCGACGCTCTGTGCCTGGTATCCGGCCTGGCGCGCCGGCCGGCTCAGTCCGGTGGTCGCGCTGCGTTACGAGTGATGGGGTGAGATGTTTCCGGGTGCCGCCACCGCGCGGCACATTTTCCTTTCTGTTTGGGTAACCGTCTCAGCCAGGATACGTAGTCACGCCATGCCGTTCGCCCTGAGTGCATCGTCAAACTCGGGACAGGTTTCATCGAAAGCGTGAACGACGAGCCGTACCGGGACATACACCTGATCAGGTTTCCTCTTTTTTTGGCGGTATCCGATCCGTGAGCGCTTCTGCACATATCCTGATCGTCGATGACGACATTTCTGTTTGCGTGTCGCTGGCGCTGCTGCTGAAACAACACGGCTACTCCACGGCCTCGGCCGACAGCCCGGCAGCGGCGCTGGCGCATCTGCGCACGCACGCTGTGGATCTGGTCTTGCAGGACATGAACTTCTCCCGCCGCACCAGCGGCGAGGAAGGTCTTGAACTGCTCGCCGCCATTTCCGAGCAGCATGCCGGTGTGCCGGTGCTGTTGATGACAGCCTGGGGCTCGATCGATCTGGCCGTCGCCGGCGTGCGCGCCGGAGCCCGCGATTTTTTCACCAAGCCCTGGGACAACGAACAGTTGCTGGCGCGCGTGCGCGGCGTGCTGGATGTGTCGCTTCCGAGCGGCCCACTGTCGCGCGCGCAGCTGGACACGCAGGGCGATTTTTCGCATCTGATAGGCGAACATCCGGCCTTTCTGCAAATCCTGCACACCATCCTGCGCATTGCCGCCACACCGGCGCCGGTGCTGATCCTTGGCGAAAGCGGTACCGGCAAAGAGCAGGTGGCGACAGCGATACATCGCAACAGTGCCCGTGCAGGCGGCGCGTTTGTCGCGGTGAACATGGGCGCCATTCCGTCGAGCCTGTTCGAGAGTGAAATGTTTGGCCATGTGCGCGGCGCGTTCACTGATGCACGCAGTGATCGGCAAGGCTATTTCAGCGTTGCCACCGGTGGCAGCCTGTTTCTCGACGAGATCGGCGAAATGCCGCGTGCCGATCAGGCCAAGCTGCTGCGCGTGTTGCAGGACCAGCAGTTCCAGCCGGTTGGCAGTGCGCGCAGCCAGCAGGCCGACGTGCGCATCATTTCTGCCACCAATCAGGAACTGGCCAGCAAAGTGGCGCGTGGCGAATTTCGCGAAGATCTCTGGTATCGACTGAACCTGATCACGCTGCGCCTGCCGCCGCTGCGCGAACGTCGTCAGGACATTCCGCTGCTGGCTCGGCATTTTCTCGCCGGCATCAGCCGCGAATACGCCATCGCCGCGCCGCAACTGGCCAGTGATGCCGAACAATTCCTGCTGCAACAAAGTTGGCCGGGCAATATCCGCGAGCTGAAACAGACACTGACCCGCGCCGCGCTGCTCAGTGCGGTGCCGGTGCTGCGCGCCGCACATTTTCGTCAGGCGGAATCGGTCACTGCCGTCAGTGCAGTACCAGCCTCCGGCGTGACACTGGACGATGCGGAAAAGCAGATGGTGCTGGCTGCGCTGGAACAGTGCGCACACAATGTCTCGCGCGCCGCGCGCCAGCTGGGCATCAGTCGCGCTGCGCTGTACCGGCGCATGGAAAAGTATGCGCTGACACCCGCCGACGAACAGGAATGACACGATGCCGCGCTGGCGTAGCGACCGCTGGATGCCGATTTATCTGATCACGCTGCATCTGTTGCTGTGGATCGTGGTGGTGTTCTGTTTCCGCCAGCAGCCCTGGCTGTTGATCGGCCTGCAGGGATTGCTGGGCCTCAGCTTTTGGCTGGGCTGGCGTTGCTGGCGGCGCAGCGACGCGCCGCGTCAGGTGCTGCACCAGTTCCAGCTGCTGTTGCGCGAACGCGAATTTGGCCAGCGCATCAGTGGCCGCGTGTATCCGCAGGCCGATGCCATGCGCGCCGAGTTCAATGCCCTGCTCGAACAATTGCAGCGCGAACGTCTGCATCACGGCGAACAACACGGCTTGCTCGAATTGCTGATGGCGGCCAGCCCGAGCGCCATCGTGGTGCTGGATTTTGAAGGCCGCGTGGTCATGCACAACGCGCAGGCGAGCCGCTGGCTGCGTGCCGACCGCTGCATGGGCATGAAATTCAGCGAGTGTGCGGTGCAGGTACCGGCGGCATTTCATGCCCTGCTCCCCATCACCACAATCAGTGAACCGGTGCTGCTGAGTGATGACGAAGGCCGGCGATTCCGTGGCCAGTGGCAGAGTTTTTTTGATCGCGGGTTTCGCCGCCAGTTCCTGATCGTCGACGAGCTGACCGCCTTGCTCGCACAATCCGAGCGGGCATTTTATGAAAAGCTGGTGCGCGTGCTCGCTCACGAAGTCAACAACACGGTCGGCGCGACCCACTCGGTGCTGCAATCGCTGCAGTTTTATGCACCGCAACTGCGTGATGCGGATCGGCCGGATTTTGTCACCGCAATTCGTGTCGTCAGCCAGCGCAACCAGCAACTTGCTGCTTTCGTCGAACGCTTTTCACAAGTGGTGAAACTGCCCGAGCCGATACTGGCGGCACATGACATCACGCGGCTGCTCGATGAACTGCAGGTGCTGATGCAGAATCTGGCGCGCGAACGACAGGTGCAGATCAGCTGGCGCCGGCGCGAACACGTGCCGCTGCTGCATTTTGATTACCCGCTGATCAGTCAGGCACTGCTGAATGTCATCAAGAACGCCATCGAGGCATTTGACGGCCTTCTAGCGGAAGACCAGCCTGACACGCGCACGCGACAGATTTTCTTTGATGCCTGGGTCGCCGGCGACAGCGTCAGTGTCGCGATCAGCGACACCGCCAACCGACTTGGCGACGCCAAAACCGAACAACTTTTTTCCCCGTTTTACACCACCAAGAAAGACGGTCAGGGCCTCGGCCTGCTGCTGACGCGGGAAGTGCTGCAACGCCATCACTGGCGTTATCGTCTGGCCACGGTCGATGACCACACACGTTTCAGTCTGGAGATTCCCTTGTCACACAGCGCCGCCCCCTGATCGATGCGTCAGGGTCAGCAGCGCGATTGGCAAAACCCGGCACCCGGAACCCGGTTCTCAAAAATGCAGCCCGCTCGCCTGCAATTGCCGGATAGTCTGCTCCATGCTGTCGTCGCGGTGCAGGATGCCGGTCCAGCCGCGCGCCTGCGCGGCGGCAATGTTGACCGCATTGTCGTCGATGAAGATCAGCTGCGCCGGCGCATGACCGCTGCGCTGTTCGAGCAGTGCGTAGATGCGCGGATCAGGTTTGATCAGCTGCTCACGACCGGACACGACGATGTCGCGAAACAGTTGCAGGAAGGGATAGCGTTGTTCGGCATAGGGAAAGGTTTCTGCTGACCAGTTGGTGAGGCCGTACAGCGGCACACCGGCAGCGTGCAGACGGCGCAGCAGGGCCACTCCCTGCGGCAATTCACCGCGCAGCATCTCGTGCCAGCGGCCGTAATAGGCGTGTATCCAGTCGGCGTGCCGGGGAAATTTTTCCAGCCGATCCTGCGTTGCCGCCGCCAGGCTGCGGCCGGCGTCCTGCTGCACATTCCAGTCGTTGTTGCAGACTTCGCGCAGAAACCATTCGCGCTGCGCCGCGTCGGCGATCAGCGTGTCGTACACGTAGCGCGGATTCCAGTCGAAGATCACGCCACCAAAATCAAACACCACAGCCTGCTGCACGACCCGTCTCCCTGCTGCCATCGCAAACGGATGGATTCCGCGATACCGGCATGGTAGCGCGCTGACCCGCGACTTACAGCCGGGACTGGCGATGCATGGCGGTTCGGTCTTAGATTGGCGGGCCGGCGCTGCACTGCATGCGAACCGGACGCCGCAGGAACCGGACAGGAGCAGGACGTGCGCACGCCAAAGTCAGGGAAGCATCGTTCACGACGCCGCAACAAGGCGGACGACCGCGCACCGGAAAGCAGTGCAAAGGATTCCGGTGCACCGGATTCCCGCCCAACGGCAACCGGCTCACCGGACAGTCGTTCCTCTGCAACGGACTCGGCGGGCAGTCGGCCAGCCACACCGCGCGCAGCGGACTCCGCCCCGACAACAAGCACCAGCACCGCAGGCAACACAACGTCCGCGCGCCGCAAATCAGGCGCTGCACAGGTGGCGCGAGCAACACCGGCAGCGCTGGAAGCATCGCCAACTTCTCCCGCATCCGCGCACGGCGGTTCTGTTCACTCACTGCAACCGGCGGTCGACGTTTTCAATCGCAATACCGAGCATTTTGCGTTCGTGCACTTGGCATTTCTGCTGATCTGCCTGTTCACGCTGATCACCACTTTCGGCCTTACCGACCATGCCTTGCTGGTGGGCCAGCAGGTGCACGTGCCGGTGCTGGACGTGCGCATTCCGCTGCGCGGTTTTTTCCATGTGGCCGCTGCCGTCGTGGCGCTCAGTCATCTCAGCGTGCTGGTGCAGGGCGCGTTTCTGGCGCGCGATCTGCTGGCACTGCGCCGGCGAGAAGGCCGCACGCTGCCCGACAGTGCGCTGACCATTTATCCCTTCGTGCAATACCTGCGCAATCCGCGTTCGCGCGCACTGCGTGGTGTGCTCAGCCTGCTGGTCAACACCAGCATTGTCTGCCTCGGTTGCGCGACCTTGCTGGCCATGCAACTGCGCATGCTGGCCTGGCAGGATGAAGCGCTGAACTGGGCGTTCCGTGGCTGGTTGCTGCTCGATGTGCTGTGCATCGCGCTGCTCTGGCCGCGCGTGCTCTATCCCAAACACAGCGCCGGCGCCATCTGGCGACACTGGCTGTTCGGCGGCGCGCAGCGTATCTGGCGGCTGGCCTACTGGCTGATCACCATCTCGTATCTGGCCTATCTGGTGTTCAGTGTCGGGGGGCTGGATACTCCCCTGAGCGTGCTACCACTGTTGCTCGGCCCGCTGGTGGGATTGATGGCCTTGCGCGGCTGGCGTGTGCGACTGCGCATCCTGCTGCTCGGATTGCTGCCTTGCACGCTCGGCCTGCTGCTCGCTGCCGGCGTCGAGTATGTTCATCCGTCATACACGGAACGCTCCGGATTTTCGTATCTGACCCTGAGCGGCACTGCGATCACCGCCTTTGTCGGCGGCCTGTTCTGGTGGTGGGTGTTGCCGGTGATGAGCGGCCGCAAAATGCGCGGCGCAAGGCTGCTGCCCTTGCTGGTGCTCTGCCTGCCGCTGCCCAGTCTGGCGCTGCTGACACGTGGCGAACAACTGGAGCTGACGCTCACCCACACACCGCGCGATGCGATCTACGACGTGCGCAGGGAAACCGCCTACACCAGCCTGTTTTCGCGCTGGCGGGCGCTGGATGTCAGCGGCACGCGCATCGCCGGGGAAAACGCCGAACAACCGCTGGTGATCAAGGGACGTTCGCTGCTCGGGCTGCAGGCGCAAGGCGTGCAGATGCGCCATGTGGCGCTGGTCAACAGCGCGCTGTCCGGGGCGGACTTTTCCGGTGCGGTGATCCGCGACAGTGGTGTGGATATCAATGGTGCCATCCGCTTCCTTGCCGATGACAGCGAATGGTCGTCGAGTGATTTGTCTTTGGCCGCAACCTGTCTCGATTGTTCATTCGAACGCGCGATTTTTGATCATGCCCAGTTCAACTGTTTCGGCAGCAATTGCGGGTCGAGTGGCGCCCCCCCGCGTCGCGGCATGTTTCTGTGGGCGTCGTTTTTAGGCGCGCAGTTCTCGCACAGCATGTTGGGCTCTGTCGGTTTCGAAAAGTCCGGTTTTGCAGCAGCGGAATTTCGCAACACGTTCCTGCTCAGCACCACGTTTTCCGAAAGCGCTTTTGCCCGCCACGACATGACCGAATCGGCAACGCTGGATCGTGTCCTGATGGCCGGCACCCGGTTTCAGGACTCGCAGCTCTGGGCGCGCAATTCGGCAACGCAACTGGTGTTCACGCGGACCACCGTCAGTTATCCGGACGATGAATGTGCCCGGGACTTCCTGTCGTGCATCAAGACACGTGACCGCGCCCGCTTCGATGAGCACGTCGCTGACTATCTGGCGAACAAACCTGTCTGGCTGCAGTCGGCACCGGTGCCCCCCGTCACGGCAGAAGCGTCCGGTTCGGCACCGGCGGACGACTGCCTGAGCCGGCAGGGCAGCAACACACCGTTCGCCTGCCGGCCCTTTCCGGAAGAAGGCCGGCTGGTCCTTGTTGTTCCCTGGCTGGCTGACGAACTCCGCGACGGCTGCACAGCCAATCCGCTGCTGCTGGAAAAGCTTCTGGCCTCCCAGGCATATGGACCGCTGGTGCGCAGCGTGCAGATGAACGCCGGTGACGTTTTTGACTGCGCGACCCTGAATACATCCGCAGCGGCGCGACAACAGTTCGACGAACTCATGTTGTGGGATGAGTTCCAGCGTCGCTACCGCTCACGACAGGCACCGTGAGCGCACGGACAACGTAGTCGCGCTTTTGCAGCAAAACAGTCGCCGGACGTCACGCCGCCACCAGCACATTCACGATTTCCGGCCGATACTTGGGGACGCTTCCCTCTTGCACCGGGAGGATCGTCATGACGGTCCGCATTCCCGCGCCCTGGCAGGTGGCCACGCCGGATGGCGCTGACGGCTGGCAGGCCATGTATCCGTACTACCTGCTGTTCGACGCCACGCGCATGCCGGAAGACGGCGACAAGTGCTGGTTCTGCGATTTGATGCACTGGCCGGAGCCGTTGTATCCGCTCGATGCCGCCATCGCCGAATTCGCCATCGCCGCGCTCAGCCAGTACAACACGCGCATCTTTGCCATTCCGCCCACGTACGGCATTGAGCTGCGCATCCTCAACGGCTACGGCTACCTGTGTCCGGTGCCGGTCATCGACGCCGACACTGTTGCCGCGCGCGTGCCGGCGTTCCTGGAACGCAGCGGGTTTTATTTCGACAACTGGAACGCCCTGTACGCGCGCTGGAAGGACAAGGTGGTCGCGGAAATTGAAGCCCTGCGCGCCCTGCCGGTGCCGCAGCTGCCGGAGCTGGAGGATGCCGCCAGCGTGACGGCGGCGCGTGGCCTGTCGAGCGGCTTTGACCTGCTGCAGACACTGGACGCCCTGCTCGCCAGCGCCGCGCGCATCTGGCAATACCATTTCGAATTTCTCAATCTCGGCTATCTCGCCTACCTGGAATTCAATCAGGGCGCGCGCCAGCTGTTTCCGGATATCGACGATCAGACACTGGCGCGCATGGTCGGCGGCATTGCCGTTGATCTCTACCGCCCCGACGAGGAACTGAAACGACTGGCCACGCTCGCCCACGACAGCGGTCTGGCAACGCTGCTGCTGAGTGCCCGCAACCGCGACGAACTCAGCGCCGCGCTGCGCAGCTCTCCCGCCGGCGAGCGCTGGCTGGCGGCGCTCGCCGACATCGAATACCCGTGGTTCTGTTTCTCGTCCGGCACCGGTTTCTACCACGACACGCGCAGCTGGATTGACGACTTCAGCGTGCCGCTGGCGGCGCTCAAGGACTACCTGCTGAAACTTGCCAGGGGTGAATCCCTGACACGCGATGTCGCCGCGCTGCAGACGGCCAGCGAAACGCTGGCGCAGGACTACGAAAGCCTGATCGGCCATGACGACGACCGGCGCGAGTTCCGCCGTCTTCTGGCGCGGGCGCGGCTGGTGTTTGCCTATGTCGAGGAGCACAACTTTTACGTCGAGCACTGGCATCACACCCTGCTCTGGAACAAGTTCCGCGAGCTGGGTGCACGGCTGGCCGACGCGCAGTTTTTTGCCGACGCCGGCGATGTGTTCTACCTGAACCGTTTCGAGCTGCAGCAGGCGTTGTTTGATCTGTACAACAGCTGGGCCAACGGCGCGCCGGCGCGCGGCCCGCGTTACTGGCCGGCGATTATTGCCGCGCGCAAACAGCAACGCGCGGCGCTGACCCGCAGCCAGCCGCCGCCAGTGCTCGGCGTGCTGCCGGAAACCATTACCGAACCCTTCACCATCATGCTCTGGGGGCTGCTCGCCGACCGGCTGCGCGAGCAGCTTGGCGATGACGGACTGAGCAACCGCCTGCGCGGTCATCCGGCCGCGCCGGGGCTGGTGGAGGGCCGGGCGCGCGTGGTGCTGGACGTCGAGGGACTGGCGCAGGTGCAGGCCGGCGAGATCCTCGTCTGCCCGATCACCGCGCCGTCGTGGACGCCGGTGTTTGCCCGCGCCGCCGGCGTGATCACCAATGTCGGCGGCATGATGAGCCACGCCGCAATCCTCTGCCGCGAGTTCGGCGTGCCGGCGGTGGTCGGCACCCTGCTCGCCACCCAGCGCATTCACAGCGGCGATCGCGTGCGCCTGAACGGTACAACCGGAGACGTGGAATGGTGGCCGGAAACCCCGTGCTGAGGCCCCTGCCGCTGGGCGCAGCGGACCAGCAGGCCGCCGGCGGACCAGCCGGAGACGTTCCGCTGGCTGGAAACAACCTGCTCGCCGGAGACCGTCCACTGGCCGGCAACTGCGCGCTCGCCGGCAGCAAGGCCGCGCATCTGGCCGAGCTGTTGCAGCTGGGTGCGCCGGTGCCGCCCGGACTGGTGCTGGACACCTCCTGGATGCAGGCGATGCTGGAGGTCACCGGCCAGAGGCCGCTGATCGAACACTGGCTTGCCGCCCGCGACCCGGCGCCGCTGCCGCCGACCGCGGAACAGGCCTTGCTGACGGCGCCCATTACCGGTTCGCTGCAGGCCGCGTTGACGGCGCTGGAGCGCGAACTGCCGCACCGGCTGCCGGCTGCCAACGGCTATGCAGTGCGCAGTTCCGCCTGCGGCGAAGACGGCAGCACCTACAGCGCCGCCGGACTGTTCAGCACCGAACTCAGGGTGCCGGCGGGCGATGTCGTCGCCGCCATTCGCCGCTGCTGGCGCTCGGCGTTCACACTGCCGGTGCGCCACTACTGGCAACGTCGCGGCCTGCCCCCGACGCTGGCCGACCTGAAGCTGGCCGTGCTGCTGCAACCCAGCCTGCCGGCGCGCTGGGCCGGCGTCGCGCTCAGTGTCGATCCGGTCAATGGCGATGCCTCGCAACTGCTGATCGAATACTGCAGCGGTGTCGGCGAAGCGCTGGCCCAGGGCGAGCTCTGTCCCGGCCGGCTGCGGCTCGACAAATTCACCGGCGCCTGCCGCCGGCATCAAATAGCAAGCGACATACCACCCTTGCCGATGCCCCACGCCCGGACGCTGGCCGATTGGCTGCGCAGGCTGGAGCGTCACTATGGCGCCTATCAGGATCTCGAGTGGGCCGTGGTCGAGGAGCACGGCGAAGAACGCCTGTATCTGCTGCAATGCCGGCCGGAAAGCCACTGGAACAGCCGCCGCCACGAAGCGCGCCTGCAACCCCGCACGCTGGAGCTGCGCCTGCGATGAACACGCCCGACCCGCTGCAGACACTGTGCATGCCCTTGCTGGCCATCGCCGAGGAATACTGTCGCGACGAACTCGATCACCGTCACCTGCACACCGCCACCGACATGGCGCGGCTGCTGATGCAGCGCGAGACTGCCGATCCGCGCATCGTCCTGCCGGCGATCATTTTTCACGACGCCGGCTGGCATCTCTACGACCACGATGCCGAGTTGCAGGTGCGCGGCCCGCGCGCCAGTGCCGCGCATCTGGTGCGCGGTCACGAACAGGAAAGTGCGCGACTGGTGCAGGAACATCTGCCAGCGCTCGGCTACACGCCGGCGGAAGTGCGCGAGATCGCCCAGATTGTTGACGGCCACGACAGCCGCCTGCACGCCCTGAGCCAGAACGACAAAGTGGTCAAGGACGCCGACAAACTGGCCCGCTACACCGCCGACGGCATCGCCACGTTCACCGAAAAATTCGGCATGCCCGAACACGAATTCCTGCAGTTTCTCGAACGCGGACTCGGTCACTGGTTCTTCACCGACGCCGCGCGCGTCCATGCCCAGCTGTATCTCGCCTGTCGCCGTCACCTGCCAGCCGAGTATCGCTATCGGGAAAGCATTGCCGAACATTTGCTGACCCACCTCGCCAACATGGAACTCGACATGCTGACGAATGTGCGCCGCGAAATGGAATCGCTGGCCATCCAGCAGGTGCGTGGCCTGTTGCGCGCGGCGGCGAAACAGGTGGAACTTTATCTCGCCGGTCGCAGGCAGATTGATATCGCGGCGCTGCAGGCCGATGCCGCGTTTGAAGCCATCGCCGTGCAACCACTCGGTGAAACCGGCTACACCGCCATCATTGACCGGCGCCGGCAATGTCCGCTGTTTCACATCGACAAGCGCGTCATCAATCTCGGCCTGGAAGAATTCAAACGCGAACGACCGCCGGAACTGACGCCGGGCTTTTTCGAATGGTATGAACGCGTCCTGCGCGGCGAAGAATGCCACGCCTATTACCTGTCCAAGGATGTGCACGATCAGGTGCGGCAGAAATTCCAGTATTCGTTTCCGCTCGACATTGCCGACCAGCAATGGGCCATGGTCGCGGTCGCCTTTCTCGATGAGTTCCGCCGGCCACTGGACCTCATCAGCGGCGAGATCAGCCGCTCACTGACGCGCATGGCCAATACGCTGGAAGTGCAGTTGCTGAAACCTTTTCAGTATCTGGTTGCCGGCACCGAACGCATCGCCCAGGGCGATCTGGATTTCCGCATTCACATGAATCGCCACGACGAGATCGGCTTCCTGTCCGACAAGTTCGACAACATGAGCGAGCGGCTGCTGATCGCCCGCGAAACCACGCAACAAATCGAAGACGAGATCCGCGAACTGAACAGCCAGCTCGAGGAAAAGGTGAACCTGCGCACGGCCGAACTGGAAGCAGCAATCCGCGAGCTGGAAGCCTTCTCCTATTCGGTGTCGCACGATCTGCGTGCGCCGCTGCGTCATCTGCACGCGCACGCGCATCTGCTGCGTGAGGCGATCAGCGACCAGGATGCCGACGCCATCAGTCGTCATCTTGGCGCCATCGACGACGCCAGCCGGCTGATGGGCCATCTGGTCGATGACCTATTGCGCTTCGCGCGCATGGGGCGCAGCGCCATGCAATGGCAAAGTGTCGATGTGCAAAAGCAGTTGCGCGAAGTGATTGACAGCCTTGATGCCGACACGCGCGGACGTGATATCGAATGGAGCTTCGATTCGCTGCCCGAAGTCATCGCCGACAGCGCGCTGCTGCGTCAGGTCTGGCTCAACCTGATCGGCAACGCCATCAAATACACGCGTGGCCGGACACCGGCGCTGATCCGCATCGAAGCAGCAGAACAATCCCCGGGACACTGGCAGTTCAGCATCAGCGACAACGGCGTCGGCTTCGACATGGCCTATGCCGACAAACTGTTCAATGTCTTCCAGCGCCTGCACAACAGCCGCGAATTCGAAGGCACCGGCGTCGGTCTGGCAATCGTCCGGCGCATCATCGAACGCCACGGCGGCCAGGTCAGCATTCACTCGCAAGCCGGCATCGGCACCACGGTGCGTTTCACGTTGCCGCGCGTGCCGGTTACCGCGCAGCACTGACCGGCAGGCTGGCCCGTTCAGAACGTCTGCTGGTAGGCCAGGCGGACGTTGCGACGCCTCCCCAACGTGCCACTTCCCACCGCAAAACCATTGTCGACGTAACGACGGTCGCCCAGTTGAATGGCGAGGCGGTCTTTGTAGTACAGCTCGCCAACACGCAGCTTGTCGAAAGCCGTGACACTCACGGCCAGGCTGTCATCGAACAGTTCGCTTTTCACGCCCAGCTCACACGCTTCGGTGATGATGGCTTCGGCCTGACGACCGTCGCCGAGGATCGCCGTGCCGGGGAGCTGAAAACTGTCGCCGAGGCCGGCGTAAATCGAGATCGATTCGCTCGGCGAGTACAGCAGCGCGGCGCGCGGCGATTGCGCCTCGTATCGCGCCGGCCACATCCGCCAAAAAGCCAGCAAGCAACGACAGTCCTCTCACGGCCGTTCAATTCAGATGGCGTCGCACAGAGCGGTACACCGATACGGTCACGCATCAGCCCTGAAACGCACCTGACAATGACGCAGCTTCCGGTGATTTACTTGTATTTGGCAATCACTGCGCCGCGCTGCTTGGCTCTGTCACAGTCCACGGCGTGGATTCGTGCAATCCTCAAACTTGATTTGCACACCAGAAGCAAATGCCAGCACCTTTACCAGATGCCCCCGACTTGCTCCGGGGAGGAAGAAATTGACGGGTTATCGCAATGCACATCATCCGCTCCACGGTCTCCTGCTACTGTGCGGCAGCAACGCCGTCGCGTCTGGAATCAGATCCAGCCACATAGCCTTTGTCTGATTTCATCACGCCCTGACCACCACCATAGATCAAGCCAGGACTGCCGCCATGAAAGAAACCCTGTGCAGCAGCCATGATCGGATTTTGTGGCGCATGACCCATCGAGTACAGCTTGTCGACAGTGCTCTGCGGGATGGCCTTTTCAAAACTTACGTTGTTGTCTTCCCAGTGCCGAAAACGGGGCGCATCAAGGGCTTCCTGCACATCCATGCCAAACACCACCATGTTCAGCAGTACCTGCACATGCGCTTGTGGCTGTTGTGGACCGCCAACAATGCCGTAGCTCAACCAGGGCCGTTGCTTCCCCTGCGCGTCGGCCTTGGTTACGAAGCCCGGGATAATGGTATGAAACGGCCGTCTCCCCGGCGCTACGGTATTCGCCCGGCCGGGCTGCACTGAAAGTCCGACGCCGCGGTTTTGTAACGCGAAGCCTGTACCTGGCACGACAATCCCTGAGCCAAATGGCCCGGCCAAACTGTTGATGAATGACACCATGTTGCCGTCTTTATCGGCGACGCTCAGATAGGTGGTATCGCTGGTGGTCAACGATTTTTCCGGATCAGCTCTTTCCAAAGCCCGGTCAGCGTCAATGTGCGCACGACGCTTCGCAATGGTCTGGTCTGAGAGCAATTGTTCCGGCTTGACCTGCATAAACGCGGGGTCACCCACAAAATGCTCCAAATCCGCATAGGCCAGTTTTTTCGCCTCGATCAGATGGTGAAGATACTCAGCAGAATTGTGTTTCATGCCGGCCAGATCAAATGGCTCCAGTATCTTGAGCATTTCCAGTGCGGCAATGCCTTGGCCATTGGGCGGTAGCTCCCACAATCGATACTCCCTGAACGAGACTGACATCGGCTCGACCCATTCGGCACTGTAGTTCGCAAAATCCGCTGCCGTTAAAAACCCTCCCAGCGCCTGCACTCTCGCCGCAATTCTCTCGCCCAATTCGCCACCGTACAGCACTTGCGGGCCATGCGCCGCGACCAGCCTCAGCGTGTTGGCATAGTCAGGATTGGTAAACCATTCACCGGCGTTCGGCGTCCGGCTTCCGCCAATCAAAAATGTTGCTCTTGAACCCGTATCCCAATTGATCTTGCTTTCAAACAACCCCCATTCAATTGCGGTTGTCCTGGATACAGGAAAGCCGCTCTCCGCCAGTTCAATGGCAGGTGCCAGCGCCTGGGCCAACGTCAGAGTGCCATGCGCGTCCAACAGCTTTGCCCAACCCGACAGCGCACCGGGCAAAGTAATGGATGCGGCACCGTCATCAGGCACGCGATCGCGACCACCCAATTTTTCCAGTCTCATCAACGATCCCGCATGGCCGCTGCCGTTAATGCCTATCAGCCGCTGCTCATTTTCCAGCCAAACCATGGCAAACATGTCACCACCGATGCCCGTCATATAGGGTTCAACTACGCTTAAAACCGCTGCAGCAGTAACCGCCGCATCAACCGCATTGCCACCGTTTTGGAGTACCGCAAGTCCCGCCTGACTGGCCAACGGCTGGCTGGTCGCCACCACGCCGTTAGGCGCATACACCGCATGTGCGTGAAGTGGTTCTGCTGGTGAACCACCGCCGGCCCATATTGAAAACACTGCCACCACGGCAGATAGTGCGACAAGCGAGATGATCACCAGCGCCCACAGCAAAAACCGCCCCATTCTTTTCATAGCGCTCACCCCCCTCCGAAACGTGATCTCCGCGTGAACCTCAGTGTTGACTTCGCGTCATGACGTACTTCGACCAGTCTTGCAGTTGCTGTAACCCCAACGCCCGCCAATGAGGAGAACTGGAGCCGATCACAACGCAAGCCCCTGTGACATCGATCAGCATGCGCAATCACGCGAAACCTCCAAAGCATGGTATTTCGACCAGCCAATGCGTTATTGAACGATATTGCGTTTCCACTCATACGCCCGCAACATCGGGCATCAGAACAAGCTCTGACTTGGCCAGGCACAAACAAACTCGGGAATATCGCTGGGATGGGAAAGAGTCACGGCTGGGTAAAAAAGGCAGCCGGCGAGACAGAACGGATCGAAGCCTGTTTTAGTGGATTGGCGTATGCACCACACAGCCATGACACATACACGTTGGCACTCACCACGCAAGGTGTTCAAAGCTTTAACTATGGAGGAGAACTACGTCACTCACTGCCCGGTGAAGCAGTGATCCTGCACCCCGACGAGATTCACGACGGCCAGGCCGGCAGCGACACCCCATTTGCATATCGGGCGATCAGCATCAATCCCGTTGATGTTCAGAATATTTTGCAGGGCGTGAGTTTGCCGTTTTTCGAAGGCGGGGTCAGCAAACACCCCGGATTGGTTACTGTCGCCACAGCATTGCTCGCCGAATTTGATCGGCCCCTGGAAGCTCTTGAGCATCAGGATCTCATTTTCTCTTTTGCCAATTGTTTGCAAAGAATCGCGTGCAACCGCATTCAACACACGCGCGCAAACTACGAGGCAATGAAACGGGTTCGTGAGTATATTGACGACATCATGTCTACCGACTCCAGCATGCCCGGCGACATCACGCTGGAGGATCTGGCCGACATCTCACAGTACAGCAAGTGGCAGGTGACTCGCGACTTCAGGTCACTCTATGGCATAACGCCTTACCGCTACGTCACGTTGCGGCGATTACATAGAGCTAAAATCCTGATTGAGCGTGGCTTGCCATTGGTGAATGTCGCCCTCTGCAGTGGCTTTGCTGACCAAAGCCATCTCACCCGCCACTTTAGACAGCGTTTTGGTATCACGCCGAAAGTTTGGGCGAAACTCAATCAACAATGAGCAGACTCGCAAACACGATATCAGTGATTTTTTTGTCGCCGTGAGGCGACCCAACCAGCATACAAATAAGTGCGCCGTTCTCATCATCAGTCCGTTTTTTCAGGAGTGCTTGCCAGTTCGGAAATTGCACGCCTGTAGCGAATCGAGCTTGCCGGGCTTACAGCAAAAAATCGCTGAGTCTGAAAAAACAAAAAGGCCCGTGAGGGCCTTTTTGTTTGCTTGCGGTATGCTGCCGATCAGTTCGACGGCGACAGCGCATCGCGCAGTTGTTGTTCGGCGTCGGTGGCGCTGACACCGAAATCGCCCATTTCTTCCAGACGGCGACGGCGGCGCTCCTTGTGGTAGGCCAGACCGGTACCTGCCGGAATGAGACGACCGACGATGACGTTTTCCTTGAGACCGCGCAGATCGTCCATCTTGCCGCTGACGGCGGCTTCGGTGAGGACGCGCGTGGTTTCCTGGAACGACGCTGCCGAAATGAACGACTCGGTCTGCAGCGAGGCCTTGGTGATACCGAGCAGTTGACGCTCGTAGGTCGCACCAATCTTGTTCGCCGCGTGGAGCTTGTCGTTTTCTTCCAGCACACGCACCACGTCCAGCTGTTCGCCTTTCAGGAACTTGCTGTCGGCGGCCTCGACGATCACGCACTTGCGCAGCATCTGGCGAACGATGACTTCGATGTGCTTGTCGTTGATCTTCACGCCCTGCAGACGATAAACGTCCTGCACTTCGTTGACGATGTAGTTCGCCAGGTGCGAGATGCCTTTCAGGCGCAGGATGTCGTGCGGATTTTCCGGGCCTTCGGAGATCACGTCACCGCGCTCCACCGATTCGCCTTCGAACACGCCGATGTTGCGCCATTTCGGGATCAGCTCTTCATACGGCTGCGAACCATCGGTCGGCGTGATCACCAGACGACGCTTGCCCTTGGTTTCCTTGCCGAAGGAGATCGTGCCCGACACTTCCGCCAGAATCGCCGGCTCTTTCGGTTTACGCGCTTCGAACAAGTCCGCAACGCGCGGCAGACCGCCGGTGATGTCACGGGTCTTGGAACCTTCCTGCGGAATACGCGCAATCGCATCGCCTTCGTTGGCCACTGCCCCATCGTCGATGGTGATCAGTGCGCCGGCCGGCAGCGAGTACTGGGCGTTGATGTCGGTGCCCTTGAGGTGCAGATCCTTGCCGTTTTCATCGACCAGTTTCAGCATCGGACGCATGTCTTTCGCGCCGCGCTGTTTCGGATCGGTGACGACCAGGTTGGACAGGCCGGTCAGTTCGTCAGTCAGACGGGTGAAGGTCACGCCTTCCACCAGATCGACGAACTTAATGCGACCCGCCACTTCGGTGATGATCGGGTGGGTGTGCGGGTCCCAGTTGGCAACGATATCGCCACGGGTGATCGCATCACCGTCCTTCACCGACAGCACCGCACCGTAAGGCACCTTGTAGCGCTCTTTCTCGCGGTTGTGTTCGTCGTACACGGTGATTTCCGTGGCACGCGAAACGGTGACGTACTTGCCGTCCTTGCGCTGCACGAGTTTGGCATTTGCCAGACGCACCTTGCCGGTGTTCTTGACCTGGACATTGTTTTCCGCCGAAGCCCGCGATGCCGCACCACCGATGTGGAAGGTACGCATGGTCAGCTGGGTGCCCGGTTCACCGATCGACTGCGCGGCGATGACGCCCACCGCTTCGCCGGCGTTGACGATGTGACCACGGGCCAGATCGCGGCCGTAGCACGATGCGCAAACACCGAAGCGGGTTTCGCAGGTGATCGGCGAGCGCACGCGCACCTGATCGATATTGTTTTCTTCCAGCTTTTCCACCCAGCGCTCGTCGAGCAGCGTGCCGGCATCGGCCAGCAGCGTGTCGGTGCCGGGGACATACACCGGATCAGCCAGTACGCGACCGAGCACGCGATCACGCAGCGGCTCCACCACGTCACCACCCTGAATGTGCGGTGCCATGTGCAGACCGTTGCTGGTGCCGCAATCGCTTTCGGTGACCACCAGATCCTGCGCCACGTCAACCAGACGACGGGTGAGGTAACCGGAGTTCGCGGTTTTCAGCGCGGTGTCGGCCAGACCTTTACGCGCACCGTGGGTCGAGATGAAGTACTGGAGAACGTTCAGGCCTTCACGGAAGTTCGCGGTGATCGGCGTCTCGATGATTGAGCCGTCCGGCTTGGCCATCAGGCCGCGCATGCCGGCGAGCTGACGGATCTGGGCGGCGCTACCCCGCGCACCGGAATCCGCCATCATGAAGATCGGGTTGAACGATTTTTGTTTTTCGTTCTCGCCCTTGGCGTTCTTCACCACTTCCCAGGTCAGATTGTCCATCAGCGCTTTCGACACACGTTCGTTGGCGCGCGACCAGATGTCGATGACCTTGTTGTAGCGCTCGCCCTGGGTCACCAGACCCGAGGCGTACTGCTGTTCGATTTCTTTCACCTCGGCATCCGACTCGGCGAGGATCTTCGCCTTCTCGGCCGGGATCTCCATGTCGTCGATACCCACCGACGAACCCGAACGCGTGGCGTAGGCAAAGCCGGTGTACATCACCTGGTCGGCGAAGATCACGGTGGCTTTCAGGCCAAGCACGCGGTAGCAGGTGTTCAGCAGTTTCGAAATCGCTTTCTTGGTCAGCGGCTGGTTGATCAGGTCATACGACAGACCGGCCGGGACGATGTCCCACAGCATGGCGCGGCCAACGGTGGTCTCGACCACCTTGTAGCCTTCGGTGCTGTTGCCTTCCTTGTCGATGACTTTTTCAAACACGCGCACCTTCACGCGCGCATGCAGCTCGGCCATGCCGGTGCGGTAAGCGCGATGCACTTCCGTGGTGTCGGCAAACACCATGCCTTCGCCTTTGCCGTTGACCTTGTCGCGGGTCATGAAATACAGACCCAGTACCACGTCCTGCGACGGCACGACAATCGGATCACCGTTGGCCGGCGACAGGATGTTGTTGGTCGACATCATCAGCGCGCGCGCTTCGAGCTGGGCTTCCAGCGTCAGCGGCACGTGCACGGCCATCTGGTCACCGTCGAAGTCGGCGTTGAACGCCGTGGTCACCAGCGGATGCAGCTGGATGGCCTTGCCTTCGATCAGCACCGGCTCGAACGCCTGGATACCCAGACGGTGCAGCGTCGGCGCACGGTTGAGCATCACCGGGTGTTCGCGGATGACTTCTTCGAGAATGTCCCAGACCACCGGCTCTTCACGCTCGACCATTTTCTTGGCGGCTTTGATCGTGGTGGCCAGACCGCGGGTTTCCAGCTTGCCGAAAATGAACGGCTTGAACAGTTCCAGCGCCATTTTCTTCGGCAGGCCGCACTGATGCAGTTTCAGTGTCGGACCGACGACGATCACCGAACGGCCGGAATAGTCGACGCGTTTGCCGAGCAGGTTCTGACGGAAACGGCCCTGCTTGCCCTTGATCATGTCGGCAAGCGATTTCAGCGGACGCTTGTTCGAGCCCGTGATGGCGCGACCACGACGACCGTTGTCGAGCAGTGCATCAACCGCTTCCTGCAGCATGCGCTTTTCGTTGCGGATGATGATGTCCGGCGCGTTCAGATCGAGCAGACGCTTCAGTCGGTTGTTACGGTTGATCACGCGGCGGTACAGATCGTTCAGATCCGAGGTCGCGAAGCGGCCACCGTCCAGCGGCACCAGCGGACGCAGATCCGGCGGCAGCACCGGCAGCACGGTCATGATCATCCACTCCGGCTTGTTGCCGGATTCGAGGAAGGCTTCCAGCAGCTTCAGGCGTTTGCCGAGCTTCTTCAGCTTGGTTTCCGAGCTGGTCTGCGGGATCTCTTCGCGGATCTGATCGACTTCTTTCTGCGTGTCCATTTCCGCCAGCAGGCCGAAAATGGCTTCCGCGCCCATCTTGGCGTCGAATTCGTCGCCGAATTCTTCCAGGGCGTTCAGATACTCTTCTTCGTTGAGCAGCTGGCCGCGCTCAAGCGTGGTCATGCCCGGCTCGATGACGACGAACGATTCGAAATACAGCACGCGCTCGATGTCGCGCAGCGTCATGTCGAGGATCAGGCCGATACGCGACGGCAGCGACTTCAGGAACCAGATGTGCGCGACCGGCGAAGCCAGCTCGATGTGGCCCATGCGCTCGCGACGCACTTTGGCCAGAGCCACTTCAACGCCGCACTTCTCGCAGATCACGCCGCGATGCTTGAGGCGCTTGTACTTGCCGCACAGGCACTCGTAGTCCTTGATCGGGCCGAAAATCTTGGCGCAGAACAGGCCGTCACGCTCCGGTTTGAAGGTGCGGTAGTTGATGGTTTCCGGCTTTTTCACTTCGCCGAACGACCATGCGCGGATCATGTCCGGCGAAGCCAGACCGATGCGGATTTTGTCGAATTCGCTGAGGGTGTTCTGCTGTTTGAACAGATTCAACAGATCTTTCATTGGTTACCCCGTTTCAGTAGCCGTGCAGGATGGCGCGCGCCGGTCAAGGCGCGCGCCATGCGCCTCAGTCGTTGTTTTCCAGTTCGATGTTGATGGCCAGCGAGCGGATTTCCTTCAGCAACACGTTGAAGGATTCCGGCATGCCCGGCTCCATGCGGTGATCGTTGTCGACGATGTTCTTGTACATGCGTGTACGACCGTTCACATCGTCCGACTTCACCGTCAGCATTTCCTGCAGGGTGTAAGCCGCGCCGTAAGCTTCCAGCGCCCAGACTTCCATCTCACCGAAACGCTGACCACCGAACTGCGCTTTACCACCCAGCGGCTGCTGGGTGACCAGCGAGTACGAACCGGTCGAACGCGCGTGCATCTTGTCGTCGACGAGGTGGTTCAGTTTCAGCATGTACATGTAACCGACCGTCACCGGACGCTCGAAGCGATCACCGGTGCGACCGTCGTACAGCCAGGTCTGACCGCCTTCCGGCAGTTGCGCGAGTTTCAGCAAACGGCGGATCTCCGCTTCCTTGGCGCCATCGAACACGGGCGACGCCACCGGCACACCGGCTTTCAGGTTGCGGGCCATGGCCAGGATCTCGTCATCGGTAAGCGATTTCAGATCGACTTTCTGGCCTTCGCCTTCGTTGTAAACCTTGTCCAGGAACGCGCGGATTTCTTTCGCTGCTTTCGCACGCTCCTGCTGGAGCATCTCCGCGATGCGATGACCGACACCGCTGGCTGCCCAGCCCAGGTGCGTTTCCAGGATCTGGCCGATGTTCATCCGTGACGGCACGCCCAGCGGGTTCAGCACGATGTCGACGGTGCGGCCATCGGCGCCGAACGGCATGTCTTCAACCGGCACAATGGTCGAGATCACACCCTTGTTACCGTGACGGCCGGCCATCTTGTCGCCCGGCTGTACACGACGCTTCACGGCCAGGTACACCTTGACCACTTTCAGCACGCCCGGCGCCAGATCGTCGCCCTGCTTGAGCTTGTCTTTCTTGTTTTCGAAGCGCTTCTGGAACACGTCCTTCTGCTCTTCGATGTAAGCGGCCAGCGCTTCCAGTTGCTGCTGCTTCTGTTCGTCGCGCAGTTGCACCTGGAGAATTTCGCCACGCTGCAGGCTGTCGAGGTACTCGGCGTCAATGGCCGCGCCCTTCTTCAGCTTGTTCGGACCTTTTTCAGCGACTTCGCCGAGCAGGATGTTGCGGGCACGCGAGTAGGCGTTGTCTTCGAGCACGCGCTGCTCATCGACCAGATCCTTGCGAATCTGATCCAGCTGCGCTTTTTCGATTTCCGCGGCGCGCGAATCTTTCTCGACGCCGTCGCGGGTGAACACCTGCACGTCGATGACGGTCCCGGCCATGCCGGCCGGCACACGCAGCGACGTGTCTTTCACGTCGCTGGCTTTCTCACCGAAAATGGCGCGCAGCAGTTTTTCTTCCGGGGTCAGCTGGGTTTCGCCTTTCGGCGTCACTTTGCCAACCAGAATGTCGCCCGGCTGCACTTCGGCGCCGATGTAGACAATGCCGGCTTCATCCAGCTTGGCCAGCGCCGATTCACCGACGTTCGGAATATCGGAGGTGATTTCTTCCGAACCGAGCTTGGTGTCACGGGCAATACAGGACAGTTCCTGGATGTGGATCGAGGTGAAACGATCTTCCTGGACGACGCGCTCGGAAACGACGATCGAGTCTTCGAAGTTGTAACCGTTCCAGGGCATGAACGCGACCAGCATGTTCTGGCCCAGCGCCAGCTCGCCGAGATCGGTCGACGGACCGTCCGCCAGCACGTCACCCGAGGCCACGACATCACCGACGTTCACAATCGGACGCTGGTTGATACAGGTGTTCTGGTTCGATCGCTGGTATTTGGTCAGGTTGTAGATGTCGACGCCGGCTTCGCCGGTGGCAACTTCGGCATCGTGCACGCGAACGATGATACGGCCGGCATCGACGAAGTCGATGACGCCGCCGCGACGGGCAACGATGGTGACGCCGGAGTCAATCGCAACATCACGTTCCATGCCGGTACCGACCAGCGGCTTCTCGGCACGCAGGCAGGGCACCGCCTGACGCTGCATGTTCGAACCCATCAGCGCGCGGTTGGCGTCGTCGTGCTCAAGGAAGGGGATCATCGCGGCAGCGACCGACATGATCTGCTGCGGCGACACGTCCATGTAATTCACTTTGTCGCGCGGCGCGAGCGTGAATTCACCTTCATGACGCACGTTGACGAATTCATCGGTCAGGTTGCCCTGCTCATCAACCGCGGCGTTGGCCTGGGCGATGACAAACTTGAATTCGTCGTAGGCCGGCAGATAGTCGATTTGATCAGTAACGCGGCCATCGACAATGCGACGGTAAGGCGTTTCCAGGAAACCGTAACCGTTCGGACGGGCATACACCGACAAGGAGTTGATCAGACCGATGTTCGGGCCTTCCGGCGTCTCGATCGGGCAGACACGTCCGTAGTGCGTCGGGTGCACGTCACGCACTTCAAAGCCGGCACGCTCGCGGGTCAGACCGCCCGGGCCGAGCGCGGAAATACGGCGCTTGTGCGTAACTTCCGACAGCGGGTTGACCTGATCCATGAACTGCGACAGCTGCGAGCTGCCGAAAAATTCCTTCACCGCAGCCGACACCGGCTTGGCGTTGATCAGATCCTGCGGCATCAGGTTTTCGCTTTCGACTTGCGAGAGACGTTCCTTGACCGCTTTCTCGACACGCACCAGACCAACGCGGAACTGGTTCTCGGCCATTTCGCCGACCGCACGGATACGACGATTGCCGAGGTGATCGATATCGTCGACGACGCCGTGGCCGTTACGGATATTGATCAGGATCTTCAGCACGTCAACGATGTCGGAGCTGACGCCGTTGGCCGCGACGAGTTTCTTGCAGAAATCATCGTTGCGACGCGACAGGTACTGGTGATCGTAGAGCACGCCCGGACCGGTCAGCTCGTCACGCTCGACGCGACGGTTGAACTTCATGCGACCGACGCGCGACAGGTCGTAACGCTCTTCGCTGAAGAACAGGCCGTGGAACAGCGTTTCCGCAGCGTCCTTGGTCGGCGGTTCGCCCGGACGCATCATGCGATAGATTTCCACCAGCGCCTCCAGCGGCGATTTGGTGGAGTCCACGCGCAGCGTGTCGGACATGAACGGGCCCTGATCGAGCTCGTTGGTGTAGATGGTCTTGAACTCGGTGACGCCAGCAGCGCGCGCCTTGTTCAGGATGTCTTTGGTGATGATGGCGTTGCAGTCGGCGATCACTTCACCGGTACGGGTGTTGATCAGCGGCTTGGCCAGCACTTTTTCGTACAGGTATTCATCCGGCACCGCCAGACGCGTGACACCGGCTTTCTGCAGCAGGGTGACGTGACGGGCCGTGATACGACGACCGGCTTCGACAATGACTTTGCCGCTGCCATCAGCGATGTCGAACACCGCCGATTCGCCCTTCAGACGCTCCGGCACCAGCTCCAGCTCGCAACCGTCTGCGCCGATGTACACGTTGTTGTGCTGGAAGAACATGTCCAGCATCTGCTCGTTGTTGTAACCGAGTGCGCGCAGCAGCACGGTGGCCGGCAGTTTGCGACGACGGTCAATACGCGCGTACAGGCAGTCTTTCGGATCGAATTCGAAATCCAGCCACGAGCCGCGGTAAGGGATCACGCGCGCCGAATGCAGCAGTTTGCCCGAGCTGTGCGTCTTGCCCTTGTCGTGCTCGAAGAACACGCCCGGGCTGCGGTGCAGCTGGGAAACGATCACCCGCTCGGTGCCGTTGATGATGAACGTGCCGTTCTCGGTCATGAGCGGAATTTCGCCCATGTAGACTTCCTGCTCGCGGATGTCCTTGATGGTGCCGGCCTTGGCTTCGCGATCGAAAATCACCAGACGGATTTTCACCCGCAGCGGTGCGCCGTAGGTCAGGCCACGGATCAGGCATTCCTTGACGTCGAACGCCGGCTCGCCGAGATGCGAAGCGACGTATTCGAGTGTGGCGTTGCCGGAGTAACTGGTGATCGGGAAAACGGTCTGGAACGCCGCATCAAGGCCCGATTCCTGGCCCTGATGTTTGTTGCCATAGAGAAACTGCCGATAGGAGTCCAACTGGATGGCCAGCAATTCGGGGACGGGCAGGATTCGTTCCTGCTTGCCGAAATCCTTGCGGATCCGTTTTTTCTCGGTATAGGAGTACGCCATCTGGAGTCCTCTAGCTCGCTGGTCTAAACCTGCAGTCGGCAACCGTGTATGGCCGACTGCCCCCTCGTCACGCGCTCGGGTCCATCCGGACCCCAACGCTTGTTTCAGTGAAGAGTCTGGCGTGGACACTGTCGCAACCTTGCTCCGGTTGCTGCACTGCCCACGCCGGACGCTTCACATTCGCTTCAGCGTCGCTGTTCCAGCCGATTGGCCGTACAGACTTCTGCAAACAGCAAAGGGCCGGTGGCAAATGGCCACCAGCCCGATGTTTGATGCGGCTGAAGAAACGTGCCGCGCAAGTCGAATCTTACTTGACTTCGACCTTGGCGCCAGCTTCTTCCATCTTCTTCTTGATGCCTTCGGCATCGGCCTTCGAAACGCCTTCCTTGACGACGCCCATGGCTTCGACGAGGTCTTTGGCTTCTTTCAGGCCCAGGCCGGTCACTTCGCGGACGACCTTGATGACGTTGACCTTGTTGGCGCCGATGTCGGCCAGCTTGACCGTGAATTCGGTCTGCTCTTCGACAGCAGCAGCAGCAGCCGGGCCAGCGGCCACGACAGCGGCAGCAGCCGACACACCGAACTTCTCTTCGATGGCCTTCACCAGCTCGACCACTTCGGTCACGCTCATGGTGGCAATCGCGTTAACGATATCGTCTTTGGACAGAGCCATTGCTCATTCTCCCGGGATAATCAGTACAAATAGGGTTGAAACGGTTACGCCGCTTGCTGCTTGTCGGCCACAGCCTGGATCGCACGCGCCACTTTGGTCGGGATCTCGAGCAGGGTACGGGCCAGCAACGCGTAGGCTTCGTCCTTGGTCGGCAGACTGGCAACGAAGTCCAGTTGTTTGCCGTCAAGGAGCTTGCCTTCGAATGCCAGCGCGGTGACTTTCAGCTTGTCATTGCCTTTGCCGGCTTCTTTCAGAACACGGGCAGCAGTTGCCGGTTCGTTCAGTGCCAGGGCCAGAATGACCGGGCCCACAAGGGCCGGTTGCAAGCAGGCGAACTCGGTGCCTTCCACCGCACGGCGGGCCAGCGTGTTACGCACAACTTTCACGTACACGTTGTTCTGGCGTGCCTTGACGCGGAGGTCGGTCAGTTGGGCTACCGTCAGACCACGGTATTCGGCGATCACTGCCGACGTTGCCTTCGCCACTACGGCGCTGACTTCGTCAACAATGGCCTTTTTGCCTTCGAGACCAAGAGCCACTTTGGTTCACCTCTCAATGTTTGATTGTCGCCAATCAAACGCCACAGTCTGGATGAGCCATGACGCTCATCCCCCAACGGTGGACCGTCTCAAAACTGAGTCGGGTATCACCGTCTGCGCAGGCTGTCGTGATTAAGCCGTTCCGGCGAGCCGGTCAGGCGCCTGCGGTCTTTGACGGTCATCCTCTGCACGCAGACGATGACCCAAAGAACGAAGGCCGGATGCGCGTGTACGCGCAACCCGCCCAGTGGAATAAAAGCCCAGGTTAAGCGAGGACGCCTCCCCCCCCACCCCCGGGCCCAACGTGGTCGTCCCCGTGTTTTTGTTGAAGTA
>JAYSEY010000019.1:116876-119267 GCA_041913605.1 Permianibacter sp.
CGAAGCGTAGCCCACAAGTACCTCGGGGGGGTTGCGCGTTCCCGCCCCTCCGCCCGAGTGCATTACTCGCCGATGTTCAGCGAGGACGCGTCCACCACCAGGCCGGGGCCCATCGTGGTCGACAGCGAGATTTTCTTCATGTACTGGCCTTTGGCCGTGGCCGGCTTGGCTTTGCGCAGCGCGGTCAGCAGGGCTTCCAGGTTTTCCTTCAGCTTGACGGTGTCAAACGTCGCCTTGCCGATGGTGCTGTGAATGATCGCGCCCTTGTCGGTACGGTACTGGACCTGACCGGCTTTGGCGTTCTTCACGGCCTGGGCGACATCAGCGGTGACGGTGCCGACTTTCGGGTTCGGCATCAGGCCGCGCGGGCCGAGCACCTGACCGAGGGTACCGACAACACGCATCGCATCCGGAGAGGCGATGACGACGTCGAAGTCCATGCGACCGCCCTTGATCTCGGCAGCCAGATCATCCATGCCGACGATGTCCGCGCCGGCGGCTTTTGCCAGCTCGGCGTTGTTGCCGGCGGTGAACACCGCAACGCGAACCGACTTGCCAGTGCCGTGCGGCAGCACGGTGGCGCCACGAACGACCTGATCCGATTTACGCGGATCGACACCGAGGTTGACGGCAACGTCAACGCTCTCGTTGAATTTGACTTTCGAAACCGACTTCAGCAGGTCGATGGCGGCATCGACGTTGTACACCTTGCTGCGATCGATCTGGGCACGGATGGCCTTGTTACGCTTGGTGAGCTTTGCCATGTCTTAACCCTCGACTTCCACGCCCATGGAACGCGCACTGCCGGCGATGGTACGCACGGCGGCATCCAGATCAGCCGCAGTCAGATCCGGCTGCTTCAGCTTGGCGATATCTTCCAGCTGCTTGCGCGAGATCTTGGCGACTTTCTCGGTATTCGGGCGCTTCGAACCGCTGGTGATGCCAACGGCCTTCTTGATCAGGATCGACGCCGGCGGCGTCTTCATGATGAAGGTGAACGAACGATCGCTGTAAACAGTGATCACGACCGGGATCGGCAGGCCTTTTTCGACCTTGTCCGTCGCAGCGTTGAACTGTTTGCAGAACTCCATGATGTTCACGCCTTGCTGACCCAGAGCCGGGCCGATAGGCGGAGCGGGGTTGGCCATGCCGGCCTTGACTTGCAGCTTGACGTAAGCCTGTACTTTCTTTGCCATTGAGGTGCTCCTCGTTGGGTTCGAACGCGCCCGCTGACGTCACGTTTTCCGCATTGGAATACCGTGGCAGCGAGGCTCCCCTACGATACCGGGCTGCCCCGGCATCGGGCTGATCAGCGACTGATCAGCTCTTTTCAACCTGACCGAAGTCGAGTTCCACCGGCGTGGAGCGACCGAAGATCAGGACAGAAACTTTCAGACGGTTCTTCTCGTAATCAACGCCTTCAACGACACCGTTGAAGTCGGCGAACGGACCGTCACAAACGCGGACCATTTCGCCCGGTTCGAACAATACTTTCGGTTTCGGCTTGTCGGACGATTCCTCAACGCGATTGAGGATGACATCCGCTTCCTTGTCCGAGATCGGTGCCGGGCGCTCGGGCGTACCGCCAATGAAGCCCAGCACACGCGGTGTCTCTTTGACCAGGTGCCAGCTTTCTTCGGTCAGCTCCATTTGCACGAGCACATAACCGGGGAAAAACTTGCGTTCGCTCTTGCGCTTCTGGCCGGAACGCAGCTCGACGACCTCTTCGGTCGGAACCAGCACCTTGCCGAACAGATGCTGCAGCGCGTGCAGCTGGATCCGCTCTTCAAGACCTTTCTTTACCCGGTTTTCAAAACCGGAATATGCCTGCACGACATACCAGCGCATCGCCATGGGACGTCTCCTTGATCAGGCGATGAGGAAGCCGAGCAACCACACCAGCAGGGCATCAACACCCCAGAGGAACAGCGCGATCACGATCACGAAGGCGGCGACGATCAGCGTCGTCTGTACCGTTTCCTGACGTGTCGGCCACACCACCTTGCGGACTTCGGTACGCGACTCTTTGGCGAACTCAAGCGCTTCGCGGCCTTTGCCGGTCTGCAGGGCAATGAAACCCGCCAGACCGATCAGCACCACCACGCCGAGCACACGGACCAGCGTACCCTTGTCAGCAAAATACTGATTACCCACGATGGCCAGGGCGATCAGCGCCGCAACACCCAGCCACTTGAGCAGATCAAGTCGCGAGCCGCTTTGTTGCACGTCCGTCGTCATCTTGCCGCCTGTTTATCTGACATCGTGCCTGCAAAATCGCCACACGATGGAAAGCCGGCGAGGTCATCGCCGGCTGTAATTTGGCAGGCCAGGAGGGTCTCGAACCCCCAACCTGCGGTTTTGGAGACCGCCGCTCTGCCAATTGAGCTACTG
>JAYSEY010000020.1:0-118590 GCA_041913605.1 Permianibacter sp.
ATCATTGGGCAACCGCACCCCCGCCGCCTTCCTGGCGGCGGCTAGCCACGTCCCGGACCTCTAGTTATGACTGGATCGGAAGACGGGGGATTTACAGGGGCTGTGCAGGCGGTTGCGCGGAGACGAGGCGAAAAGCGCGTCGGGCAAGGGATGACACATGCGCGGTTCTCGCCTCCGGTTTGAACCTCAGATACACAGTTGGATTGACGGACACGTGAATGTTGGGCTTCGCAGGCTTAGCCCAACCTACCGCGCTACTTAATCCACTTCATTCCTCCGAAGCCGCTACGCGGATTCGAAGCTACGAGTTTTCTGATCCTAAACCTTCGTTACTTTGCCTTTTACCTTGCCTTCTTTTTAATCCTCTAAGGATTGTCAGCGCTCCTGATAGAATCAAACCGAAACCAAGTCCCAAGTACATATACGTAGATGGGATTGCTTTTGATTCGGAAAGAAAGAGATCAAAAACTGTGCCTCTAACGACATACTCGAA
Organism: Permianibacter sp.; assembly: GCA_041913605.1. Classification (GTDB taxonomy): domain Bacteria; phylum Pseudomonadota; class Gammaproteobacteria; order Enterobacterales; family Permianibacteraceae; genus Permianibacter. Next base: position 494 of record JAYSEY010000020.1, read on the forward strand.
AACGAGTGTAACGAATACGATTAGAAGTCCGACGGCAACCAATCCAACTCCGGCATTGACATAATCAACTTTTTTGAGAAAAAAGCAGACGTGACCGAGAACAGCCAAGAAAATTGAAAAGCCAAGCCAATCAATCACTTGCAACCTCCATTCTTCCCTTCACATTCCTTTCGACACTCTTCAATATCAAGACCCATTTCGGCTAGTTTGTAAGCGCCACCATAGGACTTCCTACCATGAGCGAGGATCAACGATGCAGGAATTGCATACTCAGGTGCAAGCACATACCCAACCATGATCTTAATGCCGTGGTAAGCCACAAAATCTCTTACGGTATCTTGAGCTGCGTCCTTTGCCATGCACATGGTGAAACAGTTTATCGTCAGTGCCGGCCTTGGTGGCTGTGGCACATAATCAGGGTCGAACTCTTCTTTGCAATACATCCCAATGAAGTCGTCCCACGCATATGTGCATAAACCCAAAGGATCTTTGCCAGAGAGCGGATTAGCTTGCACATAACCGTATGTATTGACGCCCCCCTCCAACCCAATCGGATCACTCTCGATATACCGTCCCGTCACCGGGTCGTAGTCGCGGAAGTAGTTGTAGTGCAGTCCGGTTTCCTGATCGTAAAGCTGGCCGGGGAAGCGCGGGTTGAATTTCAGCGCTACGCCGTTGCCGTCCGGGTCTTCGTGGGCGGGGGTGTCGCCGTACGGGGCGCTGTCCCATTTCCAGAGCACGGTGCCGGCGCTGTTCACGATGGCGCGCGGGGTGTTCAGGTGGTCGGCGTGGATGGCGTGGACGCTGTCCGGTGTGAGCAGCAGCACCGGCAGGTCGTTCAGATAAACAATTTCGTTGATTAACGTGCCATCACCGCTGTATTCGCCCAGGAGTTGCCCGGCTTCGTCATACACGTAGTGCGTGCTGACGGATTGGCCGTTTTGCGTCACGGTTCGTTTCACCCGCTGGCCGAGGCCGTTGTAGTGCCGGGTTTCGGTGACGCTGCCGCTGACGATCTGGCTGAGGCGGTTGCTGGTGTCGTAGCTGTAGCTGCGCAGGCCGTCGCTCAGGGTGTTGCCGGCGGCATCGTACTGGTAGCTGCGGTTCTGGCTGCCGCTGAGGCTGTGCAGGCGACTGAGTAACGATGAAGCGAAAAGCGCGTTGGGCAAGGGATGACACATGCGCGATTTTCGCCTCCGGTTTTGCGATGGTTTCGAGCGTGTTCAGGTATCCAACGTAATATCGCACCAATCATCTGAACGGAGCAGCCATTCAATGGCTCGACGACGTCCAACCACCCCCAGCATCCCCAAAGGCCCGTTGGCCTGTCTGCCATGCATCATGCTATCGCGCAGATGCCATTGAAGGCAGTAGTAGATGTCCAGTGCTGCTACCAGATCCGATTGCTCACGAAGCGATACTGCACGCTCAAGTTCCGTAGGTGATTCATTGTTTTTGATGCTGGGGAAGTTCCTGTACAGATCATCCGGGCAGAGAGACAGCGCACTATATGCCCCTGATAGCCCGCATGCCCATGAGAGCGCAAAAAGCGACTCAACCTCCCATTGCATAGCGGAAACCTTCCTTGCGTCACCTTGCAGAAATCTTGCCTCGTCATCTGTCAGCATAACCCGAACATCGCACCTGCTCATCCAGCCACCGACAACGCCTCTACGTGACGGGTCAAAACTTGTGACAACGACACAATAAATTCCCAACATCCGCTCAAAAATCTCTGAGCGATTTCGACGGACTCGAAGTCCATCTTCCAAGACCGGCAGCGACGGAGAAACACGCACACCATATTCACCGAGAGTCTTCTCGGTTTTCTTTCTAACTGAATGCATCGTCAAGTTGATTACCTGTAGCGTAGGGCGGATTCGGCGCGCAGCGACAATCCGCCATTTCATCGCGCGACCAGACCTAGCCAGCCAAAACGGGGTCACAAGAAGCGGGGCTTTGCTTCGCGACTCCACCCTACACCCGCCTCCATACGCGCGATGCCCCATCCCCCGCTGCCCAGACGGTAGCGCGCAACATTGACCTACTCCATCTGCGCACCGGCGTCATAGCTGCGCAGCGTCTGCTGCAATTGCTCACGCAGCGCAGCACGCAGGATCTCCGGTGCACGCACCGTTGCGCCGGCGCCGTAGCTGAGCACGTCGCGGATCAATTCGGTGGGGTTGCTGTAGGGTACTTTCAGCAGCAAGCGACCGTCGGCAAGTTCCTGTTGTTGTTGTTCAGGATGCCAGCGTTCATTGCGGGCCCAGCGCGCTGCTTCGGCGCTGAATTCGATCTCGGCCACAGCCACGGGCGCGCCGGAAAAAATGCCGTAGCTGTGCGCGTAATGCTGGTCCAGCTCTGTGTCATCTATTTGTTTGGCGCTGGCCTGCAAGCGATGCACGTGATCGATGCAGTCGAGCGAAAAGGTGCGCAACGCGTTGCGCGCGTGACACCAGGCGTCGAGATACCAGTTGTCGCGATACAGCACCAGTCGCTGCGGTGACACGGTGCGGTTTTCGCTGCTGTTGCGCGTGCGGGTGAAATAGTCGAATTGCAGTTGCTGACGATTGTGCAGGGCTTCGACCAGCTGCGGAAAAAACGGCAGCGGTGTCACCCGTTGCCGGCTGGACACCACGCGCAGACGGCGGACGAAATCCTCGCCCTGGACACTGCCCTGTTTCATCATCTGCCGGACGCGGTTGCGCAGCGTGCGAAATTCGCTTTCCATCACCCGTGAAGTGAAACCGGCGAGCGCATTGTCGATGACCATCAGGGCCAGCAACTCACGTTGGCCCAGCCAAGTGCCGGGCAGTTCAAAACGCTGATCCGGGCGCGGCCGCCAGCTGTAACCGTCCCGCGAGGATGCAACCGGCGCGTCGTATTTTTCCCGGAACTCGGCCACCAGCCGCTTGATGGTGGACGGATCACACTCCAGCCGTTCAGCAATTTCCTTCAGCGGCATCGGCGTGCGCCGCGCTTCCAGCAACCGCTGCAATTCGCGGAAGCGTTCCATCTTGTCCATCGATCTGTTCCTGCAAACGGTTGGCGGTTTCGGGCTGCGCCGAAACTATACAAGCCATCACGGCGCCGCAAGTCCTGCGCGCTGGCATAAACATGCACGGAAAGCAAATACGGCGGTTGGACCTGTTTCCGGTCAGGAAAAAAATTTGTTCGCCCTCGGCATGTCTGAGCCTGAGTCGGACCTAGCATGTTTTCCGCACTGAAGTGCTGGTCTGCGGCCTGCTGCCGGCTCGCCGTTTCACCCTTCGACGGCGCTCAGGGCGAACGGAATTTCTTTCGATTAATGGCTCAGAGAGCCTTAGGGATGCGCTGATCAATCGCGCCATTCGACTTGGGCCTGATTCGCGCCTTGCATGTCTTCCGCACAGAAGATCTGTCTGCGGCCCGCTGCTGGCTCGCCGTTCCGCCCTTCGACGGCGCTCAGGGCGAACGGAATTTCTTTCAATGCATGGCTCGGGGAGTATTTAGGAGGCGCTGATCAGTTACTCCGTTCGTCCTGAGCCCGCCCTGAGATGAACGAAGGAGGTTTGCCGAACGTGGGCTTGTTTGCGACCCGCTGCTGGCTCGCCGTTCCACCCTTCGAAGGCGCTCAGGGCGAACGGAATTTCTTTCAATGAATGGCTCGGGGAGCCTCAAGGAGGCGCTGATCAATGACTCCGTTCATCCTGAGCCTGTCGAAGGATGAACGGCGTTCCGCACAGACCTTGGCCATTTGTGGTTCGACTTGCGTGTACTGCTGAGCGTGCCGAAGCATCACCACGAACGGCTTCGAGAGGACGTGTTCAGCGCTTCCTTGACGAGGTGGCATGGCGTTTGACCGCCATTTTTCTGCACTGCCCCTCAAATCAATTCACGCGCTTCAGACGCGGAAATGTCCCAGCGTCTGGCGCAGTTCTTCGGCGAGTTTCGCCATCTGGCGGCCGGTGTCGGCGCTTTCGTTGGCGGTTTCGGCGGTGCGCACCGAGCTGCTGCGGATGTGTTCGATGTTGCGGGCAATGTCGTCGGTGACGGCGGTTTGTTCTTCGGCGGCGGTGGCGATCTGGGTGTTCAGGTCGCTGATCTGGGTGACGGCGCCGGCAATGGCATCGAATCCGGTGGACACGGCTTCGGCGCGCGATTTGCTCGCGTCGGCTTTTTGCTGGCCGCGTGACATGACGCCGACAGCGTCGCGCGCGCCTTTTTGCAGGCGTTCAATCATCGACTGGATCTCGTGTGTCGATTGCTGGGTGCGCGCCGCCAGTGTGCGCACCTCGTCAGCGACCACAGCAAAACCCCGGCCCTGTTCGCCGGCGCGCGCGGCTTCAATGGCGGCGTTGAGCGCGAGCAGGTTGGTTTGTTCGGCAATGCCCTGGATCACGTCCAGCACTTTGCCGATGTTGGCGGTTTCCAGTTCCAGATTGCCGATGGTGTTGGCGGCTTCGCCGACATCGCGCGCCAGATCTTCAATGGCATCGCGGTTCTGGCGCACCGAGTCACGGCCGGCGCGGGCATCGTTGTCGGCGCTTTGCGCCGAGTTGGCCGCCTCTTGCGTGTTGCGGGCAATTGCCTGCACGGTCGAGCTCATTTCATGCACGGCGGTCGCCACCTGTTCGGTGGCGCGATGCTGATCACTGATGCTCTGATTGGCGCGGCCGGTAATGGTGACCAGATGCGCAGCGGCATCATTTACTTTTCCGGCGTTGGTGATCAGGGTCTGAATGGTGTGCTGCAGCTTGCTGACAAACTGGTTGAAGGCATTCGCCACCTTGCCGAGTTCGTCCTGGCTTTGCACATCGATGCGTGCGGTGAGATCGCCGTCGCCGTGCGCAATGTCTTCGATGCGCGCCAGCAGGGTGCGCAGCGGCGAGGTGATGAGTCGCGGAAAGGTCACCGCACTGACAATGCTGATAAGCACGGCAATGATCAGCATGAAACCGAGCTGCGCGCCGGCGGCGGTCTGCGCATCTTCGACGGCGGAGGCCGCCGCTTCGGCTTCTTTCATGATGTATTCGCCCATCTTGTCGATGGCATCACGCGCTGCCTGGAATTCATCGGCCGCCGCACCACCGCTGGCGACACGCGCGGCCGCGAGTTCGCCGGACGTCGCCTGTTTGACGATGGTTTCCGTGCTGCGCTTCCACACCGCCAGACGGCTGCGGAAATTCGCCAACTCGCCCTGGATGGCGGCATTGTCAGGATGCAGTTTGGCGGCATCGCTGATGCGCGCTTCGGCCTGCTGCATGTTCTCGGCGTGTTCGGTGAGCAGTTTTTTCTGGCGCTCACTCGTTACGCCGTCGGCGAGCAATTCGAGTTCGGCCACACGGGTCTGGTAAAGATCGCGGTCCGCTTCCAGCACCTTGTTGACGCTGGGCAGCACACGCGCACCGATATCCAGCGCCACATCGCCGAGGCCATAGACCGAGCGCAGCGAAAGCAGCACCAGCAGGATCACGACACCGGTCAGGACAATGATGGGCAGAACGAGTTTGCGGCCGATCGGCCAGTCACGAAGCAGGGACATGGGCAGCTCCAGTTGTTTCCTTGCGCGTCCTTGATGCGCGCATTGCTCCAGTATAGTGCGCAGGCGAAACAGTGCCGCCCGGAGTGTGAATGCTGCACAGCAAGACGGCGGCGCAGCACGCGCTGATCAGTAGCCTTTCTGGCTGTAATCGACGGTGAAATCGATGTGGTTGATGCGGCGCACGACGGTGGAGATGTGGCCGTCTGCGTGCAGGGTCAGCAGGCGGTAGCCGGGGCTTTCGGTGTCAGCCTGGAAATCATCGGTGTGCGGTTTGAATTGCACGCAGGTGGAGGGCGTGGCGAGCAAGCGGATACCGGCCACCTCGCGATCAAATTCCTGATGTATGTGGCCCCAGAGCAGCGCAACTTTTTGCGGATGTTCGGCGAAGGCTTCGAACAGCGGCTCGGGATTGTTCAGGCCGATGGTGTCCAGCCAGAAGCAGTCAACATTGACCGGATGGTGATGGAGCACGATCAGCGCGTGGCGATCCGGATAGGCCTCCAGCGCCTGATACACCAGTTCAATCTGATCCGGATCGAGGCGACCGTAAACGCGGTTCGGCACCACGGAATCGAGCAGGATGATCTGCCAGTTGCCGGCGAGTATGCATTTGTGTGGATGCACGTTCGCGCCCTGCAGCGCCGTGCTCATGACATCCGGCACATCGTGATTGCCGGGCAACCAGAAACAGGGATAAGGCAGATCGGCAACACCGGCGCACAAACGCCGGTAGGACTCGACACTGGCATCCTGCGACAAATCACCGGTGGCAAGCAGCAGATCCGGCGTCACGCTTTCGGCGCGCACGCTGTCGAGCACGGCGTGAAAACTGTCGAGTGTGGGCAGACCCAGCAGCCGGCCCTCCTCACTGGCGTAGAGGTGACAGTCGGTGATCTGCACCAGGTGCACGGCGTCCTTTTCGGCCGGGGTCACCTGCATGATGCGGGTATCCATCGTTCATCCTGTTCCGGTGCGCGTCGCCGGCGTCGCACCTGCGTCACGCAGGCAATGCACCGGCAGTTGTCGCCGCTGGCAATAGCCCAGCCATTCGCCGAGAAATTCGTTGACGCGCTGCTTCTCGTCGCGCTGGACCATCATCGCATTCGGGTAAGGATAACTGCCCCGGAGAATGCGACGTTTGTGCCACTCTAGCACCTCGGCCAAACGGGCGTCGTGGTAAAGCCGCACAATCAGACGACGTCGCGACAGCGCCCAGTGTGAACCGCCGCCCAGTTCCGGCATCTGCGTTTCCTGCACCTCACGTTCCTGCATCAGCAACGTCGTGGTGTAGCGATCATCCTCCAGCACGGACAACTCCAGCGCCCGGTGCCGATCACCACGCCCCGCCACATCCCCCACCGCAAGCAGGCGTACCAGCTGCAGGTAATTGCGTTCGCATTGCAGCAGCAAACGCGTCACGTCGGGGACGTAACGGCGGTGCAGACGATGCGGATTCAGGGTCGTGTTCATGGCGCTATCGTAAGCAGGAATCCGGGCGGCGCGATAGCGGCCCGGGCGGGGAATTTCACCGTCCGGCCAGCGCGACGTGTCCATCGCCCGGCCGGCGCAGGGCCGTCACCAGTCGGTGCCGTGGATGTGCAGCCATTGCAGGCTGAGCGCGGTCATGGCGTTTTCGATGTGGCCGGCATCCAGCCAGGCAAATGCCGTTTCACGCGGCACGATGTGCACGCGGATGTCCTCGTGCTCGTCCGGTAGTCCGGCAATGCCAGCCAGACCCGAGGCATCGATCCGGGCGGCAAAGCAATGGAAACGCTCGCTGCAGGCACCGGGCGTGGTAAAGAACTTGCCGATATGCACCAGCGCGTCCACCTCTGCGCCGGCTTCCTCCTGCGCTTCGCGGCGCGCAACATCTTCCGGCTGCTCACCGCTCTCGATGACGCCGGCGACGAATTCCAGTTGCCAGGGACTGCGCTCGCTTTTCATGGCGCCGATGCGGAATTGCTCGATCATCACCAGCGCATCGCGCGCCGGATCGTAGAGCATCACCGACGCCGCATCGCCGCGCACGAACAGCTCGCGGCGGACCAGATCGCTCCAGCCGCCGGCGAATTTCCGGTGCCGGAAATACACGGCGTCGGCGCGGAAATAGTTTGCGTACAGCGGTTCGCTTTTTTCGATCACGACATCGTCGTGGCGGAACTGGACCTGCATGGGTTCATCCTTGCTGATCTGCAGAGACAAACAAGGCCGAACATGTCCGGCCTTGTTTGCTCATGTTGACGATGCTTAGTGAAGCATCGGACAGCACACCCACGGTGGGTGCCGCATCAGCCCGACCCGTCGCGTCAGCGCCGGGCCTGCACTTCGTGCCCACGCAACTGCCGCGCCAGTTTGTCGAGCACGCCATTGACGAACTTGTGACCGTCGGTGGCACCGAAGGTCTTGGCCTGTTCCAGCGCTTCGTTGATGACCACGCGATACGGCACGTCAATGCGGAATTTCAGTTCGTAAGCGGCAAGGCGCAGCACCGACAGCTCAATCGGATCAACTTCGGCGATCGGCAGGTGCATGTTCGGTTTCAGCAGATCATCCAGCTCGCCGCGATGTTCGATCACGCCGCGCAGCAGGGTCTGGAAATAAGTGGTGTCGCAGCCTTTGAAATCCTGTTCCTCAAGGAACGCGAGTTCGATTTCCTGCGGTTGCTGATTGTTGATCTGCCAGGAGTACAGCGCCTGCACAGCGTACTGGCGGGCCTGGCGGCGTTCGGCGGGTTTGCTCATGTTTTTCAACCAATCTGCTTCAGGAGGCTGACCATTTCGATGGCGGCCAGCGCGGCATCGGCGCCCTTGTTGCCGGCCTTGGTGCCGGCACGCTCAATGGCTTGCTCGATGTTTTCGGTGGTCAGCACGCCGTTGATCACCGGCACGTTTTCTTTCAGCGACACCTGAGACAGGCCTTTGGCGCTTTCGCCGGCGACGACATCGAAATGCGCGGTCGCGCCGCGGATCACGGCGCCGAGGGCAATGATGGCGTCGTGCTTTTTCGCCTGCGCCAGGCGCTGGCAGACCAGCGGCAGTTCATAGGCGCCGGGCGCGCGCAGCAGGGTGATGTTTTTTTCCTGCACGCCGTGACGGCGCAGCGTATCGACGGCGCCCTGCACCAGCGCTTCGCCGATGAAGCTGTTGAAGCGGGCGACGACAATGGCGTAACGCGCGTCGGCCGCAGTGAACTGACCTTCGATGGTGGTGATGCCGCTCATGCGGTGTGTCCTCAGTGATCAAAACTGTTCAGAGATCCGGGCAGCGGCGCGCAAGCTGCGCTGCACTGACCCGGATGAAAAACGCATGCGTCAACGCGTGTTCAAACTGCTTACTCAACAACAAAGTCGGTGACTTCGATCTTGAAGCCCGACAGCGCCGGATACTTCTTTTTCGTGCTCATCAGCCGCAGTTTGTGCACGCCCAGATCCGCGAGGATCTGCGAACCGATGCCAAGCTGGCGCGAGCCGCTGGCGGCCGGCGCCGGTGCCGGCGTTTCGCCGCGATCTTCGGCAACCAGACGCTGCACGCGGGCACGCAGGGTATCGGCATTGTCCTGGCTGGCCAGCAGCAGCAACACACCGCGACCTTCTTTGGCGATGCGCTGCAGGGTTTTCGGCAGCGGCCAGGCCGAACCGATGCGCGCGCCGTGCAGCACGTCCGCCAGCGTATCGGTGACGTGCACGCGGGTCAGCACCGGATCGCCGTTGCCGACTTCGCCGCAGACCAGCGCGTGGTGCACCTGACCGTCGATGGTGTCCTGATAAGTGTAGAGCGTGAAATCGCCGTAGGCCGTCGGCCACTGGCAGGCGGCAACACGCTGCACGGTTTTCTCGTGCAGGCAGCGGTATTCGATCAGATCGGCGATGGTGCCGATCTTCAGCCCGTGCTGCTGGGCGAACACTTCCAGATCCGGTCGCCGGGCCATGCTGCCGTCTTCGTTGAGGATCTCGACGATCACGGCGGCGGCCTCAAACCCGGCCAGCCGCGCCAGATCGCAACTGGCCTCGGTGTGACCGGCACGGCTCAGCACGCCGCCCGGCTGGGCGATCAACGGAAACACGTGGCCGGGCTGGACCAGATCGGCGGCGGTGGCATGTTTGGCCACCGCGACTTCGATGGTGCGGGCGCGATCATGGGCGGAAATGCCGGTGCTGACACCGGTGGCCGCTTCGATGGAGGCGGTGAAGGCCGTGCCGTGGCGGGTGCCGTTCTGGCGCACCATCAGATCCAGCCCGAGCTGCGCGCAACGCTCGCGTGACATCGGCAGGCAGACCAGACCGCGACCGTACTTGACCATGAAGTTGATCGCTTCCGGCGTCACGCACTCGGCAGCCATCACCAGATCGCCTTCGTTCTCGCGGTCTTCGTCGTCCATCAGGATGACCATGCGCCCGGCCTTGATCTCGGCGATCAGTTCGGGAATGGAATGCAATGCCATGTGGTGTGGATTCCTCTTTCGCCGGCGACGCGCGTTCAGCGCATGAAACCGGATTCGCGCAGCAACGTTTCGCTGACTGCGCCGGTGCCCGCCGTCTGTCCGGCCTGCAGCAGGCGTTCCAGATAGCGGGCCAGCAAATCGACTTCGATGTTCACCGCCAGACCGGGTCGCCAGTCGTTGGCGGTGGTGACGGTGAGCGTGTGCGGGATCAGCGTCAGCGTGAACACGTCGTCGTCGACGGCATTGACGGTGAGGCTGATGCCATCGACGCAGACCGAGCCCTTGTGGGCGATGTAGCGCTTCAGCTCCTGCGGCACGCGGACCCGGAATTCTTCGGCGCGCGCCAGCGAACGGCGGCCGATGATCTCGCCGAGGCCGTCAACATGGCCGCTGACCAGATGGCCGCCGAGCCGGGTGGTGGGCATCAGCGCTTTTTCCAGATTCACCCGCGTGCCCGGCTGGGCCTTGCCGAGCGTGGTCAGGCGCAGCGTTTCCACCGACACGTCGGCGGAAAACTTTTTGCCATCAAACGCGACCACGGTCAGACAGGCGCCGCTGACGGCAATGCTGTCGCCGAGCTGCACGTCGCGCAGGTCCAGATCGCCGACCGCGACCGTCAAACGCGTATCACCGCCGCGTCCTTCCAGACGCGCGAGGCTACCGATGGCTTGTACGATGCCGGTAAACACGGCCTCTCCTGAATGCACTCACGGCCGCCGGCCGAAAACAAGGCGGCGATCTTCGCCGATCCGGCGCTCATCCAGAAGCAGCAAATGCGGGCAATCTTGCAAACGGCGCAGTTCCGGCAGCTCGACGAGGCCGCGCGCCGCGGTGCCCAGCAGTTGCGAGGACTGGTAAATCACCCATTCATCGACCAGATCCGCCTGCAGGAAGGCCCCTGCCAGGCGGGCGCCGGCTTCCACCAGCGCGGTGTTCATGCCGCGAGCGGCTAGCTCGGCGAGCAGGGCCGGCAGGTCGACGCGCGCCCTGCCGGCGGGGGCGGCGGAACGGTTTTCGTCCGGGTGCGTGTTGTCCGGGTGCGTGTTGTCCGGGCGCGAGCCATCAGTGCCGGCAGCCGCCAGACGCAGATCCGCCACGCTGGCCGGCCAGTGCCCGGGACGCGTTGCGGCATGGGCGATCAGCGTCGGCGCGATGGCGGTATCGAGCAGGGCGCTGCCGGCCGGCAATCGCGCCTGGCTGTCGCAGACCACCCGCAGCGGCGCGCGCCAGACGGCGCGCTCGACATGTACGGGCCAGTCGGCGTCGGCGAGGCGCACGTTCAGGCGCGGGTTGTCGGCAATCGCCGTACCGGCGCCGGTAATGATGGCCTGACAGCGGGCGCGCAGCCGGTGCACGTCGCGGCGCGCCGCTTCACCGGTCAGCCACTGGCTGACGCCGTTGGCGAGCGCGGTGCGGCCATCGAGACTCATCGCCAGCTTGGCGATGACAAACGGCCGGCCACGACGGACGCGGGACAGGAAACCGCGGTTCAGCACTTCGGCATCGCCGGCCATCAGCCCGGATTCGGCGACGATGCCGGCGGCGCGCAAGCGTGCCAGCCCCTGACCGGCGGTGCGCGGGTCGGGGTCAACCATGGCGGCGACCACGCGCGCGACGCCAGCGCTGATCAGCGCATCGACACAGGGCGGGGTGCGGCCGTGATGATTGCAGGGTTCCAGCGTCACATAGGCAGTGGCGCCGCGCGCCCGCGCGCCCGCAACGCGCAGCGCGTGCACCTCGGCATGCGGACCGCCGGCCTGCACATGCCAGCCTTCGCCGACCACCTCGCCCGCCGTCGCGCCGCCGCTGCCGGGCTGGACCAGCACACAGCCCACTGCCGGATTCGGCGCCGTGGTCCACAGTCCGCGCTCGGCGAGACGCAGGGCGCGGGCCATATGCAGGGCATCAACGGCGGAAAACGGCATGGTCGGACGTCAGCAGCATCAGGGGCGGCCATTTTGCCGCAAACCACGCACGTCAGTCGGCCTGTCAGAAACTTCACAGAAAAAGATGTGGGGGAAAGGTATTTTTCCCGCAGCCGTCAACGCGCTCACACAGGCGACGTTGCGCAAGCTTCAGACCGCCACCTCCCCAGCGTCAGGACGACATCATGCCTTCACGAATCCGCTGGAGCCTCGCTGCCCTGCTGGCCGCAGCCACCTCCACCACGCAGGCCGGCTTTGTTCTTTTTCACATGCAGGGCGAGCCGGGCAAACGCCAGCTTTTCTACGCCAACATCAGCGACGTGCGTGACCGGACGCCGGTGGAGGACATCCTCAATCCACTGAGCATCAAGGAATTGCCGGTGGTGGTCGTGTACGAAGCGGCCGACGCGCCGGAGTGGTCGGAAATGCGCCTGCAATTCGAATGCAGCAGCAAGTACCGGCAAATCACCATGGCAGAACACCGCAAGGCCAGAGAACGGCAGAAAAAAACCGGCGAAGACGTGCAAACCCAGGTTGTGGTCGACGGCTGGAACGATCCGTCGACCTGGAACGCGCCGGTGAAAATGCGCATGGGACCGATGAGCAACAAAGTGTCGCGCACGGATCTGACCAGCCAGCCGCTGCCGGAAACGCAGTGGGCGAGCGTCGGCAGCGCGTCGATGCTGAAAGCACAGAAGTTTGCCTGCCAGCAGGAAGACGTGAATGCCGCGCTGCAGGCCGCCATCCGCAACAACAGTTTTGATCAGCAGATCTTCAACGACGGCCTGAAAAAAATCGGCCTGCTGGACGGCGTGCAGGCACTGGAAGCGCGCTCGGTACCGGCGCTGCTGGATCTGAGCTGGAAAACCCTCTGGGCCGGCAGCCCGCGCCCCGACCCCTCCGGTCTGTGGAGCAAAAAAGTCACACCGGAACAGCAGGCCAAATATCAGGCAGAACTGGCGGCGATCCAGGCGCAGATGAACACCGCCGTCGACAAGGTGAACGAAACCTATCTGCCCAAACTGAAAAAAATGCAGGCCGAACGCGAATTCGTCGAGGCCGCGGCAAAAATTCGCGGCAATCGTGATCTCTCCCGGCTGGAATCCTCGGCATTGATGGTCTGGCTCGGCCGGGACGAAACCGAAGTCGGCAAAAAAATGGGCGCTCCGCGCATCACACAAACCGGCGAACTTAAATTTCTCGGCTACGGGCAATCCTTCGACAACACCAGCGCGGTGGTGCACGTACCCAGCGGCCAGGTTTTTGAATCGGGAGTGCGCACCAGTTGCGATGCCCAGTTTGTGATGCTGCAGGACAAGGAAAAAATCTGGCGCGTCGCCGATATCCGAGTCAGTGCCAGCAGCAACCGTCTGGGTGTCAGCGCCTGCAATGGTTTGCTGACCACGCCCGATGTTGAAGCGGCCGGCAGTTAATCGTTCCGTTCCCGCAAGCGATCAACCACGACACCCGGAGAGGGAAATCCCGTGCTGAAAAACGCCTTCGCAACCGTACTGAAACTCGCGCCTGTGCTGGCCCTGATGCTGGGCACGAACCTGCCGGCATGGGCAGCGGAAGCTGACACCGGCCTGCCCGCAGAACTGCTCGGCGAACCGCCCTCAACCACGCCCGGCACCAAGCCGGCAACAGACACCAAATCGGCAACCGCACAGTCAACAACATCCCAGTCAACGCCCGCCCAATCAACGACAGATGATGGCAATCAGATTGTCACCCGCTCCATGCTCGGTGCCTGGGTTCTGCGCACCGATGCGGCAAAGCCGGGGTTGAATTGTGCGATCCGTTTTATTCCGGGCCGTGGCACGGCGCAGTTTGCGATCTTCGGGCCAACAGAAAAAAACCGCAGCTCGACCATCCTGTTTGCCGGCCCGGATGTGCCCTGGTCAACGACAGAAGAAGACGTGCAGGCCGAGTTGCGTTTGCCGGGTTTGCCGGCAACGCCACTGAAAGCCAAACAACTGCCCCGCAACCCGAACATGAAAGGCGGAATGCTGGCGGTGGGGGTCGGTGATCTGGGACAGCTGCTCAATTCCATGCGTGAGCAGGAAAAAGGCATGGAACTGCTGGTGCGTCAGGCGAGCGTGTTCAATCTGGACTACGACGGTTTGGGCGCAGCGCGTACCGCCATGCTTGATTGCGTTGCCGGGCGGCGTTACGCCGGCAAGGCACTGGACACGGCGCTGGCCGAGATCCGGCCGCTGGGCAAATCCACCATCACCGGTCGCGCGTTCTACAAGGGCGCCATTCTCGCTTCCAAACAATATCCGCCCAAGGGCAGCAAAGCCGTGGGCCTGATCTGGATGACGGATGAATTCAAGCGCTGGCACGAGCAGGTCAAGCGCGATAAAAAAATACCCGGCATGATCCCGGAACACATCGCCAAACATTTCATGTCCACCGAGATCATCGACGACAAGGGCGGTTTTGCCTTCACGCGCCTGCCGGCCGGCGAATACATGCTGATTGCGAGTTTTTCCTACGAGAAAGACGTGACGAAATCGGAGCTGGTCGGCCAGACACACACCTTTGCCGGTAACCAGCACATCGGCACCCAGGACCACATGGCCTACTGGACCGAAACGGTGAAGCAGCCCACCACCTTTGAGAAAACCGTGTTCATCAAAAAGGATGGCGACACGCTGGATGTCTCACTCGACAAGTCATTTCTGATTTGCTTTCTGGTCTGCATTTGAACAGACGCCGGGTAAGAAGCGGTTCATCGCTGACACTGGAAAACTGCAACACCAGACTGGCAAAGCCTCTGGTGTTGCAGCTCACCGCTACGAAGGGCCGTTCACCAGAAACTGCAGCTTGCCGAGCGCCGGCTTGACCACGCTGATCAGGCTGCTGCAATGGATCTTGCTGCTGCCGGTCGCCGTTCTCGCCTTTCCGGGCGCGCGATAAACCGGCGCTGAAGTTCAGTTTTTGCAACAGCTTCTGTTTGCTTCCGGCTTCCGTTTCCGGTTTGTACCGGATTCAGGATTGTGACGGTTCGGCGTCCAGCCATTGCAGGCCGTCATAGGGCCGCGCGCGCAAGGCGCGCAGGCGTGACGACAAATCGCCGACATGCAATTCAAGTTTGTGCTGATCCGGGTCGAGCAGATACAAGGACGCGCCTTCACTGCGATTGTCTTGCCATTCGCGCACATTGGCCGCGCGCAGTCGCTCGCGCAGCGCAGGAAAATCCGCGTCCGCGACGCTGAACGCAAAATGACTGTAATGCGCGACTGGCGTATCGGGCGCCTGATCATCAAATGACAGGCACAGCCACAGCTCACCGGCCAGCAGATAGGCGCCGCGCGCCCAGCGCACTTGCGGACGGCAGCCGAGCAGATCGACGTAGAAATGCAGCGCGCGATCCAGATCGCGCACGGCCAGTGTCAGATGATTGATGCCGGCGATCACGGCGCCGCTTCACTCGCCTTTTTGCAGGCGGGCGATCTCGTCGGAGAAGGCCTGTACATCCTGGAAGCGCCGGTACACCGACGCAAAACGCACGTAAGCAACATCGTCGAGTTTGCGCAGCTCATCCATCACCAGTTCGCCGAGCACTTTTGACTGCACTTCCCGTTCGCCGGTCGCGCGCAGCTTCGACATGATGTGGCCGATGGCCTCTTCCAGTTGCTCAACACTGACCGGGCGTTTTTCCACCGCGCGTTGCAGACCGGCGCGCAGCTTGCGTTCATCGAAGGGCTGGCGCGAACCGTCATTCTTGACGATGCGCGGCATCACCAGCTCGGCGGTTTCAAAAGTGGTGAACCGCTCACCACACACTGCGCATTCGCGCCGGCGACGCACTTGCGCGCCTTCGGCGACCAGCCGCGAATCGATCACTTTGGTGTCATCGGCAGAACAGAACGGGCAATGCATGGCAGCTCCGGCATATTGTTCTTCGCCTGCGTCGGTGCAGGCTGGCGGCGAGAATAGCCGAAGCGGCTGCGCGCGGGAACCGGCGACGCGGGTCTGCAGGGACGTGGCCGAATGAATTCGGCCCTGCAGCAGGTACGACGGCCTGTTGCTGACGATGAGGCCGGAGTTGTCCGGCCGCACGATTGCCGGGCGAACGATTGCCGGCCGAAGCACTGCCGAAGCCGCGTCCATCGACGCTGTGCCGGTGCAGCGATTACTCCACCAGCACGCCGGCAAGCAGCACACGGGCCCGGTCCGGATCGCTGGCGCCGATGGCAACCAGTGAATGCCCCTGCTGACGCTGCATCATGGTCAGGCCGCGAATATCAATCTGCGCATCGGCCAGCAGCCGCGACAATTGCGCCAGCGCACCGGGTTCATCGCGCACGCGCACCAGAATCGCTTCCTCGGCCATCAGGTGATAACCGCGTTCTTCCAGCGCCTGCAGTGTCGCGGTATCGAGATCGCGGGCAATGACCAGATGGATCACGGCATCGCGGCCCATGCTGCGGGCATTGATGTCGGCAATATTGATGCCGCGACGGGCAAACAACTGGCTGATCTCGGCGATCAGACCCATGCGGTCACTGGCGATCAGGGTCAGCGATTTCATGCTGCGACTCCGTTTTCCTGCGCCCGCGCTGCGGCCAGATCGGCAACAAACGCATCGATCTGGGCACGCGTGACATTCGGCATGCAGATGATGTGCGTGATGCCGTTGGCGGTGGCGAGCTGGTAGCGCGTTTTCACTGCCTCCGGCACGCGCGGCAGCACAACCGTGATCGCCTGCGGATTGCGCCAGGCCGCGACGCCGATTTTTTTCAGTTCGCTTTCACAATAGGCGGCGGTGTCGAGCGCGTGTTCAACGCGGGCACGCAGGCCCTGCTCGCCAAGTTGTTGCAGGCGCGTCCACAGCACCAGCGGTGTGAAACCATTGCGCGAACCGGTGATGGTGGTGTCGAGCGTGCCGATGTAGGCGATGCTGCGGGCAATACGATCGACATTCGATTTGCGGGCAATGACCACGCCGCAGGGGATCGGTGAACCGAGAAACTTGTGGCCGGAGATCGACACCGAATCGGCGCTGTCGGCGAAATCGAAGGCCGGACGCGGCGTGCAGAACGGTGCGATCAGGCCCGACAGCGCTGCGTCGGCATGGATGTAGCTTTGCGGCAGCGCCAGCTCGTCGATCAGCGCGCGGATTTTGCCGATGTCGTCGCGCGCTTCGGTCATGGTCGTGCCGATATTGGCGAACACAATCGGCGGCGCGTCGCGATGGATGCGCAGGGTTTCGCGCAAATCGGCGTAGTCGATTTCACCGTTCGACTGCGAGCGGATCATGATGTGGCGCAGGCCGAGAAAATGCAGGTTCTTGGCAACGCTGTAATGCGTGTCCTGCGAGTAATAAACGATGCCTTTCGGATACAGCTCGCGGGCCAGATACAGGCCGTAGAGATTGCCTTCGGTGCCACCATTGGTGACATAGCCCCACCAGTCACCGGCCGGTGCGCGCAGCCAGCGGGCAAACTGTTCCAGCACTTCGCATTCAAACCGCTTGCTGGCCACCTGCCAGGTCGATTCAGCAAACGGGTCGCCGAGATTGTTCAGCGGCAGGGCCAGAAACGGCGCCAGCACCGACACGTCAAAATCCTTGGCCACCGGATAGCCCAGGTAGGCACCGGTACGTTCGGCCAGCTCGGCATGCAACTGGCCCAGCCGGCTGGCGGCAGCGGCAGGCAAGGCGGCAGGAGACGAGACAGGTGACGAGACAGGCGATGGGCTGGCGGAAAACATTGCGGCACTCCATTCGGCAGGTCGGCGGTTTGACCGGTGAAATCGGCGCGCAGTCTATTTTTTACCGAATGGAACGCAAGAAATTTCGCACTTTCGGCTAGGTTACCGAATCCGCTTCGGCTCGCTCCCCAGCCCTCCCCGGCCGGCCGGCCGCCGGCGCCGACGATTGTTCAGCGTGGGCGAGCGCCCGGCGCCGGCGATGCACGCTGACGGCAGCAGGCGGCCGGTTGCGGGGTGACAGTCTGCTGCAGTCATGTTTAATATCTTGAACACCCCGCCCGCATTCCCTGAACGGAGCCGTTCATGTCCGAGTCTGCCGATCCCCGCCGCACTGAATCGCGCCCCGCCGCAACCGGCAACGCTGCGCTGCAAGCCCGTCGCGAGTCTGCCGTGGCCCGTGGCGTCGCCACCGCCCATGCCCGCTTTGCCGTGCGTGCCGAAAACGCCGAAGTCTGGGACGCCGACGGTCAGCACTACATCGACTTTGCCGGCGGCATCGGCGTGCTCAACACCGGCCACCGGCATCCGGACGTGGTTGCAGCGGTGAAAGCCCAGCTCGATGCCTATATGCACACCTGTTTTCAGGTATTGCCCTACGAGCCGTATGTCGCGCTGGCCGAGCGCCTGAACGCGCTGGCACCGATCAGCGGCGCCTGCAAAAGCCTGTTCCTCAGCACCGGCGCCGAAGCGGTGGAAAATGCCATCAAGATCGCCCGCGCAGCCACCGGCCGGCCCGGCGTCATTGCCTTCAGCGGCGGCTTTCACGGCCGCACCTTCATGGGCATGGCACTGACCGGCAAAGTCGCGCCCTACAAGATCGGCTTCGGACCGTTCCCGGCTGACATTTTTCACGCGCGCTTTCCGCATCCCTATCACGGTGTCAGCGAGGCCGATGCGCTCAGCGACATCGAGCACATTTTCAAATGCGACATCGAGCCGACCAGGGTCGCGGCGATCATCGTCGAGCCGGTGCAGGGAGAGGGTGGTTTCGTGCCCTGCAGCGACAGCTTCCTGCGCGCCCTGCGCGCGCTGTGTGATCGCCACGGCATGCTGTTGCTCGCCGATGAAGTGCAGAGCGGTTTTGCGCGCACCGGCAAACTGTTTGCGATGGAACATTTCAGCGTCGAAGCCGACCTGATCACCACCGCGAAATCGCTGGCCGGTGGTCTGCCGCTGTCTGGCGTCATTGGCCGCGCCGCGATCATGGACGCGCCGGCCCCGGGCGGACTCGGCGGCACCTATGCCGGCAATCCGCTGGCCTGCGCAGCCGCACTGGCGGTGCTCGATGTGCTGGAAAAAGAGCAGGTATTTGCCCGCGCCGGACAGATCGGTGAGCGCGTGCAGACTCACGTTGCGCAGCTCGCGGAAAACATCGCGCTCGGCATCGGCGAGATCCGCGGGCTTGGCGCCATGATCGCCTTTGAAATCGTCAAACCCGGCACGCAGGAACCCGATGCCGAGACCACGCGCGCACTGACCAGGCTCGCCGCTGAAGAAGGTTTGATCCTGTTGTCCTGCGGCGTTTACTACAACACCGTGCGGGTGCTGGTGCCGCTGACCATCAGTGATGCATTGCTGCAGGAAGGACTCGAACGCCTGACCCGCGCCCTGCGCCGCGCCCGCGGCAGTTAGCACGACCGGCTGCGGCGCTGCGGTGAATCCGGCGCCGGCTTCGCCGCGATCAAATCGCGCGTGCAGGCGTCTGCCATACTTCGGGCACGCGCATCATCAACCGGTGATGCCAAGGCCGATGTGAGGAGAGGCGGTTGCGCGGTTCTGCTCCAGGGGAAACCACCCGGCCGCAGGGATTGCGCAGCCTCCTTTTCTGCCTGCTGCTCGTCGCCGGCAGCGCACACGCATCGACGGCCGACGACGCTGTTGCTGTACCCGGCACAACGGCAGATTCCGCGCCACGGGCGGCACCCGCCGGCAGCATCTCATCAACCGTCACCCTGAGTTCGCTGGAGTGGCCGCCCTACACCGGCGCCACGCTGCCTGATGGCGGCCGCACCACGCAGCAACTGCGCCAGTTGCTGGCCCGCGCCGGTTACCGACTTGAGGTGAAATTCGCGCCGTGGACACGCACGGTGGCGATGGCGGAAAGCGATCCGGCAGTGGCCGGCTATTTCCCTGAATACCTCACCCCCGGCATCGCGGCGAAATTTTCCTGCTCGGCGCCCATCGGCCACAGTCCGCTCGGTTTCGCCTGGCATGCGCGCCGGCCTTTCGATTGGCAATCCCTGACTGATCTGCGTCCATTGCGAGTCGGCATTGTCAGCGGCTATGTCAACAGCGTCGCCTTTGATGCGGAGGTCGAAAGCGGCCGCATCCGCACCGAAACCGTCGGCACTGATTTGCAAAACCTGCGCATGCTGATTCAGGGGCGCGTCGATGTCATCGTCATTGATCGGGAAGTGATGCGTTGGCTGCTGGAACACGAACGCAGTCTGGCGGTGCACGCCCGGCAACTGCATTTCCACCCGCGCCTGCTCGCCGAACACGCGCTGCACGCCTGTTTCCGCCGTGATGCACAGGGCATGCGCGTGCGCGATGCCTTGCTCGACGTGCAGGAACATCTGCATCGCCAGCAGGCGGCGGAAAAACCTGGCGCGGATTGAGCGTGCATCGAAGCACGTGACGGCATTGCACACGGCATTCCGCAATTCCGAACGACTCTTTCCGGATTTCCGAACCGCACATTCCGTAATACTGAATCACCCCTTGTCCCTTTCTGAAAAGGAGGGGGATCGTTGCGCGTTTGCGTTTCGACGGACGGGCACCAAGCAAACTGCATTGTTTTAAAGCGCTGCGCCCGTCGCCAACACCATTCAGCCAGGGAATTCCGAATCAGGACTGGCAGGAATTTCCGTTCGCTCAGAAACCTTCGACGTGCTCAGGACAGGCTTCATCGAAAAGTCGAACGGCTCGCCAACCGTGGTGTGCAGTCAAGAAAACTCCAATCGTGAAACCCTTCGACGCGCTCAGGGCGAACGGAGCGTTCCCGACTGAACGGTATTCGCGCCCGTCGCCGGTTTAAAACCGCGCACCGAGTTGCAACCACCAGCGTCGTCCCGGCCGTTGCGGCAGGGTGTTGACGTCCGGCCGGCCGGGGTCGGGGTAATACACGGCGTCGTTTTCCAGCGCATTGTCGGCAAACAGCGTCACCCGCCAGTCGTGATCGGCCAGCGAGGGCGCCAGATGGCTGAGGGGTGCGCTGACTTGCAGCGTCAGGTGGTGATAGGCCTTGGCCTGCGGATTGCGCGGTGGCGCCTGACGCCGGCCGGGTTCACCAAACCAGGTGTTGAACAGGCTGATGTCGATGTCGGCTTCGCTGCGCCAGCTGACGCCGAGTTTCGCCATCAGGTTCGGCGACAACTGCGTGTCGCTGGTGCCCGCCGCGTTGATGTTTTCCTGATAGCTGATTGAGCCGAGCACGCGCAGCGCCGACAGGCCGTATTCCGCTTCCAGTTCGCCGCCTTCGACTTCCAGCGTGTCGATGTTGGCGGCCTGCAGCGCCGTGCTGCCCGACACCGGCACGAAAGCAATGATGTCTTCGTAGCGGGTATGGAACAGCGTTGCCGCAAAGGCCCAATCGACGCTGCGACCAAAAAACTGCAGCTCAACCGAGCGGTTGGTTTCCGGTTTCAGATCCGGATTGCCGCGCACCACGCCGGGCACGTCGCCGAGCGTTTCCTGCAAGTACGGCGCGCGATAAGCGTCACCGACATTGAACTTGATGCCGTACACCGGATTGAACTGATGCACCAGCGTCAGCCGCGCCACCGGATCTTCGCCGCCGCTGTCGTCGCTGTATTGCGCAACACCGACTATCACCTGCGTCTGCTCGGTGATCGGCATGTCCATCTGCGCATACACGGAACGCCAGTCATCCGACAGATGCTTGGCCTGCGGCTGCACCGGCAACACGATTTGCGTGGCACGCAACTGCGAGAACGAGGTGCCGAACAGCCAGTGCATGCTGTCGGTTTCACCACGCAGCACCAGCTCGACATGACGCATGTCGGAATCCACGCGCTGGGTCTCCGGCGGACCCCGCTCGCCGTCGCGGGCCTGGCCGCGCACGGCATTGAGTCCGTAGCCGTGTTCCAGCGCCGACACTTCCAGCGACCAGCAGGGACTCAGCTCGAAATTGCGCGACAGCGCGTAGTGGCGCAGTTGCTGGCCCAGATCGGTTTGCGGCCAGAGCGGCACGGCGCCGAAGCCGGTGAAATCGGCATCGGCAACAAAGGCCTGCATGTTGATGCCCAGCCAGTCGCCGGTCAGCAGCAGGCTGTCATCCTGTTCGGCAAAATCGACTTTCTTGTACACGCCCACCCGGTCATAGGCAGCAAACGGCCAACCGTCATGGCGGCTGCGCCGGACGTGCACATCCAGCCCGCTGGATGGCGATCCGATGCTCGCCGACGCGCGCATCTGCTCACCGCCATGACTGCCGGCGGCCAGCGTAAAGCCGCCGCTGCGGGCGCGCGCTTCATGGCGGGTGACGATGTTGATCACGCCGGACATGGCGTTGCTGCCGTACACCACCGAGCCCGGTCCGCGGATGTATTCGATGCGCTCGATACTTTCAATCGGCAGGCCCTGGAACAGCGGCCGGTCGGAGCCGCCGAACACCGAATCGCGCAGCGGAAAACCGTTCAGCAGCACCAGCACGTGACGGTTCGAGGTGCCGGAATGCTGGGCGCGAACATCGGCGATGTTGTCGCGCAGGAAAGACGAACCATAGGGAAACACGGCCGGCAACCGTTGCAGCAGATCCGGCACGTCGGCAGCGCCAAAACGGGCGATGTCATCGCGCGACATCACGGACACCACACCCGGTGCATTGGGCAGCGTCTGCGCGCGCCGCGCCGGCGCGTAGACACGCACCTGGGCCAGATCTTCGAGGCCGAGGGCAAACAGATCGCCGGTGTTGCCGGCACAGGCGGCCTGCACCGCGCTCACGCTCCAGGGCGACAGCGCCAGCAACAAGGCCAGAGAAATTGGGCTACGGAACATCCCTGCTCGATTCATGATGCGTCCGGACTGCAGCAATTCGTGGTGGGCAAGTTTAGCAGGACGATTGCAAACCGCCTTGCCACAGAAGACTGACACGGCAACGAACCCCGCCTAGACCGTGCGCACGCAAACACATTGTCCCGCTCCGCAGATGCGGCAGACGCTGCGCGTTCATACCTGACCGTACTGCGCGCGGGCGCCCAGCCAGCGCCGGATCAGCGCCGGCACCAGTTGCGGATACTGGCTGCGCAAATGTTGCGCACCGCGCTGGGCATCGGCGACCCAGCGCGCATCGCGGGCAATGTCGGCAATACGGAACTGCATGACGCCGGTCTGGCGCGTGCCGAGCAATTCACCGGGGCCGCGCAGCTCCAGATCTTTTTCGGCAATGCGGAAACCGTCGGTGGTTTCGCGCATCACCTGCAAACGCTCGCGGCCCAGCACCGACAAGGGACCGCGATACATCAGCAGGCAATGACTCTGCGTCGCGCCGCGACCGACACGCCCGCGCAACTGGTGCAACTGCGCAAGCCCCAGCCGCTCGGCGTTTTCGATGATCATCAGGCTGGCATTCGGCACATCGACGCCGACTTCGATCACCGTGGTCGCCACCAGCAAATCCAGTTCATGCGCCTTGAACGCCAGCATCGCCGCCTGTTTTTCCGCCGCTTTCATGCGCCCGTGCACCAACCCGACACGCAAGCCGGGCAATTGCCGGCGCAGCAATTCAGCGGTGGCTTCTGCGGCCTGCAACTGCAGCTCCTCCGACTCTTCAATCAGCGTGCACACCCAGTACACCTGCCGGCCTTCGGCGCCAGCCAGACGCACGCGCGCGATCACTTCCTCGCGGCGATTTTCCGGGATCACCACCGTGCTGATCGGTGTGCGACCGGGCGGCAATTCGTCAATCACGGAAATGTCCAGATCGGCGTAGGCGGTCATCGCCAGCGTGCGCGGGATCGGCGTCGCGGTCATCACCAGCTGGTGCGGCAACAACTGCGCGTCGTCGCCGCCTTTCTGCCACAGGCTCATGCGCTGATGTACGCCAAAACGGTGCTGCTCATCGATGATGCACAGCGCCAGACGCGCGAACTGCACGCTGTCCTGAAACAGCGCATGGGTGCCGATCACCATCTGCGCACTGCCATCGGCCACCTGTGCTTCCGCTTCACTGCGTGCGCGGCCCTTTTGTTTGCCGAGCAGCGCCACCACGCGTATGCCGAGCGGCTCGAACCAGCGACGGAAATTCTGCACATGCTGTTCGGCAAGCAATTCGGTCGGCGCCATCAGCGCACATTGCTGATCGCTGCCTATCGCCGTCAGCGCCGCCAGTGCGGCGACCAGGGTTTTGCCGGAACCGACATCGCCCTGCACCAGCCGCAGCATCGGTTGCGGCTGTTCCAGATCGGCCTGCAGCTGCGCCACCACCCGCTGCTGGGCGCCGGTCGGTGCAAACGGCAACGCGGCGAGAAAATCACGGCCGTAATGTTTTGCATCACGCAAGGCCGGCGCGCGCTGGGCACGCAGTTTGTCGCGCAGTTGCAGGAACGACAGTTGCGCCGCGATCAGTTCTTCCATCACCAGCCGCAGCACCGCCGGATGATCACCGCGCAACAGCGCGCCAACATCGGCACCGACCTGCGGTTGATGCACGGCGCGCAGCGCCAGATGCAAAGCCGGCAATTGCCGCTCGCGACACAGATCGTCGGGCAGCAATTCCGGAAACGTGTAGGGCGTCAGTCGTTGTAGCGCCATGCCAATGAATTTGCGCAGACTGATCTGTGACAGGCCCTCTGTCACCGGATACACCGGCGTCAGCGTGCCCGGCAGCGGTGTTGTTTCACCGGCTTTCAGCCAGCGCAATTCCGGATGCACCATTTCCAGTCCGCGCCGGCCATAACGCACTTCACCAAACGCCCGCACCGCGCCGCCTTGCTGCAGGCGCTCCTGCTGGGCGCGATTGAAATGGAAAAAGCGTAACTCGATGCCGTCGCCGTGTTCATCGCGCAACCAGGCATGCAGGCTGCGCCGGCCGCTGAAACGCTGTTCGACCTCTTCAACGCGACCTTCGATCTGCACATGCTCGCCGGATTGCAGCAAGCGGATCGGCGTCAGCCGGGTGCGATCTTCGTAACGCAGCGGCAAATGAAACAGCAGATCAGCAATGCTGCGGATGCCGAGTTTTTCCAGACGCTCGGCAATCGCCGGACCGACACCGGACAATTGCGTCACCGAGGTTTGTTCGATCGCCGACTGGCTCATGCGCGGACGCCGCTGGAAACGGAAACGCGAGTATATCTGAGACCTTTGTACCGTTCGCAATGCCGTACCGGTGTCACACCAACGCGCCTGCTCTGCTACTTTGTCAGCACGCCCCCGGAACTGATCACCGGCATCGGACGCTGCAACGCAATCCGGACTGAACACATGCAGCGTCCGTTACTGCCGTCACCGCCCCTTTCTCTGATCACGCTGTTGCCGTGGCGCATCGCACTGCGGACATTCCCTGCATTGCTGCAGACGTTGGCACTGCTGACACTGATGCTGTTGCCCGCGCCGGTCGCCGCCAGCGATCACGTGCCGGTGTTCCAGAAACTGCCGTTGCAGGAACAGATCCACGGCATCGAGATTTTTGCCTACGCGCAGGACGACGACGGCTATATCTGGTTCATCACCGACGGTGCGCTGCACCGTTACGACGGCAGCCGGCTGCTGACCTTCCGGCATCGCGCCGGACAACCGGACAGTCTCGGACCGGGCATGCCGGTGACGCTGGCCATGGTCAACAACACGCC
The DNA here is from genome assembly GCA_041913605.1 of Permianibacter sp. GTDB lineage: Bacteria > Pseudomonadota > Gammaproteobacteria > Enterobacterales > Permianibacteraceae > Permianibacter. The sequence goes on from JAYSEY010000020.1 coordinate 25,918, forward strand.
CTGGGTCGGTCTCTACAACGGCGAACTCAACGAACTCGTCGACCGCCAGCACTTCCGTCGCTATCCGCTGCCCGAACAAGCCGGTCTGGGTAGAGCCTGGGTGCACCGCATCGCCTGGGATGGAGATCAGCACCTGTGGCTGGCAACCTCGCAGGGCGCGATGCGCTTTCATCTGCCGAGCCGGCAATTCACCCGCATCACGCTCGACAGCAGCAGTCAGCGCATCCGTACACTGAGCGCGGACTTGCCGCGCAAGCGCGTGCTGTTCAGCGATCAGGATGGCCGCGTGTACAGCGCCAGCTCGGCACAACCGGAGCCGCAACTGCTGCTGCAGTTGCCCGGCACGCAGCGCGCGATGAATGCGCTTTGGCAGGATGGCCTGTGGGTGCTCACGCGCGAAGCACTGTTCGTTCAGCGCGACGCAAACCAGCCGCTGGAGCAAACGCCGTTGCCGGCGAGCCTGCGTGATGCGACGCGCCTCAGCCTGCGTGTCAGTCGTCACGGTCACGCCTGGATTAGCAGTGCCGAACACGGCCTGTTTCTGAAAGCGGCCGGTGAAACACGCTGGCAGCACTATCCGCCGGATCACAATCCCGGCACCGGCGTCGGCGACCGCACCATTTACGAAGTGTTTATCGACGCGCGCGACCAGATCTGGCTCGCCACCTATCCGATCCAGATCGCCGCGCTGCCGATCAACGGCCTGCGACGCCAGTTGTTCAGCGACAGCGGCGTCGGCCGCAATGATTTCTGCCAGTTCGCGCGCCAGCCTGATGGCCGATTGCTGATCGCGGTCTGTGAAGGCGGCTTGCTGCGCATCAGCGCCGATGGCCGCGAAGTGGAAAACCTGACGCCGCAGATTCAGATCGCGCGCGGCCGGCCGGCCGACGAACGCCTTGATGTCCGCGCCGTCGCGATACAGGGCAATGACATCTGGCTGGCCGGTGCGCACGGATTGTTTCGCTGGAACGGCGCGCAAAACATCCGCCACTACACGCTGCCACCGACGCATCCGGGTGCACAGGAACAGGCGCTGAAACTGTATGCCGGCGCCAGCGGCACGCTGTGGGCCGCCGCCTATGCCGGCGTGTTCAGTCTGGCACCGGGCGCGGAGGAATTTCATTCCTGGGGCGAGCTCGACAGCGGTCGAGGCAAACTGCGCAATGCTGTCGTCAATGCCGTGCTGGAAACCGGCGACAACGAGGTCTGGCTGGCCACCGAAGGTTACGGCCTGTGTCGTCTGCACGTGCAACACGCGCAACTGAAATGCGGCGGCAATCGGGAAAGCGATGCGCACAGTCTGGGCAGCGATGTCGGCCATGATTTGCTGCGCGATGCGAACCAGCAGATCTGGATCGCTCACGCTGCCGGCCTGTCCCGTCTGCGTGACGCCAGCGCCGAACACTGGCAGTTCGACAATTTTTACGGGTCAGCTCTCGGCTTTCTTGATGACCGCCTGTACAGCGTCAATGCCGATGCCGAAGGCGCGCTCTGGCTGGGCGGCCATCGCGGACTGGTGCGCTTCGATCCGCAACAAACACGCGCGCAAACGTTCCGGCTCGGTGAAGGCATGCCGGATCTGCCCTACAACATTGCCGCCAGCCTGCGTCTGGACGATGGCGAAGTGCTGCTCGGCAATCGCACCGGGCTGGTGCGTGTCCCGCCGCGACAACGCGGTCATGCCGCAGCATCGCCACTGCCGCTGCACTTCACGGCGCTGAGTATCAATGGCCGCGCCAGTGCACTGCCCGCAGCGGGCACAACGCTGAATCTCGCCCATGACGCACGCCACTGGCGCGTGCAGTTTTCACTGCTCGATTTCGCCGGCAGCGGCCATCGTCGCTATCGCCATCGCCTGCTCGGCTTTGAACAACAATGGCACGACAGTGAATTCAATGGTGAAGCCACCTACACCAACCTGCCGCCCGGACATTACCGTCTGGAAGTCGAAGCACTGGGCAATGACGGCCAGCCGCGTGCCAGTCTGTCCCTGCCGCTGCATCTGGCCGAATCACCGTGGCGAACCACGGCTGCTTACACACTTTATGCGGTGACCGCGCTCGGCCTGCTCTCTTTTGCCGGCTGGCGGCGCTGGCGCATCCTGCGCGAACGGCGTGAACATTTCCGTGCCTTGCGTGCCAGTGAAGCGCGACTGAAAGCCGCGCTGTCCGGTGCCGGCGATGCGGTGTGGGAAATGCATCTTGGCGATGGCAGCACGCAGCGACTCGGCCTGGAAAATCTCGGCATCGCCGGTCTTGACAATGCCATCAGCGACAGCGCGTTTCGCGCCTGCATTCACGATGCGGATCGGGAACCGGCGCTGGCCGAACGCGAACGTCACCTGCGCGGCGAAACCGATCAGTATGTCGCCGAATACCGGCTGCGCAGCGGCGATGACTGGATCTGGGTGGAAGACCGCGGTCGCTTCACCGAACGTGATCGCCATGGCGCGCCTTTGCGCCTGCTCGGCACGCTGAAAAACATCAGCGCGCGCAAACAGGCGGAAGCCGAGATCCTGCATGCCAACGAACGGCTCGAACAGCGCATCAGCGAACGCACGCGCGAACTGGCGACGCTGAACAAGGAGCTGGAAATGTTCGCGTTCTCGGTGTCACATGATTTGCGCGCGCCGCTGCGCGCCATCCTCGGCTTCACCGATCTGCTGGCGGAAACCGCGCTGGAAAAACTCGACGACGAGGAGCAGGCACTGTTCCGGCGCATCCTCACCAATGCCAGGCGCATGCAACACCTGACCGACGATTTTCTCAAGCTGGCCTATGTCAGCCGCGCGGCACTCGATGTGCGACCGCTGGCGCTGGCCGACATCTGCCGGAGCATTTTCGAACAGAAAATGGCCGCCCAGCCACAACTCGTCACCACGCTCGACCTGGCAGAACTGGCGCCCATGCATGGCGACGCCGATCTGATCAATGTCGTGCTGGAAAACCTGATCGGCAACGCCATCAAATACTCCGCCAAAGTCAGCGCGCCCCGGGTCGAGATCCGCAGCTTCTGCGAAAGCGGTGAAACCGTGCTGATGATCGGTGACAACGGCGCCGGCTTTGATCCGGCCCAGGCCACGCGGCTGTTCGAACCCTTCCAGCGCCTGCACAGCAGCAGCGAGTTCGAAGGCTCGGGCGTCGGCCTGTCCACCGTGAAACGCATCATCGAGCGGCACGGTGGACGCATCTGGTTTGACGCGGCGCCCGGCGCCGGCGCGCGGTTTTACTTCACGCTGGCGCCGGCAGAAAAACCGGTTGGCTGATTGCGCATTCAGCGCGGACGCGGTGCTTTTGCCAGACGGCGTTGCAGGGTGCGGCGATGGATGCCCAGCGCACGCGCTGCGGCAGAAATATTGCCGTCGTGTTCATTGAGCACGCGCTGGATATGTTCCCACTCCAGCTGCGAAAGTCGCAGCGGTTCCGATGGCGCCTGCGCTTCGGCCTCATCCGCGGCCAGCGCTGCATGCTGGCGATCCAGCACGGCGAGCAATTCATCGGCATGCACCGGCTTGACCACGTAATCATCGGCACCGCGTTTCATGGCTTCGACGGCGGTGGCAATTGAACCGTAACCGGTGAGCATCACCAGCACCGCATCCGGCCAGGCGTCGCGCAGGGCCGACAACAGGCTGAGGCCATTGTCGGCGCCGAGACGCAAATCGACGATGACACTGGCCGGTGCCGCCTGCGCACGGCAGGCCAGCGCCGCTTCGGCGTCGTGCACGCAGTGCACCTGATGCCCGCGTTTGCGCAGCGCCTGGCTCATTACCGCAGTGAAATCGCGGTCATCATCTATCAGCAGTATCGGTGACACCGGCATGACGCACACTCCCTGATCATTCCGCGACGAAATTTATTCTGCATACGGCCGTTCAGTCGGTCGCACGCGCTTGCAGGGCCTGACGCGGCAGACGCACCCGGGTACAAGCGCCACCTTCGGCACGATTGTCGATGCGCACGTCACCGCCGAGACGCTCGATGCTGGCATTGGCCAGATACAGCCCGAGACCGAGACCGTGCGGTTTGCGTGATCGCACCGGCACGCCGAGCCGCTGATGCAATTCCAGCTCGACACCGGGACCGCTGTCGTCAATGCGGATCAAACAATCCTGTTCGCGCCATTCGCTGCGCAGGCCGACATCGTAACGGCCCTGACTGCGCGAGGCATCAAGCGCATTGTTGAGCAGCGACAACAGCGCCTGATCCAGCAGGCGATCACGCTGGATGAGCTGCGCGCCGTCACTGACGGCAATGCGCACGTCGGCCTCCGGGCGCACCAGCTGCAATTGCGACACCAGCGCCGCCAGCCAGTCCTGCAGGCTGAGCGTTTCCGAAACCGGATGATCGATTTCATTGCGCCACTGGCGCAGCAGCGTCGTGCAGTGATCAACCTGTTTCTGCATCAGTTGCAATTGCTGGCGCTGTTCATCGTCACGCGCTTCGCCGAGCATTTCATGACTGAGCACACGCAGCGTTGACAGCGGCGTGCCGAATGCGTGCGCCACCTGCGCCGCCTGCGTGCCGAGGGCGAGTATTTGTTCGTCGCGCAAACTGCGTTCGCGCATCGCCTGCAGTGCCGTTTCCCGGCGTTTCAGCTCGCCGAGCAGCGACAGTCCGCAGGCCAGCAGGGCCGAGGCCATGACGATGAAATTGATCCACATGCCGAACGTGTGCAGCTGCATCTGCTCGTCATGCCCCAGATGCCAGTGCGCCGGATACGACCAGCGCAGCAGGCACAGATACGCCAGCACGGCAAGAATGGCCACCGCCAGCGTCGTCCGCCGCTGCCCGGAAAACAGTGCCAGCGCGATCGGCAAGACCAGCAGCGTGATGAACGGGTTGTGCGCGCCCTGGGTAAAAAACAGCACGCCACTCAACTGGACAATATCGAAACCGAGCTGGATGAACACGTCGCGCGGCGTCGCCGTCGCGCGCGTCTGCAACTGCCAGGCGGTCCAGGCATTGAACATCAGCGCAGCGATGATCAACGGCCAGACGCCGGCCCAAATGACCGGGAAATCCAGCCAGGCCTGCGCCAGCGCCATCGACAGCAATTGCCCGGCAATGGCCACGCAGCGCAACACGAACAGCGTGCGCAGGGTGAGTTTCAGTTCGGTGTAATCAGGAGTCATCTGCGAGGGTGCCGGCGATCAGGCCAACGGCGATTGTAGCGTTCGGTGCAGCGTCGTCGTTGCGGCATTACGCCGCAGCCGGACGACGAGCGATGAAACTGTTCACCGGCCGGCCGTCGGCGAGCCGATCGACGCGATCGACCAGAATCTCGAAGCCGGAAAACGCTGCCGCCAGTTCGCCGGGCTGCAGCAGGAAGGCCGACCGGCGCGGTCCGCCCAGTTGTTCACAGCCGACCATGAAGGTTTGGTACAGCAGGTAACCGCCGGGCGCGACGCTGGCGCGCAATTGCGCGAACAGCGGCCGGTGCAGATAGCGGGCAACGAGCAGCAAATCGTAGGGCGCTTCCGGCAGCCGGCTGTCGTCCTGCTCCAGATCCAGACACCAGCTGCGCACCGGCACGTCGTGTTCGCGGGCGCTCAGTTGCAAACGGGCCAGCGCATCAGCGGAGTGATCGACCGCCGACACCAGCCAGCCCTGACGCGCCAGATGCAATGCGTCGCGGCCGGCACCGCAAGCGACATCCAGCGCCCGGCCGGCGCGCGGTGCCTGATCGCTGGCGAGAAATTCGCTGAGCAGCGGACACGGCGACCAGAGCTGGTGTTGCGCCGCGCCGCTGCGCAGGCAACCGGCCTCCTCAGCGGCCTGCCAGAGCGCGGCATCGGCGCACCAGACATCAACAATCGAATAGCCCCAGGAGGCGAGATCCGCAAGCGCGTTGTTGGCGTCGCCATCGTGCAGCAGACACAACGCGGCGCCGGCCGGCGGCAATTCGTGACGGCGCTGTGCCAATTGCGTGGCGCAAATGTGCGCCGCGCCGGCCAGATGTCCGGCGCGAAACGCAGCGCGCGAACGCAGATCCAGCAGCGCTACGCCGCTGGTCTGCCAGGCCACAAGACGACGCATCCAGCCCATGTTGTTGCTCCGGATCGCGTACCGGCACAGTGCCGGCGTCCGGCACGGACACACGGCGACAGTGCGACGTTCAGGATAATTTTCCGTAAGTCAGGGTCCGCCACAACCACTCGGCCGGGCCATAACGGAAACGCTGCAACCACAGCATCGAAAAAATAATCTGGAACAGCCAGATGCTGATCGCCAGTGCCCACAGCTCGGCGCGCGACCAGCTGGCAAACTGGCCAAAACCGTGGCCGTAAAACAGCGTGGTGCAGATCAGCGATTGCATCAGGTAGTTGGTAAACGCCATGCGTCCGACCGGCGCAAACAATTTCTGCAAACCACCGGCGCGACCTGCCGCGACCAGCGCCATCACCAGCGCGCCGTAACCGGCGGCCTGCAACAGGCTGGCGTAGTACTGCGGCTGCATGCCGTGCAGCATGCTGTACTCAAACGCAAAATCAGCCGCCAGATGACGCTGCGCGCCCCACCACGACAAATACAAGCCGGCAGCCAGCAGCGGCAGACCACTGAGCAGATACACTTTCACCGACCAGCGCGCCAGCAACCAGCCGCTGCGATACGCGGCAACACCGATCAGCATCAGGCCGATGATGCGCGCGCCGTAAAACATGAACAGCGGCACCTGCAACTGGAATGCAGCCGGCGCGCGCGCCGCCATCTGCTCCAGCCAACCACCGCGATAGGCCGCGATCTCGGCATCGAGTGTCGCAGCGTCCGGCGCCCAGTGCGCCGCCATTTCCGCCAGCTGCTCCGGCGGCATGTGCGGCGCCGACGCGGACAAACCGAGCATCATCAAGCCGGTGACACCGATCAGCGCCAGCCCCAGAACCAGCAGCGTGCGCACACGCCACTGCGCTGCCGCCAGCGGATACACCAGCATGCCGGCGATGGCATAGGTGACCAGAATGTCACCGAACCAGATCGCGTAAGCGTGTACCAGACCAATGACCAGCAGCGCGATCATGCGCCGGTAATGCCGCACGCCGGCACGATCACCGGCCGCCAGCGCGTGCTCGCGAAACAGCGCCACACCGGCGCCAAACATCAGCGCAAACAGCGTGATGAACTTCTGCTCAAAAAACAGGAACGTGATCAACCAGGCCCACTGATCCGCACCCGGCAGCGGCCCCATCGCCGCAGGATTGCTGTAGGCCGCAAACGGAAAGGCAAAGGCCGGCAGATTGACGACGAGAATGCCGAGAATGGCGATGCCGCGCAGGATATCGAGCGATTCATGACGCCCGCTGAGCGTCGGACCGGCTACGGTCATGGGATGTCCTTATCGGTACAGTTGACAGAAGAAAAATGCGTTCAGTGCGGTGCGTGAGGGCGGCCGACCGACTATGCCGAGACCCTGCGCGGACGACAAGAGCCGATGCAGAAAAAGCGCCCCGCTCCGCAAAAACAATCCGTCATCGGAGCACTGCAGCTATCACTTTCGGGATAAGCACCCGCCGCGCACAGCACAGGCTTCGCCCTGCAAGGTCCGCCGTGCGCGCAATTCGCGGTCTGCGGGCAACAATGCTGATCGCAGGCCGGCAGCATATCTGTGGCAAATGAACGACGCGCCAGAAATCCGTAGTGCAGCGTTCACGTTTCCGGATCGTCGTCCGTCGCCGCAAACAAATCGCGCGGCCAATCCTGTTCACCGGCCAGCAGATGCCCCTGTTCATCCAGTTGCGGATACGGCCAGCCACGCGCACGGCAGTACGCCGCCAGTCGTGGATACAACCATTCCAGCATCAAGCGTTGCCGTTCATCAACGCCCAGTCGCGGCTGCGCATACGCACCGGCGAGCTGACGTTGCCGCTCGGCTTCATACAAGATCAACGCACTCGCCACTGACACATTCAGGGACTGCACCATGCCCAGCATCGGCACACAGACATGCACATCCGCCAGCATCGCTGCGGCATCCGAAACACCGAATTTTTCCGAGCCGGCGATGACACAACTTGGTCGCGTGTAATCTGCAGCACGGAAATCCACCGCCCGATCCGACCAATGCGCAGCGATGATTTGCATCCCCTGTGCACGCATCGCGGCAATTGCCTGCTCAACCGTCTCGCAGGACTGCAATTCCACCCAGCGCATGGCACTGGCCGCATTCTTTTTGTACACGCGCACCGCCTTGCTCGGCGCAATCGACATCACCTTCGGGATACCCACCGCATCACAGGTGCGCAAAATCGCCGACAAATTATGCGGCTTGTTGACCTCATCCATGATCACAGCCAAATCCGGCTGCCGGCGGTCGAGCACGGCACAAACGCGGCGGAAACGTTCAGGAGTCATGAGCAGACAAACGGAGGCAGGAAACGGAAATCAAGTATCGGCGGGAGAAGGTTCAGGGTCAAAGCGGAGCGCGCAGATGGTGCAGCGCCCCGAACTCATTGCACATCGCGAACAGCACGCGTCTTGCGGACTCGACATTCGCTTGAGGGGTTCATAGTGCATCGAAGTTGCTCGCGTAATTCCGAACCACCCCTCGCCCCTCCTTGAAAAGGAGGGGCGATTCCAAGCGCCGCACGTTTACTCTTTGCGCTCCACGCTTACGCCATCCACTTTCTGGAAGCCGCGCGGCAGTTTGTGACCGCGGCGGCCGCGTTCGCCGGCGTAGTGCGAGAGGTCTGCGGGTTTCAGGGTGAAGGTGCGTTTGCCGCTTTCGATCACCAGCGCATCCTTGGCGCCGAGCACTGCGACACCGACCATCATTTCTTCGCCTTTGGCCAGAAGTTCGGCATCCACGCCGAGCATTTTGTTGCCCTTGCCCTTGGCCATTTGCGGCAGATCTTTTACCGGGAACACCAGCAGTCGCCCGTCATTTGAAACCACGGCGACCAGATCATTCTCAACATCCTGCACACGCTGCGGTGCCAGCACTTGCGCATGTTCCGGCACCGTCAACACCGCCTTGCCGGCTTTGTTGCGCGAATGCAATTCATCGTAAGTGGTGACAAAACCGTAGCCGGCATTGGTGGCGAGCAGGTATTGCGCCTTGTCTTCGTCGAGCAGCGTTGACAGGAAAGCCGCGCCGGCTGGCGGTGTGAAACGCGTGGTGAGTGGTTCACCCTGACCGCGGGCGCTGGGCAATTCCTTGGCAGTGACCGAATAGGTGCGTCCGGTGTTGTCGAAAAACACCGCCTGCTGATTGGATTTGCCCTGCGCCTTGCCGAGATAACTGTCGCCGGCCTTGTACGACAGCGCCGGGCCATCGATGTCGTGGCCTTTCGCGCAGCGCACCCAGCCCATTTGCGACAGGATCACCGTCACGGCTTCGGCCGGTGTCAGTTCGTCTTCGGACATCACTTTTGCTTCTGCACGCTGCACCAGCGGCGAACGGCGGGCATCACCGTATTTCTGCGAATCCTCGATCAACTCCGCTTTCACGCGCGAGCGCAAATGCGCTTCCGATTTCAGTGTGATATTGAGCATGTCGCGCTCTTCGCGCAGATCCATTTGCTCGCCGCGGATCTTTACTTCTTCCAGCTTGGCGAGGTGACGCAGTTTCAGATCGAGAATGGCATCGGTCTGAATGTCCGACAAACTGAAGCGCGCCATCAACTCCTGCTTGGGATGCTCTTCCTCGCGGATGATGCGGATCACTTCGTCAATGTTCAGGAAGGCCGCCAGATAACCATCCAAAATGTGCAGACGGGCTTCGACCTTGTCGAGACGCCATTGCAGACGGCGGCGCACGGTTTGCGTGCGGAACTGCAACCACTCGGTGAGGATCTGCACCAGACCCTTGACCTGCGGTTTGCCATCCAGGCCAATGACGTTGAAATTGGCGCGGAAAGACTTTTCCAGATCGGTGGTGGCAAACAAATGCCGCATCAAATCATCAACATCGATGCGATTCGAGCGCGGCACGATCACCAGGCGGGTCGGATTCTCGTGGTCCGATTCATCGCGCAGGTCCTGCACCATCGGCAGTTTCTTGGCCTGCATCTGCTGGGCGATTTGCTCCAGCACTTTCGCGCCCGAGGTCTGATACGGCAGCGCGGTGATGACGATCTCGCCATCTTCGACGATGTATTTCGCGCGCTGGCGCACCGAACCGCGACCGGTCCGATACATCTCGGCCAGATCTTTCGGCGGCGTGATGATCTCGGCTTCAGTGGGAAAATCCGGCGCCGGCACACGACTCATCAGCTCATCCAGCGATGCCTGCGGATGATCGAGCAGATACGTACAGGCAGACACCACTTCGCGCAGGTTGTGCGGCGGAATGTCAGTAGCCATGCCCACAGCAATGCCGGTGGTGCCGTTCAGTAGCAGGTTCGGCACCCGCGACGGCAACATCAGCGGCTCTTCCATGGTGCCATCGAAATTCGGCTGCCAGTCCACCGTGCCCTGACCGAGCTCGGACAGCAGCATGTCGGCGTACTTCGACAAACGCGATTCGGTGTAACGCATCGCCGCGAATGACTTGGGATCATCCGGCGAACCGAAGTTGCCCTGACCGTCAATCAGCGGATAGCGATACGAAAACGGCTGTGCCATCAGCACCATGGCTTCATAGCAAGCGCTGTCGCCGTGCGGGTGATATTTACCCAGTACATCACCGACAGTCCGCGCCGACTTTTTGTGCTTGGCCAGCGCATCCAGGCCCAGCTCGCTCATTGCATACACAATGCGCCGCTGCACCGGTTTCAGACCGTCGCCGATATGCGGCAGCGCCCGGTCCATGATCACGTACATCGAATAGTTCAGATAAGCCTGCTCGGTAAAGTCGGCCAGTGAACGGCGTTCGATGTCGGAGAAGATTGAGTCAGTCATGTTTGCCCTTCATACCCATACACTCATATGGGGTCAGTTGTCACTCGCCGTCACTACGCACTTTTTTTAGCACTTGTTGCAATTTATCAATCTCAACAGGAGCCCAATCGGCGGCTGTCCTCCCAAGATCTTCGATTGTTCGTTTAGCTATTTCCTCAGCATCCGATACTCGACCTGACAGTATCAAGGCCAAAATCTTTAGTTGTGTAATACGAAAATATACTCGCTCAGCAAATGCCCTAACGCCCACACCTTCATCGGACAAGGCCTTGTCGCAAACTTCCAAAACTTCATCATACTTTCCCTCTGAAAGCGACCAAGCAGCTAGAACAGATAGCGACCGATAACCAACAATTTTCGCAGAGTTAGAACTATCCTGTGAGATGTCACTAAAAACACCTAGTGCTATTTGTTTTGCAAAGAGTTTGCTTCCCACTTTATAAAGCAAGTTTGCGTGACTCAACGACAACCGCATAACAAATGACTGGAGCCCTTTGTACCGAACACTCAGCTTCTTGTTGGCAACCTCTTCAAGCACAGATATCGCTTTTTTGAAATTCCCATCCAACTCGTGACAAACAACCTCCACCCCTCGCAGTTCAAGCCAAATTCCCGCCCCCTCTTCATCACTCAACAAAGTTGGTCTAGCAATAGCTTTCCCGATGACCGACAATGCGCCCATTGTGTTTTTTTCCTCTACATAGCACATCGCAATAGCTTGCGCCGCAAGTGCAAACTGCTTATCAGAGCAATCTGGATGACTCATGACTTCATTAGCGATGGAAATCGCGTTCTGATAGTTTTTTTGCTCGAAAAGCAAAGCCAAATGCGCAAGCTTAAGTTCGATGTGAGAGTCGGACTCAAAGGTTTCGCGCTTACCCACTTGAGCAGTAGCGCTTGACGTGAATCCAAATGAACTACTTACCGATGCACTTACTCGTTCGGAGAAGTCACTCGAATGGCTAGAGTCATTTTCCTGAATTTCACTCTCACCAACACTCTCTCCGTAACCTTTCAGATCAGTAAGATCTTTGTTCTTTTTATGAAACCAATCTTCAAATAGCTTCTCTGCATAAACTCCATTTAGCCATTCCCCCGCCTCCTTTTTTGCAACACTAACAGCTTCATCCTTCGCTCGCTTTGCTACAGAGAAATACCCTAGAAGGCCCAGAACAAGCGAAAGAAGCGCGATAAAAATTCCGAACAGATTTATTGATAGGGAAATATCAGATATTCTTTCGCTCTGCATTTGAATTGCTTTTTCAAAAGAATTTATTTTTTCAGCGTACACTCCACCCATCATTTGAAGCCGTTCTTCTTTCTCTTTCATCGCATCATTCGTATCGGTGTCTGCACACTCGGTTTTAGTCGAAACATCACAAGAAGCCGTATTTGACTCGGATGACAAAGTATTGGGGGGAGCGGGTAGTGACTGGCCTGAAGCAAAAAAAAGGCAAACGCCAACAATTAGTGTGGCCGTCACACGGTTAACTTTCCCCATCAACCCATCCTCCACCTTGCATTCACTGTATGCATGAATAAAATAGCGCAGCTGCAAGAACCCACTGCGGTCAATATGACAGTAGGTTCGGCGGCTGTTTCACCAAAAAATCCTAACCACTACTAAACAACTTCCGCCAAATTCCCCTTCTCTTCCAGCCACGTCTTGCGATCACCTGCCCGCTTTTTCGCCAGCATCATGTCCATGATCTCACTGGTGCTCTCCCAGTCATCAATGGTGAGTTGGACGAGGCGGCGGGTGTCGCGGGCCATGGTGGTTTCACGCAGTTGCAACGGGTTCATTTCGCCCAGGCCTTTGAAGCGCTGGACGTTGGGTTTGCCTTTTTTCTTTTCCGCCGTAATGCGATCGAGGATGCCATTTTTTTCGCTGTCGTCGAGCGCGTAGTACACGTCTTTGCCGATGTCGATGCGATACAGCGGCGGCATGGCGACGAAGACGTGGCCGGCTTCGACCAGCGGGCGGAAATGCTTGACGAACAGCGCGCAGAGCAGCGTGGCGATGTGCAGGCCGTCGGAATCGGCGTCGGCGAGGATGCAGATTTTACCGTAGCGCAGTTGGCTCAAATCGCTGGCGCCGGGATCAACGCCGATGGCCACCGCAATATCGTGCACTTCTTGTGAGGCCAGCACTTCGGAAGCATCAACTTCCCAGGTGTTCAGGATTTTGCCGCGCAGCGGCATGATGGCCTGGAATTCCTTGTCACGCGCCTGTTTGGCCGAGCCGCCGGCCGAGTCACCTTCAACCAGAAACAATTCACCGCGCATCGGGTCATCGCCGACGCAATCGGCGAGTTTGCCGGGCAGTGCCGGGCCCTGGGTGATTTTTTTGCGGGCGACTTTTTTGCCGGCGCGCAGACGCTTGTTGGCGTTGTTGATGGCCCAGTCGGCGAGTGCCTGACCGATTTGCGGATTGTTATTGAGGTGCAGTGAAAACACGTCTTTCACCACGCCGCTGATGAAGGTGGCCGATTCGCGCGAGGACAAACGTTCTTTGGTTTGTCCGGCGAACAGCGGCTCTTTCATTTTCAGCGACAGCACAAAGGCAATTTTGTCCCAGACATCTTCCGGCGCCAGTTTCACGCCGCGTGGCAAGAGATTGCGCATTTCGCAGAATTCGCGCATCGCTTCCAGCAAGCCGGTGCGCAGGCCGTTGACATGCGTGCCGCCCTGCGCGGTGGGGATCAGGTTGACATAGCTTTCGTTGACCAGCTCGCTGCCTTCCGGCACCCAGTTGAGCGCCCAGTCCACGGCTTCGTTGGTGCCTTGCAGGGAACCGCAGAACGGCTCGGGCAACAGGCATTCTTCATCGACCAGCGTGGAGAGCAAATAGGCGCGCAGACCGTCTTCGTAGAACCATTCGTCTTTTTCGTTGGCCTGCTCGTTGATGAACGTAATGCGCAGACCGGGGCAGAGCACGGCTTTGGCGCGCAGCAAATGCTTGAGACGCGGCACCGAGAAATTGGCGGAGTCGAAGTATTTCGGATTCGGCCAGAAGCTGACGGTGGTGCCGGTGGCACGTTTGGCGCATTCGCCGACCACTTTCAGTTCGCTGACCTTGTCGCCATTGGCGAAGCTGATGACATGCACTTTGCCGTCGCGCTTCACTTCGACATCAACGCGATTGGACAGCGCGTTGACCACGGAAATACCGACGCCGTGCAGACCGCCGGAGAAGTTGTAGTTTTTGTCGCTGAATTTTCCGCCGGCGTGCAGCTTGGTCATGATGACTTCGACGCCGGAGACTTTTTCTTCCGGGTGAATGTCCACCGGCATGCCGCGGCCGTTGTCTTCCACCGAGATGCTGTTGTCGGCGCGCAGGGTGACTACGATGGTGTCGCAGTGCCCGGCCAGTGCTTCGTCCACGGAGTTGTCGATGACTTCCTGGGCGAGGTGGTTGGGGCGCTGGGTGTCGGTGTACATGCCCGGGCGGCGTTTCACCGGGTCCAGGCCGGAGAGCACCTCGATGGCATCAGCGGTGTATTGGTTGTTGGCCATGTTGTTGCGGTCCGTTCAGGCGGTCGGCACGCCCGTACACGACGGGCTGTGGCGAAAATTTGTACGACACACAAAGGCTTGTGATCGCGCTGGGGCCGAATGATGGCTGTGCGGGGGACGGGTTTCAACCGGCGCGGACGAGCGGGCCGGCGTTGGGGGCAGGATTTGCGCTGGATGGGGTGTGCGCCGACCGGCGACGACGCCCCCGGCCGGCTTGGGGCGTGGCGGCAATGGCATTCTCCCCGGGAATGGACTGGCTTCCCCTCCTCACCGGGGAGGGGATTGAGGGGTGGTGGAATGACGTGGTGAGCGGCGTAATTCAGAACCACCCCCAGCCCCTCCTTAAAACGGCGGGGAGTCTTGTTTGGCTTCCCCTCCTCGGTGAGGAGGAGAAGTATGGCGCGCGGCGCAAACACGGACCGCGACGTTGCACGCCGCATCGAAACGCGCTGAACTGCCGGCCGGGAGCGCGGCTGCGGCGAGCGCGTTGCCGTACCACACCAGAGCAAATCAGGAACACATCATGAGCACGACAATTGAATGGGCTGACTTTGAGCGGGTTGAACTGCGCGTCGGCACCATTGTGCATGCCGAGGTGAATGCCAAGGCGAAGAAGCCGGCTTATGTGTTGCAGGTGGATCTCGGTGAGCTGGGCGTCAAGTTGTCCAGCGCGCAGATCACGGCGCATTACACGCCGGCGGATCTCATTGGCCGGCAAGTGTTGTGCGTGTGCAACTTTCCGCCCAAGTCGATTGCCGGCGTGAAGTCGGAAGTGCTGGTGACCGGCGTGCATGACGCCGAACACAAGGTGGTGCTGGCCGGCTTTGATCGACCCTTGCCCAATGGCGCGCGGCTGGCCTGATCACGGACACAGCAACGCGAAATCGAAATGTCAGTCTGGCGGCGGCAACTGCACGGTGAAGCGGGCGGCGTCGGCGCTGCTGAGTGCCGGTGCAAACAGGAAACCCTGTGCGGTATCGCAGCCGTTTTCGCGCAGCCAGTGAAACTGTTCCGCGGTTTCCACGCCTTCAGCGATCACTTCCATGCCCATGCATTTGGCGAGCTGGATGATGGCCTTGGCGATGGCGGCGTCCTTGTCGGATTTCAGAATGTGGGCAACAAAACGCTGATCAATTTTCAGCGCATCGACCTGTAAATCGCGCAGATAAGCCAGTGACGAATAGCCGGTACCGAAATCATCCATCGCAATACTGATGCCGAGTGCGCGCAGGCGACCGAGCACGGATTGCGCGTAGGCCAGATCCTGGATCAGGCAGGATTCGGTGACTTCAATTTCAAATTGTTCACCGCGCAGGCCGGTCTGCTGGAGCATCTCGGCAATGTCATCCACCAGCCGCGACCAGCTGAACTGGCGCGCGCTGATATTGATCGACAGGCGCAGATCGTCCGGCATGGATGACAGCCATTGCTGCCGCTGCGCGCCGGCAGCGCGGGCGATCCATGGCCCCAGCCGGTTGATGAGCCCGGACTCTTCCAGCAGCGGCATGAACAGCGCCGGTGAGACGATGCCGGCACCGGGATGCGTCCAGCGCAGCAAGGCTTCAAAACCGCGCAGGCGACCGCTGGCGATGTCGATTTGCGGCTGGTAATGCAGGGTGAATTGTTGGTCGTGAATCGCCGTGCGCAGATTTTCTTCCAGCATCAGGCGTGCGCGGGCGCGGCCGTTCATCGCCGGCGTGAAGAAACGATACTGATTACGCCCTTCGGCTTTTGCCTGATACATGGCCATGTCCGCAGCGCGGATCAGGCCGTCGGCGGTGCTGCCGCAATCCGGATAACTGGCGATACCAATGCTGGCGCCGATGCTGACCTGCACACCGGCGATCTCGTGTGTGCAGGTCAGGATGTCGAGAATTTTTTCGGCGATGCGTGCCGCTTCTTCAGGGTGATTGAGGCTGTCGAGGATAGCGGTGAATTCGTCGCCGCCCACGCGCGCCAGCACATCATAGGGCCGCATGCAGCGGCGCAGGCGCGTGGCGACTTCGCAGAGCAGTTTGTCGCCGGCGGAGTGACCGAGCGAATCATTGACGCGCTTGAAACCATCGAGATCAATGTAGAGCACAGCCATGGTTTTGTGTGTGCGTTCGACACGTGACAGCGCCGCCTGCACGGCGTGCAGGAAACCGCTGCGGTTGACCAGCCCGGTCAGGTTGTCGGTACTGGCCTGCAGCGCCAGTTGCTTCTGTAATTGCTTCGCGGCGGTGACATCCTGAAACACGATCACCAGCGCATCGTGCGGCGCCGGCAGCGGCGCACCGGAGATCGACACCGGCAGCGGTTTGCCGGTGCAGGTGAAGATCAGTGCATCGTGCAGACGAAAGGACTGATGCTGGCGCAACGCGCGATTAATGGCATGGATGCACCAGCGTTCGACGCCGTCCGTATCGGCAATGATGCGTGCATCTGCACCTGAGTGCTCAGCGGCCGCATCCGCCGCAACAGTCCCGCCCGGCACGTCACCGGACTGATTGTCGTCGGCCACATGCGGGCGCATGCCATCGGGCGCTTCTTCGGCATGGTGACGCGCAGCGCGCTGCTCGGCGCTGCACAGTTCATGGCCGAACAAGGCCGCCAGACGGGTTGCGGCCAGTTGTGCCGCATCTGCCTCCAGCATCTGCTGGGCCGCCGTATTGCTGTAGACAATCGCGCCGCTGTTGCTGATAACGAGTATGCCCTCACTGGCGGCCTGCAGGATGGCCTGGTAATAGGCCTGGGTTTCGGCGATGCGCTGGTGGCTGACCACCAGTTCGCGGCGATTGCGATCCACGTCGAGCAGCGAATGCACTTTGCTGACCAGCAACTGACTGTCGAAAGGCTTGTAGATGTAATCGACAGCGCCACAAGCATAGGCGCGCAGAATGGCCTGCTGCTCGCGTGAATGCGCGGTGATGAAGATCACCGGAATGTTGCGCGTGCGCGAATGCCCCCGCATCAGTTGCGCAACTTCGTAGCCGTCCATCTCCGGCATCTGCACGTCCAGCAGCACCAGTGCGACATCGTGTTGCAGCAGCAATTCGAGCGCGCGCTGCCCGCTGTTGGCATGCAGGAAGCGGACGCGGCCATCATCGAGCACCGCTTCAAGACTGATCAGATTTTCCGGCCGATCATCCACCAGCAACAACAAGGGGGGAGCGTTCAGCTCACGCGCCGGCAGCATCGTGTGTCTCCTTGCCGCTGCCGCACCAGCGGCGGAACATCGCCTCGACCTGCGCATGCGTTACCGGTTTGGCGAGATAGTCATCGCAACCGGCTTGCAGGCATTTCTCGCGATCACCTTTCATGGCGTGTGCAGTCAGGGCAATGATCGGAAAGCGTGCGCCGCGCGCTTTCAGGATGCGCGTCGCTTCGTAACCGTCCATGCCCGGCATGGCCATGTCCATCAGCACAATGTCCGGTGTTTGCGCGGCAGCCGCTGTCAGGGCTTCCTCGCCGTCACGAGCGGTCAGCAATTCGCAGCCAAAGCCTTCCAGCATGGCGCTCATCGCGTACAGGTTGCGCACATCATCATCGACCAGCAACACCACCCGACCCTGCAGACTGAACGGTGCCGGTTCGGCGGATTCGGCAGGCGGCGCCTGCAAACCGTTGTGGCGGACAAAACTGCGCAACGCGTTGGCAAGCTGGGCCGGGTTGCCGGCGTCCTTGCGCAGCACGGTGGCCGAATACTGGCGCAGCGTCTGCAACTGGGCATCACTGAGATCCATGCCGGTATTGATGATGATGCCGGTCTGCGCGAGGCTGCGGCGCGCGCGCAATTGTTCCAGCACACTGAAACCGCTGGCATCCGGCAGATTCAGATCCACTACCAGCACGTCATAGAGCGTTTCATTCCATGCGCGCACGGCGGCTTCAGCGGTGTCGCAAGCGGTCACCTTGCAACCGGCGCGCTGCAGGGCTGTGGCATACCAGTCGCGCTCCAGTACGTTGTCTTCAATCAGCAGCACACAGGTTTCGCCGTCGCCGGCTTTGCGACTGCCGGCCATGCGCCGGAACACCGCGTGCAGCGCCGATTCGCTGACCGGCTTGACCAGATAGCTCGCGTCACGATCGTGCCAGCCTTCCGGTGGCGGATTGCAGGAAATGATGTGCACCGGCAGATGTGCAAGTGCGCGATGGGTGCGGATGTGGCGCAACAACTGCCAACCGCTGGCGTCCGTGAGCAGAATGTCGAGCACGACACCGACCACGGGAAATTCCTGCAGGCATTGCAGTGCCGCCTGCACACTGCGCACGCGCACACCGCGAAAGCCGTGCTCGACCGCCGTGTCGAGCAGGATGCTGCCGAAATCGGCGTCATCTTCGACCAGCAACAAGGTCGGTGCCTGTTCGCGGCCACGCACTTCGCTGAACGATTGCTCGGGATCGAGAAAGACTTTGTCGAGCGGCAGTTCGGCACGGAAGCAACTGCCCTTGCCGGGTTCGCTGCTGACGCGGATATCGCCGCCCATCAATTGCATCAGCTTGCGCGAGATGGACAGCCCCAGTCCGCTGCCGCCATAGCGCCGGCTGGTGGAGCCGTCCGCCTGCTGGAACGCGCGGAAGATCAGCTTGTGTTTTTCCGGCGCAATGCCGATGCCGGTATCGCTGACCGCAAAACTCAGCACCCGCAGGCTGGCGTGATCGCGCACCGCCACGTCGAGTTCGACCTTGCCGTGCTCGGTGAATTTGATGGCATTCGACAGCAGATTTTTCAGCACCTGCTGAATGCGCTGCAGATCCAGCAGTGCATCCGGCGGTGCATTGGCATCACGCCGCACCGAGAACTGCAGCCCTTTTTTCTCGGCCTGCGGACGGAACAGGGATTCCAGACTGGTGAGCAGTTCATCGAGTGGCACAGCCTCGACCACCAGATTGAGCCGGCCGGCTTCAATTTTCGACAGATCGAGAATGTCGTTGATGAGATGCAGCAAATCACTGCCGGCGCGGTGAATGATGCCGGCATGACTGGTCTGGCGCTCGCTGAGATTGCCGCTGACATTGGCCTGCAATTGTTCGCTCAGGATCAGGATGCTGTTCAGCGGCGTGCGCAACTCGTGCGACATGTTGGCGAGAAACTCGGATTTGTACTGGTTGGCCAGCGACAATTCCTCGGCCTGATCACGCAGCGTCTGTTCCACCTGCTTGCGCGCCGAGATGTCGATGATGCAGGCGTGGATCAGGGTTTCGTCTTCGGTCTTGATCGGTGCCAGACCGACTTCCACCGGTATCGATTTGCCGCTCTTGTGACGGGCAAACAGCTCGCGGTTCAGGCCCATCGCCCGCGCCTGCGGCGCTTCGGTGTAGGCGGTGCGATGCGCGCCGTGATTGGCGCGATACTGATCCGGCAGCAGCATTTCCACCGGCCGGCCAAGCATGTCCTGACGGTTGTAACCGAACAGTTGTTCAGCCTGACGGTTGACCAGTTGGATGCGACCGCTGCCATCGACCAGCACAATGGCATTCGGCGCCACTTCCACCACTTGCCGGAAACGCTCCTCGGCGCGCTTGCGCTTGCTGAGATCCGCAACTGACACGACGATGCGCCAACCGGTTTCGGTTTGCACCGGATTGAGCACGACTTCGACATCAAGCTCGCGGCCATCCTTGCGCAGCGCTGTCGTTTCGCGTGCCGCGCGCATGCGCTGTTCAGAGACTGCAGCGTTCTGGCTGGTTGCCTGATTGCCGTTGCCGGCATCCGCTGCCGTGTTGATGACTTCGCGACTGATCAGGCGCAACACATCAAGGCCCGGCAACAGGGTTTCCAGCCGGCGATTGCACAGCTCTTCACGATGACTGGCAAACAGCAATTCGGCCTGCAGATTGGCCAGCTCGATGCGACCGTCTTCGGTGACGAGCAGGATCGCGGTTGGCGCACCTTCGATGAGTTGCCGGAAACGCAGTTCACGCTGGCGCAGCGCTGCATTGAACGATTCGACATCGCGCAACGCACGCTCTCGACTGGACAGATACAGCGCCACCAGCAGCGACATCAATGCGCTACCGGCGAGCGCCAGCAGCAGCATGTTGCGGGTCGCGGTTTGCGACAACTGGGCGACAAATGCCGGCGTGTCACGGACATCCAGCAACCATTGGCGACCGGCGATCTGCAACTGGCGTTCGAAGCGGCGGGCGCCGGTCGCCTCCGGTGTCGCGGCCGTGTCGGGCAGTGAGCGGAACAGCAGGCGATTGTCATCACCGGCATCAAACAGACTGATCGCCAGCGTGCGTTCGCCATCGCCATAGACCTCGTGCAGAAAGTCTTCCATGCGCAGCGGAATGTAGACAAACCCCTGCACATCGCGACGCCGCGCATCGACCGGTTCGGGCGCGCGCAACTGGCGATACACCGGCAGATACATCAGCACACCGACCTGCGGGTCCTGATCGGTTTCCTGCAGCAGTACCACCGGCGCCGACAGGGTCGGTTCGGCGCTGTCGGCGGCCTGCTGCATGGCGTGGCGGCGATGCGCTTCCGACGCCATGTCGAACCCGACAGCGCGCAAATTGCGCCAGTCGGCCGGCTCGAGAAACACCACCGGCGCAATGACATCACGCGCCACATCGGGCGTGATGCGGAAATCGCTGCGGCCCTGCTGGCGCATCTGCGCTTCAAAGTTCTGGCGCTGATCTGCAGGCAGCCACGGCACATAGCCGATGCCGCGTATGCCGGGGTAATAGCGGTCCAGTTGCTGGCTGGCGATGGCGGCCTGCCACTGTTGCCAGGTTGGCTGACGGTTGTCGGCGAAAAATCCAAGTTGGGCACGCAGCAGGGCTTCGAGGCTGCGCATGCGCGTTTCAGTGCGCTGGCTGATGTCCTCGGCCAGCGCCTGGAAGCGCCGGTCGCCGGCCTCGACGTCGGCGATCCGCAACTGGTTCCAGATCAGCAGCACCACGCTTGCCAGCGTGACAAACAGCAACGAGGCGGCCAACAAGGCCGGACGAAACTTTCGTGTCGGGGTGGTCATGTGCGCTCCCTCGCCAGGGAGACCGGCATGCAACCGGTCGCCATCCGGATGCCGGCCCGACAGGCCGGTTGCGGTAGTCCGCGCAGCAGCGGCCACCGACCTCAATGGAGCGTAGCAGCAGATTGGCGCGCCGGCGGTCCGTCACCGGGTGAATACGACCGGTCGTGCGCGGCGGCGTCTCAACTTTCCGCGAACATGCGTACCAGATTGTGATAGTGGCCGGTCAGGCTCAGCACTTCGGCGCTGTCGCCGTCGCGGCCACGCAGCGACTGTATGGTCTGGTCGAGCTCAAACAGCAGGCGCCGGCGGCCATCGTCGCGGACCAGACTCTGGGTCCAGAAAAACGAACAGATGCGCGCGCCCTGCGTCACCGGTGCGACGCGGTGCAGGCTGGTGGAGGGATAGACGATCAGATCGCCGGCCGGCAGTTTTACTTCGTGCGTGCCATAGGTATCGACGACGATCAGTTCGCCGCCTTCATATTCTTCGGGATCGCTGAGAAACAGCGTCGACGAGACATCGGTGCGCAGCGGCGTGCCATCCGGCAACGCGCGCATGGCGCCATCGACATGCAGACCGTAGTGCTCGCCACCTTCATAGCAATTGAACAGCGGCGGCACGATGCGCCGTGGCAACACGGCGGAAAAAAACAGCGCGTTGGAACGCAGTGCCTGCAACACGTGTTCGCCCAGTTCGCGCGCCAGCGGCGAATGTTCCGGCAACTGGCGATTGCGTTTCACCTGCGCGCCCTGCGCGCCGACCGTGGCACGGCCATCAATCCAGTCCGCGCGCGCCAACTGCTGACGAAACGCCAGAACCTGTTCGGGACTGAGCACGCCGGGAATATGCAACATCATGATCAAACTCCTGTCCGGTTTACGACGCCGGCACGGCCCATCCAGCACACTGCGCCGACCGGAATGATCGGCGCAGTGTGTTCACCTTCAGATCAGAACAACACCCACACGTCAGAACAGCACGGAGAGCGTCAACCGTGCCGAACGCGGCGTGCCGGGAATGTAGCGGGCACCGCTGTTGTTCAGACTGGCGCTGTAGTCTTCGTCCGCGAGGTTGTAGAGATTGAATTGCAGCGCGTAGTTGGCGCCCAGCTCGTAACTGGCCATGGCATCGATCACCCAGTAGTCCGGCGCTGACAGCATGTTCAGCAACGCCGGATTGGCGTTGTTGTTGATGGTGCGCACCACCGAATCAACATAACGCGCGCCACCACCGATGCTGAATGCGGGCGTCAGTTTGTAGCTGGTCCAGGTAGTGAAGGTCAGCTCCGGCGACCAGCTGATGCTGGCGCCGGTTTGCGTCGCGGTGCCCTGCGCCACTTCGGTATCCATCTTGGCGAGGCCGGCACTCAGCGACCAGTTTTCGGTGAGCTGGCCGACCACTCCGAGTTCAATACCCTGCACCTGTTTCTTGCCGTACTGGATCACGTCGCCGCTGGTGCTGTCGATTTTGGTCAGATCGTTTTTGTTTTCGCTGCGGTAAATCGCTGCGGTCACGGCGAGTTTGCCGTCATTCAGATCCCACTTGGTGCCGAGCTCGACATTGCTGCCGTCCTGCGGGTCCATGTTCGGATTGTTGATGTTGCTGGCGGCGCTGCTGAGTGCGAAGTTGGCGCCACCGGGCGGTTGTTGCGAGGTGGCGTAGGACAGGTAAATGCTGCCGTTTTCCGCCGGCTTGTAGATGCCGCCGAGTTTCCAGTTCAGCAGACTGTCTTTTGCCTGTACATGTGTCGGCACCAGCGTGCCGACCGGCAGCCCCGGATGCGAGGTCGCAGTGGAAAGGGCAATGGCGTTGTAGTCGGTGGTGAAACGTTCGGCACGCAACCCGGCGGTGAGCAGGAACTTTTTGCCGAAACCGAGCGTGTCAAACAGATACACAGCCTGGGTATCGGTTTCGCCGTCGCTGCGCACGCCACTGCGTTCCAGCGGCTGGATGAGTCCTGCCTGCGACGGATTCGGATGGTAAAGGTTGGCGGCCGGCAGCGTCGCCGCCTTGTAGCCGGCGCTGGTTTGCGTTTCATCGAGCAACTCGATACCGGCCACCAGATCATGCGTGACGCTGCCGGTGCTGAACTGCGCGTTCAGGTTTGTCTGGTTGGTGAGGATCTCGTTTTCCTGATCTTTTACCTGACGCGAACGCGCCACCGTCCACTTCGCCGGATCGGCATCGCTGACATTCAGCGCATTGATGCCGGTCAGCACATAGAACTGTTCTGATTTGCCGTAACGCGCCGTGTTGCGCAGCGTGATGTGATCGGCGAGATCATGTTCGATGCGCACCATGAACAGATCGGCCGTGGTGTCTTCGTGATCGCCGAGCGAGCCGTAGAAATTTTCCGTGTTGACGCGCGCCGGACGTTTGCCGGCCTGGGCGCCACCGTTGGCAAATGCCGCATTGTAGAAACCCGGCAGGCCGATGGTCGGCACGCCGCCGTCGAGGCGGTTGTCCTGCTCCATGTGCAGCGCATACAGGTGCACGCGCGTTGCGGTGTCGAGGCCGAAACTGATCGCCGGCGCAATGCCCTGACGATTGCTTTCCACGTGATCACGACCGGCAACGCCGGCGTCCTGCTTCAGCACATTGACGCGCACGGCGCTGCTGCTGCCGAGTTGCTGGTTGACATCGACCGTGGCGCGCAGGAAATCGCCGTCGCCGGCAGCCAGTGTGCCGCTGGTGATCTGATCCAGCACCGGCAGTTTGCTGGCCATGTTCACATAGCCGGAGGCGGCGCCACGGCCGTAATCAATGCCGGCCGGGCCCTTGGCGATCTCGACCTGCTCGGTGTTGAAGGTGTCGCGGGCGATGGTTCCCAGATCGCGGATGCCGTCGACAAAAATGCTCGACTGGGTATCGAAGCCGCGCATGAAAATCGAATCGCCGGTGGCGGTGTTGCCGTTTTCGCCGAGCAGCATGGTCACGCCGGGCGTGTTGCGCAGCGCTTCCGACAGCGTGGTTGCAGCCTGCTCCTGCAGCAGTTCCTTTTTCACCACCGCCAGTGTTTGCGCGGTGTTGACCAGCGGCTGGCTTTGTTTCGGCGAGCTGCTGCGTTCAGCCTTGTAGTCGGCTGCCGGCGTACCCTCGCTGCCCTCCACACGCACTTCGCGCAGGCGTTTTTCCGCTGCCGGTTTTTCGCTGCGGCTGGCCGCACGCTGGTCAGCATCGGCTGTGGTGGTTTCGGCCAGCGCCGGGGTGGCTGACAGCAGCAGCGCCGAGATCAGCGCCGGC
Organism: Permianibacter sp.; assembly: GCA_041913605.1. GTDB lineage: Bacteria > Pseudomonadota > Gammaproteobacteria > Enterobacterales > Permianibacteraceae > Permianibacter. Next base: position 50,477 of record JAYSEY010000020.1, read on the forward strand.
GCCGTCACAGCGGCGACCACCGGGTGTTTGCGACTGGTAATAAAGGTCCGGGTATTGCGGTTCATCGGGTTCTCACTTGAATCAGGGGACGCGGCCTGGTTGCGGCGCGTCTGCGGCCGCCGTACCGGTTGGCCGGCAGCCTGTTGTGCTCGTCTGTAGAGAAGGGATGGCGAGGTCCATGGCGGACCGGCTTCCGTGCCGCCGCGCTGTCCTGTTTTTCGTTGCGCGCTTTGACTTATTAAATTGTATTGCGAACGATTCGCATTTGTAAAACAGCAATTTCTCAATTCCGATACCGGATCGCCGGCATGCTGTCCCCTGCCAGCCCACCTCCGCAGGGCGTTGCTGCTGCACGGCGATTTCACACCGCCAGCGACTGCCCGGCGCCTTGTTGATGAAAAGCAAATATCTGGCGATTAATTCAGTTGCGAATCATTATCATTTAGATAAAATGCGCGCCATGTTCTACACCGACCTGCATGGCGCCAGCGCCGCTCCCCGCTCCGGCCTGCTGCTCGCTGCCCTGGCGGCGTTGTCGGTTCATGCCGGCGCCGTCTGGCTGCTGAGCCGTGACACCGTGCCAGGCCGCCCGCCACTGGCCGAGATCGACCTGCGTTTTTCCGCGGCCCCCCGGCCGGCTCCGCTCAGCTCTCCGACGGAGCCGGCCGCTCCCCGCCCCGAGCCGGTTGCGCCCCGCCCGCCTGAGTCCCGGCCGGTGCCGGCGAAACCCCGCGCCGAGACGCCGAAACCGGCCGATGTCGCCGACGCGGCCACGCCGGTCGCGGCGCCGTCAGCCAGCATCTCGCCGGAAGTGGCCAGCACGCCGGCCGACAGCGCGCCGGCCAGCAGTGCCACGGCCAGCAACACCCCGACCAGCGCCCTGCCGGCGCCCGGACCGGCAACGCCGAGCGCGCCAGTGTTCGATGCCGACTACCTGCAGAACCCGGAACCGGATTACCCGCCGCTGTCGCGCCGTCTGCGCGAACAGGGCGAAGTGCTGCTGCGCGTGCGCGTGCGCGCCGACGGCACGCCGGCCGACGTCGAGCTGGAGACCAGCAGCGGTTTTCCGCGTCTGGACCAGTCAGCGATTGCCGCCGTCAAGCGCTGGCGTTTTGTGCCGGCGCGCCTCGGCAACGAGGCTGTTGAAGCCAGCGTGCTGGTGCCCGTGAAATTCGTTTACCACCGAGCCTGATGCCATGAATGAAGCCGCCGAAAATGCCATGGGCTTTGCCCACTTCCTCAGCCACAGCGATGCCATCGCGCGCGGCATTCTTGTGGTGATGGTGCTGATGTCGCTGGGCAGCTGGCTGCTGATCTTCTGGAAGTCGGCGCAGTACCTGCACCTGCAGTCACGCAGCAAAAACTTCCTGCGCGAGTTCTGGGACGCGCCGGATCTCGACAGCGTCATCGCACGCATGCGCGGCACGCCGATCCGCGATCCGTTTTCGCACATCGTCCAGCACGGTTTCACCGCCATCGATCAGCATCGCGGCCACGAAGCGCGCGGCCTTATCACCGCCGGCACGCCGGATGCGTTCCTGACCCGCGCCCTGCGTCGCGCCATTGAAGAAGACAAGGCGCATCTGGAGCGCGGTTTGTCGTTTCTGGCCACGGTGGCATCGAGCGCGCCCTTCATTGGTTTGTTCGGCACGGTCTGGGGCATTTATCACGCGCTGATGAGCATAGGCATGAGCGGTCAGGCGTCGCTGGACAAAGTCGCCGGCCCGGTCGGCGAAGCGCTGATAATGACCGGCATCGGTCTGGCCGTGGCGATCCCCGCCGCCATCGCCTACAACACGTTTGCCCGTCTGCAGCGCAACCTGCTGGCGCAGATGAATGCGTTCGCGCACGACATCTTTGCCTTCTTCTCCACCGGCCTGAAAACCCTGACGCTGATCGCCAATGTCCAGAGCGGCCAGAACGCACCAGCTCACGAGGCGCGCTGATCATGGCCTTCGGAACTTTCGATGACGGCGAAGAAAACGGCGCGCTCGCCGAGATCAACATGGTGCCGCTGATCGACGTCATGCTGGTGCTGCTGATCATTTTTCTGGTCACCGCACCGCTGATGACGCACGCGCTGCGCGTCAATCTGCCGCAGGCCAATTCGGCGCCGGCGACGCTCACGCCGGAACTGGTGACGCTGGTGGTCGATGCCGACGGCACGCTGTACTGGAATCTGGAACAGATCAGCCGCGAACAATTGCAGCAACGCCTGCAGGACACCGCCGCCCGCGCACCGGACACGCCGCTGCGCCTGCGCGCGGATCGCGCGGCGAGCTGGGAGCAAATCGCGCCGGTGTTTGCGCTGGCCTCGCAAAGCGGTCTGGCCAAACTCGGTGTGGAAACCGAACCGGAGGCAAGCCCCTGAACGTTCCTGCCCTGAACGGACATGCGCAAACCTGACCCGGCAAAGGTGAATCCGCACGCCTGAAACCGTCACGCTGAAACCGCCACACGGATCGGTCACGCCCGTGATCGGTCACGCCCGTGATCTGTCACACCCGTGATCGATCACGCGATACGCCGGCAATCCCGACCCACCGGTCCTCGCCCCCGCCGTCACACCGCTGGCGATCTTTTCCGCCGCACGCGACGCCGGCCCCGCACTGGCGCGACACAAACTCCACTACACTGCCGGCCACGCGTAACGGCCTTTGTGGGTGTGCATGTTTGCCTTGTTGTTGTGGGCGCTTGCCTATGTCGTGCTCGGCCGGCTGGGCATGATTTTCGTCAGTCTGCCGCCCGGCAATCTGACGCTGCTGTGGTTGCCGTCCGGCATCGGTCTGGTGATGTTTCTGCTCTATGGCCGGCGTGCCCTGCCGTGGATTTTTCTCGCCAGTGCCGGCGTCAATGCCCCGGCGCTGATCGGCGCCACACCGGAAGGAAAACTCTGGCTGGGCGTAGTGACCGCGGCCGGTTCGGCGCTGCTCGATACCGCGCAGGCAGTGATCGGCCGCTGGCTGTGGCAGGGCGGACCGCTGTTGCCCGCTGGCCCGGTCGGGCGCCGCGCGGCTGATCCGGCAGTGGCTGGCCAGACACCGATGGATCAACTGGCGATGGATCGCGCGGCGGCGCTCGCCGATGCCCTGCGCTGGACCACGCAATCCTTCCGGCGTTTTCTGCTGGGCGCAGTAGTCGCCGCGCCGCTGCTGACGTGTCCGGTGATCGTCGCGCTGCTCTGGAGCGGCGGCTATCTGGATGATCCCGAACACGCCGCCGGACTAACGCAGCCGCTGCGCACGGCCGCGCTGATCAGCGTTGCCGATGCCCAGGGCATTTTCCTGTTGCTGCCCCTGATCACGCTGCTGCTCGCCGGCACTGACGAGCGTCTGCCGCGCGCGCGGACGCTGCGGCAATGGAGTTTCTGGCTGTTGCCGCTGCCGCTGTTGCTGGCGCTGCAATGGCCGGTCGCGGTGTTCCTGTCAGTGCCGCTGCTGGTGCATCTGGCGATGCAGTGCGGGTTTCGTGGCAGCGTCGCCGGTTTCACCGTGCTGGCCGCCGGCGTCACCGTGCTGGTCACCAACAACGTGCGCGTGTTTGCCGGCGAAAACGGCGATGTCGCGGCGTTCACCGAAGCGGCCGTGTTTCTGATTGGCAACGGCCTGCCGCTGCTCCTGCTCGGCCTCAGCATTGATGAATTGCAACGCAGCAACGCCACGCTGGAAGCGCGCGTGCAACAACGCACCGGCAGCCTGCTGCATGCCAACCAGCAATTGCTGACGCTGGCGCAGACCGATGCCCTGACCGGCCTGCCGAACCGGCGCGCCTGTCAGGAACAGTTGCAGGCCTTGCTCGGCGCCGGCGGCGACAACTGCGTGCTGATGCTGGATCTGGATCACTTCAAAGCGATCAATGACAGTCGCGGTCATCCGTTTGGTGATCGCGTGCTGCAATCACTGAGCCGGCGCTGGCAGCAACAGTTGCGTCAGGGCGATGTGCTGGCGCGCTGGGGTGGCGAGGAGTTTGTCGTGCTGCTGCCCGGACTGGATCGCGATCAGGGTCGCGACATTGCCGAACGCTTGCGCCTGTGTGGCCAGCAAGCCGATGGCGATATTCCGGCCATGACCGTCAGTATTGGTCTGGTGTCGGTGCAGCCCGGCGAAACCGCCGATGCCCTGTTGGCGCGTGCCGATGCGGCGCTGTATCTGGCGAAAAAAAGCGGCCGTGATCGGGTGGTGGTCGGTGAATCAAGCTGACCGGCGGTGCGCTGATCGCGTAAACCCTTTGCGCGCGGTTGCGGTTGGAGATTCCGGATCGACGCTTTGCGTTGTCCGGAATGACAGCGGAAGGCTTGGGGAAAGAAGCATCAGACAGCGCGCGATGTTTTCATCCATTGATGCTGGTCATTTTTGCAAAGCCTGACGCACCGGAAAAAGCCGTCACATCGTCAAAACAATTGCCTGGTAAAACCCGTCGCCGCGTAAAAGTCTGTTGCTTGATAAATGTCTGTCATGCCGGAAGCGGCAACGCCGCTATCCGGCATCTCCCGCGACCGCGCACAACACAGCACAGCACAGAAAAACTTCCTGCAACACCCGTGCGCTCAGAAGCGCAACTCCAGCGCCAGATCGATTTGCCGGCCCGGCATCGGCCGGTCGAACGGCAGGTTGGGAGTGCGCCCCGCCACGCGCGGACCGGATGACGGTTCGCGGATGTCTTCATCGAAGGCGTTGCTGAGCAGCAGCCGGGCATTCCAGCCAGCCGATACCGGCTGCCAGCGCCAGACCAGATCCCATTGCTGATAACCGTCGAGATCCGGACGCGGATCGCCAAGACTGCGCGGCCGCTCGCCCACCCAATACCACTGCACACTGAAACGGTGTGCGTCATCGGCGCGCCATTCCAGACGCTGATAGATTTTCTGCTCGGGCGCGGCGGTATTCGGCGCGCTGCCGGTGCGGGCATCGTGCAGATCCTGCACGCTGGCATGGCCCAGCCAGCGCCAGTCGCCGCTGCGGTACTGCCACTCAAATTCGGCGCCGTCGCCGTCCTGTTCACCGATGTTGCGCGCGCGATACAGCGCGGCGTTGTCGGGCACGTAATTGATGGCATCGTTGATGCGCAGGCTGAACAGGTTGAGCGTGAAGCGCCAGGCAAAACTCATCTGCCAGTCAAACACCAGCTCGCGGGTTTCGATGCGCTCCGGTTGCAGATCCGGCGTGCCCAGCGATTGCGGATTGTTGATGCCGTACAGTTCGGTAAACGTCGGCGCCCGGAAGGCGCGACCGGCGAGCAGTTTCAGCGTCAGATCATGGCGTGCCGCCCAAACGGCCGCGAAACGCGGATTGGTGGTGCCGCCGAAATCGCTGTAATCATCACGACGGACACCAAGCGTCAGTTCGACATCGGGCAGCACCTGCCATTCATCCTGCACCAGCAGATGCGCGGCATCGCGTCGCTCGGGTGACAGGTAACAGTAAGGGCCGGGACAGGCGTCGATGATCGCCGGCAGCGGGCGCAGCAGGCCGTCGAAATTTTTCCGTTCGCGGGTTTCGGTGATGGCGTTTTCATGCCAGCCCCAGCCCAGCGTCAGGACATGCGTGTTCAGGCCTTCATAGCGGTGCCGGGCATCAATGCGCGTGTGCTGCGCTTCGATCTCCGGATTGCCGTACATGCCCTGGGGAAAGGCACCGAGTCCACCGCCCGGCGGCAGCAGCATGTTGTTCTCGGTGAAGCGCATGTCCATCCAGTAGTAGCTGAGCTGCGCCTGTGTGGACCAGGCGTTGGCATGCACAAAATCGAACTGGCCGTCGAGCAGATAACGGCGACTGCCGGCTTCACCGCTGCTGCGCAGCGCTTCGGCCGTGCCCATGCCGGTGGCAACGCGGCGCCGATCCTGGACACCGAAACGCCAGTGACCGAGTGCGGTGTTTTGCGGCTGCCAGTCGGCGCGCAATTCGGTGAGTTCGCGCGCCAGATCAGCACGTCCCGGCGCCAGCGATGCACGCGGCGCGCGATTGAGATTGTCGAGCGCGGTCTGGGCATCAAATTCCACCCAGGGATCGTGGCCATCGGTTTTTTGCCACTCAAGGCTCAGGCCCCATTCCGGTGTTGCCCCCTCATCGTGCCACTGCCACCAGACTTCGCGACTGTTGTAGCTGCCCACCGCCATGCCGGCGCCGGGTTCGAGTTCGGCCGGCGATTTGGTAATGATGTTGACCGCGCCGGCAAAGGCATCGGCGCCGTACAGCGCCGAACCCGGACTGCGCATGATCTCGATGCGGCTGATCGCGCGCACCGGCATACCGCCCCAGAATTGCGAACGGTTGCCGGCGAACACGTCGTTGATCGGCACGCCATTGATCAGGATCAGGGTTTGCGGATTGAACTGGGTGGCGATGCCGCGAATGAGAAAGCGCGGAGCGTTGGCAGAATTCGAAACCGACACATGCAGACCCGGCACGCTTTGCAGCACGTCGTTGAGATCGCGTGCGCCCATCGCGGCAATGTCGGCGGCATTGATGACCGTTGCCACGGCCGGCGCCAGATGCAACGGTTTGGCGCGACCGGTGGCGAGTTGCACCAGTTGTTCATCGCCGTAGAGCGAGGCCAGCAGGCGATCGGCACTGTCTTCGCCTTGCACCGTCTGGGTGGCAAGCAACAGTCCGAACACGGAGAACGGCAACGGGCCGCGCAGCGGCCAGCGCAGAACAGGACTCATCGACCACACCCGTCAAGCGGCAATGCCGAGAGTGTAGCCGAACTTATGCGTCCGGCCCGGACAGCAACGGCAGCAAACCGAGACGCTGCACTTCCTGCCACATCACGCCGGCCTGGGTGCGGTTGATCAGTTCCAGTTTGCGCAGGATGGCCGACACGTGCTGCTTGATGGTGGTTTCCTGGATGCCGAGATCGAACGCGATCTGCTTGTTCAGTTTGCCTTCGGCGACGGCGCGCAGGACACGCTGCTGCTGCGGCGTCAGCGAGGCGACGCGGCCGGCAAACGCCACCACGCCGGCAGTTTCGCCGGACAGGTTGGCGGCCGCCGGCGGCAACCAGATGGCGCCGGCCAGCACCGCGTGCAACGCACTGACCATGCTGTCCAGCGGCAGCGATTTGGCAATGAAGGCGCTGGCACCGGCCTGCACTGCCGCATGCATCAGCGCCGGCTCTTCCTGACCGGAGACGACCGCGATGCCGACCGCCGGAAACGCGGCGCGCAGCCGTCGCAAACCCTGCAGCCCCTGATGACCGGGCATGTTCAGATCGAACAGCACCAGATCGACATCATCGTGCGCCGCCAGCAGCGCTTCGACGCCGGCAAAATCAGCGGCTTCGTCGATGCGTGCCGCACTGTCCACCTGCGCCAGCGCCTGTCGCAGCGCGGCGCGGAACAGCGGGTGATCATCGGCGATCAGAAAGTGATGCATGGCCGGTTCCGGTTTGATGGGCACAGGTTAACGGGCACACGTTCAGGGGATGTGCAGTGTAGCGTCCTGCCAGCGGATCGCGCGCGACGCGTCCGGCTCACGCAGCGCCGGCAGGTGCGCCGCGTCCAGCATTTCCACACCGCCACCGGGCTGAAGTTTGCGCGGCGTGGTGCGGATCAGTTGCGAATCCGGCAGCGCTTTGCCCTCGTGCAGGTGCGCGAGCATGGCATCGAGCGCGGCGTTGAAATACACGTGCAGCGGCACATAGCTGATGTTGAAACCGGGCAGCGCATTCAGGGCATCAAAATGATGCGCGTTGCTGACTTCGTAGTAACGCAACTGCGCGTTGCCCAGCTGTCGCGCCCGCGCAACATACGCGCGCGAACTGTGATTGACCGGCACCAGCGCATCGCTGCGACCGTGAACAATGATCGCCGGCGTGGTGCGCAGATCGGCGCTGGCGGTCACCGCGCGCATGCCGCTTTGCAACCCGCCATGCCGGTAGGCGAGATTGTGAAAACATTTTTGTGCGCGGGCGATGTGTTCGGCGTCGGCCGCCAGCGCATCGCCATCGGCGTATTGCAGTTGCACGCCCGCACCGGGCGCCACGCCGGCGCTGTCGCTGTACAGCGCCATGCGTTCGGCCGGCGTCAGCGCGCGCGTGCGGCCATCGGCGCCGGCAGCCGCAAAACTGACGCCGCACAGCGGCTGCGCGAAGGCCGTGCGGGCATACGCATTGGCGTACACCGGACCCAGCGCTTCAAACAATTTCAGCCGCAGCGACAGGCCGGATTGCAGCAGCGTTTCCGGCAGGATGCCGTGGCTGATCAACACACCGGCGGCGGCACGCGCCGGGGCGGCCGGATCGGCGCCGCTCCCGGCACCGCTGAGCAGTTGCTGGTCCTGCAACCACTGGCAACGCGCCGTGCCCGCCTGCACCACATCCGGCAGCGCGGCGAGCAGGGCCGGCGGCAGGCTGAGCGCCGCGCAGGGCAGGTACAGGCCGGTCAGCGTGAAGTGTTCGTAGGCATGCAGACCGGCGCGCGGCTGCAACTGGCCGGCCTGACGGATCGCCGGCGTCACGCCCGGCGCGAGACTGACATTCGGCTCCGAGGCCACCACCGCATCGATCAGGCCGCGACGGTCCTGTTCAGCGGCGCGCAGCACCGCCTGACCGCCGTTGGAAATGCTCGCCGCGATGACCGTGATGTCGTCGTAGGCAAAGGCCCGCCGGTAACGCTGGCGCAATTCGTGCAGCGCCCATTCGCCGCTGATCAGCGTCAGCCGTCCCCACTGGCTTTCCGGGTTCTGCTGCGAATGCGCATGCTTGAGCGCCAGCGCATGCGGGCGCGAGGCTGCGCCTGCCGCCGGCACGGCAAACAGCGCCGGCAGCGTCGCGCCGGGTGGCTGCCAGCGACCATCGGCGCCAACTGCGCCCGCTTCCGTTTCCGCGCCTGTCCCCACCCCGGTACCCGCACCGGGCAGCGCCCAGCCGGCGCCGGCCGCCTTGTCGTGATAGGCGACCGCACAGCCCTGTTTCAGCGCCCACTCGCCCACCGTCGGCACTGCGCCATAGACGCCACGCGAACCGGAGGAAGGCGCCAGCACCAGACAGGGGCGGGCGTTTGGGTCCTTTGCAGGGGCCGCATCCGGGGTGCGGTCTTCCGGCGCACCACTTGCCGGCGCAGCTCTTCCCGGCGCAGCTCTTCCCGGCGCACGGCCGGCAAACCCCTCCGGCAGATGCAGCATGACCTGCACCCGCATGCCATCGACTTGCAGCAGCGCGACGATCTCGTCGCCGGCGATGCGGCCATCGCGCGCCGGCAGGCGGCCATCAGCGAGCGGCGCCGACGGTCCGTAGAGCCGGCCAAAACCACCTTCGCCGCTGACGTCGATCAGCGCCCGGAACTGGTTGTAGATCGTCCGCCGGCGGATCTCGGCCGGCGTCGGCGCGGCCGGATCGGCAAAGCCCGGCTGCGCGCCCTGCAGGCCGCCGGCGCCGAGGCCGGCGGTGAGCAAATCATCCCCGACGCCGTTGGTGTGCAACTGCTGGCGGGTGATTTCCTGCCAGCGCAGGTTGGCCGGCAATTCATCAACGACGCCCCCACCGACCGGCTGCGCGCCGGCGACCGGCAACAGCAGGGCCGGGGCCAGCGCCCCAGCCAGCCCGGCGAGCAGAGCCAGCGGGCGCAGGGTCAGGCGCGGGAGCGGATTCATCGGCGGTGTTTCCTTGGCTTGGGGTTCGGGCTTCGCCTGCGCGCAGGGGCGCGTGAGCGCGAGGCGGGAGAGAAGTAGCCTGAGGCGGCATTGTCGGCGGCCGTATCCGGCGCACCAATAGCACCATGGTAGGACGGCGCCGGCACCGGGCGCGTGGCAGGCTGCCGGCACTGTTTTCCGCCACAGGAACGCGCCCATGCGCACCCTGCTCATTACCGGTGCCGGCAGCGGCATCGGCGCCGGACTGGTCGAGCATCTGGCCGCCGCCGGCCATCACATCATCGCCTCGGATCTGCAGCTGGAGGCCGTGCAGGCTCTGGCCGACCGGCTGGCACCGGCGCCGGTGATCCCGCTGGCGCTCGATGTCGGCGACCCGGCCGCCATCGAGCGCATCTGTGCGGCGCTGCCGCCGGTGGACGTGCTGATCAACAACGCCGGACTGCAGCATGTCGCGCGGCTGGAGGAGTTCCCGCCGGAAAAATGGGCACAGCTGATCCAGGTGATGCTGATTGGCCCGGCGCTGCTGTCGCGCGCCTTGCTGCCGGGCATGCGCGAACGCAATTTCGGCCGCGTGATCAACATCGGCTCGATTCACTCGCTGGTCGCCTCGCCGTTCAAATCGGCCTATGTCGCCGCCAAGCACGGCCTGCTCGGCTTCAGCAAGGTGCTGGCGCTGGAAACGGCCGACTGCGACATCACCTTCAACACCATCTGTCCGACCTATGTGAAAACGCCGCTGGTCGATCGCCAGATCGCCGCCACGGCAAAGGAATACGGCATCAGCGAAGCCGAAGTGGTCAGCGAGATCATGCTCAAGCCGATGCCCAAAAACGTGTTCATCAGCCTGCAGGAACTGGCCGATGTCGCGCAGTTCCTGATCAGCGACAGCGCCCGCAACATCACCGGCCAGACGCTGACCGTCGACGGTGGCTGGACGGCACGCTGAGCGCGTCAGAAAACGGTCGTACAGAAATCAGCCAGCGGCGCCCGCCCGGGGCTATACTTGCCACCCGGTCACAGCCGGCCCCGCGCAGCCGCGCCGGGTCGCTTGTTCATTTGCCGGTGTCTATCCGCTGTTGGACCCACCATGAACGACTCCGAACGCCGCCGCTTTCACCGTGTCAATTTCTTTGTCGATGCCTGGCTGCAGGACAGCAATGGCCGCGTCGCCTGCACGGTGCAGGATCTGTCGCTGAAAGGCGCGCTGGTGACGCTCGAATCGCTGCCCCAGCCGATGTCCTTCGTCACCCCGCTGACCCTGCATATCGGCCTGCCCGACAGCAGTGATCACATCCACATGCAGGTGCATATCTCGCGCGTCCACGACGACAGTCTCGGCCTGGAATGCGAAGCCATCGATCTGGACAGCATCACGCACCTGCGTCGCATCGTTGAACTGAACATCGGCGACAGCTCGCTGCTGGAGCGCGAGCTGCACGCGCTTGTGGCATGAAGCCGCTCGCCTGAAGCTGCTCGTCTGTCGCGATTGTCCTGAGACCGGTCACCTGAAACCGATGCCGTACCGACTCACGACCGGGCCCGGCCCGGCCGCCGCCCTGTCTGCCGCCCTGCTGCTCGCCAGCCTGAGCGGCGGGCCGGCGGCGCGCGCGGCGGATCTGACCCTGCTGGTCGGCAACAGTCCGCCGCAGAATCACATCGTCAACGGTGAGCCGGTCGGCATGGCGGTGGATATCGTCAAGGCCTTGCTGGCACGCGCCGGCCTGCAGGGGGAATACGTGCAGTATCCCTGGGCCCGTGCCTACACGCTGGCGCAAAACGCCGCCGATCACTGCATCTTTTCACTGGCGCGTTTTCCCGAGCGTGAAGGCCGTTTTCACTGGATCGGCACCGTCGCGTTCAATGAATGGGCGTTCTTCGCCCTGCAAGAAAAAGCGCCGCAACTCACGTCGCTGGAAGGCGCCCGTTCGCTGCGCATTGGCGGCCAGCGCAACGACGCCAAAATCGTCTGGCTGGAGGCCAACGGTTTCCAGATCGATTACTCGAAATCAGAAGATCAGGCGCTGCAAAAACTGCTTGCTGGGCGCATTGACCTGTATCCGGCCAACGTTCTGGCGCGACCGGTGATCGCCGAAAAGCTCGGCCGCCGCCAGGACGGCATCGTGCCGCTGTACACCTATCACAGGGTGCGCAATTACATCGCCTGCAGCCTGAACAGCGATGCGGGCAAGATCAGTCGCCTGCAACAGGCGTATGCCAGTCTGGAACAGGACGGCAGCCTGGAAAAAATCTGGCAACGCCACGCCGATCTGACCAAGCGCCGCTGAATGTGCGGCGTTGGTTGTTTGCCGCGCAGCCTCAACGGAAAACCCGATTCGACCGCAGCCTCCATCCGGGCACCGCCCCATCTCATTCCGTTCGCCCTGAGCCCTTCGCCAAGCTCAGGACGGGCTTCGTCGAAGGGTTGAACGGCGAACGGCACAGAGACTGCTGCCGAAGCAGATCAAAATACGGAAGTCGACATTCCTCCGCCGTCAAAACAGCGCCGCCAGTGCTTCGGACAATTTTTCCACGGCCACCACTTCCATGCCGTCGAAATGCTGACGCGGCGCATTGCCTTTCGGTACAACGGCGCGTTTGAAACCGTGTTTCGCGGCTTCTTTCAGCCGTTCCTGACCGTTCGGCACCGGGCGCAATTCGCCGGCCAGTCCGACTTCGCCAAACACCAGCACCTCATGCGGCAACACGCGGTTGCGCAAACTCGACACCACCGCCACCAGCTGCGCCAGATCGGCCGAGGTTTCCAGCACGCGCACACCGCCGACCACGTTCAGGAACACGTCCTGATCGTAAGTGACGATGCCGCCGTGCCGGTGCAGCACGGCGAGCAGCATCGCCAGCCGGTTGCCATCCAGCCCCACAGCCACGCGGCGCGGATTGCCGGCTTTTGATTCATCAACCAGCGCCTGCACTTCGACCAGCAGCGGCCGCGTGCCCTCCCAGGTGGCAGTGACCAGCGCCCCCGGCACCGGATCGCTGGCGCGTGACAGGAAAATCGCCGAGGGATTTTTCACTTCGCGCAGACCGCCTTCGGTCATCGCGAACACGCCCAGTTCATTGACCGCGCCGAAGCGGTTTTTCACTGCCCGCACCAGCCGGTAACGGCCGTCACTTTCGCCTTCGAAATAGAGCACGGCATCGACCATGTGTTCGAGCACGCGCGGACCGGCGAGCGCGCCGTCCTTGGTGACATGGCCGACGATGAACATCGCGGTACCGGTCTGTTTGGCGAAACGGGTCAGCAGCGCCGCCGATTCGCGCACCTGCGAGACACCGCCGGGCGCGCTGCTCAATTGCTCGGTGTACAGCGTCTGCACCGAATCAACGACCATCACCTGCGGTTTTTCGTCCTGGGCGATGGCGATCAGGCGCTCGACCTGGGTTTCCGCCAGCAGGCGCAGATCGCCGGCCTGCAAACCGAGACGCTGGGCGCGCAGGCTGACCTGTTCCAGCGATTCCTCACCGGTCACATACAGGGCGCCGTGGCTTTCGCTGAGCGCGCACAGCGTCTGCAACAACAGCGTCGATTTGCCAACGCCCGGATCGCCGCCGAGCAGCACCACCGAACCCGGCACCAGACCACCGCCAAGCACCCGGTCCAGCTCCGCCGAACGCGTCGGCCAGCGCGCCACCTCGCCGCCCCTGACGTCGGCCAGCCGGGTGACGCCGCTCTGCGCACCGGCGAAACCGGCAAAGCGGCTGCTCTTCGCCGCCAGTTGCTCGCTGTAACTGTTCCAGGCGTCGCAATCCGGGCACTGGCCCAGCCATTTGCTGGACACGGCGCCGCACTGGTTGCAGACGAAAGAGGACTTGGGCTTGGCCATTGCGCGGCTCCTTGGCAGGGTGCGGCACTTTAGCCAGCCTGCTGCTCCGGGTGCAAAATCCCTGACACCGGGAAAAAAAATCCTGCCAATCGCCTCACAAGCAAGGCGCAGGCGCGCCGGACACGGCAAAATCAGCTGTACTTGTTCCACCTGTCTCCCGGTAGCCCGACCCCATGGCGGAAACCACCCGTCCAGCCGACGCGCAACAAAAGGCTTTTCTCGAACGCATGGAGCAGCAACGGCTGCGCCAGCCGTCGGTGCGCATCATCGACATGCGCGGCCGCGTGCCCGGCAAATGCCGCGAGTATCCGCACGGCGCGCAAATCCATTTCATGGACGAACGCAGCATTGCGTTGTTTGAAGCCGCGCTGCGCGAATACGGCGGCCAGTACACCGCCGGCGTCTATGAGCGCGTGATTAATGCCGATCACACTTACCGTGCCCAGGAAGAACGCGGCACCGGCAAGGACAGCGACGCCGGCGACGACAACGCGCTGCGGGTGATCGATTTCGGTTACCGCCCGCAGCGAGGCGAATCGCGGCTCAACTATGTGTCGGCGATCAATATCGAGCTGGAAGACGGCCGGCGCCTGTCCGGCAAAACGCTGGATCTGTCGCTGCTCGGCGTGCGCGTCAGCCTTGGTCTGGATGCGCCGCTGCAAAAAGATCTGCGCCTGTATGTGCGCTTCGAGGAAATGCAGCAGCGTTCGCGCGCCGAGTTCGGGCCGGTCGCGTATCAGGTAGTCGGCATCGACACCGAAAACGATCGCAAAGTCGTGCGCCTGAAGCGGCTGATGCGCGCCGTCGAGCGCGAATTCGACCGCTTCGTGCCGCAGTACATCCAGTCGCTGACCATGCGTTACAAACTGGAGCTGAAAGACGCGCTGCCGGCCACCTATGCGCGCGTATTCGAGCGCATCTACACCCAGCGCACCGCCGCCCTGCACGCCTGTTTCGAGGTGAAAGACGGCGTCGCCGAGTATCTGTTTGCCAGCGGCAACACTGATTTTGCCTGGGGCGAACAGCCACAACTCGCCGCACTGGCGGCGCGCCAGCTGGCCAGGCTGGTGCCGGCCAGCGATCTGGAAAACATCGACAGCACGGCGCTGCCGGCGCCGCAATGGCTGTACGCGCTGCGTCTGCCCGGCACACCGGGGCGCGCGTTTGTCGTCCCCGCTGGTGCACTGGCCGACAAGACCCGGCGCAGCCAGTGGTTCAGCCTGATGCGCGCCGCCGAAACCGCGCAGGCCTTTGCGCTCGCCTGGCATCGCATACAGACGCCGGAAGAGGTGCAGATCGACGGCATTCTGGATTTGCTGCCCGACAGCCTCGATGCCGCGCGCAAACTCTGGCAGCAGCGCGTTGATCGCGTCAGCCATGTCTGCACGCTGATGCCGGTGCCCAGTCTGCTGACCCCGGAACCGCTCGCCGACGACGCCAAAGTCCCCGACTGGCTGCCCGCCTTTGAAGTGCCGCTGCAAACGCCGCCGGCAGTGATCGGCATGGGCGTGCGCGGCGGCCGGACCCAGGAACGCTATCTCTACGCCACCAAAGTGGTGGTCGAATCCGGTCAGGGTCGCCACGCCGGCGAAAGCCTCGATTTCTCCATCAACGGCCTGAAGGTCCTGCTCGATGTTCCCAGCCCGCTGAAGGCGCGCGATCAGGTGCTGCTGAGCTTTCCGGCGCTGCAGGAAAAGATCAAAGACCCGACCGAACTGGCGCAGCAGGCGTATCGCGTCGTGCGGGTGCTGCGCAACGGCCAGCTGCTGTGTCTGGAACGCGATCACCGCGAAGTCGCGCACAAGGCGGCGCGCTTTTTTGCCGGCGTGATCCAGAACAACCAGCACCGGCTGGCGACCTGCACCGCCGAACAACTGGCCACCACCGAGGCCCGCCTCGGCGAACTGCTGGTGGCACGCAATCTCGGCAGTCTGCCGCTGTTCCTGTGCCGCGATGCCGACAAGAAACCGTCGCTGTTTGCTTGCGCACGCAACAGCGACAACCGCCTGCTGGAATTTTTTGATGCCGGCGATCACCTGGCGCTGAACGTGCTCAACCAGCGCGAGCTGATGCAGGCCATCCTGTACGAAGCCTGCAACAACGTCGGCACCATCGATCGGGAAAAGCGCGGCCTGCTGGTCTGGGTGCGCAGCGGCACGCAGTGGAAAGCCGCCGTGGTCGAAGCCCGGCTGCCGGTAGCCCAGCGCACCGCGCTGCTGCGTTCCGCGCTGCAACGCCCCGGCGCGCGCATCTACGCCTTCAGTCTGGCGCCGCCGGCCCAGCTGGACCGCAACGAAACCGACGACGATCTGCAGCCCATCCTGCGCAATTCGCGCTACCGGGCCGACCTGTTCCGCACCGAGCTTTCGCGGCTGATTGGCCTCTGCGAGCTGCTCGACGTCACCCCCGGCATCGCTGCCGAGCTGGCCGTGCTGGACGCCTGAGATGGCTGACTGGACGCCGCATTCGACACCCCATTCGACGCCGGGGCTGAGCGACTGGACGCCCGACTCCTGGCGCCAGCACCCGGCCCGCCAGCAGCCCGACTACGCCGACGCCGCAGCGCTGGCGCGCGCTACCAGCCGTCTGCGCCAGCTGCCGCCGCTGGTCAGCGTCGAGGAGATCCGCGCCCTGCAGGCCGGCCTCGCCGATGCAGCCGCCGGCCACGGGTTCGTCCTGCAGGGCGGTGATTGCGCCGAGAGTTTTGCCGACTGCAATACCGGCGTCCTGCAGGCCAAGCTGCGCCTGCTGGCACTGATGCGGCTGGTGCTCACTCACGGCCTGCGCCAGCCGGTACTGACCGTGGCGCGCATGGCCGGCCAGTACGCCAAACCGCGCAGCGAGGCGGTCGAACAGCGCGACGGCCTCAGCCTGCCGGTGTATCGCGGCGATCTCATCAACGGCGCCGAGTTCGACGCCGAGGCGCGCCAGCCGGATCCGCAGCGGCTGCTGACCGGCTACAGCCTGGCCTCGCTGACCCTCAACTACCTGCGCGCCCTGTCGCCGCTGCGCCAGCCGCCGGCTGCCCTGCTCGGCGCCGGCAAGGATTTCGCCTTCCTGCACCGGCCGGCCGGCCAGAAGCTGCGCCGCATTGTCGAGGAACTGGAACAGGCCCTGCATCTGGCCGGCAACCTCGGCGCCGCCGCCGTACCGGCGAACACGCACACCTGCCATGAAGCCCTGCTGCTGCCCTACGAAGCGGCGCTGACCCGGCGCGGCGAAGACGGTCGCTGGTACAACCTTTCCACCCATCTGCCCTGGCTGGGCATGCGCACCGCGGATCTGCAGGGCGCGCATGTCGAGTACCTGCGCGGCATCAGCAATCCGCTGGCCATCAAGATTGGCCCGGCGATGAGCGCCGATACCCTGCTGCGTCTGGCCGAACGGCTCAACCCGCAACGCGAGGCCGGCCGGCTGACACTGATCCACCGGCTGGGCGCCCGTGAGCTGGAGCGTCTGCTGCCGCCACTGGTTCAGGCCATGCAGCGTGACGGCCAGCCACTGCTGTGGATTTGCGATCCCATGCACGGCAACACCCGCAGCACCGCCAGCGGCATCAAAACCCGGCATTTCGCCGATATCCGCGCCGAGCTGCTGCAAGCTGCCGAGCTGCATCAGGCGCTGGGTTCGCGGCTCGGCGGCCTGCATGTCGAGCTGACCGGCGACGCGGTCACCGAATGTACCGGCGGTCTCGCCGGCCTGACCGAGCAGGATCTCGGCCGCGCCTACCAGAGTCTGGTGGACCCGCGACTCAACGCCGAACAGGCGCTGGAACTGGTGCTGGCTTATGTCGATGCACAGGGCCGGCAGGCCGGGAAACGGCCGCACGTGCGCCCGGCCTGAGACGGGCGTTTCATCGGATCGTGAAAAATTCACAATTTCCCGGCCATTTCTGCCGGCCCTGATCCTTTGAAAGCCGGCCGGTGATCACTACAATGCTGCGGTCTGTAACTTCGTATTTCAGGGATGTCGACCATGAAACGTGCTGCCATCGCGTTCGCTGCGCTGATCGCTGTCACTGCAGTGGCGCAGGAAAATCTCTGCCCGGATGCCCAACAGGCTGTATCGCCTGATGCCAGCACACCGGCAGCTCCGGCCAAGCCGGACTGCAAACAGGTGCCGGACACCTGCAAGGATCGCAACAAGAAGAATGACGTGAGCTGGTTCGACTGGGCTCTTGGCTCTTCGCGCGGACCAAGCTTCCATTTCATCGATTTCGTTGAGCTGTTCCTGCGCTGAAGCGCAGTGAGCGGTGAAAAAAGCCGGCGCCACGCCGGCTTTTTTCTGCGCCGCAGTTGACCGCGCAGCGGCCGCAGCCGGCCGGCGCGCCACAGCTGAAACGACGTTGCTGAAGCCTGCTTGCCGAAGTCTGCCCGTTGAAACCTGCCTGTCGAAACCTGCCTGTCGAGGATCGCCGCCCGATGAACCCGCAAGAAACCGCTGACAAACCCGTAGCCGACGCGCCCCCGGCGGACACGCAACACGACGGCGCATCGGCGCCGCAGCGACGTCCCGGCCCGCTGAGCATTGTCCAGAGCGTGCTCGCTGCCGCCTTCGGCGTGCAGAGCGAAGCCAAGCGCCAGCAGGACTTTCAGGCCGGCAAGCCGGGCGACTACATCCTGATCGGCATCATCTTCGTGGTGCTGTTCGTCATCGGCCTGATCTGGCTGGTGCGCACTGTACTCAGCAACGCCGGCGTTTGAGCCTTGCGCCGGCCGTGGACGCCGGGCCGGCTCGACCGCGTCCTCCCGCACCACAACCGGTAAACAAAAAGCCCCGCAGAGCGGGGCTTTTTGCTGTCAGCCGGAGGGGGGAACCGGCTGGCATTTCAGGACCGTTTCAGGTCATTTCAAGCCTTGGCAGCCTTGACCACCGGCTTGGCGGCTTCGGCAGCAGCGGCAGGCACGCGATCGCTGACAAACGCGACGAATTCCTTGCGGAAATCCTCGAACAGCGAGGCGTACTTGGCGGCATCTTCGCTGACGCGCTGGCCGACAGCCTGATTGGCTTCGGTCTGGGCGGCGGCAAAGGCTTTCGCCTGTTCAAAATCCGAGATACGGGTTGCCGACTGCAGCTGGCGCAGGCCGAGCTGGGCGTAGGCATTGAAGCTGTCGATCTGGGCCTGACCGAGTTTTTCGGCCTGGCGCAGGAACAGCTGGTTAAACTCAACGACCGGTTGCACGAACGCACGGCTCTGATCGGCAGCCGAATTCAGCAGGTTGTTCCACATGGCCTATCTTCCTCCGGTAGCATGTTGCGACGCATCATAGTGAAAATGTTGATGCACTGCAACAATGACTGGTCAAAATGACAGCAGCGCGACAGGCGAGCCGCTACACCCGCCGCCGGCGCCCGCGTCCGGGCTATCCCTGACCTGTCCTGCCGCGCCCGGCCAGTCCGGCGCCCGGCACATTTGAACCCGACACATTTGAAGAAAGGAGTCCCCATGAGCGCCCCCGAGACCACACTGCCGCCCGTCGGCCCGCAGCAGCTCGCCGAGCAGACCGCGCTGCTGACCCGCATCAGCCAGCGCTGGCAGCAACTGGCGCAGATCTACGCCCAGGGCGGCAGCGATTTCGCCCAGGATGCGGCGCGGCTCGCCGCCATCAGTGCACGCTGCTTCCAGGAGGCCTGGAAGTTCTGGCAGGCCCGTGGCGGCTGGACGATGCCGGAAATGGCGAGCGCAACGCCGCCGGCCGACAAACGCTTCAAACACGAAGGCTGGCAGGAAGGCTGGTTCGCGATCATGCGCGACACCTATCTGCAATACGCCGAACAGATGCGTGCAGCCCTGCAACCGCAAACGACGCAGGAAGCACAAGACACCGAAGCGCTGCGCTTTTTCAGCCGGCAATTGATCAGCGCCTTCGCGCCGAGCAATTTTGCCTTCAGCAATCCCGAAGTCTGGGCCGAGGCGCAAGCGACGCAGGGACTGTCGTTGCTGCGCGGCGTCGCCAACTATCTCGATGATCTGGTGCGCGGCAACGGCCGCTTGAGTATCCGCATGACCGATCTCGACGCGTTTGAGCCCGGCCGCAATGTCGCCTGCACAGCTGGCGCCGTGGTGTTCCAGAATCGCCTGATCCAGTTGCTGCAATACACGCCGAGCACCGACACCGTGTACAAGCGGCCGTTGATGATCGTGCCGCCGTGGATCAACAAGTTCTACATTCTCGATCTGCGCGCACAGAATTCATTCATCAAATGGGCCGTCGATCAGGGCCACACCGTGTTCGTGCTCAGCTGGGTGAATCCCGGTGAAGCGCATCGCGAAGTCGGCTTCGACGACTATGTGCAGGAAGGCATTTTCGCCGCGCTCGACGAGATCACCCGTCGCTGCGACAGCCCTGACGTCAATGCGGTCGGCTATTGCCTCGGCGGCACGCTGCTGGCTACCTCACTGGCCGTGATGGCAAAACGCGGCGACAAGCGCATTGCCAAAGCCACGTATCTGGCCACGCTGATCGATTTTTCCGAACCCGGCGAGATCGGCGTATACATCGACGATCAGCAACTCGATCTGCTCGAAGCGCAAATGCTCAAGGAAGGCGTGTTCAGCGGCCGCAACATGGCAACCGCGTTCAACAGCCTGCGCGAAAATGATCTGATCTGGTCCTACTGGGTAAACAACTACCTGCTCGGCAAGGAACCGATGGCCTTCGATTTGCTGTACTGGAACTGCGACGCCACCAACCTGCCGGCGAAAATGCACGCGTTCTATCTGCGCAACATGTATCGCCACAACCGCCTCGCCCAGCCCGGCGCACTGAACGTGCTCGGCACGCCGGTGGACATTCGCCTGATTGAAACGCCGGTGTATTTCCTGTCCACCGAACAGGATCACATCGCGCTCTGGACCGGCACCTACAAAGGTGCGCAACTGCACGGCGGCGAGGTGCGATTTGTCCTCGGCGGATCGGGACATATCGCCGGCGTGATCAATCCCGAGGGCTCGACCAAGTACGGTTACCGGGTCAGCAGCAGCTTGCCGGACAGCGCCGAGGACTGGCTCGCGTCGAGCACCGCCCATCAGGGTTCCTGGTGGCCGGACTGGCAAAAATGGGTGAGCAAGGACGCCGGCAAGAAAATCGCCGCACGTTTGATCAGTGAACCGCTTGAGGCCGCGCCGGGCAGTTATGTGAAAGTGAAAATCTGAGCGCGGCCGTACTTGCCACGCGTCGGAAAAATCCGAGCCAAAGAAAAGCGCTGCCGATGCAGCGCTTTTCTTTTCCGAATGAATTTCACTGACTGAAACTCTTGCCCGGATTGCAGGTTTGCGTTCAGCGCGTGAGCGCAAAGCACGAACCAGTCATCTGCACCAAACGCCTGCACTCGACGACTGAATACAAGCGCCGAACTCATAAGCGGTACTCAACACAACAACAGCAACATGGCGCAAACAGCAAAGCCGCCCGCTCACATCCAGCCCGGCGCCCGGGCTTCTGCCGGCAGGCAGCGCAGCAAGGTCGCCAAACCGATCTCCTGCAACCATTCGCGCATCAGCGGCGTATGCATGTCCGGCGCGCGCGCCACATGCCGGGCGCCGGCATCCATCAGGGCATCGAACAGCCGGCAGAATTCCAGCAATTGCGGACGCGGCATTTCACAGCCATGCGCGCTCAGCAGTTCGGCCCAGAAGCCGGCGCAATGCTCGGCGTGTGTGTCCTGCAGCGGCCGGAACGCCGGCAGGCTGTCGAGCAGGGGGCGCAGGTGCAGCCAGTAGAACTGCGGATGTGGCAGCGCGCCCATGTGTTCGGACAGGGCCGCCAGCGTTGCGGCCAGCGGCTGATCACCGAAGCTGCCGCGCACCTCATCGTGCACCGCTTCGATGGCTTCCATCGCCTGGCGCGCCAGCGCATACAGCAGCGCTTCCTTGTTGGGGAAATACTGGTACAGCGAGGCGATATCGACGCCGGCACGGGCGGCGACTGCATTGGTGGTGAACAGCGGCCAGCCGCTTTCCGCCAGCAGTTCGCGGGCGGCGACCAGCAGGCGTCCGACCATGGCCCGGGAGCGGGCCTGACGCGGTTGCCGGCGCGGCAGGATGTCGACTTCGGTGGCCAGACTCATGGCGGCACTCCCTGTCCAGATTCTGACCGAGTGTAGTCCGACCTCTCCGGAATGCTAGCCGGGACTGGGATTTGCCGGATGGCCGGCATACCGCACGAACCGCCGGCACCTGATGCCGCCGAATCCGGCCGCTCAGGGCTTGTGCAGACGGGCGCCCTTGCGATCCCGCGCCACCTGCGCGGCGCGCTGGCGTCGCTGCTGCATCGGATCGCTGTGCAGCGGCCGGTAGATCTCGATGCGATCGCCGTCCTGCACCGGCTCGCTCGGTGTGACCAGACGGGAAAAGATGCCGAGCTTGTGCTGTTGCCAGTCGAGCGCCGGATGCCGGCGCTGCAGGGCTGGCGCCGCCTGCAGCAGCACGTCGGCAACTGTCGCCGGCGCCGGCAGCTGCAGCGACAGCAGGGTTTGACGCTCGGGCAGCGCATAGACCACCTCGACGCGGATCAGCGCAGCCGTGCCTTCAGCGTTGCGGTCCGGCTGGCTAGCGCGGCCGTCGTTGCCGGCAGCCATATCTGCGCTGTTCGGGCGTTCAGCCACGGCCGTAGCGCTCGCGGGCGCGCTGCTGAAAGGCGTCGATCTGCGACACCACCAGCTTCTCGAACAAGCCACCAAACGCCAGCGCGCCGAGCGCCGAGGCGAATTCGAAATCGACGCCGAGCCGGACCTTGCAGGCCGCGTCGCCGAGCGGCTGGAACTGCCAGCTGCCCTCCAGACGCCGGAACGGGCCATCAACCAGACGCATGTCGATGCGCGCGTCGGGCTGCCAGCTGTTTTCGGTGGTGAAACTCTGGCGGATACCGGCCTTGGCCAGCGTCAGCCGGGCGCGCATATGCGTGGCGCCCTGTTCGAGAATGTCGGCGGCGACGCAGCCGGGCAGGAATTGCGGGTACTGGCCGACATCATTGACCAGCGCAAACATCTGCGCAGCGCTGTACGGCACAAGGGCCTCACGGTGCACGTGTGGCATGGGGCGATTTCCGTAGCCAGAACCAGAAGCGGCGGTGACCATCGCGGCCACGGCGGGCGCGCATGCTAACACAGCCGCGTCCGGCGGCCGGACGGCGGTCGCGCGTGGTTATAATGCCCGCCCTTTGTCGGGCCTCCGTGATCATGAGCAAGAAAAAAGTCGCCACCGACGCCAATGCCACCATTGCCGTCAACCGCCGCGCCAGCTTCGAGTACTACATCGAAGAACGCATCGAGGCCGGCATCGTCCTGCAGGGCTGGGAAGTGAAATCCCTGCGCGCCGGCAAGGGCAACCTGAGCGACGCCTACGTGCTGTTCAAGAACGGCGAAGCTTTCCTGTTCGGCTCACAGATCACGCCGCTGCTCAGCGCCTCGACCCACGTCGTGCCCGACCCCACCGCCACGCGCAAACTGCTGCTGAAAAAATCCGAGCTGAACAAGCTGGTCGGTGCCGTCAGCCGCAAGGGCTACGCCGTGATCGCCACGCGCCTGTACTGGAAAGACAACCGCGTGAAAGTGGAAATCGCCCTCGCCCGTGGCAAACAGGATCACGACAAACGCGACACCGAAAAGGACCGCGAATGGGCGCGCGAGAAAGAGCGCACCATGAAAAAGAACGTGCGCTGAAACGCGCCGCTATCGTCACCCCTAAACGCCATGCGGAAAATACATCGCCGCATCACGAAAAACCCGCGCAGTTAAAACATCCCGCATTACCAACCGAAAGCCATTCCGTTCGCCCTGAGCCTGTCGAAGGGCTGAACGGCGAGTCCGCTGCGATGCGCAGACAAGAAAACCCCGTTCGCCCTTCGACAGGCTCAGGGCGAACGGGGTTTTCTTGTCTGGATGGCACTCCCGCATCAGGCGGTGTTTTTCATTCCCGAATCCATGCAGCGCACGGCACGCGTCACTCACTGCGCCTGCGCAAACATCCCGGCAATCGAACGTGCCAGACCGCTGCGCAGTGCCGGCGCCGCTTCTTCCCACTCCAGATTGGCCTTGTTGGCATAGCTCATGACACGCGTCTGGTATTTGCGCTTGTCACTCTCCTGACCGTACTCCTGCACGGTGCTGCCGCTGGTGCCCTGCTGCAGCGTGTGTTGTGAATCTTCCACCACCACACCACCGTCAAACCGCTCCATGACCTGCAGATCAGTGATCACGCTGTAATACACATCCTGAACCATGGCATCGACAACCGTACCGATCACCGCGCCCGCGACGGCAGCCACAGCGGCATCACGCGAACTGCCGCCGGTGGCGCGCGAAATCGCGTAACCGGTCACCGCGCCACCGGCCACACCGTGACCGGCCGACAGCGCCGAATGCGCGGCGCGGGCATCACTGCGGCCCACCTGCAGGACATTGGCCTGCAGCCAGTAATGGGCTTTCTTCGGACTGTCGATCACCCGGTAACCGCTGGTCTGCAAGGCCTGGACAATGTCCTGGCGAATGGTGAACTCGGGCTTGTCCGAGGTATTGCGGATATCGACAAACACCGTGCGATCTTCCGGCTCCACCGGATCAAGAAAAATGCTCGCGCTCATGCGCGTCTGGACATCGAGATTGCGCTTCGCCACCGACGTGTGCATCGCGCCGCAACCCGACAACACCAGCATCACCGCCGCCAGCGCGGCACCCATCCACATGCGATTCATGATTTTCTCCGGGCGTGCTCGTCTGCACGACATGACCGGCACTGTGCCGCGCCGGCAATGAATTGAAGCTGAATTCATCCGGCCCGGCGAACCCGCTGCACTCGCACGACTGCCAGTGGCGCCGGCAAGCCGTCCGCGCGAAGAAAACACACGACATTCGTACCAGGTAGGCAGCCCTGCGCGCCGACAGTCATGGCCTTTGTCTGCCCGGCGTGAAATAATCCCGCCCCTGTGAACGGTCCGGCCTTGAACTTTGCGGGCACGACCACATCTCACAGACACCGGGGACGACATGGCTTCGACGGCGATCACAACGCCCCAGGTGCATGCCGAGGCGGCAACGAACCTCGTAAATACTGGTTGCAAACTTATAGTTGCCAACGACGACAACTACGCTCTGGCCGCTTAAGGCCTAGCCTGCAAACCGGGAGTACCTCTGGTACCGGAGCGCAGTCGACTACAGAGGATAAGGTCGGCAGTGGGCCCAGCGCTGACGACCCGACAATTACCGGGATCGCGTTTCAAAAGCCTGTTCGTCGGCGGGTGAAACGTAAAATCAAATGACGCAACTAAGCATGTAGTACCGAAGGCCGAGGATGGTCGGACGCGGGTTCAATTCCCGCCGTCTCCACCAATCAGCAGTCCACCGAAATGTGGTGGAATCCCGAAAACCCGCAGAAATGCGGGTTTTTCTTTGATTTTATGTCCAGAGCTGTCCGTCCTGACTCGTTGACATCCAGAAATGCTTGGGGGCAGGATTGGGGGCATCAGCGCCTTCGACAAGATGGATGCCCCCAAGTGCCGCTTACAGACACCGCCGTTCGCAATGCCAAGCCGCAGGAAAGGCCCTACCGACTTGCCGACGGAGAGGGGATGTACTTGGAGGTCAGCCCTGCTGGAGGAAAGCTGTGGCGGCTCAAGTACCGTTTTGGGGGCAAGGAAAAGCGCCTCGCCTTCGGGACCTACCCTGAGGTGTCGATCAAAGAGGCCCGCACAAAGCGGGTCGAAGCACGCCGACTACTGGCGGCTGGTATCGATCCCGGCGAACACAAGAAGGCTCAGAAGCAGGCTGGCATCGAGAAGGCTGCAAATAGCTTCGAGGTAATTGCGCGGGAGTGGCTGGAACGTCAGCAGGGCGTATGGTCCCCCTCTCATGCACTCCGCATTGCCCGGCGGCTCGAGCGAGACGTTTTCCCATGGCTTGGAAAGAAGGCCATTGCGGACATCAAGGCTCCGGAGCTGCTGCAAGTTATCCGACGCGTTGAGTCTCGCGGCATCGTCGAGACGGCGCACAGGGCACTTTCTGAATGTGGACAGGTATTTCGATATGCCATTGCCACAGGACGAGCGGAGCGCGACCCCTCAGGTGACTTGCGCGGCGCGCTATCACCAGTCAAAGGAAGCCATTTTGCGGCAGTAACTGACCCCAAAGGGCTAGCGGAGATTTTGCGGGCCATGGATGGCTACAAGGGCACAGCCATCGTTGCGTCCGCCCTGAGACTTGCGCCACTTGTGTTTGTGCGCCCCGGAGAACTTCGCGCCGCACGATGGGAAGATTTTGACCTTGTAGCTAGCGAATGGCGTTATCGAGTCAGCAAAACCGACACCGACCACATTGTTCCGCTATCCAGTCAGGCGCTAAGTATCCTCAGAGATCTTCAACTGCTTACCGGTGGCGGCAAATATGTTTTTCCAAGTGCACGCTCCAGCGACCGCCCCATGAGTGACAACGCCGTACTATCAGCGTTACGGCGCTCAGACATCCCCAAGGAACAAATGACCGGGCACGGTTTCCGCGCTGTTGCTCGTACCATCTTGGATGAAGTACTGGGCTTTCGCCCCGACATCATCGAGCACCAACTCGCTCATGCCGTCAAAGATCCTAATGGCAGAGCGTACAACCGAACCGCCCACCTGATTGAACGCAAGAAAATGATGCAAGCATGGGCCGACTATCTGGACAAGCTCAAAGCTGGCGCAGAAGTCATTCCACTCCATCAAGACTCTGCCTGATTCAAAAAAAAACACACACCCAAGGACGCTAATTTCCATGTCAGCTCTGCAAGCTCTTCTCAACGCCTACCGCAACGCCGCAGTAACACCACGTGAAAAAGGAACTTATTTTGAGGAGTTAATCGTCACTTACCTCCGCAACGAAGCGTCCTATCGCGATCTATATGAAAAAGTATGGACTTACAAAGAATGGGCCGACGAGCTGCAACTGGACAAACGTGACACGGGCATTGATCTGGTTGCCAGAACTCAAGGCACTGGGGAATATCACGCAATTCAGTGCAAGTTCTACGCCGATGACTATCGGATACAGAAATCGGACATCGATAGCTTCTTTACTGCATCCGGAAAAAAGCCATTCGCCCATCGCATCATCGTCACGACGACGAGCAGCTGGGGCGAGCACGCAGAAGATGCACTCCGCGACCAGCAACCGCCAGTCAGCAAGATCGATCTGCATGATCTCGAAAACAGCCAAATTGACTGGGCAAAATATCAGCCCACACACACTCCGACACTCAAAGAGAAAAAAACTCTTCGCCCCCATCAGGTAAAAGCCCTTCAACGTGTCGAAAGCGGATTGCAAAACGCTGAGCGCGGCAAGCTAATCATGGCCTGCGGTACAGGCAAGACTTTCACCAGTCTCAAAATTGCCGAGAAGCTGGCCGGCGGTGGTAAACGCGTTCTGTTTCTGGTGCCCAGCCTATCCCTCTTGTCGCAAACACTTACCGAATGGACACAAGAAAGCGAAACACCTCTACATAGCTTTGCTGTTTGCTCCGACAGCGAGGTAGGACACAAGCGCAAGAAAGACGATGACGTTGTGCAAACCTTTGCACATGAACTGCGCTATCCGGCTACTACCGACGCGACCCGCTTGGCCGACGAAATGGAAAAGCGCCACGATACGCAACACATGAGCGTCGTATTCAGCACGTATCATTCGATAGAGACTCTCAGTAAGGCTCAGAGAGAACACGGTCTGGCTGACTTTGACTTAATCATTTGTGACGAGGCTCACCGCACAACGGGAGCAACATTCGACGGAGAAGATGAAAGCAACTTTGTCAAAGTTCACGATGCTGACTTTATTCGCAGCGCCAAGCGACTTTATATGACAGCGACCCCCCGAATTTATGGAGCCGATGCGCAGATAATAGCGGATAAGGAAAACATCGACCTGTACTCGATGGATGACAAAACACTATACGGCGAAACGCTGCACACAATCACTTTCTCAGAAGCAGTCAAGCAAGGACTGCTTTGCGATTACAAAGTAATTGTACTGGCTGTTGACGAAGCGCACGTCAGCCGTCAAATTCAAAGGCTACTCAAAGACCCAGAAAACCAGCTCAAAGTTGACGACGCAGCCAAGATCATTGGCTGTTGGAAGGCTCTCTCCAAACAGGGTTTATCCGATCAGTTAGCCGGCGATGGCGAAGCCATGAAACGCGCTGTCGCGTTCTGCCAAGTAATTGAAATCACCAAGAACGCCAAGAAGCACAAGGTCAGTTCAAAACAAATTGCGCGAATGTTTCAGGCGGTGGTCGAAGAATACCAAGCCAACGCGAACTCGGAGAAATCTGCCCGCCTGACCTGCCAAGCCGAGCACGTTGATGGCGCAATGAACGCCAACGAGAAGGAACGAAAGCTGACATGGCTTAAGCAAGACATTCCGGCCGATACCTGTCGTATTCTGAGCAATGTGCGCTGTCTGTCTGAGGGAGTGGATGTACCGGCACTGGATGCGGTGCTGTTCCTCACTCCACGCAACTCGCAAATTGATGTGGTGCAGTCTGTAGGACGCGTGATGCGGAACGCCCCCGGGAAAAAGCGCGGTTACGTCATCCTGCCCGTCGTCATCCCGGCTGGCGTTGAGCCGCACGAAGCGCTCAACGATAACGAAACCTACAAAGTCGTTTGGCAGGTACTGCAAGCCCTGCGATCACACGATGACCGTTTCGATGCCATGGTCAACAAGCTGGACCTCATTGGCAAGGACACTGCCAAAATGGAGGTCATCGCCGTAACCGACAGGATTCAAAAGAAAACAAGAAAATCCGCCAATGACTTGACCAAAAAACCAGCTGGCAAAAAGCGACTACTGGGCCGCAAGCAATCGGGAGCGGCCAATGCGGACACCACAGACCAGCATGAACTTGAGTTTGAGATCGGGGAAGTCGAAAAAGCCATCTATGCCAAGCTTGTACAGAAGGTCGGCAACCGTCATCACTGGGAGGATTGGGCCAATGACATTGCCAAGATCGCCCGCACCCATATCGACCGCATTCAAGGCATTCTCGAAGACCCCGGCCATGCCACCGAGATTGCCGCTTTCAGCGCCTTTGCCGCCGAACTGCGCGACGACCTAAACGACAGCATCAGCGATCAAGAAATTATCGAAATGCTGGCCCAACACCTTATCACCAAGCCAGTGTTCGATGCGCTGTTTGCCAACTACAGCTTTGCCCAGC
The DNA here is from genome assembly GCA_041913605.1 of Permianibacter sp. Lineage (GTDB taxonomy): Bacteria > Pseudomonadota > Gammaproteobacteria > Enterobacterales > Permianibacteraceae > Permianibacter. The sequence continues at coordinate 79,090 of JAYSEY010000020.1, forward strand.
ACAACCCCATGTCGAAAGCCATGCAAGGCGTGCTCGATGCCCTGCACGAACACTACATCGACAAAGAGGCCGACACTCTGCAAAGGTTCTACGACAGCGTAAAACTGCGCGCCGAAGGCATCGACAACGCCACAGGCAAGCAAAAGATCGTGGTCGAGCTATACGACAAATTCTTCCGCAACGCCTTCCCCAAAATGACCGAAAAACTCGGCATCGTATACACCCCGGTGGAAGTGGTGGACTTCATCATCCACAGCGTCAACGACGTACTCCAGCAAGAGTTCAAGCTCTCGCTGGGCAGCGATAGCGTCCATATTCTTGACCCCTTCACCGGCACCGGCACCTTCATCACCCGCCTGCTGCAAAGCGGTCTGATCAGCAAACAAGACCTGCCAAAAAAATACGTCAGCCAGATTCACTGCAACGAGATCGTGCTGCTGGCCTATTACATTGCCGCCATCAATATCGAAGCTACCTACCACGACATCGTAGGGGGTGACTACAAAGCCTTCGATGGCATCTGCCTCACCGACACCTTCCAGCTTTATGAAAAGGAAGACTTGGTCGATCAGATACTGGTGCAAAACAGCGCCCGCCGTAAAAAGCAAAAAACGCTGGATATTCGAGTGATTATTGGCAACCCGCCATATTCCATCGGCCAAAAGAGCGAGAACGACAACAACGACAATGTGGAGTATCCCGGGTTGGATGAGCGCATCCGCACCACCTATGCCGCCCAGTCCAAAGCCACGCTTTCAAAAGGATTGTATGACAGCTATATCCGCGCCATTCGCTGGGCAAGCGACCGCATTGGCGATAGCGGGGTGATTGGGTTTGTCACCAATGCTGGATTCTTGGAAGCCAATACCGCTGATGGTTTGCGAAAATGCTTGGCCAATGAATTCAGCAGCATTTACGTCTTCCATTTGCGCGGCAATCAACGCACATCGGGCGAACTATCTCGCAAAGAGGGCGGCAAGATTTTTGGTAGTGGTAGCCGGGCTCCGATTGCCATCAGCATATTGGTCAAAAACCCATGGGCGGAAGCGCACGGTCAGATTTACTGGCACGACATTGGCGACTACCTGAGCCAAGCCGACAAGCTGGAACGCATTAGCAGCTTCCAGAGCATTACCGGAATTACCGCTGCGCAGGGCTGGCAGAAGATAGAGCCCGATCAGCATGGGGATTGGGTGAACCAGCGCGATGATCGGTTTAGGGAGTACATTGTACTGGGCGACAAAAAAGGCGATGACGCCAAGGTGTTTGATAGTTTCTCTTTGGGCGTCGTGACAAACCGTGATGCGTGGTGCTACAACGCCAGTCGCAAGGCTGTGGCACACAATATGAGTCGGATGATTGCTTTTTATAACCTTGAAGCTGTTCGCTTTCAGGCGCAATTTGGGCATATAGACAAGAAGGCTCGTGCCGAGCAAGTGGACAGCACCATCAATACTGACCCGTTGCAAATAAGCTGGACGCGTTCGCTGAAGAATGAACTGGTCAAAGGTAGTCAATTCAATCTGGATGAATCCTGCCTAGTGATGAGTTTGTATCGCCCTTTCACCAAGCAATGGATTTACTTCAATCGCCGCTTCAACGAAATGGTGTACCAAATTCCTCGCATTTTTCCCGATGCTTCGGTGGAGAATTTGGTGATTATGGCAACTGCGAAAGGCTCAAAAGAGTTCTCCTGCGTTATTTCTAACGTTATTCCTGATCTGAACTCTATGGAAGCAGGTGCGCAATGCTTCCCGCTTTACCTGTATGAAAGCTCTGAATTAGTCACCGACGACGAAGCCGAGCTTATCGAGCCCAACCAAGGCGACATGTTTGCTACAGATTCAGCTGAAAATGCTCAGCATAAGCGGGCCACTACGGGATCGGTACCGCACTACACCCGCAAGGACGCGATTACCGATGCTGGCTTAAAGCACTTTCAAAACGCTTACCCCGGCCAAACTATCAGTAAAGAAGACCTGTTCTTTTACATCTACGGCCTGCTGCATTCGCCCGATTACCGCAGCCGCTATGCGGACAATCTGAGCAAAGAACTGCCGCGCATTCCGCGTGTGAAGACCCTCGCCGACTTCCAAGCCTTCTCCGAAGCTGGGCGCAAGCTTGCCAAGCTGCACCTGAATTACGAAACGATAGCCATGTACCCGGTTAACTATGCCGGCGGTGGCTTGCTGATCGACACGCTGAGCGCTGCCGATTTCCGCGTCGAGAAAATGAAGTTTGGCAAAACCAAGGACGAATACGGCAAGGCGGTGGATGACAAATCCACGGTCATCTACAACGGCAAAATCACCGTTACCGGCATCCCGCTGGAGGCTTACGAATATGTAGTGAACGGTAAGCCGGCCATCGAGTGGGTGATGGAGCGCCAGTGCGTGAAGACAGACAAAGCCAGCGGAATTGTCAACGATGCTAACGACTGGGCTACCGAAACCATGGGGAATCCGCGCTATCCGCTGGAGTTGCTGTTGCGCGTGATCACGGTCAGCCTTGAAACAATGAAGGTAGTCAACGCGTTACCAACACTGAAGATTTTCGAGGCAACAAGCGCATAGGTCGGCTGCGAACAGTTACGAAAACCGACTCTGTCTATCTGAGGGGAATGTGATGGGAAGTCCCGAGCGGAATTGGCAACTTGTCGCCCAACTTTTGTTGTTGAGCGCACCTAAGGAGGCCTTGCGCGAGATTGGCCTGTCAAAACAAACATGTGATGACTGGATATCGGCGTGTTCTGATTCGGATGAGAAGAGAGGGGTTTTCTTTCATGCGCAAATTACCGCGCTTGCGCTGTATTACGCCAATCGCAGCATACTCCAATTCAAGAGAACCTATTCGCTGCAAAGAGAGCTTGGGTACTTGCCTCCCGAAGTCCTGCACTCGCTGGTACAGCTTAGCAATGCAGAGGGGGGCGACACTATGAACGGGATTCTAAAGGAGCAACGTTCAGAGGCGTCAAAGAGTGCGGTCAACGCAAGACACAAAAGGGACGGGAGCCAACATCAAAAAGCCCGAATCGCTCGTGAGAAGCTGCGCGCCATCTGGGCCGCTGGCAATTACACAACCCGCGACAAATGCGCGGACCAAGAACATGAGGCTTTGGATATCTCACGCTCCACTGCAATTAAGCTATTGAGAAACACACCCAATCCATTCCCTTGGCCAGCCAAGATGTCCAACTAGGCCGGCGAGCCTGTACGGAGTAGCGGCTCGCCGCTACTCCGTACGCTGCCTTCAACCGGAAGGTCAAAGCAAACACTATTGCCCAGTCAGCCTTTCTCGGCCTTCCTTGGACTGGAGCAATCGACCATGAACAACCTTCCCACAACTGGCTACCTCCGCCTGAGCCAAATCATCGGTAGCCGCAAGACTATCCCTCCAATCCCCCCCATTATTCCTATAGGCAAATCATCATGGTGGGCAGGGGTAAAGGGCGGTCGATTCCCTAAGCCTATCAAATTGGGGCCGCGCACAACGGTTTGGCGAGTTGAAGACATCCGCGCGCTGCTGTCCGATGGAGGGAGCCATGGTGAATAAGCGTGCTGGCAAGCTCAGCGGTCATTGGATGAACGTAAATACGGTTAAACACGATGCGGGAGGGCCGAAGATTGCGGCCGGGCACAATCTGCGAGACATGTATCGTGAGAGCCGCATTCGGTCAAACATCGACCCCACCAGAAGCCATTTAAATGCCGTGTTGGCGGGACCGACAACAAGCGCCGATGTTGCCGCGCTGGTTCAGCAAATATTGCTTCAAGTGGGCATCATCAAACCGAGAAAGAACAGTCCACGCTTGATTGAATTTGTCTTCACATTTCCACCTGCGAAACGCCTGCCAACAGAGTATTGGCACACATGTCTTCGATGGGCAGAAACTCGTTTGCATGGCTGCCCTGTCGTAAGTGCAGTGGTTCACGCCGATGAATCAGCACCTCATTGCCACGCATTGTTAGTTCCATTGGGGCAGAGGAATGGCAAACCCGTGCTTGCTGCGTCATCCCTACTGGGGAAACGCGCAGATATTTACAACATGCGGGAGAACTTCAGGAGGACTGTTCTTGTCCCCTTTGGACTGGCCCCACAGGAAACTGACATGGCCGTCGTCATGGGTAGCAGCAGTACATTTCCTAAGGAAAAGCGTAGAGCGAAACCCGATTCCCTATCTTGTGTAGGAGATCGCTTACTGAGCATAGGTGAGGGGCAAGTCTTTCTGGGTAACTTAGGAAGCTGGTTCGAGTGCCATGCTGCAAATGACCCGCTTTTTGGGTTGACTTTCAGGTAACCACAGTACGGTTGCATACAGCGAGACCCAAGATCCGATGGACTTACCACAGATGGTTCGACCGAAGGTTTCTCGCTGCCAGAATGAAATTGTGAGATCCGAGATATGTCTGACACCAGCCACCAATCCACAACAGCAGTTAGCCAGCGTCTTCAGGCTCTGCAAGAATGGGAGAGTTGTAGAAAACCTGACGTCAGCACAGCCAAGCTCAGCGCTGAAGACCAAATGGGCCATTTGGCGATAGATCCGGTTTTCAGCGCAGCGATCTCGATCCACTCACTTCTGGGACTGGGGGGCTTGACCTCAGAAGGGTTGGGCGCCGCGCTCTACGATGCGGTGGACGACGTTACGTTGCGTCAAAACATGTCGGCCCCCGAAGCGATGTTGCTCACGCAAGCGCACTGTCTGGACGCCCTTTGGCACAAGATGATGCGCGTTGCCTTAGGGCATCAGAAAAACATCAGGTACTTTGAGCAGATTTTGAAGTTGGCACTGAGAGCACAGAATCAGAGCCGGATGACCTTGGAAACACTCGCTGCGCTCAAGGCTCCGCCGACGGTGTTTGCTCGACAAATGAACGTCGCCCAAGGGCATCAGCAGATCAACAACGCATCGCCACCTCACGCGCATGCGCGGGAAGTCGCGATATCGCCAAACGAACTATTGGAGCGTTTAGATGGGACCAGTGTGGACACCCGAGCGCCGGGCAAAGCAAGCCGCAGCCATACGAAGATGGGCTCCGTGGGAAAAGAGTACCGGTCCAAAAAGTCTGGCCGGTAGGGCGGCCTCCAGCCGTAACGCCTTCAAAGGAAACATCCGTGACCAGCTGCGTGCACTAGCGCGAGACTTGAGAAAACAGAGGGAGTGCCTACAAGACATCTCATCGTCGGAGTGGGGAGCGCTGCTTGTTCACGAACAGCAGCATGAGTGAGCCGGGGGCATTCTCGGGGGCATTTTATTTTTCGATAACGATCAATCAACTTTAATACAGTTACTTACGTCGCTTATTCAATTCCCGCCGTCCCACCAAGCAAAGAAAAGGGCTGCGCGAAAGCGTGGCCCTTTTTCTTTGCCCGCGATAGCGTGAGTTGAATCTGCGGAGCGGGTTCACAAATTTTTCTGGAACAAATCTGGGCCGCCGCAGACGCTTCTGCGCAACGCGCGGACGAGGCTCAGGGATGAGCCGAGCAATGCCCGCCGTCGTCACCAATCAAGCTGCAAGCAACCTGTGTAGCAAAAGACAAAGCCCGCGCAAATGCGGGCTTTGTCTTTTCCGGACTTGCGCAAGCTTCCAGCCCGTTTGGCAAACCTCCGCAATGCCGGGAGCATTTTTTGGCGCGGATATCCGCGTATCGAAAGGCGATGCCCCAAATCGGCTTCACACACAGCACACGCAGGTCAACTTTGCGTGCGCATCGCCGCCACAACGTCTCCGCTCATCCGCCACAAACCTGTTCGCTGCTCACGCCTCGCTGCGCTGTTTGCGCCAGCGTCCCGGCGCCATTCCTGTCCAGCGCCGGAAGGCGCGGTGAAAGCTGCTGATCTCGGCGAAGCCGAGTGATTGTGCAATGTCGCCGAGCCGCCGCCCGCTGTGGGCGACGGCGCGCAGGGCGGCGTCGCGGCGGACGTCGTCGAGCAGTTGTTCGAAGCTGCGCCCCTGTTCCCTGAGCCGGCGCGCCAGGGTGCGTTCGCTGAGTTTGAGGGCGCGGGCGGCGTCGGGACGGCGGGGCGGGCGCGGGCCGAGCTGGCTGGCCAGCCAGGCGCGCAGGTCGGGCACGGAGGGCGTTTCGGCGAGTGCCGCCAGTTGCGCGGCGGCATAGTGCTCGTGCAGTTGCGCCAGACGGGCATCAGCCTGCGGCAGGGGCTGGTCGAGCAGGGCGTTGTCGAGCAGCAGGCCGTTGAAGGCCTGTTCGAATTCCACCGGACAACCAAACACCTCCTGATAGGCGCCGGCCGGTCCCAGCCGCGCGTGGCTGCACTGGGCTTTCAACACGCGCACCGGCTGGCCGGTCACCCAGCGCGCAACGCTGACCACCGCCGCGAGCACGGCTTCGATCTGGTGCGGACTGAATGCCAGCTCGCCCTGCTGCGGGTGATACACCACCCAGCTGGCCGCCTCGCCGGCCAGCATCTGGAAACGGCCGCCGTCGGACACCAGACGCTGATGTTTCTGCAGTTGGGCGAGCGCCGCGCGCAGGCTGGCCGAGGACTGCAGCAGGAAGCTGAGCACATTCAGGCTGGCCGGGCTGACCAGCGCGCCGGCCCTGAGCCCGAATCCCGGGTCGCCGGTGCAGCGCTCGGCGGCGCGCCAGAGGCGGGTGATGTCGTCGATGGGCCAGCGCGCCAGACCGGTTGCGCCGGCGTCGATACCGGCCGCGCGCAGCAGCACGTCCGCCGCCACGCCCTGACGCCCGGCGGCAGCGACCACGGTGTTGACCCAGCTCATCGAGACAGTGGCCTGCAGAGTCATATTCGATGGCCTGCAAAGTCAAACGTCGCCGCATCTTAGCGGGCTATCTTCGAGGGCGACAGCTGGGTACCTGTAGTCGAACATGGTTCGCTTGATTAGCCGGCCGCCCCCTCTCCCCAACCCCTCCCCCGCGAGGGGGGAGGGGCTTGAACTGCCTTCGCGTGAAGCACGCATCAGGAGATGTGATGACCCAAACGCCGCATTCGGACGTGCTGGTCGTCGGTGGTGGCCTGGCCGGCATCGTCACGGCACTGGAGCTGCTGCGTGCCGGCAAATCGGTGACGCTGGTGGACCGCGACACGCCTGAGCGCTTCGGCGGATTGGCGCTGTGGGCATTTGGCGGCATGGCGCTGGTTGGCACGCCGTTGCAAGCCAAGATGAAAATTCCGGACTCGCCAGAGATCGCACTGCGCGACTGGCTGCGCTTTGGCGAACTTGCTGACGATGATGATTGGCCGCAACGCTGGGCGCGTTACTACGTCGAACATTCGCGCAGTGAGGTGTACGACTGGCTGCACGGCGAAGGCATCTCGTTTTTGCCGGCGGTGAACTGGGTCGAGCGCGGCCGCTTTGGTGAGGGCAACAGCCTGCCGCGCTATCACGTACTCTGGGGCACGTCGCGCGAGCTGACCCGTTGCCTGATCGCCGCGTTGCACCGTGCCAACGACACAAAACGATTGACCCTTCTGCACCGCCACCGCATCACCACACTGACCCACAGCAGTGGCCACATCGATGGCGCGCGCGGCACCAACGACATCACCGGCGCCGAAATCACCCTGCGCGCGGCGCGCGTGGTACTGGCAATGGGCGGCATCAACGGCGAACACGGCGAATGCCGGCGCAACTGGCGACGTGATCGGCCGATGCCGGCAACGATGCTGAACGGCGCCCACCCGTTTGCCGATGGCGCCTTGCATCATCATGTCGAAGACAACTTCCACGGCCAGATCCGCAACGCCGGGGAAATGTGGAATTACGCCGCCGGTTTTCCGCACCCCTATCCGCATTTTGCCGGTCACGGCCTGTCAACCATTCCCTGCAAATCGGCGCTCTGGCTCAATCACAAAGGCGAGCGCATCGGCCCCGAACCGCTGGTCACCGGCTTTGACACCCATTGGCTCTGCCAGCGTGTAGCCGCGCAGCAAAAACCCTGGACCTGGCATTTGCTGAACTGGCGCATCGCCGCAAAAGAATTTGCCATCTCCGGCGCCGAGCACAATCAGCGCATCCGCGACAGGAATTTGCCGCTGTTCCTGAAAGAAACACTGTTCGGCAATCACCGGCTGGTCAAACAAATGCAGAACGAGAGCCGGCATTTTCTGGTCGCCGACACACTCGCGGAACTCGCCGGAAAAATGAATGCCCTGACCTGCTCACACGACGTCGATCCAGCCGTACTGCAAGCCACCGCCGACGCCTTTGATGCCAATTTTGCAAACGGCAACAAGCTGGAAAACGACGACCAGATCCGGCGCATCCTGCACGCACGGCAATGGGGCCCGGACAAACTGCGCACCTGCGCGCCCCAACCGCTGCAACTGCCGGGCGCCGGGCCGTATATCGCCATCCAGATGCAGCTCATCACCCGCAAGAGCCTCGGCGGTTTGCAAACCGATCTGCGCAGCCGCGTGCTCGATGCACAAGGCCATCCCGTGCCGGGACTGTATTGCGTCGGGGAAGCGGCAGGTTTCGGCGGCGGTGGCGCCAGCGGCAAGCGCTCACTCGAAGGGACGTTTTTGCCGGGTTGTATTCTGACCGCGAAAGCGGCGGCCAGATCGATCGTCGCGGGTGATTGAGACAACACGCCGCGCGAAACGAAATTGAATGCGGCCCCCATCCTTTTCAGGGAGGGGAAGGCAAAAAATCCTGATCAGGCAGAGGTCCCGGTGTGGCTCGCCGTTCAACCCTTCGACTTCGCGCAGGGCGAACGGAAAAATGAGAATGCGTATCTTGCCTGAAGCAGCTATCCAATCAAAAAAATCAACGGAGAACAACGATGTCCAACGGCGCGCAAGCCCTGATGAAAACGCTGGTCGATGCCGGCATCGAGGTCTGCTTTACCAATCCCGGCACCAGCGAAATGCATTTTGTTGCCGCGATCGACAGCGAGCCGCGCATGCGTGCGGTGCTGGCCCTGTTTGAAGGCGTCGCCACGGGCGCGGCCGATGGTTACGCACGCATGGCCGACAAGCCGGCCGCGACGCTGTTGCATCTCGGTTGCGGATTGGGCAACGGCCTCGCCAACCTGCACAACGCACGCAAGGGCAAAGTGCCAATCGTCAACATTGTTGGCGATCACGCCACGTATCACGTACCGCTGGACGCACAACTGCAATCAGATATCGAAACCGTGGCGCGCAATGTCTCGCCCGGATTCGTGCGCACGGCGACAACCACCGCGGATCTGTGCCGCGATGCCGTGGCCGCGATCAGCGCCGCGCGCGGTCTGCCCGGTCAGGTCGCAACGCTGATCCTGCCGGCCGATGTGTCATGGAGCGACGGCGCAGAAGCCTGTCCGCCACCCGAAGTGCAAATACCGGACAGTGCTGACGACGACACCATCACGCGCATTGCAGATGCCATCCGCTCGGGAAAAAAATGCGCGCTGCTGCTGGGCGGACGCGCCCTGCGCGAACCGGCACTGATGGCGGCCTCTCGCATCGCAGCGCACAACGGCGTGCGGCTGCTTGCCGAAGTGTTTCCCACCCGGCTCGAACGCGGCGCCGGCCTGCCTGCCGTTGAACGCATTGCCTATCTCGCGGAACTGGCCAGCGTGCAACTTGCCGACATCGAGCAGCTGATCCTTGTCGATGCCAAAGCACCGGTTTCGTTTTTTGCCTATCCCGGAAAAAGCAGCGAACTGGTGCCGGCATCGTGCACGGTATTGACGCTGGCAACACCGGCGCAGGACAGCGCCGGCAGCTTGCAGAAGCTGGCACAGGCACTCGCCGCCCAGAGCAGCACGCCAGCGCTGCAGGCTGCGCGGCGACCGGCGCGGCCGCGCGGCAAACTGAGCGCGGAAAAAGTCTGCAAGGCGCTGGGGCATTTGTTGCCGGAGCGTGCCATCGTCATTGATGAAGCGATCACGTCCGGGCTGTTGTTGCCGGCGATGACCGCCGGCGCGCCGCGTCATGATCTGATCACGCTGACCGGCGGCGCCATTGGTCAGGGTCTGCCCAATGCCATCGGTGCGGCCATCGCCTGTCCGGATCGACCAGTGATCGCACTGATTGGCGATGGCACGGCGATGTACACCATTCAGTCGCTGTGGACGATGGCGCGCGAGCAACTGAATGTCACTGCAATTATTTTCAACAACGCCGCCTATTCGGTGCTCAACGTCGAACTGGAACGCGTTGGCGCCGAACGCATGGGTCCGAAGGCAAAATCACAACTGGATCTCGGCACACCGGCATTGAATTTCGCGCAGATCGCGCAGGGCATGGGTGTGCACGGGGTCCGTACCGACAGCGCGGAAGATTTCTGCAGAGCGTTGGAGTACGCGCTGGCAATGCCCGGCCCGCACCTGATCGAAGCCGTGATCCCGGAATCGCTGCGCGGTGTGAAACGCAAAGTGCTGCCCTGGCTGCTGCGTACCCTGCCACGTCTGCCCCGATCTCTGGCGCGCACGCTGAAGCGCAAAATCGCGCCCTGAACCGGCGACCGCTGCGACGGTGAAAGTTGCGGAAATGCGATGCCTCTGCCACGCTGATTTTTGCAGCGGCGACCTGGCAGGCGCGAGGTCGCCTGCACTGAACAACGCGCGTACGGGCCTTGCCACGGTACGCTTTCATCCGCCACCTGCATGCGATGCTGTCAGCCATGACACACAACACTTGTTTCCCGAGCGGATTCCAGCCACTGGAAGGCAGCACACAGGATTGCCAGGACTGTGCCCGAGGCGTCGCGCTGGGCTTTCCGTTCGAGTTCGCGTATCAACCGATTGTCGATGTCAGCAACGGACAGATTTTTGCGCACGAAGCGCTGGTGCGCGGTCCGGCTGGTGAGAGCGCGGCGTCCGTGCTGTCGCAGGTCAACGAGCAGAATCGCTACCGTTTTGATCAGGCCTGCCGGGTCAAGGCGATCAAAGGTGCTGCCGAGCTCGGCATACGCGAAGCGGTGTCGATCAATTTTCTGCCCAACGCCATTTACAAACCCGAACTGTGCATACGCACCACGCTGGCAGCCGCCCGTGTGCACGGCTTTCCGGTTGAGCGCATCATTTTCGAAGTGACCGAGGGCGAGCGCGTCGAGGACGGACCGTGGTTCGCGGAAATTCTCCGCGAGTACAAACGCCTCGGCTTCAAAACAGCGATTGATGATTTCGGCGCCGGCTTCGCCGGCCTGAAACTGCTGGCGGATTTCCAGCCGGATCTGATCAAAATCGACATGGATCTGGTTCGCAATGTCGAACGCCATCCCGCCAAGCAGTCCATCGTCCGGCATCTGGTCGGCCTTTGCGCCGAGATGAATATTGTCGTGATCGCCGAAGGCATCGAAACACTGGCGGAGCGTGATTTTCTGTTTGACGCCGGTGTGCGCCTGATGCAGGGCTATCTGTTCGCCAAACCGGCGCTGAAAGCGGTGGCGCCGGTATCGCCGGCAGCGCTGCGCAGGTCTGCTGCGTCCTGACAGCGGCGGCAATAAAGCCGCGGACGTCCAATTCCGTCGATTGATGCCGTGTGCCGTTAGCCGGCACCTTTTCCGGCATGTTTTCCCGCAGGCACACGACCGGCGCCCTGCCGCAATACCGAACCGGCATGCGCCTGCACGTCTGCCTTCAACCAAAGCCGGATGACCGTCGGCGAGGTTTTCCGGATAATGAACGTCCGTTTGAATGCCGCCCGGCCCCCACCCGCATCGAAGGCTTTCGCTCATGAACTCTGCTTTTCGCAAGCCGTTAACTGGTACTTCCCTGCATTGGTTTGACGCCCGCGCCGCCGTCGAAGCCCTGAAGCCGGGCAGCTATGACACGCTGCCCTACACGGCCCGTGTGCACGCCGAAAACCTGGTGCGCAAATGCGACCCAGCCATGCTCGACGATTGCCTGCTGCAACTGATTGAGCGGCGGCGTGACCGCGATTTTCCGTGGTTTCCGGCCCGCGTGGTCTGCCATGACATTCTCGGCCAGACCGCGCTGGTCGACCTCGCCGGCCTGCGTGATGCGATTGCCGATCAGGGCGGCGATCCGGCGCAGGTGAATCCGGTGGTGCCGGTGCAATTGATTGTTGATCACTCACTGGCGGTGGAGTGCGGTGGTTTTGATCCGCAGGCGTTTGAAAAAAACCGCGCCATTGAAGATCGCCGCAACGAAGATCGTTTTCATTTCATCAACTGGACCAAGCAGGCGTTCCGCAATGTTGATGTCATACCGCCCGGCAACGGCATCATGCACCAGATCAATCTGGAGCGGATGTCGCCGGTGATTTACGTGCAGGACGGCGTCGCGTTTCCGGACACCTGCGTCGGCACCGACAGCCACACGCCACACGTCGATGCACTTGGCGTTATCGCTGTTGGTGTGGGCGGTCTGGAAGCAGAAAACGTCATGCTCGGCCGCGCCTCGTGGATGCGGCTGCCGGACATCATCGGCGTTGAACTGACCGGCAAACCGCAACCGGGCATCACCGCGACCGACATCGTGCTGGCACTGACCGAATTCCTGCGCAAGGCGAAAGTCGTTGGCGCCTATCTGGAATTCCGTGGCGAAGGCGCAGCTGCGCTGACGCTCGGTGATCGCGCCACCATTTCCAACATGGCACCGGAGTACGGCGCTACCGCGGCGATGTTCTTTATCGATCAGCAAACAATCGATTACCTGCGCCTGACTGGCCGCAGCGACGAGCAAGTGAAACTGGTCAAGACCTACGCCAAACAAGCCGGGCTCTGGGCCGACGCGCTGAAAACCGCGCAATACGAACGCACATTGAGCTTCGATCTGTCCAGCGTGGTGCGCAACATGGCCGGCCCGTCGAATCCGCATGCGCGCGTCGCGACCACCGAACTCGCCGCCAAAGGCATAGTCGCGCCGTACACCGAAACGCCCGGCCAGATGCCGGACGGTGCGGTGATCATCGCCGCCATCACCAGCTGCACCAACACTTCGAACCCGCGCAATGTGATTGCCGCCGCTCTGCTCGCCCGCAACGCCAATCGCAAGGGTCTGACCCGCAAGCCGTGGGTGAAAAGTTCGCTGGCGCCGGGATCGAAAGCGGTTGAGCTGTATCTGGAAGAAGCCGGGTTGAAATCGGAGCTGGAACAACTCGGTTTCGGCATCGTCGCGTTTGCCTGCACCACCTGCAACGGCATGAGCGGCGCGCTCGATGCGAAAATCCAGCAGGAAATCATCGACCGCGATCTGTACGCCACCGCCGTGCTGTCCGGCAATCGCAACTTCGACGGCCGCATTCATCCGTATGCCAAGCAGGCTTTCCTCGCCTCGCCGCCGCTGGTGGTGGCCTACGCCATCGCCGGCAGCATCCGCTTCGATATCGAAAAGGATGTGCTGGGCCTTGATCAAAACGGCAAGCCGGTCACGCTGAAAGACATCTGGCCGCGCGATGAGGAAATCGATGCCATCGTCAAAGCTGCGGTGAAGCCGGAACAGTTCCGCAAAGTCTACGAACCGATGTTCACGGCATCCGTTGTCAGCACGGAAAAAATCAGTCCTCTGTACAACTGGCGTGAAAAAAGCACCTACATTCGCCGGCCGCCGTACTGGGAAGGCGCGCTCGCCAAACCGCGTACGCTGACCGGCATGCGTCCGCTGGCGCTGCTTGGCGACAACATCACCACCGATCACCTGTCGCCATCAAACGCGATTTTGCTGAACAGTGCTGCCGGTGAATACCTCGCCAAAATGGGCCTGCCGGAAGAAGACTTCAATTCCTACGCGACCCACCGTGGCGACCACCTGACCGCACAGCGCGCCACCTTCGCCAACCCGACACTGATCAACGAAATGGCGATTGTCGACGGCGCGATCAAGAAAGGATCGCTTGCCCGCGTTGAGCCGGAAGGCAAAGTCATGCGCATGTGGGAAGCGATTGAAACCTACATGAACCGCAGCCAGCCGCTGATCATCATCGCCGGTGCGGATTACGGCCAGGGCAGCTCGCGTGACTGGGCGGCGAAAGGCGTGCGACTTGCTGGCGTTGAAGCGATTGTTGCCGAAGGCTTCGAACGCATCCACCGCACCAACCTGATCGGTATGGGCGTACTGCCGTTGGAATTCAAAGCCGGCGTCAACCGCAAGACTCTCGCGCTCGACGGCACCGAAACCTTTGATGTGATCGGCAAGCGTACACCGCGCGCCGATCTGACATTGGTGATCAACCGTCGCAACGGCGAGCGTGTCGAGACACCGGTGACCTGCCGTCTGGATACCGCCGAAGAAGTGTCGATCTACGAAGCGGGCGGCGTGTTGCAACGCTTTGCCCAGGACTTTTTGGAAGCGGCAAAGGCTTGAGCTGAAGGAGCCCCCTCTCCCCTGGCCCCTCCCCCGCGAGGGGGGAGGGGAACAAAATGCCCCGAGAGTTCTGTGTTTTAGCCCCTCGCCCCTTGCAGGGCGAGGCGGGAATTAACGAAGCATCGCTTCGTTCCGCCGCAGCGCCACGAACCTGCGAGTGGCTGGGGCGCGGAGCGGGGGTTGGGGAGAGGGGGGCTCGCCGTTGGCAAAGCGCCAAGGAGATCGAGAATGGATTCTCGCAATTTCGCCAAGTCGCTGCGGCGTAACATGACCGACGCCGAACAACTGCTGTGGCGACACTTGCGCGCGCATCGGCTGAACGGCGAGAAATTTCGTCGGCAACAACCACTCGGGCCTTACATCGTGGACTTTGTTCACTTCAGCGCCCGGTTGATTGTTGAAGCAGATGGAGGCCAGCACAACGACAGCAGGCGCGACACGCAACGCGATGCATGGCTGGAACAGCAAGGTTTCACGATTTTGCGGTTCTGGAACAATGATATTTTGAACAATACAGACGCTGTGCTTGCTGTGATATTTGATGCGGTTTGCCGCCCCCTCTCCCCCGGCCCCTCTCCCGCGAGGGGAGAGGGGAGCGATGCAACAGAAGGCGCTGAATGAATCGGCTGGACTAAAAGCGACTCACCAGCAAGATCAAACTGATCCTGACAACCGAACAAAACGAGCCCCTCTCCCCTCGCGGGAGAGGGGTTGGGGAGAGGGGGAACCCTCCGCAACAAACCCAATTGAAATCGCGAAAGGACCCAACACCATGACCCAAGCGCAAATCAAAATTCCCGCGATGTACATGCGTGGCGGCACCAGCAAAGGCGTGTTCTTCCGCTTGCAGGATTTGCCGAAAGCGGCACAGCAACCCGGTCCTGCGCGCGATGCGCTGCTGATGCGCGTGATCGGTAGTCCTGATCCGTACGCCAAACACACCGATGGCATGGGTGGCGCGACCTCCTCGACCAGCAAATGCGTGATCATCAGCAAGAGCAGCAAACCGGATCACGATGTTGACTACCTGTACGGACAGGTATCGATTGATCAAGCGTTTGTTGACTGGAGCGGCAACTGCGGCAACCTGAGCACGGCGGTCGGTCCGTTTGCGATTGCCAATGGTTTCATCGAACCGGCACGACTGCCGCGTGACGGCCTGTTCGCGGTGAAAGTCTGGCAGGCGAATATCGGCAAGACCATCATCGTGCACGTGCCGATAAAAAACGGTGAAGTTCAGGAAGTCGGCGATTTTGAACTCGACGGCGTCACCTTCCCGGCTGCGGAAATCATTCTCGAATTCATTGATCCGGCTGATGAGGGTGAAGGCGATGCCAGTGGCTCGATGTTCCCGACCGGCAAGCTGATTGATGATCTCGATGTGCCCGGCATCGGCGCACTCAAGGCGACGATGATCAACGCCGGTATCCCGACCATTTTTGTCAACGCCAAAGATATCGGCTACACCGGCACCGAGTTGCAGGATGCGATTAACGGCGACGCCAAAGCTCTCGCGATGTTTGAAACACTGCGCGCTCACGGCGCGGTCAGGATGGGCCTGATCCAAAACATTTCCGAAGCGGCCAGGCGCCAGCACACGCCAAAAATCGCCTTCGTGGCGCCGGCTACCGATTACACGGCGTCGAGCGGCAAACGGATCGCGAAAACCGATATCGATCTCTGTGTCCGCGCACTGTCGATGGGCAAGTTGCATCACGCGATGATGGGCACGGCGGCGGTTGCAATTGGCACGGCGGCGGCCATTCCCGGCACGCTGGTCAACGCCGCCGCCGGTGGCGGTGCCCGCGAAGCGGTGCGCTTCGGTCATCCGTCCGGCACTTTGCGTGTCGGTGCACAGGCCGAACAGGTAAACGGTCAGTGGCTGGTGCGCAAAGCCATCATGAGCCGCAGCGCCCGCGTGCTGATGGAAGGCATGGTGCGCGTGCCGGCACTTCCGGCTTACAGCTGATCAAAACCTTTGCCTGAAGCGAGCGTCACGGCGGCGCTTCAGGCGCAAACGCCAGGCCCCGGCTTCTGGCGACGCTGCGGGCGGCAAGAGTGGCGCACGCCAGCTAGAATGCCGGCAGCGTTCGTGCTGTTTCGTTCGCCCCTCCGGAATCCGCTGCCGTGCCGTCCTGCCTGCCTGTCCCGCTCCTGTTTCGCATCGGCCTGCTGATCCTGTCGCTGGCGCTGCCAGCCAGCGCACAGACACTGGAACTGACGGCCGGCGAGCGCCAGTGGATTCAGGATCATCCGCGCGTACGCCTCTGTGTCGATCCGGACTGGTGGCCGTTCGAGCGCGTCGATGAACAGGGCCAGTACATCGGCATTGCCGCTGATCTGATCGGTCTGGTGGCGGCGCGTACCGGCCTGCATTTCGATGTGATCAGCACCGCCAACTGGGAAGCCAGCCTGCGTGCATCGCAGACGGGAGCTTGTCAGGCACTGTCCCTGCTGAACCGTTCGCCGGAGCGCGAACAATGGCTGCTGTTTACGGCGCCGCTGCTCGAAGACGCGAACGTATTCATCACCCGCGAAGAGCATCCGTTCATCATCAATGCCGGTGAGCTGTCCGGTGAACGCATCGCGCTGCCGCGCGGCACAGCGGTATCCGAACGCTTTGCCCGCGACTATCCGCAACTGGAAATTGTCTATACCGAAAGCGAAGCGCAGGCGCTGGCACTGGTCTCGGAACGCAAGGTCGATCTGACGCTGCGCTCACTGATTGTTGCCGCCGATACCATCCGCCGCGAAGGCTGGTTCAACCTGAAAATTGCCGGTCAGTTGCCCGGTTACGAAAACCGTTTGCGCATGGCGGTGGTGCAGTCGGAGCCGACGCTGCGCGACATTCTCGACAAGGGTATTGCCACGCTCAGCGTGCAGGAAAGACGCCAGATCATTGACCGGCATGTGCCGCTGCGCATGGTTGCCGAAGTGATCACCGACTACACGCTGGTGTATGCGCTGCTGGCCGTGCTCGGCGCGGTGCTGCTGACCAGCCTGTTCTGGATGCGCCGTTTGCGGGCGCTGAATCGCCGGCTGGAAACACTGGCCGAAACCGATCCGCTGACCGGCGTTGCCAACCGCAATGCGCTGCACGGTTTTTTTGAACACAGTCTGCGCAGCGCACTGCGTTTTGACCGGCCGCTGTCGGTGATCATGCTCGATATCGATCACTTCAAACGCATCAACGACGAGCACGGCCATCTGCGCGGTGATCGGGCACTGGCCGCGTTCGCCGGCATCATCCGCAGCAACCTGCGCAATGTCGACACCGTGGTGCGCTGGGGCGGCGAAGAATTCCTGATCATCGGCCAGGAAACCTCGCCATCGCAGGCCGAACAACTGGCCGAGCGGATCCTCGCGGCCACGCGCACGCACGCCGTGGATGGCGATCTGCACATCACGGCCAGTGCCGGCGTTGCCACGGCCGTGGCCGGCGACAATATTGATGCGCTGGTGCAACGCGCCGACATGGCGCTCTATGCGGCCAAACATGCTGGCCGGGACCGCGTCTGCAGCGCGGCTGCGCCAGCCGGTGACTGAGTCAGGCTGCGCGCTGTCCGGTTCCGCTGTCCCGTTTCGTTTTCCCGATTCGCTATCCCCTTCCGCCAGCTTTTGTCGCAGCGCGCAATGAGTGATTGCTGATAGCCGCCGTGTACGCAACGCACAGGACGCGGCGATTTGGTTATGCTCCGTCACACCATGTCATGAGCCACGCATGATCCCGGTGGCCGGCGAACGCCAGCCGGCGCGCATGACTTGCAACACGCAGCACGCCATACGTCGCACACAACTCACCACTCAACACTCAACACTCACCACAACGAGCAGAATGCGCATGAACCCTGCACCAACCGTAACCGGCCGCAGTCATTGGTGGATCGCCGGCATTTATCTGCTGTTTGGTGCCTTGTGGATTGTGCTTTCGGATCGCGCACTGGAAGCACTGGTCAGCGATGCGCAGACACTCGGTTTGCTGCAAACCTGGAAAGGCTGGGGCTATGTGCTGATCACGGCGCTGATGCTGTTCGGCATGATCCACGCCGACAATATCCGCCGCGCACGCCTGCAGGCCGAAGCCGATCATCATGCGCAGTTGCTGCGCGCGATGATCGACAACGCCAACGGTGTGGCATGGGTGAAGGACCTCGACGGCCGTTTCCTGATGGTCAACCGCTATCTGGAAGATCTGCTGCAACGGCCGGCGGCGGATCTGCTGGGCAAGACCGTTTACGATTTGTTTCCGCCGGATCTGGCAAAGCTGTACAGCGCCAACGATGCACGGGTGATCGCCGAGCAACGCGAGATTGAAAGCGAGGAGCCCTGCCCGCATGCCTTTCTTGCGCCGCCAGCAGGCGTCTATCCGCAGGGAGCAGGCCCGTCTGCACCACACACGCCAGCGTCGGCGCAGAACGACGAACTGCGCATCTTTCTGTCGCGAAAATTTCCGGTGCGCGATGCCGATGGCCAGCTGCGCGCCATTGGCGCCATCTGTCTGGATATCAGCGAACGCAAACAGGCGGAAGCACGGCTGAATCAGGCGGCAGTGGTGTTCAACAGCAGTCGCGACGGCGTGATCATCGCCGATGCCAGCACCCGCATCATTGCTGTCAATCGGGCGTTTACCGAGATCACCGGCTACAGCGAAAGCGAGGTGCTCGGCAAGCAACCGGCCCTGCTGCATTCCGGTTTGCAGGACACGGCGTTTTATCAGCAGATGTGGGCATCGGTGCGGCAACTGGGCGGCTGGTCGGGTGAATTGTGGAATCGCCGCCGCAACGGGGAAAGCTACCCGGAATGGCTGAGTATCAGCGCGGTGCGCGATGAACACGGTGAACTCACCCACTATGTCTGCGTCTTCACCGACTTGACGCAGATGAAGCGCAGCCAGGAAGAAGTCGAGCGGCTGG
The DNA here is from genome assembly GCA_041913605.1 of Permianibacter sp. Taxonomy (GTDB): domain Bacteria; phylum Pseudomonadota; class Gammaproteobacteria; order Enterobacterales; family Permianibacteraceae; genus Permianibacter. The sequence continues at coordinate 98,241 of JAYSEY010000020.1, forward strand.
CGCATTTTGATCCGCTCACCGGTCTTGCCAATCGCCAGTTGTTCCGCATCCGTCTGCGCAACGCGCTGGAGCGCGCCCGCCGTCACCAGAACCGGCTGGCAGTGCTGATCCTCGATCTCGACCAGTTCAAGGACATCAATGACAGTCTCGGCCATGTGCTCGGCGATCAGGTGCTGAAAGAAGTTGCCGGACGCCTGCAGCACAGCCTGCGTGAAAGCGATGTGCTGGCACGGCTTGGCGGTGATGAAATGGCCGTGGTGATCGAGGAGCTCGACGATGCCGCCATGGCCCTGAGCGTCGCCGGCAAAATTCTCGCTGCGCTGTCGCCGCCGATTCATATCGATGGCCACGATCTGTTTGTCACAGCCAGCATCGGCATCAGTGTTTATCCCGACAATGGCAGCGAGGCTGATCTGCTGCTGCGCAATGCCGACACGGCGCTGTATCGCGCCAAGGATCAGGGCCGCAATCGCGCACTCTGCTACGAAGAAGCGCTGTCGCAACTGGCCACCGAACGGCTGATGCTGGAAACCGGTTTGCGCGCCGCGCTGGAGCACAATGAATTGCAGCTGCATTACCAGCCGCAATTCCGTCTGCAGGACAACAGCCTGTTTTGCGTCGAAGCCCTGTTGCGCTGGTCGCATCCGGAACAAGGCTGGATACCGCCATCGCGATTTATTCCGGTGGCGGAGCGCAGCGGCCTGATCGAGGCAATTGGCGACTGGGTTTTGCAGCAGGCCCTGCAGCAACTGCGCAGCTGGCACGATGCCGGCGTCCCGGTGCCGCGTGTCGCGGTCAATCTGTCCACACGCCAGCTGCACGACGGCCTGTTGCCGCGCGTGCAACAGTTGCTGGCGCAATACCGCCTGCCACCATCGGTACTGGAACTGGAAATTACCGAAAGTCTGGTGATGGCCGAGCCGGATCTGGCCATGCGCGTACTGGCGGGGCTGGCCGATCTCGGCATCACGCTGGCGATTGATGATTTCGGCACCGGCTATTCGTCGCTGGCGTATTTGCAAAAACTGCATGTGCACCGGCTGAAAATTGATCGCAGTTTCATCCAGCATCTGCCCGATGACGACAACGATGCCGCGCTCTGTCTGGCGATTCTCGGCATGGCGCACCGGCTGGGTTTGATGGTGGTGGCCGAGGGAGTGGAAACGCCCGGTCAGCGGCAATTTTTGCAGGACAACGGTTGCGATGTCGGGCAGGGCTGGCTGTTTGCACGCGCATTGACTGCCAGCCAGATCGCCGGCGTTTACGGCGGCGCATCGGCAACATCGACCTGACTTCCGCGCGCGGCACGCGGAAATTCCCGCACTGAAACGGGCAGATTTTTTTCCTGCCTGCAAACTGCCGGACTGGTGCACAGGCAAGACCGCTCGGATTCTCCCCGCACAGCTTTTGACTCGCGTTGTCTGCATGCGTGAAGCCCGCCGCACCACTGCCGCCAGCACGCGGTACACAGCGCCGGCGTATGATGGCGGCTTGCCTGATCACCCGTGCTGCCTGACCACCATCATGTCCACACCTGCTGCGCCTGCCACTCCCGTCACAACACCTGCACCTGCCACCCCTTCCAACAGCACAGAGCCGGCAAACTCGACGGCCGGCACCGGCACGCCGCCCCCCGCACCGGCCGATGAAAACCGTCATGTGCGGCAGGTGTTGCGCACACTGCTGCCGTTTCTGAAACCGTATCGCACGCGCATTGCGCTGGCGCTGTTCTGCCTGTTGCTGTCCAAACTGGCGACGCTGGGCGTGCCGTGGGTGCTGAAACTGCTGGTTGATCGGCTCAATGTCGAACCCTCGCTGTTGCTGATGCCGGTGGCGCTGTTGCTGGCCTACGGCGCGTCGCGCATTTCCGTCAGTTTGTTCAACGAATTGCGGCAGATTGTTTTTGCCCGCGTGATGGCACGCAGCTCGCGCACCATCACGCTGCTGGTGTTTCGCCACTTGCATGCCCTGAGCCTGAAATTCCATCTCGCCCGGCGCACCGGCGGCGTGGCGCGCGACGTTGAGCGCGGCGGCAGCGCGGTAGCCGATTTGCTCGACTGGACGCTGTACACCATCGTGCCGACGCTGCTGGAAGTGACGCTGGTGACGATTGTGCTGGTGGCAAATTTCGGCGGCGGATTTGCCGTGATCACGCTGATCACACTGGTCGCCTACGTGACCTGGACGGTGCGGGTCACGCGCTGGCGCAATGCCTTTTATCGCGAAGCGGTGGAAGCCGATACCGCCGCCAATGCCCGCGCCGTTGACTCGCTGCTCAATTACGAGACGGTGAAGTACTTCAACAACGAGGAACACGAAGCCCAGCGTTACGATGCCGATTTGCGCAAGCAGGAAGAAGCCAAGGTCAAGGCGCTGAAATCTCTCGGCGTGCTCAATATTGGCCAGGTGACGCTGATCAGTCTCGGCGTCACCGCGCTGATGGCGCTGGCGGCGCGCGGCGTGGTCAACGGCACGATGAGCATCGGCGATCTGGTGGCGGTGAATGCCTACCTGCTGCAGCTTGCTTCGCCGCTGAATTTCCTCGGCATGATGTACCGCGAAGTGAAACAGGCGCTGACCAATATCGAGCGCCTGTTCGGCCTGCTGGATGAAAGGAAGGATGTCGCCGATGCCGATCAGGCGCTGAGCCTGCACACCCGTCAGGCACATGTGCGCTTCGAGGACGTGCGCTTTGCCTATGACGAACGCCGGCAAATCCTCCACGGCATCAGTTTCGAGATCCCGCCCGGCCAGACCGTGGCGGTGGTCGGCCATTCCGGCAGCGGCAAATCGACGCTGGCGCGTCTGCTCTACCGCTTTTACGACGTCGGCAGCGGTCGCATCAGCATTGATGGTCACGACATCCGCGATCTGCGTCAGGATTCATTGCGCAGCGCCATCGCCATCGTTCCGCAGGACACGGTGCTGTTCAATGACAGCATCCGCTACAACATTCATTACGGGCGTCCGTCGGCCAGCGAACAGGACGTGTTCGATGCGGCGCGCGCGGCGCATATCCACGACTTCATCAGCGCGCTGCCGGACGGTTACGAAACGCAAGTCGGTGAACGCGGACTGAAACTGTCCGGCGGTGAAAAACAGCGCGTCGCCATCGCACGCGCGATCCTGAAAAACCCGGCCATCATGATTTTTGATGAAGCGACTTCGGCGCTGGATTCGCGTTCGGAAAAAGCCATCCAGGCCGAGCTGGATCGCCTCGCCAGCGGCCGCACCACACTGGTGATCGCGCACCGGCTGTCAACCATCATGGATGCCGACATGATTCTGGTCATGGACAAGGGCGCGATCATCGAGCGCGGCCGTCACGATCAATTGCTGGCGCTTGATGGCCATTACGCGGCGATGTGGCGCTTGCAGCAGCAGTCGGAAGAAGGCGGCGCCAGCGTGGCGGCGGGTTGATACAGGACAGAAAAAAAGCGGCCGGGAAACCGGCAATGCCAGACTGTCAATGCGTTCCGGATTGCGACGCGCCGGAACCTCCGTACGCCCTGAGCCCTTCGTCAAACTCAGGACAGGTTTTGTCGAAGGGCGGGACGGCGCAGCGCCGTTCGCAGACAGGAAAACCCCGTTCGTGTATCCCTTCGACAAGCTCAGGGCGAACGGGGTTTTCTTGTCTGAAGCAGTTTTCTTGTCTGAAGCCGTTTTCTTGTCTGAAGGAGTTCCTTGCCCGAACGGGAATTTCTTGCCGGAACACTTGGCCGGTTCCCCGGCCGTTTGTTTTTTTGCAGCGCCGCTCAGTTGCGCGTCATCTGCCACTCGATGCGGTACTTGCCGTCGATCTCGAACGGCATGCCGAACATCACCCGGTGTTTGCCGGGCAGTTCGACATTGCCCTTGTAGGTTTTGCCGTCACCAGCCGGTCCGTCGAACTGCGCGCCCTGCAACATGGCCAGACTCACGCCCGACGCATGCAATGCTTCGGTGAATTCCGACGGCGCTTCGTTGCCGCATCCGCCGCCGCAGGTCATGGCCCGGCGCTGGCCGGTCAGATTCGCTTTCGGCGGTGCGGTGATGACCAGCTTCGAGGTCTTGTCGGCGTTGATCACCAGACCGACTTCCGGCGAGTCGGCCGGCAGCGGCATGCTGGTATCGAGCACGCCCTGGGCGCTGAGTGCTTCCCAGCCGGCAGCGCAGGTGTGCTTGTCGTAGGTGTCGAGGCGGTAGCTGAGATCCGGCGTGGTCATGTCCAGGAACAGGAAGCTCATGTCGCCGCCGCCGTCCTCACTGATCACCCGCTCGACCTGATAACGGAAGCGGAAACGCACCTGGGCGCTGTGCTGCGGATCGGCATCGGGCATGCCACCCTCGAAGCTGACCTGCACCCAGCCCTGCCAGTTGCCGCCGGTGATCTGCACCGGTGCCGCCAGCTGCAGTTGGCCCTGACCCGGCGGCAGGTTGACCACCGCCTGGACGCTGACCGGATTTTGCGCCGGGCGCTGGGCCGGGGCCGTGAACTGGCCGACGCCCGCCTGCTCGGCGATGGTGCCGCTGCTGGCGCTGCCGCCGCGCACGCCGTTGACCCGCCATTCGGCGACATTGGCATTGCCGGCCAGCGGCATCAGCAGGCATTCCATGTTCGCCGGCTGGCTGCAGTCGTGATAGATGGCGTCGAAACGCTGGCTCTTGCCGACCGCCACCGTCGCCTGATCCGGCAACAGGAACCAGCGCTCGTAGAACGCCCAGTCAGTGAAGTGATGCACCGGCAGCAGCACGCGGCCTTCGACATCCGGTGACAGCGGCGCGTCGCTGCGCGTGCGCCAGCTCTTGTCCGCCGCCTGATAGGCGAGACCGATGTTGCGCTTGGTGGTGTCCGCCGCCACCTGTATTGCCAGCGTCGCCGGCACGGCGAACTGCAGGCCGTTGGGCAGCAGCCGCCAACCCTCGCCGACCCCGGCCGGCAGGGTGTTGACGAAGGGCTGGATGGAGATCGCCGTCGGTGCGGCGAGCGCGCCGGCCGGAACGATCAGCCGGGCGCGGCCGTCCATGGACTCGACCACGCCGCCGGCGGCGCCGATGGTGACTTCGCGCGGCCGGCCAAGCAGCGGGCCGACCTCGGTTTTCAGCACTTTGCCGAGCAGCTCGTCGGCGCCGTTGCCGCCACCGTTCCCGCCATTGCCGTTTCCGCCACCGCCGTTGCCGTTCCCGCCACCGCCGTTGCCGTTGCCGCCCCCGCCATTTCCGTTGCCGCCGCCGTTCTGGCCGCTGTCGCTGCCCCCGCCTCCACCGCCGCAGCCGGCCAGCGCCAGCAGCGTCGCCAGCATCAGCGCAGAGAAAGAAAAAGTGCCGGCCGCGCGCGGCAGCCGGTGGGTTGTTGCCCGGGCCACCGGTCGTTCGCCGTGCCCTGTCTGTTTTGACGCGTATTGCGTGAGTTGTGTGCAGTGCTTGTTCATGTGCCGCTCTCCATCCGCTGCCGGAACTGGCGGCTGCCCCCATGGCGGCCGGACGACAGTTCCGGAAACTTCCGCGGCCCGTGCGCCCGTCCCCCGCCAGTCGGGAAGGCTGGCGGGGTGGCATCACTCCCTGACACCGGACGGTGACGGACGCTGGCGCGAGTCGCGAAACGACCCGCGCCCGGGCCGCGGAAAACGGTCGCCATTGTCGTGGCGCCGTGCAGCAAGAAAGCTCTTTTTGTCCTCCAATCGGAGGCAAAAACATCACCAATCAATAAGTTACATAACAAGCATCGACTCGCATCGCGCGAGCTACCCCCTCTCCCCAACCCTCTCCCACGAGGGGAGAGGGAGCAAAAATCATCCTTTTCCCCTCGTCGAAGAAAGTGGCGCGCAGCGCCGGCTTCAGCCCGGCAGGCCGCCGACGTCGAGCAGCGCCAGCACGCCGAGCACAGCGAACACCAGCGCGGCGATGCCGTGCACCAGTTTCATCGGCACACGGCGAACCACCCGCTCGCCGAGGAACACCACCGGCACATTGGCGATCAGCATGCCCAGCGTGGTGCCGGCGACCACGGCGACGAAATCGGCGTATTGCGCCGCCAGGGCAATGGTCGCGAACTGGGTCTTGTCGCCCATTTCGGCGAGAAAGAAAGCGATCAGCGTGCTGACAAACACACCCCGCGCGCCGGCCTGGGCTGGCGCTTCGTCGTCGTCGAGCTGGTCGGGGATCAGCGTCCAGAACGCCATGCCGATGAACGACAGGCCCAGTATCCAGCGCAGCAGATCCGGGCCGAGCGTCGCCGTCAGCCAGCTGCCGAGCGCGCCGGCGAAAGCATGATTGAGCAGGGTGGCCACCAGGATACCGGCAACGATGGGCCAGGGCCGGCGGAAGCGCGCCGCCAGCACCAGTGCGAGCAACTGGGTTTTGTCACCGATTTCGGCCAGCGCGACGATGCCGGTGGCGACGAGAAATGCATCCATCTGGAAACTCCGGCCGGAAACACAACCACGACTGCACGACCACTCCGGCCTGCTGGCGGTGGTGCAGTCGATGGTCTTGCCGGATCAGGACCGTGTGCGGACACACAAGCTTGATGGCGACGGCCATGCCGGCAATGCGGCAAGCATGTTGACCGTCGCGTCACGCCGCAGAATCGGCGGACTGGCTACTCCCCAAAGACGGCGCGCAGTGTAGTGGAAAGCCGGCGGTACGAACACCTGTGCATTTCACCCGCCGATTCGTCTTGCCGCCGCCGCCGGCGCGCGGCGCAATACCGCCCCGCACAGCCGCCCCAGTCCATCCCATCAGGAGCAAGCAATGACCAAAAGCCCCCTGCAGCGCCCCCGGGTAGAGGTGTTTCTGGCCCTGTCGGTTGATGGCTTTATCGCTCGCCGGGACGGCACAGTCGACTGGCTGTCGGTGGTCGAACAGCCCGGTGAAGACTATGGCTATGCCGCCTTCTTCGCCACCGTCGACGTCCTGCTCATCGGCCGCAACAGCTGGGACCAGCTGCTCAGCTTCGACCGCTGGTTCTACGGCGACAAACGCATCGTGGTCATGACCCACCGGCCGCTGGGCGCTCTGCCGGCCGGCGCTGACCCGGCCCGTATCACGACCGCCAGTGGCGCGCTGCTGCCGCTGTTAGGGCAACTGGCCAGCGAAGGCGTGCAGCGCGTTTACCTGGATGGCGGTGAACTGGTGCGCCAGGGCCTGCGCGAGGGCTGTGTGGACCGGCTGACCCTGTCGTGGATACCGGTTTTGCTCGGCGGTGGCCGACGCCTGTTTGCCGACACCGGTGACCATGCCGACGAGGATGCGCACAGCGTCCCGCCATTGCAGGCCCTGCAGCTGCTGCACCAGCGCCACTGGCCGAGCGGCCTGCTGCAGGCGACCTACCAGATCACGCCCTGAGAAACCGCCCCGTCAGCACCGGCCACCAGCGCCTGAGCCACAGCGCTCAGGCAAAAAACGCCCGCATCGCTTGCACGGCGCGATCAATGTCCGCGCGACTGACGTCCAGATGCGTGACCAGACGCAGGCGGTACAGGCCGGTGACGGCAATGTGCTGCTGCTTCAGGTGTTCGGCAAACGCGGCGGCGCGATCCTCGGCGATGTTCAGGAACACCATGTTGGTCTGCACCGGCTCGACGCTGACGCCGGGCAGATCGCGCAGGCCCTCGGCGAGCAGGCGGGCGTGGGCATGATCCTCGGCCAGTCGTTCGACGTGGTGATCCAGCGCGTACAAACCCGCCGCCGCCAGCACCCCGGCCTGACGCATGCCGCCGCCGACCATCTTGCGCCAGCGCCGCGCCCCGGCAATGAAATCCCGCGTGCCGAGCAACACCGACCCCACCGGCGCACCGAGACCTTTCGACAGACAGATCGACACGCTGTCGAACGGCGCCGCCAGCGTGCGCGCATCGCTGCCGCTGGCGACCACGGCATTGAAAAAACGCGCGCCATCGAGGTGCACAGCCAAGCCGTGGGCCCGCGCCAGATCGGCGGCGGCGGTGACATAGGTTTGCGGCAGCACTTTGCCGTGGATGGTGTTTTCCAGCGCCAGCAGACGCGTGCGGGCGAAATGCGCGTCGTCGGGTTTGATCGCCGCCTTGATGCGCGCCAGCGGCAGGCTGCCGTCGGCATCGTGATCCAGCGGTTGCGGCTGGATGGAGCCGAGCACGGCGGCACCACCGGCCTCGTATTTGTAGGTGTGCGCATCCTGGCCGACGATGTATTCGTCACCGCGCTGGCAATGCGCCAGCAGCGCGACCAGATTCGATTGCGTGCCACTCGGCACGAACAGTCCGGCCTCAAAACCGAGCCGCTCGGCGAGCACCGCCTGCAAGCGGTTGACGGTGGGATCGTCGCCGAACACGTCGTCACCGACCTCCGCTTCGGCCATCGCCCGGCGCATTGCCGGCACCGGCCGGGTCACCGTGTCACTGCGCAAATCGATCCAGCGTTCGTTCATGTTCTGTGCTCCAGTTTCTCGCCGCTGGCGTTGGTGCCGGCGGTGCGGTTGTTCATCAAGCGTGATCGGCAAGCTTGTTCTGCGAGGTGTTCGTAAATCTTCTCGTAAAGCCGCTCGTAACGTTGTTCGTCAGATAGTCCTGCACGCACACAGCATCGCATTGCGCGCGGTTCAGACAGCAACGCTCGCCGGTCAATGCGTCGACTCGCGTTGACGGCTGCGTCTGCCGACGCATTACCACGAACGGCGTCATGTTCATGGCGCCCTGCCATCCACACCGTAGCAACGCCGTTCGCATGGAGCCCGTCGAAGGGTGGGACGGCGCGCCTGCGCCAGCGCGGCGCCATTGGTTTCGTTGCAATGTGATCCGGTTGGTGCTGACAGATGCCCTGCGCTGACGAATCAGTTCTGTGCAGGTACGAACAATTTCCGTCACGGCGCGCGACATATCCGCGGCCCCACAACCTTGCCCCGCAACAACATCACATCGCCCCGCCATAGCCGCGAGCCGACAACCTTGTTCAGCGCCAGTTTGCCGCAGCGTGGCCGAATTTATCCGGCGCTGTTTTCCGCTGCGGAAATGCTGGCGCGCAGATCCGCGCCCAGCTGTGCCGGTGCGGAAAAATAGCGGCGCGTATCCAGCACCTCGCCGCGCTCTCCGCGCTGCAGGATCAGGGTCGGAAAGCCGCCGGTACCGGCGCGCGCCAGCAGCGCGCGACTGTCGCGTACATGCGCCGCAAGGCGGGTCTCCCGTTCGTGTTGCCGGCGCGCGGCAAACGCCTCGCCATCCAGACCGAGTGACTCCGCCAGCGCGCGCAATACGCCGGCATCGGCAATGCGTTCGCCGCGCTGGAAATGCGCGATCTGCAGCGCGTGCAACATGCGCAGACCGGGCACGCCGAGCGCGTCGGCAGCGAGAATGGCGCTGATCGGTGGCGCCGAATCAAACACCGCGTCGGCATCCGCGAGCAGGCCGTCGCGATAGGCCTCACCAAACGGCTGGCCGGTGCGTTCGGCAATGTGCCGATCATGTTCAAGGATCTGTGCGCGCCAGGCTGGCGTCACACGCTGCACCTGCGCGTCCATCAGCATGCCGCCGGCGTGCAGCGCCAGCGTCAGCCCCGGCACCTGTGCCGCTTCGGCGATCATCGGCGCGGCGCCATAGCACCAGCCGCACAGCGGGTCGTAGAGGTAATGAAGAATGGCGGTCATGGCCGGCGCGCTCCTGCCGTGGCGTGATCGGGCGCGGCGATTGTCGCACTGCTGCCGGCACGCCGGCAGGGGCAGAAATCCCGGCCTGCACACATCCATTTGCGCCTTCGCTGCGTAACAGCGCTGACGGCCTGCGCCTTGCGACAAAAAGTTATTTTTACCCGCCGCTTGAACGCGGACAGGCGGCCCTCATCACACTATGCTGTCGGCGGCCGCCGTCCCGGGCGCGCCAGCCGTCCCTCATGTCCGGAGCGACAACCATGCTGAACATCGATTTCGCCAAGCTCACTGCCCTGGAACTGCCGCTGATCGAACGCTGGCTGAAAGTGCCGGACGTCGCGAAATGGTTTTATCCGGCCGAAGAATGGCTGTCGGATTTCCGCGAAACGCTGAGTGCACAGTGGAAACGTCAGTGGCTGGTGCGCATCGACAACCAGCCGGCCGGTTACATTCAGGGCTATGACGCGCGCCAGCGCGCGGTCGGGCCGTGGAAGCAGTTGCCGGATGGCACCTGGGGTCTGGATTTCTTTATCGCCGAAGCACGTTTTGTCGGCATCGGCGTGGCCACCGGCATCGTCTCGCAGTTCGCCGTGATGTGCTGGCAGGACGCCGACATCCGCCAGTTGGTGGTCGAGCCGGAAAGCAACAACCAGCGCGCCATGGCCATTTACCGCGAAGCCGGTTTTGCGCCGCTGCCGGGCCGTGAAGCCCTGTGGGTGCTGCCGCGTCCGGATGCCCGCGTCTGAAAACCTGGCGCTCGCGGGGTTTCCTTTCCTGAATTTCCCGCCCTTCTGAATCGCGCGCCGGGACGGCCCGGCGCGTGTCCTGCTCACCGGGGACGACCCCGCCCACTCCGGCGCTGATGGCGCCGGACAGACGGAGTCCGCACCATGGCCTGGTTTTATCTGCTGCTCGCCGGCGCGCTGGAAATTGTCTGGGCGATCGGCCTCAAGTACACCGAAGGCTTCACCCGGCTCTGGCCCTCGGTGATCACGGCGCTGGCCATGATCGCCAGCATCGGCCTGCTTGGGCTGTCCCTGAAAACCCTGCCCATCGGCACCGCTTACGCGGTCTGGACCGGCATCGGCGCCGCCGGCACGGTGCTGATCGGCATGTGGCTGCTCGGCGAGCCGGCCAGCGTCGCGCGCCTGCTCTGCGTGCTGCTCATCATCGCCGGCATTGTCGGCCTGAAACTGCTCGGCGAATGAGCCGCTGACGAACACCGCTGTCCGGCTCGACGCCGGCGCGGTCATCGACCAAGCTTGGTGGATTTTCCGCACACGACAGCGCACGCATGCCGAACCGCCGCGGAACGCGCCGCAACCCGCTGGTCAGCGATCTGCGCGCGATCCTCAATGACTTCTACCTGTTTTTTGCCGCCTCGCTGCTGACGCTGCTGCTCATCGGCGTGCCGTTTTTCTTTGTTGCCAAATTCGCCGTCGGCCTGCCGCTGGCACTGGCGCTGCTGATCACACTCATCGGCTGGGGCCTGAACCGGCGCGGCCGGCCGCTGCTGTCGGCCTATCTGGTGGGCGGCAGCATCTGGCTGATCTGCTTTGCCGTGGTGTTCATCGGCGCCGCCACGGCGCTGGCGCCGTTCGTGTTTGCCATGACCATCTGGACGGCGCTGATCGCGCGCCTGCGTCTGGCCCTGCTGCTCGGCGCGATTTATCTGGCGCTCTGGCTGGGCTATGTGCTGCTGCGCAAATTCGCCCTGCTGCAGCCGCTGGTGCCGGCGGAAAACCTGATCGGCCACTGGGTGATCGCGGTGGTCAGTTTCGCGCTCATCACCATGCCGCTGCTCAGTCTGCTGACCCGCGCCCGCGATGCGCTGCTGCAGGCCGAACACGCCAGCCGCGCCAAAACACGCTTTCTCAGCAACATGTCGCACGAGATCCGCACACCGATGAGCGCCGTGCTCGGTCTCACCGAACTGGCGCTGCAGGAACAGGACGGCGCGCTCAAACACAGCTACATCGAAAAAGCCCATCGCGCCGCGCAGTCCATGCTCGGCGTGCTCAACGACATTCTCGACATGTCGAAAATCGAAGCCGGCAAACTTGAGTTCACGCCGGTAGTGTTCGACCTGCACGAATTGCTCGGTCATCTGCGCGAAAGCATGGGTTTTGCCGCCAGCCAGAAACACCTGAAGCTGCAACTGCAGATCGATGCCGGCGTGCCGCAACGGATCATCGGCGATCCGTTGCGCCTGAATCAGGTGCTGCTCAATCTGCTCGGCAATGCCGTCAAATTTACCCATCAGGGCCACATTGATTTGCGCGTCGAACGCCTGCCTGATCCGGGCAACGCCTGCCGGCTGCAATTCACCGTGCGCGATACCGGCATCGGCATCAGCGCCGCGCAATTGACGCAACTGTTCCAGCCGTTTGCACAGGCCGACAACTCCATCACCCGCGATTACGGCGGCACCGGACTGGGCCTCGCCATCTGCAAACAACTGGTGACGCTGATGGAGGGCGAGATCAGCGCCGACAGCGAACCGGGCGCCGGCAGCAGTTTCCGGTTTCACGCGCGCTTTGCTTTGCCGCCGGCCGATGCCGCGCTCGCTGCAGCGCGCGCCGGACACGAGCCGGCCTCCGGCACGCTCACACCGCCGATCACAGCGCCCGACGCATCACTGGCCGGCATGCATGTGCTGCTGGTGGAGGACAACGAAGTCAACCGGCACATCGCCATCGCCCAGCTCGGCAAACAGGGCGTACGCGTCAGTATCGCGGTGAACGGCCAGCAGGCACTCGACACACTCGGTGCCGACGGCGGCGATGTGGATCTGGTGCTGATGGATGTGCAAATGCCGGTGCTCGACGGCCTCAGCGCCACGCGCGAGATCCGCAAACGTCCGGCACTCCGGCAGTTGCCGGTGATCGCGATGACCGCACACGCCATGCACGAAGAAGTGCAACGCTGCCGCGACGCCGGCATGCAGGACTTCATCGCCAAACCGTTCCGGCCGGTGGATCTGATCAACACCCTGCAACGCTGGCGGCCACGCTGAATCCGGTCCCGCAGCGCGCGTGCTGCATCATCGGACGCGCGTCATGAAGCCCGTGTCATGATGCCCGTGTCATGGAACAGGCGTCGCTGCTGCAAAAGCTGTTTCCGGCAACGCATCCCAAAAGACTGCTCATACATATCTGCTCAAAAATTTCTGCGCGATCACACCACTTCAACCGGACCTGGCAAAGCAATGCAGCAACACCTGAGCCGGCGCTGACCAATTTTCCCGCGCCGCAGATCTTGATCTCCGGCCGGCGACGGCGCAGGATGACGCCGCGTTTTTCCTGTCCCTACAGGTGCAAGATGATTGTCATTGTCCGACCCGTCGCGAGGCTGCGCCTCGCCTGAGCTCACGCCTGGCGTGACGATTTGCCGAACGGGAATCCTGCTTGCCGCTCCGCTCCGATTCAGGCGTTGATCCTGACGTCGGTCGTGATCGGTCTGCAGTCACCTCCCGGCCGATTGAGCTGATGTTTGTCGATCCCGCGCACTTTGCGCGGCGATGTTTCTGCGTGCATTTTTTCCGCGAAATGCGTGTTCAAAGGCATTTCGCGTACGCGCTGGCGCGTGCTCTTGGTCACTGATCACCGATCACTGAGTACTGAAAAAAAAAGCACCGACTGATCGACAACAGGCAACTCCCGACCCATTCCGGCAAAACGTCCGCGGTGTGAAGGTTTCCGCGTGCAGGCGGCAGTGCCGCTGCGCGTGTCCGAAATCCACGGTCGGAATCTGACAATGTACTTTGCACTTGCTTCGCAGGTGTCGCGCCGCATGCTCGGCTGGACACCTGATTTTCTCGCTCACACGTTTTCTCTCCCGCACAGCGACAATCACGCCAGCGGCGGCACTCGCGCCGCTGATCGCGCACAGACACAGCCTGAGGCCGGCATCGACCAGACAGCAGCGACGCTGCTTGCGGCCGGTGCGACACCGGCGCGGGTGGTCGCGTGTCACGGTTCGCGCGTCGATGTTCATGACGGTCGTCAGATCCAGTCGCTGGCTTCGCCGGCTGCCGATCTGGTGGTCGGCGACTGGTTGCTGGTGCGTCGTGATGCGGACACGGCCGAGCTGCTGTGGCGCTGTCCGCGTCGCACGCTGCTGCGCCGGCGCACGCCGCACGGTCACGCACAGGCACTGGTCAGCAATGTCGACATGCTGTGGCTGGTCATGGCGCTTGATGCCGATTTCAGTCTCGACCGGCTCGAGCGTTATCTGCTGGTTGCCCGCGATGCCGGCTGTCCGCTGCAACTGCTGCTGAGCAAGGCTGATCGCTGTGACCCGGCGCAGATCAGCACGGCGCGCCGGGACATTGCTGCGCGCTTCGGTTCAGCGGTGACGGTCACGGCGCTGGATACCCGCGATCCGCAGGCACTGCATGCGCTGCTGGCCCGCGTGCCGGCGCCATCCAGCATTGCTCTGCTGGGATCGTCCGGGGTCGGCAAATCGACGCTGACCAATACGCTGCTCGGCGTCACGCATCAGCAAACCTCGGCAATCAACGCGCGCGATCAGCGTGGCCGTCACACCACCACACATCGGCATTTGTTCCTGCTCGCCAGCGGCCACTGCCTCATCGATACACCCGGCTTGCGTGGCCTGCGTCCCGATGTCGAAGCCGGCGATCTCGATGCGTTGTTGCAGCACGACGACGGTGAACTGCCGCGCTGCCGGTTCCGCGATTGTCGTCACGATCAGGAACCGGGCTGTGCGCTCCGGGCGACTTTAAGCGAGGCGCAGCTCGCCAACCGCCGCAAGCTGCAGCGCGAACTGGCCAGCGATGCCGAGCGGCGCGTACGCAAGGCACGTGATCGCGGCATCAGCCGGCAGGTACGCGCGTTCTACCGCTGGCGTGAGGAGGACGAAAGCAGCCGCTAAGAAATTTTTAGCATCCGCTTAACGGCTATTTAGCAATGCGCTGGCGCCGGTTTCGGCAAGCTCTCTTCCGTCGCACGCTTTCCCGAGCGTCGACCGCCGGACCGCGCCATTCCCGGATCACCCCGTGAACGGCGCGATCCGGCGGTTACTTCCACGGATGAGGTTGCCCAAAATGATCACCCACGCCCCTACCACACCGGCCGCGCCGGTGGCCCGCTACAACATTTACGCGCTGGTGCACAAAGGCCTGCGCGCTGCCATGAGTGACTGTCTTCGCCAGCTCGGTCGCTGCGACTGGCTGGATGCTGACGATCGCGAACCGGTGCTGGCACAGACCGGTGAATTGCTCGAACTGTGCGCTGCGCACCTCAAGCACGAAAACAATTTCGTCCACCCGGCGATGGAAAAAGCCCGGCCCGGTTGCAGCGCTGGCGTCGCGCATGAACACGTCGAACACCTGCACGTGATCGCCGGCCTGCAGGCGGAGATGCAAGCCCTGACGGCCGCGCCGGATGCGCGACGCGCTGAACTGGGTTTGCGGCTTTATCAACGCATCGCCCTGTTTGTAGCGGAAAACTTCACCCACATGGCAATGGAAGAAACCGACAACAATGCCGTGCTCTGGGCCGCCTACAGTGATGCGCAGATCCTTGACATCGAACACGCACTGGTCGCCGCCATCGATCCGGACAGCCACACGCGTTTCATGAAATGGATGCTGCCGTCGCTGACGCCGCAAGAGCGCGCCGGATTGCTCGCCGGCATGCGTGCCCATGCACCGGAGCCGGTGTTTGCCGCGACCATGACCCAGTTGTATCCGCTACTCAGCACCCGCGACTGGCGCAAACTCTGCGCCGCGCTGGAACTGCCGGCCGAACAGGCGGTGCAGTTTGCCCGCAACGCTGAAACCTGTCGCGACAAGGCGGCGTAAACCGGGCCGGAAAATTCCCGCACAGCGCCAGCAGTACAACGCCGGCCCCACTGCATGCCTCAACTGTTGCTTGCATTTGTGGGGCCGGATTTATTCGGCCAGGTTTCTGCTTACTGATTCAGCATCCGGGTAAACGAAATGTCCGCAGCCGGATAAATCCGGCCCCCAGCATGTCCCGGCATTTGCTTGTATTTGTGGGGCCGAATTTGTTCGCCCACGTTTCTGCTCGTTGATTCAGCATCCGTGCAAATGACCTGTCCGCGACCGGATAAATCCGGCCCCGCAGCATGTCCCGGCAGTTGCTTGTATTTGTGGGGCCGAATTTATTCGGCCGAGTCTCTGCTCGCTGATTCAGCATCCGGGCAAACGACATGTCCGCGGCCGGATAAATCCGAACCCGCAGCATGTCCCGGCAGTTGCTTGTATTTGCAGGGCAGAAGCAAAGACAAAGCAGAAATCAAAAGACCGGGAAAACCTAATCAATTTTCCGCGCGCATGTCCTGCAACTGCAATGTACGTTCAACGCGCAGACGGAAGCGGCCACGGCCGGTTTTTTCCATGCCCAAACCGGCATTTTTTTCCTGCAGGCGACGGGCAAGCAGGATCAGGCGGGCTTCCAGATTGTCACTCAGTTCCGGCAGTCCGAGACGGGCATCCAGCCGCAGCTCGCGGTTGCTGAATTCGCAGCGCCGCTTGTGTACCACGTCGTTGACCAGCGTCCAGAATATGGTGCCGGCAACGCCCTTGATTAAGTAGTCGTCATCCAGAAACACCGAACCATTGTCGGCGTAATAGCGCACGGTCAGCGGCTGGCCCTGCACTGCAGGCACCGGGCAATCGGCAGCGGCATCGCTGTCGGCCTCGCTGCCGGTATCAGCCAGTTTCTGCATGCACAGCGCCAGTTGTTGCGACAGCGTCAGCAAGGACTCCTCGTCGTGCCAGGCAAAGCGGCGATGCTGCGGACTCTCGCAGTAAATGACGCCGAGGATCTGATCACCGGCGCAGATCGGCACCGCCATCTGGCTTTGCGTGTCCGGCAATCCGGGAAAAGCGATGTCGGTCAGCGGCAACACGCCGGCAGCCTGCGCCGATTCATGCACGGCGCGCACATAGGCGTAATCGGCACTCAGCCAGGCCATGCGCACCGGTGTGCGATGGGCCGCAGCAATACCAATCACGCCCTGCTCCCAGGCAATTTCCGAACCGACGCCGGACTCGTCGTAGCCGTGTGTCGCCACGGTGTACAGGCGTCGCGTGCGCGCATCCGGCACCAGAAACATGCTGTGCGTGATGGCGAATTGTGTTGCCAGTCCCTGCAGGCAGGTTTCGAACAGCGATTCGAGATCCGTGCATTCGGCAAGCGCCGCACTGAGCCGGCGCAATGCCGACAACACCGGCCGGCGTGGCGTGTAATCCGCCGCCAGCACACCGGGCACGACATCAATGGCTTCGACGCGATAAATGTCGGCGCCCTGCAGACGGAACACGCCGGCCATGCCGGAAAACGAGGCGATGCCGGCCAGCTGCGCGCGCATGCGTTCGAACAGCGGGCCGGACAATTCCGTACGCAGATAATGCAAATGCAGGCGGTACACCTGGCCGGTGTAGGGATGGATCACGTGCACGCAGGCGCGCGGATTGGCGAGAATGTTTTCCCGCGTCTTGTTGAAAAACTGGAACGACAGCGCGACGTGATCGCTGTCAACATATTCCACCTGCGTGATGAAGGTGACATTCGGTTCGCCATCGGCCGACGCCGTGGCAATGCCGCTCGGAATGTAACCTTCGAGACAGTCACGAATGTCATCGACACCGAGCACCGTGTGCGCGCCCGCCGGAGGATTGCGTGAACCGTTCATGCCCCGGCTCCGCCAAGCGGTTTCAGTTCGACGCCGGCCTGCGGGCCGGGCGTCTGGCTGTACACCCGTTCAGGGGTGAAGCTGATCACCACCAGATCGCCGGGTGCGCCATCGTGAAACGCGCGCACCACGGCATCGGGCTCATCAAAAATTTCCACTTCCGACAGAAACGCGCGCGTGTGTCCTTCGATCAGCGCATCGTCGGCCGGCAGCGGCAGTGTGATCACCGCATCGCGGCCCTTGTATTGCAGCGTCTTGTGCGTACTCGGCAAACAGAACACGGCTGCAATACGGCCGTTGGCGCGCACCGCGTCCAGCAGCTCACAGCCGTGGCTCGGCCGCACCATCAGGTTCAGTCGCCGGCCATCGGCATCCAGCCGCACGCCCACTGCGCGGGCACTGATCGGCCGGCCATCGGCGTGACAACCGGCAACATAGATGGACAGGCCGCCGCGCAGGAATTCCTGCTGTTCGGGCGGCAAGGCATGGGCAGTCATGGGCATCCCTCCGGGCCGGCGGGCATTTTAAGCCAGCGCCGGCGCTTTTTCAGGCCGGACACCGGAACGCAATGCCAGCACGCAATGCCAACACGCGGGCCCGGCACGCAATACCAGTCCGGCGCCGGCCGCAACGCGCAGCCCGTGCTGACGAAACGCCGCCGGTACGCGACAATAGCCGCCGCTTCCGGCCGCCCCTGCGGTCTGTCCCTTTTGTTCCCGGAGTTGCCATGCGCGGTATCACCCTCACCCGTTACCTGATCGAAAAAGAACGCGAACGCCAGCTGATCCCCGCCGATCTGCGCCTGCTTATCGAAGTGGTGGCGCGCGCCTGCAAAGCGATCAGCGTCGCGGTGGGCAAAGGCGATCTGGCCGGTGTACTCGGCAATGCCGGCACCGACAACGTGCAGGGTGAAGCCCAGAAAAAACTCGACGTGCTGTCCAACGAGATCCTGCTCGAAGCCAACGAATGGGGCGGTCACCTCGCCGGCATGGCCTCGGAAGAAATGGATGATCCGCACTACATTCCGCACCGCTTTCCGAAAGGCAAATACCTGCTGGTGTTCGACCCGCTGGATGGCTCGTCGAACATTGATGTGAACATTTCCGTCGGCACCATTTTCTCGGTGCTGAAATGCCCGGATGGCGTCGAGCCGGACGAGCAGGCCTTCCTGCAGCCGGGCACGCAACAAGTGGCCGCCGGTTACGCCGTGTACGGTCCGTCGACGCTGCTGGTGCTCACCGTCGGTGACGGCGTGGCCTGCTTCACGCTGGATCGTGAGCACGGATCCTTCGTGCTCACGCAAAACGAAATGAAAATTCCCGAAGACACCAAAGAGTTCGCCATCAACATGTCGAACCAGCGTTTCTGGGAAGCACCAATGCAGCGTTACGTTGCGGAATTGCTGCAAGGCAAGGAAGGCCCGCGCGGCAAGGATTTCAACATGCGCTGGGTGGCATCGATGGTCGCCGACGTGCACCGCATTCTCACCCGCGGTGGCACTTTCATGTACCCGCTCGACAGCAAGACCAAAGACAAAGGCGGCAAACTGCGCCTGATGTACGAAGCCAACCCCATGGCCATGCTCGTCGAACAAGCCGGCGGCGCCGCCACCACCGGCCGCGTGCGCATTCTCGACATCCAGCCAACTTCACTGCACCAGCGCGTGCCGGTGGTGCTGGGATCGAAAAATGAAGTTGAGTGGGTGACGCGGTATCACAACGAAGTGTGATGTGGCTGGGCCGGCTCGCAGTAAATGGCTAGCCGGTCCGGCAGCGCGTGTTCAGCGGCGGATTTTTTTCAGCGCCAAGCGCATCACCGGCAATCAACCAGTGAGAAAAAAAGTCCTGCATTCAGGTGGCGAGCAATCCGTTTACGAACCTTCGGTTACGCCGGCGCCACCCTCGGTTACGGCCGCTTTCACCTCATCTCCCAGCGCGAAATCCGCACAACGCATGACTGACAGGTCAGCGTCGTGTTTGCTGCTGTACTCACGTTTGATCGCCAGATCAACAAGCCCGCGTACCCGCTCGTACGCCTCGATTGGCAGCGTTCCTGTTTCCAGATAACCAGCCGCTGCCGCATCAGCATCCGCAGCAATTTTCTGTTCCGGATACGAGCGGGCCAGACACACGCTCAACGCGTAGCTCTGCAGATTTGCCAGTTCCTGCTTGCTTTGCTCAGTAGCCGCGTTTTCAGTTTGCACTGTGCGCTGACCACAGCCCGCAACAAACAGTATTGCTGCCACCAGCACCACGATATTCAACGCGCCTTTCATCCCGGCATCTTCCAAAGCTTGTAGGCATTTGCCTTGGCAAAGTAGCAGTTGTCTGCACAACTGACACCACTCCACAAGGTGACATGTCCGGTCGCATCCGACCAGCCACTGACGTCCACAGCAATGATGCCCTTGGCGAGCGTCAGTGCACGCGGCGCATCTACGGGCTCGCCACTGAAGTCAGGATTGCCGAATGTTTTGGTGAGATAACGCTTCATGGTCGTGACACGAAAGATGTACTGATGGCCATCGGCGCCGGAGACGGTCTCACCTTTCAGCGCCGGAATGGCATGGCCGCTGTAGTTCAGCGCGCGACTGATGCGGATCGCGCATGTGTTACGGAAGTTGTTGGCTTTGACTTTTCCACCAATCAGTTCCAGAACCTCCGCAACTGTGCCGGTGGGATAGTGCTTTATCAGGCTGGAATAGCCGGGACGGGTTGCCATGATGCGCTCCTTGCAGAATGGTTCTTCAACGCCGGCATCTTCCCGTACGGGCAAACTCGCGCGACGTGGCGCGATTCACACTCTTTGCTGTCGACCAGCTCCATTCCGGCGGAATCCGAACGCTGCATATGCGCCATGATTTGCGCCCTGTCTCGCTGCAGCGATGTGAAAGGACTATCGCGCAGGCGCGAATCGCGAGAGCGTATTCGTACGTCACCTTCGCAGCACTCTGTCTCATCGGTTGTTTCGATAAATCGGCACTGTCGTTTCGTAATTCTTAACCACCGCCAGCCCCTTGTATGTTACTGCCCGCAGGAAAATAACAGCGTTGCCCGCCCCGGTAGC
>JAYSEY010000021.1:0-67871 GCA_041913605.1 Permianibacter sp.
ACGTTCCGAACCTCTAGTTATGACTGGATCGGAAGACGGGGGATTTACAACCGAACCGCTGCGCGCCCGCAAAGGTTGGGTAGTTTTCAGCAACAGATAGCTGTTTGCCGTGCAGGCTTCAGTGCTCGCCGATGGCGGCGTCGGTGTTGCGGGCGCTGAGCTGCTGCCGCCACCGCCACCACACGCAATGAGCAGGGCGGTAAGCGGTGTCGCGACAGCGGTTTTGGTGAGAGAAGGCGAAAATTTCATGATGGCTCCCGAAACATGCAAATGACTACGCTTGTTGCGCAGCGGTTTTCTTCTTGTGTGCAGGGAGTTTTTTCGAACCCGCGTGCAGGAAATGATTGCCTTTCACGCGCGTGTAGTGCCCTTTGCAGGGCATTTGTTTTCTGTTGGGACTCACGTGCAGCGTCGCTGCCATGCCTGTCAAAGCCGAAATTTTGTGCGCGAATACACGCTGCGTCCATCGACCAAAGTGGCGACGACATCTCCCTGCGCATCCAGCACGGTCAGCGACGCGCACTTGCCTGTGGCGATACTGCCCAGCTCATTGTCAAGGCCGAGAAAACGTGCCGGATTGAGGCTGGCCATGGTGATTGCTTCATGCAGGGTGCTGCCGGCAAGTCGCGTCATGTTGCGCACTGCGCGCTCAAGCGTCAGGGTGCTGCCGGCCAGCGAGCCGTTGAGTGTGCGCGAAACGCCGTCGCGGACAAGGACATCGAGCTTGCCCAGCGTGTACTGACCGTCCGGTAAACCACCGGCGTTGATGCAGTCACTGATCAGGCTGATTTGATCCAGCGGTTTCAGCCGCTGTACCAGTTTGAGTATTTGCGGATGCAGGTGTACACCATCGGCGATCACTTCGACCATCGCCTTGTCATCCATCAGCACGGCGCCGGTGCAGCCGGGATCACGGTGATGAATACCACGCATGCCATTGAAGGCATGCACACCACCACAGGCGCCGGCAGCAAGTGCGGCGCGGGCCTGATCAAAACTGGCGTCGGTGTGACCGAGCATCACGCGTATGCCTTGCGCGCGCAGCCAGCGAATGATGGACTCGGCGTGTTCGAGTTCCGGTGCCAGTGCCAGCACTTTCAGTGCGCCATCGGCAGCGGCAATGATCTGCTCGAAGTAGCGTTGTTCCAGCGGCAAAAAATAATTCTCGTTGTGCGCGCCTTTGTGGCGATTGGCGAAGAACAGGCCCTCGCTGTAGGCGCCGAGCAATTGCGCTCCGGGCAGTTGTGTACCGGATAAGCCTTCGCGCCAGATCCGGCCCAGACAACGAAACGCCGCCAGTGTGCTGTCCCAGTCCGAGGTAACGGTGGTGCCGAGAAATCCGGTGACGCCGTGATCCGCCAGCGATCGGGAAATGGTTTCCAGGGAGTCGCGTGTCGCATCCATGACATCGCAGCCTTCACGGCCATGAATGTGCAGATCGATAAACCCTGGTGACAGCAAGGCATCGCCGAAATCAAAGCAGGGTGCGGCGTCGTCGGCATGTGCGGCGAGTCGTTGAATGCGGCCGTCTGCAACGCGCACGCAGGTGTTGCCGGTGATGCCGGTTTCCAGTGCGACATGTCCGGCGCGCAACCAGTAGTGAGTCGGCAGTGTTTCAGACGCGTGCATGCTGTCGTCCGAGCAGGGCCGCGCCACGTTTGCCGCTGGCATCACCGAACACAGCACGGCGCACGGGCGGAACGGACGCGCCAGCAAAAAGATGTGCTCGCATGGCGTCGGGAAGCGCGTCGAGGATCTCGTCGATTTGCGACAAGCCACCGCCGACCACGACCACATCCGGATCGTAATTGAGCACCAGTGAGGCAAAACTGGCGCCGAGATAATCCATGTAGCAGGCATACGCCTGCTTGGCGGCCTCTTGTCCGGCGCGGAAATTCCGGTGCCAGTCAAACGTCGTGACAAATTCGTCGACGGTTTGCAGCGCTTCCGGTGTGTGGGCGAGAAAATACCGGTAAATACGCGTCAGTCCACTGCCGGAAATGTAGGGCTCGGCGCAGCCGCGCAGACCACAGCCGCAGTCGAGCAGCGGCAACCCGTGACGCAGATGCACGGCTGCTGACACCGGCAGGTGGCCGTATTCGCCGGCAAGATTGCGGTCGCTGCGAAACAGTGTGCCTTCCACGCACAGACCGCCGGCAGCGCCGGTGCCGAGGATAGCGCCGAATACTACGCGCGCATCTTTTCCGGCACCCAGCGTCGCTTCCGACAGGGCAAAACAGCGACAGTCGTTTTCGATGGCGATGGTGCGCTGCAAACGTGCAGCGAGATCGGCACAGACCGTTTGCTGCTGCGCGCAGGGCACATTCGAACTGATTTGCCGGCCATCGGCAGCGGTAATGCCCGGCATGGCGATGCCGAGCGCGCATTCTGCTCCGCTCAGTGCGTCGGCCTTGCGGACCTGTGCTTCGATGGTGTCGAGAAACTGCGCGTAATCCTGAGTTGGCGTCGGCAAACGCCAGCTCTGCACTTCGTTCATGTCGGCGTCGTAAACCGCCACTTCGATTTTGGTGCCGCCGATGTCCAGACCGTAAACACCGGCGTGGTTTGCGACGGCATTCATGATGACGCGCGTTTCGGAAGTGGATGAATGATCACTCCGCGCACGACGCGGTTAACCAGTCCGCTCGGGCAGGGATTGTCCGGCGAAATGCCCAGCCTGACCGATTTGAAAAACGCCAGCAGCTGGCAGTAAACAATGTAGGGCAGGGCCGCCCATACGTCAGTCAAATCGCTTGCATCGGTGAGCGTGACCGTGGTGACGGATTGTGCCTGCTGGTCATTGCGCAGTTCGGTGAGCAGATCGGCGTCGTAGCGATGGGCATGGTGATCGCGGCTGCACAGCAGAATAATTTGTGTGTGTGCATCGACCAATGATTTCGGGCCATGACGGAAGCCCAGCGGCGTTTCGTGAAAGCTGGCAATTTGTCCGGCAGTCAGTTCCAGCACTTTGAGTGCGGCTTCGCGGGCAATGGCCTGCAAAGCGCCGGCGCCAAGAAACACCATGCGCGTGCAATCGCTTTCCGCCAGTTGACGGATCGACAGCAATTGTTCGCCGAGAATATTTTCTGCCGCTGCTGCGGCGTGTTCGACGGCATCTGCATCGGGCAGAAAAATTGCCAGCGTGCTAATCAGCATGCAGGTAAAACTGCTGGTCATGGCAAAGCTCTGATCATCACTGCCTTTCGGCATCAGCAGACAGAGCGAGCGGCTGTGCTGCGGTTTGTCGCCGCTGGCGCGACGCGCCAGCTGGCCGTCGGGATTGCAGGTGATGTACAGGTGCCAGACCTCGTCGAGAAGCGCATCGGCGCATTCAACGGCGGCAATGCTTTCCGGGCTGTTGCCGGAGCGCGCGTAGGAGATCAGCAAGGTCGGCCGTGCGGGATTCAGATGCAGCGACGGATGGCTGACCAAATCGGTGGTGGCAATCGCTTCAACACTTTGTGTGGCCAGCGGCATGGCGCGCGCAAGTGTCGCAGCCAGTGCTTCGCCAATATAGGCAGAGGTGCCGGCACCGGTCAGGATGATGCGCAGATCGCTGCGTGCCAGCAGCGGTTGCAACCAGCGATCAATTTCCTGGCGTTGCGCAGCGATGTGTGCGGCGGCCAGACGCCAGAGTCGTGGCTGCTGGGCAATTTCCTGCGCTGTATGCCGGGCCTGAGCCTGATCCAGATCGGTGCTGGTGAAGGAAAGAAGTTGGGTCATCAATGGGTGTCCGGACGGGAAGACAGTGACAGGCAAGCACGTGCGTATTTGCGGGTGACCTGCATGATGCGATGGCGAACCAAATCCCGCGCTTGCGCCGGCAACTGCTCATTGATCACGGCTTCATATTGTTGCGGCAAAAATTGGCTGATCAGCGGCAGAGGGATATCTCGCTGTTCAAGATTGGCAAACAGCGCCTGCACGGCGGCATCCACTTGCGGATCGGTCCAGTAGTAACGAATGCGATCGCTGTAGCTGTAGCGGCGATCCAGTGCGTTCTGCGTTTCATCGCCGGTGTAGAAATTGCGCCATTGATCCGGGCGTTCGCACATCCGCTGCTCGCATATGCTGCGCAGCTGTGAGCGTTGTCCGGACGGCAACAACTCGTCTTCAATGTAACTGAGCGCGAACAGCGCTTCACGCAGGGCGAAGGTCAATTGCGGGCCGACTTTCAGGATGGCGAAGTGTCCGCGCACGAGTGCGCCATAGGCCGTGTCGCGCTGGTAGTCGGTGGAATGCGCTTCATAGACGAGATGCGGAATGCTGCGCAGATGCCGCGAGAGTTCACCTGTTTTTCTGGCGTCGAAATGATGAATGCGATCATTGCTGAATTCGACACCCGGCTGCACCACCAGACCGACCACGCGCTGCCAGACTTCCTCGCCCAGTCCATGAGCGGCAAACGCTTCGCGATGCTGGTGCAGTGTCTGATCGACATGAGCAATCGATGTGATCGCCAGATGATCTTCGAGCTGGCTGACGCCACCGGGCGCAGGAACTTCGGTGCCGATCACATACAGCAGCTCGCGCTTGCCGAAATGCAGACGCGCTGTTGCTTCAGCCGTGGCACACATTTGCGCCGCTCGTGCCGCGATGATGCGGTCGTCGAGTGGCTGGTCGTCGTCGGCGCAGGCCATGCTGGCGTCAAGATGGATCTTGCTGAAGCCGGCGGCAACACAGGCTTCGATAAGCTCGTTGGCGCGCGCCATTGCGGTTTCCGCCGGAAGCTGCTTCCAGCACACCGGGCCAAGATGATCGCCGCCAAAAATGATCTGCTGCGGCGGGAAATCCATGCGCGCGGCAATGTCGTGCACGAAGCGAATGAAATCGGCCGGTTTCATGCCAGTGTAACCGCCAAACTGGTTCACCTGATTTGTGGTGGCCTCGATCAGCAACGGACTTCCATCCTGTCGCGCCTGCAGCATGGCGGCTTCGATCACCAGCGGATGCGCCGAGCAGATGGCGTAAATGCCGACGGCTTCACCGGCTTTGTTGGCATTCAGCAGGGCGCGCAGATCAGTCTTGTGGTGGTGTGTCACGGACAGTTTTACTCCTTGTCCACCAGTTGCAGGCGTACGCCGAGACGGTTCAGTTCATCGGCGTAAGCAGGCGGGATGCCGGTATCGGTGACCAGCGTATGAATGGCATTCATGGCGCAGATGATGTGAAAGCCGCGCCGATCAAATTTTGAAGAATCCGTCACCACGATCAGTTCGCTCGACACTTCGCACATCAGGCGGTTGAGGCTGGCTTCCGGCTCAAAGTAGGTGGTGAGGCCGGTTTTCATGTCGAAGCCGTCCACGCCGAGGATCACTTTGTCGAAGTGATAGTGGCGAATGCTCTGTTCGGCTTGCGTGCCGTAGAACGACATGGATTTTTTGCGCAGCACGCCGCCGGTGAGCATGACCTCAATGCTGTCTGCCTGAGCCAGCTCGTTGGCAATGTTCAGGCCGTTGGTCATCACGATCAGATTGCGGTGATCGCGCAGACCGATGGCCACTTCCTCGGTGGTGGTGCCGGAGTCGAGGATGATGCGTTCCTCGTCATTGACCAGCGCGGCGACGGCCTGACCGAGTTTGCGTTTCAGCCCGTGATGTTTCTCGTGCTTTTCCTTTAGCGACAGTTCGCGACTCAACTGGCTGTTGACCACCGCGCCGCCACGCGACCGGACCAGCAGATTCCGGCTGTTGAGAAACGCCAGATCGCTGCGAATGGTGACTTCCGAAACGGCGAAGCGCTCGGCCAGGTCCTTGACCGAGGCTTTGCCCTGGGCCGTGACCAGTTTGATGATTTCCTGCTGGCGCTCGAGCGTGTTGAGGGTGTCCATGCTGTTCCTGTCTGTCTGCCGGGTTGTGTACCGGCGTCCGGAGGACCGGTGCCTGGAGCGTGATTCTGGCCAGTAATTGGCTCAGGCGTCCGGGTTGCGTGACGACATGCACGGGCCAGTGTGGCGAGCAAACTGGCACTGCGCCGCATGCATCGGGGCATGGCGGCAAATTAGCATATGCGTGAAAGCTTTCAAATACTTTCGAATATTTTCGTGATTTGGCGTGATTTTCCGTGCATTCGGCAGCCGGAAAGCTCGCAAGCCTCTGCAATGCGCTACGTAAGGCATTGAAAATAAATAGTTTTCAATTACCTATCTGTCGGGCAAGCCTCCGCTTTCGCAGCCCTTTATTGCTGCTTTCGCTTAATGGTCTGACCTCTTTTGAGTCTCGATGTTCTTGCAAAAAGAAACAAAACGAAGCCAAAAATACTTGCGATAACTTTCGATAGATCGGTATAAACCGCTCACTGTGTGACCGGCCATCGTTGTGCTCGCTGGTGCAGGGAACACAGGGCAGAGCACAGAAACGGGACCGGTCAACGGCGAGGACTGACCGCAAGGGCAGCCGGCAGTGGCACGGGCCAGATAACAGGCGGTATCGCGGAGAACAGGAATGGACACGCACCCCAATTTGAAACTGACGTGCATTGCACTTGCCGTGGCCGCTGGCCTGGCTGGTGTCGCGCAGGCGAGCGAAGTGAACAGTCCGGCGTCGGTTCAGCCGGCATCGGCGGCGGAGAATGCTGCTGACAAGAAGACGGAAGACGAGAAAAAGGCCGACGCCAAGAAGAGCAAAGACGACAAGGATGCCGAGGTTGAGAAGATTGAAGTGGTCGGTATTCGCGGCAGTATCAACCGTTCGCTGACCAGCAAACAGATCGCGACCGGCGTCGTCGATGTGATCTCTGCCGAGGATATCGGCAAATTTCCCGATGCCAATCTGGCCGAAGCGCTGCAGCGCATGACCGGTGTGACCATCACCCGCAACAACGGCGAGGGCAAGAATATTCTCGTGCGCGGTCTGGGTGGCACCTATAACGTCACGACCCTGAACAACCGGCGTATGGCGTCGGAAAATACCGGCCGCGACTTCAACTATGACGTGATCGCTTCGGAGCTGATCTCGTCGATTGCCGTGCACAAAAGCGCGCAGGCCAGTCTGGTCGAAGGTGGCATGGGTGGCGTGGTGAACATTGAAACGCGCCGGCCCCTGTCGCTGAAAGAGCCAACACTGGCGGCGTCCGCGAAAGCCAACTACGAAACGCGCACCGGCGACTATCTGCCACACGCGTCGTTTCTGGTTGGCGATACCTTCGCCGACAACAGTTTCGGTGTGATCGCCTCGGCGGCTTACTCCAAGCGCACCATCCGTATCGACAGCTATTCCGGCGCCGGCTTCTTCAATGAAAGCGACCGCGACTGGATGTTCATTCACGTTGACAAAAACAACGACGGCCAGGTTCAGGACGGTGAGCGCGTTGCGTCGAAACTGCCGGGCTACATGTACTTCACCAACGCCCAGGATACGCGCGAGCGCATCGGCGCGTCGGTCGCCCTGCAGTGGCAACCGAGCGACGATCTGGAGTTCAGTCTCGATACGCTGTACACGCGTTACAACACCGATGGTCGCCGTTACCAGTTGGGCATCGTCACCTACGACGAAGACTGGACACCGGGCAAACCGAGCTTCGGCAATTTGCATTTTGCTGATGATGGCCGTATCGATCGTCTGACAATGACCAACGACCCGATGGTTGAGTTGCTCAACCTTTCCGAGCCGCGCACCACTGACACCTGGCAGGCCGGCTGGAACGGCGCCTGGCATGTCAGCGACAGCCTCAGCGCCTTCGTGGATGTGTCGCGCTCGGAATCGAAAAATGCCAATCGCGGCGACAACAATTTTGTGGTGTCACGTGGTTTTGTCGATGCCATCGAAATGGATCACAGCAAGGGCGGCAAACTGCCGGATGTTCGCATCCTGCCGGGCCTGAATGCCGAGCAGCGCTACGGCGCGCACTACACCTATCTGTCCGGGATGCAGGTGACGGACACCATTGACGAATTCCAGCTTGGCACGGTGTGGAAGCCGGACAGCGGCTGGCTGTCCAGCCTCAAAGCCGGGTTGCATTCGACACGCCAGAGCAAATCGCGTGACGGCTATGCCTCGCGTAATCCAAGCATGTTCAGCAACGGCGGCCAGTATTTCGCCGGCTATGGTTACACCGTTCCGGCCAACGCGGATCGCTTCACCGTTGGTGAAATGACGCTGTTCCGAATCCCCGGCAATGTCTTTACGCCCGGCAACTTCAGCAACTTCCTCGATGGCGAAAGCAGTGTCCGTCCGGATAACTGGCCGAGTTTCGATGCGGATGCGCTGCTGGCCTACTACCGCAGCATCAATGCCGATGCGACCGACCGTTACATCATGCCCACGCATCGCCGTGATCAGTCGTACGTTGTCGGTGAAGATGTTGACAGTGCCTATGTGCAGGCCGCGTTTATCGGCGAACTGGCTGAAATGCCATACACGCTGGATGTCGGGTTGCGTTACAGCCGGACCCGCGTGACGTCCGAGGGACACATCTACAACTATGCAGCGTTGCAGCTTGGTGAAAATGGCCGGCCGATTGGCAACGCATGGCGTCAGGAAATTCCGGTGGCGATGGGCGATGACTACACCGATTTGCTGCCCAGCCTGAATTTCAAGCTCAACCTGCGTGACGATCTCATCTATCGCTTTTCGGCGGCAGAAGTCATGAGTCGTCCGGAGCTGGATTATCTGCGCACCTGGGTGGCGGTTAATTTCGATGACAAGACCATCACCATGGGTGCGCCGGGAATCGAACCGGAGCGCGCGAAACAGATCGACATGACGCTGGAGTGGTACTACTCGCCGGGCAATGCCCTGACCGGCGGCCTGTACTACAAGGATATCGATTCCTTTATCAGTTGGCAGGAAGCGCAGAACGTTGAGTTTGCCGGCTATCTGTGGGATATCACCATGCCGCGCGGCGGTCAGGGCGCGACCATCAAGGGCGTGGAGCTGGCCTGGGTGCAGTCGCTGGACAAGCTGCTGCCGGCACCGTTCGACGGTCTCGGTTTCAGCCTGAACTTCACTTATGTTGACAGCGAATACGCTGATCTGGCGCTGCGTGCGCTGGAGTTCACCGGCATGTCCAAGCGCTCCTACAACGCCGTGCTGTACTACGAGAAAGACGGCATCGAAGCGCGACTGGCCTACAACTGGCGTGACAAATCAGTGGCCTACCCGGAAGACTGGGGTGGCGTGTCCTATCTCGACGCCTACGGCCAACTGGATGCCAGTTTCTCCTACACATTGTCGGAACAGTTCAACCTGTTTGCCGAGGTCACCAACCTGACCAATGAGCGGTATACCGGTTATGTCGGTGTTTCCGACCAGCTGAACTATCTGGAGCGTTTCGGCACGCAGTATTCGCTGGGCGTTCGTGCCCAGTTCTGAGTGACGTACTGAGTTGTGCGTTGGGAATGCGTGCGCCGACTCCGTGCGCATTCCCGTTTTTATTTGCCAGACCTTGCCCGTTGCGGCAAGGTCTTACCGTTTGCTGGGGAAGGAGGTTTTTGATGGCACGGGTTTCCGGTCCGCGTTCGTGGCGCAAGCCGCTGATCGCTCTGGCCTTGACGCAGGCGTTGTTCGCCGGCACGGCCGGCGCTGTTGAGCTCGGCAAGCTGACAAAACAGGAAGCGAACGCGCGCGGCGTGCTGCTGCACACCGACAGCAAGGCGGTCGTGCAGATTGATTTGTTGCGCGCCGATCTGTTCCGGGTCTGGGCAGGGCCGGAGGGCAAGCTGGTCGATGCCGACAACAAGGCTGCGCCCATCGTCCTCAAGACCGACTATCCAAAAGTTGAGTTCACGCTCACCGATGCCGGTGATCACCAGTTGCTGCGCACGGCCAGGCTGGCGTTGCGCATCTACAAACAACCGCTGAAACTGGCGCTGTACAAGGCCGACAACCAGACGCTGATCTGGCAGGAATTGAAACCGATCGATCTGGACGAGAAGGGCAGCTACCAGACGCTGTCGAGTCAGGAGAGCGAACGTTTCTTCGGCGGTGGCCAGCAGAACGGCCAGTTTGAATTCAAAGGCAAGACGCTGGAAATTTCTTATTCCGGCGGCTGGGAAGAGGGCGATCGTCCGAGTCCGGCGCCGTTCTACATGACCAACAAAGGTTATGGCGTGTTGCGCAATACCTGGGCGAACGGCAGCTACGATTTCCGCTCCAGTGATTACATCAGCACACGCCACGCCGAACATCGCTTCGATGCCTACTATCTTGTCGGCGACACGCTGGCCGAGATCCTCGCCGGCTACACCGAGCTGACCGGACGCGCGCCATTGCTGCCGCGCTGGGCTTTCGAATACGGCGATGCCGATTGCTATAACGATGGCGACAACGTCAAAAAGCCGGGCACCGTGCCGGATGGCTGGAGCGATGGCCCCACCGGCCACACGCCGGACGTGATCGCCTCGGTGGCAAAAAAATACCGTGAGCACGACATGCCGGGCGGCTGGATTCTGCCCAACGACGGTTACGGTTGTGGTTACACGCAATTGCCGGACGTCGTGAAAGGTTTGCAAGATCTCGGCTTTCGCACCGGATTGTGGACGGAAAACGGTGTCGACAAAATCGCCTGGGAAGTCGGCACCGCCGGATCGCGTGCGCAGAAACTCGATGTCGCCTGGACCGGTCAGGGTTACCAGTTTGCCCTCGATGCCAACAAGGCCGCTGCCGATGGCATTCTCAACAATTCCGACAGTCGTCCCTTCATCTGGACCGTGATGGGTTGGGCCGGTATCCAGCGGTATGCCGTGACCTGGACGGGCGATCAGTCCGGCTCGTGGGATTACATCCGGTGGCATATTCCGACGCTGATCGGTTCCGGTTTGTCCGGTCAGGTTTACGCCACCGGCGATGTCGATGGCATCTTCGGCGGCAGCCCGGAAACCTACACGCGCGACCTGCAGTGGAAAGCGTTTACGCCGGTGCTGATGGGCATGTCCGGCTGGTCGCAGGGTGTGCGTAAACATCCGTGGTGGTACGAAGAACCGTATCGCAGCATCAACCGCGACTACCTGAAACTGAAAATGCGTTTGATGCCCTACATGTACACGCTGGCCTGGCAAGCCGAGCAGAGCGGTGCGCCAATTGTGCGCGGCCTGATGTGGGACTATCCGCAAGATCCGCATGCATTTACCGAGACCTACAAGAACCAGTTCCTGCTCGGCAAGGATTTTCTGGTTGCGCCGGTTTATCGCAGCCAGTCGGGTAGCAAGGGCTGGCGGGAAAACATCCATCTGCCGCAGGGCACATGGATTGACTACTGGGATGGTCGCGTCACCGAAGCGGGTGAAAAAGGCCGCGAAATTGATTACCCGGTGACACTGGAAAAGCTGCCGGTACTGGTGCGCGCCGGTGCCATCATTCCGATGTATCCGGTGGCACTGTATGACGGACAGGTCGCCAAGGATGTGCTGACGCTGGACATTTATCCGCACGGCGAATCCACCTACACGCTGTACGAAGACGACGGCAATACCCGCCAGTATCGCGGCGGTGCGTTCAGCACGCAGGTGTTCACGGTTTCAGCGCCGGTCAAACGCGCAGGGGACATTCGCGTCCGGATCGGCGCCGTGCAGGGCAACTATGCCGGTCAGGAAGAACAGCGTGTGTATCAGCTGCAGTTGCATACACGTGTCCAACCGCAATCGGTCAGCTTCGATGGCCGTAAGCTGACGGCGCTGGCTGATGCAGCAGCGTTCGCAAAAGCAAAATCCGGCTGGTATTTCGATGCTGCCGACAAATATGGCACTGTGCATGTGAAGTCGGAAAAGCTCTCCGTGCGCAAGGCGTATGACGTGCAGCTGCAGATCAGTTCGACAGCAACGCTCGCGGCGACACCGGATTGGCCGGTCATGCCGGTGCGCGGCAACGCGCTCACTGCCGACGAGATCCTGGTGCTGAATCGTCCGGCCGAAGAAAATGGCCAGGCACTGGAGCGTGCGTTCGATGGCGATCCCTCAACCTGGTTCCGCACCAAGCGCGATCAGTCACTGAAAACCGGTCCACATGAGTTTGTGCTGGCGCTGGGTGAGCGACGGTTGATCGAGGGCTTCGAAATTGCACCGCGCAATGACAAACACTGGAAGCACGGTCAGGTGCGCGACTTCGAAGTCTATCTTTCCGATCGCAACGGCGATTGGGGCAAGCCTGTGCACACCGGTCGCCTTGCCCAGCAGGAAACCGCGCAGAAAGTCTTGTTCCCGGCCAAAGCCGGCAGCTTGCTGCGCTTCCGCGTGTTGAGCACACATGATCAGACGGATGAGCAGGGCAACGATCCGATGGTGCTCGCCGCCAACGGCAACGAACGCAGCACTGCCGCTTTCAATGCTTTCCTGCCCAGTGTGGTCACGCCGATCACGCTGTCCGAGTTCCGCGTGCTGGAAGCCGTGGTCCCCGACAAGCCGAAACAGCAGGCCTATTTGTCGGATGCACAATGGACGCAGGTGGCAACCGGAAAAGCCGTGCAACGCGATGCCGCGCACAAGGGCGGCGCGATGAAAATGAACGACCTGCAGTTCCGCAAGGGACTCGGTGTGCCGGCCGGCAGCCGCATCGACTACACGCTGACGGGCCATTGGCAGTTGTTCCGCGCCGATCTCGGTATTGACGACAGCTGTCGCGCGCAGGGCGGTTTGCACTTCCAGATCTGGGGCGATGATCGCCTGCTGTATGACAGTGGTCTGGTGCAGGCGCCTGCCGTCGTCAAACCGGAACTGGATATCCGCGGACTGCGCAGCCTGAGCCTGCGTACCGTCGCCGGCAAAGACAGCAAGGCCGGTGTCTGCGGCAACTGGGCGAATGCTGCCGTGATCGGTATCGAAGGCGATACCATCGGGCAGTGAGCAGGAAACGCGGCGGGCGCGTGGGGTGCCCGCCGCGTTTCGTTTTTGCGGCGCAAGCGGTCGGGAACGCTTTCACAGCGTGCAGTCCGTTTGCGCTGAGCGAAGTCGAAGGGTTGAACGGCGCACGGTCCGGAAATGCATTTTCCGGAAGCGCCACGACACTGCATGTTTTCCGGGCCTGTTATGACATTTAAAAAAGTACTCCCGATCCTGTTCGTGGCAATGCTTCGACAGGCTCAGAAGTAAACGCAAGTCGACGCACAAGCAGGGGCGGGGCCGTCGCACTATTCTGTTCATCCTTCGACAGGCTTAGTGCGAATGGCGCGCGATCAGGACTGCCTTCACAGATCACACCCCGTTCGCCCTGAGCGAAGTCGAAGGCGTGAACGGCGCACCGTCGCGACAAACACGCCGGTGCAAGCAACAATAACAATCAGAGCAACCGCGAAATTCCGGAGTCGGCAAGATGAATTCCAGTTCCCCGTCCGTGCAGGCCATCAACACTGTCTGGCACATGCGCTACCTGCTGCTCATCGCCGGTCTCGGCGGGCTGTTGTACGGCATTGACATCGGCATCATTGCCGGCGCGTTGCCGTATCTGGAATCGACGGCCTCCGTGGCCTGGCAATTGTCTGCGCAGCAATTGTCATTTGTTGTCGCTGCCGTGTTGCTGGGCAGTGTGCTCAGCTCGCTGTTTGCCGGTGCCCTCAGTGACTGGCTGGGACGCAAGCCGGTGCTGGTGCTGTCGGGTTTGCTGTTCACGCTGAGCATTCCGGTGATCGCGCTCGCCGAAGGCTATACGCCGCTGCTGCTCGGACGTTTGCTGCAGGGGATCAGCGGCGGCCTGATTGGCGTCGTGGTGCCGCTGTATCTCGCCGAATCGCTGGGCGCGGACAATCGCGGACGCGGCACCGGTATTTTCCAGCTGTTTCTCACCATCGGTCTGGTGTTCGCCGCATTGGTCGGCCTGTATTACGCACAACAAGTCGAGCAGGCAAGCGCCGTCGCGGCGCAGATCACCGATGCTGCGCAGCGCAGCGATGCCGTGTTCGCCGCCAAAGACGATGCCTGGCGACAGATATTCTGGATGTCGATCACACCGGGCTTGTTGTTCACGCTCGGCACTTTGTTGCTGGCCGAGTCGCCGCGCTGGTTGTTCCGTCGCGGCCGTCGTGATGCGGCATTGGCGGCACTGCGCCGCACGCGCGTCGAAAGCGAGGCGCAAAAAGAACTGGCAGAAATGTCGCAGCGCCAGCAGGACAGCAGCGGTACGCAAGGCAAGGATTCGCTGCTGACGCGCAAATACCTGCTGCCGTTTTTCATTGCCTGCGTGATCCTCGCCTGCAATCAGGCCACCGGCATCAATTCTATTCTTGCCTATATCGTCAACATTCTGAACAACGCCGGCCTGCCCGGCGCCATTGCCAACTCTGCTGACGTTGTTGTCAAACTGCTCAATGCGCTGATGACCATAGCCGGCGTGATGCTGGTGGATCGCAAGGGCCGAAAATTTCTGCTCATGCTCGGCAGCGGCGGCATTGTCCTGTCACTGTTTGCTGCCGGTGTGTTGTTCTGGACGGCAGAAAATCAGCGCAGCGATGTGCGCGCTATCATCGCGAACGAAGCGCGCGGTGAAAGCCTGCATCTGCAACTGGATTCCGCTTTGCTCCAGCGTCTGGGCGTGAATGCCGATGCCGGCGCGCAGCAACTGACCGTGGTGTATGGTTACGGCGAATTCACCAATGTGCAGACACGGCGCAGCGATGATCCGGCGGCGCTGCCGATAGTCGCCGACCGCGCCGCCACCGTGACGCCGGACAGCGTCATCGGCGCTAGCTTCCGCAAACTGCATCTGAATCCGTTTGCCGATCCGGCCGAGGCGCAACACGCGCCGCTGGTGATCGAACAGGCCTGGCTCGGTCCGGTGCCGAACCAGACCACCGGCTGGCTGGTGGCCGTTGCACTGATGTTCTTCGTCGCGTTTTTCGCAGTCGGGCCGGGCGTGTGCGTCTGGCTGGCACTGTCGGAACTGATGCCCACACGCATCCGCTCCAACGGCATGAGCATCGCGCTGCTGCTGAACCAGTTCGTTTCCACCACCATCGCCGCCGTCTTCCTGCCCACCGTCGGCAATCACGGCTACGCGGCCATGTTCTTCTTCTGGGCCGCCTGCACCGTGATCTACTTCCTGACCGCGGCTTTCCTGCTACCGGAAACCAAAGGCAAAACACTGGAAGAGATCGAGGCACACTTCGCCGGCGAGAAGCGATGAGTAAAGTCATTTGATTAACTACACGTAACTCTTTTCATTGCAAAACAATGGAAATGAGAGTCGAGTTTGTTCGGGAGAAACGAGAGCAAATTTGTCAAACCTGACAGAGTCGCTTTGAGTGTGGATCAAATGATGGGGCTCGCCGTTCAATGGTTCGACGCAGCTCACTACGAACGGAGCGACGGTCATCGCGTAGAGTCGACGAACCGTAGAAATTCCATTCGCCCTGATCGGAGTCGAAGGGCTGAACGGCGATCTGACGCCAGGCAAATTTGTGATTGAATACACTTCAATCCGTTCCTTGTTTGTTCGAAAAGAATGCAGATGCCAGTGCAAAATGCGCAGGCACGTTGGCGAATGTCTCTTGCCAGGGTTTGCATCAGGAGGCGACGACGCGTCGTAGAGCAAATGACCGGCAGTTGCCAATACTCTCGGTAGTCAGTTCGTTCACCGAAGGCTCGCTAACACCTCATTGACGAGTTCTGGCGAAAAGGAATCCGGATCAAAGTCTTCTGGCAACCACTCGATAAGGTCATCGTGATCCGGATGCTTTGGGTCGCTGGCGGTGCGAATCAGCTCCGCATACCCGCCGATGCCGCCGCAATCTTCAGGTGGTGCTGCACGCTTTCCTGCCAGACATTGAGCAAACAGTGGCGCGCTGTCGGCGACTAGCACTTTTTCAAGAAGTATTTCGTGCTGCCAGTAGTCACCAAAATCATACGTGTAGATCAGCCGTTGTTTTTCAGTGGTCAGCAGTTCGCTGAGTTTGACCTTGCGCTCATCGATCATATCTTCGCTGCCAAACTCAGGGTCCGGTACGCCATAGCTGTTGCCGCTCGCCTCAAATTCATGCAGGTGACAATCATGCCAACCCATCGCCACCTGCAAAATGTCATGCAGCTTGGGTAGCTTGATATCAGCGCGTACGAGCAGTCGACGCCAGATCGCCGGCTTGCTGTGCTTCAGTGTCACTTTCAGTTGGTAGAGCTTGGTGGTGGATTTTGCCATGGTTTACGAGTCGTTCTGGAGGTCATCAATTTCTTTGTGAGCGGGACCTGCTTGTGATGGATATATGGCATATGGGCCGAGCCATCAACAGGTGTTGCTATTGATAGAGAAGTCGGTAATCCCCAACTCTCCAAATTTTGCCGCCGCTCAAAATAGAGGTTAAGCGGTCATCGCCAGTTTCTGTTTTGGCGTGATGCCTCCGAGCGCCATATTCGGTAACTCATGATTGTATGTCCACCTCCAGGCGCTCGCGTACTCTTGCACCTCTTGATGCTATCGAACAGTTGTTGATTTTGCCCCGCAACCCTGGACGCCCGACCATGAGAGTAATCTCCCAATCGCAAAAATGTGTTCTGTGAAATCATAAGCGGTCAAAGATACATCAGCCGGTCGTAAGACTTGCACAGCCCAGTTCAAGCAACAGGTATTGGAGCGGGTCGAGAAACACGTGGTCGCACCACGAACAGCGCCCCGGCACTTGCCCAAAATTTCCTTAGCGAACGTTCTCAAGTGCCAGCTGACGCTGACTGGTAAAACAGCGTTGCACTCCCGTCAGCGGATCGGTAAAGGCGATTTGTCTTGCCAGCAGTTGCAGTGGCGCGCTGAAGTCGTCGCCTTTGCAGGGCAGGGCGACTGGATAGAACGCGTCGTTGTGGATGGGCGCGCCGAGGGCGGCCATGTGTACGCGCAGTTGGTGTTTGCGGCCGGTGCCGGGTGTCAACCGGTAATGCCAGAGCGGCGTGCCGCGTGTGATGACGTCGATGAGGGTTTCGCTGTTGGCTCGGTTGCTGGAAGTTTCCGGCACTTCCTGCATGCGGAAGAACGGTTCGCCGGCCTCCATGCGGCTGCAATGGCGCAGTGGAAATTGTTTTGCCGGTAGCGGCGCGGCCAGCGCTTCGTAGATTTTGCTGACGCGGCGTTCTTCGAACAGTGACTGGTATGCACCACGGCTGGCGCGATTGATGGCAAACACGATGACGCCGGCGGTTTCCCGATCCAGCCGGTGTATGGGTTGCAGTTCGGCGAGCTGCAACTGGCGCTTCAGCCGCACCAGCAGGGTTTCGTGCAGCAGTCGGCCGCTGGGCGTAACGGCCATGAAGTGCGGCTTGTCGACCACCAGCAGGTGCTCGTCGCGATAGAGGATACGCTCAGTTTCCGGGAGTTCGGTTTCGTTGTCGCGTTCGCGGTAATAGAACACGCAGGCGCCGCGCCGGAATGGCGAATCGGCTTGCAACACGGTGTTGCGTTCGTCGCGCACTTCACCGCGTGCCATGCGCGCGCGCCACACCTCGGCACTGACATGCGGAAAGCGTGCTTGCAGAAAACTCAGCATGTCAGGCCAGGGGCCGGCGGGCAGCCAGATGTAGCTGGGCGCGACCCCGTGTTTCAGGGGCAGGGGGGATTGAGGATGCATGGTGCTGTGTTGTGAAGGCGACGTGTTGGGTGAGCTCGGGCTTTCCCGCTCTCTCTTCTCAAGCCAGTGATGCGGAGCGTACTGCTCTTTACCTTGCCGGCGGCAACGCGGTCAGAACGCATTCCCGACGCGAGTTCTCCGGGCGTTGTTCCCGCGAGGGCATGATATCTGAGCGTGGAGGCGCGCTGTGCGCTGGTGCGGGTTTCGTTTCGTTGTGTAGAGGCCTGATGAAATGCTGCGTTCGTCCCGGGATTCACGGTTGCCGGTCAAGTGGAGCCGAATGTTCTGGTCGTAGTGTGCCGTCCTGTCCTTCGACACGCTCAGGACGAACGGAAGATTCATGATGCGTTGGCGACGGAAACGGCAATTCAGGAAGCAGCCGGATTCGCAAAAAAGCAGGTTTGAAAAGGGGAACCACTTCAGTCGCTTTCGCCTGTAGAAGGATGAACAGCATTGCGCGGAGCCCCTGGCCGTTCGTGGTGCAACTTGCGTTTGCTGCCGGGCTTGCCGACGCATCACCACGAACGGATTCAGGGACGTGTTCACTGCATCCTCAACGACTCAGCACATTGCTGCCGTAGCGCTCGGCATTGATGGCGGTGCCGTTCCAGGCCGGTGTGACGTTGCCGAGTGCGGCGAGTCGTTCGGCGGGTTTCGGGTGAGTGCTGAACATCAGCGCGAAGCCGGAGTCTTGCGGGCTGATCATTTCGATACGCTGCATCACCACCAGATAGGCGTAAGGATCGTAACCGGCGCGGGCGGCGAGTTGCATGGCGTCGCGGTCGGCCTCGAACTCGTCGCCCTGATCGAGGCCGCGGGCATAGAGTTCGCGCGTGGCGTTCAGCAGGCGGTCGGCGATCTGGCGTTTCAGGTAGGCGTTCTGCACGCCGCCCTGACTGACGCGGTAATCGGCGGCGCCCATCAGCACGTCGCTGAGTGCGCCAAGCTGATTGTTTTTCTGCACCGCTTTCAGGTGATGCTTGCGCACCACGTGGGCAATTTCATGGGCGAGTACGCCGGCGAGTTCGGCTTCGCTTTCCAGGCTTTTCAGCAAACCGCGGGTGACGAAGATGTAGCCGCCCGGCGCAGCAAACGCGTTGAACGTGCCGTCGTCGATGACACCGAATCGCCACGGCAGATCCGGGCGCTCGCTTTGCAGGGCCACGAAGCGGCCGACGCGGTTGACGTAGCGCTGCATGTCCTGGTCTTTCGACAGACGCGCCGCGCCGAGCAGCGTGGCAGCCATGTCGCCACCGAGTTGCACTTCCTGCTGCTCATTGATGTCGCCGGTGTTCGCCAGTTTTTCGCCGGCGCTGATCAGCGGATCAAGTCGCACGTTGCCAACTTGCAAACCTTTGAGTTCCTTGCAGCCGGTGAGCGTGACGCCGACGGCGAGCAGGGCGGCGAACAGCGGAAGCGATGAACGGGGACCGTTTGTGATTTTCATCGTGGTCTCCTTATTTGCCGGCGGCGTGGACATTGCCGGCCGCGGCGAAGCGGCGGGCGTCTTCGGCTTCGACGCGAAAATTGTCGAGCTGAGCCAGCTCGACGAAGTTGGCGTTGGCGGCTTTCACCATGTCGCGATTCAGTCCGCGCACGCCGGTTGCCGGTGTCGGCCGGTTGCCGGCGGCGATGCCAATAACATTTTTCAGTCCACTGTCACCGGCCACGGCCTTGCCGCTGCCAAAGCGCACACTAAGCATGCGCAGCCAGCCGGCTTTTTCACCGCTCTCGGCGGCATACCAGGCACCGCGCCGTTCACCCACTTTCACTGCTGTGCCGGCGGCAAGGCTGGCGACCACGCCGGCCTTGATGTCCGGTTGCAGCCGCAATTCCGTCGGCGTCAGCGTCACCGCTTCCTGCATTTGCGCCGCCGGTGCCAGCAGCACGGCCAGCGCGGTGAGAACGAACAGTTTCATGACAGCTACTCCTTGATGCAGTGATGCGCTGCTTGTTGTTGTAAGAGCCGGTGCAAAAGTCTGGGTAAGCGTCGTTGCGAAAGCCGATATGTGCTGCGCTGCGTTCCGTGCTGCCGGCGCAACTGACGGTCGTCTGTCTTACTGTGCTCAAACTTGTGGCGGGTCATCCCTTG
Source organism: Permianibacter sp. (assembly GCA_041913605.1). Classification (GTDB taxonomy): domain Bacteria; phylum Pseudomonadota; class Gammaproteobacteria; order Enterobacterales; family Permianibacteraceae; genus Permianibacter. Next base: position 19,562 of record JAYSEY010000021.1, read on the forward strand.
CTGCTTGTACGTCCGTTGCCGCAGTGCTTGCGCTGGCCGGTTCCGCGCCGGCCGTTGAGGCGGCTGTTGTGACAGCTGTTGTGGCATCGGTTGTGACAACTGTCGTACCGACTGCCGCGCTGTCTGCCGCGACCGGCAGCGCCCCGCGCCGCAGCGGCTCCCAGGTCACCACTTCCTCATGCCGGCCCTTCACCTTGTAAGACCCGCAGAAGCGAAAGTCAAAGTCCTCCGCTGAGCCGTCGGCGATGCAGGCGTCATGCGTGGCCTGCGAGATCAGCACGCGGGCGATGCCCTTGGTCAGCCCTTCGAGCCGCGAGCCGAGGTTCACCGTATCGCCGATGGCGGTGTAGTCGAGGCGCTGCTCGGAGCCGAGCATGCCGACCACCGCCGGCCCGGTGTGAATGCCGATGCCGACATCGAAGTCGGTGAGGCCGCGCTCAGCGCGGAATTTTTCCAGCTCCTCGACCATTTCCAGCGCCGCACGCACCGCGTTGCCGGCGTGCTGCGGATCGTCCAGCGGCGCATTCCAGAACGCCATGATGGCGTCGCCGATGAATTTGTCGAGCGTGCCGCCGTGGCGGAAGATCACCGCCACCTGACGTTCGAAATAGTCGTTGAGCAGCGTCATGATCTGCTGCGGTGATTGTGTTTCGGACAGTGTGGTAAAGCCGCGGATGTCCGAGAACAAAATGGTGATGGTGCGCTGCTGGGCCAGTTCGCCGGCGTCGGGCAGGCCATCACGCGCCAATTGGCGCACGACATTGGGATCGAGAAAGCGGCCGAACATGTCAATGGCGTTGCGACGTGCATCTTCCTCGTCGCGATAACGCTGGATGGCGCCGGCCATCACCAGCATCACGCTGGCGATCAGCGTGACCAGTACCGGCGCCAGCCAGGCTTCGCGTATCGCCAGCCATGAACTCGCCAGCAGCAATACCGACACCAGCGAGATCTGCACCAGCAGACGCAAGAGTTGCGGTGTGGTTTGCAGGGCGCGGAACAGCGCCAGCAGCAGAATGCTGCCGATGGCGATCTGCAATCCGGCGGGCAGTCGCTGCAATTGTTCGCCTTTGCGCAGATTGTCGAGCGCGGTGGCGAGCATGAAAAACGCCGGATACTGGGCATTGAGCGGCGTCGGACGCAAATCGTGCAGGCCGTTGGCAGTGGTGCCGATAAAAACAATTTTGCCCTGCAGATCCGGCATCGCTTCGCCGCTTTCGATCCGCGAGTAAATGTCGACGAAAGCGTGACGCGGGAAGATCGGTTCTTTGCCGAGCCAGTCAAGCAGGATGCGCGGCTGCGTCGGCAGCGTTACGCCAAGATCCTGAGCGATCACTGAAGGCAATGAATACAGCCGCCAGCCACCGATATCGCGCCAGATGTCGTAACGGCGACCGATGCCGTCGTCATCGACAATGAAATTGATGGTGCCGAGTTTCCAGTGCTGCGGATCGCCAACTGCTGGATAGAGCAGCGAGGCGCGGGCATCGTCGCGGCCCTGAGTGCCGCGCTCCAGCCCGCGGAAGGAGGGGTAACGGGTGAGCGCCGGCGACAGGTTGTCGTCAGCCAGCAAATGGATGACCGGCAGGTAAACATTGTCGTATTGCGCCAGCACTTCGGAAAAATAGCCGTCGCTTTGCGGGTCGAACAGATCTGGTTCGGTGAACACAATGTCGAAGGCAATGGCACGCGCGCCCTGCGCATTCAGCCATTCCACCAGCTCGCCATACACCGCGCGTTTCCACGGCCATGCGCCCAAACGGTCAGAAAGCTGGGCGAAGCTGCGTTCATCAATATCGATGAGCACGATGTCGTCGGCGCCCTGACGGCTTTTCGCGCGTTGCGCCGCCAGCCAGTCCAGCCACTGCCCGTCAATGCTGCGCAGCGGCGCCCAGTACGGCGCCAGCCAGACCAGCAACAAGGCCAGCAGCAAACCGCTCCAGAGGAAGGGGCCGCGCAGGCGGGGGACGCGAGGCAACGACATGCGGGCAACGGAGTCGGGAAGGAGGTGACTGGATGCTAGTCAATGCGCGCCGCGAAGCCAAGCGAGCGATGGGGCTCTACTGGATGGCAGCGCACTGATCGCGCATCGTGCGCTGCCACCTGCCAAATTCGCCCTTCATCAGCTGATAAGCACGCTCTTTTTCTTCCAGAGTGTGCCGGGAATGGATGTTGGCATGCTGAGTTGCGTTCAGCACTGCCATCCGTCTGGCGACGCGTTCCTGCAGATGTGCGGATGGCGTCGTCAGGGCTCGCAGTTCAAGCTCCAGTTTCAAACCCCGGAATCGCAGCCACTCGGGGACTGTCTCCGCTTCCTCGCGGATGCGTGCATGCATGTAAAACATGATGTCGCCATGCGTGCGAAGAAAGCCGTTCAAGGCGGCATGATCAATCAGATAGTCTTCCGCGGTTGCCGGAAATTGTCCGGTTGTTTCGTCATGTTGGTTTGCAAGTACCATCAACTGCAGAAAGTGCAGTGAATACAAGGCTTGTTGATGTCCTTGTCGTGCGAAGCGCAGCAAACGCGCCGACGATTTGCTGTACATGCGCCTCAGTTCCTCGTCGTTCATCTCCAGGACGTTGCTGGCAAAGACATGCCGGTCTGCAGCTTGAGGATCACCGCCGTCAGCGAGACGGTCAAGCTCTTCAGCCGGCATGCCCGTAAGTTCGTTGCGAAAGTCTGAATCTTCAGGTGTATGCAGTTCGCTGAGGAGACGCAGATCGTCCGGTGACAAAGTGATGGACGAATGCTTGTGGATCAGTTCAACAGCTCTCTGAAAGTCTTGTTCAGCACCTGCCGCGTTCAACTGCTTGCAAAGATCAGTAGTGTCTTTTGCCGCAGCGCTTTCCGACGCCGCCGCTTGTCCGGCGATTTTGCTTGAGGGCGGAGCTGGCGTCGATGATGGTGCCGCGGAGCGCGCAGGCTGGTTTGTTGGACTGTGGGTACTCGTTTTGGAGTTGTCAGGTTCCGAAGCGGTGGTCGTGAAAATCCTGCCCAGCAGGGCGGCAAGCAAAATGGCGACCAGAATATGGATCAAACGTGCGCGCATGAAAAATCCGTTTTCTGAAGTGTGACTATGCCAGCGAAAGTATGAGTGGGTCGCGGGCGAAAGACAGGTGGCCGCGATGCTAGCCAAGCAGGCCGTGGAAACCAAGCAAGATGGTGATGAGGGGCGAGTTCATTTCGCGCGGCCGGGTGGTTTCAGAGGTAGGTGCTGCACCGGCGGCGCAAGTTGGTCAGCGACACGCGCGAGCGGTTTGGGCAAACCACGCGCCAAGTTCACCGGTGACCAATTGCCAGGCGCGCTCCTTTTCCGCGAGGCTGTGCCGGGGAATGTAAAGGCCGCCCAACTCCTTTTCCAGTTGCGCGGCTCGGCGAAGGACTTCGTCCTGCGCTGCATCGGGCGGATTCAGAAAGGCAATTCCGCTGCGGTTCGACGGGTCTCCTACCACCAGAAAATCGGGAACAGAGGTAATGTCCATGCCACGGCGGATGTCAACGTAATCGGCGATGTCGCCATGCCGCATCTGGAAATGTCCGAGCGCCGCGCGATCAATGCGCAGGGCGTTGCCGTCGGCGCTGATATCGCCTGTTTTCTCGTTGCCTGAGAGGGAAATGCCAGCGAGATACAGGTGCCACAATCCCGATATTGCTTCGCGGTGACCCTGGCGAGCCAGTCTCATCAGGCGTTGCTCGATGGGGCGGATGGACGGCAAGAAGTCTTTCGGATTTTCACTGCTGAACATCAGCGCGCTGATATGTCTCGCCGCCGCAGCCGCGTCACCGTTCTCGGCCAAGCGGTCGAGCGTTGCTGCATCAAGTCCGCGCAGGTCGTGGCGCAGGGGCGCTGATTGCGAATGAAACGTCCACAGATACAACTCGGCATCTGCCGCGCTGAGCGGGAAGGGCAACAGTTCGCGCAGCTGTGCGGCCTTGCGGGGGATGTCGCGCGCGTCATCGACTTTGACGGAAAAGCTGCATATCGCTGGTCGCGAAGCTTGGCTGTTTGCCGCAGCAAGGGCTGGCTCAACGGTGGCTGATTGTGTACTGGTGATACTTGCCGGTGCCGCGGGTGTTGCGGCATCGGCGCGCGAGTCGGACGCTGACGGCGAAGTGTGCGGTTGCGTGCCGGGCCGGAACGAAAAAATTAGCGCAGTCAGCAACACTGCCAAAAACAAAGCGATGAGCAGCGCCGCGTTGACTTTCCCTGTGTGGCTGAACATGTCCGTCCCTGATGTTTCAGATTGAAGCAGCAGAATCTTGCGTGCTTGCAGCGGAAAAGTGTTGGCAAAAAAACGTCACGCCAGTGAAAAAAAACAAACTGCCGGGAACAGGTATCACCCGCTCCCGGCAGCGCGCGTTTTTGGCTGTGTCAGTTGGCAGCCGGAACGTCGTAGCGGTCATCCGTCAGCTTGCCGGTGCTGACCTTGCCATACTTCTCTGCGAGTTTACCGATGGTCTCAGCTTTGCCGATCAGGACCATCTGCAGTTTGTCGCGCGGGAAATATTTCTTCGCCAGGGCATTGGCTTCGTCAACGCTCAGGCTGTCAACGGCGGCGTTGAACGAGTTCACCCAGTCCGGTTTCAGGCCGTACACATGCTGCATGGCAATGGCGTTGGCGAGCTGGGCGTTGGTTTCGTAACGCGGCGGGAACTGGCCTTTCATGTAGGCCTTGGCGCTCGCCAGCGTTTCGGCATCAATGCCTTTTTCCCACAACCGGGCATAGGTCTTCAGCGCCAAGTCCAGCGCCTGCTCGGTGGTGGCGGTTTTCGTGAACGAGCCGATGCCGAAAGTGCCGCTGCTGCGCATGCGATCGAAGTTGCTGCGCGCGCCATAGGTCAGGCCGCTGTTGACGCGCAGCTCATCGTTCAACCAGGACGTGAAGCGGCCGCCGAGTATGGTATTGATGACATCCAGCTTGAATTGATCCGGATGTCCTTCCGGCACACCGATGCCGCCGATGCGGAAGGTGGTTTCAATCGCGTCGGGTTTGTCGATCAGCCACACCCGCGCTTCCTGAGGTGCACCGGCATTATTTGCCGCTACCGGCACCGGTTTGTCACCGGCAGCTTTCCAGTTGCCGAACGCATTGCGCAGGGCCGTGGTCATGGCTTTCGGTTCGAAGTCGCCAACGACGATCACGGCAGCGGTATCGGGGCGCCAATATTGACGGTGAAAGGTCAGTGCCTGCGCCTGATTCAGCGTCGATACGCTGGTTTGCAAACCGGCTACCGGCGCGATCTCGGCGCTCTTGCCAATAACCAGTTGGTTGAAATACTGGTCGATGACATTGCGCGGGCTCTGGCGCATTTGCTTGAGCTCGGACAGACGGCGATCACGCAGCTTGTTGAACTCGGATTCCGGCATTTGCGGATGCAGGACGACATCGGCGATCACCGGCAGCAATGTGTCGAGATCGGACTTCATCAGCGTCGCGCTGACTGCTGCCGATTCCACCGACGCTCCGGTATTGATGCTGGCGCCGCGCGATTCAAACAGTTTTTCAATACTCGACTTGTCGTACTGCTTGCTGCCAAGCAGCAGTGCGTCGCTGGTCAGTTGTGCCAGACCGGCCTGCGTGCCATCACGGCGCGCACCAGCGTCGGCAAGAACACGCACATGCACCAGCGGCACTTCGGTTTGCGGCAGCAGATAGACCTTCACGCCATTTTCCAGCGTGGCCGTTTGCGCGGCGGGCAGGGCGAAATCCGCCTGCGCGATGACCGGCACCAGCAGCAGGGCAGTCGCCATCGCACGCAGCGGACGTTTGCGGAACAGATTCATTGTGCGTCCTCCTTGGCGGCCAGAATGCCGACCGTGCGGTTGGCTTTGCGCAGGTATTTTGCGGCCACCGACTGAATGTCTTTCGCTGTGACGTTCTTGTAGGCCTCGGGCGCTTCGAACATTTTGGCGAAGCTGCCATGGAACACTTCATAGGTGCCGAGTGTGTTGGCCTTGCCGTTGATGGTCTCCAGCGTACGGTAGAACTGCATCAGCGTCTGGGCGCGAACGCGTTGTACTTCCTCTTCCGAAACGCCGTCCCTGATCAGGCGAGCGATCTCGTCGTGTATGGTTTGCTCGACTTTCGCCGCGCTGACCCCGTCGGCCGCGACCGCATTGATGGTCAGCAGGAAAGGGTCAAAGGTTTCGCCAATGTCTGCGCCAACGCCGGTGGCGAGATTGCTGTCCACCAGCGCCTTGTACAGACGCGAACTCTTGCCGCTGCTCAGCACCTGGGTGAGCAGATCCAGCGCATAGGTGTCGGCATGCGTGGTGGCCGGCGTCTTGTAACCGATCATCAGGTGCGGAGTCGGGATGGAGGCTTTTTCCACGAACACGCGTTTCTCGCCTTTCTGTTCCGGCTCGACAGTATGCACCGGACGCGGGTCAGGTTTGCGGGGAATCGGCCCGAAGTATTTCTCGGCAAGCTTCTTCACTTCGTCGAACTTGACCGCGCCGACCACCACCGACACGCCATTGTTCGGCGCGTAGTAAGTGTCGAAATAATTTTGCAGATCGGCCTTGGTCCAGTTTTTTATGTCCGACTCGTGACCGATCACCGGCCAGGAGTAGGGGTGGGCGCGAAATGCGGCGCCATAGACTTCTTCACTCAGCGTCCGCCAGGGCGAGTTTTCCAGGCCGGTGAGGCGCTCGCTGGTTACGACGCCGCGTTCGCTTTCCACCATCTTGTCATCGAGATTCAGATGCGCGATGCGATCAGCTTCCAGATCGAAAATGGTTTCCAGTGCACTGACCGGAAACCAGTCGGTGTACACCGTGACGTTGTTGGTGGTGTACGCGTTGTTGGCGCCACCATTGGCTTCCATGACCCGGTCAAATTGCTTGGGGCCGTATTTTTTCGCGCCGTTGAACATCATGTGTTCGAAAAAGTGCGACAGGCCGGTGATGCCCGGTGCTTCATTGCGCGAGCCGACTTTCCAGAAAATGTAGAAATTGGCGTTGGGAATGGAGTGATCTTCCAGCACCAGAAACTTCATGCCGTTGGCCAGCGTGAAGGTTTTGACGTCTTCGGCGCGGGTGGCGACAGCAGCGGTTTTTCCGGCCGCCGGTTCGGCCAGCGCCGGGCCGCCGGCCGCAAGCGTGGCCAGCAGCAGCGTCGGCAACAGGGCGCGACGCAGATGTTGTGGAAATGACATGGGGTTGTCCTCGTGACGGAGCCGCGCGCAGCGTGCATCAGCAGGCATGCGCGAACCAGCGGCACTGTAAGGGAAAATCGTCAGGGGATGTAAATGTCCGGTGCAGGCGCGGTGTTGCAGCCGGTGCGCGACGTACGGCGATGGCTCGGCGCGACCAAAAAAAGGGGCCGCGATGTGGCGGCCCTGTTGTTGTTGAGGCTGTGTCGTTGAGTCGGTGTTGTTGAATCGGTGTCGTTGAGTCGGTGGTGTTGAGGAGACGTCGTTGAGGAGACGACGTTGAAGAGGTGCGATTGAAAAGCGTGCTGGTGAACCCTTGTCGACCGGAGTTTCGCGGCAGTTCAGACGGCCAGCCTGCCACTTTGGTAGTCGCGGATGGCTTGTTCGATTTCCTGTGGCGAGTTCATCACAAACGGGCCGTACTGGACGATGGCTTCGCGCAGCGGTTTGCCGGCGATGATCAGCAGGCGGCTGTCGCTGTCGGCGACAATTTCCACGCCGTCGCTGCCGGCTTCGTTGCCGAGTATGCCCATCTGGCTTTTCTTGACCGGTCGCTGTGACGGACCGACGCTGACCAGGCCTTCGTACACGTACACGAACGCATTGTGTGTGGCCGGGATGTGCGCGGCGTAACGGCTGCCGGCAGGCAGGTGCAGATCAAGGTAGAGCGGTTCGGTGTCCGGTCGTTGTACCGCGCCGTGCACACCGCGATGTGTGCCGGCGATGACGCGCACTTTGGCGCCGCCGGCGTCATCAATTTCCGGGATCTGTTCCGGGCCGAGATCCTGGTAGGCCGGCGCGATCAGTTTGCGCGCGGCCGGCAGGTTCACCCACAACTGGAAACCGGACATCAGGCCGTTTTCCTGTTCCGGCATTTCCGAATGGATGATGCCGCGCCCGGCCGTCATCCACTGCACGCCGCCGGGTGTCAGCAAGCCGGAATTGCCGACGCTGTCGCGATGACGCATGCGTCCGGCCAGCATGTAGGTGACGGTTTCGAAACCGCGATGCGGATGATCGGGAAAGCCGGCGAGATAATCCTGCGGATCATCGGAGCGGAATTCATCCAGCATCAGGAATGGATCGAGCCGCTTCTGGTACTGCTGGGTCAGCACGCGGTTGAGCTTCACACCGGCACCGTCCGAGGTCGGGCGACCGATGGCGATCTGCTCGATGTTGCGCGAGCGGGTGACGGTTTCTGCCTGCATGGTGGGCTCCTGATTTCTGCCACGCCTGATGCGTGGTGTCTGGCTGGCGATTGTTACCAATGTCGCGGCGCTTGTGCAGCTGTCGCCGTTGAAGCTGTTGTGCAAATGGCTTGAATGAAGCTGGCGGGTAGTGCGATCGGCGTATGCGGGTTTCGTGGTTCCACCAGCCTTTGGTCCCCTCCTCGGTGAGGAGGGGAAACGTGATTCGCTCTCCAGCTCGGCGAGGAGGCGAAACGTCATTCGCGCTTGCAACCGAGGCGCATGCACGGCAAGTCGGCTCAGAGGATCTCTGCTGCCTCGGCGAAATCCAGTCGCGGTGAGCGCGGGTAGAGTTTGCTCACGTCGCCGTAGCCGATGTTGACCAGGAAGTTGGATTGCACGTTGCTGCCGGCGAAGAAAATCTCGTCCAGCTTCGAGTTGTCGAAGCCCGACATCGCACCAACATCGAGACCCAGCGCGCGCGCGGCCAGCATCAGGTAAGCCCCTTGCAGGGTGCTGTTGCGGAAGGCGGTGGACTGCGTGAGCGCTTCGTTGCCGACGAACCAGCTGCGCGCATCGGTGTGCGGAAACAGCTTCGGCAGTTGATCGGCAAAGGCCATGTCCTGGGCGACGATCACCGTCACCGGCGCTGTCATGGTCTTGTCGACGTTGCCCGGCGACAGGGCCGGCAGCAGGCGCTGTTTGGCCTCGGCTGATTTCAGGAACACAAAGCGCGCCGGGCTGGCGTTGACACTGGTCGGGCCCCACTTGGTCAGCTCGTAGATCTGGCGCAGTTGCGCGTCGCTGACCGGGCGGTCCAGCCAGCCGTTATGGGTGCGGGCGCTGCGGGACAGGCGGTCGAGGGCGGCGTCGTCGAGCCGGTGGTCGTTGGCGGCCGGCGCGGGATGGCGGCCCACCAGCGGGCTGGTGCTGCCGGCATGCAGGGTTTCGCGGGCCTGATTGCTGGCTTGATTGCTGGATTGTGTGATGGCTTGTGTGCTGTGCGGCGTGGACATGGCATGTCTCCGTTCGGGGCTGCACCGGGAACGGCGCGGGGTGGACGCTACTTTGCGTCTGTTGCCTGTAACGGACTAGACTGGCCAAATGGAATTGACTGTTGTGATTTGGCGAACAATAAGATGGCGGCCCTTACTGATTTGAATCCGGTAGTGGTGTTCATCCGCGTCGTTGAGGCCGGCAGTTTCACTGCGGCCGCGCAGCAGCTGGCACTGCCGAAGTCCTCAGTCAGTCGTGCGGTCAGTGCGCTGGAACAGCGGCTCGGCGTGCGCCTGCTGATGCGTACCACCCGCCAGTTGCAGCTGACCGACGCCGGGCGGGCGTTTCATGTTTCGGCGGCGCAGGCGCTGGCCGGTCTGGAGGACGCCGTTGCCGAGGTGACCCGCCAGCAGGAAGCGCCGTGCGGCGTGGTGCGCATTACCGCGGCGCCGGATGTGGCATCCGGTTTGCTGCCGCCGGTGCTGGCCGGTTTGCGTCGCGATTTTCCCGGGCTGTTCATTGATCTGCAGGTGGGTGCGCGGGTTGTCGATCTGCTGCAGGAGAACATCGATCTCGGTTTGCGTGTCGGCGCGCTCAACGATGCGCGTCTGGTGGCGCGTCCGCTCGGTGTGCTGCGCATGGCGCTGTTTGCGTCGGCGGAATATCTGGCGCGCGCCGGGACGCCGCAAAGCGTGCGCGATCTGGCGACACACGACTGCATTGGCTTCATGACTGGTGAACGCCAGGCGCGCTGGGAATTGATCGGGCCGGCCGGTGTGGATGCGGCGGTGGTGAACACGGTGATCAACAGCAATGATGTGGCGTTCACGCGCGAAGCGATACGCGAGCATCTGGGCATCGGCCTGTTGCCGATTCATGTCGCGGAAGCGCTGACGGCTTCAACCTCGCTGCGTCATGTCTTGCCGGGTTACGCCAGCTCCGGCGTGCCGCTGCATCTGGTGTATCCGGACGGACGCTTGCTGCCCAGGCGCGTGCAGGTGGTGCGTGATCGCATTGTTGCTGAACTGGGCGCACGCATGACCACGATGCAGCAGATTTGCGCGACGCGCGGACACGCTTTGCCGCCCGCGTCCGGCAGTCAGGCGCCAATCACCACAGTGCGGAAAAAGCGCGGGAAATCCAGCTGATATTCCTCAGGACGGATGCTGGCTTCGATCTCGTCATCGTGGCGCCGATCCGCCAGATCGATATCGGCGACTTTTGTGTACTGGCGCAGTTTCGCGTTGTAAAACACTTTCACCACCGGTTTCAGCGGTTCGCGGCTATTGCTGCGCGCCACCATGCCGACGCGCTGGCTTCTCAGCCGCACCAGCGTGCCGGTCGGATGCACGCCAATGGCGCGGATAAATGCTGTCACCAGCTCGCCGTCGAAACTGCTGCCGGCTTCATCGCGAAGAATCTTGAACGCGCGCAATGAAGTGTTGCCTTCCTTGTACACGCGATTGGCGGTGATGGCGTCGTAGCTGTCGACGATGGCAATCATGCGACCAAAGCGCGAGATCTGATCGCCGCTCAACTTGTGCGGATAGCCGTTGCCGCTCAGTCGCTCATGATGCTCGGCAACAGTGGCCAGCGCGGTGGCAGAAATGCCCGGCGTTTCGCACAGGACATCGACGCCGTAATCAACATGGCGGCGCATTTCGACGAACTCTTCCGGCGTCAGCTTGCCGGGTTTCATCAGGATGGAATCGGGCACGCGGATCTTGCCGATGTCGTGCAGCAGCGCGCCGGTGGCCAGCTCATGGATCAGGTTTTCATCGAGTTGCAGGTGACGGCCGAACAGCGTCATCAGCAAGGAGACGTTGACCGAGTGTTCGAGCAGATAGGCATCTTTCTCGCGGATGCGCGACATGCACAGCAGCGCGTCCTGATTGCGGAAAATCGAATCCATCATCGCGCCGGCCATGTCCTGCATGTGGCCGACAGCCACCGGACGACCGGCTTTCAGATCATTGAAGGCTTTCTGTTGCAGCGCCTTGGCTTCGTTGTAGAGCTTTGCGGCGCGACCGATCTCGGCTTCAAAGCTGGTTTTGGCGCCGGCATTGCGCGCGTCTGCGGCGGGCCGTTCGGCAGGTGTATTGGCGGGCAGCCTGGCATCGCCGGTATCAGCATCGCCAGCATCAGCATCGCCGGCTGCAGGGCTGTCCGGCTGGATGCTGCTGGCGGGAATGTCCACGCGGCTGCGCGAGGGATCGACCAGCACTTCGAGAATGCCGCGTGCCCGCAGTGCTGCAATGGCTTCATCGGTGCGCACCAGACCCTCGTTCAGCACGACGCTGTCGCCGGTCTGGCGTGCGACGGACACGACGTACATGCCGGGGAGCAACTGATCGATAAGGATGCGGACAACCATGAAGACACCTGTGCCGGAAACGCTGCCTGCCTGCAAAAACTGCGCGTCCCGGCGCCTGCAAACGATAGCAGAATCGCGCCAATCCGGGATTTGCCGGCGGACCACGACTTTTGCACTTGCAAATTCCGTCGTGGCCCGGATAGCTGACTCGGCGCAGCGGCGCTTGTGCCGTGCCGGCGCAGATTTCAGCGGCAGACAGAAGGCAGCAGTTTGCGATCCACGGACGTCCGGTCGGTGCCGGCGGCGGTCATGCCGGCCGGTGCTTCCGAGTAGCCGCACAGCCAGGTGATCGGGCTGGTCGGGCTGGCTTTTACATACAGCGGTCGCAGGCTCAGGATCTGGTCCTGCATTTCCACCGCCTTGTTGCCGAAAATGATGTGAATGACACCGTCTTCAACGCGCATGCCTTTCACGTAATTGCCAAGCAGATGTTCGACTGCCGGAACCGCCGCAGTGGCGTTGTCGGCCGGAAACCGCTGGTGGAATTTCCAGTACTCACGGATCTGCGGTTTCAGTTCATCGGCCAGTGCAAGGCCTTCGGCAACTTTCGCGCGGCTGACATAGTCCTGGTATGCGGGTAGCGAGATGGACGCAAGAATGCCGATGATGGCAACGACGACCATGAGCTCCAGCAAGGTGAATCCTTGCGGCAAACAAAACGGGCGGGAGTGGCGATTCGTGAACATGACGGGCTTCCTGCTGGGTGTCTGAAATTGTGGGACGTATTGCGTCAAGCTGTGGGGCAATCTGTGCTTGAACAGCTGCGTTTGCGTTTGCGTTCGCGTGCTGGCCCTGCTCACTTGCCGATTGGCTCAGATCAATTGCCGATCACGGCGCCGAGCGTGAACAAGGGCAGATACGCGTGATAAAGAAACAGCGCGATAAGCAGCCAGAGCACGCCGGTGAGCAGCACGGCCGTACGCCGGAAACGCCGGCCAACCCGATCGGCCCAGTGCGTCGCCGGTCGGAACAGCAACAGATCGGCTTCCTGACGGCCATACCCCTGCTGGATGGCGAGTTTCAGCGCCGAAAGTTCATCACCGGAAAGCAGTTGTCGCTGCCCGATCTGATCCAGCGCCGGCGCGTCCGTTTGTGGCTCGCCGCGCAGTTGTGCGAGTGAACGCAAGCTCAGGAAATCGCCAGCCCATGCCTGCAATCCGGCGGCGCTGGACAGGCTTCCACGGCGCAGACGCAGCACCGTCCACTTGCTGTACAGCGCCCACAGGAACAACAGGATCAATACAGTCAGGTTGAACAGTGCCATGGGGCATGTGCCGGCGCTGGCAACGGTTCCGGCAGCGGCTTCCGGTTGCAGGCCCTGATAAAAGCCGTCGAAGTTGGGCTGTACATAGAGCAGGAACATGATGTGTATCAGCGCCGCAACGCCGGACAGAAAACCGATATAGGTGCTGCGCAGAACCACCTGGCTTTGCAGGGCGAGCGAAACATTTTCCAGATGGTGCTGCGCCTGTTGCCAGCGCCGGAAAATGTTGTGCGCGTCATGGTCTGCGCGTTGCAACTGCTCACCAAGTTCGCGCAGTGCCGGCAACCGACTGTGCTGCAGAACGTCTGCCGCTGTTGTCGTGCTGCTGCACGCATCACGCAAATGATCAATTTCAGTGTGATAACCCGGCCCCAGCGTTTCACGCAGACGCGTCAGCGCCTGCGCAGGTGTCTGGCCACTATCGAGCAAGGCCACAAGATGGCGTGCCAGCAGTGCGGCATCGTCCGGTTGATTCGGCTTCATGCATGCAATTCCTGATCGGAGTGGGTGGTGTTCAGCGGCAAACCGCCGGCAAATCGCTGTGGGCAATGGTGGTGCGCGTCGCCGCCGGCGCGGCGCTGTTGTCTTCAATGGCGGCGGTCCAGCCGGCCGGTGCGCGTGCATGGCCACACAGCCAGAGCAGGCGCGGCGCGCCGGATGTACCGCTGCGTACTGCCTGCAGGCTCAGAGTTCGGGCGTTCAGCTCCGGTGAGCGGCTTTTCATCGTGGCGACAAGCTGGAAGTCGAACACATCCAGTTGAGCAACATACTTTGTCTTGTCAGCGAAACGCAGTTGCGCTGCGTCCGGCCAGCGACCGGTTTCGGCAAAAATAATCTCAGCCTGCAAACGCAGTTCATGGAGATGATTCAGCGCTTCAGTGACTTCTGCGCGGCGCACGTGCAGGGCCGAGACCGGCATCAGGGCGAAGAGCAGAAAACCGATGCAGAGCAGGGTGAACAGCGTATCGGTCAGCAGCAGCAAGTGATGGCGAAAAATATCCATGTGCCGGATGTTCTGTATGTCCGTATGCCGGCAGTGTTGCTGATGCGCTTGCAGCGAACAAGAAAAAACCCGCGCAGGGCGCGGGTTTTTTTGTATCGCGGTGTAGGTGCGCGATGGGGTGATTGTTACCAGCCGCACTGACGCGATTTGTTCTGCTCATCCAGCCAGGCTTTCAGCGGTGCGAAGTAATCGACCACGGCGGAGGCGTCCATTTCCCGCGAACCGGTCATGGCTTCCAGCGCATCCTGCCAGGGCTGGCTGGCGCCCATTTCCAGCATCTTGTTGAGCTTGGCGCCAACCTCCTTGTTGCCGAAGAACGTGCAGCGGTGCAGCGGGCCTTCGTGGCCGCTCTGCTTGCACATTTCGCGGTAGAACTGGAATTGCAGGATGTGGGCAAGGAAATAGCGCGAGTAGGGCACATTGCCCGGCACGTGATACTTGGCGCCCGGATCAAAATGATCTTCGCTGCGTGCGTTCGGTGCTTTCACGCCCTGATATTTCTCGCGCAGTTGCCACCAGCCGCTGTTGTAGTTTTCCGGCGTGATCTCGCCGGAAAATACTTTCCAGCGCCATTGATCAACGAGCAGGCCGAAGGGCATGAACGCAACTTTGTCGAGTGCCGTGCGCATCAGCATCGGCAGATCGCCGCTGGCATCCGGTTCCTTGTCGAGCAGACCAATTTGCACCAGATACTTCGGCGTCAGGCCGAGTGCAACGGTGTCGCCGATGGCTTCATGGAAACCGTCATTGGCGCTGTCCATGAACAGGAAAGGCTTGTCCTTGTAGGCGCGCTGATAGTAGTTGTGGCCGAGTTCGTGATGAATGGTGACGAAGTCTTCGGCATTCATCTTGATGCACATCTTGATGCGCAGATCGTCCTTGTTGTCGAGATCCCAGGCCGAGGCATGGCAGACGACATCGCGGTCGCGCGGCTTGAGGAATTGCGAACGTGTCCAGAAGCTGTCCGGCAGCGGCGCAAAGCCCAGCGACGAGAAGAAGGCTTCACCAGCCAGCACCATCTTGCCTTCTGGCGTTTGCCGGATGTCTTTGACGCCGTCGAGATTCGCGGTCGGTTTGCCGTACTTTTTAACCACGATGTCATCGAGGTTGTAGGCGTCTTTGCCTTCCGGCTTCACGAAGTCATAGACATTGGCCCACTGCTGGGCCCACATGTTGCCGAGCAGGTGTGCCGGGATCGGACCCTGCTGCGGAACGACATCCGCGCCGTATTTTTCCGACAGTTTGCTGCGCACATGGCAGTGCAGGGCGTCGTACAGCGGCTTGACCTGGCCCCAGAGACGATCCAGTTCGGCGGCGAATTCATCCGGCGCCATGTCGTACTTCGAGCGCCACATCGCGCCGACGTTGTCGTAGCCGAGCTCCTTGGCGCCGGCGTTGGCGATCTCGACCAGACGCACATAATCCGCGCGCATCGGTTTGGAAATTTCATGCCAGCCGTTCCAGGCGTCGAGCAGATCGGCGGCGCTGTAGGCGCGCTTGCCTTTCTCGTCCGGCGCGTTGGCGAGCACGTCTTCAAGCTGACCCAGCGAGCGGCAGTTTTCTTCGCCCTTGTCGTTGGTTTTGCAGTATTTGCCTTTGCCGTAAGTGGCGTTCAGGCCGGAGGTCAGCTGCGCCAGTTCTTCCGTGGCCTTGGCATCGTTCGGCGCCGGCAGCACCAGCGCCAGACGCAGTTTTTCCAGCTTGCGTGCGGTCTCGGCCGACAGGCCCTGCAGGCCGTTGAACTTCGCTGCCGCGTTGGCCAGCTCCACGCCCTTGGCGGTGACTTTCTCGCTGGCCTTGGCGGTCAGCGCTTCGGTGTCTTCAGTGATATGCGTGTTGGCGATCCAGTCGGCGCGCGAGGCTTCAATCACCAGCCGCTCCAACTCGGCTTCGGCTTCGGCGACGAATTTCTCGGCATCGGCGACAGTCGGGCCGGCAGCGACTGGTGCTGCCGCAGGGGCTGCCGTTTCCGGGGCCTGCTGGCTGCAGGCGGCAAGGGCGCTGGCCAGCGCCAGGGCGAGGACGGTGGGTTGCCAGATTGGCGAAGGACGGGACATACGCAAGCTCCTGAGCGGTGAGGCCGCCTGTTTTCTCTCATGCGCATCCGGTCGGGGGATGCGGCGGCGCGGGCGATTATAACGATGCGCGCCGGCCGCGACAGGGCCGGCAGGACTTCCGGGGCGGGCGGTTTCGCGCGGGCAGGGCGAGTTTGCCGGCAACAAAAAAGCCGGCGACCCTTGCGGGTGGCCGGCTTGTACACCGTGGTGTGATCAGGCGCGAGTCTTGCGGCGCTGCAGACCAAAACCCAGCAGGCCCAGACCGAGCAGGGCCAACGAGGCCGGTTCCGGCACCGGGACCGGATCAACATCGATATCGCCGTCGCGGGCGGTAAAGATGTAACGGCCGTCAATGCCGCTGTTCAGGCTGTTGCTGATCAGGGCATGGCTGCCGCCGTTCAGAAGTGCGCCGTTTACAGCCGAGCCGGTCAGTTCATGGAACGAGCCGCTTTGGCCGGTGCCATTCGAGAAGCCTGCGCGTGCCGAGTTGCCGCCGCGACCGTTGGCGTCACCGCCCGACGAGCTGTGCGTGCCGGTTTCCCAGAGGATCTCGTCGTAATTGAAAATGATGTCGAAATTGCCGGCACCGGTATCGGCGCGCTCGACCAGCAGCAGCTGGAAGCTGTTGCGGTTGGTGTGCGCGGTGCTGGCCTGGAAGTAATCGACATTTATCCAGTTCACGCCAAACGCCGCGCGACCGTTGAAGCTGCCCGTGCCGTAAGTCACTTCGTCGCCTGCCAGACGGGTATCCACGTCGGCGAAGAAGGGCGCAATGATCTGGCGGTTGGTGTTGGTCAGGCCGAACGGCGTGAACGCCGACAGCGCCGCGTCAAACGTGATGTTGCCGTTGTTGTTGACGAACAGTTGCGAGAACGTCAGGCCGAAGAAATTCACGTTGAAGCCGATGTTGACCAGACCGGTGGAACCATCGTCATTGCGCGCCAGCGTGTTGCTGTCGAAGCCGGCCAGAATGGCGCCTGCGAAGGCCTGACCACTCAGCGAAACAGCAACGGCCGCTGCCAACAGTTTTGCTTTGATACCCATTGTTTTGACTTCCTCTCAGGCAATTGGGATTTTTGGAGCGCGGCGAAGTAAGCAACGGGCATGCCACAAATAAAATATAATGAAATCAATTGGATAAGTGAATGTTGCGGCGCACATGTAAGATTTTCTGACAAGAATGGAATAAAAATTGAGCAATTCATTCCCTGCGGAGATTAGCGCCGGATTCCGGAGGCCATCGCCGGGGCGAGCTCGTCTGTCGATGTTGCCGGCAGCGTCCTGCTCTAGAATGCCCGCCTGCCCAACTTCACCCGGTTCGGGGATCAGCCTGAGATGAACTTCAAGATTGGCCCGTTAATGCTTGATCTGGAAGGCTTTGTACTGACCAGCGAGGAGCGGGAGCTGCTGCGCCATCCGGTGGTCGGCGGCGTGATCCTGTTTGCCCGCAACATTGCCGACCCGTCCCAGGTGCGCGCCTTGTGCGAGTCGGTGCGGCTGGCGGCGGGACGCGATTTGCTGATCGCTGTCGATCAGGAGGGCGGCCGTGTCCAGCGCCTGCGCGAAGGCTTTACTGATCTGCCGTCGCTGCAGACGCTGGGACAGCGGGACGATCCGGCGCTGACCCGCCTGCATGGCTGGCTGATGGCGGCCGAAGTGCGCGCTGCCGGCTGCGACATCAGTTTTGCGCCGGTGCTGGATCTGGAGGTCGGCCGGTCACGGGTGATCGGGCAGCGCAGTTTCAGCGGCGATCCGGCCCATGCCATCCGCCATGCCCGCGCCTACATGGATGGCATGCTCGATGCCGGCATGCGCGCCACCGGCAAGCACTTCCCCGGGCACGGCCATGTCGAAGCCGATTCGCATGTCGAGATCCCGGTCGATGAGCGCGAGGAGCTGGATATACGCGCCTCCTGCCTGCGTGTGTTCCGGGCGCTGGCCGATCAGCTTGGCGCAGTGATGCCGGCGCACGTCACCTATCCGGCAGTCGATCACCGGCCAGCCGGATTCTCGCCGGTCTGGCTGCGCGACATCCTGCGCGGCGAATTGCAGTTTCAGGGCTGCATTTTCAGTGATGCGCTGGACATGCATGGCGCCTCGGTCATGGGCGATTTTCCCGCCCGCGCCCGCGCCGCGCTGGAGGCGGGTTGTGACATGGTGCTGGTGTGCAATAACCGTGACGGCGCCGTTGCCGTGCTTGATGCACTGCCTCACCAGCATGACCGTGACGCGCAGGGACGCATCGCCGCGCTGCGCCGGCACCAGATCGCGCCAACGCTGGCCGAGCTGCAACGCGATCCGCGCTGGCGCGCCGCACACGAGCGGCTGCAGGCGCTGTCAGTGGCCTGAGCGGCAGCGGCACCCAGGTTTGCTGCGCTGACACGTTTTGCCGGTTCGCCGGTGTTTGAAGGTGACCAATCCTGCGCGGCGCTCGCCCGCACAGTTTGCTGTTCACCAACCCTGTTCACTGAATCAAGAGAAGCGTTCTGTCCGATGAAATGGCTCGAATCGTTCTGGCACTGGCTCAATAACGGCAGCGGCGTCGCAGTCTGGGCGACCGGCGTGCTGGTTATTCTCTGCATCACTTCATTGGTGCACATTGTCTGGCGCAGCATTCACCGGCGTGTGCACCGGCGTCTGGAACGCACCACCACAGTCTGGGACGACGCGGTGTGGGAGGCGTTGTCGCGCCCGGTTGGCGTTGCGCTCTGGCTGATCGGCGTCGGCCTGTCGGTGGAACATGCCTTCGGCGAGGCCAACAAAATCGTCGCCAAGGTGGTCAGCAACGGTCGCGATATCGGTCTGGTACTGCTGATTGGCTGGTTCCTGTTGCGTCTGGTGCGCAGCGCGGTTGATCGCCTGATGGAGCAGTCGCGCACCAGCAGCACGGAAAATCGTCTCGATATCACCACCATTGATGCCATCGGCAAGTTGTTGCGCATTTCCGTGGTCGTGGTGATGGCGCTGGTGCTGTTGCAGACGATGGGCTTCAGCATCAGTGGCGTGCTGGCGTTCGGCGGCATTGGTGGTCTGGCGGTGTCGTTTGCTGCCAAGGATCTGCTGGCGAATTTTTTCGGCGGACTGATCATTTATCTCGACCGGCCGTTTGCGGTCGGAGATTACGTGCGCTCACCGGATCGGGAAATGGAGGGCACGGTTGAATATGTCGGCTGGCGTCAGACGCGCATCCGGACGCCGGACAAACGTGCCTTGTATCTGCCCAATTCCATCTTCGCCAACATCGCGGTCGAGAACATCAGCCGGCAGAGTCATCGCCGCATCAAGGAGCTGATCGGTCTGCGTTATCAGGACGCCGACAAACTGCCGGCCCTGCTGGCTGATTTGCGCGCGATGCTGGCGGCGCATCCACAGCTGGATCCGCAACAGGAGCCGGAAGTGTTCCTGACCCAGTTCGGTGATTCGACACTGAACATCCAGCTGCAGGCCCATACCCGGCCGATTGATGCAGCGAGTTTCAATCGCGCCAAAGAACACCTGTTGTTGCAAACCCTCGAACTCATCCACCGTCACGGTGCCGACTGCGCATTTCCGACGCGCACGGTACTGGTCAGCAATGAACTGGCCGCTGCCGAAGCCGGCAAGTCAGACACGCCCAGCACTGCAGCCGCCGCGGCCGGCGCCTGAGCGGCGCCGGTCAAATCATCGACAAACGGGCGCTAAGTCAGTAAAGTAGCGCCCCCCTTTTGTTTGCTCCGGAAAGTGTGGCGAACAGCCGAATTTTCTTTGGTGAACATCGGTAAGACCCGGCTCGAACGAGCCGGACGGTGACATGCCGGGCAGCCGCCCGCCCATGCCGGACACAGGTCAAGCGAAGAGACCAGGCGTTTTTATGCAAGCGAATCAGCTCTGCAATATTGTCGTCTGCCGCGTCTGAAATACTGGCGCGGCGAGCAGTAGGAGGTTGGCACTGCAATGAGTGAGTACGTCAAACACGCCCGTGCACCGGGCAACATGGTGATCATCGGTTTTGGTTCGATAGGGCAGGGCGTGTTGCCGCTGATCCTGCGTCACATCGATATCGTGCCGGAGCAAATCACCATCGTCACCGCTGATGCACGCGGTCGCGACGAAGCGCAGGAATACGGCATCCGTTTTGTCGAACACGCGCTGACGCCGGACAACTACCGCGATGTGCTGCAACCGCTGCTCAAGCCGGGCACTTTTGTTGTCAATCTCTCTGTCGATGTGTCCTCGATCGCGCTGGTTGATCTCTGCCAGCTGCATCAGGCGCTGTACATCGATACCTGCATCGAGCCCTGGGCCGGTGGCTACACCGACGCGTCACTTAGTGCGTCCGAGCGCTCGAATTACGGCATCCGTCATCGCGCCCTGCAACTGCGGGACAAATATCCTCAGGGCAGTACCGCGATATTTGCCCAGGGCGCGAATCCGGGCATGGTGTCGCACTTCGTCAAGCAAGCCTTGCTGGATCTGCATCGCGACATCCACGGCACCGCCGTCGATGAACCGCAGACGCGTGCGCAATGGGCGGCGCTGGCGCACAAGCTGGGTGTGAAAACCATACACATTGCCGAGCGCGATACGCAGATCAGCAATGTGCCCAAGCAGATGGGTGAATTCGTCAATACCTGGTCGGTGGATGGGTTCATTGGCGAAGGCTGCCAACCTGCCGAGCTCGGTTGGGGCACGCACGAGAATCACTTTCCGCACGATGGCGGAGAACACGAATTCGGCTGCGGCGCGGCGATTTACCTCAAGCGTCCGGGCGCCAGTGTTCGCGTCCGTACCTGGACGCCGGACTACGGCGCGTTTCACGGCTTTCTCATTACCCACAACGAAGCGATTTCCATCGCCGACTATTTTTCCGTGCATGAGCAGGACGCGGTGGTGTACCGGCCAACCTGCCATTACGCCTACCATCCCTGTGATGCCGCTGTGGTGTCGCTACATGAGTTTGTCGGCAGCAATTACCGCGCGCCGGAACAGAAACGCATCATGCGCAACGAGATCATCGATGGCATGGATGAACTCGGCGTCCTGCTCGCCGGTCACGCCAAAGGCGCCTACTGGTATGGGTCACAATTGACCATGCATGAAGCGCGCGAACTGGTGCCGCACAACAGCGCCACCAGTCTGCAGGTGACCAGCGCCGTGCTCGCCGGTATTGTCTGGGCGATTGAAAATCCGCGCGCCGGCATCGTCGAAGCTGACGATCTGGATTTCCGTCGCTGCCTCGACATCCAGCGTCCATACCTTGGCCGCCTGCATGGCGAATACACTGACTGGACGCCCTTGCAGGACCGCGGCACCCTGTTCCCGGAAGATCTGGATCACAGCGATCCGTGGCAGTTCAGGAATGTGCGCGTGGTGTAAGCGAAGCTGGACGCAACCGATGCAAACAAAAAGCCCGCGCAAGCGGGCTTTTTGTTTGTTGCAGTGGCGTGTGTGAGTGGATGTGAAAATCGCGCGTTTGGGCGGGATGCTCAGAGGTCTCACGCTCTCACCGGCGCTCTCGTTGGCACTCACGCCACCGCGGGTGTGCGGAAATAGGCCATCAGATCAGGCAGCACCGGCGGAGTGGTGCCAAGCTCTTCAGCGATGCTGACCAGCGCACCGCCCATGCCGTTCAGGAAGCAGTAGCTTTCACCGTCGGGAAAAACATTGGGATCAGAAACGCGCTGGCCGTTTTCCAGCGCCGTCAGCGCTTCGTCGAGCAAGCCATCACGGCAACGGCGGATTTCCGCGCAGTCGTAGCGACGATCAAACTCCGAGAGCATCATCATCACGCTGGTGACGCCGTGGCAGACGGCGAAATCGACAGTCTGGAACGCTGCGCGCGGGCGTCTGACGATGTGATCGACAACTTCACGCGCCGCATCGACATAAGCGTTTTCGGCCAGCGCCAGACCGGCAAGATGCAGGGCATTGGCGGGACAGGTATCCCCGTAGCACCAGGCAACGCGCGAATGCGCGGGAGTCGCATGGTTGTAGCCGAAGTAGGAGTGGCCATCCGTCTGCCGCAGCGCCAGCAGTGTGCGTGACAATCCATCCAGCACGTCATCCACTTCGGCGCCAACGCGGCCCTGGAGCCGAGCCTGGGCGAGCACGGCCAGTGTGCCGGTGAAGCCGTGTGCATGACCGAGATCGCCCTCTTCGGGCAAGTGTTCGTGACGTTTGAAGGGCGAACCCTGCTGGGTAAAGATGATCAGTCCGTCTCCAAACGGTTTGACGCGACGGCGCAGGGCGTTGACGAGTGTCGAGATCAATTCGGCACGCAAGGGATTGGCGCGGACCTGCAAAAGGTAGTGGAGTACGCCGGTTTCGCCGTACAGCAACTCGTAATCCACCAGCGGGTAACGGTCGCCGGTCAGTCGTTGCAGCAAGGTTGTGTCATGCTCGTGTGCGACTTCCTCGATGTCGGAAAAATCGTAACGCTCACGTGCATGCAACTGTTCAAACATCCACAGGTAGCCACCGCGACCGGTCAGCAGTGTCAGGCTCTGGTTGTCCTGCCACATGGTGTCCAGGCAGCGTTCCACCAGTGCATCGCAGCGGTCACTGAGATCGTCGCGATGCAAAATCCGGTTCAGTGATTCCATGACCAGCAGATCGCCAATCGAACCACCGCTGATACCACCCTTTGCCTCGCGCACACCGACGTCCAGCAATACATCGGCGCCACGCGAAAGCACCGCACGAATACGATCATTCACTGTTTTGTTTCCTTGAAAAATCCGATACCTGTCTGCAACTGCCTGCTTGTTACGCCGGTTCCGCTTGCGCTTTGTCACGTGTGGTTTTTTGCTTGGCCTGCTCGGCCAGCAGATGGCGGCGCAGGAAGTCGTACACCACCAGTTCATGCTCGCGCGGGTTGACCAGGAACACGCGGTTCAGCGTCATGTGCACCAGACTCTGGACGATTTCACTGAGCGGGGTGACCAGCAGACCCTCCGCGTCCAGACGCCGGAATTCGGCCACCAGATCCGCTGCCGCATTTCGGCGGGCCATCAGGAAAGGCGTGAGCGACAGGGCGCCCAGCTCTTCAGGCAGTTGGCCGGAAGTCAGCAGTCTGGCGACATCCGGTTTGGCTTTCGTGTACTTCTTGCCCAGCAATTTGCGCAGGTCTGGTGTGTCGTTGAACTCGCGACCAAAGCCATCGCGCATGCGGTCAACAATGTCGAAGCATTCGTTTGCGCCCAGGGCAAAGTCGGTCAGGACGCCGTGTGCGCTGGCCAGTCCCAGCATCCAGCGGGCGGATTCGTTCTGCGGTTGTGTCGCCAGCAAATCCATGACGCAAACGCTGTCCAGATGAAAATAGCGCTCGGCAAGTTTCACGGCGGATGGGCCGCCGTAGCGTTCAATTTCCTGCTCATAGCTGTCGACCTGAACGCGCTGGATCAGCGAGCGTTCCTGCAGCATCGCAAACCAGCGGTACAGCAGCGGTTCAACATCCTGACGCAGCTGCGGCGACGGCAACCGGACGCGCAAGCGCAGGTGAGAGTCCGTGTCCTTGTAGCGCACCATATGCCATTCAAAATCGCGCAGCTGCTCACGCATCAGTGTGCGCAGCGGGCCGGTGATCAACTCGTCGATGACATGGGGTTTGGTGTACAGCTTGACGTACATCCATTCGCCGCCGGGCAGGATGTGTCGCACATTCAGTGCTTCATCGATGGCGCCGGGGGCAGTGCCGGCTGTGCTGGTCTTGACGTTTTCCCGCGCCGAGGTAAACGACACCAGACGCTCGATGCAGGAATCGGCATTTTCCGGCGCCAGCCAGGTTTCGCCGTCGAGAATGCCGCCATCCTCAATCTGGATTTGCTTCTTCTTGACCACCTCTTCCGAAAGCAAGGCCAGATACACAGGATTGTCCAGGTCCAGCATCAGTTGCTGATCACCCCACATCACCGAGACATAGCGGGGCAGGCCGGCGGCATTTGCAAGCGCGCGCGCGTGATTGACTTTCTGGCTGATGGTTTTCAGCGCTTTTGCATCCTGGTCGCCGAGCGACAGGGTCCAGCGCCGGCGGCGCAAAATCAGGTTCCTGAAACGGACTTGCGGCGCGAAATCACCGTCCGGTGCCGGCGACAGTGCATCGCCGACGAAAATGCCGCGGCCGTGATTCTGTGCCAGCGCCAGAAACTTGTAGATGGGCAGCTTGCTGCCCATGTAGTTGTGTGCGTTCGGCAGCACGGGCAGCACTTCACGATCATGGCGGGTTGACCAGAGTTTGCGCTGGCCATGAATGCTGCGAATGCTCAGATCGGCAAGCGCAAGGTTGTTTTCATCGCCACCGGGTTCCGGTGAAAACAGGGGAATGCTGAGCGGAAACAGGCTGGGTCTGAGTGAAACGTTGGCTACCCGGCCGCCGGGGTTAAAACAGATCTCTGCACGCAGCACACCGTCTTCCGGGTGCATCCCGGCAAGCTCGCGGACGCGGCGGGTCAGTACATCGTCCAGATGGCAGAAGCGACCCAGCATGCCGAAACCGGGACTGAAGTTTTCCACTACGTACAGCGATTCGGTGTCCTGCTGTCCTTGCCAGACCGTGACCATGAACGTGAACGCGTCAGCGTAGGTGTCCGTTTTCTTGCTCAGGTCGCTCAGTGCTTTTTCATCAATCTCGATTTCCTGCTGACGGTCAACGACTCTGGCCTTACGCGTTGGCCGGATCAGTTTCTTCATGTCGATCTGTTCACCGGAACCTTGCTGGCGTGGCATCAGGTTCAGGCCGTCGAGCAGAGGCGTGCTGTAGAACACTTCCTGCAATTGCACGCCGTTGATCTCGTCCAGCGCGGTCAGCAGCGGTACATCACCGTTACCGAATTTTTCGCGCAGGGCGTTGAAGAACGGGTCAAGGCCCGTCGCGGTCCGTGTTGCCGCGCGGGAAAGTTGCTCCAGTTGCGTCACCAGTCGGGAGTTGCCAGCGGGAATGCGCGGCGCGTTGACGCTGCAATAACTGTCAACCTGCAGTGGACAGGCATCGATGTCCATGTCGAACCCGGCTTTCAGCAAGCGGCAGATCTCTTCAATCAGCGCCGGCAGCTGATCCGGGCGTGTCCCATCGTGCGTGTCTATCAATTGCGCCAGCGCTTGCAGTGGCGCGGCGTAGTGATGATCGTCCAGTCCCTGCACGGCACGCAGCAGTACGTGCTCCGGAGCGGTATCGTGGGCGCCGAGGGAAAGCGATGCGATCAGCAGACCTTCGTCATGCAAGGCCAGCAGGTATTCCTCGATACTGTCGCGGTCATATTCCGTGTCAATGGGCAGCAAGGCTTCGACGAGTTCGGAAAACGGCTGCAGATTCCGTCCGACCTCAAGCAATTTTTGCAGGTGCGGGTTGGCGTCCAGCTCGACACGTTTGAACATGTCCTTGTCATTGCTGGTGCGTCTTTCGATGTATGACAGTACTTCGCCACGCAATACCGCGGTTTCATTGGTTTTGTAGCGCAGGTTTTTCCGCACCCGCTGGTCTTTCAGCAACTGTTCGCTGATCCGGCTGGCAACGCCGGCATCCAGACGGGCAACATGGAAACGACGGGCCGGACCCTGTTCAACGGCGCCAACTGCCGAAAATAGACCGAACGGTGTCGCGCGGAAGCAAATCCGTGCCCAGTACTTTGCCAGCTGGAACACCACGTCATTCAGATCGGCATCGCTCGGGGTTTCGGAAAACGCATCCAGACGCCGGCAAAGCGAAGGCGACGCAACCGCCAGCGCACTGCGCAAATCGCCGGAGCGAAAGCGCTCGGCCAGTCCCTGCGCAAGTGCCCGCATGCGGGCTTCGACGTCCGGGATATGGTCCGCAGACTGACTCCAGGAAATGAACGCCTGTACATCCATGGCTGGTGTTCGCGATACGACTTCACCGTGACAAACCCACATGTCTCAAACACTCCGCGTTTCGGTGGTGGACGACAGCCCCGGTATGCCGGAGGCCGCGTACTCGTCCTTGCTGACTTCAATCAGTTTTCCCTGTTCGACGCGCAGGATGCGGTCGGCCATGCGTATGGTGTCAGGGCGGTGCGCGGCGATGATGCGTGTGCAGCGCAGATTCTTCAGATTCTCGTTGACCAGTTTTTCGGTGTGGATATCCAGATTCGCGGTTGCTTCATCAAGAATCAGCAGGCCGGGTTGGCGATACAGCGCACGTGCCAGCAGCACGCGCGCTTTCTGGCCGCCGGAAAGTGAATTGCCCATCTCACCCATCAGCGTGTTGTAACCCATTGGCATGCGAATAATGTCTTCGTGAATGCAGGCCTGTCTGGCGCAGTCCTGCACGCGTTCCATATCGACGGTTTCACCGAATCCGGCAATGTTGTCGGACAGGCTGCCCGAGAGCAGCAGGTCATCCTGCATGACCACACCCAGACGTGATCGGTACGCCCGGCCGCCGATGCTCTTGATGTCCTGATCATTGAAGCGGATCACGCCGCTCTGAGGTTCCAGCAGGCCGGCCATCACTTTCAGCAACGTGGTTTTGCCACAGCCGGAGGGACCGACGATGGCCAGCGTCTGTCCGTCAGGAACATGCAGCGAAAGGCGATCAAGAATGGCTTCCTCGTCACTGGAATATCTGAACGTGACATCCTCCAGCTTCAGTTCGCCGCGCTGTGCGGGCGTCAGCGGGCAGTTGCCTTCAAGATGACGTTCTTTTTCCTCCAGGACAATTTCACCCACCCGATCCAGATGCAGCCTCAACATCCGGAAGGACATGACAATGTCGACCAGACTGTTGGCTTTCTGGGTGAACTGACCGCTATATGCGGTGAACGCAAACAGCATGCCAACGGTCAGTTCGTCGCCCATGATCAGCGATGCACCCAGATAAAACAGCGCGATGCTCTGTGCGCTGAACAGAAGCTGATTGAAAGAAGATATCCACAGATTCATCTTGCCGAGCTTGATGCCGGTGTTGGCGGCGTCGACAAAAGAGTTCTGCCACAGCACTTCGCGTTTGGTCTCACCACCAAACAGCTTGACCCACTGCATCGAGCGTATGGTTTCCAGGAAGTTGGATTCTTTTTTTGCGCTGGCGTGGATCTGTGCCTCGGTCAGTTCACGCATCCGCGGATAGGTCAGCAGACGCGAGATCAGGTAGATGGTCAGGCCGCCGATGACCAGCGCCGACAGCTGCACGCTGTAACTCAGCATCATGATCAGCGTGGTGACCATCAGCAGGCCATCGATGACGGTTTCCACGACGCCAGTGGAGATCTGTGACTTGATGGCTTCCAGCGAGCCGAATCGCGACGTGATGTCGCCAATCTGGCGCTTTTCGAAAAATGACAGCGGCAAGCGGAGCAGGTGACGGAGCAGGTTCGACACCATCTGCAAACTGAACTGGCTGGACAGGCTCATGACAATCAGCGAGCGGATGGCGCCAATGCCAATCTGGATGACTGACATCATCAGAAAGCCAACCGTGAGGGCCACCAGCATGGACTGATCCTGACCGTTCAGCACCTTGTCGACGACAGACTGCATGTACAACGGCGAAATCAGGCTGAAGCCCTGCAGGACAAACGACAACAGAACGAGCAGGATGATGCTGCGGGTCAGGCCGTCAAGACTGCTCCACAGCTGGCTGATGCGCAGCGGTTTGCTGTCCGGTGTTTTCTCGAAATTGGTGGCCCGGGTCAGCTCCAGCGCAACGCCGGTAAAGTTGTTGTCGACATCCGCCCAGCGGACAAAGCGCTCGCCGGAAGCCGGGTCGTTGATCTCGATGCCCGATGCCTTGACACGCTTGAGCACCACGTAGTGATTCATCTGCCAATGCAGAATGGATGGTGTTTTCAGCTGCGCGAGATCTTCCGGTTCAATGCGCAATGGCCGGCTGTTCAGGGCAAGCTTGTCGGCAGCACGCATGATGTCCGCCAGCGTCATGCCGCGATCACCCAGACCGAACATTGCACGCAGATCGCGCAGTGACTCGCCGCGGCCGTAGTACTTGGTGACCATGGCCAGACAGGCAAGCCCGCATTCTGTGTTCTGCGACTGGCGGATCACCGGCACCCGCGAGCTGCGAAAGAACTCCAGTTGGTTGACGGCTTCCTGAGCAGCGCTGCGGTTGTCCGCATCGGACACTGCTGCTGATGAGCTGTCAGGCGCGCGGGACGCGGAAATCTGCTCGCTCACTGCGTTTGCTCCGTTGTCTGCTTCTGTGTGTGTTGCGGCATGCCTTGATCGGCTTGTTCACCCATCAGGTACTGAAGAATGCTGACGCGCCCGGCCGGTACGTCGACGCTCACCGGGACGCCTTCACCCAGCATCAGCGGACGCCCGGCGACGTGAGCATCATCCCGGTATATGCGTGCGTACACGCTCACGTAAGGGCCGATGTCTTCCTTTGCTCCGCCGGCAGATATCTCAACTTCTGTGCCGATACGCTCAACTCCGGCTGGCACGCTGATGGCCGACTGACCGGGACCGGCTGACAACGCCAGCATCAGGCGTTGTTGTGGACGTATCCAGCCGATTTTTCCGACAGGTACACGAAGAACAACAGGGCTTGATTCCGCACCCGTTTCGTTACGCAGCGTGTAGCCGTTGATGCTGAACTTCTGGTCGATGCGCGTGTAGTGCAGGGTCAGCGCAAAGCAGGCAACCAGCAGTATCGAAATCCACGCCAGGAGCCGGTAGCGCAACGGATGGCGCAGCAACACCTCGCCTTCCATGCGCAGGGTCAGGGCGTCAAGAGCCTGTTGTCGGAATAGGGGTTTGTCCACGGAGCGAATTCGTTCCTGAAGTGATTGGCGCAGTCAGGTGCATCCAGTTCCGGAATGCACAGAGTTCCATACTGCAGTGGCGCATCAATATGAACCTGTGGTTTGTACAGGTCGACAACTGGTTTCAGGTTTGCATGGCATCAGAAAGGAGCCGGCGGTGCCGGCTCCTCCTGCCTGTGTAACCAGGCGCCTGCTTGAATTACGGGATCTGGCAGCGGATCTCGCGATTCGTGTAGCAGTCATTGCAGGTGTCGAAGCAGGTGTACTGGCCCGACGTGACGCAACCTACGGTTTGGCCGCAGGTATTGGCACAGGTGTTGGCGCAGGTGTTGGCACAGGTGCTGCCGCAAGTGGCAGCGCAGGTGCTGCCGCACGTTGCCAGACAGGTGTTGCCCATGTCAGTCGGGAAGCAGTAAGCCGGAGCGCGGCTTTCGCAGCGGTCCCAGTCACCGGTGTTGCCGCACAGGTAGCGCGGATAGGTGAAAGCAGCACCACCAATATTGTCAGTCAGTTCCGCCGGGATCTCGGCGGATTTGTCAAAGCTGACGACGGTGCGTTTTTTGATCTCAAACTTTTTCATCGATCACTCCAGATTGATGATGAGGTGCCGTACTGCCTGTGGCCTGTGGTTGTGCCACACGGACACCGATTGGCCTCTGTGGTTTGGATCCGTACAACGACATGCGACAACTGCAACTCGCAGCGAAAGCGAATTGCTGTGGCAGCTGCTGGCTGCAATGTCCGCAAGCATCGGTTCCTTGTTTTGCCCTGACGATTGTTTTTACGACTGATGCGTCAAAGCGGAGGCGATGGTACGGATGACTTATCTGCCGGACAAGCGCAGGCATCTCCCTCATCCGGTTGATTTGGCGGTATGGATTTCTTTCGTTCTGGGCAGGAAATTGATGTGTCAGCGGGCAATGCTGGCAAAACCGTTGATTCCCGTCGCGTGCGTTCTGCTTTGAATCATTGTGTAGTCTTTTGTATGTTGCAATAAACAATTCTGTTTGGTGAGCCATGGCACATTTTTCGTGTGTGGCAGGTCACGTCCGTGGTTCGCAAATCACATCGTGTAAATCACGTTGTAGAGCCATTCAGGATCTCGATACTTCCTGTAGGCAATTTGCTTTAGGTTTTTCTCTCATCCGAAATGACTAAATGTCGGACCAATGATCAGTGCTTGGAAGTGATTTTGTGCTGCATGTCACACAAATGTGGGCGACGTAAATTTCCTCTGAATGACGTTCATGAAGCTGTCTGGGTTTTCAGTTTCGAGTCGAAATGATGCTGAAATAGGGACGGCAGCCCGGAAAGAGACGCGCGCATGCCTGGGCGATGTTGTTGCCGAATCTGCCGCGGTAAATCAGCGTCACGGGCGTGAAACCCGTTTTCAGAAGAAAGTCACTGACGTCGTTCGGTGCGTACTCCCTCACATGCCCCATATGACCGCCTTCAGCGAGGTGCTGGTACTGCGAATAAATGTCCATGCTCATCGTGCGTCCCTGCCTGATCATGCGGAGGATGTTGTCCAGGCAAAAATGATTGGGCGTGGACAGAAGGAGCTTGCCGCCCGGCTTCAGAACGCGGTGAATGTTTTTCATGGTCGATACCAGATCAATTCTCAGGTGTTCAAAAACTTCATTGAACACGATGATGTCGAAGTGGGCATCGGGATAGGGAAGGGGATCGGTTTCGATATTGCATTGCCGGACATCAATCTTCAGCGTGCGGATCGCGTCGGCCATTCTGTCCGGCGCAATGTCCACACCGCAGATCGGGTATCCGAGTTTGCAAAGACTGCCGGAGAGCAGCAGTGGCAGCGTGCCGATATCCAGGATTCGGGAATCTTTGTTGGCTTCCTTGCGAACCATGGCCAGATCGTGAGCGATGCGGTTTGCATGCGCGCCAAGAAAGTAATCGAACCAGCGCGGCAGCGCAGTGCAGCAGGCACGTATGCTTGCGGCGGTTTCCTGAACCGTCCGCGTATCCGCTTCCGTTGCGTTGAATCGTTCCGTCTGCTTGTGCATTCAGCAAGTCTCCTGGCTGCGCGTGCAACGATGACAAGAGCGAAAGCCGGGTGACAATTGCTGCGGCATCCTGCCACCCCGCTCACTGTCTCTGCACGGGATGTTTGGGTTGATGTTTGCGCACCGACTGAATCACCCGGTCAGCTTCGAAGGTGACGGTGAATTGTCCATACTCCCAGCGCGTGATCGGCGGTTTGCCCACAGTGGCACCGATTGATTGCGGTTCGCCGAATTGTTCGCGCACCGCGGTCATGGTCAGGCCGCGCGCCGGCAGCGGAATGCCGGGCTCGCCTTGCTGACTGAGTGGAATGTGCAGGACGTCACCGTTGCGCGTCCGGGGCTCAGCCAGCGGCGTCGCGGTTTCTCCGCTTGTTGTCGCCGGCGGCGCGTCGGGCTTTGGCTCGGCGTCCTGTGCTTGTGCAGTCGGGGCAATGAACGGGGCTGCGATGAAAAAGCTAATGCTCAGAATAGTCCGGTGCATGATCCGTCTCCGCTTGCTCAGTGAAAGCCAGTAGCGTGACCGGTGCGACTCAGCTGCTTTGTTCGCGTTGCTCACGACGCTGGCTGGCTTGGACATGCAGGCAGTGGCGGACCACGGCATCGCGATCGGCGTCGCTGATGTCGGTGAATTCGACGCGCACAGCCCGCGCGCCATTCAGGCTGTCTGCAAGCGCTTCGCTGGCGATGACGCGGGCGCGACAGCTGACGGCGACTGCGCTTTGCAGCAGGATGAAGTGCACGGCGACGCCAGCACCGACGGGTAAGGGTTGCGTGGTGGTCCAGCCAATACCGCTGCCGCTCAGCGAAACCTGTTCATTGCGATACAGCGCGGCAGCGTGTTGCAGCACGAAGAAACGGGCGACCAGTTCGATGCGCCGGGTCTGTGATTTCAGGTATTGGCCGATGTCGCGATGCTTGTCGCTGATGGTCCGCAGCAGCAGGGCGTTGTCGGCCTCGATCTGGTGCAACTCGCGCAACAGGGTCTGGCCGGCCTGCAGGCTGTCGGGAACGCTGACGTCGCCAGTGTCGGCGAGCGCATCGACACGCAGGGCGATCAGGTCATTGACGCGGAAATAATCGCGCCGGTCCAGGTCATTCTGGGCAAGCAGATCGGCTGCGTCGGGCATGGTCCGTCCCCCGGTTTCGGCTTGCCTTAGCCTAGCACGATTTGGGATGATGCCGGCCCCGGCGGCCGGCCGGGTCGCGCGGGTGCCGCCGGCCGGATCGGCTGCGTCACTGACGGCTTCCGCCATGTTCCGACCTTTCAGTTTGTTTGTTGGCCTGCGCTACACGCGGGCCAAACGCCGCAATCATTTCATTTCCTTCATTTCCCTGGTCTCCATTGGCGGCATCGCACTCGGCGTGACCGTGCTGATCACCGTGATGTCGGTGATGAACGGTTTTGAACGCGAACTGCGCACGCGCATTCTCGGCATGGCGCCGCACGTGATCATCGCCGATACCCGCGGCAGTCTCGCCGACTGGCAGCAGGTGGCCGAGAGCGTGAAAACCTATCCGGGGCTGGTGGCCAGCGCGCCGTTTGTCAGCGCCCAGGCGATGTTCCGCTACGCCGGTTACAACGCCTATGGACTGGTGCAGGGCGTGTTGCCGGATGCCGAAACGCAGGTGTCGATCGTTGGCGATCACATTGTGCAGGGCAAATTTTCTGATCTGCGTGCCGGTGAGTTCGGCATTGTCATGGGTCAGGTGATGGCAGATCGGCTCGGCGTCCGGGTCGGCGACAAAGTGACGCTGATCATTCCCGATTCCTCCACTGTCACGGCGGCCGGATTCGTGCCGCGCCAAAAGCGTTTCACGCTGGTCGGGACGTTTGAAGTGCGTGCGCAGATGGATGAGCAACTCGCCTACGTGCACCTGAGTGACGCGCAGGCGCTGATGCGTCTCGACCAGGCGGTTTCAGGTTTGCGGCTGCGCATTGAAGATGTGCTGAATGCGCCGCGCGTGGCGGACGAGATCCGCCTGTCGCTGCCGCTGGATCTCTACACCTCCGACTGGACGCGTTCCTACGGCCCGCTGTTCCGCGCGGTAAAAATGGAAAAGACCATGATGTTCGTGCTGCTGGCGTTCATCGTCGCGGTGGCCGCATTCAACATCATTTCCACGCTGGTGATGGTGGTGACGGAAAAGCAGGCGGACATTGCAATCCTGCGCACGCTGGGCGCCAGTCCAGGCCACATCATGGCGGTGTTCATGACCCAGGGTTTGGTGAACGGCTTGTTCGGCACTGCGCTGGGGCTGGCCGGGGGCATCAGTCTCAGTCTCAGCATTGCCGACATCGTTGCCTGGATTGAACGTCAGTTCGGTGTCGCGCTGGTGCCGGGCGATGTCTATTTCGTCGGCTTTCTGCCGTCGCAACTGCAGTTTGATGATGTGCTGAATGTCGGCGTGGCGGCGTTTGTCATGTGTCTGCTGGCGACACTTTATCCATCCTGGCGCGCCGCGCGCATTCGTCCGGCGGAGGCGCTGCGTTATGAGTAATGTCGAACAAATCGTGATCGCGGCGCGTGGTGTCAGCAAGACCTACGCCGAAGGCGATCTGCGCACTGAGGTGCTCACCGGCATCGATTTTGATGTTGCGCGTGGCGAGCGTATCGCCATTGTCGGTGCTTCCGGTTCGGGCAAGAGCACGCTGCTGCATGTGCTCGGCGGACTGGATGCGCCGAGTGCCGGCAGCGTGCAGGTTGCTGGTCAGGACATGCACAAGTTGTCGGCGAAAGCGCAGGGTCAGTGGCGCAACCGGCATCTCGGTTTTGTGTACCAGTTTCACCATTTGCTGCCGGAATTCACGGCGCTGGAAAACGTCGCCATGCCCCTGCTGATCCGCGGCATGGCCACGGCAGATGCACGGGCAAAAGCGGCCACGGCAATTGCCGATGTCGGGCTCGCCAAACGCGAGAAGCACAAACCGGGTGAGTTGTCCGGCGGTGAACGTCAGCGCATCGCGCTGGCGCGCGCACTGGTGACCGAGCCGGCCTGCGTGCTGGCCGATGAGCCGACCGGCAATCTCGATGCGCGTACCGCCGCGCATGTGTATGAGCTGATGCTGGAACTGAACGCCCGCCACGGCACCAGCTTTGTCATCGTCACGCACGATCATTCGCTGGCCAACCGCATGCAGCGTGTTTTGCAATTGCAGGATGGTCATTTGCAGGCGCTGTGAACAAAGCGGTGGCAGTTTGATTGGCGCTTCAATGCCGGCCGCGACAGCCGTTGATCGCGACAATTTGCATGGAAGTGTTTGCGCGTCTCAGCGCTTCGCTGCGTCGGGCGTTGCCGCTGACGGCTTCGCCGGCAGTGGTGTATTGCGAGCTGCCGAGGTCTTGAGCAGTGCTTCGGCTTGTTGCGCTTCGATGGGCAGGCCGGCGCTGTCCAGCGCCAGATGTTCGAGCTGGTAGCGCGCCAGCAGTTCGCGGATGCTGCCGCGTGCATTCAGCCGCTCGAACGCGGCATTCAGATCGCGGTACAGCGCATCGCTGACTGTGCGTTTGCTGAACATGAAGTAGACCGGATCTTCGGCGGCGATCAGCGGCAGCATGGTGACGCGCGTGTCGCTGCTGCCCAGCTGGTTGCGCACCAGCAACACTTCATCAATCAGCACGTCGCCGCGGAGCGCGCCGGACAGCAGCATGCGTACGCCGGCGCGGGTGTCATCGATCTCCACCAGCTTGCCGCGCGTGCGCAATTCATCGCGGATGGCTTCAAAGGCTGTGCCGAAGTGGTAGCTCTGCGTGGCGATGATGCGCCAGGGCAATTCGCGCAGCGCATCGATATCGTCAATGCGGATCTCGCCGGCGCGATAGCTGGGAATGAACAAACGGATCTGCTCGTTGCGATAGGCCGGCGAGAACCAGGCATAGCTGTCACGCTCGGGCCGGTAACTGGCGACGGTGATGATCTCGAGCGCACCATCGCGCAACAGTTGCTGGCGATGGGCATTGGTGCCGCGCGTGTCAATCGGCTGCAGCCGGCAGCCGGCTTCGTTGACGATGGCGCGCAGGATCAGGTGATCGATGTTGACGGCGTCGGCCGCTTTGCCGGCCAGCACTTCGCTGCTGTGCACGCGCAAACCCGACTTGCACCGGTCCGCAGCGTGGGCCGCCGGCGTGCCGGCAAGCAAGGCGAGCAGTGCCAGGGACGTCAGCGCCGCGAACAGGCGCTGCGGTGCGCGCAGGGGGGAGGGGCGTCGGGCCAGCGAATACATCATCAGGACGACCACGCTGAAAGACAGCCGCATCAGCGACGATGCCCGGATTGAATGCTCACCGGCCCGGTCTGTCAACGCTGCGAGTGACGACCAGCAAGTACCGGGCGGCGAAGAAATCAGGACTGACGTTTTTGCCGCGCCTGCCAGCGCCGGCCGACATGCCAGCGCCACAGGCCGTGGGTCAGCAGATGTCCCATCAGGGCCAGCGCGATGCCGTTCAGCAGCGAGCCGATGAGAAAAGGCGTGCCGATGGCGTTGATCAGGTTGCCGATGCTGGCCAGCGACCAGTCGAGCGCGCTCCAGTCCACCGGCACGTCAACGAACCAGTGGCCGGTGTACCAGGCGGCATAAATCATCGGCGGCAGGGTCAGCGGATTGGAGATCCAGCACATCGCCACCGCCACCGGCAGGTTGACGCGCAGGAAGATCGCCAGCGCCGCCGCCGGAATGCTTTGCAGCGGGATCGGCATGTAGCACCAGAACAGGCCGATGGCCGCCGCCAGCGCCACCGAGCGACGGCTGAGCCGCCAGATCGCCGGGTCGTCCAGCCAGCGCCGGAACGGTCGCAGCCAGGCCTGCTGACGCAGTTGCTCCGGCTCCGGCAGCCAGCGACGCCAGCCCGTCGCGGTTTTGCGGCGGGTTTCCGTGGCTTCGGGCGGCAGTGAAGGCGTTGCGGACATCGGGGGCAGACAGGGCAGGGACGACGGGGCGGCATGCTAGCAAAGCAGGCTTGTTTCTGCCTTGTCGGCAATGCCTGCTGACAATTGGCCGGCGTGTGCGCAGACACCGGCCGGCCGCCAGTGCTGGGGCTGATCTCGCACACGCGCCGTCGTGATGCGCCCGCTCCGCCGGGGCCGTGCTTTGCCTAGCATCGGCGTCCCGACTGAAAAATGGGCCGACACGGATGTCGCCTTGGTCCTTGTTGCTGGCCTTGTTGGCCGTGCTGGCGCCGGTGTGCTGGCCTGAATTGTTGACCGGCTCCCTGCCGGAATTTTGGCCGGAAGCGTTTCAGAA
Source organism: Permianibacter sp. (assembly GCA_041913605.1). Taxonomy (GTDB): domain Bacteria; phylum Pseudomonadota; class Gammaproteobacteria; order Enterobacterales; family Permianibacteraceae; genus Permianibacter. The sequence continues at coordinate 55,575 of JAYSEY010000021.1, forward strand.
ACCCGCACCGGCCTCCCTGCCTGCGGCTGCTGAGGCTCTGGCCCATTCGTCAGCGCAGCCGACGCTCGCCGGCGCATGGCCCGCTTGCGTGGTGGTTGCGGCCGGATTGCTGGCGCTGTCCCTGCTCTCGGTGTTGCTCGGCCGCTGGCTGACGCCGACGCTGGCGTCAGCAGATACCTCCCGGTCGCGCCGGTATCGCCTTGCCCGGCAGATCAATCACATCCTGTTTGCCTCCCTGTGCCGGGCCGCGCCGGCGCTGCTGTTGCTGCCGGTCGCGCTCGATCATTGGCAGACGCTGCGTGCCGATCTCGACACGCCGTTTTGGCAAAGCCAGTTTCGGCAGGCTTCGACCCAGGCTTCACTTCCCGGGCCATCCGGCCAGACACCAGGCCCGGCCAACCCCGGCGATGAACCGCGCATCGTCGAGGGCAGGGTGGTCGGTTTGCCGGTATTGCAGCGGGGCGAACGCGGCCAGCAGATCCAGCGCTTTGAGTTGCGCATCCTGCGGCTGGACGGGCAGCCGCTGGCGCGGCCGCGTCTGCTGCGGGTCAGCAGCTGGGACGCCGGCTGGCAGGTGCGTGCCGGCGAGCACTGGCGGATGGCGCTGCGCCTCCGTCCGGCGCGCGGCTCGGTGAATTTCCACGGCTTTGATTACGAGCGCTGGCTGTTTGCCCATCACGTTGCCGGACTGGCCAGCGTCGTGGTGCGCCAGCCGGCGGAGCGTCTGGCGACGGCATCGCCGTGGGCGCCCGAGGTATGGCGCGAAGCCCTGCGCGACCGGCTGATGGCGCTGGATCAGCGGCTGTCGCTGCGCCACGGCGAGCTGATCGCCGGGCTGGCGTTTGCCGCCGATGACGCCATCAGCAATGACGACTGGCAGGCCTTCCGGCTCACCGGCACCACCCATCTGGTGGCCGTCAGCGGCCTGCATATTGTGCTGGTCGCCGGCATTGCCGCCTGGCTCGGACGCCGGCTGTGGCGTTTGTCGGCAGTGGCCTGCCGGCGCTGGCCGGCGCCCCATGCCGGGGATTTGCTGGCGCTGCTGACGGCGCTCGCCTATGTCGCGCTCGCCGGCTTTGCCCTGCCGGCGGTGCGCGCCGGCCTGATGCTGGCGGCGGTGCTGCTTCCGCGCTTGCTGCACTGGCGCGTCGCGCCGCTGCGCGCACTCTGCGGCGTACTCTGGCTGATGCTGCTGGCCGACGCCTGCGCCGTGCTGGAGCCGGGCTTCTGGCTGTCCGGCGCCGCGGTGGCGCTGATCTTTCTGGTCGGCTGGGGCCGGGTGCCGGACCCGGTGAGCGACCGGGCGCCCCGGTTCCAGTCCGGCTTGCGCACGGCCCGCGAAGCGCTGCGCCTGCAATTTGCCCTCAGTCTGGCGCTGCTGCCGCTGACCGGTTTCTGGTTCGGTGAGTGGGCCTGGCTGTCGCCGCTGGTCAATGTGCCGGCCGTGCCCTGGGTCAGTCTGCTCAGCACGCCGCTGGCGCTGCTGGGCTGTCTGCTGCTGCCCGTGTCCGAGCCGCTGGCGGCTGGCGTGCTGACTCTGGCCGACTGCAGCCTGACGCCGTTCATGGCCGGTATCCGGGCGCTGGCCGACTGGCCGCCGGCGCGCTGGCAACTGCCGGCCATCGACACGGCAGGTTTGCTGGCGATGGCGGCCGGCGTGCTGCTGTTGCTCTGGCCGGCGTCGCGCTGGCGGCGACCGGCTCTGCTGCTGGTCGCGGCCGCCGTGCTGCCGGCGCTGGGCCGCGCACCGCCCGGCTATGTGCTGACCCTGTTCGACGTCGGACAGGGCACGGCGCTGAGTTTGCAGACACCGGCCGGGCCGCTGCTCTACGACGCCGGGCCGGCCTCGCCGGAGTTCGACAGCGCGACCCGCATCATCATCCCGCAGCTCGCCGCCGAAGCTTCGCGCCGACCGGCCATGTTCGTGCTCAGTCACGACGACCGTGATCACGCCGGTGGCGCGCCGGCGCTGGCGGCGCTCTGGCCCGCCGCGCTGACGCTGGCCGGCGAGTCGGGCGTGTTGCCGCAGGCCCGGCGCTGTATCGCCGGCGAGCGCTTTGTGCTGGCGGCGCTGGAGGTGACGGTGCTGGCGCCAGCAGCCGATGTCGTCGCCAACGGTAATGCCGCGTCCTGCGTGCTCCGCCTGCAACTGGGCGCGACGCGCATCCTGCTGACCGGCGACATTGGCCGGCGCGAAGAGGCCTGGCTGCTCGGCCAGCCGGAGCAGCTGCGCGCCGACTGGCTGTTGCTGGCGCACCACGGCAGCCGGCATTCGTCCACAGCGGCGTTTCTCGATGCTGTCGCGCCGCACACGGCGCTGATCAGCGCCGGCTACCGGAACCGTCACGGTCATCCGCATCCCGATGTCCTGCAACGGCTCGCCGAACGCCGGATAGCCGCCTACAACACCGCCGAACAGGGCGCGCTGCGCCTGCACTTTGCCGCCGATGGCCGCCTGCTTGCGCGGCAATCGGCGCGCTGCACGCCGCAGATCTGGCGAGCGGCCGCGGCGGACTGCGATTCCCGTTGATGCCGCAGAAGCGCAGCGTGGCTGCTGAAAGACTGATGCGTGCTTTTCGCGGCGTGCTTCTCACGACTGACTTTTCACAGCTGAGCTTCCGGACTGATTTTCCCGGTGCACGCGGCGTGGCGCCGGCTCGCCGAACTGCTCACCGATGAAGCCCTTGCGCGCGGGTCCATGACGCCGAATTGGCGAATTTCCGCTCAGCACCGGATGGCCAAGCGGCTGCGCGCAGCCGGCGCGCCGAAGCGGAGGGCTGTGCTAGAGTGGCGCCGCTTTTTTCCAGACGAATCAGGAGTCTGCGTGCTTCAGTTGTTCATTGCTGGCGGCTGGGTCATGTATCCCTTGCTGGCCTGTTCGATTGTCGGTTTGGCAATCAGCATCGAGCGCTTCTGGGTGCTGCGCGCGTCGCGCGTCGCGCCCAAACATCTGGTCGCCCAGGCCTGGGCCTGGATCCGCAAAGGCGAGATGACCCGCGAACGCATGCGCGATCTGCGCGCCCATTCGCCGCTTGGCGAATTGCTGGTGGCCGGTTACACCGCGCACCCGCAGGGTCGTGAAGCGGTCAAGGACGCCATTACCGATACCGGCCGGCGCGTGATCGTGGAAATGGAACGCTTCATGGCCACGCTTGGCACCATCGCCATGGTCTCGCCGCTGCTCGGTCTGCTCGGCACCGTGATCGGCATGATCGACATGTTTTCGGCAGCCGGCCAGAACGGCATGGGCAGCCCGGAAGCGCTGGCCAGCGGTATCGCCCAGGCGCTGATCACCACCGCCACCGGCATTCTCATTGCCGTGCCAACCACGTTTGTCTATCGCCTGCTGCAACGGCGGATCGACGAACTGGTCTGCGTCATGGAAGTCGAGGCCGGCAAAATGGTCGATGCGCTGTTTGCCAGTTCGCATGCCGCTGACGCACACAAGGCCGAGTGATCATGTTGCTGGATCTGCGTCGCCGTAACCGCGATGACATGAACGTCAACCTGACGCCGCTGATCGACGTCATCCTGACGCTGATCATTTTCTTCATGCTGTCGTCCCGTTTTGATCGCAGCACGCAAATCGCCGTCAATCTGCCGAAAGCGCAGGGCCAGCCGGAACAGTCGCAAGTGATCGATGTGATCGACATCGGCATTGACGTCAACGGCCAGTACTACCTCAACGCGCAGCCGCTGGTGAACAATCAGGCGCAAACCCTGCGTCTGGCGCTGGAGAAAGTGTCGGCCGGCAACACCGAAACGCCGCTGGTGATCAGCGCCGATGGCAAAGCGCCGTACCAGGCCGTGGCCACGGCGATGGATGTGGCCGGGCAGCTCGGCTTTCACAAGCTGACCATGGCCGCACAGAAGTCGGCGGAAGAATAAGCATGCCGTCACTGCAAACGCCCGGCAGCTGGCAGACCTACAAACGCCTGCTGTCCTATCTGCGTCCGTACTGGCCGGTGCTGGTGCTGGGCGTGCTCGCCAACGCGTTTTTTTCTTTTGTCGATGCCTCGCTGGCGAAATCGCTGGAGCCCTTTGTCGACAAGGGTTTCGTCGCCAAGGACGAAGATTTTCTCGGCAATGTGCCGTACTGGGTGCTGTTGTTTGTGCTCCTGCGCACCAGCTCGGGTTTTGTCTCCGAGTATGCGATGGGCCTGGTCGGTCGCGGAGTTGTTCAGGATCTGCGCCAACAGATCTTCGACAAATATCTGCGTCTGCCTGCTGCCTATTTTGATCAGCACAGTCCCGGCGAAATGGTCTCGGCCATTACCTACAACACCGAGCGCGTGTCGCATTCGGTGGCCGAATCGCTGAAAGATTTTGTCCGCGAAACCGCGATGGTGGTGTTCTGCACCTACATCGTCATCGAGATCAGCTGGAAACTTGGCGCGCTGTTTTTCATCGGCGGGCCGCTGATCGCCTGGGTGCTGCGTTCGGCATCAAAACGCTTCCGGCGCATTTCCCGCAGCCTGCAGGACTCGATGGGCGTGATCACCCAGGTGTCCACCGAAGCGGTGCAGGGCTATCGCACCATCAAGACCTTTGGCGGTGAAGCACAGGAGAGCCTGGCATTTGACCGCGCGGCCGAGCAGAGCCGTCGCCAGCAAATGAAGATGATTGTCACCAAATCGCTCAGTGTCGGTCTGGTGCACATGATTGCCGGTCTGGCGCTGGCCGGTGTGCTGGTGATGTCGGCCGGGCTGATGGTGCGCAACGAACTGACCGCCGGTGAATTTGTTGCCGCCGTTACCGCCATGCTGGCGCTGACCAAACCGCTGCGCACGCTGTCAACGCTGACCGCGCAATGGCAGCAGGGTATCGCCGCCGCGCAGAGCATTTTCGAAATTCTCGATCTCGACACCGAGCACGACACCGGCACGCGAACGCTGACGCGTGCCAGCGGCGATCTGCAATTCGACAATGTGCAGTTTGCGTTTGGCGCCGACAAACCCGCGGTGCTGAACGGCGTGTCGCTGAGCATTCCTGCCGGCAAAACGCTGGCCGTTGTCGGCCGCTCCGGCAGCGGCAAAACCACACTGACCAATTTGCTGTTGCGGTTTTATCGCACCGGTGGCGGCGTGATCCGGCTTGATGGTCAGCCAATCCAGGATTACCGGCTGGCCGATTTCCGGCGCCAGTTCGCGGTGGTGTCACAGCACGTCACACTGTTCAACGACAGCGTGCGCGCCAACATTGCCTATGGCGACATGGCCGGCGCCAGCGACGAGCAAATCATTGCGGCGGCGAAAATTGCCCAGGCCTGGGATTTCATCAGCGCCATGCCGCAGGGACTGGATACACCGGTCGGTGAAAACGGACTGGCGCTTTCCGGCGGTCAGCGCCAGCGTCTGGCAATTGCCCGCGCAGTGCTGAAAAACGCACCGGTACTGATCCTCGATGAGGCCACCTCGGCGCTTGATAACGAATCGGAACGTTTGATCCAGCGTGCGCTGGAGGCGCTGATGCGCGATCGCACGACGCTGGTGATCGCTCACCGCCTGTCCACCATCGAACGTGCCGACGAGATCGCCGTACTCGATGCCGGCCAGGTGCTGGAGCGCGGCACGCACAGCGAATTGCTGGCGCGCGGCGGTGAATATGCCCGTCTGCATGCGCGGCAGTTTGACGACAATGAATGACCGGGCCGGACGGCACTGACGATGGCTTCGGCACTGGAACGCGCCTGGTACGCACCGCGTCGCGCACTGTGGTTGCTCTGGCCGCTGCAGGTGTTGATGCAGGTGCTGGTGCAGTTGCGACGGGCGCTGTACCGCCGTGGGCTGAAACGTAGCGAGCGCATTGATGCGCCGGTGATTGTGGTTGGCAACATCACGGTCGGCGGCGCCGGCAAAACGCCACTGGTGCTGGCGGTCACGGAATATTTGCGTGCACAGGGCTGGCAGCCCGGCATCATCAGCCGTGGTTATAAAGCCACCGTGACGGATTTTCCGCATCGCGTGCGGACAACAGACGACGCGACGCAGTGTGGCGACGAACCGTTGTTGCTGGCGCAGCGCAGTGGCGTGCCGGTGTTCATCGATCCGGATCGGGTGCGCGCGGCGCGTGCGGCACGCGCCGCCGGCTGCAACATCATCGTCAGTGATGATGGCCTGCAACACTATCGCTTGCGCCGCGACATCGAGATCCACGTTGTCGATGCCGTGCGTCAACTCGGTAATGGTTGGCTGCTGCCGGCCGGTCCGCTGCGTGAACCGCCGTCGCGCCTTCGCGAGATTGATTTGCGCGTTGGCAATGGCGCGGCATTGCCCGGCATTGCCGAACACGCCATGCATCTGCGCTTGGAAACGCTGCACGCCTTGCACGGCGAGGGCAGGGCAGCGCTTGCTGACTGGCGTGGTCAGCGGGTGCATGCGGTGGCTGGCATCGGCAACCCGGAGCGATTTTTTCAGGCGCTGCGTCAGGCGGGTCTGGAAGTGATCGCGCATCCCTTTGCCGATCATCATGCGTTTTCGGCGGCGGATTTGCCCTGGCGCGATGCGCCGATCCTGATGACCGAGAAAGATGCCGTGAAATGCCGCATGTCGATCAGCGACACGCTGGCCGACAACATCTGGTGGCTGCCGGTTACGGCGCAACTGCCGGACGAATTTTTTCAATTGCTGGCGGAGCGCCTGCGTGGCGTCCGCAAGGAGTGAACATGGACAAAGCCCTGCTGGAAATTCTTGCCTGTCCCTTGTGCAAGGGAAAACTCGAATACGACAAGAGCAAGCAGGAATTGATCTGCCGCTTCGACAAACTGGCCTATCCGGTGCGCGACGGCATACCGGTGTTGCTGGAAAACGAAGCCCGCGCCTTGCCGCCGGCAGACGCCTGATCTGCGGGCATCTGTGCAGTGGGCATCTGTGCAGGGGGCGATGTCAGGCAGCACAGATCAAGAACTCCGTTCGTCCTGAGTCTGCCGACGTATTAAATCGAACGGCTTCAGGGGACTTGTTCGGAGCGTCCGTATCATCCTTCTCCCCTTGCGGGAGAAGGTGGCGCGCAGCGCCGGAAGAGGGGGCCGCCGATCAGATGTGGATCGACGTGACTCAGGAAACACTTTGATCGTCATGCCCGCCTTGTGCTGGCACCGTACAACCGCTTTTCGCACTTTTCAGGATCGCAAGCATGTCCTATGTGGTGATCATTCCGGCCCGTTACGCCTCGACGCGTTTGCCGGCCAAACCGCTGGCGTTGATCGCCGGCAAACCGATGATCGAGCACGTTTACCGTCGCGCCCTGCAGTCCGGCGCCGCGCGCGTGGTGATCGCCACCGACGATGCGCGCATCGAAACGGCGGTGCGCGAATTTGGCGGCGATGTGGTGATGACGCGCGCCGATCATCCTTCCGGCAGTGATCGCCTGAATGAAGCGGCGATGCTGCTCGGCCTCAGTGATGACACCGTGGTGGTCAACGTCCAGGGGGACGAGCCGCTGATCCCGCCGCAGGTGATCGATCAAGTCGCGGCCAATTTGGCAGCGCGCGCCGACTTCGGCATGGCGACGCTGTCCGCGCCGCTGGAAGCAGAACAAATGTTCGAGCCCAGCGTGGTGAAACTGGTGGCGGATCAGTTTGGTCGCGCGCTGTATTTCAGCCGCGCCAGCATTCCGTTTGCGCGCGGCGTGTTTCCGCAACTGCCTGCTGACTTGTCGCCGTGGCAACGACACATCGGCATTTACGCTTACCGGGTTTCGTTCCTGAAACAATTTGTCAGTTGGCCACCGGCGCCCATCGAGCAGATTGAATCGCTGGAACAATTGCGCGCACTCTGGAACGGCGCGCCAATCCACGTCGAACCGGCAGTTGTGGTGCCGCCGGCCGGTGTTGATACGCCGGAAGATTTGCAGCGTCTGCGCGCGTTGCTGGGCGATTCTGGTTCAGGTGAATCTGGTTCGGGTACTGGGCAATGAGTAATGAACGTATCGCGGTGCTGTTCGTTTGCACCGGCAATATTTGTCGCTCGCCGACGGCGCAGGGTGTGTTTGAAGCGCTGGTGCGTGAAGCCGAATTGCAGGAGCGTTTCCTGATCGATTCAGCGGGCACCAGCCGTCATCACGTCGGTCAGGCACCGGACCCGCGCACGCAGAAAGCGGCGCGTGATCGCGGCCTTGATTTGTCGCGCCAGCGCGCGCGGCAAGTGCGCAGTGAAGATCTGCAGCGTTTTCATTATCTGGTGGCGATGGATACCGGCCACTACGAAGACTTGCTGGAACTGCGCGACAAGCAGGGCGAGGGCGAAACCACTTCAGTACGCATCGTCAGGCTGCTGGATTTTGTCGCCGATCCGGCGCTGCAGGATGTGCCCGATCCCTATTACGGACCGATCAACGGCTTCGGTCGCGTGTACGACATTGTCGCCAACGGATGTCAGGCTTTTTTACAGCATTTGCGTCGCGAGCACGGTTTCTGAACGCCGGCGCGTCAAAAAGAACGCCGCCGGCACGAGAATAATTCTGTGCGTCACTTCACAAATTCACGTCAGAGTCGATACAGTTCACGCATTGCTCCGATTCCTTATGTACATGGACGTACGCAGTCATGTTGAAACCGGTCAGTCCTCCCGAACCCTCCTGGTTGGCGCGCTTCCTGCCATTCCGGCGCCTGACGCCGCTGGCGCTGATCCTGCTCGCCGGACGCCTGCGCGCCTTTGAAGTGCCGGCCGGCTTCCGTCTCGCCGATTTCGGCGAAACCGACAGTGACGAACTGTTCCTGCTGGAAGGCCGCCTGCAGGTGCTGGCACGTGATGGCCAGGTGCGTGACATGGAGGCGGGCGCCGCCAATTCGCTGGGTGCGGTCGCCCATCTGCGACCGCGCCAGTTCCGCATCACCAGCGCCACCACCGCGCGCCTGTTTGCCGTGCCGCATTCCATCATCGGCAACCTGCAGGACGCCGCCGCTGCCAATGCCAACCTCGACGAGCTTGGCCTCGACATGCGTGAAGACGATGACCGCCTGTACGCCGCGCTGCTGGTTGACCTGCCGCAGCAGCAGGTGCGCCTGCCGGTCACCCGTCAGGGCGCCGCACTGGCGCGCAGCCTGCTCAATGATCCGGCCAGCACCCCGCAACAACTGGCCCAGCTGGCCATGCTTGAGCCGGCGCTGGCGCTGCGCCTGATTGGCGCCGCCAACCATCCGGTGTTTGCCGAAGGCCCCGCCGTACAAAGCTGTCAGGAAGCCGTGGCGCGGCTGGGCGTCACCACTGCCCGCCGCGTGCTGCAACTGTTCATCCAGCAAGCGCACGTGCCGGACCGGCTGTCGCCGATGGCACCGGCCATCCAGAACGCTGTGCTGCGTTCGCGGGAAGTGGCCTGGCTCTGCGCCCAGCTTGCCGAGCTGAGCCCGCCGCTGACTGTGGCGCGTGCCTATCTTGTCGGTCTGTTGCACGAAGTCGGTGAACTGATCGCGCTGGCCTACGCGGAAAACTGGCCGGAAATTTACATGGACGAAGCGCGCTTCCAGCGCTGCCGCGAAAACCTGCGCGCCAGCCTGAGTGCGACCGTACTGCGCGCCTACGGACTGAACAGCGACTACCTGCTGGCCGCCAGCTCAGCCAACGAATGGCAACGCGAAGGCGGCCCGCTGGCCGACTACTGCGATCTGGTGATCCTCGCCCAACTGCACGCCGTCATCGGCACCCAGCGCGTGCGCGACGTGCCGGCAATGGCCAGCGTCCCGGCCTTCGCCCGCGTCGCCAGCGGTGCACTCGATCCGCAACGCAGCCTGCAAATGATCCAGCAAGCCCGGCAACGCGCGCATGCGGCGCAATTGCCGCAGGATCATCGGGCGGCGTGAGTTGTTGGCGCGCGTTAGGGAATGATGTCTGTTGCTGAAGATCAGCGCGGACATTGCATTTGAAGAGCGAGGGGCTGTTCGGTGTCGCCTATGCAAAGTGTAAGGCCTGACCCCGCACGTTTCCGTGCAAAGTGTAAGGCCTGACCCCGCACGTTTCCGGGACTGGAGGACTGGCAAGGAACAGGTTGGTGCATACAGATCCGCGACGCCCGAGCAAAAAGATGTAATGCGCAATGACGGCTATCGTCAGAACGTTGATGCGTGGCTAATTGAGCACGCAAGCCAGATTGCCAAAGCGTACGAGGCAAGTTCGGGGACGGTGCGAGAGAAGTATGTATGGCTCGCTTCTTATCACAATGACGCTGCGAAGCAGTACTCCACAAACACGTCGTGTGCTTGTGTTCTGAAATGACTGCTAACTACTCGCTCAAGCGGCAGCGTTAGGCCTTTAGTGGAGTTCATGAGTCGATGAAGGTTGAAGCAACGGGGCGTCTTGTACCAGCCTTTGCGTATCAACACCTGAGGGCAGCAAAGACATTTCGCGACCATGCCGCACGTGTCGAAGCGGAAAATATTGGGAAGGAGTTTGGTGAGTTCTTCGAGGACCTTCGAACGTATGGAAGCGGTTGTGTCATGTCCGCCGTCGGTGCACTAGAAGCTCTTATCAACGAGTTGTTCATAGCTCCGGGTGGGGGACTCCGAGAACTATTCGGAGATTTTGAGAAGGAGTTTTGGAGTAAAAACGGGTTGGAGAGAAAGCCAATTCTCGTAAAATACCAGAGAGCGCTGGAGATGCTGGGTAAGTCGCCGATGTCTGAGGCACTGCCGAGCTTCGAGAATGCTAGTGCGTTGGTTGATTTGAGGAACTCTCTAGTTCATTTTAAGCCAAACTGGGATGAAACGAGGCGAAGGTATGTGGAGTTGGAAAGCAAGCTCTCCGGCAGGTACGAAACTAGTCCATTTGTTGACAGCGGCTCAGATTTCGGAACAATGAAGAGCATGAGTGCTGGTTGCTGCCGCTGGGCAGTGTCGTCAGTTGCTGAGTTCGTTTCGGTCTTTCATCAAAACGCGCAATTGAGTCAGAAGAAAATGGCACAGTTCATCAATCGAGCACTTGCACCGTAGAAAGGCCTAACTATATGTTCAAGCTGACGCCGGAATGGAAATCCCCCGTCTTCCGATCCAGTCATAACTAGAGGTCCGAAAGGCGCTACGAAAGGCGCTACGAAAGGCCTTACATTTTGCACCCAAGGGTATGTTTGATTTTGCAGATTCAAAGTGTGTGGCAGGTTTCCAAGCTGTCTCCGGCTCCTGCGCTCGGTAAAAGGTCTTGCGAAGGTCATGATTTGGTTGAAGAATCAGCGCTCCTTTACAGCGCTCGTGGCTCCGCCGCTCGACGGGTGTTGATGTTTGTTACTTGGCATTTTGGATGCTGCAAAATGTTTTCCTGGCTTAAAAAACTCCGGTTTCCGAAGAAGGAACAGTCCCCTTCGCCCAGGCAGGTCGTCTCTGTAGGGGATATCTCCAAGGTCGAGATACCTTCATCGCTTCCTTATGCGGGAGCGCTCAGAAGAATTCAGAAAGAAGCGACCGGTACTGGGGTTTCGTTCGACGTTTCCAATTTCTACTCCGAGAGTGCGATTGAGCTGCACAACTTCACGAGCAGTCTTACCTACAGGTTTATCAATTCAGGCGAAAAAAAGGCCATCGCGTACATCATTGAAGATCGCGACATCTACTCCTGTGATTACAAGGAGATTGACTACCAGGGAAATTTGCTCTTTACGTTCTCCGAAGCGTTGGTAGGGAAGAAGGATAAGACCCCGGAGGAGGTTGAGTTCATTCGGCGGGCTAATAGTATTCTTGGGAAGTACAAACATTGTATGTCAGGGTTGTAGTGCGACAGCGGTAAGTGTTTTGGCGTGAGTCTTGCTGTGCCGCATTTTTCTTAAGTGAGGATCGGCGTATGAAAATGGAGCGCGGCAGGTGGGCTGAAGAACGAAGCCCGATATTATTGCTTCCGCAAGATTGATCCACCGGATCTCGTGATTCGGGTTTGCCGGTATTCGCACCCGCGGGCGACCTTCTTTCTTTGCTCGTGCAAAGAAAGAAGGCAAAGAAACACGCCCCAGCCGCGCCAGAATTGTTCTGTTGCTTCGGGCAGATCTGCCCGTCGCTTCGACGCCATCGGCTTCGGGCACGCGTTGATGCGGCGTCCTGCCTTATCAACGCTGCGCCGGCTGTCCCTGCCGGCGCACCCGGCCGCTGGCACCGAATCGCCGGCTGGCGCGGAAGGGGCCCCGATTTTCTAGCGAATTTCGCTGCTTCGACGTTGGTTGTTGCTTGTCACAGGATCTCCGATCTGGCCTTCGTAGTTCTGTAGGTACGATTTGCGCCGCAACTACTTCTGGCAGATTGATTAATCGGATCTCGTGATTTGGGATTGCCGGTATTCGCACCGGCGGGCGACCTTCTTTCTTTGCTCGTGCAAAGAAAGA
>JAYSEY010000022.1:0-56185 GCA_041913605.1 Permianibacter sp.
GGGGTGACGGAAAGGGCGTGCAGGTGGGCGGCTGGCAGGTGGCAGCGGCCAAAGCAGTGCAGGGCCGGGGTCATGGCGTCGGTATCGCGCAGCAGCTGACGGGCGCGCTGTTCGATGCGCGCCTGTTGCTGGTAGAGCAGGCTGATGTGCTGCTCGTGCAGGCGCTCGGTGGTCATGCGCTGGCAGCAAGGGCCAGGAGCAGCAGCAGGGCAAGGAAGGCCCCGCCGGCGGTGGACGTTACGGCTTCACGAAGCGGGAAGGGACGGCGCGCGCGCATGGACTGACTCCGGTATCAGAGTCAGAAGCATGCGCGCTGGTCGTTTGGTGTGTCAACAATGGGACAGAAAATGTCCCAACACTGTCAACCGTTCAAGGCGGTGCGGGCGGGGCCTGCTGGCTCCATGCGGTCGAGGATGGCGGCGTTGGTCGCAGCCTGTTCGTCGTAGAACTGCAGGACCAGATCGGCGATCTCTTCGTCGGTGGCGTCTTTGAAGCGGGCCGGTGCTTTGCGCATGAATCCCAGCACCACGCGCAGTGATGCCTGCAGGACATCACGCTGCAGACCGGCGGTGGCGTCGGTGCGCGGCCCGGTGCCGAACATGATGTATTCCGGGCGCCAGCCGCAATGGTGGCATAGCCTCAGCAAGGGCTCGGCCGGCAAGGCAACGGGCATGCGGCTGAACCAGTTGGCGATGCCGGACCGGCTATGACCGGCCGCTTCGGCGATTTTCTGTTGTGTGGTGAGGCCAGCGGCGGCGCACATTTCCTGCATGCGTGCGACGCAGGCCTCGCTGTTGTACAGGGGCAGCGGGTGGGTCATTGGGTGTCTCCGGGTATGTCCCAATGTTGACAGGTTGCCACTTTGCGGACAACGTAGCGCGCTGAGCCGGCACGGAGCGCCCGGTTTCCACGCCTGCCAGCCATGATCGGAGTATGGCTGGGAGCGAAAACCCGCACGCACGAGCACTCAGCGATGCCCTCAAGCGTAGTAAGCGCCACCTTATCGCGTCAAGCGAACAGGCGCCCCAAATTCTTGTTTTCTTTGCGGTTTTTGCCGCCGTTCACAGTCATGACGCGCCAGAACGCTGGCGCCGGTGCGGGCCGATGCCGCGCGCCGCGTGTCTCATTTCTGACATTTTCCGGCACCACCCCATGAGCAAGGGGAAAGCACCTAACTGGGCCGCGTTCTTCTCGTGGCGGCAAGCCATTCTGGCCTCCGATCTCACTTCGACACAGAAACTGGTGGCGCTCGCGCTCAGTACCTACATGAACGAGCACGGCGAGGGCGCGTTTCCCTCGCACGAAACGCTGGCTCAGAACTGTTCCATGGCGCGCGAAACCGTTTCGCGCACGGTGTCAAAACTGGTTGAGGCGGGCTGGTTCCGGCTGCAGAAAATGCACTGGGGCGGCCAAGGCTGGCGACGGCATGCGTACCGCGTTTCCTGGCCTGATGGAGGTTGTGATGCTGCGTCACCACCTTATGGAGCTGGTGATTCAGGGTCGGAAGCTTGTGATCCTGACACCCGCAACGTGGTGACGGACGATCACACTAACTCTCCAAGGATCACTGGAGTAGATCTCTCCAGTAGCAACAACAACAGCACGCGCGATCCGCCGAAAGCTGAACTGCACCATTGCCCTGCCGACTGGCAGCCGTCGCAAACGACGCGCAATCAGCTGGTGGAGAAGAAACTGATTCACCCGGAATTTATCGACGAGTTGCTGGGTGAGTTCGTGGCGTACTGGTCCAGTCAGCGCGCCAAGAACTGCAAGCGGGCGGGCTGGGATGCGACGTTTTTTGCGCATGTGATCTCGCGCTGGTCGCGCGATGGCTACGGCTGGTGCAAGAACAAGAACTGCCTGACACCGCGACAGCGTGAAAGTGAGCGCAGCCAGTCGGCGGCCAATGCTCAATCGGCCACCGCAAGGGCCAACGAGCCGCCAGCCTGGCAGCGGCTGCGGTTCCGGAGCAGTGATGATTTTGAGCGCTTCCGCGATGAGTTTGGGGAGCGATACCGCACCCGGCCGCGCGATGAATCCATGCTGTTGCCCGAGCACGTCGAAAAACTGAACCGCACGAATGGCGCGCAGATTGTTTTCACGCTGGCGATGCTGATGCCGTGGGCGGACGGCGCGGCGCTGCTGTTGCCGGATATGGGGTATGACGATGTGGAGATCGCCGCGATTCAGGAGGCGATGCGCGCCAGCAAGAGGACGAAACCATGACCCGGCCTGCGCGGTATGTCTTGTCGAGCGAACAGGATCGTGAGCGCGTGGCCCGGATCATCCGCCATGTGGGCAAGCGTGCGGGTGTGCTGGTGGAGGTGGAGATCCGGCCGCTGACTGGTCGTGCGTCGCGCCAGCAGATGCGCCTGATCCATAAGTGGTTTGATTTGATGGCCGATGCCACCGGTGATGCGGCGGCGGCGATCAAGCTGATCATGAAGCAGCAGTATCTGGAGTCGGTGGAGCACACGGCTTTTGGTGTGTCGAGCAGGGTGTGGCCGTCGCTTGCAGAGTTGTCGGTGCCGGAAATGGCGGCGTTCATGGAGTCGGTGCATATGTTTGCGGTGAATACGCTCGGCTTGCATTTGCCGCAAACCGAACGGGAGCTGGACGAATGGCTGGAGCGTTGTCATGAGCGATAAGGCAACGGTGCAGCTGCTGCCGTGCACTGATCCGTTAGAGCAAATCGATGCGCTGCGCGAAACGGTGGCCGGCGTGATTGAAAGCGCGCGAATTTCTTCGGTGTGCGTGGTGTCGGTGGTGACGTTTGTAGACGCAGATGGTGTGCCGGGTTTCGAGCTTTTTTCCGGCGGGCCGATCAGTGTAGAGCGGGCGACGGCCGTCCTGTTCAACGCGGCCACTGCGCTGGCGTCTATGGCGAATCGTGAGCGATCAAGGGCGTTCAATGATGACGCGGATGCGTGAAAACCATTACCGAAACAAGGGCATTTTGCAGGCGGCGCGTGGTCAGGCCTGTCTGGTGCGGCTGCCGGGCGTTTGTTGCAGCGACGCGCAAACGACGGTGTTTGCGCACTCGAATCTTGCCGAGCACGGCAAGGGGGCAGCCGTGAAGGCGCATGACTGTTTTGGCGCGTTTGCCTGTCACGCCTGCCATGCGGCCTATGACCAGCCGCTGAAATACGGGCTGGATGTGGCGGCGGTGGAGGCGGCGTTTTTCCGCGGCATGTGCCGCACGTGGTTACGTTTGTTGCAGATGGGGGTGTTGCGTTGAGTGATGTGCTGGAAGTGCGGCCGAGCCTCTGGACCGGGCTGGTGTCGGCGTATCCGGACGATGCGTCCCGGATCAATGGCGCGGGCGTGGCGCGCGTGGCGATTGTTGCCGGGCTGTTCAGTCCGGAGGAAGGAGTGATGTCCACGGCGACGCGCGATCTGCTGGTTGATGAGTTGACGACGCGTCTGGTGGAGGGCGGGTTTCGCCTGTCGCTGGAGCCGTTCGGCATGGAGCAGACGATTGTCCAGACGGCAGCCAATGGTCTGTTTGTGCTGCAGTCGCTGACGGCTCCGGGGGTGCCGGCGACGCCGGAACGGGCACGGTATCTGGCGGAGCAGATGGTGACGGGTTACATGCGCACGCTGTTTGAGGCTTGGGCGACGCCTATGGCCGCAACGGTTGGGCGACTCACGAAGCACTGAGCGGGGTGGCGGGATGGATGCGGGTGAACTGGTGGGACGGTTGGTGGTGCGGTCGTCGGCGGGCGTGCTGATCCGGTCGTCGAAGGGTAGCGGTGCGGCGCTGACCTGGCAGGACATTGCCGGCAGCTTTGCGGGCGGGGATTCGCCTGCGTTGCTGCAGCTGGGGTATCTGTGTGTGCGCGCCAAGTATGTGGGGGACAACGCCGATACGCGTGCAGCGCTGGCGTTGCTGACCAAGACGCTGGAGGCGGCAGATTTGCCGGATGAGTTGCCGGCGTCGGTGCTGGCTGAGGCTGTGTTGTTTGAGTTTTGCTGGAAGGGGATTTGCTCGCAGTGTCAGGGGCGTGGCGAGGTGGGCAAGCGCGTGCCGGTGGCGTGCCGTCGCTGCGAGGGGGCCGGACGGGTGCAGATGTCGCAGCGCGCCCGGCAAGCAAACCTGCAAGCACACCGGCGCAGCTGGCCGCGGCTGCGCGCGCATTACGAGGCTGCGCTTTCCAGGGTGCATGAAGCGGTGGCCGAGGTGGATGCCTGGGCGCGCAAGAGGCTGCACTGATGAGCCGGACCCGCAAAGGCAGCAAGCCGCCGGGCTACGAGTTTTGGGGACGCCGGCCGCACAACATCCACCAGGACAAGTCGCTGACCTGCAGGGCTGAGCGGCGTCAGGCAGGCATCCAGATACGCGCCGACCTGCAGGAGGCGTTCCGTGCTGACTGCAATGACCCGACTGTACAGGCAGCAATTGGCCGGGTTCTGCTCCGCTACGCCGACCGGTTAGCTGATCCATGTGCGGTGACTGACCCGACTGAACGGATTGTTGGTGATTTGTTGACCGATTTGCACGAGGTGATGCGGTCTGCAGGCCGGTGATTGCGATCAGTGGGGGAAAGTTGCGTGATCTGTGCCGTGTGTAACACCGGATTTACCTGCCTGTTACATGCGTGGTTTTGCGGTTTTGCTCGGGATTTTCAGCGTTAATGCGTTGTTGGCGTCGGCGGTTGGCGTGTAACAGGTGTAACAGGTGTTACATACGCAAAAGGCGTTGACAAGGCGTTGCTGTTAGGCGTAACGTTACGGCTAACGGTGGTCGGGCGCAGTGGGTGCGCCCGGGGCCGGGTAGGGTGAACCAACCAATTGCACAGGGAGCAGGACCATGACTGATTTCGCGCTGTATTCCACCGGGACGGAACGCAAGGACAACTACAAGCATAGCGTGTGGGTGCGTCAAGAGCCCGGCCACATTGTGGTGCACGTGGTGGACTCGGATTTGCACCGACATGGTTACAGCATTCCTGCAGGGTTGTATGACGCTCAGGCTTTTGAGGCGTGGGCGGCTGACCTGTTTGATTTGGGCGGTGTCGGCGCGGGTGTTGAAGTGGTGAGCGTGGACGACATCGTAGATGCGCAGCTGACGGATGCAGGCCGGGCGCTGGCGATGGCGTTGTGGCGGGAGCAACTGGCTGCTGGGCTTGGTTATGCCGGCGAAGAGGCTGACGAGGATCTGCTTTCCGACTGGCTGGGCAATCGGTCGTTCGGCGATGCCATCACGGTGCTGAATCGCGCAGCCGCCGGCGACGTGCCCAGCATCACGATGGCGCGGGTTGGCTCAGGCCTGCAGGCGATCATCTGATGGACGGTGCCGCAAAGGTTGCCGCGCATCGTCGGCGGATGCTGGATGCCGGTAAGCGCGAGGTGCGCGCGTGGCTGTCACCAGCAGAGCAGGACAAGCTGGCGCGACTGCGGGAGGCGTGGGGGATTGGTCCGCGCTTCGGGGATGGTGAGGTGTTGGCTGAGGCGCTGCGGAGGATTGAGCTGTGAGTAAACCGGTGCGGGTGACAATGGAGTTTGAGAGCGACACGCAGGCTTGGTTACTGGCTATGTGGCTCAAGCGGGTGGGGTGGCAGGAGATACGCGGGAACGCCCAGGATGATGACGAGGCCTATCTGATGCGTGAGGCGATTGAGCGAGCGCAGAAGGAATTGGCTGACGCCGGGTTTGCACCACGATAGATGTTGTCGGACGCGATGGCGAAAGGAGTGTCACTGTGAAACGGCTGATCGATACGGTGATCGATTTGAATTACGAGTTCCAAAATACAATCAACGCAAAGCCCTTCATTCACCTTGACAGCGCCAAGGATGGCATGGCGCTTGTGAGTGCCGTTGCGCGCTACGACGGGGGAGCGCTGGAGGCTTTAGCGGGAGTGAAGGCAAGTCGATGCATCGTGCCAAAAGGCTTTGAATTGGAGGTGGGTGCGCTGGCAGGCGTGACAATCTCGTGGCCGGAAGGACGGAGTAATTTGCATGGTGGATCGTTCTACGACATTAACCATGCCACGAACGGAGCTGGTGAAGAGTTGGAGGTGGCGCGTTTGCGCAATGAACTGGCGGCAACGCGGGCAAGTCTGTATTACTGGCGCCGGAAGGCCCTTGAGGGTGAATCGGCAGCCAAATGAAAGGCGATGGAGTAGCTGCACACAAATGGCCCGGCACTGACCGGGCTTTTTTCTGCGTGTCGGGTTAACCCGTTAACCGGTTTGATTGCGCGCGACTCTGGCGCTCTTGCGGCGGTTTCACGTATTTTTCCCACCCATGGTGCAGCACTGCGCGTTTCTCCGGACGGGCGGTGCAGACCAGCGAAAGGCCGGCAGGTAACTGCTGGCCTTTTTTTATTTCTTGCGCCTGGAGCTGCACCTGAATGCCTGATCACAACACGCCGAATTTCTGGACCGATCTGTATTCGACGGTCATCGGTTCCTGGGGCGGCATGTCGCTGTATCTGGCCAGCGTGCAGAAGTCGGGCAAGTTTTCGATGGGCATGTTGGCGGTGCATACGCTGCCGGCGGGTTTTGCAGGCTGGCTCGGCGCGCAGCTGTGTGTGGCGCTGGAGTTGGGGCCGAACTGGATCGGTCCGGTGTCGGGTGTGTTTGGCGTGCTCGGCTTTGACATGGCAGCGCGCATTGCCCGGCGCGTGTTGACGGCCCGGCTGGGCGTACCGAATGACGAGGATGAGCAGCGTGAGCATCGCAATCAAGGATAACTCGGTGCAGGCGCGCAGCCTGTCGCCGCAATTGCTGCTGGCTGTGGTGGTGGCAGATGGTGTGCTGGCTGAGCACGGTGTCCAAACGGTGATCACCAGCCTGAATGATGGCACGCACGGCGATACATCTCTGCATTACGCCGGCTGTGCGGTGGATTTGCGCACCCACGGACTGAAAGACCCTGCCGCTGTTGTGCAGGAAATCAAACGCCGGCTGAACATCGATTGGGATGTCCTGCTGGAGAGCACTCACATTCACATTGAGTATCAACCGCGTCGCCGCTGACGCACTGGAGTGTTTATGTATCCGATGCATTTCAAGCTCACCCGCGCTGCCCTGTGCGTGGCTATGGCCCTGTCGGCTACGGCCTGTTCGACGCCGCTGGTCAATTCTGCCCGCGCGGTGGTGTCAGGCTATTGCGAGGTGCCGACCGCAGTGCGCATGGTGAATCGTGCGGTGGTGGCTGAGGCGTTGCGCCCGAATGCGATTCGCGTGAATTGCGCAACGGACTCGCTGTCGGGTGTGCTGCTGGGCAATGAGCTGGGCAAACAGGTGGCGCCGAGCGTGCAGGAGGTGGAAGCCGCTGCGCCGGTTGTCGATATGGCGGCCAAGGCGGTGACTGCCTATTGCGGGATGGCTCCGGCCGCGCGCGAGGTGGCGCGCGCTGAGGTGGCGGCGGCGGTGACGCCGAATGCTGTGGTGATTGAGTGCGCTGATCATGCCGTTTCTGACGCCCCTCCGCATTGAGTCGGTGCGCGGCCGTGGCGTTGGCGAAAAGCGCTACGTGCTGATTGAGCCGCTGTTTTATGAATTGCCGCACCCGCGCGCCCGCTCCGGTTTGTCCTGCGCTGCTGTGACGGTGCCGGCAGGGTATCGCACGGATCTGGCGTCGGTGCCGCGCGCGCTGGCGGCGCTGTTCCCGAGTGATGATGACTACCGCGATGCGGCAGTGGTCCACGATTACATCTGCACGCATTTGCGTCAGCTGTTCACGCCCTCCGGCGCGGCGGACGTGATGCTGGATGCCATGGTCGAGCTGGGTGTGGCGAGATGGAAGCGCACGCTGATGCACGCGGGTGTGCGCGCGTACTGGTGGATGAAGGGGCGAGGCGATGCCTGGCGTTAATGACGGCCAGACGGCAACGCGCGACCGGTATCGCGCCGACTATCTGGACAAGGCGTCAGCGCACCAGCGCATTGCCGCTGTGCTGGCGCTGTTTGACGTGGCGGCCGTGTACGACAAGTACCTGGTGCAGTACTGGTGGTCGATGGTGCAGACGCTGCAGGCCTATGCGTCGGTGACGGTCAGTAACCCGGCGACGGGTGAGATCACGGCCACCGCCACGGCGATGAATGGTGGCGGGGTGTCGGTGCTGGTGACGCTGGTGATCACGCCGGACGCCACCGGCCGCCCGGTGGTGTCGCGTCGCAAGTCGAAGGAAGGGGCCAATCCCGAGGTGTCAATGAACACTTGGGAGCCGTTGGAGTTGAAGTAATTGGCTGCGGGTAAGGAGCTGTCGGAGAAGGACTGGCAGAGCATCGCGCGCCGGTTTTCGCTGGGCGAAAGTGCGGTCAAGCTGGCTGATGCGTTCGGTGTCAGCCGCCAGCGCATTGCGCGGGAGATGGAGCGCCGGGGTGTGTCGCGGGAAACGCGTGCTGAGGTGCGCGCCCGTGTGCAGGAAAAGCTGTATGGCGTCGAAGGCGCGGACAATGACGAGCAGGTGGAGCAGGCGATCAATGCCGCTGCCACACGTCAGGTGGAAATCATTCAGCGCCACCGAACTGAGTGGACGGAACACAAGGGTGTTTACGATCTGGCGCTCAAAACCAAAGATGCCGAGGTCATGCGGTTTGCGAAGCTGACGGCCGAGACCTTGAAGATCCGGCAGGACGCTGAACGCAAGGCGTGGTCGATTGTTGAGGGCGATGGCCGTGAAGAAGAGCGTGATGTGTTGGATGAGCTGATGAAGGCCGCCAAGGGCAACAGCCAATCGCTTGTGGTGCATGACGCTTGAGCAAAGCCCGGAGTTCCTGACACTCGCCCGTCTGTATGGCGACCGGGAATGGCGCCTGAACAACCTGTATTACATCAAGGACAAGGACGGCAAGTCGGTCCTGTTCAAGCCGAATCGTGCGCAGAAGCGTTTGTTGCGGCGGGTTTGGTACCGGAATCTGATCCTGAAAGCCCGCCAGCTGGGCATGACCACGTTTGTCATGGTGCTGATGCTGGACGCGACGGTGTTCGGGCAGGACGTGACCTGTGGCGTGATCGCGCACGGCCTGCGTGAAGCGCAATCGCTGATGAACGACAAGATCCGGTATGCGTATGAGCGCCTGCCGGAGTGGGTGCGCGCAAAAGTGCCGCCCGTTGGCGACAGCAAAAGCGAGCTGATGCTGGCGAACGGCAGCCGGATTTGGGTGGGCACGTCGTTTCGTTCCGGTACTTTGCAGTATCTGCACATTTCCGAGTTCGGAAAGATTTGCGCGAAGTATCCGGCGCGGGCGCAGGAAGTGGTCACCGGCGCGCTGGAGGCTGTGGGCAAGGGCGGCATTGTGTTCGTCGAAAGCACCGCCGAGGGCCGCGCAGGGTATTTCTACGACTGGTCAACGGCGGCGGAAAAAGCGCAGTTGGCCAAGACCAAGCTGACACCGCTGGATATGCGGTTTCACTTCTTTGCCTGGCACGAAGATCCGGAATACAGCATTGATTCGGACGGCGTGGTCATTCCCGACCGGCTGATCACGTATTTCTTTGAGCTGCGCCACAAGTACGGCATTGCCCTGACGGCCGGGCAAATGGCGTGGTACGTCAAGAAGGAAGCCGCGCTGGGCGCGGACATGAAGCGTGAGTATCCGAGCACGCCGGCCGAGGCTTTTGCGCAGGCCATTGACGGCGCCTACTACGCCGAGCAGTTCCGCCTTCTGTATGCGCGCGGACAGATCGGCGAGGTGCCGCACAATCCAACATTTCCAGTGGAAACGTGGTGGGACTTGGGTCATGACGATTACACGGCGATCTGGTTTGTGCAGCGGATCGGAGCGTGGATTCACGTCATCGACTACTACGAGAACTGCGGCGAGGGCATGCAGCACTATGCAAAGGTGCTGCAGGACCGCGGTTACACCTATTGCCGCCATGTGGGCCCGCACGATGCCGATCACCACTGGGTGGGCAACGGCAAATCGACGGCGGAGCAGGCGGTCAGCTATGGCATCCGCTTCGACGTGCAGCCGCGCGCGGACATCATGTCGGGGATCAATGCCGTGCGGCAGCTGCTGCTGCTGTGCCGCTTTGATGAATCGAAAACCGAGGTAGGGCTGGAGAAGCTGCAGCGGTACCGGAAAGAGTGGAACGACAAGATGGGCTGCTGGCGTGACCGGCCGTTGCATGACGACGCGTCGCACCCGTCGGATGCGTTCCGTACCGGCGCCATGGCCGCGGTTGAGTTCAGCACGCCGAAACCGGTGGCGCAGCAGCCCAGCGCACAACAAACCAGCAAACGAAGGGGTTTCGGACGATGAGCGCGTTGTTGCGCATGGTTTCAAATGCCGAGTATGACGCCCAGCGCGCGGCGCTGGCGCCGGCACCGGCCACGGCGGAGCCGCAAATGCATGGCCTGGTGACGCATTTGCGCGGACTCTGGTCGAGCGCGGTGCAGCACAGTGTGTCGCGCCACCGGCGCATGCTGGATTGCCTGCGCCGGCGCAAAGGTCAGTATTCGCCGGAACATCTGGAAACGATCAAGGCGCAGGGCGGCAGTGAAATTTTCATGGGCATCACCGGCGCCAAATGCCGCGCCGCCCGCGCATGGTTGAAGGATGTGTTTTCGCCGGTGGGCGAGCGGGTGTTCGATTTGTCGCCGACGCCGGTACCGGAACTGCCGCCTGAATATCGTGCGCCACTGATCGCGGAAGCAGAAGCGGCGGTGCAGGCCGGTGAAGTGCCGCCGGAAGCTGCTGAGCAGTTGCTGGAGTTGCATCGCGACCGGCTGATGGATGAGCTGGATGAAGAAGCCGAGCTGCGCGCCGAGCGCATGGCGGAGCGGATCGAGGATGTGCTGGTCGAGGGCGGTTTCCGTGCCGCCTTTGACGCCTTTCTGGATGATTTTGTGACCTATCCCGTGGCCTTTCTGGAGGGCATGGCGATGGAGCAGCGCAGCCGTCTGGAATGGGTCAAGACGGCCGAGGGTCGCACGGTGCCGCGCATGCGTGAGCGCGTGGTGGGCGTGTTCGCGCACGTCAGCGCATTTGATGTGTTTCCGTTGCCGTCAACGGTGAATATGGCGGGCGGACTGTTTGTGCGGCGCCGCTTGACGCCGGCAGCGCTGGCCGCAATGCGGGGTGCGCCGTATTACGACACGGCCGCTATTGATGCGGTGCTGCAACAGCATGAAGTCGGTGGCTTGCGGGAGTGGGTGCAGTCGGATCTGGAGCGCGAAGCCGCCCAGGGGATTGACACGACTTTCCTGCGCTCGGATGCCTCGCAAATTGATGCGCTGGAATACAAGGGCGTGATCAGCGGCAGGTATCTGGCTGAGTGGGGCGTGGAAGGGCTGGACCCGAACCGGTATTACTCGGCGGAATGCTGGCTGATCGGCACGCGCTGCATCATGGCGGCGATCAACCCGGACTATTTGCGCTCCAAGCGCTTGTACAAGGCGAGCTACGAAAGCATTCCCGGTTCGTTCGATGGCGGGGCGCTGCCGGAGTTGCTGGCGGACACACAGGATTCGGCGAACGTCGCGGCGCGCGCGCTGAACAACAATATGAGCATTGCCTCCGGCCCGCAGGTGTGGGTGGAGATGGATCGCATTGCGCAAGGCTTCGATGCCACCGATATGTATCCGTGGAAGGTGTGGCAAAGCTCGACGAACCCGCAAGGTGGCGCCGGGGCCGGGGTGGGCTTTTTCCAGCCGGCCTCGAATGCCAATGAGTTGCTGGCGGTGTACGAGCGCTTTGTCCGCTACGCCGATGATCTGTCAGGCATTCCGCAGTATGCCGTGGGCTCGGACAATGCCGCCGGCGCGGGCAAGACGGCATCCGGCTTGTCGATGCTGCTGAACGCCAGCAGCAAGAACCTGAAAGCGCTGGTGCGGACGATAGACCTGCATGTGATCGAGCCGGCCATCACGGACGTGTTTGAGCACCTGATGGTGCATGACGATGACGAGTCGATCAAAGGCGATTTGATTGTGAAGGCGCGCGGATCGGATGCCTTGCTGCACAAGGAGTCGCAGCAGCAGCGTCGCGCTGAATTGATGGCTACGACGATGAACCCGGTTGATGCCGCGATCATTGGCCGCGCCGGCCGCGCCGAACTGTTGCGCGATACGTTCCGTGCGCACGATCTGGACCCGTCGATTGTGCCGAGCAAGGAACAGGTGGCGCAGCAGGAGCAAGCGGAACAAGAGGCACGAATGCTGGCAGCGCAACAAGGGGCAGGCAATGCGATTTGACGCCAAGCAACAGGAAGCACTGGAGCGCCTGGGCCGCTCGCCGGATGGACGGGTGCTGATCTGCGCGCTGATCGTTGAGCGCAAGCAAGTGGTGGGATCGCTGACGGCGCTGATCGATGAGGTGCCGCTGCGCCGCGCGCAGGGGGAGTGCCGCGTGCTGGACACGCTGCTGAAAGCGCTGGGTGTCGATCCCTACAACGACGTTCAGCCACACTGAATTTTGTCTGTTGCTGCCTGGCAGTGACAGAAAAACCAAGGGCCGCTCTGCGGCCCTTTTTCATTGGTGAATATCCGCGAACACCGAACCGGCTCGCGGCCTCACAGGAGTTAAACATGGGTGTACCGAACGCTGTAATCGTACAGGAACGTGCAGCAATGGCTGCGCTGGAACAGGCAAACACTGCAGACGGCTCGACGGGTGCGCAACCGGCCGATCCGACCAGCAACTTGCCGGCCGCGCCTGCCGCTGATGCCGTCCCCGCTCCGGCTGCTGTCCTGCCGCCGGCCGCGACTTCTGAGCAAACGCCGGCCGCTGTGCCGGATGCCACGCTGCAGTCGCAACTGCAGGCGCTGGAGCAGAAATACCGCGTGCTGCAAGGCAAGTACAACGCCGAAGTGCCGGAACTGCAACGCAAGCTGCGCGATGCCACGCACGACGCGGAATCGCTGCGCAATCAGCTCGCCGCTGCGAAAGCAGCGCCGGCGCATAACGCCTCGCTCGATGAGGTGATGGCGGGCGCGCGCGAGAAGTTTGACCCGGAACTGGTGGATGTCATGCGTGAGATGGTTTCGGCCGCCGTCACGCCGGTGACCACCACCGTGGCCGAGGTCACGCAACGGGTTGATCGCGCTGCCGCGACGGCGGAAACCAGCGCGCAGCAAAGCAAAACGGCGCGTCTGCATGCGGCCATTGCGCAGGCGGGCGGCAGCTTTGAAGCCATCGACAACGATCCGGCTTTTATTGCCTGGCTGGCCGAGCCGGTGCCCTACACCGGCCGCACGCGCCATGAGCTGATGCAGGCCAGTTTTGACGCGGGCAATCCCGAGCAAACCGCGCAGTTCTATATCGATTACCTGCGCCAAAAAGCACCCACCCCCAAACCCAGCGCGCCGTCGCTGCCCACAGCCCCTGTGCGTCCGAGCACGAGTGTGGCACCGGCACCGAATGGCGTGACCGAGCCGCGTATCACGGGCCAGTTCATCACGGACTTTTATGCCGATGTGACGCGCGGTGCTTATCGCCACCGACCCGACGAGTTGAAAAAAACTGAAGCGCGCATCAATGCCGCTATTGCTCGCGGGGAGGTGGCTTCCTAACCGGGAGTTTTCTCATGGCAGGCGTTACTCGTGCCGGCGGTCATCCGGACTATTCGTCCACCGGCACCAACCGTTTTATCTCGCAGATTTGGTCGGGCAAGCTGGTGCGCAATCTCTATGAGGCCACCTGCCTCAGCGAGATTGCCAACACCGAGTATGAGGGCGAGATCAAGGGTTACGGTGACACGGTGATCATCCGCACCATCCCTGAAGTCGCCATTGGGGACTACACCATTGGCGGCGGACTGACCTACGGCAAGCCGGAATCGCCGGCGCTGGAGCTGCCGATCAACCGCGCCAAGTCGTATGCACTGCAGGTCAATGATGTGGACAAGATGCAGTCCGACATCGCCCTGATGGATGAGTGGTCCAAGGATGCCGGTCAGCGCCTGAAAATTGCGCAGGAACGCGACATTTTCAGCACTGCGTACACGCAGGTGGCGGCGCAAAACGCCGGCGCCACGGCGGGCAAGATCTCCGGCAACATCAACCTGGGTGTCACCGCAACGCCGCGCGCGGTCGATAAAACCAACATCATCGATTACATCGTCGATCTGGCGCTGGTGCTCGATGAGCAGAACGTGCCGGACGAAGATCGCTGGCTGGTCCTGCCGGCGCGTGCCTGTGCGGCGATCAAGAAATCGGATCTGAAAGACGCCTCGGTCACCGGCGACAATCAGTCGCTGCTGCGCAATGGCCGGCTGGGCATCATTGACCGCTTCCAAATCTACCGCAGCAATACGCTGTCGGTGGCGGCCGGCAAGTTCAACGTGATGTTCGGCCACAAAATGGCGCTCACCTATGCGACGCAGATCACGAAGGCGGAAACACTGAAAAACCCGAATGACTTCGGCGATTTGGTGCGCGGCCTGATGGTCTATGGCAGCAAGGTCGAGAAGCCGCAGGCCATGGGCCACTCGGTGGCGACGTTCGCCTGATCCCTCACGGCGGTGGTTCACACTCTGCACGGCGGCCCTTCGGGGCCGCGTGCGTTTTTGAAGGATTGACCATGCGTTATGTACGCAACACAAAGTCAGGACTGGTGTTCGACGCGACACCGGAACTGCTCAAGCAAGCCGCCGATCTGAATCTTGAGATTCTGGATGACGATGAAAGTGACGCTCATGAACGCGCGCTGGGTTTGCGTGCCGCTGCATCGGCGCCACCGGATACGCCGGTTGATGGCGAAACCGACACCGACGAGGGTGAAGGC
Organism: Permianibacter sp.; assembly: GCA_041913605.1. Classification (GTDB taxonomy): domain Bacteria; phylum Pseudomonadota; class Gammaproteobacteria; order Enterobacterales; family Permianibacteraceae; genus Permianibacter. Next base: position 14,684 of record JAYSEY010000022.1, read on the forward strand.
GTAGCGAGCCTGCCCGGCGAGGGCGAGCAGGGCGGCGCGGCCATGTCTGCGGAAGCGCTGGCGGCGGCGCTGGCTGGTGACGCTAACGCACCTGCTGCACCTGCCGCGTTGCCGGAGTCAGCCAAGCCGGCCGCTGCCAAATCCAAAAAGCCGGCGGCGAACTGATAGATGGCCGCGCTTTCGCTGTTGTTGCCGCATCTGCAGGTGGACATGCCGGCTGTACCGCGTGAGTTGGCACTGGCCTATCTGCGTGATGCATGCCGTTACTGGTGTGCGATCACGGAGGTGGACACGCGCACGATTGAAGTGACGGCTTCCGGCGCGACCACGATGCTGACGCCGGGTGCGGGTGTGGCGGTCGAGCGGGTGCTGACGGTGCGTCTGGACAGTGGCGCGGTGTTGCATCCAACGAGCGCGGCGGAGCTGGACGCATTCGACTCGCCCAGCTGGCCAACAGCGACAGGGGAAGCGCGGCGCTTTTTCATGCTGGACGATTTTACGCTGCGACTGGTGCCGGCGCCGGTGACACCCACGGCACTGCAGGTGCTGGCGGTGTGCAAGCCTGCGGCGGATGCCACGCAGATTGCTGATGTGCTGATGGACCATGCGGCGATGCTGGCCCTGCGCGCCAAAGCCATGCTGGCCCTGCAGCCGGACAAGCCGTGGTCCCGCCCGGAGCTGGCAGGCGACTGGCTGAATGTTTTCAGCGGTGCGGCGGCCAACGAACGGTCGCGGGTGCAACTGCGGCGCTGCGGCACGCAAACCCGAGTGCGTTTTCCGAGGACGATGCCGTGCAAGCCTCCACGCTGATTGCGGAATTGAAGTTGTTTGTTGGGGATGCCGGCGAAGGCTGGACCGATCCGGAGTGGATTCAGGCGCTGAATCGGGCGCTGCTGACCACGATCATTCGCCGCCCTGACGCCTACACCAAGCGCGAAACGGTGATGCTGTCGGCCGGATCGCTGCAGGTGCTGCCGGCGCAAGGTCACCGCTTGCTGGATGTGATCTGCAACCACCAGAAATCGGCCGTGGTGCAAACCTCCGGCCGGGACAAGGATATGTTTTCGCGCGGCTGGCGAGCCGGCGCACCCAGCACGGACGTGGAAGAGTGGCTGTATGACGCGCGCGATCCGGTGCACTTTGAAGTGGCGCCGCCGGCGACGCCCGGCGCGCAGCTGACCATTCTTTATGCGGCTCTGCCGCCGCCGCTGGAGACGCCGGCGACGGAGATCCAGGTGCTGGATGTGTGGGCGCCGGCGCTGTTTGAGCATTGCCTGTATCAGTATTACTCGCGCGATACCGAGGACACGCCCAACGTCGCGCGCGGCGAGCTGCATTTGCGTGCCTGGGCCACGGCGCTGGACGCCAAGGCGACCGGCGAGGCCGTGGCGGATGGAGCGCGCGCATGAGCTGGTATCGCACAGGCAAGGTGGCGGTGACGGCCGGCAGCACGCTGGTGATCGGCTCGCAAGGCGCGGATTTTCGCGCAGTGGAGCCGGGCTGGGCGCTGGTGCTGCAGGGCAGTGATCGCCTGCACGAGATTGCCAAGGGCGAGCCGCCGGCGGGCGGCGTTTGCCGGCTGCATTTGCAGCAGCCATGGGATGGGCTGACGGCGACGGATCTGGCTTACGCGATTATCCCGAATGCCGGCGGACTGCACGACGCGGTGGAAGCACTGACGCGCTACGGCGCAATGACGCAATCGCTGTTTGATGTGTTCGACGCGTTTGGCAGCGACATGGGTACGGTGACCTACACCGATGCTTATGGTGTCGAGCGCACGATCCGCACGATCCGGCAAATGGAAGCCGATGCAGCGGCGCTGGTGGACGGGCTGGGCGACTTCAACCAGGCGGTGACGGACTCGCAGGCGGCACGCAATGAGGCCCGCGCCTGGGCCAGCAAAACCGATGGGCCGGTGGTGGATGGTGAGCACTCGGCGAAATGGTGGGCACAGCAGGCCGAATCTGTTGTGGCAAACGAGGCGGCAAGTGCAGCCGCGCTGGCGACGGCCACGGCGCAGCAGGCCGCTACGGATGCGGTTTCGGCGCGCAATCAGGCGCAGACCCATCGCAACGCGGCTGAAACGGCCGCTTTGGCATCCGGCGCGGCGCGTGACGACGCGGTGACCGCCCGTGATGACGCGAGCGCACAGCGCGCGGCGGCCGATGTTGCGCGCACTGCGGCGCAAGGTGATGCCAGTACGGCCAGTGCAGCTTCGCTGACGGCTGTCGCCGCCCGCGATACGGCCACCACACAAGCGAGCCTGGCGCAGGCCTACGCGCAACATGCGCTGGATGTGCCGATCCCGGGTGTCGGCGGGTACTCGGCGCTGCACCACGCGGCGCGTGCGGAATACTGGGCCGGACAGGCGGCGTCGGCGGCCAATGTCGGGCCGGCGACGGACACCACGGCCGGCCTTGTCGAGCGCGCGACGCAGGCGGAGGTGAACACCGGCACCGATGCCGAGCGCTATGTGACGCCGGCCACGCTGGCGCAGCGGCTGAGCACGTTTTCCACGGTGACCAGCTGGACGCAGTTGCAGGACAAGCCATTGAGCTTTCCGCCGAGTGCGCACGGCCATGGCATGGCGGAGATCGGCGGGCTGGCGGATGCGCTGGCGGCCAAACTCGATACGACGAATTTCAGCTGGGGAACGCTGCCGGGGAAACCGGTGAGCTTCCCGGCCGCTGCACATGGCCATGCTATCGCCGACGTAACTGGCTTGACCGCTGCGCTGGGCAACAAGCTGGACGCGTCTGCGTTTACGTGGAACGCATTGCCTGACAAGCCGGCGAGTTTTCCTGCCGCTGCACACGATCACGATGATCGCTATCCCACGGATGCGGAAGTGTCGGCTTTGCTGGCCGGTGTGGGCGGCGGCCGGGTGCTGAAAATTTCCGGCGCAGCGGAAGTGCCGCTGTCCGGTGCCGATGTGTTTGTTTTCGATACGGCCGGCAGTGTGGTGACGGGCCGGCTGCCGGCGATTGATGTCGCGTCGCCGCGCTCGATTGCGCTGGTGCGGGCCGGCAACAACGCGGCCGATGCGCTGGCGCAGGCCGGGCAGACCATTGAAGGCGCGGACAATCACTTGCGCCTTGATGCGGATCGGCAGGTGGTGATTCTGGCGCCGGACAGCGCGACCAACTGGCGCGTGCTGAACAAGAGCTGGTCGCCGGTGGCCGGGGCGGTCGCGGCGTCGGTGGACTGGACCAATGTCACCAACCGGCCGGTGGTGATCGCTGCGTTTGCACACACGCAGGCGTCGCCGGCAGCCGTCTGGACTGTGAATCACAACCTGGGCCGTTATCCGGCCGTCACGGTGTTGTCGGTGGGCGGTCTGGAAGTCTGCGCCGAGATTGCGCACCTCTCCCTCAATCAACTTGAAGTGCGGTTTGCCACGGCATTTGCCGGCACTGCACGCTGCCTCTGACAGGAGCCTCATTGATGGCCATTCAGCAACTTGCCGATCTGGATTTCAACAATGCCGCGCGGGTGCGCAATTTGCCGGCGCCGGCCAATCCGGATGAGCCGGTGCGTTTGCAGGATCTGAACAATTACGCCGAAGGTCTGGCATGGAAGGACAGTGCCCGCGTGGCGACGCAGGGCAATGTCAATCTGGCCAGTCCCGGCGCCTCGCTGGACGGCGTGGCCATGGCGGTCAATGACCGGGTGCTGGTGCGGGCGCAAGACACCGGCGCTGACAACGGGCTCTACATCTGGAATGGCGCAGCGGTGCCGATGACCCGTGCTCCGGATGCCAGTACGGCATCGGAACTGGAAAGCGCGACGCTGACGGTTGAGGAAGGCACCAATGCCGGCGTGACCTACCGTCAGACGGCAGTGAATTTCACGCTGGGTGTTGGCGCCGTTTCGTTCACGGCGTTCGGTACCAGCGCGCCGCAGGCCTCTGCGTCGGCGTCGGGTATTGTGGAGCTGGCCGACCAGGCGGAAACCGATGCCGGGGTGGACACGCAGCGCGCCGTCACGCCGGCGACGTTGGCGGCCAGTCCGCATGCTGCGAAACGCGTGGACGCGACGATAGGCGACGGCAGCGCGACCACGTTCACGGTGACGCACAATCTCAATTCCCGTGATGTGACGGTGCAGGTGTATCGCACGTCGGGTACTTACGATCAGGTGCTGTGTGATGTGAAGCGACCGACACTGAACACGGTGGAGCTCACGTTTGCCGTGGCGCCGGCGGCAGGGCAGTTTCGCGTGCTGGTTCGTCGCTGATGGAGCTGCATTTTCCGCGCTGCGTGGGCCGCTCGGTGGCGCAGGTGGTGGCGCTGGGTGCGCTGTCCGGTGCGGCGGCCATTGATACGCAGGCTGCTGATCACTACACCGGCTCGATCAGCGCGGCCACCACGTTCAGCTTCACCAATCCTCCGGCGGCGGGTGACAGTGCGGCATTCGTGCTGGAGCTGACCAATGCCGGCGCGGCAGCGATCACGTGGCCCGCGAGCGTGAAATGGGAAGGAGGCACCGCGCCCAGCGGACTGCCGGCTGCAGGTGTCACGCTGCTGGTGTTCGTGACGCGCGACGCGGGCACGACATGGCACGGCGCCGTGATCAGCAAGGACTCGAAGTGATGCGGGCGGCGATTCTGGCGATGGCGGCGGCGCTGCACGCTGCGGATGGTGGGTCTGGCGCGCCGGTTACGCCGACGATTGTTCAGGCGCAGACCCACACCAGTGGCACCAACGCGTTTACAACTTTCAATACCGGCAGCTACACGGTGCCCGCTGGATTGTCCAAGCGCGTTGTGTTGTTGATCTCCGCGCATGCTGGTAGTGCGTCTGATGTGACTCTCACTGCCAGCTTTGCGGGCACCCCGATGAACATCGCGCTCAAGGCGCGAAACAATTTCAACACCTACGCGCTGGCAGAGTTGCACGTTGGCGACAACACGCCCAGCGGAATTTTCTCTGTCGTCGTGAGTTCTTCCAGGCGATTCAATCTGATCTCGTTTACCGTGCTGGATTCGGATGCGGCGGTGCCGCTCGCGTTGAGCGCTGTGAACGCGGGTGACACAAACACGTTTTCGGCAACTACGGCCGGCGACCTTCTGGTGAGCTACTTCTTTGATCAAGGCTCGTCGGGTGATGTGCCGGTGGTGAACGCGGAACAAACACAGATTGCAACAGTGTGGGGGAACTCGACGGCGCGGCATTTGGCGGCTGGGTATCGAACCGCACCCGGCGGCGACGCTGTATCAACATGGACGGTGCCGGGTACCGACTCCAGTACGACGCACTTTCAATTTGCCTTGCGCGGAACATCAACATGACGCTTTACGCTCACCTTTCCGATCAGCTGGACATTACCCCGGATCTCACGCTGCCGGCCGTCATGCGGCGACTGGCGCACGTCAGTCTGCCGGCTGCGCCGTCCGATGAGGATTTGCTGCCGTTTGGCATTTATCGCCAACGCGAGCAGGCGCCAACGCTGTTGCCGTACCAGACACTGGAGCGGCAAGGCATGGGCGTTGTCGGTTCCGAGATGGTGATCACCTGCGTGGCTGTTGACCTGCCGCTGGCAGACGCAAAAGCCGACGCGCTGGCGCGCGCGAAGGCGCTGCGCAAAAGCCATGAAACCGCTGGCACGACGTTCATGGGGATGCAGATCGCCACCGGGGTGGAGGATATTGCCAAGGTTGCTGGCGCTGAAAGCGGGCTCGCCAAGAAGCCTGCCGGCACCACCGTCAGCTTCAAGACGGATAGCGGTTTTGTCGCGCTGGATCTGGCGGCGGTGCAGGCTGTTGGTGTGGCCATTTACGACCATATTCAGGCCTGTTTTGCGCGTGAGGCGGCGCTTGTGGCGGCGATTGGGTCGGCGCCGGATTTGGCCGCGCTGCGTGCTGTTGCACTGGATGAGGGCTGGCCGCAATGATCAACGCGTCGCAGGTGTTGGGACAGGGCAGTGTGGCAGGCGGGGAAGGACTGTTTGTGCGCGATCCGCGACTGCTGCCGTGGCTGCGCGCCATATCCACTCAGGTGTATGTCCGCCAGGGGAGCTATCTGCGGAGCGCAGGCACGGAGTCTCAATTCTGGACGGCCCTCGCTGCGCGCGGTGCGGTGGCGTCCAACATCACAAGCGCCGGGCAGTGGTACACCCTCTGCAATCTGGCTGGCAGCGGTCTATTGAGCGGCATCCTGACACCGGCGATCGGTCACAACCGGTACATCTCGGTGCGAATGACGGTCGATGGCGCTGTTTACACGGCGACTCAGAAACCAATAGGCGCTCAAGCTGGGCGAATTTTTATTGGCGCCGCACTGGTCAGGAATGTGCCGGTATCCGGCAGTTCCATGCTGACCAGCCATCTGGATTGGAATGACTCGGCGACTTTTACAATCGATGACGAGGGCGGTGTTGTTGCGGGGCGTGTCGGCACCATTTATCCGTTAAGTGTCGATGCTGCGATTTCGCTACGCATGCCGGTGTTGCGCTTTGACAGTCAGTTGAAAGTCGAGGTTCAGTATCCCTTTTCAACCGACATCTACAACTCCGAAACCTTCTTCCAGTACAGCGGCGCACTCTATCAACTCGACCGGTTGACCAAAGCATGATCACTGAAAATCTGAGCCGGCCCGGCCTGCCGCCGCTACCCGGTGACCGGGTGCGCATCACTTACGATAATGGCGCTGTTGAGGAAAAGGAATTTCATCCACCGGTCACGTTGCCGCCTGACCCGGGCGAGATAACGCTGACCGTTTTGCTGGCCGAAACCCGGAAAGCAGTCGGGCACGCGTTTTCAGCCGTGATCACTGCCAGTGTGCCGATCAGCGATGTGTTTGATGTGCCGATTCTCGATGCCATCACCGGCAAAGTGGAGAAGGTAAAGCGCATCACATTCAGCAACGGTGTCGCCACGGAGCAGGTGGCATTTGAGCGCAGCGGCTATTTCGTGGTCAGCGAGACGGCGCTGAATGCCAAGCTGCCGCCGCACCTGCGCATGCGTCTTGCCCATGGCGATCTTGAACTGACCGTTTACGAGTAACCCCATGCGAATGACCTTTGACCAGTTTGGCGGCGAAGCGCCACGGCTGGCGGCTGCGCGTTTGCCGGCGCATTTAGCCCGAACGGCGCGCGAGATCCGCACCGGCAACGGCCAGTTGCGTGCCTACCGCCAGTTTGCGGATGTGTTGGCCATCGCGCCTGCGCAGCGGCAGCTGTATCGCTTTGGTGTGGGGACGGAGACGCCGGTTTGGCTGACCTTTGACGGGCCGCGCCACATTCTGCGCGCGCCGATTCGTGGCGACACCACGCACCGCACGGTGCTGACCGGCGGCCCGTATCCGCAGCAAACGGATGCCACTCGCATTGTCGGCAACAGTCTGAATGCGTTGCGCCTGGGCGTACCGGCTCCGGCCAGTGCGCCACTGCTGGCGACGGTGGGCGAGATCCCGACGACTGATCCGCAGCCGGCCGCCAATACCGTTACCCGCGCCTACGTGATCACGTTTGTGAACGGTTGGGGCGAAGAGTCGGCGCCCTCGCCACCGACTGCGGTGCTCGACGTGCATGCCAACCAGACGGCACAACTCAGTGCCTTGCCGTTGCCGCCCGCCGGCCCGTATGCCATCACCGGCAAGCGGATTTATCGCGCGGAAACCGGCGTCACCGGCACTGATCTGCTGTTTGTTGCGGAGGTCGGTCCGGCGACGCTGGAGTATCACGATCAGAAGCTGGCGGTGGATCTTGGCGGTCCGCTGGAGACGCAGGGTTTTGACATGCTGCCGGATGCGGCGCGCGGCCTGCTGGTGCTGCCCAATGGCATCGGCGCAGCGTTTGTCGGCAATGAGGTGTGTTTTTCGGCGCCGTATCTGCTGTATGCCTGGCCGGTGAAGCAGCGCAAGGCGATGCCGTTTGAAATTGTCGGTATCGGCAGTTTCCAGAACAGTGTGGTGGTGTGCACGGCGGGCAGCACGCATGTGGTGACCGGTTACGATCCGGCGTCGATGTCGGATACACGGCTGGATCTGAGCCAGTTTTGTGTGTCGGCGCGCTCGATTGTGTCGGTGGGCGGCTATGGCGTGATGTACGCGGCGCCGGATGGTCTGGTGTCGATTGGCAGCAGCAACGGCGTGCTGACCGCGCCGGTGGTGTCGCGCGACGAATGGCAGGCGCTGAAACCGGAAAGCATGATCGGCTTTGAACACGAGGGCCGCTACTTCGGGTTCTTTGACACCGGCACCCGCAAAGGCGGGTTTGTGTTCAATCCGTTTGACCCGCAGGCCGGGCTGGTGATGCTGGATTTTTATGCGCAGGCGGCGTTCCGTGATCCGCTGGATGATGCGCTGTATCTGGTGCCGGATGGCGCCAGCAAGATTGTCCGGTTTGATGCAGGGCCGGCCCTGCGCCCGTATGTATGGCGCTCGGGCGACACGCTGCTGCCGGCAGGGCGTGCGCTGCGTTTTGTGCGCGTGCGCGCCGACAGCTACGCCAGCTTGACGCTCAAGGTCTATGCCGATGGCGTGCTGCGCGTGACCAAGGCGATCACGTCGGGCGCGGTGCTGCGCATTCCCGATGTCAGTGGCAAGGTGTTTTCTGTGGAGCTGGCCGGCACCGATACGGTGGACCGTCTGGAGTTGGCTACCACGCGCAGTGAGCTGGCGGCATGAGTGCGTCCCCGGAAGCGCTGGGGCGCACGCTGGCACGCATGCTGAACAAGCAGGTGCGGCGCACGGATGTGCCGGCCATTCCGCAGTTGCCGCCGGATGTTGATCCGGGCATCCGCCGCGCGTTTGATGCGCTGCGCGAAGTGGTGGAGGTGCGGGATCAGGGGCGCGGCGAGTTTCTGGACGGCAACGTCACCCGGCGCGAACTGGTGGAATCCGGTTTGGCCACCCTTGGCGGCACCGGTGGTGATGGCGGTACCGGCGGCCCGGTGCTGGAGCCGCCCTCCGACACGCCGGTGGACACGACACCGCCATTGGCGCTCACTGGCCTGACCGCCTGGGGCACGTTTGAGGCGATTTATCTGGCGTGGGATCAGCCGCGCCACCGCAGCCATGCGTTCACGAAAATTTACCGGGCGCCGTTTCGCGTGCCGGATGGCCATGGCGGCGAACGCCCGCCGCTGTTTGCCGATGCGGTGCTGGTCGGCACGTCGGCGGCGAATGTGTTTGCCGATCTGGTCGGCAAGGACCAGCGGCATTACTACTGGATCACGTCGGTTTCCACGGCGGACATTGAAGGGCCGATCAACAGCGTAGCGGGCACGCTGGGCATGACGGCGGTGGGTGTGGATTACATCCGCGAGGTCATTGCGGGCCGCTTGCGGGAAACCGATCTGGATGATCTGCTGCGCGAGAAGATCAATGACCCGTCGCGCTCGGTGCAGGATCTGATTTGGGGCCAGGACTTGTCGGGCCGCTTTCAGGGACTGGAAAGCCGGTATGACCGGCTGGCCGAGCAGGTGATCCGCGGACTGGATCTGGACCTGACGGGGCGCGGGAAAGTCGGCCAGCAAGTGCGCGACACGCGCCAGAATCTGTCCGAGCTGAGTGTGCAGCATGACCAGTTGCGCGCCGGTGTGCGCAATCTTGAGCAGGCGACGGTATTCGGCGATGCCGCGCTGTCGTCACGCCTGGTGGAGCTGACGGCGGACTCCGAAGCGGGCCGGGCGATGGTGCGCACGCTGGAAGAGGCGTATGCGACCAAGGATGTGCTGCGCGCGGTGCGCATTGAGGATGTGCGCGCTGGCGCCGCCGCTGTGCAGGTGGTGTCGTTGGCGCTGCAGGATGCCACACAGGCACTGTCGCAGCGGATCACGGATGTGTCGGCCGCTCACGCCACCACGTCGGCGCGCGTGACGACCTTTGAACAGGCTTACGCGACGGACAAGCAGGCCACGGCGACGCGCCTGACGGCCGTAGAAGCGAAGGCGGCCAGTAACCAGTCGAATATCAGCAGTCTGCAAAACACGGTGGTAACGCAGTACAGCGCGCTGGCCAGTTCGCTGGATACGGTCAACACCACCGTCAACGGGCACAGCACGACCATTCAGCAGCACACCACGTCGATTGACGGGTTGAAGGGCCGCTGGTCGCTGAAAATCCAATCCATGGGCAGCGGACCATCTGCCCGCCCTGTGGTGGCCGGCCTGACGCTGGGGCTGGAGAACAATTACAGCCGGTTCATTGTCATGGCGAATGACTTCTACATCATTCCGCCAGACGGGGAGAGCCCGGAAACGAGCTTTTTCAGTGTGATCACCGAGGGTGGCAAGCAGGTGGCCTACATGGACACTGCTTTCATCCGTGATGCATCGATCCAGAGCGCCAAAATCGCCAATCTGGCAGCAGACAAGATCACGGCCGGCACCATCAATGTGGCGCTGCAGTTGAATGCGGCCTACATCTACGGCGGCAGTATCCAGATTGGCAGTTTCTTCAATGTGCAAAGCAACGGCGTGATGACGGCGCGCGGCGCGATCATCAATGACGCGCTGATCAGCAATGCCCGGATCACGTCGCTGACGGCGGACACGGTGGACATCGTGGACACGCTGCAGATCCGCGATAACGCAGTCACGTTTGCCGAACACGTTTCCGGCGGCAACACCGCCACGATAGTGATCACCGTGCAACCCGGCATGCGGCGTCTGGTGATCGGCGCGACCTGGGTCTGCGGATCGGGCGCGGCATCGTTCATTGCTCGCCTGACCGCACAGGCATTTGTGGGCGTCAGTCCCTACGGCGTCACCATGCTGTTCAACACGCACCTGTGGAATGAAAGCAGTCCGGCAAGTTTCCATGTTTTTGATGTGCCGTCGAATGCCACCCATGTGCATGTCACGGTGTCAGGCCGGAAGGTTGCTGACTCGACGCAACTTGAACCTGCTGTGGGCTATGTGGCGGCCGGAGTGTGGGGAGGTCGCCGGTGAGGCATTTTCTGATTTACGCGCCGGCAACGGGCGAGGTGCTGGCGGCTGTCAGCACACGCAGTGAACCGGACGCGCTGGCACTGGCCTATCCGGGCGCGGCCTTACTGGAAACGGACGACGCCATACAGTTTGCGCGCGGCATGCGCGTGGTCGGTGATGCTGTGGTGCAGGGCTTTGTGCCACCGACGCTGATCGAAAAGCGTGTGGCATCGCTGGCGGAAGGCGGCTACGGCACGGTAAATGAGCAGCTGGAAATGTTGTATGACCAAGGGCTGGATGCATGGCGCCAACACATCAGCGCTGTGAAGCGCCGCTACCCGAAGCCGTGACCAGCAACTGCCTGATTTTCGCGTGGCGCCGGTGGCGCCGCCGGGGCGGGTATTTGCTGATCCGGCGCTCACGTCATGGCTGGTGGCCGCATTTTTTGCACGGCGAACTGAACGATGACGGGCAGGTGCAGGTCACGCATCTGGTTCCCGTTCACCCCTTGCCGGCACGTGGCTGGCGACGCTGGTTGCCGGTGCATGCATTGCTGTTTGCCGGCCGTGTGCGCCGTGAGGATGCGCCAGACGGTTAACTTGTTAACCGGCTTTTTCCGAGGTCGCCGTCGCCCGCTGCCGGCACCGTCTTACCATCGCGCGCATGACGCCGCCGCCCGATATTGATGTGCGCACGTTTCTGGAGTGGGCGCTGTGCGGCCACTCCGATGCGATTGCGCTTTGCCTGGATCTGTTTGCCCTGTCACACGTGATTGATGACGTGGCGGACGGCGATCCGGTGCACGCCCATGCCGTTGTCGGCGCCTTTCACAAGGCGCTGGTCATTGTTCCGCGCAATGCGTTTTTTCGTCAGCACAGCGACCGGCTCACGGCCGTTTTGCACGATGCCTTTCTGAACTGGCTGGATGCCAATCGCCTGCAACAGGGCGATGCCACGTCGGTGGCGCTCGCGTATGCCTTGCGTGAATGCGCGCCGGCGCTGGTGCTGGCCTGCGCTGAACTCATTTCCGGTACCGCCTGGCGTGTGCACATAGGCCCGGCGGTGCACCGATTCAACCAATCCGATGAACCTGCCGCTTTCTTTGGGGAGCACCATGTCGCTTAACAACAACGATTCGCCTAAGCAAAAGGAAACCCCACACGAGGGGCCGATGCGGGATCAGGCGATTGCGCAGATCAACGAGTGGGCGAGCACGTTTGTGCCGCTGGAAAACCGGCTGATCGCCATTGCCGGTGAGCGCGGCGGGGAGCGCGCCCTGAACAAGGCCGAGGGCCGCGTGGCCGTGGAGGCCGCGCGTCAGATGGGCGGCCTGAGCTTTTCTGCCGGCGCTGATCCGAGCGCACACACGGTGAATAAAGCGGCGCGTGTGGTGGCCGGTACGGGCGCCTTGTCGCGCTCGCAGGCGCTGAATGCCGAGCATGCCGACGCCTCAGCGGCACAGGGCAATCTGATTGCGCTGGGCAAGGGTCAGCAGGGCATGGTGCGGCAGTCGAAACTGCGCAGCATTGAAACAGACATCAGCACGCAGCTGGCCAAGCAGAGTGCGGATCTGACGCGTGCCGCCGGAACGTCGCGCGCCATCGGCATGGTGGCCGGCGCGCTCGGTGACCGCGCCATGGCGCAGAAAAAGAAACCCGACTTTGACACCACGGTGCAGGCCGCACAGGCGGACACGCCGGAATGGGGCGTGAACTACCGGCCCGCGGCGGCGATGGAAGGCGGCAGCCTGTGGGGTGTGGCATGACGACCGCTGTCAGTGTGTTGCCGCGCGTGCAGTACGGCACGTTGAGCAATGGCGATCAGGGTGGCACCACGACCACTACCGCGACAACGACCGGCACCGGTGGCGGTACTGGCGCGGTGATCACGCCGACCGGCCCGGCCGTGGAAGATGTGGGCTATGACCGTTCGGCGATTGGCGATCACGATTTTATCAATGCCTATCTGGCAGAGCACGGCGGCCAAGCTTTTGACCCGCTCGGCCTGTTCGGTAAGCGCAAAAAACGCTACCGGAATTTGCCCGGCGAAGCGCTGGCCGGTGCCACGCAGTTTCTTGACGCCGATTATCAGTCTCGATTCGCGCCGATTCTGCAGCGCTTCATGGCGGCGCAGACTGGCGTGCAGGCGCTGAATGCGCGGCTGTCACGGATCAAGGCCTCGACCGGCAAATCGTTTGATGCCGCGCGCGGCACTTCAACGCGTGCGCTGCAGCGCTATGGCCTGACGCAAACCAGCGAGGCACAGGCTGCGAATGAGCGCGACGACGCGCTGTCGTCCACGCTGGCAACGGTGCAGGGCATGAATGCCACGCGTGAGGCATTCAATACCGAGCAGACCGGCAATCTGCAGTTCCTCGCCAATCTCGGCCGTTCCGGTTTGCAGAGTTCCACCGACACGCTCAGCGCCCTGTCGGGTGTGGCGACCAGTCGAAACAACGCCAACATGCAGGCTGATGCCAATGCGGAAGCGCAGAACCAGCAAACGGCGGCGGCCATAGCGTCTATGGCGCTGATGTTTTTCTGTTCGCGTGACGTGAAAGACGTGCACGCCACGGTGGACGGCGGCCGGGCGATGGATCTGGTGAACGCCACGCCGATTTATGCCTTCAGCTACCGGCCGGATGCGCCGCCTGAAACCCGCGCGCATCGTGGTGAGGTGATGCTGGGGCCGGTGATCGAGGAAACGCCGGGCGCCATGGTGTCGGCCGATGGCAAGCACCTGAACCTGTTTAACGCCGTGGGCCTGTTGTTTGCCGCGGTGCAATCGCTGTCGAAGCAAGTTGCCGACATGCAAAGCCAGATTGAGAAGGGGAAACGCGCATGAGCCGATTGCATGCCGGCAGTCTTGTTGATGGGCTGGTGCAAGGCGCGCAGTACATGCGTGCACTGCGCCTGGATGATGAGGCGCGCGAAGAACGGCGCGCTGATCGCGAGCGCACTGATCGCCGCGAGAATGAGCGCCACCAGAAGCAGATGCAGATGTTCGATTTGCAGCTGAACAATGCCAAGGAGCTGGCCGCCGAACGGCGCATGGGCATGCAGCGCATGCAGCTGGATCTGCAGAACGCTCAGGATGCGCGCGTGCAACGCCGGTACATGGAGTTTGCACAGCAACTGGTGCCGGTGCTGGAGCGTGACGATTATGAAAGTGCCGGCAGCCTGGCCGAGGCGTATGCCGATGTGCTGGAGCAGCCGGGCATTAGTGGCTTGCTGGGGAAAAACCTGAATGCCGCCGGCCGCATTGCCGCGGATCTGAAAGACGGCAAGCTGGACTCGACGCTGGAGGACTTTAATCGTCTGTTCAGTGCCGAGATCAATCGCGGCAGTGAGCCGGGCGAGGCCAAGGTGTTATCGGCTGCCAAGATTGCGGAGGTGAACGGCAGTCCGGCGCTGCAGTTTTACGTGCAGCGGTTCAACGACGCCGGCGAAGTGGTGTCCGAAGGCTGGATGACGAAGGATCGCAAGCACAAGGGCGATGCGGCGCCTGAGCAAATTCTCAGTATGCCGGTCAAGGATGTGCTGGCGCAGATCAGCAGCCGGTCGGACACGCTGCGTGCGCTGGATTATGGGTTCAAGGCCCGCACCGGTCGCTCGCTGTCGGAGTTGCGCGACGCCGCGGCGCAGGAACAGCAGTTGGGCGCCCTGAAAGTGAAGCAGGCCGAGGCCTCGCTGGATGCCACGCGGGCGCTGGCGGATGAGCGGCGCGCGGATGCAGCGGGCGGCACCGGCTCACGCGGGCGCGCATCGGCCACGGTGGAAATGCTCAACACCCGCAAGGCGATCATTCTTGCCAACAAGGACCATTACGGCCTCACCCATCTGGAAGGGGCGGAACTGGACGCGGCAGCGGGACGGCTGGCGCTGGATCAGATGGACAGTGCGCGCGCGCCCAGCAATGAGGCGCTGTATCAGCAGCTGTACCGATCTGCCTTGCACCAGGCCTCGCAGACGCAGCAACAGCACGCGCTGATCGGTGGTGATGGCCCCGATCCGCTGGGTGGCTTGGGCGCGGAGGAATATGCCCATCGCGCCACGCTGCGCGCCCTGCAGAACATTGAAGCGGTGAGCGGCAGGGGACGCGGCGACCTGCCGCCGGCGAGCGGTGGCAACGCCACACCGGCCGTCAGTCCGGGCACTGCAGCGGCGCCGGGTGCTGAGCGCTCGACCACCGTAAACGGGAAAACCGTCACCGAAAGCCAATACCGTGCCGCGCTGAAAGCGGCCGGCAAGGACGAGGCATTTATCCAGCAGGCCATTGGCCGCAAACAGTGGCAATGACATGGCTGAAACTGATCAATTTGATGCGGAACTCGCGGCGCTGGAAGCACAGGCCTTTGGCGATGATTTTGATGCGGAACTGACGGAAACCGAAGCGCTGTTGTTTGGCGATGCTGTACCTGAGCCGGGCTGGACAGAGGTGATCGGCAGTGGCCTGAAAAACGCCGGGCGGGCCGTATTGCTATCTGTGGCGGGTCTGGAACAGATGGCCGGTGAAGGGCTGGAGCGCGCACGCGGTTTTGATTACGAGAGCGAGGTCAAGGCAATCGGCGCACGCCGCGCAGCGGGCGAACTGACGGACGCCGAGTACATGGCAGCGCTGCAGCAACTGGATCAGGCGCGCCCGTCTGTGCCGATGCAGGCTCTGGCAAAACTCTGGCCGGGCGAAGGCGAGGGATTCCGCGCACTGGCGACCGATGGCGCTGGCGCCAGCCGGGAAATTGCGGCGGATATGCGCGACGAGCGCCCACTGGTGGGCGACTGGTCTGCCAAGGGTTTGGTGCATGACGCCCTGCAAGGGTCCGGGCAGATTGCCAGTGCGCTGGCGATTGGCGCAGCCACCCGCAACCAGCAGGCAGCAACCATCTCTTTGCTGCCGCAAGTGGCGGGCAGCACCTATGCCGATGAGCGCCTGCAGGGCACTGACATTGAGGCGGCGCAGGACAAGGCGGCGACGATGGCGGTGGCCGAAGGGATGCTGGAACAGCCGTTGCTGAAAACCGCGCTCACCGCCGGCAAGCTGGGTGTGCGTGTGCTCAAGGGCACCGCTCAGGAAGCGGGCGAAGAGGCGGCGGCTGACGCCTTTGAAAAGGCGTATGACGAAGTGGCGCTGGGCCGTGATTACAGTCTGGCGGAGTACGCCGAAGGCGCGGCGCGATCTGCCGCGACGGGTGCGCTGGCGGGCGGCCCGCTGGTGCTGTCCACCGAGGCCATGGCCTCGACCGCTGATCGACTGAAACGCCGGCCGGATGCGCGAGGCAACATTGATGTCTTGAAGGCTGACGCCACGGCTGCTACTGCGGCCGGTACCGCCACGGTTGAATCGCCACTGACGCCCGAACACGGCGCGCAGGCCGTCACTGAGGATGCCGCCCCTGCAGGGTCCGCTGCATCGGTTTCGGTCGATGACGTGCTGGCTGATGCAGAAGCCGTCTTGGCTGAACCGGCAGCGCCTGCTGCGCTGGCCGATGATGCCTCTGCGAACGATGATGACGATGACGCCGATCTGATCGGTGATGAGTTCCAGCGCTCGCTGGATGAGCTGGTGTTTCAGAACCGGGATGCCGCACAGGCACTGCTGGACCGCTACCAGGCGGAAGACGATTTTGATCTGGAGGCCGAGATTTCGGCCGCTTTGTTGGGAGTTTCGCGTGAGCGCTTTACAGAACCCGCCGCCGGCATCACCGGCGCCCTCGACACCGCAGCAGCCGGACCGGCGCGCACGGCGCAACCAGAAACTGGCACAGATGCTGTCGCAACGCCTGCAGCCGGCAGCGCCCTCGCCGAGTCCGGCACTGAGCTTGAGCAACCCGCCAGCCTCCAACCCGCTCCAGCCGACTCCGTAAGCGCCCTTGATGTGGCGGCCCACGAGGCGGCTACGTCACCGCTGAATGACCGACCGGAGCCGACACCGGCGCAGAAAGAGGCCGGCAATTACGCGAAGGGGCACGTGCGTCTGCACGGGCTGGACGTGGCGATTGAAAACCCGGCCGGCAGCGTGCGCCGCGGTGTGGACGCCAAGGGCAATGCCTGGGAATCGACACTGCAGCACCATTACGGCTACATCAAGCGCACGGAAGGCGCAGACGGCGACCATGTGGATGTTTTCATGGGGCCGGCAGCGGACGACCCGGGTGCACGCGTGTTTGTGGTGGACCAGATCCGGCCGGACACCGGCGCGTTTGACGAGCACAAGGTGCTGCTGGGGTTTGCCAGCGAAGCCGAGGCCGAGGCCGCCTATCGGGCCAACTACGCCGATAACTGGCAGGGGCTGGGTGCGCTGACGGAAATGGACGTGCCCGGCTTCAAGGGCTGGCTCAAGCACGGCGACACCACACAGCCGATGGCCTACCGGCCGACGCCGCGCCGGGCGTTGCGCAAAACCCCTGCAGTTGAACCGAAAGCAGCTGCTGACGCCGCGCCTGTGGCGAAGCCGGAACCGGCTGCCATTGCGACACCGGCGCTGACAACGGGCAGCGATGACAAGGCGAGTGCGTCACGACTGAAACAGGCCAAGGCACAGGACAAAGCGTTGGCGACGGCGATGAAGGCCTATCCGCATGACTCGCTGAGCACGCAGCTGGGCTTTGCGCGCGGCTGGCAGGATGCACGGGACGGCCGCCCGCCGGCGCGCAGCCAGCAGGCTGAGCCAGGCATGAAGGCCAAGGGCCGCAATCCGGTTGATGAGTACATGGCCGGCTATCACGCACAGCGCAGCGGCAAGGTGCTGGACGTGCGAACGCTGGATCACGCGGCGGCGCCCGGTAGCAGGACGTTGTTTGATCTGTATGCGGCGACGGACAAGAAAAATCCGGCCGGTACCTCTGGGGCCGCATCCGCAACTGAACGGGCGTTGGGCGACCAGCCTGCGGCAGGATCGGCGGCCAGTGTAAAGGCAGCAACAAGCGCTGATCCAGCGAGTGAAACGGCCGCCCCAGCGCGAAAACCCGAACCCGCCCGAAAGCACAGCATTGACGAAGTGATCGACGCCGCCGAGGCAGAAGGGGACACCAAGGCATTTGTGGATTTGGCGCCGGTGAGCGCCGAACAAGCGCAAGCCATCCGCCAAGCAACTGGCGTTGACGTGACGGGGTTTGTGCACGTGGTGGACGCTCACGCGATCCGCCATATCTTCAAACAGCACGGGAAGCCGGAGAAGGAAGCCAAGCGCGGGCAGGTTGCGATCACGCGCGCCGATGTGGCGGCTTTGCCGGAAAGGTTCCAAGAGCTGTCGCTGACCGGTAGCGAGCAATCGGCGGACGGGAAAACACGGCTGCGATACGAGCTGCGTGATGAGGACGGCACGACGACCGTTGTTGAAACGGTGTTGACCGGCAGGAAAAAACTGTCACTGCTGACGATGTGGAAACGCCGTAGCGCGGCGCTACGTGCTACTGCCGAAGCAGGCGACGCGCATACGTCCGGGACGGACCGCGCTCACGGCAAACAGAGTATAGCGCCGGATTCTGTTGCCGCTCCAGTGGCTGAGGTGGCGCCGCCGCGCCGGTCAAAACCGCAGCTGAAGTCGCCGCCGCACCCGACTGGCGCCAAGGTCATTGTGCGGGGCGGAAAACGGCTGTTTTCTGCTGTAGCAAGGGAAACGCTGGAGGCGTATTTCCGGATTGGCAGCGTGGTGCCGTCCTACTCAGGACAGGATCGTGTTCTGGAGTTTTCATGGCGGGATGAAGGGTGGCAAGTGCGGGTCGTTGCGGTTGATGCCAGTGGTGACCCGCTGCCAAATGCCCGGCCGCGATGGCACAACACCACGCCCGATGCCATGGAGCTGCGCAAGGTATTGGGGAGTCCTAATCTTGAAGTGGCTCCGACTCAGGCGCCAGTAGCAGACACGCACACCGTGACAGCTGGTGAGTCGGCCGCATCATCTGAGGCACTACCGCCCGATGCGCCTGCGCCGATCAGCGAACCAGGCTCGGTTTCCTTGCTGGATGCGTTCGAGACAACGATGGACGCCGTGCGTGATGGCGCCGCGTCCGTCGAACAGTTCAGGCACGCGTTTGCGCAACTGGTGGATGCGCCGGATGCGGTGCTCGCCGAGCTGAACAAGAAAACCAAGGATCAGCTGCTGAAAGCGGGCGGGCCGATGTTCTGGCACCGGTACCGGAACGACAAGAAGGACCGCATTGTGGCCAAGCTGCAGGCGGACATGCTCAGTGATTTTGCGCTGGGGCGTGCGTATGGTCCGAATACCTATTGGGTGTCCGCCAGCGGCTTGAAGCAGCACGAGGCGGACAAGCTGCAGGCGCTGCGCGAGCTGGTGGCGAACACGACGGCGGCGGATCTGCAGGACTTTGCCGCCAAGGTGGCCGCGCAGCGGCAGGAGGCGAAACAGGCGCGCGAGGAACGTCAGCAGGCACTGGACAACCCGCAGACGCTGGAGCAATTCCAGGCGCTGATCCAGCACTACCGCAATCAGGATCTGACGGCGCATGAGGCCTATCTGAAACTCAGTGCCGATCAGCGCCGCGAATTTGATCGGCTGGACGCGGAACGCACCCGCGAAACGCGCGAGGCGAACAAGCGCGCGCGACGGACGGCGATCAGTGCGGCATCACAAACGACTGCGGCCGGCGAGATTGTCCAGACACGCCACACCAAGCACGGCCACGACCTGTGGGTGCTGCAGCTGCAGGATCGCGTTTCGACCGAGGCCTTCAAGGAACTGGTGGCGTCGGCGCGGCGCCTGGGCGGTGACTACTCCAGTTATCGCGGTAATGGCGCCGTGCCGGGCTGGCAGTTCCGCAGCCGCGAGGGCGCCGAAGCGTTTGCCAAACTGGTGGCGGGTGACACCGCGAGCGCAACGGCGGTGCTGGCGTCGGCGCGCGATGCGTTTGAAGATGACCGCAGCCAGTCCACCGTTGAGCGCCTGACGGAAATGGCCGAGCGGCTGGAGCAGTGGGCCGATGCGTCGGATGCGCAGTCGCGCAAGGTCAACACGGCCCGCCGCGCCCGCTTTGCCGCCGAGGCCGAACGCCATGCCGCCGGGCAACGCGCCTTTGCGCAGACGATGCGGAAATTGGCAGCAGCGATTGACGCCGGTCAGGTGTCGTTTCTGGATCAGGTACGCACCAAGACGCAGATCGCGCTTCTGAACAGCTTTGTGAAGCGCGCCAAGGACGCCGAACTGCGTCAGCAATATGCGAGCTATGCCGACCTGGACAAGCATCGCGGCGAGCCGGTCACCATGGCGACTGCCGATCACGCCGAGTGGCCGATGTACACCGCGTACCGGTCTGACCTGGCGACGCTGGCGCGGCAGTTGCTGGAGGTGGACGGCACCAAGTTGCTGGGCCAGCGGTTGCTGAAAGTGGCCGACGATGTATCGGATGCCTATCTGGCGTTTGCCAAGGACAATTTGCTGGCCGTATCGGCGTTTGCGCGCGGGGAAAGCTGGGCGGAGTTTCCGACTCGGGACGCCGCCGAGCGCGCCATTCGCCGCTCCAACCTGATCGGCCGGGCCATTCCGCTGCAGATTAAACGCGGCCAGCACCGGGTGATCCTGAGCCCGAGCGAAGCGATCAAGCGCGATGTCTGGCAGGGCGACGCGGACAAGCGCATTACCCTGAGCAGTGAATTTGGCGCCGAACTGATGGCGGCTGCGGGCCGGGCGACGCGCCGCAAGGGTGTGCGCCTGAGCATGCCGAGCCAGTTTGAATACACGTTTGAGCGGCGGGCCATGCTGGCTCGCATGGGCATCGAAACGGGACCGGAGTTCCGCAGCGCCTTGCGTGAGTTCATCGGCTTGCGCGAGGAAGCCAAGGCGCCTGACACGCTGCGCGCACTGGAACGCTCGCTGATGGCAGCGGGGCGCCAGAAAGACGGGCTGGATTTCTTCCCGACACCGGCGGCCGTGGCTGACGCGCTGATCAGCGCCGCCGATGTGCAGGCGGGCATGCGCGTGCTGGAACCGAGCGCCGGCATGGGCCACATTGCGGACCGTTTGCGCGATCAGGGTGTGGAGCCTGACGTGGTGGAGTTCAGTCCGGAGCGCCGCGAACTGCTGGAAGCAAAAGGCTTCAACGTGGTGGGTCGCGACTTTCTGGAGCTGACCGAGGTGCAGCGCGGCTTCACCTATGGCGACCTGATGCGCGCGCCGGATGGGCGCGAGGGCATTCTGCGCGGGCTGGGTGGCATGGGGTCTGATCGGGTGCAACTGGTGGCGCCCGCCGATGCCAGCCGGACGCTGGGTTATTACAACTTTGCCGATCTGGTTGGCGTGGAACAGCGCAGTTCCGGCTCGGGTTATGACCGCATCATCATGAATCCGCCGTTCAGTGATCGGCGCGATGCCGCGCACGTTCAGCACGCCTATTCGCTGCTGAAACCGGGCGGCCGTCTGGTGGCGATCATGGGTGAGGGCGTGTTTTTTGGCCGCGACAAGAAGGCCGAAGCCTTCCGTGACTGGCTGGAGGATGTCGGCGGCGTTGAGGAAAAACTGCCGCCGGGTTCGTTCCTTGATCCAAGCCTTCCGGTCACGACCGGCGCTGCGGCGCGCATGGTGGTGATCGACAAACCCGAGGGCGACAGCGCCCCGGTGCCGCTGCCGGAATCAACTGAAGGAGTGTTATTCTCCACGCAACCCAACGGCCCGCAGGGCCAGCGACTGAGCAAGGAGGAAGTCCAGGGTGAACTTGAACGATTCCTGCAAGCCTACCCCGGCGCCGCAAGCGTGCACTTCGACGTGCTGCGAGACAGTGGCGACCTCCCGGCAAGCTGGACCACCGGGAACGCACATATTCTTGGATTCACGCTCGGTAACGATGGAAGGACCGGCGGGAACTTTAATCGAAGTACCGTGGGCATTGTTGCCGCGTCCCACGTACATCTTGACGACGCCCGCGCAACCCTCCGGCACGAAGTTCTCGCGCATGTGGGGCTGGATACGCTCTATCCTCCAGCGGCGCGCGAACAGATCCTCGCCGGCGTAGCGGCATCGAAGCAGAAACAGGTATCCCGCCTGCTGCCGACTGCGCTGCAGTTGCCGCTGGCAAAGGCGTGGGCGCATGTTGAGAAAAACTACGCGACGGCGACATTGGAAGTGCAGGCCAATGAATTGCTGGCGTATGTCGCGGAAACGACTGCCGACCACCACCTTGGTGCTGCCGCGAAGGACAGCTGGCTGGCTTTGCTGGACCGGCTGGCGACATGGGTGATCCGCCAACTGAAGGCGGTCGGGTTTCTGGCCAAGGGCCGGATTTACACCTTGTTTGAAGCGCGCGAGATGGTGCGCGACATGGCCAAGCGCTGGCGCTCGATTTCGCCCGAGCAAGCGGCGGCCATGTGGCTGCGAAACCGCGACGTGAACCGCGCTACGATGAAGGCGCAGGAGGCCAGTCATGCAGGACAAACCGGTGCCGAAGATCCGCGATCTGTTGCCGGAGGAGCTGGCAGCGATTCAGGCACGCGAAGCGATGGGCGAGACGGTGGACCGTATGGCGCTGACGGCGATGATTCGCCTGAATACCGCACGTGGGCAAGCGGACAAGCCGGTGATCTCAATTCCGACCCGCGCCTTGAACTAGGTGACGATCTGGTGCTGACGGATGCGGATTATCCGCTGCCGTTTGCACCGGTCGAGCAGGCGGGCGCGGAGGACATGCCGGCACGCGTCGAAGCGGCCGGGATCTGGAAGCAGTTCGGCACGCGCTCGCCATTTTTTCTGCGCTGGTTCGGCCAATCGGCCGTGACTGACGAGGCTGGCCGGCCGTTGATCGTGTATCACGGCACCACACAGGCTGCGGGTTTCACCGCGTTTGCCGCCGACCGCTCGATTGATGGCGCCAATTTCGGGCCGTCTGGCCTGGGCCATTGGACCACGACCGACATGGGCGAGGCGGAGGCCTATGCCGGCGGCGGCTCGGTGCTGGGCGGCTATCTGCGCATTGAAAACCCGAAACGCTACACCGTGGACAGCTGGCCGGATCTGGACAGCTACGACGATTATCGCGCCCTGCAAAAACGCCTGCAGAAGCAGGGGCACGACGGCGTGGCGCTGGAGCTGGGTGACACGACGCACTATGTGTTTTTTGCCTCCGAACAGTTCAAGAGTGTCGAGAATCGCGGCACCTTTGATGCCGTGCCGAACGTCCTGTTTCGCAAGACCGACACCGATGCAGAGCGTGACGCGCTGCGTGTCAGTCTGTGGCGACGGGCGCTGTCCAAAAGCAGTGAGTGGGCGCAGGCAACCGTGCTGTCGCTCATTCCGATCAACCGGCTGAAAGATTTTGCCCGCGACTTGCCGGCCGCAGAGCAGTTTGACCGCGTGCGCCAGCAAATTGATGCCTTCCGGCAGCGGGAATCGAAGGCGTTTGCTGCGCTGGCGGATCGTTGGGCCAAGCTATTGTTCACGGACCGCAAGCAAGCGGAAGCGCTGGCGGATCTGATGCACGAGGCGACGGTGCTGGCGCTGGACCCGAGCCAGCCGTATGCGCCGCTGATCACTGCCGAACAGCACGCGCTGGATACCGCGAAGGTGAAGGCGCGCATGAAGGACGCCAAGGCGGGCACGCGCGCGGATTATGCCGAGCTGGAAACGCTGGATGCGCTGCTGGCGCTGGAGGCGAAGCGCAGCAAGGCAACCGGTGACCTGCAGGCAAAATGGCAGGCGTTGGCGCCTTCGACGCAGGCCCTGTTCGGTGATGTGCGCGACGCCTATGCCGCGCAGGATCGGCTGTATGTGGATGCCCTGCTGAATCACTTGCAGGGCACGATGGACAACCTGATCGCCGAGCATGAGCGCACGCTGAATCGCAAGCTGGCGGAGCTGGAGCAGTTCACCGGCTTGAGCGCGGAGGAACGTGCCGTTGATCAGCAAAATCTGATGGCCGAGTTTGATCGCAAGGTGAAGGGCGCGCGCATGGCTGTGCAGCGCCAGATGGTGGCCTTGCGCCAGCAGTTTGAAACACAGAACCGGGTGAGTGGGCCGTATTTTCCACTGGCGCGTTTTGGCCAGCATTGGGCGTATGCCAAGGATCAGCGCGGCGTGCTGGTGGAGTTCACCAAGTTTGAAACCGAAGCCGAGCAGCAGGCCTGGGTGCAGGCTGCGCAGCGCGAGGGCTTGGTGACGCGCGCCGGCAAGGAGGCGGATGTTGCCGCGGAGATGCAGAGCATTGATCCGGCATTTGTTGCCGATCTCGACGCCCTGCTGCGTGATGCGGGCGCGGATGAGCAGATCCGCGACGAGATGTATCAGCTGTATTTGTCGCGCCTGCCGCAGCGCTCGATGCGCCACCGCTTCCAGCACCGGAAGAAAACCGAAGGCTATGCCGGCGATGCGTTCCGCGCGTTTGCGCAGCACACGTCACGCGGCATGCTGCAAACCGCGCGCCTGCAGTACGGGGCGCAGCTGCAGGGCGCGCTGGCGGCCGTGCAGGCACAGGCGCAGGACGCGCCGCGACCGTCGCAGGCGCAGGGTGTGGCAAATGCCTACGCGCATGCGTATCGCTGGATTCTGAACCCCAAGACGGGCGAGTTTGCCAACCGGATGACCAATCTGGCGTTCATGTGGCGGCTGTCTGCCTCACCGGCCGCCGCACTGGTGAACATGAGTCAGTTGCCGCTGGCGACGTTTCCGGATCTGGCCGCACAGTACGGCCCGGCCGCCGCCGCGAAAGCCATTGTGAAAGCCCTTGCCGATACCCGGTTTGGCTTCCGCAAGGACTGGCCGAACCTGAGTGAGCGTGAACGGCAGGCCATGTCCGCGTTTGAAACGCTGGGCCTGATCGACCGGACGCAGACGCATGACATGGCTGGCTTTGCCGAGCGTGGCGCGGATTACGGGCTGGGCAGTCACTACCTGCGCAAGGGCAGTGAGCTGCTGGGCTGGATGTTTCACCGCGCAGAGGTGGCGAACCGCGAAGCCACCGCACTGGCAACCTACCGTCTTGCCAGCGCACGCGGCATGGCGCACGCCCGGGCGGTGGATCACGCCATTGAGCGCACCTGGCTGACGCAGTACGACTACAGCAACGCCAACCGGCCGCGCATCATGCGCAACGATTGGGCGCGCGTGGCGCTCATTTTCCGCACGTACTCCATCAATGCCGCCTACCGCGTCATGCGCGACGGCTGGGACGCGGTGCGCGCCGCTGATCCGCAACTGCGCAAGGAGGCCGCCAAACGGCTGGGCTGGACGCTGGGCACTTTCGTGGCGTTTGCCGGCGTGATGGGCACGCCGTTTGTCGGCACGCTGTTGTGGGCCGCCGGTCAGTTTCTCGATGGCGAGGATGACGAGCTGAGCACCAAGGAGGCATTCAGCCTGGGTGTGAAGGAAGCGCTGGGCGACGCGTGGGGCGAGGCGCTGCTGAGCGGCGCGGCGATGTCACCGCTGGTGCCGGAAGCGTGGCGCATTGATCTGCAAAGCCGCATTGGCCTGCCCAATGTGTGGTTCCGCGATGATGACAATGCGCGCGACAAGGAAGGCCGCGGCGCATTTGAACAGTTTGTGGCGGAGATGAGCGGGGCGGGCGTGGGTGTGGTCGCCGACTGGTGGACTGGCATCGGTCTGCTGCGCGAAGGCGAAACGGCGCGCGGACTGGAAGTGATGGCGCCGAAGGTGATCAAGGACGCCATGAAGGCGAACCGGTTTGCCCGGGAGGGCGCGCAGTCGATGTCCGGCGACGTGATCGTGGACGAGTTTGAAGCCGCAGAAGTGGTCAGCACGGTGCTCGGTTTCACGCCGGGCCGGCTCGCGAAGCAGTACGACGACAACCAGCTGATCCGCAACATTGACGCGCGGATCAGCACGCGACGCGAACGGCTGGTGGCCGGCTTTCTGCGCACGGAAGGGGATGAACGGTTTGCGGTGCTGCGCGATGTGGCGGCGTTCAACAAGGAGCACCCCGCCTACGCGATCACGCACAAGCAATTGCTGAACGCGCTGAAAACGCGGGCGAAGCGGAAAGCCTCTGACGATGGCGGCGTGTATTTGCCGGCAGCGAAGCGACTGGAAGTGGAGCGACAAAAGGAAAGGGCGCCGTGAGGCGCCCTTTGTTTACTGCTGTGCTTCGCGTTCGGCGCGCTGGATGAGGGCGTCGATTTCGTTTGCTGATTCATTGACGACAATATTATCCACTCCGCCGCCACCACCCATAGGGTTGTACGGGGCGATGTGACCAGAAAACGTGATGAGTGTGCCGCCGCCGGATTGAGCTGCATAACGAACAATCTGCGCGATATTCACGCGTGTTTCGACGCCATTTCTTCTGACCGTGATGAAAGGCATAGTGCTTCCTCCATGGTTAATCCTCGCCATTTGGTCGGGGATGCTTTTACGCGATAGTTAGCTTGGAGGTTAATCGAGCGCTTTCGTCAAGTGCTAAACAAGGTGAGCGCGGATGTTTGTGCCAATTCACACGCATCTGCCGTCTTCATGGGGTCCATGCGTAGCCATTCCTGCCATACCGCAGGATGCAGCGCGACCGGCATGCGGTCGTGAATGTGTGCGATGGCCGGCGCTGCGGCCGTGGTCATCATTGAGAAGCTGCCGCTGCCGACGGGCGACCAGAGGCCGGCGAAGGCCATCACCTGATCATCGTTGCCGCGAATCTGCGTTTTGGTTTTCTTGCCGGCGATCTCCGGCCATTCAAACCAGTAGCTGACCGGGATCAGGCAGCGGTGCGTTTGCAGCGGGCCGCGCCACATGGGTTTTGTGGCCGCCTCTTCGACGCGCGCGTTGAAGGTGTGGCGGGGCGGTTGCGGGTCTTTCCACCAGACGGGTTTGAGCATCCAGCTCAGCGGTTGCACCTGCAGCACGCCAGCTGCATCGCGCAGTATGACCGGCGCTGGATCGGTGGGGCGCACTTCCGGCTGCGGTGGCAGCGCCAGCAGGCTGTCACGCACCGCGTCGCCGAATATCCCGAAAAACGTGATCAGAGCCTGGGCGTCGGGAACGATGCCGTACCGGCCGCACACGATCAGCCTTCCAGCGCCAGCCGACCGGCGTCGGTCAGCGTGATGTAGTACACGTCGTCATCGTCGTGTGGCTCGCCTGCGGCGATGTCCACGGCCGCGATGCGGCCGGCGGCCTGCCAGCGGCGCAGTGCAGCGTCGAAGTCTGCCGGCGGCAGGGTGCCGTCCAGGCCGAAATGGATGGGCACCAGCACCGCGCGCCAGACGCCCGGTGTGTGTTCGTGCAGGGCGTCGCGCAGCAGATCGGCTAGGCGGTGATCGGCGTCGGTTTCGGTCATGTGGGCTGGGGTGCTCCGGTTAGCTTTGGCCGTCTTTACGGCCGGTTTAACATAATTCGCATTATGCGCTAGCAAGCCATTGATTCTAAACGACTTGTTAGCGCGACCGGTAAACCTGCACCGGCGCGCCGTGGTACGTCAACTGCAGCGACTGCCCGAACCACATGCGCAGGATCGCGTGCCGGGCGTCGTCGGTAAAGCCCGCGTCACGCTCGATGTCGGCCGGCGTCAGATCCTCGGGCGGTTTGCCGGTGGCGGACGGGTGGATCAGCACGTAGGTGATGCGGGTAGCGGACATGGTTGCGGCTCCGGTGTCGGGGCGTCAGTGTGCCCGGTGCCGGGCGCAGCGGGTGCGCCCGGTGACTCGAAGAAGAACACGATGCCTTGCCGGGTTTCCTGCAGCAGGCCGAAGCGCAAGGCGTGCCGGAATGTCGGGCTGTGCTTCCTCAAAACCTCGACCGATAGCTTTAGTTTTCGCCGCCAGTCGTTCAGGCTCATCCGGTTTTTATCGATGTTGCAGGGCGGACAGGCCGGCATCATGTTTTCAAGCACATCGGCTTCACGGCGCTGTACGACATTGGTCGGCACCAGCCTGCCGTCAACCCAGCGGGTTTCGCGCAACACCGGGATCAGGTGGTCGACATGCCAGGTCTCGCCCAACTTTGTGCCGCAGTACGCGCATCGCCCCTGGTACTTGCCTTTCAGCGCCGCGCGCTGGGCCTTGGTCAGCTTCATTTCGATTCGCCCGAATGAGCAACGGGTGCGCTCGATTTGGCGTGACGGTTCATGGCATCCATCACTCGCGTGAGCCGCACCGCCGCGCTGCATTTGAGATCCGTTGCGCCGCAGGCTTGCACCGACAACGGCTGGCTGCACCATGCGCATTGGTATTGCCGCAGGATATGTCGATTGTTGGGGCCGTACAGTTCAGCGTCCATCATTTCGTGAACTCGCGTGCATTGCAGCGCGGGCATAGCTTGTGACGGCATCCGTATTTGTCCGGCTTTGAATCGACGCGCTCGGCCTCTGGATGCCAGTTCCTGCAACGGCAGCATTTGACATGCTGGATCAGCGCCGATCGTTTGTTGTTGGCGCTTACTATCTGCTCACTCATTTTCGATCTCTTCCGGCTCGGGTGGATTGATGCGATACGCGAGATCGCGCAGGCGCTGGATCTCGCGGCTCAGTGCCAATTCAACGCTGCCGAAAGATGTAGCCCCGCGTCGATAATCGTCGCTGAATCCTGCGATCTCGGTCGCGCGGCGCGTGAGGATTTCGGCGATTTGCACGCGTTCGCTTTTGGTCAGGTCTGCGCTCATGATTCATTTTCTCGTTTCGGCAGCGTCAGGAATCGCGCAACGAACTCGTCGCATGAAATTGTCGCTTCACCCTCTCCAGCACGGTTGCATGACACCGTATCCTCAAGCGTCGAAAAGTGCTCGCTTGTCCCGGTTCTGAGTGCGCGTTTCAGTCGCCCTGGAAGCTCCGTCATTCCACGGACGCCGTACTCCTCCAGATACCAGCTCTTCAGCATCTGCAAGTCAATCGCGTGCTTGAACACTGCGCGATCCGAGATCGTGTTGTAGAGATTGAAGGCGCCGTCTTTGTGGATCAGGAAATTCGCCATCATGTCGCCCTCTGTTGCGTGCTGCCTTCAGGGCATGACGGCCGGTCGGCGGCGCGATCCAGTCGCTCGATTTCCGCGAGGATCAGCTCTGGCGCTGGCTGACGCGCCCGCCAGTGAGTCGGGGTGATAAGACTAAACTGCACCAGCTCATACCAACCTTCTGGCTGGTCCAGCTCACCCTCCCAGTGCAGATTGATGTACGCCTCGGACGCATACAGGGCCGAGCATTCAACCCAATCGCCGAGATCGTTTCTGAAACCAGCAAGCACGACTTCGCCATCCTTCGGTGCCGTTTCAATTGGCTTCCATTGTTGCGTCGGGTGCTCATAGAGCGGCGTCCACGCCATCCGCTTTGCAGTATCCAGATCCCGCGATTCGTGATGCAGCGGGCCGAAAAATCCGCCAGTCGGCAGAGGCCGGTAGTAGAAAATGGGTTTGTCGCTCATGCTGCCCTCCCCTCTTTTCCGATCAGCGCCACCGGTGCGCTGTCATGTGTTGCAGCCGGATTCAGCTCGGCGGTTAGGCCGGATTGATAGCCGGCGGCTTGCAGTGCATCCGTGGCGCCGGCACGAGCGCCTTTTGGCTTTCGGATGTCAGCGGCCTTGGCGTCGGCGCAGTCGGCCGTGAAGCGTGCTTTTACGGCATCGGGAATGGCGCGTTCACCAAACAGGTTGATGAGCTTTCGGCCCGCTGACGTGGCATAGCCTCGACGGAACTCTTCCAGCTCGCGCTCGCCAAGGTAGGGGGACTTGCGTTTCAGTTCTGCGGTGGCGGTGCGCATCTGGCGGTGCAGTACGTCGAGCGCGTAGTCCGCCAGCTCGGCGCTCTTCTGAAAGCCGATGATGTGCACGCGTGCTTTCCAGCGCCGCGCCTCGTATCGACCACGCAAGTACACCTCCACACCTGCGGCATGGACCACGGCTGAAATCAAAATGGCGTCGGAGCTTTTCAGGCTCTTGTACGGCAGCGTGATGCTGGGCTGGTCGATCACTTCGACCTCGCCGTCTGCGATGCCGTGGATGCGCATCATCGCCATGGCCTGCTCTTTGGCGCGCGCGGCTTCGTGCGGGTTGCTGGACTCGGCCAGCGCCAAGAGCTTGCGGATCTTGCGGCGGTATTTTTCTTTGTCGGTGCTCATTGCGCACCGCCCGATTCAACGCGCCGAAACTCGATCACCCATACCCATGGGTTTTCTATCCACCCGGCGTCGCCGTAGAGCGACCGCCAAAGCCGCGTGAACTCGTACACGGGCATGCGCGTCTCGCTGTTTTCCGGAATGCCCTCGGCATACGCGCCAACGACGCCAATGTCCTGCACGCGCTCCACGCGCACGCCAGTGATTTCCAGCGTGATGCGCGATGCCCAGCGCGGCATGTGCATGGAAGGACGCAGCCTTCCAAACTTGCTGGGATGGAATGGAACATCGTCCCGCGCTTCGTGCCAGATGGGGCTATATCCGCCGCCAACCAACATGCTTGGCTTCAGTTCGTCTGCCACTTTGCTTGTGCGCCACGCCTCGCGCACCCAGAGCCTGTCGCGGGGTTGGCCGAATGGGCATGGGATCAGGTCCGTTTCCGGGAAATTCGTGCCGAGACCGCGGTGAATAAGAGCGCCGTATCGTCCACGAAACCGATGCAGTGACCTGATCCAGCCGAGCAATGGCGGCACATCAAACGCCCATCCATCAGCAGGCTGCGGCTTCACAATCCGCCGCGTCTGCGTTTTCGTGCCGGCCAGAATTGCGCGGACCATCGCGTCATTGAAAATGATCGGGCGCTCTTTCATTGCCGCACCCGCAGCGTCGCGATCACGGCGCGGCCACCGTCAAACTGGAAGACCACATCGGCAGCAGGGTCGTCGCTGAGATGGCATTTCAGGCCGGGAAGCTTGTTGACCAAGCTCCACAGCCGCATGGCTATGTATTGTTTGCCCAGCAGCACCCAGCCGCCTTCCTTGCCGGCGCCGTAGCAGAGGTGGCAGATGTCACTTCCGCCTGCCCGAGCGCCGGAGCCGTCGCACGACTTGCAGCACACTTCGTAGAGGTTGTAATCAGACTCAAGTTCCAATTCGCCGTCGCCGTCGCACTCCCTGCACTTCGACGTTTTGCCGCTTCCGCAGCAGCGACTGCATTCGTCGCCAACATAGAGCGTGAACTCAGGTATGTCGATGAACGAATTGACTTCCACCAGGAAATCGATTTTGCGGGCAGATTCGACAAACCAAAGCCAGCCATCAGCGCAATCTGGGATCTCGGCAACGCTGTCGTCTGCCGGTATGCGAACGGCGACTATTCCATTGGTCGCATAGGCATAATCGCCGATGCGCCACGGTGATTTATGGCGCTCTTCGTCGCCGCAAAACGGTTTCAGAAACTCGGCGGCGTTCATGCCCGTGCCCTCCCCTGCAGCTGGCGCAGAAAATGCGGCTCAACGCTGTAGCGCCGGGCGAGGGTTTCGAGGGGCTGGCCGTCTGCTAGGGCCTGCAGGATTTCTCGTCGGTTGCCCCATGCATTGATGTCTGCCGGGCTCGCGCGCCAGCCGAGCTTGAGCGGTGGCAGCGGCACGTGCGGCGCGGGGAAGTCTTTGCCTGCGGCAAGTGGCATCGCGTCTTTGGGGCGGATCGTTCCCCGCGCTTTGTGCCGGTGGTAATGGATGACGCTATCGCTGACGCCCAGCGCGCGTGCTGCCTTGGTAGGGCTGCGATGGGTGCGCAGCGCGCTCATGACTTGTTCGGTGGTGACGCGGACTGGCGTCTTGCGTGCTGGTTTGTCCATGGTTGCCTCAGCAGCGCTTGTAGGCGAAGGCCGCGGCGTGCGCGGTCGCCTGGGGCTGTCCGGCCGGCCGGCGGTCCTGCACGGCATGGCACTGTTTGCAACGCGCGTCCTCACGCATCACCACGGCGCGGCATTCCCTGCAGCGCCCAACCAGTACTTTCCACTGTGCCCGCAATTCAGGCATGACTTGGCCGTCCAGCACTTCCAGTTCTCCCTTCACGTGGCTGAAGAAAATGCACGCTTGGTGCGATATTGCTACAGTGGTTCATTATCGGCAACGGCAAATTTAACTTTTGGTTCAATATGGAGGGCTTTGCTTGGGGGAATTTCCAGATACAGGCAATATCGCTTGGGAAAGCCTGCTAAATGCCATGACAACCCAAGACACGACATACCTCGAAAAACTGCACGCCTGGCTCGATGAGATGGGTGCGCCGAAGCACGGCCGTTTCCGGTGGCTGGCCGACAAGACGGGCTGGCCCTATTCCAGCTGTCGCCGGCGCCTGCAGGGCAAGGAAGAGTTGGCGGTAGGCCAGTTACTGGAAATTGTGCAGGTGGTGATGGAGCGCCGGGACGGCTCTGCCGCCCGTGTGGCGGCATGGATCGCCTATGGTGTACCCGGCAGTCTGGAAGTGGCTCAGGCGTTCCGGTCGCTGGAGCACGCGTATCTCGCGGTTTGGGGTGCGGCGATCCGGGCGCGGGCCTGGGAGCAGCTGGGCGAGTTTGGCGCGGCGCAGATTGCGCATTTGTTGTTGGACAAGGCCGCTGATCAGCCTATCGATTCAAAAATGGCAGACGTTCTCGTCAAGGCGTATTTGGCCGGCCAACGCTGACATAATTGGTACGTTCTGCTCGTATTTTGTGCACTCCGTCACGGTTTGATACTCTGTCCGCGCCGCCTGTTTTCCCTGCCCGCCGGATGTATGTCGCCGCTCGATCTCCGCCCTCTCCCTCCCACCCGCAACTGGGTGTATGACGCGCTGTTGCTCGTGGTGGAGGATGATCCCGTGCAGCGGCACGTGTTGCAGCAGCAATTGCAGCCGCTGTTCCGGCACGTCGATTTCGCGCCGACCGGGCTGCAGGCGCTGACACGCTACTACGTTGAGCGACCCGACATTGTGCTGATTGACCTGCACATGCCCGGCCTGGATGGGATTGAAGCCATCGGCGTCATGCGCCGCCTGCAAGCGGAGATGGCTGCGCCACCGCTGCACATCGTGGTGCTCACCTGCGATATTTCCGCGACCGCAAGGCGGCGTGCGATGGCTGCCGGCGCCAATCTGGTGGCGTTGAAGCCTTGCCCGCGCGATGCACTGCTGGCGGCCCTCACCTCCCCTGCCCTTCGCCGCCGTGCCTGACGTGGCTCAGGTTACGAGTGTCCGGTGACGTAACTCCAGACACGCGGACCGGCTGTATGGGTGTGTCCGGAATTACGAACGACCCAGCAGCGAAGCGCGCCCGGCGCACATGGCCAACGAAGGCTGTGGGTAAATCTGTTCAAATGCTGTGCGTTTACTGTGGATAGGGTGTTATCGGGCACGTAACTCCGGACACAAAGACTCGTAATCCGCGCCACGCGCCTTTCGTAATGCCAGCCACAAAAGCACGTAATCCCAGCCACAAAACAGCCGTGAAAAGGCTATGGAAACAATGTCTTGCGACTTCTTTAACCTAGTAACTTAAATAGATAACCCGGTTAACTACTACTATTAGGCTCAGCCTCTCGCGGCGTAAACAGCACCTCATCTGCCACCAGATCGACGTTGTAATCCAGTATGCAGGCCCGCTGGGTCAGCTTGCGTTTGAACTCCCGCAAGGAACTCTGCGCACCGGTTTTCTTGTGCAGTACGGCCAAGCCCACTCGCCACGACTTCTGTTTGCCGCAATGTTTACGGGCAAGTTCATACAACCGCCGATCCAGTGGACTGGTCAGCTGGAAGTAGGCCGGATTGAGGGTCAGTACTTCCTTGCCCAGCAAGGACTTGTAGAACCAGTCGGCCAATTCGATACGGATGGCGCCCAGGCCGCCGTCCGGGCCTTTTTCGACGATTTCCCAATCGTTGATCAGGCCGCTGCCTTTGGCGGTACGCCCGCTTTTGCCCTTGATTTGTGTGGTCAAACGCGTGCCGGACAGGCGTTTCAGGGCTTCCAGCAGCAGTTCGTAACTCCGGCCACCGGTGCCGCGCTGGCAGGTGACCAGCAGGTCATGCGGCGTGAGCTGCACCACCGGCCCGGTGGGCCGCCCCTTGTTGGCAGCCTCCACGACATGGCTGGCGCAGTAGATCAGGATGTCTTTGTCGGTTTGGGTTGCACGGCCGAGGGCAGAGGGCACCACCTCGACCATGACATCGCGGTGCTCGTAGCGGAAGATGCTGGTGTCACGGCGTTTGGATATGCTGAACACCGGATGTTCCATGGAAAACTGGTCATCTTTCGGACTGACATCCAGAATGTCGGCGACAAAAAAATCCAATTGGGCTGAACGGGTTGGCGCCGGCGCTCTCGTAACCTCAGACACATCCGCCGCCTCGCGTACACTCGTAATCTCAGACACGGATGCCGTTATCGGCTCGTTCGTAACTTCGGACACGGATTCATGATCAGCACCCTGCTCGCCTGCTTGGGCACTCTTGGCGCGGTTATCGGCGCCGGCATGTTTTTCTGTCATCAAGCCCCCCTGCCCCGGTCTGGTTTTGCGGCGAACGCGCAAACGGATGAATGGTACAAGCAGCAACACCAGCGCGGGTTGCTGGGGCTGTGCTTCGCCCTGCCGATTGTCTGGATGCTATGGCCATGGTGGGCGATTGACTGGCTGACAGCCGCCGACATGGCCACGGAACGCCTGTGGGCGTCGGCCGCGCTGGCTGTTGGCGCCATTCTCACGCTGGCCAGACACCCGTTCAGCCGCATGCCTGGCGCCATCTAAGGCGCCCTGCCCGGCTCACGCTTTATCGTCTGGCCCGGTGTAGCCGGCGGCTTCTGCGGCCTTGACGACCGCCTCTTGCCAGATGGCGCGGGCTATTTTTTGCTGGCTGCGCTCGTACTGATCGTGGTCGGCCAGATATTTCAGGGCGCCCGCTTCGTACCGCGACATCCTGATGGTGGTGGACGCGTCCAGCGCCCGGCGCTCCACCGCGGGCTTGGCCGCCCGCGCCGTGCGCACGCTCGCGCCTCGCACAAACGCATCAACACTTTCGGGCTCGTCGGGCGGCAGGGTAAATCCGGGCTTAGACATGCAGCACCTCCTGACCGAGCAGCTGGATTTGGGCTTTGGCCTTGCCATTGGTGGTTTCCACGACGCCGATGCCGGTTTTGGCGGTGTCGCGGAACACTTTGAGCTGGTTGATGATGGTGCTGGCCAGCGGCAGATGCTCAAAGTGACCGAAAAACTCTTTGGCATCGCGTGTGTCGGCGCCTTGATCGTTGGTCGGCGCGCTGCTGATCACGGCCATGGACTGCAGCCGGGCGTTGAATTTCTTGGCTTGGCCGATGATTTTGTTGACCTGCTGGCAGGTGTCCAGATCGTAGGTGGACGGCAGAAACGGGAAGATGGCCCGGTGTGCCTGGATGAGCGCTGCGCGCTGCTCGTCGCTGTCCATACCACCACAGTCGATGATCACCACGTCATGGTCCAGCGCGGCTGATTCTATGGTGCGCTCAATGTCGCCACGGACGCGCAAGGGCGTAATGGCAGGCACCGGTTGCTCGTTCTTGGCTCGGCGCAGCAGGAAGTTGTATGAGGCCGGCTTGGGGTCGGCATCGATCAGGGCCACTTTCAGGCGGCGGCTGGCGGCGTAGCAGGCCAGATTGGTGGCGACGGTGGTCTTGTTGCTACCGCCCTTCTCCCCTCCCACCAGCACCACCAGCGCGCCATCGACGCCGTTCTGTTCCCGGATACGCCGGGACGTCTCTGACAAATGTTCTGACATCGTGAAGTTCTCCGGTTTCACAGCGTCTGCATACTGACTCTATTGCGAATGCAATGCGCAATGCCTGCGTAACAGTTGCGCTTGCACGGCAAGGTCATTTTGCATATTAACGGAATTGAAAGCGAATGCAATGCGCTGTCAAAGCGAAACAGAACAGCAATGACATCGAAATGCATGCACAATCTAAACATAAACGAAATGAATGCAATGTGCAAATAAAGCGCATTTAAAGCGCATACACAATGCAATTACGTCGAATGCACCTTACAGCGCTCGTTCGGTTTGTTGGCTGGCGGCCAGAAAGGCAGGCGCTTGCAGGCGGAGCGCGGCGAGGCTTTTACCGGCGGCGCGGGTGGCCTGCGGGCTGAGTTGGCGGCAAACGCGCCAGACGGTTTTCAGGGTGCCGGGCCGGCTCTTGCGCATGGCCTGTGCCGCGGCTTTGAGCGGTGAGCCCTGCAGCACGTCGAGCACGGCCGCCAGCTCGCAGGGATCGATGCCGAGGCGCGGGCGGTTGGCACGGGAATAGCGGTCGTGAAGGGCCTCCACCAACTCGGCGAGGCCGGCCAGCTCCGGCCGGCAGCGCAGCAGATCTTGCAGGTGTTCGATGTCGGTGCGCGCGCCCCAATGCTCGCTGTAGGGCTGTCCAAAGGCGGCCAGCCGCCGCTTCAACTGCTCCAGTGCGACCAGACCGGCGTGCCACCGCACCAGCTCGCGCGCCGAGCCGAGCAGCTGGGTGCCCAGCTGCAGCACGCAGGTCAATGCCGTGTCGGGTTCGTTGAGCGCGGTGTGCACCAGCAAGGCATCCGTGCAGGTGAGCAGATCGGGCTGTTCTCCGCCTGCAGGGCAGGGCAGGGGGGCAGCGCTGTTGTCGGTGGCGATAAGGCGCAGACCAACCAACTGCCCGAATGTGTGGGCGAGCAAGGCGGCGCAAGAGGCGCTGCTGCGGTGGCCCGCCAGCACCATGGTCTGGATCTCGACAACGCTGCGGCAGGCGTGACGCCAGAGGCCGGCCACGTCCTGCCGCCAGAGTGGGTTCACCGCATCGGCCTGCAGTTGCTGCAGCAGCGTAGCGTTGATGAGTTGATCGACGATCTGCATGAGGCTATCCACGCGACGCGTTAAAACGGGATGTCATCGTCCATGCCGGGGCCGTGATCGGTGGCAAAGTCCGGCTCGGCCTGCAGGGCTGCTGATCGCTGAGCAGGCGCACGCGCGCTGCTGCCGCCGCTGGTTTGGCGGTTGTCGAGCATTTGCATTTCCTGGGCGCGGATCTCAGTGGTGTAGCGCTCAATGCCGCTGGCGTCTTGCCACTTGCGGGTGCGCAGGCTGCCTTCGATATAGGCCTTGGAGCCCTTGCGCAGGTATTCACCGATGATTTGCGCGAGCCGGCCGTAAGCCACCACGCGATGCCACTCGGTCTGCTCGCGCTGTTCGCCGGTGTTTTTGTCTTTCCATGCCTCACTGGTGGCGAGGGTGAGGGTGGCGACTGTCTCACCGGCGGGTGTGGCGCGGACCTCCGGGTCTTTTCCGAGATGCCCGATGAGGATGACTTTGTTGACGCCGCGGCTTGCCATGAAGGGCCTCTGCTGTGTTGAGAGTGGTCAGTTGTTGGCGGAGCGCATCAATCGCTTGACGCGATGTCTCCTGGTGGTAGGCGGCATCGCGCCGCGCTTGCGCCAGCTCGGCCTGCAGGCGGTCGTTCTCCAGCCACAGGCGCAGGTTGGCGCGCAGCAGGTTGGATTTGCTCACTATTCGCGCTGTCCTTCGCCCAGCGCCTCGGCGATGCGCGGCAGCAGGCGGAGCAGGTTCAGTGCCCACAGCTGCCATTCGGCATCGAGGTTGGCGAGGTAGTCGTCACCGCTTTGCGCGTCTTGCTCGCTGCGCAGCCGTTCGGCGAGTTTCAGGCCGGTGAGGCGGCCGTCATGGCCCAGCACGAAGTCGATGCTGTCCTCGAAGTTGAACGCGAGTTTGGTGACTTCACGGCCGGCTTCGATGTGCGCTTGCACTTCGTCGCTGGACAGATCCAGCCCGCGGCACCGTACGACGCCTTCCTGATCGGTGAGTTCGCAGGTGTCGCCGATGCTGATCAGGTCGGGCAGGGCGGCTTTGCCGCCAACCCAGGCGGTGAGGGCGGCCGGGATGGGCAGTTTGAAGGCCAGTTTGCGCACCGGCAGGCTACCGAGCGCCAGCCGCAGAGCGTTCAGCAGCAGTTCGGCGCGGGTGTAGCTGGAGGTGCCGATGATCACCCAACCCGAAGCGGGCGCGAGGAGGCAATAGGTGTCGGTGGTTTTGGTGAAGGCGCGCGGCAGCAGGGTTAGGGTGAGGTCGTCTTTCAGGCGCTGGATTTCCTTGCGGCCCAGCGGCCGGCCTTCGGCTTCCTCGCGCGTTTTCACTTCGGCGGCGAGGTGGTCGCGGATGACGTTGGCCGGCAGGACGCGGCGCTGTTCGCGCAACCGGATCAGGTGGTGGCCGTTGGCGGATTGCACGAAGGCGCTGGCTTCGTCGGCCAGTGCAGGCACCCAGCCGACGCGTTGAGGCTCGGTGGCGCCGCAGGGCGTGAAGGCGTTGGCCTGCAGCGCGGTTTCCAGCGTGTCGCTGGCTTGGCGCAGGGCGTCGCTGGGAATGCGATAAAGGCAGATGTTACGCAGCACGTTTTTGCTCCTTGGGGATCTCGCGCGTGAAGGTGAGCAGCGGCGCGTGGCCCTGCATGTACAACGGCGTCCAGACCGGGCAGCAGATCATGAAATTGGCGCCGGATCGCTCGGTTTTGCCGGTGCGCTTGTTGATGCGCGTAAACGGCGAGCCGTCCGGGCGCAGGAACTGCACGCGGCCGTCCGGCTTGTAGATGACGGTGCTGGTGCCTTCGACGTATTGCTGGAACCAGTCAGCGTCTGCCGCCAGCTTGACGACGCCGACCGTGGTCACGCCGTTTTCGCGCGCGTGGAACGAGGCGCAGGAACAAAACTCTTCGGCCAGTGAAAACGGTGGATTCATGAAGCAGGCGGCGTTTTGCCGGCGGCTGGCGCCGCGCAGTCGGGCGCCCCAGTCGGCGGTCAGTGCGTCCTGGTGGGCCGGGTTCACCATGTCGGGGCCGAACCAGACGGGCGCTTTGCGGGTGCTGGCGACGGCCGCGACATCGAGGGCGAAGATGTAGCCGGTGAGGCGTTGCAGCTGGTGCACCAGCCACCACGGCGTTTGCGCCAGATCTTTCTCGGCCTCCGGCGTGGCGGACAGGTGCTGGTTGATCACGGCGCGGCCTGCAGGAACTGACGCTGGGCTTCCAGCACCGGCAGGCAGTCGATGCCGCCTCCGATTTGGGACAGCAGCACGGGCTGGTTGTACACGTGATCACGCAGCTGTTCAGGCGCGATGCGGGTCAGCTTCCGGTCATCAAGGTCGTAGGCGTGCGTGCAGGTGTCGAAGATGGTTTTTGGCGCTGCAGATCCGTGCGGTCGTGCATGCAAAACAATGCCAATCAAACCGGCGCCAACGAGGATCGTGCCGGCCAGGATGAGTGTGCTGGCGATGAGGATGCGAGACGATAGGTGATTCATGTTCTCTCCGGAAAACAGACGCGTCCTTGCGCCAAGTAAGGGTCAACAACGAAGAACCTGATGCGCGTACCGGCTCAGGCGACCGGCGCTAAGCCCCCACGCGCTGGAGGTTTTCGGGGACGGGTGTAGCGGAGGGCGCGCAGCAGCGGCGCTACCCATGTGGCGTGCCAGGCCACTGCGCAGATCAGCAGCACGGCCCACGCCGGCGCGCACAGCAGCAAGCGGGGCGCTGCCGGGTTCAGCAGGTAGAGCAGGGCGCTTGGCGACAGGCTGAGCAGGCCGGCGAGCAGCAGGCAGATGGCCCGGATCATTTCGCGGCGCCCCGGCGACCGCCGTTGCTGGCAATGAGCGTGTCTTTTCGCGCGACCAGTCCCGGCGGCAGCGCCGCATCGCCTTTCGCGCGCGTGACCAGACTCTGCAGGTCGCTGGTGTCGATGCTGATGCGCTGCAGCAGCTCCGGTTTGCGCAGTGCGGCGCGCAGGTAGGCTTTCAGGTCGGCAACTTCAATGGTCCAGCGCTCGCGGGCATGTGTGTGGGCGCCTATCGGCACGGTCACGGCTGGCGCGACGCTGACCGCAAACGGATCGGCCGGATCAGCAGCGGGCGTTTTCTGGGCAGCGAGACGGGATTGTTCGGCCTGCTGCTGCTGGTAGTAGGCCGCCATTTTCTGGCGGTAGATGGTTTTGGCGCGGGCGCAAAAGTCCAGTGCCGGCCGGTAGGCTTCGTCCACGGCACGGCCCGCTTCAAGGTGCGGTTTTTTCTCCGCCACCCGTCGTTCTTCCAGCTGTTTTTCGATGTTGCTGATCGAGGCTACTTCGGCATCGGCAAAGGTGTAGAGCGGCTGCGAGTCGATGGTGAAGGCTTCGGCGGCGTCGAGCAGTTCGCGCACTTTGTCGGTGGCGACTTGCAGGGTTTGTTCAGTGGCCATGGCGTTGTTTCCAGCGGTGGATGTTGAGGGCGCTCAGGAAGGTGTTGCGGTCGCTGACATCGGTCAGCTCAACCATGCGGTAGGTGCCATCGGGCAGCAGGCGCAGGCAGTAGCGCGCCTGGACCGGGCCGTCGCGGCGAATGATGTGTTCGGGCAGTGCCAGCTCGTAGCCCGCGGTTTGCGGGCCGACGGACGCCGGCATGGCGGCGGTGGCTTTGAGATCGAACAGTGCGTGACGCTTGTCACGCAGCCGGTATCGCCGGTCGAGGGTGCCGGCGAATTGCAGTTGCGGGTGCGCCACCATTTCTTCGACGGCCAGCACCTTGGGTTTGTGCTCGCGCAGGAAGAGGCGATAGCCCGCGACGTAGGGCTGCACTTCGGGGTGCAGTTCGTAGGCGTCGGCTTTGCCCTGATCGAGCAGTTCGCAGGCTTCATGCACGGCTTTACCGAGTGCGCTTTTGCGCCACAGGGTTTCTTCGGCGATGTGGCTGAGGTTGCCGATGCCGGCGCTTTTGAGCACTTCGGTGACGCCCGGGATCACGGTGCCGTTCAGCCGGTATTCGTGGCGCTCGTCGTTGTACTGCAGGCCGTCCATCAATGCGATGCCTTGGCCAGTGCGGCGCCAAGATGCGACACCGGAATGTCCTCCAGCGTGCTGCCATCGGGCAGGCCAAGCGACGCGCAAAATGCCGCTTCGTCCCGGCCGCCGAGGCGATCACGCAGGCCCGCCACCATGGCCGGTGTCAGGCATACGCCGACGCGTTTGGTGCGGGGGGGATCGGTTTCGGGCGCTTTCTCGGGCGCCTTCTTGGGCTTGGCGCTGAAATCGGGCGCATTTGCTCGGGTCGTGACGGGCGCCACGGCGGCGGACGGTTGTTCGGTTTCGCTTTCGCTGTCGTTCAGCTCTTCCCATGTGTAGCCGGGGCAGACATCGCCGAATGCGGCGCGGTAGGCCTGTATTTCGGCGATGCGCGCCAACTGGCCGTGTGGCCGCTTCACCCACAGGGGATGTGGGCTGCCCGAGGCTGTTTTCCAGACGTTTTCGGCCCAGCTTTCGCGCACGGTGGTGGCGGCCCGGCTGCCATCGGACAGCACGCGCCACATGGTGATGCTGCAGGTGTCGGGGTGCTCAAAATCGCCGTCATGCGCGGCGGTAAAAACCGGCTCTGATTTGCCGGCAAACTGGCCGGTGGCGAGTGCGCGTATCCGGTACAGCGTGAGTGTCGGGCGAATGGTGATGCGGCCTGTGTCGTCAATGACAGCGCGCACCGGGCGGGTCATCGGATCGACGCCGAGAACGGCGCAGTAGTCGATGATCGCCGCCAGCACGGCGTCGGACTCGCCGGCATAGACGGACAGGCGCAAGGCGCGCTGCAGTTGCTCAGGGGCGACAGGGGCAGTGGTCGCAATATGCATGGGGAGGCTCGTTTTGCTGGACGCCGAACAGCTGCTGTTCGGCCAATGCCATGGCGCTGCCGTTCAGGTGTGTTCTGAGGGCGGCGCGGACAGCGCGGGCAACCGGCAGCAGGCCGGCGTCGGGGGTGACGGAAAGGGCGTGCAGGTGGGCGGCTGGCAGGTGGCAGCGGCCAAAGC
>JAYSEY010000023.1:0-49732 GCA_041913605.1 Permianibacter sp.
AGCCACGTTCCGAACCTCTAGTTATGACTGGATCGGAAGACGGGGGATTTACACAGCGCCAATAGCGATTCCGATAATAATTGATGAAAAAGTTATTAGAAGCGAAGAAATGAAAGAATTCCTAATTGCATTCGCTCTGTCTAGATTGTGCTTTTTCCATTCGGCAACGACTTCTGGAGGAGCTTTTCCATCGGGATGCGCTTCTCTAAGCTGCTTGTTGTCTCGGAGTTCTTGCTCTATCCCCGCGTTGGTGGCGTACTCAGAGAATTTCTCTGGTGAGAATATGAGCAATGTTGTACCAACAATAATCTGCTTTGTTTTCATGATAGGCACATAACGCCGAGCTAAAGGGCTTTGCGGAGCGTAGCGTAGCAAAGTCCCAGCGACCGGAGGGAGCGCTTTGAGCGCCTTGTTAGCGAATTTCATTTGCTTCATGGTTGAACCATTTTTAGGTTGTAGTTAGGAAATATAGATTTATTTTCTTGCGCTTCATCAAATGAGTAAAAGCCAATGTTTTCTGGCATTTGCATGCGTGAAATATGGACTCCGGTTTTGCAAGATGAACACCAGACTAAAGCCCAGCCTATATGCTTTTCTTTGTCGCCAATTAACCTAAATTCGATGGTCAAATTGCCGCAAGAGGGGCACTTAGGCTCAGCATTTTTCCAAGGCTGAAGTAAAATCCAAGATTTAAACAGCTCTCGCATGTTTGATTCGCTAACGTTTGAGCTCAGCCGACCAAACCCGCGCAGCGGGTTCGGGTCGGCTGCAGCGAAAGGTTATCCATCATGCGGGCAGGTCCACACAAACACCCTCCCCACGTCCAACCGACCGCTGCGCGACTGGTAGACCCGGAAGAAGCCACGCTTCTGCTTCGTCCAACGATGCAGCGCGCCAAGTTCCATATGCGCCATGGCAACCACGCTTAATTTCGAAACCGTCCTTCACGCGGCGAGCCTCCCGAAAGCACTCACATGAGCCAATGTCAGGAACCGAAATCTCGCCGCCAACCGGCAGTTCCAAAAGCAGGCTATGCAACTGCGATTCAGTCGGCAAACAGGAAATCTGAACCCTTGCGCCCGCGCTCCGGCGAGAAGTGACGTCGATTCCAAGCTTCTGGATGTTCATGAGGGATAACGTTGGAGTTAAGGCCGCGCCGAAGGCGTCGGCCTTGAACGAGTTGTTAGAGGGCTACCGCGATGGCAACTTTGGGGCTGTACCAGCCGCCCAGGGAGCCGCATGAAACCCTACATTATCTATTGCCTCAATCTCTTCTTGAGTGAACCACTCTCCATGCGGACCAAGCCCAAACTTTTGCCCTGTAGTGAGGAGATAGGATTCTGTTACTTGCCGCCAAGCCCCAGACTGAAGCAATTCATTAGGAATGACGGTGGTTCTCCTAACTTCATGGGTAGCGTCCGAGCCTGCCTCGATGATGCAGCAATACCTTCTATCTGTCTGATCTTTGCAAAGGGCGAGACAGTAACTCTTGCTGCTCTCAATCTCTACGGACTTCCACACTCTGCTGCCCTCTAACGTGAAGTAGACCCCATAAATGGGGCGTTTTCCTACACCAAAAAAGGTGCATAACACCTTTTCACCGTGGCTAACGCTTTGAATACTTTCGAGGTTAGACCTGTTTATTCACCCAATACCCAAGGATGGATTATGGGATGAACGCGCCGCCCAAGTTACTGGATCAGATGCGGAATGTCATCCGCACCAAGCATTACAGCATGAGCACGGAGCAGGCCTATCTGCAGTGGGTTCGCCGGTACATTCTGTTCCACGGCAAACGGCACCCCCGAGACATGGGGGCTGAGCATCTGGAGTCTTACCTGACGCATCTTTCCGTCCAACGCCGGGTATCAGCAGGCACGCAGAATCAGGCATTGTCGGCCTTGCTGTTTCTTTACAAGGAGGTATTGAAGATTGAGCTGCCCTGGCTGGATGGCATTGTCCGGGCCAGGCGCCCGCAACGCTTGCCCGTGGTCATGTCCAGTGCCGAGGTTGCGCAGCTGTTTGCTGCCTTGCAGGACACCTACTCGCTCATGGCGCGACTGATGTATGGCACCGGCATGCGGCTGATGGAGCTCATTCGCCTGCGCGTCAAGGATGTCGATTTCGATTACCGGCAGATCATTATCCGGGATGGCAAAGGCCAGAAGGACCGCATCACCATGCTGCCGACGCGTATTGAAACGGAGCTGGCGGCGCACATGCAACGGGTGAAACTGCAGCATGACGACGATTTGACAGCGGGGTTAGGCGAGGCGGTGCTGCCCTATGCGCTGGCCCGCAAGTACCCTGATGCCGGAAGGGACTGGGGCTGGCAGTTTGTTTTTCCTTCCCGCCGCATTAGCACCGATCCGCGTAGCGGCCGGCGAGCGCGGCACCATATTGACGAAAAGAGCTTTCAGCGCGCGATCAAGCATGCTGCACAGCTTGCGCAGATACCTAAACCGATTACCAGTCACGCTTTGCGGCATTCGTTTGCCACACACCTGCTGGAACGCGGATACGACATTCGCACGATTCAGGAGCTGCTCGGACACAAGGATGTTTCCACCACGCAGATTTACACGCATGTGCTGAATCGTGGCGGTGTCGCGGTGCGCAGCCCTCTGGATGTTTGACGACGGTCTGGCACCCGTGCACCGATTGCGCCGGTACGTCGGCGATCAAACCTTGTATTTTCCGGCACTGCTGGATGAACAAATGAACGTTGTCCCGCCCCCAGATAACGCGGGCCGCAACACAGGAATTGCTGCTGCCCGCTTTTGATTCGCGCATCAGCGCGCACTGCCCGGCAAGGGCATGATCGCGATGCACAAGGCCATCGCCCCCGGTGCGGCGGCGGCGACCGTTACCGGGCCGATGGCGGCATCCCATTCCAGCATTTCGTGACGTGACAGGGTTTCTGCCTGGCCGGCGCCGGACATGTGCACGGCGCCTTCCAGCACGAACAGGTAACGTCGCCAGCCCAGTGACGGCAACCATTGCGGTGCGCCGCCCAGGGTCAGTACCTGGGCCTGGGCGCGCGCGGCGTCGTGCCGGGTCATGATGTTGAAATCCTGCACCGGCCCGTCGAGCAAACGGCAATCACATTCGCGATCACCACTGAACGCATACGGCTCGGCCACCGTGCTGAGCGTCTGGGTTGCGCCGTCGGCAAAACGCAAACGGAAACCGCCACCGCTGAGCATCATGATGATGCGATCGACACCGGGAAAAACCGAGAACGGGCCGTCGCTGGCGACATCGGCAATCGACAGCCGCCAGACCATG
Organism: Permianibacter sp.; assembly: GCA_041913605.1. GTDB lineage: Bacteria > Pseudomonadota > Gammaproteobacteria > Enterobacterales > Permianibacteraceae > Permianibacter. Next base: position 3,289 of record JAYSEY010000023.1, read on the forward strand.
CCTTGCGCGTCGTCGTGACGCGCCAGTTCATGGGTGACGCCACCGCCGTTTTTCCAGCGCTGGGTTTGCCAGTGTTGCGGTTTGCGGATCTGCCACATGGTCGGCACTCAGGCCGCGATACCGTTGTGACGCAGCAGCGCATCGATCTGCGGCGGCCGGCCACGGAAGGCAACAAAGCTGTCGAGCGCCGGCCGCGTTCCGCCGACGGCCAGCACTTCGCGCCGGAACGCCGCGCCGGTATCGCGATTGAACAAGCCCTCTTCCTCGAAACGCGCGAAAGCGTCGGCCGACAGCACTTCTGCCCATTTGTAGCTGTAATAGCCGGCCGCATAGCCGCCGGAAAAAATGTGCGCGAACGAATGCGGGAAACGCGTGAACGCCGGCGGCCGCACCACGGATATGCGATCACGCACCGTATTCAGCACCTGCATGACGTCGGTCTGGCCGGGCTGATATTCCGCGTGCAATTGCAAATCGAAGATCGAGAATTCCAGTTGCCGGATCATCTGCATCGCACTCTGGAAATGGCGCGCGTTGAGCATGCGATCGATGAGCATATCCGGCAGCGCTTCGCCGGTTTGCCAGTGGCCGCTGATGAGTTTCAGTGCGTCGCGATCCCAGCAGAAATTTTCCATGAACTGCGACGGCAATTCGACCGCATCCCATTCGACACCGTGGATGCCGGCAGCCGCCAGATACTCCACTTCCGTGAGCAGGTGATGCAGGCCGTGGCCGAATTCATGGAACAGCGTCACCACATCGTCATGGGTGAACAGCGCCGGCGTGTTTTCGGTCGGGCCGGAGAAATTGCAGGTGAGATAGGCGATGGGCAATTGCAGATCACCGCCGGCGCTGCGCCAGCGACCCTGGGCATCGTCCATCCAGGCGCCGCCGCGCTTGTGCTGGCGTGCATGCAGATCAACGTAGAACAGCGCCCGCACCTTGCCACCGTCGAGCACTTCAAACAGGCGCACCGACGGATGCCAGCGATCACAGTCGGCGACTTCGCGGAATTGCACGTTGAAAACTTTTCCGGCAATGGCGAACAAGCCCTCCAGCGCTTTGCTTTCCGGAAAATACGGTCGCAGTTCTTCTTCGCTGATGCTGTATTTTTCCTGGCGCAGTTTTTCGCTGTAGTACGCCAGATCCCAGACGTCCAGTTCGCTGACGCCATGCATGCGCTGCGCGTACTCGCGCAACTCGGCGAGATCGCGCTCGGCCTGCGGCCGGGCGCGTTGCGCCAGATCATTGAGGAAGCCCAGCACTTCAGCCGGCGATTTGGCCATTTTCGTTGCCAGCGACAATTCGGCGTAGTTGCCGAAGCCGAGCAGCTGCGCCAGTTCGTGACGCAATTCCAGCGTGCGTGCGATCACGGCGCTGTTGTCGAATTCGCCGGCTTGCGGTCCCTGATCGGAGGCGCGTGTCGCGTAGGCGGCGTACATTTCGCGGCGCAGTTCGCGATCATCGGCATAGGTCATCACCGCCAGATACGAGGGGCCGTCGAGACCGATGCGCCAGCCGTCCTGCTCGTGCAGACGCGCGGCTTCGCGAGCCTGGGCCAGCGCCGTTTCCGGCAGGCCTTTCAGGGCATCGGCGGTGTTGAACAGCTTCGACCAGGCCATGGTGGCGTCGAGCAATTGCTGCTCGAATTTGGCGCCGAGTTCGGCCAGCTCCTGCTGGATGTCGGCGTAGCGGGCTTTTTTCTCCGCCGGCAGGGCAATGCCGGACAATTCGAAATCGCGGATCGCGTCGTCGAGTATGTATTGCTGGGCGGCATTCAGGCTGCTGTCGCCGGCGCGCACCTGTTTGTAAGCGCGATACAGATCTTCGTTCTGTTCCAGTTCGGTGCTGTATTCGGTGAGTAGCGGCAGGGCGTTGTTGTAGGCCTCGCGCAGCGCCGGTGTGTCGCACACGGAATGCAGGTGTGACACCGGCGACCAGAAGCGGTGCAGGGCGTTTTCCTGGGCTTCCAGCGGCGCGATCAGCGTCTGCCAGCGATGCTCGCCGGTGGCGGCCAGAACCTCGGCCAGCTGTTTGCGGTTGGCGGCCAGTCGCTGTTCAAGCGCCGGGATCACCTGTTCCGGGATCACGGTGGAAAATTGGGGCAGGGCAGTCATGAATACTCCGCGCGGGCTGCGGGACGCAGCTGCTCATGGGAAAATGCCGACATTGTAGAGCAAGCGGTTGATGGCGATGGCGATACGCAGTTTCAACGGACAACAGCCGCAATGCGGTCGTGATGTGCTGATCGACACGGCGGCAACGGTGATTGGCGATGTCGTGCTCGGCGACGATTGTTCGGTGTGGCCGGGCGCGGTGATCCGTGGTGACGTTCAGCGCATCCGCATCGGGGCGCGGGTCAGCGTCCAGGACAACGCCGTGCTGCATGTCACGCATGACGGGCCTTACAGTCCCGGCGGGTTCGCGCTGACCGTGGGCGATGACGTCACCATCGGCCATCAGGCGGTGCTGCATGGCTGCACGGTGCAGGACCGGGTGCTGATCGGCACCGGCGCCATCGTCATGGACGGTGCGGTGATTGAGAGTGATGTCCTGCTCGGCGCCGGCGCGCTGGTACCGCCCGGTCACCGGCTGGCGGCGGGCGGCCTCTATGTCGGACAGCCGGCGCGCAAAGTCCGCGCGCTGTCGGACGCAGAGCGCGCTTTCCTGCGCTACAGCGCGGAAAACTATGTGCGACTGAAAAACGCTTATCGCGCCGAAGCAGGCTGAGGCTGAGGCTGAACCGGCGCCGGCCGCAATTCGAAATACACGCCCTTGACCACGGCGATCAGGCGTTCGCGGCTGACCACGTAAACGGTGTCGCCGGCGTCGAACTCGACACGGTGATCGCGGCAATTGATGTCGACCGCGAGCACGCTGTCACCGGCCAGTTCCAGATCGGCAAAGCGCAGCCGCACCTGACGGCGCAGCAGCTCCGGCGTTTCCATGTACAGGTCATAGACCGGCGCGCGACAACGCGTGCCGGCGAACTCGGCGAGCTGCGCACCGTAGCGGGCGCGGGCGCCGAGCAGGGCTTCTATCTCGTCGCCGCTTACCGGCGTGTCCTCGCTGACCGCCAGATCGCGGTACACGATCCAGTCGCCGAAGATCAGCCGTTCGCTGGCACCGGCCGGCACCGCGGCGGCGGTTTCGGCACCGGACGGCAGGGGCGTTTCCGCCGCCGGCAGCGATTGTGACAGTAAGGCCGCAGCCAGCAGCAGCGCCGGAGTCGTGACCCGCGCTGCTGCCGTGTGCCGCGCGCCGGGCCGCTTCGCCCCGGCGGCCAGCGTCATTCCGACCGTCACCGCCAATCCTGTTATCGCCTTCGCTGTCGTTACCGGCATATCCGCAGTCGCCGTCAGTAGTGGCCGCCGTGCACCGGCGCCGTGTCCGGCGTCAGGCCGTGCCAGAGCCGGAAACTTTCCGCCGCCTGCTCGATGAGCATGCCGAAGCCGTCATGACGGCGGCTCAGGCCGCGCGCCGCGCAGGCGTCGAGAAAGGCGGCAGCGCGCGGGCCGTAGTTGAGGTCGTAGGCGACGGCATCCGGCGCGAGTCCCGCCGCACCGGCCAGCGCCGCATCGAGCAGCGCCGGCGCGCCATCGGCGACGGCGCTGATCAGCAGCTGGTGATCGGCCGGCGACGCGGGCGCGTATACGGCCACCCGGGCGTCGGCAGCAGCGGTCACCAGTGCGGCGGCGCGCGCCGGCGAGCGGTTGACCAGATCGATGCCGCGCACGCCGGCCTCGAGCAGCGGCAGCAGGATGCCGGCGGTGGCGCCGCCGGCGCCGAGTACCAGCACCCGTGCACCGGCCAGCGTCACGCCGAGGCGTTGCAGATCGCGCACCAGTCCGGTGCCATCGGTGTTGTCGGCGACCAGTTCGCCATCGGCCATCCACAGCGTATTGGCGGCGCCGGCCAGCCGGGCGCGCGGCTGGTGGCGGGTGGCCAGCGCATAGGCGGCGGCTTTGTGCGGCAGGGTGACGTTCAGTCCGCGCCCCCCGGCGGCAAAGAAGCGCTGCACGGTTTCGGTGAACGCCGCCGGCGCCGCTTCGATGCGCTGGTAGTCGAGGGCCAGCCCGAACTGACGGGCAAAGGCGGCATGCAGGCGCGGACTCAGCGAGTGCGCGATCGGCTGGCCGACCACCGCACAGCGCACAGTGGCGGCGGATTGCGGGGGGAGGGATACGGCGGAGAGTGTGGTCATTGCCGGTCGGACTGCCTGCAACAAGAGTGAGAGGAAGCGCCAGCGGCCTTGCCGGCCGGTTGGCGGTCAGTACAATCTGCGCCCGGCCGCCGGCGCCCTTGCTGGTACCGGCACCGGTGCGCCGGACAATTTGGCCCTGAAGCAGTGGCCGGGAACGCGCGGACCCAGACTATCTGGCCGCCAGGCCGCTGAGCCTCCCCGAGCCCCGAATCCGGGCCCACAACCCTTGGAGTGTTGCGATGCAAGCCGAAATCGAAGCCCTGATGCAGAACAACCGCGAGTGGGCGGCCCGCGTCACGGCCCAGGACCCCGACTTTTTCGCCCGCCTGCAGTCACAGCAGGTGCCGCAATACCTGTGGATCGGCTGCTCGGATTCGCGAGTGCCGGCCAACCAGATTGTCGGGCTGGCGCCGGGTGAAGTATTCGTTCACCGCAACGTCGCCAACGTCGTCAGCCACACGGATTTTAACTGCCTCGCCGTACTGCAGTACGCGGTCGACGTGCTGAAAGTCCGGCATATCCTCGTCGTCGGCCACTATGGCTGCGGCGGTGTCGCCGCCGCCCACGACGGCCTGCGCCTCGGTCTGGTCGACAACTGGCTGGAGAACGTCCGCGTCGTCTACCGCAAACACGGCCAGAGCTTCCACGGCCTGTCCGACCGCGAACAGCGCCTGAACCGGCTCTGCGAGCTGAACGTGCTGGAGCAGGTCGGCAATCTGGCGCGTACCAGCATCGTTCAGGGTGCCTGGGCACGCGGTCAGGAACTCAGCCTGCACGCCATGATCTACAGCCTCGCCAACGGCCAGATCACGCCGCTCGCTTCGCCGTATCAGGCTGCCGGCGTCACCCCGGAGCAGGCGGCCACGCGCTGATCGCCTCGCGCCCACAGGGATTCCGGATGGCGGCTGCGCTGCCTCCGGAATGACAGCCTCTCTTCTTCCCAAAATCCCGCCGTCATTCCGGCCCTGAGCCGGAGTCTCCCAACTCCGGTCACCACTGCGTCGGCCGGACCTTCCCTGTGGGGCCGAATTTATTCGGCCGCAAAACCCTGCCACCGACGCCATCCCGCGCCCGCTCACCGACCGAGTAAATCCGGCCCACACCCGAGCGTATCGGGGCCTTACAGTCCCTTGCCCGACTTGCTGAGCAGCGCCCCGGCGGCGAAGCGTGCTTCGATGTGGCGGCTGTCGTCGCCCCAGCGGCAGCTTTCAAAACCGAGCGCGCTGTCGCAGTGGTCCGGTTCGCCGATCAGCGCCACCACCGCCTCGCGGCTCATGCCGGTTTCCAGCTTGGCGTAGTTGTCGGCATTGAGCTTGCTGCAGGCGGCGAGCAGCAGGGCAGTCGCGGCCATCGCCGCCAGACGCAGTTTCATGGGGAGCAGTCCTCGCAAGTGAAAAACGCCGGCAGTGTAGGCGAGCGCGACGGCCACGACGAGCCGGCGTCGCACGCTGCGGTATCGCTGGTCACGCCCGTCGCGGACCTGCGGATGCCCGCGCCGGCAGCGCAGGCTACAATCGCCGCCCCGTTTCCGGCCCGGCCGCATTTGCCGCCGCGTGCTCCCGTTTTCCGCTCACGGTTTCCTGCCCATGTTCACGCTCACCTCCCTGTCGCTGTTCCGTGGTGGCCGCACGCTGCTCGATCACGTCGATCTCACCGTGCATCCCGGCGAGCGCATCGGCCTGGTCGGCGCCAACGGCAGCGGCAAGACGACACTGTTGGCCATCCTGCGCGGCGAACTGGCCGCCGATTCCGGTGACGTGCAGCGGCCGAACGGCCAGCGTCTCGCCCATGCGGCACAGGAGATCGAAGCCGCCTCGCGGCCGGCCATCGAGATCGTGCTCGACGGCGATCCCGAGCTGCGCCGGCTGGAAGCCGAACTGGCGCGAGCGCAAGCCGACAACGACGGCGCCGCCATCGCCCGTGTGCACGCCGGCCTCGACGCCATCGACTACTGGACGGCACGCACCCGCGCCACGCGCCTGCTGGTCGGGCTCGGTTTTCCGCCCGGCAGCGAAGAACGGCCGGCGAACACGTTTTCCGGCGGTTGGCGCATTCGTCTGAACCTGGCGCAGGCGCTGTTCACGCCCTCGGATCTGCTGCTGCTCGACGAACCGACCAACCACCTCGATCTCGACGCCCTGCTCTGGCTGGAGCAAACGCTGCGCCAGTACCGCGGCACGCTGGTGGTGATCTCCCACGACCGCGAGTTTCTCGACGGCGTCTGCACCCACATCGTGCACATCGATCAGGGCAAGCTCTACAAATACACCGGCGACTACTCCGACTTCATGCGCCAGCGCGCCGAGCGCCGCGCACAGCAAGCGGCACAGTTCCAGAAACAGGAACAGCAGCGCGCCGATCTGCAGCGCTTCGTTGATCGCTTCCGCGCCAAGGCCAGCAAGGCCAAGCAAGCGCAGAGCCGGATGAAGGCGCTGGAGAAACTCAATCTCGATGCGCCGATTGATGATCAATCAGCGATCCGTTTCCAGTTTCCGCAGGCCGACAAACAACCGAATCCGGTCAGCACCTTCGATCAGGTGCAACTCGGCTACGACGAGCATGTCGTGCTGCGCAATGTGAAGCTGACGCTGAACGCCGGCGATCGCATCGGCCTGCTCGGCCGCAACGGCGCCGGCAAATCCACCTTCATCAAATTCCTGGCCGGCGAACTGGCTGCGCAAAGCGGCGAACGCAGCGACGGGCAGGGCGTGCGTATCGGCTATTTCGCCCAGCACACGCTCGAACAACTGGACATGAACGCCTCGGCGCTTACCCATCTGCGCCGGCTCGATCCGCAAACACCGGAAAGCAGTCTGCGCAGCTTTCTCGGCCAGTTCGGTTTCTCCGGCGATCGCGCCACCAGCGCGGTCGGTCCGTTCTCCGGCGGCGAAAAAGCCCGCATCGCGCTGGCGATGATCGTCTGGCAAAAACCCAACCTGCTGCTGCTAGACGAACCGACCAACCACCTCGATCTGGATCTGCGCAACTCGCTGACCGAAGCCCTGCAAAGTTTTGAAGGCGCGCTGGTGCTGGTCTCCCACGACCGCCACCTGCTGCGCGCCACCTGCGATCAATTGCTGCTGGTCAGCGACGGCAAAGTCGCGCCCTTCGACGGTGATCTGGAGGACTACCGCGACTGGCTGTTCCGCAGCGAAAGCGCCATCGACAGGAAAGCCGATGACGGCACGCCTTCCGGCGCCCAGCAGAAAAAAGATCGCAAACGCATCGAAGCCCAGCATCGCCAGATCCGCGCGCCACTGACCCAGAAAATCAAAACCCTGGAAACGCGCATGAGCACCCTGCAGGGCAAGCTCGACACTCTCGCCGCACAACTCGCCGACGCCGCAATCTACGAAGCCTCGGAAAAGGACCGGCTGAAAAAAGCCCTCGCCGAACAGACCGAACTGAAACGCGAACTGGATCAGGTGGAAGGCGACTGGTACAGCGCCAGCGAAGAACTGGAAACGCTCAGCCAGGCGCAAGCGCAGGAACTGGAAGGCAGCGTATGAGCACCACCGATCACCCCGCCGGCCGCGCGCCGGTCAAACGCCAGTTCATCGCCGGCGCTCGCTGCCCGCAATGCGGCCAGCTCGACAAAATCGTCATGTTCGAGCGCGACGGCGTGAAGCAGGTGGAATGTGTGAAATGTGGTTATGCGCGCAGTGAAGGCGAGGAGATCGCGGAGCAGGACGAGGCGCTTGCCGCCGGCAGCAACACCGCCGCAACGGGCGACATTGCCGTGCAGATCATTCGCGCGGATTAAGGGCTTTTTTCTCCACCACGTCTGCACGCGTTTGCAACTCCAAGCCCAAGCGCTCTGCTTCGCCATCTTCCACCGTCACGGAGTTGATGCCGCTGTCGATGCTGATGGCAAAGCGCATTTCATTGCGCCCCTCTTCCTGCGCCGCGGTCAGCGACACGCGCGTTGCGCCGGTTTCACCGTAACGACCGGTCAATTGCTCCATGAAGCGCGCGTTCTCGGCCTTGTCCACAAACCCGACCGAACCGATGCACAGTCGCTTGCCACACGCCAGACCGTGCAGATAGCTGCCGCTGTTCAACTCAGCCGCCTTGGCCAGAAAAACATCCCGCGCCGCGAAAGTCCTGCGACCATCGTTGCCATCGGCATTGAGTCTTTCAAATGCAGCCAGGCGATCCAGAAAATTGTCGCCTGCCAGCAACGCATTGGCCGCCACCAGCCGCAAACTGTTTTTCGCAAAGTAATGATTCTCATCGAGCGACGGCTCGACATCTGGGGCGGCAACTGCCGACACCTCGGCCTCCTCCACAACTTTCCCGGCCGCTTGGGGCGATGCGTGTTGCTCAGGTACCCGTGTTTGCGCCGAATGTGGGGCATCCGTTGCTTCACCAGCAACAACATCCTGTCCGGAGTCAGGGACTGTCGGCCACTGCACCGTCAGCAGGCCGGCAATCAACAGCACGGCAGCAAGAGCCAAAAGATAACGACGCATATTTTCTTCCTTGTCTGATATGGGCCGGCAAACGCAGGCGCAATCCGCTGCGTTGTTTTTCTGTCAGGTTATCGATCAATGCAGGCGCGCTCGCGCGATGGACGCAAGGAAGGTGCTGTACATTGCCCTTGAACATTTGTCCGGAAACACCTTGCGTCTGGATCAGCTTGTACGGCGCGCCGTTCCATGGTTCGACAGGCTCACCACGAACGGGTCTGTGTTTGTTGCGCAACGCTTCCGAACCGTGGAAATTCCGTTCGCCCTGGGCCTGTCGAAGGGGTGAACGGCGAGCCGGAATTTGTTCAGAAGAATGTGGCCCTTCCTCAATGCGTTACCGGTCAATTCGCCGCATCTTCCCGCTTCACCGAATACTCAATCTGCTGCGCGCGCGCCAGTGAGTTGCCGAAGCGCAGACAGAATTCGTCATTGCTGGGTGCGGTGAAGGTGCCTTCATCGTAGGGGGCGAGGCGGGGTTCGAACATGCCGTCGCCGCCGCGACGGATGTCAAACGACACCATGTCTTCGCCCTTGAAGCGATAGCTGATGGTTTCGCCTTCGCGCAGCGTGTAGCAGCGTTCAAGTATGCCGTTGGCCGGCACCATGCGCGGTGCGCGGACTTTGCTGATGAAGAAGTAGGCGCCGCTGCCGGCGACGCCGAGGATCAGCAGCCAGGGCAACCAGGCGTGTTTGGCTTTGGCCATGGTTCAATCCTTGAGTACGGTTTGCAGGAAGTTGCTGATGTCCTGCACTTCCTGCGCGCACACCGAATGCGGCATCGGGTAGGTGCGGAAATCGACGCGGTAACCGAGCGCGTGGATCTGCTGGCGGGTTTGTTCGCCGAGCGGCAGCGGCACGATGGGATCGTACTGGCCGTGGGCCATGAACAGCGGCGCCTCGCGCATCGCATCGCTGCGTTCGGCGGCCAGCGTTTCCGGCACCGGCAGGTAGGTGGACAGTGCCATCAGGCCGGCGAGACGCTGCGGATAACGCAGGCCGAGGAACAGGGTGATGGCGCCGCCCTGGGAAAATCCGGCCAGGACGATGCGCCGGTGCGGAATGCCTTTTTGCACTTCGTTTTCGATCAGCGTGGCGACGGCGTCGGCGCTGGCGCGCACGCCGTTTTCATCAACGCGGCGATCGAGCTTGGCTTCGAGAATGTCGTACCAGGCGCGCATGCGGTAACCGCCGTTGATGGTCACCGGTTGCACCGGCGCGTGCGGAAACACGAAGCGCACCGGCAGATCGGCCGGCAAACGCAATTCGGGAACGATGGCTTCAAAATCGTGACCGTCGGCACCGAGGCCGTGCAGCCAGATCACAGTGGCCTGGGCGGACGTTTTCGGTTCAACCACTACGCAGGGCAACAATTCGGACATGCGGTTTCTCGTGCTGGGCGTGTGCGCGACACGCGCGTAGAAAAAATTTGTGTAAACAGTGCAGCAGCAGCGACGGGGCGCGCGGCTCAGGGTTCGTGCGTATGCGGATCGACAATCGCCAGTGACACATTGACCGCCTGGGCGAGCATTTCGCCCATCAGGCGATTGAACAGCGTGGTCAGCGTGTCTTCGCTGCGCACTTCGCGCCAGTGTCCGGCGCGCCAGTGAAAATGGAAGCCGCCGGTCGGTGCCGCCAGCCAGAGTTGTTCGACCGGTGCCTGACGGCTGAAGATCAGTTTGCGGCCGTTTTCGAATTGCAGGCTGAGCACGCCGCCCTGATGATCAACGTCGATGTCGGCGTCGCAGGTTTCGCTGATCTGCTCGACAGCATCTTCGATGACGCGGAAGGTGGCGTCGATGCGCTGGTTGAACAGGGTTTCACTCATGATGTCAGTCACCATCGGGCCGGTGTCCGGAGACCAGCATTCTGCCACGGCAGCGGCAGCGGCGACGCTTCGCCGTTATACTGGCCGGCACTTTTGTCCACCCGGGATCCCTGTCATGGCGAACATTTCGCTCCGGCCACGCGGACGCCGTCACCTGCTGCTCGGCGGCCTGTTGCTGGCGGCCGCGCTGACGCTGTCTGGCTGCGGCCAGAAAGGCCCGCTGACCCGGCCGAGCGGCACGGCGGAGTCCACGCATGCTGCTTAATTTCGCCAAGATGCATGGCCTCGGCAATGACTTCATGGTCGTTGACGGCGTCGGCCAGAACATTGCGTTCTCGCCGCAACTGGTGCAGCGGCTGGCAGATCGGCGGCGCGGCATCGGTTTCGATCAGTTGCTGCTGGTCGAGCCGCCGTATTCGCCGACGGCTGATTTCCATTACCGGATCTACAACGCCGATGGCAGCGAAGTCTCGCAGTGTGGCAACGGCGCGCGCTGTTTCGCCCGTTTTGTCCGCCACGTCGGCCTGACCTGGAAATCGACCATCCGGGTCGGCACCAACGCCGGCGAAATGACCCTGCAGGTGGAAGACGACGGCCAGGTGACGGTGAACATGGGCGTGCCGAAATTTGCCGCCGCCGACATTCCGCTGCACAGCCCGTCGGCCACTGCCCTGCACCGGCTTGCCGCGCTGGACGCTGAACACGATTTCTTCGCCGTGAATCTCGGCAATCCGCATGCCGTGTTGCGCGTTGACGATGCCGTCAGCGCGCCGGTGGCCCAGCTCGGTCGCGCGCTTTGCGAGCATCCGGCGTTTCCGCAACAGGCCAATATCGGTTTTGCCCAGGTGATCGATCGCAAGCAACTGAAGTTGCGCGTGTATGAGCGCGGCTGCGGTGAAACCGAAGCCTGCGGCAGCGGTGCCTGCGCCGCGGTGATCGCCGGTCGCGCGCAGGGCTGGCTCGATGAGGCCGTGCTGGTCACGCTGCCGGGCGGCAACCTGCGCGTGCACTGGGCCGGTGACGGCCAGCCGGTGTACCTGAGCGGCCCGGCGACGCTGGTTTATGAAGGACAGATCGACATATGACCGACACACGTGACCCGACTGGCGACACCCTGCACGCCCTCGGCGGCGCCAGCTACGTGGCCCAGTATCTGCACGAGCATCCGGAATTTTTCCGCCAGCACCCCGAGCTGCTCAGCCAGCTGGAAGTGCCGCACGAAGCCGGCGCCATCAGCCTGGTCGAACGCCAGGTGAAAGTGCTGCGCGAACGCCAGCGCGAGCTGCAGGGCCAGATGATCGAAATGCTGCGCAACGCCCGCGAAAACGAGCGTTTGCTGGCACAGTGTTTCCAGCTTTGCATGCGCCTCATCGGCTGCACCGATCTGCAGGCCATGCACGAGCAACTGCGCCAGTCCCTGCAGCTGGATTTCCACGCCGATGCCGAGGCGCTGCTGTTCAGTGAGCGGGTGCCGGTGTCGGCGCCGCTGCGTCAGGCCAGCGCCGAGCAGATCCGTCATGCGCTGCATTGCGGCTTTCCCGATGCCGAACCGGTTTGCGGCGCACTCGACAACGACATGCGTACCTTCCTGTTCGGCGAGCTGCGCCCGGAGTTGCGTTCGGTGGCTCTGGTACCGATCGGCGTCGGCGCCCGCGACGGCCTGCTGGCCATCGCCAGCCGCGACGCGTCGCATTTCACGCCGGCAATGGGCACCATGTTCCTGACCCTGATCGGCCAGTTGCTGGCGCGCATGGTGGCGCCGCATGTCTTCCTTGCCGACGACCACTGAGGCCATCGCGGCCTTTCTCGACGCGCTGCGCGCTCGCAGCGCGTCACCGCGCACACTCGAAACCTATGCCCGGGCACTGGCCAGCGCCGTCGCCAGTGCCGGCGACACCGCACCACCGCTGGAACGCTGGCAGCGCCACGATGTGCAGCAACTGCTGGCGCGCTGGCATCGCAGCGGCCTGCAGGCGCGCAGCATCGCCCTCTATCTGTCGGCATTGCGCAGTTTTTATCGCTGGCAATGCCGGCTGAAACAGCGCGACGACAACCCGGTGCAAAGCCTGAAAGCACCGAAAGCACCCAAGCGCCTGCCGCAGGCGCTGGACGTCGACAGTGCCAAGGCGCTGCTCGACGGCATCGGTCATGACACCGGAGCCAAGACACAAGCAAGTCCGCGCCACAACGATGCCCTTGCCTTGCGCGACCGGGCCATCGCCGAGCTGTTTTATGGCAGCGGCCTGCGTCTGGCCGAGCTGGCCGGCATCGACGTGGCGGATATCCAGCGCAACGACGGTCTGCTGCGCGTCATCGGCAAAGGCAACCGGACGCGCGAGGTGCCGGTCGGCAGCAAATGCCGCGACGCGCTGGCGCAATGGCTGGCGCGACGGGCTGAGCTGGCGGCGGCGGGCGAAACCGCGCTGTTCGTTAGCCTGCGCGGCAGCCGACTGTCGACCCGCCAGATCCAGCAGCGGCTCGATCACTGGGCCCGCCAACTCGGCCTCGCCCAGCATGTCCATCCGCACAAACTCCGCCACAGCTGCGCCACACACTTCCTCGAAGGCAGCCAGGATCTGCGCGCCGTCCAGGAACTGCTCGGCCACGCCCAGCTGACCACCACCCAGATCTACACGCATCTGGATTTCCAGCATCTGGCGCGGGTGTACGACAGCGCGCATCCGCGGGCGCGGAAAAGCCGCAAGTAAATCAGCGGAAAAAATTGGCCTGCAGGCCGATACCGGGCGCGCGGCGGGATCCCTAGAATGACGACTTCGTCACGGAATTTTCTGCCTGTGCCATGGACAGCCTGATTCAGCTCGCCAAACAACTCTACTGGAATGCGCTGCTTTTGCCGGGCAGCATTTTCGAACCGGCATTCCGCCTCTACTGGCTCTGGTGTCTGCCGTTTCTCGCCGTGGTCTGCTGGCAAGCCCGCAAGGGTGAGGTGTGGCGCGCGCGTCCGCGTGGCGGCGGTGGCTGGCTGGCCCGGGCCTTCCCGGCTGACGTCTGGCTGCATCCGTCGAGCCGCATCGATCTGCTGATCATCGTCATCAACACCAGCTTGCGGCCGGTGACCTGGATCAGCGGCGTGTTCAGCGCCGCGCTGATCGGCAGCTGGCTGAGTGCCCAGCTGACGCCGTTCTGGCCGGACAGCTGGCGCCTGCCCTGGAACGGCGGCAGTGTGCTGCTGTTCACCCTGATCAGCGTGCTGGTGATCGACTTCACGGTGTATGTCGTGCACCGCGCCTTTCATGAACTGCCCTGGCTGTGGCCGTTCCATGCCCTGCATCATTCCGCGGAAGTGCTGACGCCGCTCACCGCCTACCGGACTCATCCGGTTTACCTGATCGTTTCCGCCGCCATGAAAGCGCTGTTCTCCGGCGTGACGCTGGGACTGGTGCACAGCCTCATGCTTGGCGAAGCGCAGCTTTGGACCCTGCTGGGTGTGAACGCGTTTTATCTGCTGCTGTTCTTTCCGCTGGGGAATTTCCGCCACTCGCACGTCTGGCTGGAATATCCCGACTGGCTGGGCCGCTGGCTGTCCAGTCCGGCGATGCACCAGATCCATCACAGCAGCCGCCCGGAACACCACGACAAAAACTATGGCGAGTTGTTTTCGTTCTGGGATCGCTGGTTCGGCACCTGGGTCAAGGCCGAGCAGCATGTGCCGCTGGAGCTGGGCATTTACGGCCTCGCGCAGCAGCCGCACCGCACGCTGCTGCGCGCTTATCTGTTGCCGTTTCAGCAAAGCTGGCAGGCACTGCGCAAATCATTTGCCGGCAATACCGCGCCTTCCTTGCTGACGAAACCTGTCGCGCTGCCGGAGCAGGGCGAGCGCTGAGCAGGAGCAACTGCGCGGACACCAGCGATCAAGCAACGCTCATCACACAACAACACGCAGCGGCTGTCCGGCGACAAATGCCTGGATATTTTCGGCGATTTGATTGAGCAGCATTTGCCGGGCCGGCTGCGAGCCCCAGGCATTGTGCGGCGTGATGATCAGGCGCGGGTGATCCAGTTGCAGCAGCGGATGATCCGCCGGTGGCGGTTCGCGTTCCAGCACATCCAGTGCCGCACCGCCGAGCTGGCCGCTGCACAGCGCCGCGCGCAAGGCCTGCTCATCGACAATGCCGCCGCGCGCGACATTGATCAGCCAGGCACCTTTTTTCAGCCGCGCCAGCCGCTCGGCGTTGATCAGCATGCGGGTCTGTTCACTGAGCGGACAATGCAGGCTGAGCACATCGCTGATCGGCAGCGCGTCATCCAGCGGCACGCGCGATACGCCCGGCATCTGCGAAGCATCCGTGGGCCGGCCGGGAATTTTGGCAATGAGCACGCGCATGCCAAACGCGTCCGCCAGACGCGCAACACGCTGGCCGATATCGCCGTAACCGACCAGCGTCAGCGTCCGGCCACTCAATTCCGCAACCGGGTGATCCAGCAGACAGAATTGCCTCTGCGCGCTCCAGCGGCCGCTGCGGACATCGGCGTGATACTGGTGCATGCGTGTCGCCAGCATCAGCAGCAGCGTCAGCGTGTGCTGGGCGACACTGGTGGTCGAATAATTGCGCGCATTGCAGACACGAATGCCGCGCGCACGGGCGGCATCGAGATCAATATTGTTGGTGCCGGTTGCCGCCACGCAAATCAGTTTCAGCGCCGGTGCCGCGTCCAGCGCCGCCGCATCGATACACACCTTGTTGCTGACGATCACCGCAGCGCTGGCGAGACGTGCCGGCAGCTGCTCCGGTGTTGTACTGCCATGCCACTGCCAGTGCGGCAAGGCGCGCTGCAGTGCCGTCCAGTCCAGATCATCGCCCTGCAGCGTGTCGGTATCGAGAAATACGCCGTTCATTTTTTCGCCTCCCGCGCATTCATCCGCCGGATCTGCGCTGCTATCCGCTAGAATCCGCGCCATGAAAACGACTCTACAGCAAACCCTGAACGCGGCCCAATTCGAAGCCGTCACCAGTCAGGCGCGCGCCCTGCTGGTGCTCGCCGGTGCCGGCTCGGGCAAAACCCGCGTGCTCGCGCACCGCATTGTCTGGCTGGTGAAAGAAGTTGGCTTGTCGCCGAGTGCGATCATGGCGGTGACATTTACCAACAAGGCCGCCAGCGAAATGCGGCATCGCATTGAAGCCCTGCTGGGCGGTCCGGCGGCCGGCATGTGGATCGGTACGTTTCACGGTCTCTGTCACCGTTTCCTGCGCGCGCACTGGCACGACGCCGGTCTGCCGGAAAATTTCCAGGTGCTGGACAGCGATGATCAGCTGCGTCTGGTCAAACGCGCGATGCGCGCGCTGAATCTCGACGAGAGCCAGTGGCCGCCCAAGCAAACCCAGTGGTGGATCAACGGCCAGAAAGACGAAGGTCTGCGCCCGGAAGACATTCGCCATCAGGGCGATTTGTTCACTGCCACACAATTGCGCGTGTACAAGGAATACGAAGAGATCTGCCGCGTTGCCGGCGCCATTGATTTTGCCGAATTGTTGCTGCGCGTGGTGGAGTTGTTCAAAAAGAAACCGGCGCTGCTGGCGCATTACCAGGTGCGCTTCAATCATCTTCTGGTCGATGAATTCCAGGACACCAACAGCATCCAGTACCGCTTCCTGCGACTGCTGTCCGGTGCGAATACCGAGATCACCGCGGTCGGCGACGATGACCAGTCCATTTACGGCTGGCGCGGTGCCAAGGTGGAAAATCTCAACCAGTTCCTGAGTGATTATCAGGGCGCGCAAATCGTCCGCCTGGAACAGAATTACCGCTCGACCTCGACCATTCTCGCTGCCGCCAATGCCGTGATTGCCCACAACAACGGTCGGCTCGGCAAGGAACTGTGGACCGAGGACAAGCAGGGCGAGCCGATCTATCTCTACGCGGCGTTCAACGAACAGGAAGAAGCCCGCTTCATTGCCGAGAAAATCGAGCAATGGGTCGACAACGGTAATGACTACCGCAGTTGCGCGATCCTGTATCGCAGCAACGCCCAGTCGCGGGTGCTGGAAGAAGCGCTGCTGCACCGGCGCATGCCGTATCGCATTTACGGCGGCCTGCGCTTTTTTGAACGTCAGGAAATCAAGGACGCACTGGCCTATTTGCGCCTGACCGCCAATCGTGATGATGACTCGGCCTTTGAACGTGTGGTCAACACGCCGCCGCGCGGTATCGGCGACAAGACGGTTGAACTGTTGCGTGAACGCGCGCGCCTGCATGGCATGAGTTTGTGGAAAGCCTCGCAACTGCTGTTGCAGGAACGCGGCCTGCCGGCGCGCGCGGCAACTGCCATCCAGAATTTCCTGCAGCTGGTCATTGACCTCGATGCCAACACCCGCAACGCGCCGCTGCACGAACAGATGCGCGCGGTGATCGATGATTCCGGTCTCGCTGCCCTGTACGCCGCCGAGCGTGGCGAGAAAGCCCTGTCACGCAAGGAAAACCTCGACGAGCTGATCAACGCCACGCGTGAATTTGAGCCGGCCGAGGAAGACGAAAATCTCAATCCGGTGACGGCGTTCCTCACTCACGCTGCGCTCGAAGCCGGCGAAGCCCAGGCCGGCCAGTTTGACGATGCCGTGCAGATGATGACGCTGCATTCGGCAAAGGGGCTGGAGTTTCCGCTGGTGTTCATTGCCGGCGCCGAGGAGGGCCTGTTTCCGCACAGCATGTCGATGGAAGAACCGGGCCGGCTCGAGGAAGAACGGCGTCTGGCCTATGTCGGCATTACCCGGGCGATGAAAACCCTGTTCCTGACCCGCGCCGAAAAGCGCCGGCTCTACGGCCGCGAGACCTATTCGACCTGGTCGCGCTTTGTCGAGGAGATCCCGCCGGCACTGACCCGCGAAGTGCGGCTCGGTGGCAAGCTGGTGCAACCGGCAGCCCTGCGCTCACGCAGCGCCGCCGTGCAGGCCCAGTACCCGTATCCGATCGGCAGCGACGTCGCCCATGCGCTGTTCGGCATCGGCACCGTGCTCGGCTACGAAGGCGATGGCGAGGCGATGAAGATCCAGGTCAATTTCCCGAAAGCCGGCAGCAAATGGCTGGCCATGGCCTACGCCAAACTGGAAAAGGCCTGAGCGGCGCAGCGGGCGGCGACTGTGAGTGAGCACTTGCGGTCATCGCCCGCACCCGGTTATGCACAATTGGTACTTTGCACACTTGCCGCAGCAAGCTCACGCCACGACTCAGGTTTCAATCTTAATTAATTGATTTTTAATGATTAATTTTGTGTGGCTGGTTGACGCGACCGGAGCCGGTCACAAGCCGGCACGCACACTCCACACTTCAGTCACAGATCTATCCACAGAATCCGATTGGCTGTGGATAAGTCTCGTGGCGCACTCAGAAGCGGAACAACACCCACTGCACGACCAACCCCTCGTCGCCAAAATCCGGTCCCGGCTCGAACAGGCCGTCGCCATTGGTATCGACCAGGTAGTAGGCCGGAAAGCCGTTACGCGGCTCCACCCGGATCGCCACCACACGGCCGTTCTGGCGCCACTCCTTGATGCGGCTGTCGGCCGTGTCGCGAATGCTGATCACCGGTTCGGGATTGTTGCCCTGCGCCACTTTCGGCCGGCCCTGCACCGGTTCACCGGCGGCAAGCGGGCTGCTGACCAGCAGTGTCAGCAGTGCCAGAAAAGACCGCACGCCCATGATCGACCTCCCGTACACTTTGCGGCTGTCCAGTGTACGCCTGAGAAGCCCGCGCAATGTCTGCCAGCGCCCGCCCGCTGATCCTCGTCGACGGATCGTCCTACCTGTTCCGCGCGTTTCACGCGCTGCCCAGCCTGACCAACAGCAAAGGCCTGCCGACCGGCGCCATCTACGGCGTGGTAGCGATGCTGAAAAAACTGCTGCAGCAACACCAGCCGACACACATGGCGGTGATCTTTGATGCCAAAGGTCCGACGTTCCGCAACGACATTTATGCCGAGTACAAAGCCCACCGGCCACCGATGCCCGACGAATTGCGCGTGCAGATCGAACCGCTGCATCAACTGATCCGCGCGCTCGGTCTGCCGATTCTGGTCGTGGACGGCGTGGAAGCCGACGACGTGATCGGCACGCTGGCGCGGCAAGCGGCGGCGGCCGGTCGCGAGGTGCTGATCTCGACCTCGGACAAGGACATGGCACAACTGGTCGATCAGCATGTGCGCATCGCCAATTCCATGGCTGACACGCTGCTCGGTGAAGCCGAAGTGCTGGAAAAATTCGGCGTGCCACCGCATCGCATCATCGACTGGCTGACGCTGATGGGCGACAAGGTCGACAACATTCCCGGCGTGCCCGGCGTCGGCGAAAAGACCGCGGTCAAACTGCTGCTCGAATACGGTTCGCTTGACGAATTGATCGCGCGCGCTGAAACGGTGAAAGGCAAGGTCGGTGAAAATCTGCGCGCCCACCTGCACCAGTTACCGATGGCGCGCGAACTGGCAACCATCAAATGCGATGTTGCGCTCAATGTTGGTTTTGATGACCTGCATCCGCAACTGCCGGATATCGAACAACTGCGCACGCTGTACAGCGAACTGGAGTTCAAGAGCTGGCTGAAAGACGCCCTGAACACTGATCCCTCACAGGCCAGCCTGTTCGGTCACGATGCCCGCAAGCCAGTGGTCAGTGATGCGCCGGCCGCGGCCGTTGCCGCACCGGCCGTGATCAGCAGCATCGATCGCAGTCACTACGAAACTGTTTTCACAGTTGCCGATCTGCAGCGCTGGTGCGACGCATTGCGTGCTGCGGCAGTGTTTGGTTTTGACACCGAAACCACCAGCCTCGATCCGCGCCAGGCGCGCGTCGTCGGCCTGTCACTGGCCCTGGACGACGGACGGGCCTGTTATCTGCCCATCGGTCACGATTATCTCGGTGCCCCCGCGCAACTGTCGGAAGCAGAAGTCTGGGCGCTGCTGAAGCCGTTGCTCGAAGACGAAGCAGCGAAGAAAGTCGGCCACAATCTCAAGTACGACGCCGAAGTGTTGCGCAATCACGGCATCACGCTGCGGGGCATTGCCTTTGACACGATGCTGGAAAGCTATGTGCTTGATGCTGCCGGCACACGCCACGATCTGGACACACTGGCGCTGAAGTTGCTCGGCCACCAGAACATTGCCTTCGAAGAACTGGCCGGCAAGGGTAAAGACCAACTGACCTTCAATCAGGTTGATGTTGAACGCGCAGCAGCCTATGCCGCTGAAGACGCCGACGTGACGCTGCGCCTGCACCATCAGCAATGGCCGCGCCTGGCGGCGGATGAAAAATTGCTGCGCGTGTTCGGCGATCTGGAAATGCCGCTGGTGCCGGTGCTGATCGAGATGGAATCGCGCGGTGTGTTGCTCGACGCAAACATGCTGCGCCAGCAGAGCCGTGAGCTGGGTGCGCGCATTGCCGAACTGGAACAGCAGGCGCATGCACTGGCCGGCCGGCCGTTCAATCTCGGTTCACCGAAACAACTCGGACAGATCTTCTTCGAGGAAATGAAACTGCCGGTGATCGCCAAGACACCGACCGGTGCGCCCAGCACCAACGAAGACGTGCTCGAAGAACTGGCGCTGGATTATCCGCTGCCGAAACTGGTCCTTGAACATCGCGGCCTGAGCAAACTGAAGTCCACTTACACGGAAAAACTGCCGGAACTGATCCAGCCGCATACCGGTCGCGTGCACACCTCGTTTCATCAGGCGGTGACGTCGACCGGTCGCCTGTCGTCGATGGACCCTAACCTGCAGAACATTCCCATCCGCACTGCGGAAGGCCGCAAGATCCGCAAAGCGTTTATTGCACCGCCGGGCTGGAAACTGGTGGCTGCGGATTACTCGCAGATCGAGCTGCGCATCATGGCGCATCTGTCACAGGACCCGGGGCTGATACGCGCTTTTGAAAGCGGTCAGGATGTGCACCGTGCCACCGCCGCAGAAATTTTTGAAGTAGCGCCGGATGAGGTCAGCAGTGATCAACGGCGCAGTGCCAAGGCGATCAATTTCGGTTTGATTTACGGCATGTCGGCATTTGGTCTGGCGCGCCAGATCAACGTCAGCCGCGAGGCAGCCCAGCATTATATGAATCGGTATTTCGCCCGTTATCCCGGCGTCGAACAGTACATGAACGACATTCGCGAAAAGGCCCGCGAAACTGGTTACGTCGAAACCCTGTTCGGCCGGCGTCTGTACCTGCCGGAGATCAAGGCCAGCAACATGGCACGACGCAAAGGCGCCGAGCGTGTCGCCATCAACGCGCCGATGCAGGGCACCGCGGCCGACATCGTCAAGGCGGCGATGATCCGCGTACACGACTGGTTGCAGCGCGATCGCATACCGGCGCACCTGCTGCTGCAGGTGCATGACGAACTGGTGCTGGAAGTTGAGCAGGGCGCTGTTCCGGCAGTGAAAGAAGAACTGCGCCGACTGATGAGCAGCGCCGCGGAATTGTGCGTACCGCTGATCGTCGACGTCGGTGTCGGCGACAACTGGGACGAAGCGCATTGAGCAGCCCGCGCTGCGCGTGCTGATTCAGAACAACGGCTGCCAGGGCGGCTCACCGTTCAGACAGAAAAACTCCGTTCGCGCTGAGCCCGTCGAAGGGTTTCCCGAACGGGGTTTTCCTGTCTGCGAGCAGTTGCCGGCCAGCCGTTCACCGCTTCGACGTAGCCTGTCCTGAGCTCGACGAAGAATTCAGGGCGACGGGATATTCTTTCCGATCGCAACCCGGCAAGCGCTGACTGAACGGTCCTGTGCGCAAGCGGTCGATTTTTCAGCACAAGCGTGCCGATACGCGCGGGTTATTGCCGCTGATGATTGCCGGTTGTGACTCAGGCAACACTTTATTACACCCGCTCACGCAAACTTTTTCGCCGACGTGGCGTCATATCACGCAAGCATCCTCCCCGGATGCTTGTACCCCGCCCGCTCCCTCCTGGGCGGGATTCAAGCCGGTTACCCCAAGCCGGTTTGCCTGTCACCCCGGGCCCCTCGCCCGGGGTTATTTTTTTCTGCCTTTACCGCTTGTCGATCCATTCATGCGTCGGCGCGTTCTTCCGCTTCAAACCAGCTGTCCAGTTTTGCCGCCAGTTCATCCAAACCGATGTTGTCGGTGGAGGAGAGCAGCTGGACGCTGTGACCGTGCATTTCGCGCTGGATTTTCATCAGCGTCTGTTTGCGCGCGCCGAAGGCCAGTTTGTCGGCCTTGGTGAGCACCACGTGCACGGCGGTGCCGACCTGTTCGGCCAGATCGAGCAGGATCAGATCCGGCTCGGACAGCGGATGGCGGATGTCGGTGAGCAGCACGATGCCGCGCAGCGCGTGGCGGTTGCGCAGGTAATCGGCGAGCGATTTCTGCCATTGCGCGCGCAGCGTCTGTGACACCTGTGCGTAACCGTAGCCGGGCAAATCGACCAGCCGCCGGTCGTCATCCAGACCGAACAGGTTGATGAGCTGAGTGCGGCCCGGCGTTTTCGACACCCGGGCCAGCTGTTTCTGCCGGGTCAGGGCATTGAGCGCCGAACTCTTGCCGGCATTGGAGCGGCCGGCGAAGGCCACTTCGATACCGCTGTCCGGGGGCAGCTGGGCGCGCGTCGGCGCGCTGAGCAGAAATCGGGCTTTCGAGTAATCCATGGTCGGGGCGACGCCGTAAGGGAAAAGGCTGCTGAAGGGTGGTGCCGGGAGCCTGTGCAGCACAGGAGGCCCATGTATAATCCGCGGACTTTGTCGCCCCCGGGCGCCGGCATTCTAGCATCGGCCGGTGTTTTGGCCCCTTTGGGCGTCCCTGACGAGGTTTGATAGGCACCATGAAACGTCTGTTCGCTGTCGCTGCTTTCGCATTGTTGGCCACCGGTGTTGCCCAGGCCGGCGATGCCAACGCCGGAAAAACCAAATCGGCCGTCTGCGCCGCCTGCCACGGTGCCGATGGCAACAGCGCCACGCCGATTTGGCCGAAGCTGGCCGGTCAGGGTGAAGCCTATCTGGCCAAGCAACTGGCCGATTTCCGTACCGGCGCCCAGAGCGAAGGCAAGAAAGGCCGTTTCGAACCGACCATGGCGCCAATGGCTGCCGGCCTGTCCGATGCCGACATCGCCGATCTGTCCGCCTATTTCGCCAGCCAGAAAGTGCAGTACGCCGGCGTCAAGAAAGAGTACGTCGAAGCCGGCCGCAAGCTGTACACCGGCGGCGACGCCAGCCGCGGCATTCCGGCCTGCACCGCCTGCCACGGCGGCAACGGTGCCGGCATGGCCGGAGCCAAGTACCCGGCGCTCGGCGGCCAGCACGTTGACTACACCATTGCCCAGCTCAAGGCGTTCCGTGACGGCAAGCGCGCCAACGACCCGAACGGCATGATGCAGGGCGTGGTCAAGAACATGAGCGACGAGCAAATCACGGCCATCGCCAACTATCTGGTCGGTCTGCACTGAGGCCGGTCCGGAAGGAAAGAAAAAGCGACCTGCGGGTCGCTTTTTCTTTGCCGGCGATTTGTTCCGCGAACGGCCCGGCCAACGCCGTTACACATGGCTTGTTGCTTTTGCACAAGGCGATTTGACCGGCGCAGAACTATCATTGCCACCCGTCCCGCGCCGCTTGAGCCTGCTGTCGATGTCCACCCTGCGCCTGCTGTCCTGGAACATCCAGTGCGGAATCGAAACGGCGCGCGCTTCCGAATACCTGACCCGCGGCTGGCGGCATTTGCTGCCACACAAACAATCACCGACCAACCTGCGGCGCATCGCCGGTCTGCTCACCCATTTTGATGTTGTGGCCCTGCAGGAAGCCGATGGCGGCAGCCTGCGCAGCGGTTTTTTCAATCAGGTGGAATATCTGGCCGACATGGCCGGCTTTCCGCACTGGCACGCGCAGCGCACCCGCAACCTTGCCCAGCTCGGCCAGCACGGCAATGGCCTGCTGTCGCGCTACGCCGTCCACCACGTTGTCGAACACAAACTGCCCGGCATCATTCCCGGTCGCGGCGCCATCGAGGCGCGGCTCGGCCACGGCGAACACAGCCTCACACTGCTGGTGCTGCACCTTTCGCTGGGTGGCCGGGCGCGGCGCAACCAGCTTGAATTCCTTGCCCGCAGCCTGCGTGATGTCCGTCACCTGATCGTCATGGGCGACATGAATTGTGAAGCCGATGATGTCCAGCAGGCATTCGCCCGCTACGATCTGCCGCTGCAGCGCGGCGCCTCGGAGCGACCGACGTTTCCGAGCTGGAAACCGGCGCGCCAGCTGGATCACATACTCGCCAGCTCCGACCTGCAGGTGCGGACGCTGGAAGTGCTGCCATACTGCTATTCCGATCATCTCCCCGTCGCCATGGAAGTGGACGTACCCGGTGATGTGCAGCTCGGTCCGGCCGGGCATCGCGCACCACTGGCCCCGGCCGTCCCGTTAAGGAAACACGCTGCGTCATGAGTCGCATACCTGAAGCCGTCGATCTGCCGGTGCCGAACAGCGATGAGCTGGATCTGCTCCGTCACGCGCTGGTCAAGCTCAGCCTCGCGGCGGCCGGTCAGCACCGGCGGCTGGATCTGTCGCTGGAGCGGCTGCGGCTGGTGATCAAGAAGGGCGGCGACACCACGGCCGTGCAGCAGGAAGTGGACGCCATCACCGATGTGTTGCGCGAAGTCGGCGACGAGATCGACGCCGTGCGCCAGCAGGCCGCGCTGATGCCGGTCAGCGAATTGTTTGACGCCTTCCTGCAACTGCCACTGCCCAACGGCGTCGCCGACGAACTGCGCGTGCTGAAAAGCCGGCCGCCGTCGGCGCGGGCCATCGTCGCGGCGCTGGCACCGGCGCTGCGTGCCGAACACAAACCCTCGTTCTGGGAACGCCTGCGCGGCCGGCGCAACGGTGATGACACCGCCGCAGCGGCCAGCCCGGCAACAGAAACCGTCCGCGATCCGCAACCGGCGGTCAGCGATCTGGCGGCGCCGCTGCTGCGCCTGCTCGACAATCTGGAGCTGCCGCCGGCGGCCAGGGACATGCTGCGCGAACTGCGCGCCGAAGCGCTGGCACTGCGCAATGCCCACGAGCTGCCGCCGCTGTTCGAGGAGGTTTCAGCGCTGGTGCTCGACGCCGCCGCCGTCGAACAGGCGCAGTTCGAACAATTCCTGCTCAGCGTCAACCAGCGCCTGTCGGCAGTGCAGGATGCGCTCAGCACTGGCGCCCAGCGCGATGCGGCCACGGCCCGCACCTCGGACAGCATCGACGCAGAAATGCGCGCCCAGCTTGCCGGTCTGAAAGCCGGCTTCGCCGATGTCCGCGACGTCAGCGATCTGCAGGCCCGTGTCGAAGCCCAGCTCGATGGCCTGCTCGATTGCGTGGCGCGGCTCAGCAGCGCGCGCAGCGAACGCCAGCAACAGCGCAGCGACGAGACCAGCCTGCTGCGCGAACAACTGCGCGCCACCGAAGATGAAGCGGCGCGGCTGCGCGAAACGCTGGCCGAACAGCGCAATCGCGCCCAGACCGATCCGCTCACCGGTCTCGCCAACCGTCACGCCTATCACGATCGCATCAGCCAGGAATTTGCCCGCTGGAAACGCTATCGCGGCAAGCTCGCGCTGGTGGTTGCCGACATCGATCTGTTCAAGCAGGTCAACGACACGCACGGCCATCTGGTCGGCGACGCGGTGCTCAAGCATGTCGCCGGTTTGCTGAAAGCCGGTTTGCGCGATGCTGATTTCCTTGGCCGTTTCGGCGGCGAGGAATTCGTCATGCTGATGCCGGAAACCGGCCTGGTTGATGCCACCAAGGCGATCAACAAACTGCGCCTGCGCATCGCCCAGACGCCGTGGACACACGCTGATCAGTCGCTGACTGTCACCGTGTCCTTCGGTGTCGCCGAATTCGAAGGCGAAGATGTGCCGCGCGATGTGTTTCATCGCGCCGACCGCGCGCTCTATCGTGCCAAGCGCAAGGGTCGCAACACCGTTTGCTGCGAGCGCCGCGATCATCCCGGCGAAGATCTGGCCGAATGAACACACACATCACGGCCGCTGCCACCGTCACCTGCACATCGCGCCACAGCGGCGATTTCCGCTGTCGCATTGCCACGCCAATCGTGTAACCTCGCGAACGTTGTGCCACTTTTGGCCGTCTTGGCCGCCGCCCCATGGCAGATTCGTTCGACTCCAATGACAACAACATGGTCTTGCCGTTATACCGGCAGGCACTCGAACAACTGCCGGTCGGCGTCTGCCTGTTCGATCGCGATGATCGGCTGCTCTACGCCAATGTCTGTCTCGCCGACTGGCTCGGCGTCCGTCATGCCGAACTGATCGGCCGCAGCTGGCAATCACTGCTGGTTGGCCAGCTGAACGTCAACCAGCGCGATCCGGCGCTGCTGAACATTCCGGTGCCGCTGCATCTGCAACGTCACGACGGCAGTCCGCTGGCGGTGGACGTATCGTTTGCGCCACTGCCGACACCGGGCCTGACCGTCGCCACACTCTGGCGACGCATGGATCGCAGCCGCGAAAGCAGTGTCTGGTTCGACGCCCTGTGCGCCGGCAGCACCGCCATCAAACTGCTCATCGATCCGCGCAACGGCGCCATCCGCGAAGCCAACGCCGCCGCCGCGCAGTTTTACGGCTACGCGCGCGCCGAACTCTGCGCGCTGACGCTCGCCGATCTCGATTGCCATCCCGGTTACGCGCTCGATGCCCTGCTGCAACAGGCCGCACAGGCGCCGGCGCCAGCCTATCGCCGCCAGCAGCGCACCCGCAGCGGTGAACAACGCAGCGTCGATTTGTTTTGCGGCCCGGCGCAATTGCCGGACCGGCCCGGATTGCTGGTGGTGGTGCACGATGTCAGCGCCCAGCAACGCATCGCCGCCGATGCCGAACGCCTGGCACTGGCGCTGGCACACAGTCCGGTTGCCGTTTACATCACCGACAGCAGCGGTCTGATCCGCTACTGCAACCGGCGCGGCGAACAGCTCGCCGATGCGCTGCACCGCGCACAGGACAGCAGCGATCGCACCCGCCTGCCGCTGCTCAACCTGCTGGCACCGGCGCAGCTTGCGCAAGTGCATCAGGCGATGCAGAACGCCCAGGAATGGCGCGGTGAATGTGCCGGCGAACCGGACGGTGAAACGCAATGGCTGGCACTGCATCTGTCGCCGGCGCAGGACGATGGTCAGGGGCTGCGCTGCCTGTGGGTGGCCGAAGACATCACCCGTCAGCGCCAGCAGGAACAGGTGATCCGCCGGCAGGCGAATTTCGACACGCTGACCGGTTTGCCGAACCGTCTGCTGGCCCAGGATCGTCTCGAACAGGCGCTGCGTGAAGCCCAGCGCGACGGCGAAAAATGCGCGCTGCTGTATATCGATCTCGACGACTTCAAGAAGATCAACGAATCACTCGGCCATGAAACCGGCGATCAGATCCTGGTGCAGGCCGGGCAGCGCCTGCGTCAGGCGGTGCGCGAAGCCGACACGGTCGCGCGCGTTGGTGGTGATGAATTCCTGATCATCCTCAGCAAACTGCTGCATCCCGACGACGCCATTCCCGCTGCCGAAAAACTGTTGCGCGCGCTGGCGCAGCCATTCGATGTCGAAAGCGGCGAGCTGGTGTTGTCGGCATCCATCGGCATCACGCTCTGCCCGGATGATGGCCAGGACTGGCGCACACTGTTGCAGCACGCCGACATGGCGATGTACAGCGCCAAAGGTGAAGGCCGCAATACTTATCGCTTCTTCACCCGCACCATGAACCTGCACACCCGCCGGCGGCTGCGCGTTGAGCAGAGTTTGCGCCAGGCGATCAGCCGCAACGAATTGCAGGTCTATTACCAGCCGGTGATGGCGCTGGGCAGCGGCCGGCTGGTCGGTGCCGAAGCGCTGCTGCGCTGGCACAACACCACACTCGGCGAAGTGGCCCCCGGTGAATTCATCACCATTGCCGAGCAGACCGGCCTCATCAATCCGATTGGCGAATTCGTCCTCAATGCCGCCTGCCGGCAATTCCGTCACTGGCAGGACGAAGGCCTGAAGCTGGAAAAACTCGCGGTCAATGCATCACCGCGCCAGATCCGCGACGGTGGATTCATCCAGTCGGTCAACGCGGCATTGGCCGACAGCGGACTCGGCGCCGATCACCTCTATGTCGAGATCACCGAGAGTCTGCTGCTCAACCGTCAGGCCGACGTCAAACGCCAGCTGAATCAGTTGCGTGAACGTGGCCTGCATTTGTGCATGGACGATTTCGGCACCGGTTTTTCGTCACTCAGCTACCTGAAACATTTTCCGTTCCAGTCGATCAAGATCGACCGCGCCTTCATCAAGGACATGGATCGCGATGCCGATGATCGCGAACTGGTCACCGCCATCATTGCCATGGCCAAGGCACTGCGCCTGCAAGTGGTCGCCGAAGGCGTGGAAAAACGCGCCCATCTCGATCTGCTCGGCGCGCTTGGCTGCGAATACGCCCAGGGTTATCTGATCGCCCGACCGATGCCGGCAGACAAATTCGGCCAGTTCGCCCGCGAGCGGCTGGCGACGCTGCCGCTGTTCTGATCCGGCTGGACATGACATGAACATCGGTGCGGGACGCCTGCTGCTGCTGGCACTGATCGGCTTCGCACTGCTGCAAAACCGCCACACCCTGAGCAATTTTTTCTTTCCGCCGGCCGCACTGCCGGATGGCGAAGTGATCCTGCTGGCAACGCGCTGGTGCGGCTATTGCGCACAGACCCGCACATTGCTTGCCGAACTCGGAATCAATTATCGCGAACTCGATATCGAAACCAGCGAGGAAGGCCGCACCATGTTCGCCGACGTCAATGGTCGCGGCGTCCCGGTACTGCGTGTCGGCGCAGAAGTGGTGCACGGCTGGAATGAAGCGCGCATGCGCACACTGCTGATGGCAGCAACGCCCACGTCACGATCCTCAGCGGCGCGCGAGACCAATCAGTAAGCAGGTTGCAATCCACGGCGCGGCAGGTTTTTCCGGTAAGGCCGGCATGCAGCTCGCTCGCGCCGCGTTGTCCGGACAACTATTTCCTGTCGACCAAACCCAACACAGCATTCACCGCGCGCTCGATGCCAAGCGCGGCATCGCCGATGTTTTGCGCCAGCATGTAGGCGGGCGTTGACACCAGTTTGCGTTGCTCATCAACAACAAACTCCTGCACCGGACAATTGATGTGCGTGCCGCCCATCGCTTCGATGGCCTGCGCTGTGCCGGCGTCGGTGCCAATGGTCAGTTTCGCGCCGGGACCGTAGATGTGCGGGATCATGGCCGGGGCAATGCAGACAAAACCGACCGGTTTTTTTGCGCTGACAAAGCTGCGGATGAACGCCAGCACGCCGGGCTGGATCTGGCAGTCGGCGCCCTTGAAAGCAAAATCGCAAAGATTTTTTGCCGCACCAAAACCGCCGGGAATGATCAGCGCATCGAAGCCGCTGTCATCGGCGCCGATGCAGTTGCGGATCTCGCCGCGGGCGATGCGCGCCGCTTCAACCAGCACATTGCGGGTTTCGCCGGCGCTGACCTGGCCGGTGAGGTGATTGATCACATGATGCTGGGCGATATCGGGCGCAAAACACTGGTAACGCGCGCCGGCCCGCGACAGGGCCAGCAGCGTCAGCACCGATTCGTGGATTTCGGCACCATCAAACACGCCACAACCGGACAACAACACCGCCACGTTTTTCATCGCCATGCTCCTCCCGGTTCGGCACCGGATTCTGTCCACGGAGCGCAAGTTTACGCCGCGCAGCGGCCGCAGCAATGCCAGCGGCGTGATCCTGCGCGCCGCAACCCGCACGGAAGGCACAGGCAAAAGCGCCTGCGCTTGGCGATAATGAGCGCGCCTTCACTGTCCGGAATCCGTATCCCTCATGAGCCTTGCTTCCGCCGCTCCGGGCTGGTCCGTCTGCGTTGATGAAACAGCCGACGCCGCCGTTCTGCCTGAATGGCGCGCGCGCGCCGCAACGCTGGCGCAACGCCTGCACCTGCCACTGGCCGGGCTTGCACCGGCACTGCCGGTGCTGCGGGTTGGCGAACAATTGCAGGCCCGCTGGCTGAGCGACGATCAGCCAGCGGAATTCCATGTCGATTTCGTGCACGGCGTGCAGGCCTGGCGGCGACAGCACGGCGGCGGCAGTGGTGAGCCGCTGGCGCGCGCCATTGCCGGTCGCAGTCATGCACCGCTGCGTGTGCTTGATGCCACCACCGGTTGGGCACGCGATGCGTTCCTGCTCGCAGCGCTGGGCCATCAGGTGATTGCGCTGGAGCGCCAGCCACTGGTTTATGCGCTGGTGCAGGACGGTTTGCAGCGCGCGACGCAGGACGCCGCACTCGCCGACGTGGTGGCGCGCATTGATTACCGTTTGCTGGACGCGAAACAGTTGCTGACTGATCGCGCTGCCTGCGCGGCAGAATCAATCGATGTGATCTATCTCGATCCGATGTTCCCGCCGCGTCCCGGCAGCGCGAAGGTGAAAAAGGACATGCAGCTGTTGCAGTTGCTGGCCGAACACGATGACGGCGATGCCTTGCTTGCACCGGCACTGCAATGCGCCGGCAAACGCGTCATCGTCAAACGACCCGATTACGCCCCGCCGCTGGCCGGCCGCAAACCCTCCAGCCATGTGCCGGCAGGCAGCAACCGTTTTGATTGCTATGTTGCGACGCCGTCTGCTGCGGCGGACCCGCACTGAACGCATGCGTCGGCACGGCGATCAACCGCGCGGCAAAAACGGTTTCATTTCGTCTTCAATGCGCTCGCGCAACTCCATCAGTTTCTTGGCGTAATTTTCCAGCGCGCGATCGTCGTCGTTGTCGGGAATGAATTGCGACACGGCGACCGGCTTGCCCTGTTCGTCCACACCGACAAAAACAATGATGCAATGCGTGGTCGGCGTCAGTTTGGCGGTTTTCGGATCGCCGGCGGCGACATCGACCGCGATATGCATGGAGGTGCGGCCGGTGTAGATCACGCGCGCGCTGACTTCCACCAGATGGCCAATGTGCACCGGCGCATAAAAGCGGATGCCGCCGACATAAACCGTGACCGCGTATTGTCCGGACCAGCCGGACGCACAGGCGTAGCCGGCCTGATCGATCCATTTCATCACCACGCCACCGTGCACCTTGCCGCCGAAATTGACGTCAGTCGGTTCGGCAAGAAAACGCAGCGTGATGTCGCGATTGGCAGCCATGCGTGGTGCTCCTCAGCTTTGCGCCTCAGGTTTCTGCGTACCAGCAGACTGGGTATGCAATTGCTTGGCCGCCTTGGCGCGCGCCAGTGCCTGTTCGCGGATCGCGGCCGCATGATCAAACGCGGCCTGATCATCGGCGGTAACCAGTTTCAGCGGCGGAACGGCCGTCGGCGCGCGCCGCTCGTCGAACGCGACCATGGCGAAATGCGCGTGCGTGCAATGCTTGAATTCATTGCCGCCGTGATCGACGTAAACATCCACCCGCACCATCATCGAGGTGCGGCCCACATGCACAACCTTGGCGGTGGTTTTCACCCGGTCACCGACGCGCAGCGGATGCACAAACTCCACCGCCTCGACCGCCGCCGTCGACACCGTGCGACCGGAATAGCGGATGGCGGCGATTGCCGCCGTGGTGTCCATGATCGCCAGCAGCTTGCCGCCGAACATGGTGCCGAAGGGATTGGCATCGTTGGGAAAGACGAAATCCCAGGAGACGATCTCTTCGGCAACCTTGGGGTAGAACACGAAATCAGACATGGCGGGCTCGCAGGCAGACGGATGCAGCTGCGAGCAGGGTAGCAAAAGCCCCGCCGGACCGCGAAGCCGGATGCGGTCTTGCGGTCTGGCGGGGTTCCTGATGAGCGGACGAGTTTTCGGTTAACGAATCACACCATTTCCGTTCGTGGTGAGCCTGTCGAACCATGAACGGCGCATCGATCCCAGCACGCGAAAACTCCACACACCACGCTCAGCTTTCGTCGGCCAGCGTCCTGAGCAGGGCGGTTTGCGCGCGGTGGGCTTTTTTCCGTGTCGAAGCCGCCTTGCGATAGCTGCCATCCGGTTGCAGCAGCCAGGCCTGGGCATTGTCCTGCAGGTAATTGATCAGCGCTTCGCCTTTCAGGCGGCGCGCCAATTGCGGGTCCAGCACCGGGAAACAGACTTCGACGCGGTGATAGAGATTGCGATCCATCCAGTCGGCGCTGGAGGCATACACTTCTTCATCGCCGCCGTTGCGGAAACTGTAGACACGCGAATGTTCAAGGAAGCGGCCTATGACGGAGCGTACACGTATGCGTTCACTGACGCCCTTGACGCCCGGTTTCAGGCAGCAGACACCGCGAATGATCAGATCGATTTTCACGCCGGCCTGCGACGCTGCATACAGTGCCTGGATCATCCGGCTTTCGGTCAGCGAATTCATTTTCGCGATGATGCGTGCCGGGCGTCCGGCACGCGCGTGCTCGGCTTCGCGTTCGATCAGTTTGACAAGCCCGCTCTGCAGCGTGAACGGCGCCTGCAGGATGCGTTTCATTTCCAGCGTCTTGCCCATGCCGGTCAATTGCTGGAACACCTTGTGCACGTCTTCGCAGATCTCGGTGTTGGCGGTGAGCAGCGAAATATCAGTGTAGAGCCGGGCATTGGCCGCGTGGTAATTGCCGGTGCCCAGATGCACATAGCGACGCAGTTTGCGTTTTTCCCGGCGCACCACCAGCGTCATCTTGGCGTGGGTCTTGTGACCGACCACACCGTACACGACCAGCGCACCGGCTTCCTGCAAGCGCGACGCCAGATCGATATTGTCCTGCTCGTCAAACCGTGCCCGCAATTCGACAACGGCGGTGACTTCCTTGCCGGCGCGCGCGGCATCGATCAGCGCCCGCACCAGATCGGAATTTTTGCCGCTGCGATACAGCGTCTGCTGGATGGCCAGCACTTCCGGGTCGGCCGCTGCCTGCCGGACAAACTCAATCACTGTATCGAAGGATTCAAACGGGTGATGCAGGAGGATATCGCGTTCGGCAATGGCTTCGAACACGTGATTGTGATGCTGCACCAGTTGCGGCGAAGCGCGCGGCACCAGCGGTTTGAAACAGAGATCCGGCCGGTCGAGCAGGCTGGTGATGGCCATCAGCCGGTTGAGGTTGACCGGGCCATTGACACGATACAGATCGCGCTCGCCGAGATTGCATTTCTGCAGCAGGAATTTGCTGATGCGATCCGGCGTTTTGTCGCTGACTTCCAGCCGCACCGCCGTGCCGAAATGGCGCGACAGCAATTCATCTTTCAGCGCCGAGGCCAGATCCTCGACACGATCTTCATCGACTTCCAGATCCGAATCGCGGGTCAGGCGGAACTGGTAAACGCCCTTGATGTTCATGCCCGGAAACAGTTCGGCGGCGTGGGCGTGGATGATCGAGGACAAGAATACAAAGCTGACGTTGCCGCCGGACAATTCGGCTGGCAGCCGGATCAAACGCGGCAGCGAGCGCGGCATGTGGATCACGGCATAGCTGGATTCGCGGCCGAACGCGTCCTTGCCTTCGAGTGAAATGATGAAGTGCAGTGATTTGTTGACCAGACGCGGAAACGGATGCGCCGGGTCCAGACCGATGGGCGAGATCACCGGCGCGACTTCGTGGTGAAAGTATTTTTTCACCCACGAAGCCTGGGCATCGGTCCATTGCTTGCGGCGCAGGAAAGCGATCTGCTTTTCCTGCAGGGCCGGCAGCAGCACATCATTGAAAATGCGGTACTGCTCGGTGACCAGCTGGTGGGCGAATTCGCTGATCCGCTCCAGCGCTTCGTTCGGTGCCAGACCGTCGGCACCGCGCTGCGAGCCGGGCAGGTGCGAGCGGCGCACCAGTCCGGCGACGCGGACTTCGAAAAATTCATCAAGATTGGACGAGCAGATGAAAATGAATTTCAGCCGCTCCAGCAGCGGCAGGTTTTCGTCCAGCGCCTGCTGCAGCACGCGCCAGTTGAATTGCAGGAACGACAATTCGCGGTTCAGGTACAGCCAGGGATCTTTCAGATCCACAACCGGCAACGGCGCCGCGGCCGGCGTGGCCGGATCGTTTCCTTCCGTGCTGGCGTGGTTCTGCACCAGCGACAATTCTGTTGCCATGTCGTGTCTCGCTCGTGACGCGACAGCCGGCGCGAAGCGGGAAGACGTCTTGCCGCACTACGGCGGCAAGACCATTCCGCACCTCATTCGCGCAGCCAGCGCGCTACATCCTTGGCAAAGTAGGTGAGGATCGCATCGGCGCCAGCGCGCTTGGCGCAGAGCAGCGATTCCATCACCACCGCCTTTTCGTTGATCCAGTTTTTTTCCGCTGCCGCTTTCACCATCGCGTACTCACCGCTGACGTGATAGAGAAAGGTCGGCACACCAAACTCGTCTTTTACTCGCCGGACAATATCCAGATACGGCAGTCCCGGCTTCACCATCACCATGTCGGCGCCTTCGGCAATGTCCAGCGCCACTTCGTGCAGCGCTTCATCACCGTTGGCCGGGTCCATCTGGTAGGTGTATTTGTTGCCCTTGCCGAGATTGCCGGCCGAGCCGACCGCATCGCGGAACGGGCCGTAATAACTCGATGCGTATTTGGCACTGTAAGCGAGAATGCGGACATTGACGTGACCGGCCGCTTCCAGCGCCGTGCGGATGGCGCCAATGCGACCGTCCATCATGTCCGACGGCGCAACAATGTCGGCGCCGGCTTCGGCATGCGACAGCGCCTGTTTCACCAGCGCTTCAACCGTGATGTCGTTGATGACATAACCGGCGCCGTCGATGATGCCGTCCTGACCGTGGGTGGTGTACGGGTCCAGCGCCACGTCAGTGATGACGCCGATGTCCGGCACTTCCGCTTTCAGCCGGCGCACCGCACGCGCCACCAGACCGTCGGCATTCCAGGCTTCTTCGGCGCGCAGCGATTTTTTCTCCGCCACGACCACCGGAAACAGCGCCATCGCCGGAATGCCGAGTCGCGCCGCTTCACGCGCTTCCAGCACCAGCTGATCGATGGTCAGGCGCCAGACGCCGGGCATCGAGGCAATCGGTTCGCGATGGTGTTCGCCTTCAATGATGAACACCGGCCAGATCAGATCGCTGGCCGTCAGCGTCTGCTCGCGCACCAGCGCGCGGGTGTAGGCATGCTCGCGATTGCGGCGCAGGCGACGCTGGGGAAAACCACCGGGGAAAAACGCCATGACGAACTCCGACAAAACGGGACAATGTCGGCGATTATAGCGAGCCGTCCCCGCGCGCCCGTTGATCCGGCGGCGGTGTTATCACCAAGCGAGGAAGCCTGACATGCGATTGTTGCGATTTGGTTGCAGTCTGCGGCCCGCCGGCGGCGTGATGGCAGCGGCGCTGGCACTCGCCGCACTGGTGCATGGCCCGGCGGTTCGGGCCGCCGCAACCGTGGCCGACCTGTCGGCAACACCGCAGATGCTGCCGCTGGCGCAGGGCGGCGAACGCGCCCTGTCACCGCGCCTGACGCGCGGTGCCGGCGGCGCCATCGTGCTCAGCTGGCAGGAGCAACACGGTGAGCGCGCCGAGCTGCGTTACGCGCGCTGGACCGGCACGCACTGGAGCGCGCCGGAAACCGTCGCCCGAGGTCGCGACTGGTTCCTGAACTGGGCCGACACGCCGGCCGTGCTGCCGCTCGCTGACGGCCTGCTGGCGCACGCGCTGGTGAAAAGCGGCGCCGGCACCTACAGCTACGACGTGCAACTGTTCGGCCGTCGCCCGCAGGGCAACTGGCAGGCGCTCGGCCCCGCACACAACGATGGCAGCGCCAGTGAACACGGTTTTGTTTCCGCACTGCCGTGGGCCGGCGGTGCGCTGATGATTTGGCTGGACGGACGCGAAACTGTCGGCGCCGGTCATGACCACGCCTCGCACAGTGACAGCGAGCAAGCCGGCAAGGGCGCAATGACCTTGCGCAGCGCCGAAGTGTCCGTCGAGGGCCGTATCACCATGGCCCAGCAAATCGACACCCGCGCTTGCGATTGCTGCGCCACCGATCTGATCGCCAGTGGTGATGACGCGCTGGCCATTTACCGGGACCGCAGCGACAACAATGTCCGCGACATCAGCGTCGCGCGCTATCGCAACGGACGCTGGCAAACACTGCATACCTTTGCCGATGGCTGGCAGATCGACGGCTGCCCGGTGAACGGTCCGCGCCTCGCCGCACACGGCAACACGCTGGTCGCTGTCTGGTACAGCGCAGCGAACAATGTACCGAAAGTGCGCGCGGCTTTTTCCGCCGATGGCGGCGAACATTTCTCCGCACCGCAAACCGTATTTGAACGCGACACACTCGGCCGCGTTGCCGCAGTCATGCTGCCGGACGGCCGCGCCGTGCTCGGCCATTTCCGTCAGGACGGCACGCAAGCACACTGGCAACTGGCGATGCTCAGCCCCGGCGGCAAACCGGTCGCGGAAAAAATCCTGTTCAGCGTGCCCGCGTCACGCGCCAGCGGCGTGCCGCAACTGCTGCTCACCGATCAACAGCAGTTGCTGGTCGCCTGGACCGAAGTGGACGGCAAAACAACGCGGATACGCAGCGCGCGACTGGATTTGTCAGCGCGTGGTGATTGAACAGCGCCCCGGCGCCATCACCAGCAACTGCAACCGTACAAGCCGCTTTTCACACGGAAAGCAAAGCAAGTCGTCGAAGCGAAAAAAGAAGTGCATGGGTAGCGCCAAAAGCAATCGCCGCCACTTGTCTTGGGTGTTCAGTGAAGCCGCGCTTTTGATGAACCTTTACTCGCCAGAAAACCCCGGCGGGTCGGCCTTACTGCTTTTTCTCGTGAAGACGCGCAAATCATTGCGCGTCAAATACACGACCTGATCCCGCGAGTTCTAAAATTGGCGAAGCACTGACTCATTCCACTGTGACGCCATAAGTCAACGCGTGGCCGGGACACGGTGTTTCCCCCGCTCTATTGAGGGGATGGGTTTGGCGCGGGCCAAAAGTGAGAGTGAGGGTGAAGGCAGGAAATGTCGGCTAGGTTGAATTCTTTCCTGCGTGGTATTCACCCTCTCCACTGTTCCGTCTCAGCTCAAGGAAGAAAAAAAGACGGTTTTACCGCATCACAAATACGGTGCAATCGGTTCTTCATCAACGGTGGAATCGATTGAAACAAAGTCGCGCAGGATCGCTGTGTGGCCTTGACCGCCAACGACCAGGATGCGGGCACCGGGAGAGGCGTGCAGCTGGATGTTGGCGTACATGCGGAAATTACGGCGCCACCAGCTGGCGGTGCTGTCGGCACCGTTGAAGCTCCTGACTTTGGCGCCGACCGGGTTGAACAGCAGGTACAAATCCTTGTTGCGGCGATCCTGTTCGGGCGCGTTGTGTTTTTGCAGCAGCGCTTGCAGCGTCAGGGTGGTGTGGTCGCGCTGTCCTTCGGCGGAAAGGTCGGCAATCATTTGTTCGAACTGCTTCATCCGCTCCGGTTCATGCTGTGGCATGTAGTTCCACAGATCCCCGTCGTTTGGTGTGTTGCGTTCATCGAAGCTGGTGACCGACTTCAGGCCGGCACGCTTCGCCACCCGAAAGCCGACCTGGTAAATCTCGTTGCGTTCGAGCGTATAGCGGCCGGCGAGGTAATCGCGGTAGCGCTCATTCATTTTCACTTCGTTGTCCGGATTGTATTCCAGCAGCACCACAGTCGGTTTGAACGCGGCCAGTCGGTCGGACAATGCCTCCAGATAGGCTTGCGACGGCGCCTTCATCACGTCGATGACCTCGTGCTTGACCGCATCAAGACCGGGGTTGTCAAAGTGAAAGCTGCCGAGCATCAGCACTTTGGCATTGGCGGGTGTTGCCGGGGCGGCGGTCGATTCGGCTTGCGCCGTTGCCGCTGTCAGAACGGCCAGCAGCGAAAACGCAATGGCTGCGGCGCGGCCGAGCATGGCCGGAATGTGATGAGACATGACGAAGCTCCGTTGTGTGAGAGGGCAGCAGTTCGACGCGGCCAAACGCCGGACGGTTTGAATGACCCAGCCACCTGTCGAAGACTGGGCCAACGCAGCGCGGGCGCGCATGTCGCTGGTGGGAGGAGCTGTCAGGATCAGGAAGAGCCGTCAAAAACTGACCCTGACGGCTCCCCCGATATCGCCTGCAAGGCCGAAGCAAAGTCCTGTACAGCGTCGGCGTATGGCGCCGGTACCTGATCTAGTGATAACACCTGTTCATCGTGAATTTTCTGCCGCTGCGCGTGCGGACGAAGCTACTGCGCAGTGCGACGTTCAGCGCTGGATGGCGTCAGCAGATAGACGGCTACGATGAATACAGAAACAGGCCCAGAAATGTGGCCTAAAGAAACCTGCGCATTCCTTTGTCCTGTTTTGTGTCACGACGAGTCTCGGGGGAAATCCCTACCGTTTTCTTTCGCATTAGTCATTGAATGTCAATAGCAAGACACCGCCCATTGAGATTGTCTGCTGCGTGCCGACGCGCTGGTGGTTTGAACCGGATTGCTTTGGCCCGGATTCGTCAGTACCAGATTCGCTTGTATTCGCTTCACGCCCCTGTGTCAGTGCCGTGCATGCGACGATGACACCGCATCCGGCAAGTCAGACGCCTCCACTGAACACGCGTGACGAATGCGCGCTGCATGCTGTCGCGTCGCCTGCGTGGCGGCCCGGTACGCATTTAGCAAGTGCCGGTCATTTTCCGTCATGGTGTCGGCAAGCGCCGCGCGGAATTTTTCCCTGAGCTGTGCCGTGCGCTGCTGCACGCGCCCCGCGTCCTGCGCAGACCTTGCTTGCATCGCCTGCAGGGCAGTGGCGCGCATGTCGGTCATGACACGTTCACGCAGATTTCCGTGTTCACTGATCAGGGCGTTCAGCGCCAGTATTTCAATCTGTTCCTGACCGGCCTCCGGCGTGCGGCTGTCGGCATACTCTTTTGCGCTGAAACGCGCATCCAGGCGACGGGCATCGAGAAGGCGATCAAGCAAACCCTGCTCGCCTTGCCCGATGGCACGCTCCATCCATTGCATGCCTTCTTCCAGCAAGGCGCGTCTGGATTCATCCGGAATGTTTTCCGCCAGCGTGCGATCAATATGTACCAGCCTTGCGCCCAGCAAGCCCTGTGCGCGCCGATCACCGTTTTCCGCCAGCCTGCGCAGCTGATCGTCGCTGTAAAGATCATACGGCGGCAGGGCAATGCCGCCGCTGACTTGTGCATCAGACGTCGTAGCGTAGGGCAGTTCTGTCAATCGCAGCTCCAGTTCGGTATCCAGTCCGCGCAATGAATGACGCAGCCAGAGTTCACGCGCGCGCCGCGTCACACGCGTCAGCTTGTTCCGGCAATAGTCTTCGGCAGGCATTGCCTGCAAAGCCAAAGCATATTCCTGCACGGCCTCGGCGTATGGCGGCGGCACCTGAGCGACCGGCAACACCTGTTCATCGTGAGTTTGCTGCTGCTGTGCGTTCTGACGAAGCTCCTGCGCAGCGCGACGCTCAGCACTGGATGGCGCCAGAAAATAGACGACCATGATGAAAAACAGAAGAAGCGCCAGCAAAGTGGCGTACAGAAACTTGCGCATTTCCTTGCCCTGTTTTTTTGTCGCGAACCAGAAAGTCACGACAACTTATCGCGGCGGCCTGCTGGTAGTAAAAGAGTTTCACTCTGACCCTAAACGCATTTGCTAAAATCAGCCTCAGCCTGCACGGCGTCAACGAGAATGGCAAGGGTGTCCTGAGCAAATCCCTTTCACGTAACAAGCTGGCAGTGTTTGTTGCGCAGTTGCCGCTCTGTCTGGTCGGCATGGAGGCCTGCACCGGCGCCCATCACTGGGCCCGTGTGTTCACCGGCATGGGGCAGCGCGCCTTGTTGCACCGAATCGCAAGATTGGCAGGAGCGATGGCAACGACGCCGAAGCCATTTGTGAAGCGGTATCACGCCCATCAAAGCGCTTTGTACCTATCAAGTCGACCGACCAGCTGGCCATGCTGTGCCTGCACCGGGTGTGCGCGGTATTTGTCAAAGACCGCGCCGCCATGATTAACTCACAGCGCGGCCTGCTCAGTTTGGTAGGCTGAGCTGATAAGCCCAACACCAGCTTTCAACGCCTGATTGACAGTTGAGTTTCGCAAGGCTCTGCTCAACCTACGAGATCTAGATCGATTTCTTGGTCAACTCGATACCGAGCGCGTTAAGATTCGTGGCATAACGATCCCTTGTAGATTTCGTTGCTGCGATTGCAAGCTTGTCTTGGAGAAAACGGCATGACCGAATCAGAGAAAAACGAAATCATCAACTCAGCCAAACACACGGTCCAGGCCGTGTTTGACCATTCAAACAACCTCGAATTCTTAAAGGGACTTGACCATTACTCAGCTGACTCGAACTCCCATTACACCAATAACGGAACCATTTTATCCTTGAAAGACCTTAAAGTAGCCTATAGCGAAATTGGTTCATCTGTTGAATTCCTCTCAAACTCCATTGCCGATTGGAAGTCGGTTGTTTTATCAAATGACACGGTCGTATTTACATTGCCTGTTGATTTGAAGATAAAACTCAAGGGAAAGCCTGAGTACACGGGGAAACTGGTATGGTCGGGCGTCGTTCATAGGACAAATGGGACGTGGCTGATAGTGCAGAGCCACGAGTCTTGGTCAAACGCCGCAGAAGCGGCAGCGGCATTAGCCACCAGCGAAAATGGCAAGCAATGATTTTGAAATGGAATCGTTAGGATCAGGTCTTACGCTTTGCATTCACATAGCAACAAAGTTATTGCGTGTTGAATGTACTGCGTTCGCCCGCGAATCGCAGCAGCTTGCTACCAGAATCAACGATATCAAGCAGCCACAGCATTGGCACCATCAGTCACGCCAACCAATCCCGCGCCGGCAGAAAATCCGAATACAGTCGGGCTTCTTCGCTGCCGGCTTCCGGTTGCCAGTCGTAACGCCAGCGCACTTCCGGCGGCAGGCTCATCAGGATTGATTCGGTGCGGCCGCCCGATTGCAGGCCGAACAGGGTGCCGCGATCCCAGACCAGATTGAATTCGACATAGCGGCCACGGCGGTAGAGCTGGAAATCGCGTTCGCGCTCGCTGTAGGGCGTGTCTTTTCGGCGTTCGACGATGGGTGCATACGCGGGCAGGTAGTGATCGCCAACGGCGCGCATGATGGCGAAGCAGCGCTCGAAACCGCCTTCGCTCAAGTCATCAAAAAACAATCCGCCGATGCCGCGTGCTTCGTTGCGGTGTTTGAGAAAGAAATACTCGTCGCACCATTGCTTGTAGCGCGGATACAGATCCGCACCGAACGGCGCCAGCGCGTCGCGTGCCGTCGCGTGCCAGTGCCGGCAATCGTCTTCATTGCCGTAATACGGCGTCAGATCGAAACCGCCACCAAACCACCAGACCGGATCGTGACCGGCGGGCCGGGCGATGAAGAAACGGACATTGGCATGCGATGTGGGCACATGCGGATTGCGCGGATGGATCACCAGACTGACGCCCATGGCTTCCCAGGGCGCGCCGGCCAGCTCCGGACGATGCGCAGTCGCCGATGGCGGCAGGCGAGTGCCCACCACATGCGAGAAATTCACGCCGCCTTTTTCAATCACCGCGCCGCCTTCCAGCACACGCGAACGCCCGCCACCACCTTCACTGCGCGTCCAGCTGTCTTCGCGAAACACTTCACCATCAAGGGCTGACAGGCCCTTGCAGATGCGGTCCTGCAGATCGAGAAGATAGGTTTTGACGTCGGCAGGTTGGGGATTCATGGCAAGTCTCGCAGATGGATGCCGCTCTGATGCAGGCGGAAAGTTTATCAGTTGGCTGATTTCATGGACGGCGATTCAGCGCGCTGCCGGCATGCCTGTTCAATAGCCGTGTTGGCGGCTGTCAGGCGCGCAATGTCATTGCTGAGTTGCTCGTACTCACGCTGCCCGGCTTCCCTCTTGTGATCAGAACTGAAGCGTGGAAAGCGGTCGCGCAGCTGCTGGTAGTGGTTTTCAATTTTGCGACGGGTTTCGGTATCAACGCTTTTCTCGTCGTAGAAACCCGACAAGACCATCTGCGCTTCGATGCGCTCGGACAGCGATCCGTGGTGAAGCATGAAACGATAGATCGCCTGCTGGTCCGCGAGCCCGTCCAGAAGCGCCTGCTGACGATAGCTTTGTTGCCAGGCCTCAAACGCCTCGGGTGTCAGGCGTGTACGTTGTTCGGCGATTTGGTCGCGCAGATCCAGACCAC
The DNA here is from genome assembly GCA_041913605.1 of Permianibacter sp. GTDB lineage: Bacteria > Pseudomonadota > Gammaproteobacteria > Enterobacterales > Permianibacteraceae > Permianibacter. The sequence continues at coordinate 44,954 of JAYSEY010000023.1, forward strand.
GCCGGCCGCCGCGTATCAGCATCCACACCATCCACAGATCCGGCTCACCGGCATCCAGGGCTTGCTGTATCCAGCGTTCGGCCTGCGTCTGTTGCCACGCCGGTTCATCGGCAACGCCGGTGCGCGGCACCTGACCCAGCGCGTAACGTATGGCCAGCACACCGGCGGCAAAGGCATCACCGTTTCCGGCCAGTTTTTTCAGCGTATCAATGTCGTAAGCATCGTAGGGCGGTGCAACGACCACCATGTTGCGTCCGTCATCCGCCAGCCGGTATCGCTTGCGCGTCTGCAATGTGTCCAGCGCCTGATATGCAGCGCCATGGTGTTGCGTCAGCCATGCCTTGTAGGCCAATTCTTCCAGCCCGCCACCGGCACGACACACACGCTCAAGCGGAACGGTGGCCAGCGGATTTTCCGCGTCCTGTTCTGCCGTAATCTGCGCTGTCTCTGAAGCAGGATCGGGCACTGCCTTCGCGAGTGACGGCGGAGGCGGCGCTTCCTGATGAAACGCGCCAAACAATCCTGCGCCCGTCAGCACCGCCAGCAGGACGGCAATCGATACTCGCCTGGTGTTGCCGCTCACGTTTGCAGGTTCCTGCAACCGGACACGAACACCGGCGCCACGTTGTTCAACGCATCGCCGTTCATTGCGCTGGCGCGACGTCGCAGAGTGCGCCGGCTTCAAGCAGCTTGCGCTGCGTTGCGATCACCCGCTCTATCCGATTCACCGCCTCCTGCTCCGTGTTGCTGAGCGGCGCCTGCCAGGCTGCCGGATAGTCGCGCAGCAGAATCGCTTTGCGCGCCTGCACGGCCTGTTGCTCACCGCGCTCCAGCATCGATTCGAGCGGCAGACTGATCATGCTGTGCATCAGCGCCTGCATGCGCAGAATGAATGGCCCGCGTTCGCGCGCCAGCTCGCGTACGGCGTCAGTATTCGCTTGTGCCAGATCCGAATCTTTCGTGCGCCGGTCAAAATGCGCCCTGGAGTTCGGCGCCGGCACCTGGCTTTCGTCGACATCGGCAAGCGGTGTCCAGGCCTCGCCCCAGATCAGGAGCAGTTCGTGTTCTCCACCACGGATCGCCTGATCCAGCAGGCGTGTGGCCTGACGCTGCAGCGCGTCCCTCTGCTCCCGCTTCAGCTGGCTGTTGCGTGCCGCGAAGTGCAGACGCAAACCTAGCAACGCAGCGGCCTGCACATTGCCCTGGGCGGCGAGCTGTTGCAGCGTCGCGTCGTCATAGCCATCCCAGGGTGGTGCGATGATGCTCGGCGGCTGACCGGGCGCCGTGTTTTCAAAGCGGTACCGGGCACGCTCCTGCACCAACTCGGGCGACACCGGTTCCAACTGCTTTGTCACCCATTGATCCAGACGCGCCGACAGCGTGCTGCGCGCTCCCTGCGCGTGACTCTGGCAATGCGCCGACAGCTCACTCTCGGTGTAGGTGAACTCATCGTTGCTCAGCGCCGGCGTGGACTCAGCCGGCTTCTCCGTTTCAGACGCGCGTACCGCAGCAGATGATTCTGCTGTCGCCGGCGGAACGACTGCGTCGGGACGAATTTTTTGCTGCTGGTACAGCCATCCACCAGCGGCAAGCAGCACCACTGCTGCCACAACAATAAACCCGCGATTCATGCGCATTCCCTTGTCGGTTCAAATGATTGCCGTGCTCCGTCATGCACGACGCTCAGCGCAACACCGCGCCGCTCAATCCGTCGCGTATCGTGCTCGGTCCCTTGCGGCCGCCGAGTGCGCCGGGCACCAGCAGATCAACTTCCTTGCCGAACCAGCTGCGCACCTGCAGGGCGCTGAGGGCGCTGCGCCGGCCGGCGTGATTGGCGGAGGTGGACACCAGCGGGCCGACGTTGCGGCACAGTGCCTGCACCAATGGATGCGCGCTGACGCGCACGGCCAGCGTGGTGTGTTCGCCGCGCAGCAGGTAGGGCACGTGGTGATGCGCAGGCAGCAGCCAGGTGACCGGCCCCGGCCAGCTGGCCAGCACCTCGGTGACGCGCTCCAGCGTCAGCGCCGACCAGTCGATCAAACTCGCAAGCTGGGCCGGATCACTGGCGATCACGATCAGCCCCTTGTGCGCCGGACGGCGTTTGATTTCGAGCACGCGTTGCAGCGCGGTCAGCGAATCGGGTCGGCATCCCAGACCCCAGACGCCTTCGGTCGGGTAAGCGATAACGCCATCCTGATCCAGCACCCGGCGCAGCCGGTGCAGCGCGGCGCCAGCGAGCAGGGGATGACGGCGGGTCGAGGGTACGGCGGGCATCGGCAGGACTCCGGTTCAACGCGCGGCATTTTGCATCAGCAACGCCAACGCCGACAGCTTTCGCGCACGCGACGCCGGCATACAGCACATGCCTGCACCTCCGCGCCGGCGGCAAAGGCGGATTTTGCCGTTACACTTGCCAGCATTCGCGGGCCACTGCACAGAAGCCGTCTGGTGTGAGTGTTTATTCGCTGCTGTTCCAGGAATTGCCGTTCGCGCTGGTGCTCTGTGACATGCACGGCGAGATCGTCGATATCAATCACGCTGCCGAACAGCTGCTCGGTTATGCGCGTGACGAGCTCGCCGGCCAGCGCGTCGAGCGGCTGGTGCCGAGCGCTGCACAGGCCCGTCACGCCGCCAACCTGAGCCACTTTCTCGAACGCCCTTATGCGCATCGCGGCGCCGAGCGACCGCTGCTGGCGGTCAAGCTGGCCGATGGCAGCGAGCGGCCGGCGGCGATCACGCTGTTGCCGTTGCCGCTCGACGACGGCTGGCATGTGCTGGCCATCATCGACACAGCCATTGGCCAGCGTCGCGAACAGGACGCGATGACGCGCTCGCAGGCGCTGTATCGCGCCTTGTTCGAGCACACGCACGATGCCGTGATGTTGCTAGAAGACGGACGTTTCATTGCCTGCAATGACGCCACGCTGCAGGTGTTCGGCTGTCGTGATCGCCAGCAATTCATTGGCGTGCATCCGGCCGATTTGTCGCCGCCGGAACAGGCTGACGGCACGCCGTCGAATGTCGCCGCCGAGCAGCGCATGCGTCAGGCCCTGCTCACCGGCCAGGCCCGCTTTGACTGGACACACAAGCGCATCAACGGTGATCTGTTTCCGGCCGAAGTCTGGCTGAGTGCGATCCGCATTGACGACAAGCTGGTGCTGCAGGCCAGCGTGCGTGACATCACGGCGCGCAAGAAAGTTGAAAACCTGCTGCGCGACGAAAGCCAGTTGCTGGACGAACGTGTGCGCCAACGCACCGCCGAACTGGAAGCTGCCGTTCACCATCTGCAGGATACGCAAAAAGCGCTGCATCGTTCGCAACGCCAGCTGGCGCTCTATGTGCAGCAAACACCGCTGGCGATGATTGAATTCGACACCGGTTTTCTGATCCGCTCGTGGAACGCGGCGGCGGAGAAACTGTTCGGTTATCGCGCCAGTGAAGCCATCGGCCAACACGCGCGTCTGCTGGTGCCGGTGGCCGAACACGAAACACTCGACGACATCCTGCGCCGCTTGCTGGAGCAGCGCACGGCCGTGGAAAGCGTCAACAGCAATATCACGGCCGACGGCCGGCTGATCCTCTGCCAATGGCACAACACACCGCTGATTGATGACGACGGCAGCGTCGTTGGCATGGCATCGCTGGCGCGCGATGTCACCACGCTGCAACCGGCCCAGGAATCGTTGCGCAAATTTTCCCAGGCGGCGGCACAAAGTCCGGTGGCAATGCTGATTGTCACCCGTGACGGACGTGTCGAATTTGCCAATCATGCTTACGAGCAGCTCACCGGCCACAGCGTCGCGCAATGCATCGGTTTGCCGTGGAGCGAGCTTGGCATCGGCGCCACGGATGATCCGGCGGTGGTGTCCTGTTGTCTCGCAGTCGCGGACGGACATGAATGGAGCGGCGACGTGCAGCGCACGCGCGCCGACGGCAGCAAATACTGGGCATCGGTACGCGTGACACCGGTGCGCGACGAAGACGGCGCGCTGACCCATTTTGTCGAGCTGGCCTGGGATATCACTGCCCAGCGCGAGCAGGCACGGCGCATAGAGCAGCAAGCCAATTTCGATGATCTCACCGGTTTGCCGAATCGCCATCAACTGAAACGGCGCCTCGACAGCCTGCTGAAAACCCGTCAGCGTTTTGTCTTGCTGCTTACCGATCTGAACAATTTTCGCAAGATCAATGACACGCTCGGTCATCCGGTCGGCGATCAGGTATTGCGCCTGGTGGCTGAACGCCTGCAGCAATTGTCGCCGGCATTTCTGGCGCGCTGGGGCGGCGATGAGTTTGCGTTGCTGTTTACCGGCAGCCGTATCGATGTGCACCTGCTTGAGCAACAGATCCGTTCGGCCTTCCTGCAACCCTTTGCAAGCGACTCTGCCGATGTCCTGCTCAGTTGCAGCGTCGGCATGGTGCTGGCGCCGGATCACGGCGACAGTGCCGAACAACTCCTGCAGCGTGCCGACACGGCGCTGTATCGCGCCAAAGCCGCCGGGCATGGCGCGGCGATTTGCTTTGATACGGGCATGCAAAGCGGCTTGATGCGCCGACTGGATCTGGAGCGCAAACTGCGCACGGCGATCAGTGATCAGCGTTTGCACATGCACCTGCAAGCGCTGTGGAACGCCAGCCGGCAGATGATCGGCGGCGAAGCGCTGTGCCGCTGGCAGGATGACGAACTCGGTGCCATCAGTCCGGCGGAGTTTATTCCGCTGGCAGAGTGTAAGTCCCCCGTAAACTCGGTCCACGCATAATCAGAGGTCCCGGACACCA
>JAYSEY010000024.1:0-39680 GCA_041913605.1 Permianibacter sp.
CTTCGCTGCGCGTTTCCGCTACCGCGTCGACAGGGCGCGCATTATAGGCGGCCTTTGCTCGTTAGCAAGGCTTTGTGACGAAGATTTTTCAGAAACCTGAACATCTGTTCGAAAGTCGAACGAAACGTTCGTTTATTCGTCTGCCGCCAGCGCTGCCTGCTGCCTCTGTGAACGTTTTTCCACCACTTGCCACCGAGCGTAGAACAGCAGGGCCAAAATACTGGCGTAGATCAACGGCTCGTTGAGTTCCGCTTTCATCGACCAGGTGAAATGCAGCACGACTAAAACCGCAACGCCGTAAACCAGCCGGTGCAGGCGTTGCCAGTTCCGACCCAAACGACGCATCGCCCGGCGTGTGGACGTCACCGCCAGCGGAACCATCAGCAACAGCGCGGTGAAGCCAACCGTGATGTAAGGACGTTCAGCGATTTCCTCAAGGACGTTCCCGACGTCGAATTGCAAATAGAAGGCAAAGTACGTCAGGAAGTGCAGCAGCGCATAGGCGAATGCATACAGGCCCAGCATCCGGCGATAGCTGATCCAGAACGACAGTCCCGTCCAGCGCCGCAGCGGTGTCATGGCCAGTGACATCAGCAGGAAGCGCAGCGCCCAGATACCCAGCTCGTGCAGCAACACTTTCTGCGGGTCGGCCCCCAGCGCCTCGTTCAGTGCCGCGGCAAACAGCCATACGGCCGGAACGCAAGCCAGCAAATGCAACAGGAAACGCCACATGGTCGACGCCGGTCAGAAGTGCCGGCGCAGATCCAGCCCCTGATAGAGGCTGGCGACCTGGGCGGCAAAGCCGTTGAATGGCTGTGTTTCGATACGTTCGACGCCCCACAGCGAGCTGCTGTAGATACGCCGCTCCCGCGCCTGACTCCAGCGCGGATGGTCAACCGCTGGATTGACGTTGGCGTAGAAACCGTACTCATCCGGTGCGGAGCGGCTCCAGGTGGTTGGCGGCATGGCCTCCTGAAAGCGGATGCGGACGATGGACTTGATGCCCTTGAAGCCGTATTTCCACGGCACAACAAGCCGCAGCGGCGCTCCGTTCTGGTTGGGAAGGGGTTTGCCGTACATGCCCACGGCAATCAGGGTCAGCGGGTGCATGGCTTCATCCATGCGCAAGCCCTCGACATAGGGCCAGTCCAGTCCGCCGACACTGAGCACGCTGCGGCGCTGACCGGGCATTTGCTCCGGATCGTGCAGGGTTTCGAAGGCGACAAAACGCGCTTTGGAAGTCGGCTCGAAACGCTTGATCAGGCTGGCCAGCGGCACGCCGATCCACGGGATCACCATGGACCAGGCCTCCACGCAGCGCAGCGGATAGATCCGCTCCTCCAGCGTCAGGCCCTTCAGAAGCGTCTCAAGCGGATAGCGTCCCGGCCGTGCGACGTCGCCCTCGACCACCACCGACCAGGGCGCCGTCCGCAGTTTGCCGGCGTGGCGGGCGGGATCTTCCTTGTCGAGTCCGAACTCATAGAAGTTGTTGTAGTGCGTCGCGGCCATTTCGTCGGTCAAACGCGCCGGCCGCGATGTCGCGGGCTGGAAATCGAGCGTTTTCGACTGCGGCGCAGGCGATGAAGCAGCGGACGCCAGCAAGGGCGCACCGAAACTGGCTGACAGGGCAGCAAGCACTTGCCGGCGCGCCAACCAGACCGACTCATCGGTCACGCGCGGGCTGGCGGGAAAATCAGGTTTGCGGATCAGCATGACGACCTCCGTACTGCACATTGGACGCCGTCAGGGGCAGGATGTTACAGCGACCGGGTGTCCGCCTGACGGCCCTGCATCCGCGCGCGGCGCCGGCTGAACACGGTGAACACCGGCCCCCATACCGCATAAACGGCAAAGCCAAGGAACAATACGAGCGGCGTGTCCCAGGCGATCAGGATCAGCAGCAACGCTGCCAGGCTGATGGTGATGAAGCGCACCCGGCCGCTCCAGTCCACCTGCTTGAAGCTGTGGTAGCGAAAGGTCGACACCATCAGCGAACCGCTCACAAGGCAGACCGCAGCGGCGGCCAGTGCAAAGCTTTGGCGATCCAGCGCCCGATCGGCGGCAAACCAGATAAAGCCGACCACAATGGCCGCCGCCGCCGGACTGGCCAGCCCCTGGAAATAGCGCTTGTCGGCGCTCGCGACCTGGGTGTTGAAGCGCGCCAGACGCAGTGCCGCGCCGACGGCATGGGCAAATGCCGCCAGCCAGACCAGCTTGCCAATTGCCGGTGCCGGCTGTGCCCAGTGATAGGCAACCAGGGCCGGTGCGATACCGAAGGTGACCATGTCGGCGAGGCTGTCGTACTGGGCGCCGAAATCACTCTGGGCGTTGAGCATGCGCGCGACGCGTCCGTCCAGACCATCCATGATCATGGCCACGAAAATGGCGATGGCGGCGATCTCGAAGCGCCCCTGCGACGCGGCGATGACCGCGTAAAAGCCGGCGAAGATATTGGCTGTGGTCAGCAGATTGGGCAGCAGATAGATGCCGGGGCGACGGGCTTTTTGCACGGGATCTCGGGGCTCCATGATGCGGATCATCAGCTTGCGCTCAGGCGCGCCGCACCATAGCACAGCCACACCAGCCCGTCAGGCGCAGGAAGTCTTCACGACGTCGGCGTCCGACAGTGATAATGTTGCGCCCCTCCCCGTCCAGACCACACAACATCGACCAGCATGACCGACACCGTTTCCGACAAGATAGTGATACACGGCGTGACCTTGTCGGGTGAGGTGTTCCGGCCCAGCGACTGGGCGGAGCGCATGTGTGGCAACCTGTGCACATTCCGCAACCGGCGCGTCTATTACTCGCCGCTGCTGCAACCGGCGATTATCGATGGCCAGCGCTGCGTGGTGGTCGACCCGGCACTCGCCAGCCAGCATCCCAAGCTGCACGCCGAAGTGATGGCCTTCGCAGAACACAACCTGCTGCGCACCGGCCCCTACGAGGAAAGCTGATCGCTGCTTGCCTGCCGGCCGCGAATCACTATAGTTGCTGGCAACGCGCTCACGTGGAGAACGACATCATGCGCTTCCCGCTTCTCGCCATGCTCCTGCTGCTGGCAGGTCCGTCACTGGCGGCGGAAACCTACACCACCTACAAATGGAAAGATGACGACGGCCGCATCCACTACACGCAGCAGCCCCCCAATGGCCGGCCTTACGAAACCATCAAGAATCGCATTGCGCCCACCGATGCTGCTGCCGCCGTGAAGCCTGCAGCCCCAGCGGCCAAGACCGACGCCAACGCGCCCAAGGATGCTGCCGCCAAGGGTGAAGCCGAGAAAGATCGTCGCAACTGCGAGATCGCCCAGAAGAATCGTGAAGCGCTGCTGCACGCCTCGAAAGTGAAAGTGACTGATCAGGACGGCACCGAGCGTCATCTGACGGAAGAAGAGCGCAAGGAAAAGCTGAAGATGACCGACCTGCAGATCGAGAACTACTGCAAAAAGTAAGCATCCGGCTGATCGCGGAAACGCGCTTGCCGGACAAACCGGTTGATAACAAACAAGAAGGGCGCCAGTTGGCGCCCTTCTTGTTTCTGCGTCCGGCGCAAACCGCCGAAACGTCAGGCCAGCGCGATCAGTAAAACGCCTGCAATCCGGTCTGCGCGCGACCGAGGATCAGCGCATGCACATCGTGCGTGCCTTCGTAGGTATTGACGGCTTCCAGGTTCATCACGTGACGGATCACGTGGAACTCGTCGCTGATGCCGTTGCCACCGTGCATGTCGCGCGCGACGCGGGCGATCTCCAGCGCTTTGCCGCAGGCATTGCGCTTGACCATGGAAATCATTTCCGGCTTGAAGCGATTTTCGTCGATCAGGCGGCCGACACGCAGCGAGGCGTGCAGCGCCAGCGTGATCTCGGTCTGCATGTCGGCAAGTTTTTTCTGCACCAGCTGCGTCGCCGCCAACGGCCGGCCAAACTGCTGGCGATCCAGCGTGTACTGCCGCGCCGCGTGCCAGCAGAATTCCGCTGCGCCCATTGCGCCCCAGCTGATGCCGTAGCGCGCCATGTTCAGGCAACCAAACGGGCCCTTGAGACCTTCAACGGTCGGGAACATGTTTTCTTCCGGCACGAACACATTGTCCATGACGATCTCGCCGGTGATCGACGCACGCAGCGAGAACTTGCCCTCGATCTTCGGCGCGCTCAGGCCGGCCATGCCTTTTTCCAGCACGAAACCGCGAATGATGCCTTCGTCGTTCTTGGCCCAGACCACGAACACGTCAGCGATTGGCGAGTTGGTGATCCACATTTTCGAGCCGGTGAGCAGATAACCACCGTCAACTTTCCTGGCGCGGGTTTTCATGCCGGCCGGATCAGAGCCGGCATCCGGCTCGGTCAGTCCGAAACAGCCCACCCACTCGCCCTTCGCCAGCTTCGGCAGGTATTTGGCTTTTTGCGCATCCGAACCGTACTTGTAGATCGGATACATCACCAGACTGCTCTGCACCGACAGCGCCGAGCGGTAACCGGAATCGACACGCTCGACTTCGCGCGCCACCAGACCGTAAGCGACATAGCTGGCGCCGGCGCAATCGAAGCCGTGCACGGTGAGGCCGAGCAGGCCGAGCTCGCCCATCTCGCGCATGATCTCGCGATCAAAATGTTCGTGACGGTTCGCTTCCAGCACGCGGGGCATCAGGCGTTCCTGCGCATAGGCGCGGGCCGCGTCGCGGATCAGTCGCTCGTCTTCGGTGAGCTGCTCATCGAGCAGCAGCAGATCATCCCAATTGGCCAACACGTGGTCTTTGACAGCAGGTTTCATTACCGCATCCCATGAACGCCAGTGATCGCTGGCTGATGGCCGATTGTATGCATTGCGGGAATATCCGGCCAGCACCGGCGCGCCGCGAACGGTCGCGGCTTGACAATCGTCAATCTGGACTACACTTCAGGCCGAGCTGTCGGTCAGCCGACTGGCAGCTCGACCAGAGCCTGCAATGGCTCTTTTCCCCTGACCCGAGCGCTAAACGTCTCGGGCTTTTTTTTGCCTCGCGCCTGCCAGGCGCGTCAGCGAACCAGCGCGTAGGGCGCCGGATCGAGCACGGGCGTCCGTCCGAGCAGCAGGTCTGCTGCCAGCAACGCCGACGCCGGCGCCAGTACCACGCCGTTGCGAAAGTGACCGGCGTTGATAAACAGCCCCGCATGCCCCGGCACGGCACCAATCAGCGGTATGCCCTGCGGACTGCCCGGCCGCAGCCCGGCCCAGTGCCGCTCCGGCTTTACGTCAGCCAGTGATGGCAGCAGATCGCGGGCAAACGCCTGCAGCTCGGCCGCCGCGCTGTGGGTGACCGATTTGTCAAAACCGACGTCTTCCAGTGTCGAGCCACAGAGAATGCGACCATCACGGCGCGGGATCAGGTAGCGGCCATCACGCAGCACGATTCGACGCAGTGGGTGAGCATGCGGCGCAAACAGCAGCATCTGGCCGCGCATTGGCCGGATCGGCACGGACACCCCGAGCGTGGCGCACAAACGCGCCGACCAGGCGCCCGCGCAAATCAGGACCTTGCCGGCCCGATAGCGCTGCGCGCCGCTCTGAACACCAATGACGCTCTCCCCCTCCTGCAGCAAGGCATCAACGGGCGTGTGCAGATGCAGCGTCGCTCCCAGCCGCTGAACATCGGCGAGCAGGGCTTTGACCAATCGCGGATTGCGCACCTGGGCAATGCCGGGAAAAAACAGCGCCGGCAGCCCGGCGCGCTGACCGGCCTGCCAACGAGCAATGGCATCGGGCGGCAGTTCAAACACCGGTTTGTGATGGCGACGCGCCCAGTCGGCTGCAGCCGCCATGTCAGGCAGTGACAACAACAACAGGCCACTTGGCTGCCACTCGCTGTCCACGCCGGTACTTTCCTGCAACTCCGCACACAGCGACGGATAAATGGCCTGTGCCCAGTTGGCCAGCGCCGTTACCGCGTCGGCGTAGCGCCAGGGATACAGCGGCGACACGATGCCACCACCGGCCCATGACGATTCCTGACCGGCATCGCCGGCGTCGAAAATGCTGACGCGGGCGCCGGACAACAGCAGCTCACGCGCCGTCATCAGGCCGATCACGCCGGCGCCGATCACGGCGACATCCGGGACAGCCGACAGCACAGGCGTCGAAAGAGGCAATGCAGGCTCAGGCGGGCAAGGCATCAGGAGAATTCCGCGCAACAACCGTCGCGCTTGTCAGGATGAAGTGCATGAACGTGATGCGGAAAATTTGATTGTGATCAGGCAGCGTGCCTGATCAGCGCAGATAACCGAGATCAACGGACCTCCAGCGCCACCACGCGTTCGTTCAGCGAGACGATGGTGCCGGCCATGTCCTTGAGCAGATTGAGCGCGAGATGCGGATGCGACCCAACCAGACGGGAGAAATCCTCTTTCGCCACCATCATCAGTGACACCGTGCCGCGGGCGCGAACGGTGGCCGTGCGCGGCGATCCGGTCAGCACCGCCATGGCACCGAAAATTTCCTCAGCGCCAACCTCACCGACGCGCACATTATCGACAAAGACGTCCGCAGCGCCTTCGAGAATGGTGTACACGTAATCCGCCGCAGCGCCCTGTTCAACAATGACTTCACCGTCGGCAAAACGCCTGAAACCGGGCGCCGGACGCTCCTCCGGCGGGGTCTGCCTGACCAGCGACAGCAGCAACAATTGCCGACTGAGCGTCGCGTGCTGAAGCAACGCTGACGCATGCGCAGTGTTCAGTTGTGCGGCGGCGAGTGGCAGGATCTCGACGCGTGCAAAATCTTCGATTTGCAGCGTCGCCGGCTCGCCAGCGGCCGTGAGCGCCAGCAGATCAGCGTGATGAAAAACATCGCCTTCGTCCCAGTACAGGACGGTCTTGCCTTCCGCAAACATCTGCACACTGCCGGCCACAACACGCACCAACACGTCACCATCGACGCCCAGCGACCGGGCATCATCGCCGGCAGCCAGCGCCGTCGTGGGTGCGCCGGCGAACAGCGGCGCCAGCGCTTCCGATGCTTCACGGAACTGGCGCGTCAGGTTGTTCAGCGCCAGCGTCGCATCCACGGGCAGGAACATGCGGTTTGCTCCTCGCGACTCAGTGTGTCAGCACACGATGTCAGCGCACACGCGCCGCATCAGCCGGTTTGCGATCGCCGGCATCCACCACGCGCTGGCCGTTTTGCAGCCAGATCAGATCCGCCAGCACATGCGCCGACTCGGTCAGGCGTGCATCCGGTGCGTCCTTGTCGGCGTCTTCGACATCCGGCGCATCCGGCAGGGCTTTCAGCGGCTCAAGACCTTTCAGCTTGCGTCGGGCGTTTTCACGCGCCAGTTGCTTCTGATCCCATTTGTCGCGTTCAGCACGGCGCTGCGCTTCGTTCAGTGACACCGTGGTGTCGGCCTTGCGCGCCTTGTACTCGGCCAGATCTTCCAGCAGATACTGATACTCGGTTGCGTTCTTGACGCGCTTTTCCTGCAGTGTTTTCAACTGCGGAACAAACCGCTGCAGGTTGCCGACCGGCGTGTAATGCGTGGCCGGAATGTAATCCCAGGCCATGGCATTGGGCAGCGCGCCTTCACCGAATTCACTCTGCTCCCACAGCGTCGGCAGCGTGATGTCCGGCAATACGCCGCGATGCTGCGTGCTCTGGCCGGATACGCGGTAAAACTTGTGCACGGTGTATTTCACCTGACCGTACATGAAGTCACTGCCATCGCGCAGACGGTTCAGATCGAAAACGGTTTGCACCGTGCCCTTGCCGAAGGTCGGTTCACCGATGACCAGCGCACGACCGTAATCCTGCAAGGCCGCGGCAACAATTTCCGACGCCGATGCACTCTGGCCGTTGACCAGCACCACCAGCGGACCGCCCCAGACCACGCCCGGTTCCTCGTCCACCAGCACCGACACCTGACCGGTCTGCGTGCGCTCCTGCACCACCGGCCCCTTGTCGATGAACAGCCCGCTCATCTGGGTCGCTTCATCAAGACCGCCACCGCCGTTGTTGCGCAGATCGAGAATGATGCCGTCGACGTTTTCCGCTTTCAGTTTCTGCACCAAATCGCGCACATCGCGGGCCACACTCTTGTAGTTCTTGTCGCCCATGGCACGGGACTGGAAATCGACATAGAACTTCGGCACGTTGATGACGCCGATGTTGTAGCGCTGACCGTTGCCTTCAATCGGCAGCACACTCGACTTGGCGGCCTGCTCTTCCAGTTTCACCTTGTCACGCAGCAGCGTGATGGTCTTGCTGGCGCCATCGGCCCCGGCTTTGTGGGGAAGAATTTCCAGACGCACCGTGGTGCCGGCCTTGCCGCGGATCAGATCCACCACATCGTCCAGCCGCCAGCCGACCACATCTATCATCGGGCCGTTTTCCTGACCGACAGCAAGCACCTTGTCTTCGGGGAAAATCTGCTTGCTCTTGTCGGCCGGGCCGGCCTCGATCAGGCGCGCCACTTTGGTGTAGACATCATCCGACTGCAGCACGGCGCCAATGCCTTCCAGCGACAGGCGCATCTCGATATCAAAGTTTTCTGCCTGCGGCGGAGAGAAATAACTGGTGTGCGGTTCGATCGCTGCGGTCAGCGCGTTCATGTAATAGCTGAACACGTCCTCGCTGTTGGTCTGGGTCATGCGCCGCTTGGCGGCCTCATAGCGCTTGGTCAGCAAATCGCGGATCTCTTCCGGCTTCTTGTTTGCCAGTTTCAGGTTCAGCGCGTCGTTCTTTACCCGCGCCGCCCACAGCGCATTCATCTCGTTCATGTCGCGCGGCCACGGCGCCTTCTCGCGATCAAAAGCAAACTGATCGTTGCCGTCAAAACTCATCGGTTTGGCGGCCAGCGCCAGCGCGTAGTCGTAGCGCTCGGCCCAGCGCTTCTGGAACACGGCAAAGATCTCGTAGGCAACGCTCAAATCGCCACGGGCCAGCGCATCATCGAGCTGGGTGCGGTACTTGCTGATTTGGTCGATGTCACTCTGCAGCAAGTAACTGCGACTGCCGTCCAGCATCTCGAGAAAACGCTCAAAGACCTTGGCCGACAATTCGTCATTCAGCTTTGGGCGCAGATAGTGGTAGTCGGTGAGCAGACGGGTGATGTAGCGGCTCGATTGCACGTGCATGCGCTCGGGTTTGAGCGGGCCGGCATCGGGCGATGCCTGTACGCCGGCGGTAACGGTCAGTACCGCAGCAAGAGCCGAGATCAGGACGCGTTGCCGCGTCAGCCCTGTACGCTTTTCAACCTGCTTGTTCACAATCGGGGTCCTGCTGGAAAACGGCACAAAAAGCCGATGGTTTCCGGAGCATGGCATAAGCGCCCCGCCCTCGCCAGCCGCAAATTGTCGGCAAATCTGTCGGCATTTGTGCCAGCAGGATTTGCCGATCCGGCAAGGTTTCCGCCGGCACTTTCGTCGGAACGACGAAGCTCTGGGGGACAGCCTCGGGAGGACCGTCATTCCGACGAAAACAAAAAGGAATTTCCCCTGTTTTTTCAGTAACTTCGCTCGCTGATTCCGGGCGCCGGCGAGGCTGGCCGGCTGGCCCCGCCGGTGGTAAGGTTGCGCCCGAATCCACCCCGGCGACCGCAGCGGTCGCCCCTGTTCTGCGTGAGGAATCCCATGGACGTGTTGAAGCAACTGGGCCTTGAAGGCATCCAGTCCGGCACCTGCTTTGGTGTCAACGAATGGTCGAACGACACCAGCGCCGGCGTCATCGAATCGTTCAATCCGGCCACCGGTGAATTGCTCGGCAAGGTCCACGCCTCAAGCGCGGCCGACTACGAAAAAGTGCTGACCAGCGCCCGCGCGGCATTCGCTGAATGGCGCAAGGTGCCGGCGCCCAAACGCGGCGAGATCGTCCGCCAGATGGGCGAAGAACTGCGCAAACACAAAGACGCGCTCGGTTCACTGGTCACCCTGGAAATGGGCAAGATCAAGGCCGAGGGTGATGGTGAAGTGCAGGAAATGATCGACATGGCCGACTTCGCCGTTGGCCAGTCGCGCATGCTGTACGGCGCGTCGATGCACTCCGAGCGTCCGGAACACAGCATGAAAGAACAGTGGCATCCGCTCGGTATCGTCGGCGTGATGTCGGCGTTCAACTTCCCGGTTGCCGTGTGGAGCTGGAACGCGTTTCTCGCTGCCATCTGCGGCAACGTCACCATCTGGAAGCCGTCGCCCAAAACCCCGCTCTGCGCCGTTGCTGTGCAGAAAATCTGCAACAACGTTCTGGCCCGCAACAACTGCCCGCCGATTTTCCAGCTGTTCATCGACAATGCCGAGAACAAGCTGTCGATGAAGTTTGTTGAAGACAAGCGCGTCGAGAAAATGTCCTTCACCGGTTCGTCTCAGGTCGGTCGCCTGGTTGGCGCCAAAGTCGCCGAGCGTTTCGGCAAATGCCTGCTGGAACTGTCGGGCAACAACGCCATCATCGTTGACGAAACTGCCGATCTGAAAATCGCCGTGCCGTCGATTGTGTTCGGCGCGGTCGGCACTGCCGGCCAACGCTGCACCACCACACGCCGCCTGATCGTGCACACATCGCGCGAGAAAGAAGTCACCGACGCCATCGTCAATGCCTATGACCAGGTGCGCATCGGCAACCCCATCGACAAGAACACGCTGATGGGCCCGCTGATCGACGAAGCGGCGGTGAAATCGTTCGAAAACGCGGTGGCACTGGCGGTTTCCGAAGGCGGTGAAGTGCTGACCGGCGGCAAGCGCATCGAAGGTGCCGGCCACTTCGTCCAGCCGACCATCATTCGCGCCAAGAATCATTTCAAGGCCGTGCAGAACGAGACCTTTGCCGCCATCCTGTACGTCATGACCTATGACACGCTGGACGAGGCCATCGCCCTGAACAACGACTCGCGCTTCGGCCTGTCGTCGTCGATCTTCACCAACAATCTGAAACACGCCGAGTACTACCTGTCGGCGCTCGGTTCGGATTGCGGCATCGCCAACGTCAACATCGGCACTTCCGGTGCGGAAATCGGCGGCGCCTTCGGCGGCGAGAAAGAAACCGGCGGCGGCCGCGAAGCCGGCTCCGATGCCTGGAAATCCTATATGCGTCGCCAGACCAACACGATTTTCTACGGCAACAAAGCCACGCTGGCCCAGGGCATTGTGTTCAATCTGTAAAAGCCCGGACGCCAGTCGGGTGATGCATGCGCAAAACCCGGCCGCAAAAAGAAAAGCCGCTCACACCTGAGCGGCTTTTCTTTTCCGGATGACTTGGCGAACGATGACGAATGGCTTGAGCGCACGGCTGCAGATGCAACAAGTTTCCCGGTACGAAAAAAAATTAGTTCCGCCCGGTGTCCAGAAGCACTTCCAGCTGCGGAACACGCATCAGGAATTTTCTCCGCATGAATGGCGTGAACGAGGAATTGCCGAGCAGGCTGTCCCGGACGAATCCATACTGACCTCGCAGCAAGTCAGCGCACGCCACAGGCCCCAGTACCCGATAGAAATAGGCGATCAGCTCCATCTGTGCACGGCAGTCTGTACCGGGTCGCAGCAGTGATTTCCTGCTGCGCCGGATATACGCGTGAACGGCATCAACTGCCCTGACATCGCCGGTTTCACCGAGCGCCCACAGCACATAGTCTTTCGCCTTGTACGCGGGGTCACCAAGGCGCTCCGCGTAGTAAAGCGTTTCATCCGCACCGGCAAGCTGGGCAATCGTCAGCATGGCCGTGGCGTTCACGTCCTGCATCGGATGAGTCGCCAGCGCCTTGAGGGCCGGCAGGCAGCGACTGCTGCCGCAATGGCGCAAACCGATCACCGCCCAGTACACGTCCATCCGGGATGTCTGTGTTTCAATCAGTTTGAGCAGACTTTCCTCGCTCCACACCAGACCCTTGTGCCGGCGGCGAAGTGTTGCGGCGATTTCCCGCGCTTCACTGTCAGAGAGTTTGAATGGCATACCTGCACGCTTGCGTCAGCTTCCTTTGCCAAAGTGGGCAGCATCGGGCACCGGGGCTGCACACCCATCACAGCGCGCCAATCACTGCACACCGACTTTCGATGCCTGCTTACACAGGTTTTGCATCAGGCTTGCGTATTTTCAGCCGGGCCAGGATTGAGGAGCACGCCACCAGTATTCACTCATCAATCTTCATGCCTGGTTGAAAGTGGGCATTTCAGAGCTTGAAGCGACCAATGATGTTCTGTTCGAGCGGGCCGGCCTTGAGTTCTGACTGCACGCGGCCGCGCATCGACATGCCGAGTTCATGCACCTTGTTGCGGTCGCCGCTGATCAGGTGATGCCATTCCGGCAGGGGCATGCCACGGGCGATGCGCACATAGCCGCAGGTGCTGGGCAACCAGTCGAAGCTCAGCACGTTTTCCGGAGTCAGTTGCACGCAATCCTTGACGAACTTTTTCCGCTGCGGGTAATTGCTGCACAGGCCGGTCTGGGTATCGAGCAGCTTGCAGCAGACGCTGGTCTGGTACAGCTCGCCGTCGTTTTCATCTTCCAGTTTGTACGTGCAACACCAGCCGCAACCATCACAGAGTGATTCCCACTCCTCGGCCGTCAATTCGGTCAGCGTTTTGCGCTCCCAGAACGGTGTGTTTTTGCGTGGCATGTTTGCGGCTCCGGGCACGTGGAACGGCTGGCGTCAGGCGACGCGGGTCTGGCAACGGAAACGTCCGTCGAGTTCCAGTTGCAAATTGTCGCCTCCATGCAGCGCCGCTACGCCGGCCGGAGTGCCGGTGCAGATCACATCGCCGGGCTGCAGCGTGAAAATACGGCTCATCCCGGCAATGAGCGGTACAGCAGGATTGAGCATGTCGCGCATGTCGCCCTGTTGGCGCAGCTGATCGTTGATCTGCAGACTGAAGCGCAAGCGCGTCCAGTCGACAAACTCTCCGGCCGGTACGAACGGCGAAACCGGCAAGGCACCGTCGAATGCCTTGGCTTCTTCCCAGGGATGGCCGGCAGCTTTCAGTTCCGCCTGGCGATCACGCAGCGTCAAATCCAGGCACAGTCCGATGCCGATCACGGCATCACGGACCATCGCTTCATCGGCGTTTTTCAGCGGCTTGCCAATCAGCAGTGCCACTTCCAGTTCGTGATGGCATTCGCCCCGATCCGTTGGAATGTCGAATTGCGGCGACAAGGACACGAACGCGGTGGCGGGTTTCAGGAACAGCAACGGCCGCACCGGCAGCGGATTGTTCAGTTCTTTCGCATGTTCGGCGTAGTTGCGACCGACGCAGACGGCTTTCCCCACCGGCAATGCAATTGCAGCGCCTGACCACCATTGATGCTGATACAGGGAATGCTGATACATGAACCCATCCTCCGCGTTCATTCGTCACTGAGACCGGGCGGTACCGGCGCTTCAAATCGTGGCGGCATCTGGATGTAAAAACCGCGCGACGCCAGCGCCGCCCGCACTTTCGCGATGTCTTCGCGGGCAAGCCTGGTGCGTGTGGACAGATCCACCGTCATCACCCAGACCGCCGCGCCAAACCGCTGCATCAACTCGGCGGAAATATTGTCGAAACGATCTTTGTCGCGCAGATAGAGATACATCTCTTCCTGACGCGCACTGCGATAAACATGGGCGAGCATTACCACCACTCCGGAAGTTGGAAACCTTGCGCGCGAAACGCTTCCGCAAACGCATCGCAGAACACGTCGCGCCGCCAGCCCTGCCACATTGCCGGTGCAAACGGCACGGTATCGGCGACGTTCAGGATCAGCTGTTCCAATACGCGGCGTGAACAGTACAACTCGACCGTCAGTGCCTCCTGCGCGGCACGCGCCGCGACGATGGCCACCAGCGCGTCAAGCAATTCGCGGCCGTTGGCAACATCGATCAAGCGGCGCACACGCAGCGGTTGCTGCTCGCGCGGGCAATCCAGCCCGCGGGCAATCGCCGCGAGCATGTCCTTGCCATAGACACGCAGCACGCGCGGATGCAGACCGTCGATGGCTGCCAGCGCATTCCAGTTTTTCGGCGACGACTGGGCCATGGCCAGCAGCACATCGTCCTTGAGCAAGAACGACCGCGCGGTATTGCTTTGCCGCGCTTCGCGTTCGCGCCAGATGCACAGCTCGCGCGCCACCGCCAGTTGCGGGCCGCGCAGCACAAACGCTGCTTTCAACCGCCGGTAGGCCCACTCCGGTGCATCGATTTGCGTCACGCGCGCCAGAGCAGCCGCCGCGTCTGCCTGCATGCGTGCAAGGTGTGTTGCCGCGGCAATGCGCGGCGCCAGATGTGCATACAGCGACGGCAAATAGAGCACGTCGGCAGCGGCGTATTTGAGCTGCGCATCACTGAGCGGACGCGCCAGCCAGTCGGTGCGCGCCTGATCCTTGTCGAGCGTGGCGCCAAAGAATCGATCGACGGTTGCGGACAGTCCCAGCGAATAGCCTTCAGACAGCCACGCCAGCGCGTTCTGCGTATCGAACAAGGGCCAGGGCAAGGCCTGACACTGCACCTGAAACGCTTCCAGATCCTCACCGGCGGCATGCATGACTTTGACGACGTTTTGATCGGCAAGCAGCGCCGCAAAACAGGCCCAGTCACGAACCGCCAGCGCGTCGATCAGCGTGATGGCTTCGCCATCGCAGACTTGCACCAGTGCCAGTGTCGGCCAGAAGGTGCGTGTGCGTTCAAACTCGGTATCCAGAGTAATGAACGGACGGCGACGCCAGTGCGCGCACAACTCATCGAGTTGTTGCTGATCGGCACACCAGGTCACCGGCAGCGCAGCCGGCGCGGCCAGCAAACCGGCAGCGGGAACGGCGGGGGAAACAGCGGCAGCCGTCACCGGAGAAGAGACTGATTCGGTCATGGCTACGGATTCACAGGCAGGGAAACGATGCGGCGGGCCATGCCCGCCGCCGGAACAACTCAGCGCAGATCCTTGCGCAGGATCTTGCCGACATTACTCTTCGGCAAGACATCACGGAACTCGACATGGCGCGGGCGCTTGTAGCCGGTCAGGCGATCGTGACAGAACTCGATCACCTGCTGTTCGGTCAGCGCCGGATCGCGGCGGACGATGAACAGCTTGACCGTCTCACCAGTCTGCTCGGACGGCACGCCGATGGCGGCCACTTCCAGCACGCCGGGATGCCCGGCCACCACGTCTTCGATTTCGTTCGGATAGACATTGAAACCGGACACCAGAATCATGTCTTTCTTGCGATCGACAATTTTCAGGAACCCCATTTCCGTGGCGATGGCAATGTCGCCAGTGTGCAGCCAACCGTCAGCATCCAGCACTTTGGCGGTTTCATCCGGGCGGTTGTAATAGCCCTGCATCACTTGCGGCCCCCGCACGCACAGCTCGCCACGTTCGCCGAGCGGCACCTCTTCGTTGGCATCGTTGCGTATGGAAATTTCGGTGGACGGCACCGGCAAGCCGATGGTGCCGTTGTAACTTTTCAGATTCAGCGGATTGATGCTCACCGCCGGTGCGGTTTCGGTCAATCCGTACGCTTCAAGCAATGGCCGGCCGGTGACATTCTGCCAGCGCTCGGCCACTGCCCCCTGCACCGCCATGCCACCGCCGAGTGCAAGTTTGAAACTGGAAAAATCCAGCTCGCTGAATCCGGGCGTGTTGAGCAGACCGTTGAACAGCGTGTTGACGCCAGTGAGCGCGGTGAATTTCCACTTGCGCAGTTCCTTGACGAAACCGGGCATGTCTTTCGGGTTGGTGATCAACACATTCTGGCCGCCGAAATGCATGAACGTCAGGCAGTTCGCGGTCAGCGAGAAGATGTGATACAGCGGCAATGCCGTGATGATCACTTCGCGCCCCTGATCGAGGAAAGGCTTCAGCCAGGCGGCGGCCTGCATGACATTGGCGACCATGTTCCGGTGTGTCAGCACAGCACCCTTGGAAACGCCGGTGGTGCCGCCGGTGTACTGCAGGAACGCCACGTCTTCGCCGGTCACGGTCACCGGATGGAAACTGCTTTGCGCACCACGCGACATCAGCGCGCGGTAGCCGATGGCACCGGGCAGCGAATAGGGCGGCACCATTTTTTTCACATACTTGATGATGGTGTTGATCAGCAGCGCTTTCGGTTGCGGCAGGGCGTCGCCGATCTCGGTCACGCAAACGTGCTTCACCGGTGTCTTGGCGATCACTTCCGACAGCGTGTGGGCGAAGTTGGCGAGAATGACAATGCCGCTGGCGCCGCTGTCCTTGAGCTGGTGTTCCAGCTCGCGCGGTGTGTACTGCGGATTGACGTTGACCACGGTGATGCCGGCGCGCAAGGCGCCGAACAACAGCACCGGATACTGCAACAGGTTGGGCAACATCAGCGCCAGCTTGTCGCCTTTGCCCATGCGCCATTCCTGCTGGAAAAATGCAGCGGCATCGCGCGTCAGCCGATCCAGATCAGAAAACGTCAGCGTCTTGCCCAGATTGGCAAACGACGGCCGTCCGGGATAGTCACGCACCGACTGCTCAAAAATGTGCACCAATGACGGAAAGGCATCCGGATCAATTTCATGCGGCACACCGGGTGGATAGTGCTGCAACCAGATTTTTTCCATGAGGACTCCGCTAGTTTCTGAATCGTCTGTCGCTTGCGCGTTGGCTGATTTTTGTGCACCCGGACCGGCCGGGCGGGGCGTTTTCCGCAGCACGTTACCCCAGCGTCCGCGGCCCGGTCAAACGAGCGTTTACCGCTGCGGCAGGCTCCGTTTGGCGCGGCGGCGCGCTATAGTTTGCGTCCCGATCAAGGTGGTTGCTGTCCCATGTCCAGACTCTCGCTCGCCGATCTGCATCTGTTGCTGATTGAACCCTCGCCCACCCAGCAGAAAATCGTCCGCCAGCATCTGCAGGACGCCGGCATTCCGCATGTTGACGTGGTCGGCGATGCGCAATCGGCACTGATCGCCATTGGCCGTCACCGGCCGGACCTGGTCGTCAGCGCCTATTACCTGCCGGACATGACGGCCACCGATCTGCTGCACCGTCTGCGCGACGACAAGCAAAGCAGTGATCTGCCGTTTCTGCTCGTTTCCAGCGAAACCCGCTTCCGTGTTCTTGATGCAGTGCGTCAAGCCGGCGTGGTCGGCATCCTGCCCAAACCCTTCAATGTCGATGACATCCGCCGCGCGCTGCGCGCCAGCCTGCAGTTTCTCGATCCCGATGAACTGCAACTGGAGCACTACGATCCGGCGACGCTGCGCGTGCTGGTTGTCGATGACAGCCGCATGGCGCGTGCGCACATCACGCGCGTGTTGCAGGGACTCGGCCTGCGCCAGATCACGGTTGCCAATGATGGCCGCGAAGGCGTTGCCCGTTTCAACGAGCAGCATTTCGATCTGGTGGTTACCGACTACAACATGCCGGAAATGGATGGCCGCGAACTGGTGCAGGCACTGCGCGCCCGGCCGGAAGGCGCCTACGTGCCGATTCTGATGGTCACCAGCGAACAGGATCAGGCGCGCCTTGATGGCGTGGCCCAGGCCGGCGTCTCGGCACTCTGCGACAAGCCGTTCGAGCCCGGCGTGATCCGCGACATGCTGCGCAGCCTGCTGGAAAAATCCTGAGCACAGGCTGGCCGCGTTTCAGGCGCTGGCGCTTCACGAGCCGGCGAGAAACTCGCGGATCAGGCGCACACATTCCTGCGGCTGTTCCAGATGCACGTGATGGCCGCCGTCGAGTGTCACGCGCTGCAGGTTCGCCACCCGATGCGCATGGCGCTGCAGTGCTTCCGCCACCATCGGCAGGCCGCGTGAACCTTCGATCACCAGCATGGGCGCACTGACGGCGGCAAAAAAACTTGCCGCCTGATCCGGACTCAATCGCCACAGACTCGGCAAACGCAGACGCGGATCGGATCGCCAGCTCCAGCCACCTTCGACCGCCAGCAAATTGCGTTCGACAATCGGCCGCAACAAGCCGGCCTGCAAATCGCCCACCGCCGCCCGCGCGGCCAGGGCGATCTCCTGATCGCTGTACACCGGTTTGCGCGACAGGCCGCGCCGCAGCCGATCGGTGCAGGCTTCAGCAAGACGGGTTGCGGTTTCCGTGACGTCGCGCGTGATCGGGCCGAAGGCATCAATGCTGATCAGTTTCGCCACCCGCGCCGGAAACGCACCGGCATACAGCAGCGCCAACGCGGCGCCCATTGAATGGCCAACGATGCGCAGCGCTTGCTGCTCGCTGAGCGCCAGAAACGCTTCATGCAGCGTCGCCACGCCGTCAATGAAGTGGTAGCTGACGCCGGCCGGCAGATGATCCGCCTTGCCGTGACCATGAAAATCGATAGCCAGACAGCGGTAGCGATCCGCCAGCGCCGGCGCCAGCGAGAAAAAGCTGGCAGCGTTATCCAGCCAGCCATGCAGGAAAATCAGCAGCGGCGCATCCGGTGCGCCCCATTCGCAAATCGCCAGATCTCCGCCACGGGTCGGCAGGCGCCATTCGCGCATTGATACAGTCATGTGTTGGCTCCCGGAGCGGCGTTCACGCCCTCAGCATGCGGTGGCGTCATCACGGCAAATTGCTGGTCCGCGTGATCGCGGCTGCACACGTGACAACGCCCCGTCGGGCGGGGCGTTGTGCGCAGGCAATGCACCCGCTCAGTCGTGCGGGTGTTCGTTGACTTTCTTGATCGCCTTGAGCACCTGGCGGCGCGCATAGCGACGCAGATCATTGACCTCGGCGCGCAATTCGGGACGCGGAAACTGTTTCTCGAGAATGCTGGTCACGTACTTCGGCGGCATGGCATTGAGTGCGATGGCAGCGATGTCCTGAATGGTCACCGGATTGTCGCTGAAAGCAACTTTGCCTTCGGTTTTTATTTTGTGGATCTGTTCGAACACCAGCTCTTCGCAGAGGTTTTCCAGATCGTCATGCACGTACATCTCTTTGTACATCGCGCGAGGCTCCCGCCGTCTCAGGCACTGGCAGAAGGGTAGTCGACGCGGCCGCCGCTTCACAAGCATCGGCGGGCGACTTCGGCCGCGTCGCATCGGTCGCACCGGCAGATGACCACGCTTGCGGCACGCTGAACCGGAAAAATCACCACAAAAAAAAGAGGCTGCCTCGCGGCAGCCCGGTTTAGTGAAACCCCTTACAAGGAGACCACAACATGAACACCCTGACCAAGGAGACGCCCCCTGAGGGGCATTTCCGGAAGTTCTGACCGGGGTGTTGCGGCGAAGTTCCGCCCTTTGTTCAGATTCTGTTCAGCTTGTCACATTGTCCCGGCCGGCAGCAGCTCGCCGTCCAGTTCCGCCTGCGGACGGACGGGCGAGAATCGTCCGGTGTCATCCTTTTGTACACCGGAGCAGGCCACTTTGGCGTCGTGGGTATAAAAGAGGCGGCCGCCGCGCGCCGCCATCTGGCTGAGCAGCGCTTCCTTTTCGTTGATCAGCAGTTCGGGATAACGGTCATAGCCCATGGTGATCGGCACATGCACCCAGGGCGTGCCGGGGATCAGATCGGCGCAGAACAGCAAGGGGCCGTCCGGCAGGGCGATCTCGGTCAGCAACATGCCCGGGGTGTGGCCTTCACTGCGGTGGAAACGGTAGCCGTCACCGAGCACAGTCGAGCGTTCGCCGCTGACCCGCTCCAACCGGCCGCTGGCGGCCAGCAGATCGGTGAAACCGGGGATGAACGAGGCGCGATCTCGCGGATGCGGCGCCAGCGCCCGTTGCCAGGCCTCTTCGCCGACCACCCAGTGCGCCTTGCCGAACACCAGTTGCGGTGGCGTGTCCGGCTGCCAGGCGCTGAGCGCGCCACCGGCATGATCGAAATGCAGGTGCGACAGCACCACCACGTCGATGTCGTCCGGCGTCAGGCCGAGCGCGGCCAGTGAATCGAGCAGCACATGGCGATCTTCGACCACGCCGTAGCGCTCGCGCAGTCGCGGCTCGAAAAACGCGCCGATGCCGGTTTCGAACAGCACAGTGCGACCGCTGTCTTCCCGTACCAGAAGGGCGCGGCAGCAGAGGTCGATGCGGTTCTGTTCGTCCACCGTCACCCAGCGCGACCACAGGGCTTTCGGCGCATTGCCGAACATGGCACCGCCATCGAGTTTCTGCGAGTTGCCCATCAGCGAGTACAGCTTGCTCATCGTTGCCTACACCTGCCCGAAACACATGGAGAAAAACCGTCGGCGACAGCTGTCGCCGGCCGGAAAATTTATTTGCCTGAAGCGCATGCCTGAAGCGTTTGCCTGAAAACGTTTGACCGAAAACTGCTGCGCCTGAAAACGATCACCCGCATACCGCACCGGAACGCCTGCTCCCGGACAACCGCTCCCGGACGACGTCGTCCAGGCAGCACGCCGCCGCTCAGGGCAACACCGAACCCGGTCCGTAGAGCACCGCCTCTACACTGAATTGCAGATCCGGCGGCACCTGCGCGGCGGCCACGGCACCCTGGCCGTCGCCGGCCATGCGCAGGTGGGTGCCGGTGATCTGCAGCAGATCCCACATCGGATCGACCATCTGCCAGCGACCGTCGATGACCACCTCGGCCCAGGTATGGCCGCCGAAACGCCGTTCGCTGTCGCCCAGATACACCAGCCCGCTGACTTCGCGGGCCGGGATGCCGGCTGCGCGCGCCAGCGCGACAAACAGCTGCGAATGCTCGGTGCAGTCGCCATAACCGTCGCTGAGGATCTCGCCGGCCGAGCGGCTTTGCAGCTGGTCGTCGTCACGCAGATGGTGGGCGACAAAGTGCACCAGTCGCGACACCTGTTCGCGCGTACCGGTGGCGCCGTCGGTCAGTTGCCGCGCACGCTGGCGCAAACGCTCATCGCCGGCGCCGTAACGCGGTTCGGCGAGCAGCGCCTGGGTCTGTTCCAGCAGCGCCGCCAGCGGGCCGGGCACGCGGGCGTCGGTGCGCAGGAAGCCCGGCAACACATCCTGACCGGGGCGCCGGGCGAAATGCAGATCGACCACCTGCGACCAGCGCAGCGACAGCGAAACGATGTCGCGCGCCGGGCCGATGCCGCGGTCGGTGCGGACATTCTGGTGACGATAGAGATCGACGCCGGAGGCTGGCAACGGACCGCCCTCACCCGCCGCCTGCAGCGTGAACGCTCCGCCCCAGGCCATGCGCTGCATCTCGCCATCGGCGCGGAACAGCCACTCCGCCTGCCAGTCCTCGTCGCTGCGCCGTACCGCCAGCTGGACGCTGCCGTCGTCGCGCACCGCGACAACACTGGCGCGCTCCTCGCGGGTCTGGCCGCTTTCGGCATGGAACTGGCGCCAGCGCGTCTCCGTTCCCGGCGCCGGCCGACCGGCTGCCAGCCGTGACGCGGCCAGCCAGTCGTCGAGGCTGTAATCGCTGTCCAGCCGGCGACTGCCGGCTTCGGTGACCATATCGGCCCCGGTGACCCGCCCCGCCTGCGCTGCAGCGGCCGCAACATTGATGAAGCGGCCTTCGACGGTTTCGCCGCCGTCCTGCTGGCGCATCCAGCTGCCGGCCAGCAAGGCGTGCGGGGCAGCGGCGGCAAAGATCAGGGTTTCGCTTTCGCTGAAGGCCAGCGGTTTGCCGCGCACCGTGGCGGCGATGCTCAGGGCGGTGTCCAGCTGCCAGCGCCCGTCGTCCAGCCGACGCAACTGCTGGCGACGCTCACCGACCGGCAGGTCCTGCCAGAACACCGTGGCCAGACGCAGCCGATCTCGCTGGCCTTCGGCAGACCAGTCCGGGTGGCGCCCCTGCCACGCCGCCGTGCATGCCCAAAGCAGCGCGGCAGCGGCCAGGAGACTCAGGCCGGAACGGAGCCCCACAGGCGCGGCTCGTTGACCAGATCGTGCAGACGGGTAGCCGCCTGCTGGAGGACGGCAATGTACTGGCGCTGGCCGGCAGCGGCCTGGGCGCCCAGCGTGCCGGCGGCCAGTTCGTTTTCGAGACGGACGGCCTTCAGCTGCCAGCTCATATAAAAGTGGCGCAGCGCCTCGCGGGGGTCACTGCCAATGCTCAGTGGCGCGTGGTCCTGAACCAGCGCGTCGCCGCCCACCACCCAGAGCGCGCTTTCCTGCTTGCCGTCCAGCACATCGAAACGCCACAGCGCCACCAGCGGCGGCAGGATGCGGCTTTCCGGCTGGCGGACGCGCTGACCGGTGACGCCGTGCCGGGCCAGATAATTGAGCGCACGGGCGTATTCGTTCTGCACCCACTGGCGTTCCTGTTCGGCGTTGCTGATCGGCGAGTTGGTTTGGCTCATGAAAAAAACCTGAAGGGAAATCGGAAGGAAGGACAGCCACCGGACAGGCGGCCGCAGACTCGAAGTTCAAATGCCGGCCAGCGGCTGCAGCCCGGTCAGATAGCGGCCGATCTTAGCAACATAGGCCTGCGCCGGCGACGCCAGTCTGGCCCGCTCCTCCGGCGACAATTCACGCACCACGCGGCCCGGCGATCCCAGCACCAGCACGCCGTCGGGGATTGTCTTGCCTTCGGCGATCAGCGTGTTGGCACCGACCAGCACCTCGCGGCCGATGCGTGCGCCGTTCAGCACCACGGCATTCATGCCAATCAGCGAACCGTCACCAATGGTGCAGCCATGCAGCATCGCTTTGTGGCCGATGGTCACGCCGCGACCGACGCGCAGCGCCAGTCCCGGATCGGTGTGCAGGATGCTGCCATCCTGGACATTGCTGCCGGCGCCGATCTCGATCACGTCGTTGTCGGCGCGCAGTACGGCGTTGAACCAGATGCTGACCTCGTCGTGCAGGATCACCGAACCGATGAGGCTGGCGTTCGGCGCCACGTAATGCCGGCTGCCCTGCAATTGCGGACGCCGTTCTTCAAACTGGTAAAACATCGCCCCGGCCCTCCTGTTCTGACTACATTGCCGGCAGCGCGGCCAGCGCCTTGCGCACCGCGTCGGCTATGCGTTCGGCAGCACGGGTATCAAAACGCAGGAACAGTTCCGGCTCGAACAACTCCAGCTCCATGATGTTCAGCGCGCCCGCCTCATCGCGCACCACATCGACACGCGCATACAGCGGACGCTCCGGGCAGGCGGCGATGGCTGCTTCGGCAAACGCGATGTCTTCGCTGCTGGCCAGGTGCGGCAACACGGTGCCGCCGTGATCATCCTGAACTCGGAAATCACCGGCTTTCGGCACTTTGCGCACCGCATGCGAGTAATGACCGTCAATCACGATCAGCGACAGCTCGCCCTCGTCCTGCACGCGGGTCAGGAAGGGTTGCAGCATCATCGCTTCGTCCCTGCAGGCAGCATCGAACAACGACTGCAATGAGGCCGCGCTGTCGGCGTCGAAACGGTGGGTCAGCCGCGCCGCACCGGACACCACCGGTTTGAACACGGCCTGCGTCCAGCCTTGTGCGCGCAACGTTGCCAGCAGCGAGCATTGTTGTCCGCGCTCGACAAACAGCGTCGGCACGGTGGCCACACCGGCTGCCTGCAAATCGGCGAGGTAATGCTTGTCGATATTCCAGTCGATGATGCGCGCGCTGTTGATCAGTTGCGTCTGCAGTTTCACCTGCGTCAGCCAGCGCGAAAACTGCGCATAGACGTCAAAGTAATTCCACGGGCTGCGAAACAGCGCCACGCGCGCACGCGTCCAGTCCACTGCCGGGTCGTCCCAGGCCAGTCGCTGCACGCGCAGGCCCCGCGCGCGCAAGCTGCGCAGGATCAGCGCCTCCTCGTAATGCAGCTGGCAGATATAGGCCTCGTCGGTATTGGCGTGCAGATAGCGCTGTTCGGTGATGATGGCAACGTCGATTTGCGTTGCGGGAGTCAGCGTGTTTTGCGGCGAAGCATTGGCATTGACGACAGTCGGATTCACGGCAGACAGACTCGCAGCAGGTGTGCGCGCACGGCGCGCGCTTCAGGAAGATGGATGTTGATGACTGGCGCAACGCGACGCGCCGTGATCGGCGTGATGACCCTGTTCGCCATCACAACAGGCGCCGCCGGACACGCGTGCATCCGCGTCGGCGCCGGAACGATCTGCTCCGGAACGATCAGCGCCGGCCTCCGCACGCGGCGGCACCGGGTCCGGACCACCCGGATGACCGGGATGACAGCGGCCGATACGTTTGGCCGCCAGCCAGGCGCCGCGCCACGGACCGTGCAGACGAATCGCCTGTTCCGCGTACCGCGAACAGGTGGGATAAAAACGGCACTGGCCACCAATGAACGGGCTCAGCGTCCAGCGATACATCCGGATCAGCAACAGCAGCAGCGCCGTCATCAGCGCATCGCTGGCGCGCTTCAGCCACACGCGTATCAGCTCCGACCCAGCGCGCGGGCAATCGCCCCTTTCTGCACGCCTTCGTAGGCGCGCACCACGACATCGCCGCCGTGCTCGCCGGCAATGCGCGCCGCCAGATGGGCCGCGAGAAATTCCACCGTGGTGGCGGTGTCAATCCAGTCCACGCGGGCTTTCGGCAAGCTGAGTTCAAACAGGCCTTCGCGCGCTTCGTAACGCAGATCGATCTGCGCCCGGCCATTGACGTTGCGCTCGGCGAGAAAATGTTCACGGCTGGCGAGATAGATATCGCGCCAGCGTTGCGCCCATTGCGCTTCAACATCTTCGCGCCGCGTGCCGTCGATGAACACCTGCAGTTGCGAGCGATGGCCGTGGGCGATGCGCTGGCAGGCGCCATCGTGCAGTTGCAGGCCGTGGCTGTAACGGTAATGGGCGCCGGCGATGGCTTCTTCACGCAGGGTCAGTTGCAGCTCGCGCACCGAGGCCGGCAATACCGCCTTGAGATGCGGCACCAGAAATTCCCCCAGCGTCTGCGCCGTGATGCGCAGCGCCGGCACGGCGCAAACAGCGACGGCCGGCGAACGGTGGTGCCAGAGTTGCTGGTGATCATCGGTGAACTGCAGATCGATGCGTCCGTCCTGCTCCTGCCAGCGCATACCGGCGTGCAGCGCCGGCACCAGCAAACGGTGATCGCAAAGACTGTCGATGCGCTGCTTCAGGCGTTTTTTCACCGCGCTGAAATCCAGCACCATGCCCTGTTCATCGAGCGCGCCATCGAGCACCACATCGACGATGTAACTTTCGCCGATCAGGCCGTCCTGCGGATCGAGTACCGAACAATCGATGACAGTGAGTTGGTCGACAAACAGCGTGGCCATGGCAACAACGGCGACAGGAGCGGAAACCGCGGGGCCGGCATTGTAACGCAAGCCGCCCGCCCTGCCCGCCGCTTGCCGCCCGGACAGCGCGGTGAAAACACCGGCTTGTCCGTGGTCAGTCCCCGTTACCGGCATCTTCGGCTAGCATGGCCGCCTCGCCGGCGGCAGACCGGCCTCACGCGCCGGGGCTTTGCCTGCCGCGTTCCGCAACGACAGGAGTGCTTTCATGTCCGAATTCCCAACCCGTTTCCGTCGCCTCGCCCTGCCCGGCGCCCTGTTGCTGCTCGGCCTGTCCGCCAGCGCGCAAGCCGCCCGGCCGTTCAGCACCGATGACATGCTGGCCCTGCAACGCGTCGGCGCACCGGTGGCCTCGAAAGACGGCAAGCTGATCGCGTTCCAGGTCGCCACGCCGGATCTGGCCGCCAACAAGAGTCGCACCGATCTGTATCTGCGCTCGGTCAGCGACCAGGACGCGCCGCGTCGCCTGACCTCGCATGAGGCGAGCGATCACAGTCCGGAATGGTCGGCCGACGGTCAGCACATTTACTTCCTGTCGTCGCGTTCGGGCAGCAGCCAGATCTGGCGCATCGCCATCGCCGGCGGCGAAGCCGAACAGGTCAGCCGTTATCCGCTCGACGTCCAGGCCTTCCGCCTGTCACCGAAAAATGATCGCGTGGCGGTCGCGTTCGAAGTGTTCCCGGATTGCACCACCCTGCAATGCAGCGCCGACCGCGATGGCGAAAAGAAATCCGCCAGCGGCATGCACTTTGATCGCCTGTTCGTGCGTCACTGGGACACGTGGAAAGACGGTCACATGAACCGCGTGTTTGCCGACGAACTGAAGGACGGCAAAACCGCTGACAAGGCCGTGGCACTGTCCGTGCTGGATGGCGATGCACCGTCCAAACCGTTTGGCGGCAGCGAAGATTTTGTCTTCAGCAAGGACGGCAGCAAGCTGCTGTTTGTCGCACGCGTTCGCGGCGTGTCCGAACCCTGGTCAACCAATACCGATCTCTACGAAGTCCCGGTCAGCGGCGGCACACCGGTGAACCTGACGCCGGACAACAAGGGGTATGACAACACGCCGGCGTTTTCGCCGGATGGCAAACAACTGGCCTGGCTGTCGATGGCGCGTCCCGGCTTTGAAGCCGACAAGGCGCGCATCATGATCCGCGATCTGGCCAGCGGCGCGACGCGCGAGCTGAGCAAGAATGTTGATCGCTCTTTCGGCGGTATCCAGTGGAGCGCCGATGGCAAAACCCTTTACGCCACGGCCGATGACACCGGCAATCACGCGCTGTTTGCCTTTGATGTTGCCAGCAGCCAGCACAAACGCCTGATCGACAAGGGCAGCGTCGGCGCCTACACCCAGGCCGGCAAGGAACTGGTGGTGCAATTCGACAACCTGAAGAATCCGGTTGAGCTGTATCGCC
This sequence comes from Permianibacter sp., assembly GCA_041913605.1. Lineage (GTDB taxonomy): Bacteria > Pseudomonadota > Gammaproteobacteria > Enterobacterales > Permianibacteraceae > Permianibacter. The sequence goes on from JAYSEY010000024.1 coordinate 26,471, forward strand.
TGCCGGCCAGCGGCGGCAACAAAGTCAAACTGACTGCGTTCAACGATGGCCGTCTCGCCGAAATGAAATTCGGTGACTACGAGCAATTCAGCTTCAAGGGCGCCAACGATGAAACCGTGTACGGCTACATCGTCAAGCCGGCTGATTTTGTCGAAGGCCAGAAATATCCCATCGCTTTCCTCGTCCACGGCGGTCCGCAGGGCAGCTTCGGCGATCACTTCCACTATCGCTGGAATCCGCAGTCCTACGCCGGTCGCGGTTATGCCGCGATCATGATCGATTTCCACGGCTCAACCGGCTACGGTCAGGCCTTCACCGATTCGATTTCCGGTGACTGGGGTGGCAAGCCGCTGGAAGACCTGAAGAAAGGCATGGCCGCCGCACTGGCGAAATACAGTTTCCTCGACGGCTCACGCGCCTGCGCGCTCGGCGCATCGTACGGCGGCTACATGATGAACTGGATCGCCGGCAACTGGAGTGACGGCTTCAAATGCATCGTCAACCATGCCGGTGTGTTCGATCAGCGTGCGATGGGCTACACCACCGAAGAACTCTGGTTCACCGAATGGGAAAATGGCGGCACACCATTTGCCAAACCGGAGAATTACGAAAAGTTCAACCCGCTGAACTACGTCAACAACTGGAAAACGCCCATGCTGGTCACACAGGGGCAGAAAGACTTCCGCATTCCCTATGTGCAAAGCATCGGCGCGTTCACCGCACTGCAGCGTCGCGGCATTCCCAGCGAACTGCTGATGTTCCCGGATGAAAACCACTGGATCCTGAAACTGCAGAACAGCAAGCAATGGCACGATCACGTGCTGAACTGGCTGGATCGCTGGACCAAACAGTAAATCCCATCCTTGTGGATGAGAAACAAACGCCCGCCGGTGCAAACCGGCGGGCGTTTGTGCTTTCTGCCGGGTAGATTGCGGTCAAATTGCCAGTGCCACACGCTTGCCGGCACGCGGCAATGCTGCCAAGTTTCCTGCTTCATCGCCGTCAGTGGACGACAGGCCCGAGGATGATGGAGCTGCGCAAGCAGCGCCCGCAGACAAATCAGTCATGACAATCGCGAAAGGAGATATCGCCATGCAGAAAAAACACCACGCACTGTCCCTGCTGCCGCGCGCGCTGCTGATCAGCAGCGCATTGGTCACCGCCAGCATCACGCCGGTTTGGGCAGGCGGGGAAAAAGATGCCGTTCCGGTCCGGGTCAAACAGCCACGCTACCCGGCAGAGGCATCCCAGCGTCAACAGGAAGGTTCGGTCTGTTTCAACTTCACCGTCAAAGCCGACGGTCATGTCGATCAACTGCGCATCACCCGCTCGGAACCGACCGGCATTTTCGACAAGGAAGCCGAAGCAGCAATCAGCAAATGGACGTTCAAGCCCAAGCTTGTCTATGGCAAGGCCGTCGACAGCGCGGACATGAACTATTGCATGGACTTCAAACTGAGTGGTTAAGGCCACTCGCATGACAAGGATGCTCCGGCAAGTGTAGAAAGGACATGCACAAGGGCATCGCCGGACTGATCGGAAAAATTGTCCGGGCAAAAAAACAAGGCCGCTCCGTGAGCGGCCTTGTTTATTCAACAGGGAGATTCAGGCGGCTGAAACTCAGGCGATTTTTGCCGCCGCTGCAGCCGCTGTCTTTTCGGCATGGCCCGAAATCACATAATGGCCCGGGGCAAAGTCGCTGACCTGGATCACCTCGCTGCGCCGGCGTTCGGCTTCAAGCAGCAGTTCGCCTTCGGCGGCAGTGATGATGTTCTGTTTCACCGCTGCGCGGATCACATCGCTCTGGGTATGCGGGCCGTCGAGGGCGACCATGCCGCCCTTGCGAGCGGCCTTGGCCAGTTTGCGGTCGGCATCGGCAGCAGCCAGCACGGCCTTGAACGCTGCTTCCATGCGCCCCACTGGCTCCTTGTCGTCGCCGATGAAGCAGTACTGGGTAATGCGATCGCGCACGGCGTTGTCTTTCATCATCATGGCGACGATCTGGTGATCGAGCTTGTCGTTAGCGCGACGCACCTGATTGCCGAACGGCAGCACGATGCGCTTCAGCAATCCGGCCATGAACCGCGACGGGAAGTTGGCGAAGAAATGCGAGAACGCGCGCTGGCATTCGTAAATCGCATTGCGCACGCACCAGCGCACATAGGGCAGCTCGGCTTCGTTGCAACCGTTGTCGTGGTAGAACTTCAGCGCCGTGGACGCCAGATACAGGTGCGAGAGCACATCGCCGAGACGTGCTGACAAACGTTCGCGACGTTTCAGATCGCCGCCCAGCGTCAGCATGGAAATATCCGCAACTAGCGCCAGTGCCGACGAGAAACGCGTCAGTTGTTCGAAATGGCGTTTGGTTTCACCGGAAGTCGGCGCCCGCGCAGCGCGACCGGCGGTCAGGCCGAGTACCAGCGTGCGCACAAAGTTGCTGCAGGTGTAGCCAACATGCGACCAGAACAGCTGATCAAAATCGCGCAGGCCCGCTGCTTTGTCCGGGTTCGCCGCCGCCTGCATTTCCTTGAACACATACGGATGGCAACGCACGGCGCCCTGACCAAAGATCATCAGGTTGCGGGTGAGAATGTTTGCGCCTTCCACGGTGATGGCAATCGGCTGGCTGACATAACCGTGCGCCAGATAATTGTCCTCCCCCATGATCACGCCGCGACCGGCGTGCACATCCATGGCATCGGCGATCACCGCCCGGCCCATTTCCGTCATGTGGTATTTGGCAATCGCCGTCACCACCGCCGGTTTGACACCCAAATCAATGGAGCCCGCCGTCATCACCCGCGAGGCTTCGAGCTGATAGGTGCGACCGGCAATGCGCGCCATCGCTTCTTCAATCCCCTCGAACGCGCCGATATGGGTCTTGAATTGTTTGCGCACGCGCGCATACGCGCCGGTGGTGAGGTAAGAGACTTTCGACGTTGCCGTGCCCAGCGCCGGCAGTGAAATGCCGCGACCTGCCGACAGGCATTCGACCAGCATGCGCCAGCCCTGACCGGCGTATTCGACACCGCCGATGATCCAGTCGATGGGAATGAACACGTCCTTGCCGGTGGTGGTGCCATTCATGAATGCCTGGCCCATCGGCAGGTGACGATTGCCCACGTTCACGCCCGCATGCGAAGTCGGGATCAGCGCGCAGGTAATACCGAAATCGGTTTTGTCCTGACCGAGCAGTTTTTCCGGATCGTAAAGTTTGAACGCCAGACCGAGCACGGTCGCGACCGGTGCCAGTGTGATGTAACGCTTGTTCCAGGTCAGACGGATGCCGAGCGTTTCGCGGCCTTCATGCATGCCTTTGCAGACAATGCCGAAATCCGGAATGGCACCGGCATCGGAGCCGGCTTCCGGTGACGTCAGTGCGAAACAGGGAATGTCCTCACCACGCGCAAGACGCGGCAGGTAGTGGTTTTTCTGCGCATCGGTACCGTAATGCAGCAGCAGTTCGGCCGGGCCGAGCGAGTTCGGCACCATCACCGTTACCGCCGCCGTGCAGGAACGCGTCGCCAGCTTGGTGACCACTGTGGAATGCGCCAGCGCCGAGAAACCTTTGCCGCCGTATTGCTTGGGAATGATCATGCCGAGAAAGCCGGCTTTCTTGATGTAGTCCCAGGCTTCCGGTGTCAGATCGCGATCGCGATGCACGACATGGAAATCATTGACCAGCTTGCACAGTTGTTCGGTTTCGTTATCGACAAAACTTTGTTCTTCGGCGCTGAGTGTCGGCTTCGGATAATTCAGCAGCTTGTTCCAGTCGGGACGGCCCTGGAACAGTTCACCGTCCCACCAGACATCGCCCGCCTCCAGCGCTTCACGCTCGGTGGCCGTCATCGGTGGCAGCACCTTGCGGAAAATGTTCAGGATGGGGGCACTGATGACACTGCGGCGCAGCGGTGTCGGCAGGATCACCACGGCGACCACGCCGAGAATGATCCACGCCGTCCACGACACGCCGAGCGAAGCCGTGGCGATGGCCAGCAGCGCGGCAAGTGTCAGCACGCCGGCGAACGCACCGGTGCGCCGCCAGAACAGCACGCCGCTGACGACGAGCAGTATGGCGAGATGCACGAGCAGACTGATCATGGGTTTACCTCCGGATGAATTTTTTACGCCGAATGGCCGCGGCCAGATCGGTCAGATTGTCGCCGGCACTCAGCCAGCAGCCAGCCGCGCACGAAACCCGGCGGCGAGGAAAGGGATCAGCTTTTCAATCACGCCATCAAGCGCGACGGTCTGATTGAAATCGGCTTCGGAAATTTCGCCCAGCGCATTGCTGCCGCCTATGGCGAACACCAGCGAGCCGAGCATGAAATGCAGGCGCCAGAACAACTCGTCCGGCGGCACATCGGGATGCGCGCGCTGCAACAGGGCAATGAAGTCCGCCAGCACATGGCCGTAGCGCTCGGAAATAAAACGCCGCAAATGGCCCTGCGTTTCCGCGTAAGCACGACCGAGCAAGCGCATGAAGATCACGGCGCCATCGGGTTCGATCTGGTTCAGCGCCTGCAACGGCCGCAGAAACGTCGCCAGCACCTGTTCGACGGTCGGCTTGCTGCGTTTGGCCTGCAGCCGGCCGATCTCGCCCTGCAACTCGGTGGTCAGCCGGACCATGAAGCGGTCGAACACCGCCTGGATCAGCGATTTCTTGGAACCGAAATGGTAGTTGACCGACGCCAGGTTGACGTTGGCTTTCGACGTGATGAGCCGCAGCGAGGTTTCGGCGAAGCCGCGTTCGGCAAACAGGGTTTCCGCGGCCGCCACGATGCGGTCACGGGTATTGGCTTGGGACATTCGGCGCGCCCGATGTAAACAGTCGTTTGAAACATACGTTCACGACGGAAGCGCTGTCAATGCGCGGCGGCAAACCGGACCGGGAAAACTGCTTTGTTAGCGGTTTTCGAGCATGGCCGCCTGCGTGCGTGGCAGACGGCTGATATGGCGGGAACGACAACCCAGGCCGTCATTCCGGAGGCAACGAAGCCGCCATCCGGAATCTCCTGAGCCAGGAATCAGGTTTGGCACGCTGCCACTGACTGCGCGCTTCCTGCCGGAGATTCCGGCTCGGAGGCAGGAATGACAGGGGGCTTTGCTGTACCGGACATTCGGCCGGAAAGACAGGACGAACCGATGCACCGGCAGGTGGCCAGCACCTCTGCCGGTTTGGCGAACGTGCAGGCTTACTGGCGTACGTGTCGGGGATGCACTGGCCGCTGCGGCAACGCCCGGTCAGTCAGCGCTACTCGCTTACCGCCAGCAAATCCTCGCGCCAGTCGGCCAGTGTTTCCAGAAAGCGCGCCCGCTGCCGCTCGCTCAGCGTGGCGGCGAAGGCGACATAAAAGCGGTCCTGACGGTGACGTTCGGCGGCCATCGCCGCGTTGTACTCGGGCGTCCGCCATTTGCCGGCGTCGAACAGCGCGCCAACCCGGACTGCCACCGCCTGCGGGTCGCTGCGCCGGGCCAGCAACTCCTCCAGCTCCATGCGCCAGGTCTGGCGGCTGGCCATGCGCCCGGCGTGCAGATCCGGATGCTGGTCGGTAAAGGCGCGGATCATCGCCTGCTGCTCGTCACTCAGGCGGCCGACGAAGTCGGACAGCCGATCCTCCCAGCGCTCGTAACGTTTGTCGGCACGCTCATCGGCATCGAGCGCCGCCCATTCGGCGTATTCCTCATCCTCCTCGCGATTGGCCTCGTCGAGCTTGGTGAGCAGATGCCGGACCTGACGCTCATCCAGCCGCATGACCAGCGCTTCGGCCTCGGGCCGGACCTGCTGCACCAGCGCGTCCCAGGCCCGGGCGATGGCCGCCCGGTGGGCTTCGACCCGGGCCAGATCCAGATTCCGGCCACTGATATCGGCGCGCAGGCTGTCGAGCGCGCTGAGGTATTGCGGCAGTTCCTCGCGCCGGTGCCAGTCCAGCAGCAGCGCCAGGCGCTCCTTGAGCCAGCCGGTCTGGGCTTTGTCCGGGTCGAGGTAATCGTCCAGCTCCCAGCGCACCAGCGTATCGAGGCGCGGATAGGCCAGCCGCACGGCACAGCCGCCGAGCACCAGCAACATCGCCAGCAGGCCGAGCAACTGCCAGGCCCGACGCCGCCAGCGCTGGCCGGCCGACCGTTGCAGTCCGGTCAGTGGCAGCGCGCCAGCGGCCTGCACGGTCGCAGGCGCGGCGATCTGCCCAGCCGTTTCCACGCTCGCCTGCATCCGGCTGGGCATTTTTTGTCCATCCGCGGTTTGGGTGTACATGTCCGCTCCCCGTATAATCGCCGGCCGCTTTTCCGGCCCTTTCCTGTGAATCCCGACGCCATGACCGCCGCCCGACAAGACACCTACGAACTGAACAAGTTGCACAAGCGCCTGCGTCGCGAAACCGGACAGGCGATTGCCGACTTCAACATGATCGAAGACGGCGACCGGGTCATGGTCTGCCTGTCCGGCGGCAAGGATTCCTACACCCTGCTCGACATCCTGATGAACCTGCAGCAGGCCGCGCCGGTGAAGTTCGAGCTGCACGCCGTCAACCTCGACCAGAAACAGCCCGGCTTTCCGGAAGACATCCTGCCTGCTTATCTGGCCGGTCTGGGTGTGTCCTACGACATCATCAACGAAGACACCTACAGCGTGGTCACGCGCGTGATCCCGGAAGGCAAAACCATGTGCTCGCTGTGCTCGCGACTGCGACGCGGCGTCCTGTACAGCTACGCCCAGCGCCACGGCTACAACAAGATTGCGCTCGGTCATCACCGCGACGACATTCTGGAAACTTTTTTCCTGAACTTCTTCTACGGCGGCAAACTGAAATCCATGCCGCCCAAGCTGGTCAGTGACGACGGCAAAAATATCGTCATCCGCCCGCTGGCCTACTCGCGTGAAAAAGACATCGCCCGTTACGCGATGGCCAAACAGTTTCCGATCATCCCCTGCAATCTTTGCGGCTCGCAGGAAAATCTCCAGCGCAAAGTCGTGAAGATGATGATGCAGGACTGGGATCGCAAACATCCCGGCCGCATCGAAACCATGTTCCGCGCGCTGCAGAATGTCGTGCCGTCGCACCTCGCCGATACGTCGCTGTACGATTTCCGATCACTGGTCGCTGATGGAGTCGCCCGCGAAGACGGCGACAAGGGATTCGACAGCGAGAAATTTGCCGAACCGGAAATGGACGCCGACGATGCCGCCCGCTCCCGGGCACAGGCACTGCCGGTGCAGGTGATCGGGCTGTAAGTACCGGTCAGCGCCCGCTGGCAGCAGGCGGGATCAGGTGTTCACGACGGCAGCGCGACAACAGCACCGTAACAACAGCGCCACAACATCAGCGCAACAGCAGCAGCGCCACAGCAACAGTGCCACAACAACGATGCCGTAAATCAGTGCAAAAACACGCCCACACATCCCGACTATAACAAGGCCGCACCGTGATCGAATTTACCGCCGAGATCCTCGCCCTGCTGTTCGGCACAGCCCTTATTGCCGGCTGCATTGATGCCATCGCCGGCGGTGGCGGCCTGCTCACCGTGCCGGCACTGCTGGCCACCGGCATGCCGCCGGCCATGGCCCTCGGCACCAACAAATTGCAGGGCTGTTTCGGATCATTTTCGGCGTCGATTCATTTCGTGCGTGCCAAAGCGGTTGATTTCCGGCGCTTCTGGCCGGCCATGCTGGCCTCGCTGATTGGCGGCGCCTGTGGCGCACTGGCGGTGCAGGCCATCGACGCCAGCTTCCTGAAAAAAGTCATCCCCTGGCTGCTGATCGGCATCGCGCTCTACATGCTGTTCGCACGCCGCGTCGGAGAAATCGAACAGCATCAACGCATCAGCATTCCGGCGTTCGCATTCACGGTCGGTTTCGGTGTCGGCTTCTATGACGGCTTTTTCGGTCCCGGCACCGGCACGTTTTTCGCCATCGGCTGCGTCGCCCTGCTCGGCCTGACCCTGCCGGTCGCCACCGCGCACAGCAAGCTGCTGAACTTTGCCTGCAACTTCGCGGCGCTGATCTTTTTTATCATCGGTGGCAAAGTGCTGTGGCTGCCCGGCGGCGTGATGGCCGCCGGACAATTCATCGGCGGCCAGGTCGGCGCGCGACTGGTTTTCGCCGGCGGCGCCAAACTGGTGCGCGTCGTGCTGGTGGTGATGTCGGTGGCCATTTCCCTGAAGCTGTTTATCAGTGCCTGATCCGGCGCAGGCAACATCACAACTGCCCCGCAGTTCCTGGAGCACGAGAACGTGAACACATCCGCTGCTTCCCGCCCGCCGCACAACAACAGCGGTAACAGCCACAACAGCAACAGTAACAACGGCGACGGCAAATCAGGTCAAACACACAGCAAGCGCATGGCGCGCCTGTGGCCGGGCGTGATGCTGCTCGCTGGTGTGATCCTGCTGCTCTGGCTGTGGCTGGGTCGTGGTGGCGAAAACAGCAAGGAACCGCTGCCGGCAGCGATCGCTGCTGCCGCGCGCCTGCCGAGCGACGTGATCCCGGATCACTACCGCGTCGAGCTCAATGTCGATCCCTCGCAACCGCGTTTCTCCGGCCGCACCAGCATCAACGTCCGCGTGCTGAAACCGCTGCGACGCATTTATCTGCACGGTCGCGATCTCGCCATCCGCAGCGTGCGCGCCGAATACGAAGACGGTCGCACACTCAGCGCCCGCTGGGAAACACTCAGCCCCAGCGGCATGGCCAGCATCGTGTTCGATGAACTGATCGCCGCCGGTTTCCTGCGTCTGGTGATCGAACACGACGCGGCGTTTTCCAGCACTTTTGAAGGCCTGCACAGCCTGCAGGAAGGCAAGGCACATTACGCCGTCACGCAGTTCGAACCCAGCGACGCGCGTCGCGTGTTTCCGGTGTTTGACGAACCGGGGCTGAAAGCCACCTTTGATTTGCTGCTCGACATTCCGGCCGGCCATCTCGCAGTCGCCAATACGTCAGTCAGCGAAACCACGCAGCTCGACGGCGGTCGTCAGCGCGTGCGCTTCAAGAGCACACCGCGTCTGCCGAGTTATGCCATTGCCTTTGCAGTTGGCCCGTTTTCGGTGATCGACGGCCCGGCGATCCCGGCCAACGGCATCCGCACTCACGACATTCCGCTGCGTGTCCTGACCCTGCAGGGACAAACCGCGCGCGCCGATTTCGCCCTCGCGCACACCGCACCGCTGCTGACGGAAATGGAAAACTATTTCGCCATTCCCTACGCCTTCGAAAAACTCGACATGCTGGCGATTCCGGGTTTTTCGTCCGCCGGTTTGGCGCCGCCCGGCATGCTCATTTATCAGGACGTGATCCTGCTGGTGGACGAACAGAGCACGCCGCAGCAGCAACACAATTTCTTTGTCGTCCATGCCCACGAAATCGCCCACAACTGGTTTGGCAATCTGGTCACCATGCCGTGGTGGAATGACACCTGGCTGAGCGAAAGTTTTGCCGACTGGATGGCCTATCGCAGCCTGCACAAAGTCTGGCCGAATCGCGGTTTCGGTCTGGAAACATCCATCGCCAGCAGCCGCGCGATGCGCGTTGACGGTTATCACCACCAGCATCCGCTGCGTCAGGCGGTGACGCGCGATGAAGATATTGGCAACACCTACGACGACGTAACCTATTTCAAGGGCTCCGGCGTCATGGCCATGCTGGAACAATACGTCGGCGATGCCCGCTTCCAGCAGGCACTGCGCAACTATTTCGCCCGTCATGCGTTCGGCACTGCCAGCGCCGAAGACTTTGTCGACGCCATCGCGGACAGCATGGGCAGCGTCGATGCCCAGGAAGCCTTTCTGTCCTTCCTCGATCAGCCCGGTGTGCCGCTGGTATCGGTAACGCGCCAGTGCCGCGACAACCGCTTGCTGCTGCAACTCAGCCAGTCGCGCTACCGGCTCAAGGGCCACGAAACATTTACCGAAAAGAGCGCTGATCAAATCTGGGGCATTCCGCTGTGCGTGCAAACTTTTGATGGCCGCGACAAGCAATGCACATTGCTGCGCCAGCAGGAACAGGAGTGGCAACTCGACAGCACCTGCGACACACCGGTGTTGCCGAATGCACAGGGCGCCGGTTACTACCGCTGGCTGACCGATCGCGACAACTGGCACAGCCTGTCGGCACGCGTGCAGGACATGAGCGCCGAACAGGCATTCGAGATGACCAGCAATATTTCCGCCGCGTTTCGTGCCGGTCATGTCAATGCCGGCACGCTGATGCAGTACGCACGACGCCTCGCGCAACATCCCAACGCCGATGTGTCACTGCCGCTGGAATACGATCTCGGATTCATTCTCGACCAGATCGCCAACGACGAGCAGAAAGCCGAATTGCGCGGTTTTTACCAGCAGCTCTGGCCGGTTGACAGCGCCGCGCCGGCCGCGGTGAAAATCGGCTTCAATCCGGATCGCCTGCTGACCTTTCAGGCCCTTACCGCGCGTGATCCGGGTTTGCGTTCACGCATGCTGAAACAGGTGCAACAAAGCCAACTGCAAAAGCCGGCTGGCATGACGACAACAGCCTGGCGTCTGGCGCTGGGCGTTGCCGTACAGGACGGCAAGGACGAATTGTTCCAGCACATGGCCGATGCTTACCGGCGCGAAACGCATGCCAGCCAGCGTCACCATTTGCTCAGCGGACTCGCGGCCAGCGAAAACCCTGCACATCTGGCAACGCTGCAAAGCCTGATCCTCGACGGCCGACTGCCGCTGTCCGAGCGCTGGTATCTGCTCGAACAGACGCTGGCCACACCCGCACTGCAGGATGTGCAGTGGCGCTGGCTGCGCGACAGCTTCGATCAGATCATCAAACAGTTCCCGGATTTCCGCCGCGCGGAATTGCCGGAACTGGCGAGCAATTTCTGCTCCGCCGTGCGCGCCAACGAAGCACAGTTTTTCTTCCGCGAAAAACTCGCCCAGTTGCCCGGTGCAGAATCCGCCATTGAGCAGATGCGCGAACAAATTCTTCACTGCGATGCCCTGCGTCAGGCGCAAGGCAAACTGAATCTGGAGATGCCCCGTGTCCGCCCCTGATCATCCGGCCGCGCTGGCGGCATATCCCTTCCTGCATCCGGTCACCGTCAACTGGGGTGAAATGGATGCATTCCAGCACGTCAACAACACCGTTTATTTCCGCTGGTTTGAGGCCGCGCGCATAGCCCACGGCATGGCCTGCGGACTGCTTGGCGATGGTCGCGGCGCCGGGCCAATACTCGCCGGCACATCGGCGCGCTATCGCCGGCCGGTGGTATTTCCTGATCAATTGCTGGTCGGTGTGCGCATCGGACGCATCGCCGAAGATCGCTTCTGGCAGCAATACGCCATCTACAGCCGCACGCAGGATGCGCTGTGCACCGAAGGTGAAGCCGAGATCGTCTGGTTCGATTACAAACAGGCTCGCAAATGCCCGATGCCCGCCGATCTGATCGCGCGCATCGAAGCGATCGAAGGCCAGCCGCTGCGTCGCGAACCGTCGTGATGACGATGACCGACATTCTGCGCAGCGCAGCACCTTGCGCACCGGGCTGTACACAGGTTTGCACATGAATCCGCAACGCCGTCGCGCCCTGTTCACTGGCGCCGCGCTCTGCCTGATCGTGCTGCTGGTGCTCACGTTCTGGCCGGGTGCGCCGAAACCTTCGTTCAGTTTCTTTTCGCTGCTGCAGCGCTCGAATCAGGACACCAGCGCCACAGCAAGCACCGACAGCGACAGCCGCGAAGCCATGCCGGAAACACCACCGGAATACGCCGCCCCAACGCTGCTCGCCTACGGCGAATTCGGCAGCCCGTCCCAGTCACGCCAGGCGCGCGGCGAAGTACGCCTGCTGCTGCTCGGCACCGGCGAACACCTGCTGCGACTGGAAAACCTGCAGATCACCCAGGCACCGGGCCTGCGCGTGTACTTCACTGCGCAACCGGCCCCGCGTCGATCCGCGCAAGTGATGAGCGACTTCATCGACCTCGGCGAACTGCGCGCCGCACGCGGCGATTTCAACTTCGTCATCCCCGCCGAGATCGACATCCACGGTTACTACGGCGTCGTCGTGTATTCACCGCTGTTTCATGACGTCTTCGCCAGCGCGGCACTCACCAGTGCAACGGCGACAGCGCAGCCAAGCTGGCCTTGAACGAGTTGGTGGATTGCTTCGCAATTCCACCCTACGCGACTCGTGTGCCAGCAACTCGCTTTATCGATACCGCCAACTCGTACTCGGCAAGGGCGACGTCAGGCAGTCCGGCGCAGGCCAATCTGAGGTCATCACTAATACACTTGGCGATGACAATCCCCCTAACCTTCTGCCCTTCATCTGCCTGATTTATTTTTATCCAGTTCATGTAGCGAAGCAGTTGACCAACGACCCTGTCGTACCCCTTGGATACCTTCAGCTCAATAACCACATAGTCACCGAAAGAGTCTTGTGCCAGAAGATCAATGAACCGCCCACCAACAGGAAATTCAACTCCGGTAATACCCTCATCGCTGTATAGCGTCAGGCCTGGCTCAATAAGATACAGGTTGCGAGCAAGAAAATCCCTCAAATCATGCTCGTACGCGAACTCCCCCGTACTTTCCGATGCTTGCTCCTGTGGCTCCTCCTGACTTGGTGAAGTCTCGCGAATTGGCGAGGGGTCACGACCTGGCTCATAGAGTCGAAAGGTATTGCTATCAATCTTGAAGAATTTGTCATCTGAACCATCAGATCGTACGTTGTACTGTAGTCGCGTAGGAACATTGGTCGAAAGCCGAATAAGATGTGCGGCAATTGTTCCCTGCTTTATCTTTGGATAGTTTTCCGCAAACCATTGAACCGCCTGCTCACGGGAAAATGTATCCCCGGGCGAGAGCCCTAATGCTGGAATCATTTCCTGCATCAGAATGCGGACGGGCCTGTCATACATTAATGCCAATGGAGTTCTCCAGAGTTGGGCTTGACCAAGACTTGCCATGCACGACCAACTTGCGAGTCCGCAGAGTGGTCGTATCCTGTTCAAGATTTTTCATCTGCTGAGTGAGCTTCGCAAGCACTTTTCTATGAATCGTCCTCAGGCGACAATTTCGACCAACGCTACTCCGTCGTCAAACTAATCAGAAATGTCCGATTAAGGCTCACTAGACGAGTCGTAGCGGATAAACATTGCGGAAGCTACCCGAACGCGGGAAGAAACTCGCGTAAACGACCACGTTCTTAGAACGTGGTCTTGCACTTTGCCCCCTGGAAGGGGG
>JAYSEY010000025.1:0-39379 GCA_041913605.1 Permianibacter sp.
AGCCTGTCAGGCGATGACCACGTGCATAGCACGTGGGTTTCTGTCTGCTACTAAACGTCTTTGCTAGTTCATGTTCACTTATGCGCCTCAACTGGTCAGCGGCCGCAATTGCTCCGCCTGCGAACGCGTCATCGCCGTATGCTGATCACCAGTATGCGCAGTGGTTTTGCGCTCGAACAGCATCAGCAGGCATTCCTCGTCGGCCACCGGATTGTGCTCGACGCCTTTCGGCACCACAAACACGTCACCGGCAGACAGTTCCACGCTGGTTTCGCGCATTTCGATGCGTAGATGACCGCGCAGGACCATGAACATTTCATCTTCCTGTGGGTGCTGGTGCCAAACCAGCGTGCCATGCACTTTGGCGACCTTGATGTAATGCTCGTCCACTTCGCCAATGACGCGCGGCGACCAGAGTTCGGTGAGTTGCGCGGCCAGCGCCAGTGGATTGACCGTGTGCATGCGTGCTCCTTTGCGGGTTTTGCCTGACCGGATGCATTCCGCGGCTTTGACTGCGCCAGATTACCGTTGCTGAGCTGAATCTGCTGGTACGAAGTTGCGCCGCCCGGCCTGCGCGAAGTGAGTGCCATTGACCGCACCGTAGGGCGGATTCGCCGCACAGCGGCCATCCGCCGTCCATCACCCGTCGCCGTCCACCAACCACACAAACGCGAAAGTGGATTGCCGCGCGCATCCGCCCTGCGCACTCAGCCTGCGTTGACCCTTGCCATCGATCCGCGCCGGTTCACGCTTGCGGCCAGCGGCGTTCCACCCACCAGATGGTCGCGATCATCATCAGGAAAACCAGCAGGAACAGCCAGCGCGGCAGCGGCAGCGGTGCGTCAACACGCGCATGGGCAAACGCCGCCTGCGCGAACGCGGTGGCGTTCGCATTGTCGGCAGCTTCGCGCGTCACGCTGTCCTCGCGACCGTACACCGAAAATGCAGCGACGGCTTCTGTAGTCGGATGATTGCCGGATTGCCGCGCGGATTGGACGGAAGTCTGTCCGGCCGATTGCTCGTCCGCATTGCGGGGTTGCAATTGCAGCCAGCCCGACGCGCGTGGCCAGAACGTTGCGCACCACGCCTGCTGCACAAGCTGCCATTGCCAGTTAGACAAAATCTGCACGCTGCCTGCTGAGCCGGAAACCGAACCGGAAACACTGCCCAGTTGCCAGGCATCCGGCGCCGGCCGCTCGCGCGCGCAAACGCGTGCGGCGCGGTCGACTCGCCAATGCGCATCGGGAGTGAAGAACGGTGCCGGCGGTTGTGGTGGCAACACCTGCGCGAACAGCATTTGCCAGCTGCGTGCATACACGGCCGGCGCGCGTTGCCAGAACCGGTGACTGTCGGCCAGCGGCCACCACGCAATACGCCCCTTGCCTTCGGCGCGCGACCACACTCGTGCGCGCAACCATGCCGGCAGATCCGCTGCCGCCACCTCGGCATTGGTGGCGGCAATGGCATGTGCACGTTCAGTTCTTGCGGATTCAGATGCGGATGCAGTTGTGGACGTTGCCGATGCTTCTGTTGCCGATGCATTTGTTGCTGATCCATTTGGCAACGCTGCTGGTTCTGCCGCTACCGGTTGCCAACTTCCGCGCGTCAGCGTCAATCGGCCCTCCTCCGTCAGCACAACCAGTTCCGTATCCGCGGCCTGCCATTCGGCGCCATGCACATCCATGCCCAGTGTTTGCTGCAAACGCTGGCGCTGCGCGGCATCGTTTTCGCTGCCGTCGGCAGTGATGATGAGGCCGTTACCGTTTGCCGTATCCGACAACCACAGCGCACGCTCGCGGGCATCCGCGTCCAGCCAGCGCCGCGCATCAACGATGCGCAGTTGCTGCGGCAAGGAAGTCTCCTGCCGCTGTTCCTGACGCTGAGCGTCGCGGCCGGTGCGAGAATGAAAACGCCAATCCATGCCGGCAGCATTCAGCCATTCGCGCAGCGCCCGTTGTTCAAATGACGGCGCGGAGAATTCGCCGCTGATGCCGAGCATCTGCGGCGCCTCTACCTCCAGCGGCAATATCTGCTCGCCCAGCACCTGCCCCGAGGCGTCCAGCCATTCGGCACGGTACATCTGCAAGCCGGCGCGACGCGGCACCAGCGTGAGCTGTAGTTGTTCTTCTGATGGTCTTTCTGGTGTTGTTGCCTCTGGTGTTGCCGCCTCTGCATTTGCAGCAGCGTTGGGAACCGGCTCCGCGGTAGACACTGCCGTTGCATTTTCATCCGTCTTCCGCGTTTCGGCCACGATGGCGCCGGCGCG
Organism: Permianibacter sp.; assembly: GCA_041913605.1. Taxonomy (GTDB): domain Bacteria; phylum Pseudomonadota; class Gammaproteobacteria; order Enterobacterales; family Permianibacteraceae; genus Permianibacter. The sequence continues at coordinate 2,267 of JAYSEY010000025.1, forward strand.
ATCACGCACGCGCAATTGCCGCGCCGTTACTGCTGTCGGTGCATCGGTGTGCCGCAAACGCAAAATCCAGGCATCGCCGAGCTGTATCCGTGCCGGCGCGTCGATCCAGTGCATGTCCGGAGCCTGCCAGTCAAAGGCGCGCGCCTCGGCGTACTGCCAGAAAATTTCCGGCATGCCGGCGCCCACGAGACGCGGCTGCGCTGCATCCCGCCACTGCTGCCAATCGCGTAGCGCTTCACTTGCCAGCGCATTTTCAGTTGCGCTTTGCATGCCGGCACGCAGTGTTGTTTGCGACGCGGAACGCCATTCAGCGGGCAGAAACTTTTCCACGCTGCGCGCAAACGGCCAGGACGGTGGATGCGCCAGACACCACAAGGCCGCACAGGCCGGCAGCCACAGCCAGCGCACCGGACGACGCCAGCGCTGCTGACGCCAGGCCAGCAGCAACACGGCACCAAGTGCGGCGAGCAAAACCAGATCCGGCAGATTCATTGCGCGCGCTCCGCTCGTGGTGCCGGCACCGGCTCCGGCAACAGCGGTTCGAGACGGGCGAGCAGCGCGTCCTGACAATCTTCGCAATCGCCGAGTGCGCGATTCAAATCACGCAGCGCATCCAGTGCCACGACTTCATCGAGTTGCGCACGCAGGAACAGCGTCAACGCCTGCCGCTCTTCCGGCGACCATGCACGCAGGGCTTGCGTTTGCAAACGCTGCAACCAGCGCGACAAGTCCTGTTGTCCGGCGGCATCCGGCCGGCGCTGGACGCGCGGCTGGAAGGTTTTCGGCAGTTCGCCACTGAAGCGCATCGATTCATCCATCGGTGGCGGTGTGAATGCGGTGCGATGCAAATAAAGTCGTTCGGCTTGCTGCAGGGTTTTTATCGCCTCCAGCGCCGCGTATTCGTGCGGCAAGGCCTGCTCCGGTTCAGCCACGCGCAAACCGCCCTCCGCTTTCCACATGGCTGCCAGCGCCCGACGCAGGATGGCCTTGGTGGCCTCGTCATACAGCGTGGCGTTTTCACTTTCGTCGTGCGTGTGACCAAATTGCGCCATGGTCGCCACCACCGCTTCACGGGCGTTGCCGGCAGTAGATGCCGGCGCGTGAGCGTGACCGGCCTCGTCGCCATGTTCATGCCCGTCGCCTTCGGCGTGCGCTTCAGCAGACGATTCAGAATTCGCTGCAGCCATTTCCGGATTCGGCGCCACCGCGTGTCCGGCACTCTCCAGCCAGCCGGATTCTTCACCGAGAAATTCGCCGTAACGCAAACGCAGGATGGCCTGATCTTCGGCTATGGCCTGGGCGCGTTGCCGGAAGGTTTCCGCATCCAGCGACGCGCGCTCACGGATCAACTGTTCGGTGTCGAGAATGATCTGGCGCTGGCTGCGGAACTGTGCCGGCAAGGTGCGCGACGGCAGGGTCGCGCCTTCAACACCGGCTTGCTCCGGTGCCGGCCAGCGCAGGATCACGGTGCGCGAACGGCTTTGCTGCGCCAGCGGTGTACGGTTGTCGCGCGCCGTGACGTGGAAATACAGTTCATCACCCGCTTCCATGGCAAATTTCTGCGCAGTCCATTGCGTTTTCAGCAAGCGTTGTTTGGGATTTTCCGATGCCGGCAAGGGCTGTTCACGATCACTGAAACGGACGTTTTCACCACTGCCGCGCGCCAGAGTCAGATGCAGCGCGGCAGTGCCGATGCCGTAGTCATCATCAACCGCAATATCAATGCTGATTGACTGCTGCGCACTGTTGATCAGCAGCACGTCGTCGGCCGGCAAGTTGATGCGGATTTGCGGCGCCTTGTCGCGCAGCAAACGCCAGCGACCGGCACGCAGCGTGGCGCCGCTCTCGTCGGCAATCACCCAGTCACGGGCGTGACTGAGCGGCACCTGCAGGCAAGCGTTTTCATCCGGTGCATGACGTTCACCATCGCTCGCCTGCCAGTACCAGGCGCGGCGTGTTGGCGGTTCACCCAGCTCACAAACGCGCATCACACTGTCGGCCGGCAATTCCATGTCCGCCTCGCTGACGCGGATCACATCAAGTCCGGTGTAGGCCGGCGGTTGTGCTTCGATGCTGAACGTGCGTTCTGCGTGAGGACTGCCGACACCTTGCGACGCCGGACTGTCCTGCGTCGCGTGTTGCCTTTGCGCAACCAGCATCAACACCATCAGCAATACCGGCACGGCGCACAGCAAGGTCAATTGATGCCATTGCGGCCAGGGCACCACCTGCGCAAGCGAGCTGCGGGCGGCGAGCTGTTGCAACACACGCTGGCGCTGCAGGCTTTCCAGCGCTGGGGCGGCAGATTCATCTGCCCGAACAGAATCACGCAGCAGGCTGGCACTGTCCTGCAACGCAGCCAGACCATCATCCAGCCACAGCGTCCAGCGGCGCAGCACTTGCTGTCGTGCGCGCACCATCCAGAACAGCGCCAGCAGAATCATGTACGCAGACAGTATCGCCAGCGTTGTCGCCGACGCAGCACTCAACGCCGCAACGGCAAACACCGCTGCAAGATGCACGGCGAGCAATCCGCCATGTCGCAACAGGGAAATGCGCAACAACTGCGCGCGCGGATCAGCGACGGCCACCACTGACTCCCCGTTCCAGTACCAGCAGCAATGCAGCGAGCAACCACAACCAGTTCTGCAAATCAGTTTCCCGGCGGCCGGGCGCTGCTTCAGTCGCCACGGCGACATCACCGGCCTGACCAACCAGCGCCGGCAAAGGCCGCGGTGCCAGCCATTGCAGACTCAGCGACAGCACCGCACGCCAGCGCTCCGGCATGTCGTCCGGCAGGCGATCCGGCACGCGCACATGCAGTTGTGAGGCTCTCGCATCGCTTGTACGAAGCGTGGCGTATTGCAGTGTTTGCTCGCGCACCACCCGCTCCTGCCAATGCAAGTCCGGCGGCTCGGTTGCCGGCTGCGCATGCCACACTACGCGCGCATCTGTCGTCTGCACCGCACTGCCGGCAAAGGCAATCAGCGGTGCCGTATCGGAAAACTGCCAGCGCAGATCCGACTGTTTCCAGTTCTGGATTTGCTGCTGCCACGCGCTGCCGGCGCCGGCTACGGTCAGCAAGAACGAATTTGACTCAGGCTGCACTGCCGTTTCGCCGACAAATTCAAATTTCACTGCAAACGGCAACACCGGACGCCAGACATCCAGCGCGATGGCGCCAGCCGGCACTTGCAGTTCCAGCGTCGCCAAATCCGGTTGCTGCGTTGCCAGCCTTTGCAGCGCACTCCACAGCCCCTGCACGGGTGCCGGACAACTTTCTGTTTGCAGACGTCCGTCGTCACAAAGCTGCAGCGCTGCGACATCCGCTGACGCCGGCAGCGCAAAGCGCGCTTTCAGTGTTTTACTGCGCAGCACCTCTTCACGCCACTGCGGCGCTGCCAGCGCCAGCACCAGCGCCGTGATAAGCAACAGACGCAGCAACAGCAACAAGCGATCACGCCAGCGTTCCCAGACCGAGGCCTGATTGTCCGAATCCGGGATCAGTGCAATCGCGGCAAACGCCTGCGTGCGCTTGCGCTTGTGCGCCAGCCAGTGCACCAGTATCGGCACGGCCAGCGCCAGCAGCCACCAGAGCGCCGACGGCGCAAGCCAGATCAGGGAAGCGTTCAACGCAGCGCTCATCGGGGCACGCCACCACGACGCAGCGCCAGCATCTGCAACACGCTGGCTTCAATGCCCTGATCCGGATCGACGTCCAGCCATTGCACGCCGCGCTGGCGACAAAACCGGTGCAGGGTCGCGAAATGCGTTTCGCGCTGCTGCAGATAACCGGGGCGCAAACGCGCAACCGGGATCAGTCGCGGTGCTTCGCCTTCGCGGCCACGCAACCAGACCGGGTCCGGCCAGTCGAGTGCCCGCTCGCGCGCAGTACTGGTGCACACCGCCAGTACATCGTGGCGCTGGGCATGCAATAAACTGAGCCAGTCACGCGCACGCTGATCAAGAAAATCGGAAACAAAAATCACCAGCCCCGGCAAACGCATGCGCTGGGTCAGCGCCGTGGCCAAACGGGCGTCGGGCAAACCAAGTGATTCACCATGTGGCGTGCCTGTATCGGCCACCGCGCTTCCCGGCAAGCGTGTCGCCAGATCGGCACTGCGTTCGCGCAGCAACTGGCATAGCGATGACAGTTGTCGCTGGCCACGCTGCGGCAAACGCAGGCTCAGCTGCGACGACAGCGCCGCTGCACCAACGGCGTCACCCTGACGGATCGCCATCGCGGCAATACCGGCAAGGAACGCCGCCGACCAGCGTCGCTTGCTGATCTGCTTCTCGCCGCATTCATCCATCGATGCGGAATCATCGAGCAGCAACCACACCGGCGTGGTGCTGTCGCGTTCGGCTTCGCGCACGTAATAGCGATCACTGCGCGCCACCACTTTCCAGTCGACGCGTTTCGGATCATCTCCGGCGGCGTACAAACGGTATTCATTGAACGCCACACCGCTGCCGCGCTGACGTCCGGCGTGCACACCATAACTCGCGCCCGTCGCCGGCCGGCGCAGCGGCAGACTGTGCGGGCGCAGGCGCGCCAGCAGCTCAGGCGTGATCAGATCCACAGCGGACATATTCAAGCTCAATCCGGCATCGGCAACGACAGCAGATCATTGAGCAGATCGGCAAAGCGCACACCGTCAGCCTCGGCCTGGAATTGCAGGATCACGCGATGGCGCAAAACCGGCGCCAGCATGGCGCGCAAATCCTCGCGCGTTACCGCCAGCCGGCCCTGCAACAACGCGCGCGCCTTGGCGGCCAGCAACAGTGATTGGCCGGCACGCGGACCGGCGCCCCAGGCCAGATAGTCGCGGATGCGCGGCAGCGACGTTTGCGCCGGACGCGTCGCGCGCACCAGTTGCGCGGCGTAATGCACCAGGCGATCAGCAACCAGAATGTCGCGTGTCAATTGTTGCCAGCGCTGCACGGTCACGGCGTCAACCACCGGCGTCACTGCGGCGGCAATCTGCGCCGTGGTCTGGGTGAGGATGCGGATCTCTTCCTGCTCGTCGGGATAATCGAGCACGATGTTGAGCAGGAAACGATCCAGCTGCGCTTCCGGCAGCGGATAGGTACCGGCCTGCTCGACCGGATTCTGCGTCGCCAGCACAAAGAACGGTTGCGGCAATTTGCGTTGCTGTCCGGCCACCGTCACCGCACGTTCCTGCATGGCTTCGAGCAGGGCGCTCTGGGTTTTCGGCGGCGTGCGGTTGATCTCGTCGGCGAGCAGCAACTGGGTGAAAATCGGTCCCGGCTGAAACTTGAATACTCGGCGATTGCTGCCGTGTTCCTCTTCAAGAATTTCCGTGCCGAGAATGTCCGCCGGCATCAGGTCCGGTGTGAACTGGATGCGATTGAACTGCAGCGACAAGGCCTCGGCCAGCGTCCGCACCAGCAGCGTTTTGCCGAGGCCGGGCACGCCTTCAAGCAGCACGTGACCGCCGGCGAGCAAACCGGTAAGCACCTGTTCGACAACGTCGTGCTGGCCAACGATGACCCGGGCAATACTGTCCCGCAGCGTCTGCAACTGTCCGCCAATTTCGGCGACATCCTGCTCAGTCCAGTTCACGTCGCACTCCCCTTCAATTCACGTTCCGCATGCAGGTGCCAGCCTCAGGCGCCCAGTGCATACATGATGATGTTGACGGCAAAGCGGGTGTTGTCCTCCGCCTGCCAGCGTTTGTTGCGAAAGTCGTAGTCCCATTCGCAACCGTAATCCTTGTTGCTGTAAAGCAGCGCCACGCGGCCGTTGACAACGATGCCTTTCAGGTAGTCGTGCACCAGATCGTCGCCCCAGCCATTCAGTTCGACACTGCTGGCGGGCGGGCCGTCAAAACGGAAGAAGCTGCTGTACAGCGCGTGATCATTGGGCAGTTTGTGCAGCGCTTCGGCTCCGAAAATGCCGGCCATCTCAGCCTCGAATGACTTGGCAAACGCGCCGTCGATGTCGTGATTGCAGTCATCAACAAACAGAAAGCCGCCGCGCTTCACATAGCGTTCGAGATTGCGTTTCTCGTCTGCCGTCAGGGCGACCACGCGATGACCGGCGAGATAGCAGAACGGCGCTTCCAGCATGGCCGGATCACGCAGCGCAACGATGCGCTCCACCGGATCGACACGCAGCGTCGTGTACTGCACCAGCGTGTGCAGGATATTGCTCGGCATGCGCTGATCCACATCCCAGTCACCGGATTCGTAGATCAATCGCGTGAAATAGAAGTCAAATGCCGACATTCCGGCGCGCACCCTTTTGATTCACCGCCTGTACGATCTGCTTGCCGTGCAGACAAGGAAATGCCCGCCAGAGCGGGCATTTCCTTGTTGCCGTTTTCACGTTTCCGTGTCGCGGCATCCTGCCACGTCTTGCCTGTTCAGATCGCGATCACACGGCGTCTGACAGCGACGTGAAGTTGAAGTCGCGGATCTTCATCGGCGGGATCATCATGATCATCGCTGCTTCATCGCCGGCGATGCGCTCGGTTTTTCCCAGCTCTTCGATGTTGTTGAGCATGGTCACCGGGCTTTCGTTGAAGCGGAAGTTCTTCACCGGATACATGATCTTGCCGTTTTCGATGTAGAACGTGCCGTCGCGGGTCAGGCCGGTGATCAACACCGATTGCGGATCAACCATGCGCAGATACCAGGTGCGGGTGACGAGGATGCCCTTTTTGGTTGACTTGATCATGTCCTCGAGACTGGATTTGCCACCGGCCATGATCAGGTTGCCGGGCGCCGCGCGGGACGCGACTTTCTTCTGCTCGGCCCAGTAACGCGAGTACTGCAGATAATTGACGACACCATTCTTGACGATGTCGATCTTCTCGCGCGCCATGCCCTGACCATCCCAGGGCAGCACCGGCACATCGGGATGCCACGGATCGCTGTGGATGTTGACACGTTCGTCGAAGAATTTTTCGCCCAGACGATTGCCACCGCCTTTCTTGGACATGAACGAGCGGCCTTCATCGGCGGCGCGTGCATCCATGCCAAACACCAGGAAATTGATGATGCCAGCGGCCGCAGACGGCTCAAGGATCACGGTGTAGCGGCCCGGTTCCAGTGCTTTGGCATCGACCGAATCGCGCGCCTTGGTAACAGCAATGGCAGCGCTTTTTGCAGTGTCTAGATTTTTCACGTCATCGACATTTTTCGACACCCAGCCGGAACCACGACCGTCTTCAGTCCGCACGGTGCAGGTGAAATCGACGCCCGATGTCCGCGCGTAGGCGAACTGGCCTTTCGAATCAGCACGGGCAATGAAGCCGGCGTTGTCCTGCCAGAAACCGGCCGCCACCAGTCCGCCTTTGCGGCAGGGTTCGATGGCATCCATCGCCGCCTTGGCGCGTTGCTCGGGCGTGATCGCGGCCGTGTTGTCGGAGAAGGTTTTGCTCGGTTTGTATTCCTGCTTGCCGATGATCGGCATGCGCTCGGGATTTTCCGGCGCCAGCTTTGCCAGCTCTTCGGCACGGCGGACGGCAGCTTCAATGGAGGCGTCATCCAGCTCGTTGACGGTGACCGTGCCTTCACGCTTGCCGAAGGCCACAGTGATCACCAGATTCAGATCCAGCACTTCACCGCTGGTGGAAACCGTATTGCGGGCGAAACGGATATTGCCTTCACGACCGCCGTTCAGGATCACGGTCATCTCGTCGGCTTTGGAGAAACTCAGCGCCTTGTCGAGAATTTTCTTGGCACCGGCCTCAGTCATCATGGTCATTGTTATTGCTCCTGTCCGTTAGCCAATCTTGCGGGCGGTGTTGATGACATTGATGCCATTGAAACGCGAGGTCGAGGAGCCGTGCGATACCGCGCTGACCTGACCGGGCTGGCCTTTGCCGTCAAAGAACGAACCACCGGTGCGCCAGTCACGCTTGTCGCAGACCGCGGTGCAGGCATTCCAGAAGTCCTGGGTGTTGGCCTGATAGGCGACATCTTCGAGCATGCCGGCGATTTTGCCGTCCTTGATCTCGTAGAACAGCTGACCACCAAACTGGAAGTTGTAGCGCTGCTGATCGATGGAGAACGATCCGGCACCAACGATGTAGATGCCTTTCTCGATGCCCTTGATCAGTTCGTCAGGCGTCATGTCTTTCTTGCCGGCGGCCAGCGACACATTGGGCATGCGCTGGAATTGCACGCTGCTCCAGGAGTCGGCATAGCTGCAGCCGTGCGAGGCTTTTTCGCCGAGCATGTGTACCTGATCGCGCACCGCCTGGTAGTTGACCAGAATGCCGTCCTTGACCAGATCCCAGCGTTTGGCCGGCACGCCTTCGTCGTCGTAACCGATGGCACCCAGCGTGCCCGGTTCGGTGCGGTCGGCATACAGGTTGACGATGTCGGAGCCGTACTTGAATTTCTTCGTTTGCCACTTGTCCATGGTCGCGAAACTGGTGCCGGCGTAGTTCGCCTCGTAGCCCAGCACGCGATCCAGTTCCAGCGGGTGACCGACTGATTCGTGGATGGTCAGCCACATGTGTTCCGGTGACAGCGCCAGATCATATTTGCCCGGTGCCACCGATTTGGCGGTGAGTTTTTCTTTGGCGTGACGCGCAGCTGCAGCGGCGTCTTCCAGCAAATCGTAAGTGTTGCGGTACAGCGTGGTGACGCCGCCAGCGGCCTGCAGTTTGTCTTCCGGCAGCGCATCGAAATATTCGTAGCCCATGCCGACCGGCGAACTGAGACCGGCGCGGGTGCGGAATTTTCCGGTTTCCTTGTCAACGGCGGTCGCCGTCATCGGGCTCCACAAACGGTGCACATCCTGATCGATGTAAGAACCGTCAGTGGATGCAAAGTATTTCTGCTGGTTGACCTGGAACAGCATGGAGTTCATGAACGACGCGCCGGCTTTCATGCCGGCAGCATTGGCGGCGAGCAGCAGATCGGTTTTTTCTTTCACCGGCACTTTGCGCCAGTCTTTGCGGATCGGCGTCGCCCACGACACTTCTCCAAAACCTTTTTGCTCGGCCAGGCGCACCGGCTCGCTGATCAGTTTGCTGTTGGCCTTGGCGATGGCCACTGCCTGACGCGCCGCATTGGCGACGGCTTCCGGGGTCAGCTGGTTGGTGGCAACGAAACCGTAGCAACCATTGGCGATCACGCGCACACCGACACCGGTCGATTCGGTGTTGGTGACGTTCTGGACCATGGCTTCGCGGGTGACAATGAACTGCTGCAGATAGCGGCCAATCCGCACATCGCAGTAACTCGCGCCGGATTTCTTCGCCGCATCGAGCGCGGCATCGGCGAGCAGTTTTTTCTGCGCCAGCGGAAAAGGCTTGTACAGTTCTTCGGCGGCGATGGCGCGCCCCATGACCGGCAGCATGAGCGAGCCCATGCCGATGCCGGACCACTTGATGAAATCTCGTCGTTCCATTCCTGTCTCCTGCGCGCCGGTCACCTCGCCGGGTCGCGAGCCGGTAAGCTAGCACCGGCCATCGCCGATGCCTGCACGGCAAATGCGCAGGAAGTGTTAAGAAGTTTGTCGTTCAGCGGCGGTTCCGGACAAATCGCCGCTTCAGCGGCAGGGAAAGCCGCATGTGAGTTTTCACTGCTGCAATGCAATATGAACTGGCGGACGGGTTTTCACACCATGCGCAGGCGAAGACAGCCGGCGCGGCCCGATGTTGGCGGATAGTCGCGATGCGGATTCAGCGGAATTGCGGCCGGCGAAGCGCAAGCATCGCGACGAACACGACCAAGGTCAGCGCGCGCTGGCGCGGGTATTGATCACCACGGTCGCCGAGATCTTGTCGTGTATGGCCTGACGATTGCCGTCCCATCCGACTTGGGCAAAGCCAAGAAGTCCGGTCGCCAGGCCGGCAGCGTAGCCGCCATAGCGCCCGAAACTTTCCCAGAGCGTGATCGCTTGACCGTTCAGGCGCAGTACGCGCGTACCGAACAGGCGTTTGCCCGGCGTGCAGCCCTGCCACAGCGCGGTGAACAAGGTGAAATACAGCGCCGCCCAGGTGGCCGTGCCCAGTTCGTCGGCGATTTTTTCAAACGCTTCGGTCAGCGCAAAGCCGCGATCACGCAGGGCGCGATTTTCGCGTTCAAGTTCGCTGTTACGCGCCTGCAATGCGGCGAGTTGCAGTTGTTCCGTGTCCGGGCCGTCGGCCGATTCGCTGATTGATTTGCTGCGCGGTTTCGCCACCGCGTCCGTGATCGCTTCAATGGCCTTGGGCAAAGATGTCGCGGGAGACGTGCTGGCCGGAGCGGCGGGCGTTTCCGGCGCCAGCGCCGGACGCAGCTCGCTCCAGCCAAACGCGACCGCCAGCAACAGCATCAGCACGGCGGCAATGCGCGCACCTTTCTGCGGCACTCCGCTTTGCGGATGCAGCCACAGGGCGGCGGCGAGCAACGCCAGAACCGGTGCCAGCAGCCAGCTGGCCAGTGAGGACATGGCACTGATCAGCATCCAGTCGACGGCAAACGCTGCTGCCCGCTGACGCGGACTGGCCAGCGGCAAACCGAGCAGTTCCGGCGCCACGATCAGCGCATCGGCGGTGACGTGTTCGCGATCAACGGCCGGCGCTGCCGACATGCCGCCAGCCGCAACCGGCGCACCCACCTGCTGATCCGTATTCATGTCCTGCACCGCCCTGCCCCGCTTTCAGATAGTTGATGGTGACGCAGCCACAGCGGCCACGACAAGCACCGGATCTGACTCCACAACAGATGCGCGCGCTCAACCGTTGCGCGGCACCAGATCCAGTTCCACGCGGCGATTCTGTGCGCGACCGCTTTCATTCTGGTTGCTGGCCACCGGCATCGCGCTGCCATAACCACGCGACGACAAGCGCGACGCGGTCACGCCCTGAGCGCGCAGATAGCTGGCCACGCTTTGCGCGCGACGCTTGGACAAATCGCGGTTGTAGTCATCCTTGCCGGTGCTGTCGGTATGACCGGACACGATCAGCGTCGTGTCGACATATTTGGCCAGCACTTTCGAGACCGCGTTCAGGGTGCTGTAAAAACCATCGCTGATGTCGGCGCTGTCCGTGGCAAAAGTGATGTTGCCGGGCATGACCAGCTTGATCTGATCACCGATGCGCTGCACGCGCACGCCGCTGCCTTCCAGCTCCTGACGCAGCAATGCTTCCTGATAATCCATGTAGGCGCCGACACCGGCACCGATGGCGCCGCAGCCGAGCGCGGCTTTGCCTGCTGTTTCGCGATTCTTGTTCGAGCCGATGATGCCGCAGGTCACCGCCGCGGCCGCGCCGTATTTGACTGCCTTGCTGGTCTCTTTTTCACCGGTGTAGGGATTGACCGTGCAGGCAGTCAGCGCCAGCGCAGCGAGTATCAGTGTGGAGGATTTCAGAATATGCATGACAGGCTCCTGATCCGGCAGCAAGACCGGACAACGGCGGACACGAACAGACAAAACCGTCGGGGAAACCAACGGCGCGCGAGTGTACGCGAAACGCCGGCGCTGACAATGTGCGCCGGTTCCGTTCCGGGCGGGCTTGTTACCGCTTGCAGCGCTGATGAAATGCACAAGGCCCGGCAGATGCCGGGCCTTGTGTACTCACGTTGCTGTTTTCCTGTAGGCCGATGCGGGCCGCAATGATCAGGAGACGATGACCGGAAACGTCGTTCAGGAACGTTGATCAGGAAATGTCGATCCGGAATCGTTGATCAGGAAAAAATTCCCAGGAAACAACGATCAGGAAACAAACCTCAGGAAACAATGCTCAGCCGCTCGCGCGCCGCTTCAGGAGACAGCAGGAAAGCGCGGCTGCAATTGCGGCCCTGATCCTTGGCCTGATAGAGCGCCTGATCAGCGCAATTGAGCAGCGCATCAACGCCGAGCCGGAACGCCGGTTCAAACGCGGCCACGCCGAAGCTGACCGTGACAATGCCGTCGACGCCCTTGGCATGCGGACGGGCGAGCGCGGCGATGGCTTCGCGGGCGCGCTCGGCCGCCTGCAAGCCCTGACTCAGCGTGTGGCCGGGCAACAGCATGGCGAATTCTTCACCGCCGAAACGCGCGCAGACATCGCCGCCGCGCTGGAAACACTCCTGCAGCGTTTGCGCAACCGCCGCCAGACATTGATCACCGGCCAGATGGCCGTAGTGATCGTTGTAAGCCTTGAAATTGTCGACATCACACAGCAGCACGGCAAACGGCCGCCGCTCGCGCAGCGCACGGCGGTGTTCGCGCCGGAACATGTCATCAAAATGGCGACGGTTGGGAATGCGCGTCAGCGCATCTTCACGCGCCTGCTGGCTGAGCTGCTGATTGACTTCCGACAGCTTGGCATGGGTGCGCTGCAATTCATCTTCGCGCTGCACGCGGGTCAGGCCGTGGGCAATGGCGACGGCGGCCATGCGCAGTGCACTGATCTCGTCGTCGTGCCAGGCGCGCGGCGCGCCGACGGCATCAAATCCGATGTAGCCAATCACCTTGCGACCGACCTTCATCGGCACCTGCAGCAACGCATCAATGCCTTCACGGGCGAGGAAATGCCGCTCGGCATTCCAGGCCAGCGGCAGGCGCGCCAGTGACGGTACATGGACAACGCCGTTGCGGCGCAGGCTGTTGTGGAAATTCGCCAGTTGGGCAACCGGTTCGTTCTGGATCGCCTCGCGATGCGCGCGCACATCGTCCACGCACCATTCAAAACTGACGCTCACCGTGTCGTCGTGGTCGTGATATTCGCCGACATAGCAACGCTGGACATTGCACAGCTGGCCAAGATCGGCCACCGCTTTGTCGATGCTCTGGCGGATCGCTTCCGGCGGCAGGGTAATGAAGCCGGTGGACAGGCGGGTGATGCGCTCTTCCAGGGCAATGCGAAACCGCAGCCGCTGCTCCAGTTGTTGCTGGGCGCTGACATCGCGCAGGCTGATCAGGGTGAGCTGTCCGAGCGCTGCACGGCGCAAGGCCAGATGCTGGCGCTGACCGCGCGGCGTCACCAGCGCCAACGTGCGTTCGGCGTCATCGGCGATCGCCGCGACGGCGCCCTGCAGGGCCGGCCACAACTGGGCAAGACTGCTGCCGAGCGGATGGTGATCCTGAACGCCAAGCAAACGCCGCGCGGCGGCATTGAGCAATTCGACACGGCCCTGACTATCGATGCCAAACACGGCGTCAGGCAGATGTTCGAATGCGTCTGCGGCGACACCGCCAGCTTGCAACTGCACCGTCTGGGCGCGGCGCTGGCGGACACGATTGATTTGCAGCGGCCAGTGACCGAGATCGGTCTCGGCATCGAACCACAGCCAGTCATCGGCACCGGCGCGCAGAATCTCGACCGCCACGACAGCGTCGCTGCGCGGACCGTAACCAAAGATCGGCAAACCGGGCCGCTGGTGACGCAGCACGGCGATCCACGCCGGCATGTCGGCGCTGAGCAAATCGGAAGCGATGAACAGGGAATCGGTGTTGGCAGGCAGCTTTGCCGGTTCAGCCGGGCACTGCGCAAAACCGCGCGCTGCCGGATAGAAACCAGAAAGGTACTCACGTACCAGACTCGCGCGCGTCGTTACAGCGTCCAGGACGACGGGCGCGGCAACCGACACATCCATGACGGGTCCCCAGCGGAAAAGAAAAGGACGCAGCTGCTTGCCGCGTCACAGTGAACAAAAAGTGAGCTGGCCGGCGTTATAACACCCGTACATGCCGCGGACAAGACATCGACGGACGAGCGGAAAAATAAACCACCGACGCGGTGCAACAGCGCACATTTCGTGCATGACAGCGGCAAAAACTTGCCGCTGTCATGCCTGTTCAGGCGGGCGTAACCGGCGCACCACAATTGGCGCAGAAACGTTGCGTGGCGACTATCGGCGACTGACAACTCAGACAGGTGTTGCGCAAACCGGCGGTGTTGCCGTGTGCTGTCGTTGCATGTGTTGCTGTATGCGTTGTTGCATGTGTTGATGCATGTGTTGATGCATGCGCCGTTGTGTGTGCACCGGCGTGTGCTGTCCCGGCGTCAGCCCCCTGCGTGTGCGCGGATACCGACGATGCCCCTGCTTGTTCCGGCGCCGCGCCGGGAGCATTGAACACACCTGCCGCCAGCGCCGGCATCATCGCCGGCGCAGCGATGGGCGTACCGGCATTCATCTGCTGCAAGACATTGTGCCGCTCGCGATCCGCGCTTGAAGTTGGCGCCAGCGTCAGCGCATGTTCATCGGCAAATTTGCGCAGTTTGGTGGTGATGGTGTTGGCCAGCTCCGGCACACCGCGCAGCGAAAGAATTTGCCGCGCGCCGTCCTTGCCGAAAGACACGCTCTCCACTTCTGCCATCCACAGCCGGTAGGTCATGCCTTCAATCTTGGTCACCGTGCTGGAGGTTTTCACTTGCCCGGTAAGCAGGTTGCCGTGATCCATCGCCGCACTCACATACTGGCCCTGCAGTTCCAGCCACAGCAGCCGGGAACGGAAATCAAAACGATGCCAGAGCAGATGCGCGGCGTTGTGGGCGCTGAGGCCGAGCAGCGCGAACAGCGCGCCGTACATGGCCAGCGAGGGCTGGATGTTGCCGCCCAGCCAGCGCGACAACCACAGCACGACACTGATGGCGACTGCCGCCCAGAGCAGCGTGCCGACGACATTGAGCAGCACCAGCCAGCGCTGGCGGCGATCAGCAAACGCCGACGCGAACGAGATCTGGTTTTGCGACAGCGGCAGCGGTTGGGTTTCTTCCATCAATTCACCGGCAAAACTGCCGCTGCGCTGATTGATATCGACAACCGGTTCGGTTTTCAGATAACGCCGGTTGGGAATGCCGAGCTCCCACATTTCCTGCTGCATGCGCTCCAGTTCCGCCATCACCTGCGCCGGCGCGCAGTGCAGGCTCCAGGCCTGCTGCACGCAACTGACGGAGGTGTCCGGCGGATCGCGGGTTTGCGCCATAAGCGACGCGAAAAACAGCGCGAAGATCACCAGCCCGGTGATCAGCAGCAGATACACATGCGGAAACGGCGACAGATAGTCGGGGATCACCGGCAAACCGCTGCCCGCCATGGCCAGCAGCACCGGGCCGATGACGGCGAAGGCCAGCAACAGGACGAAGGTGCCGATGGTCATGCTGCCGTCGTTACTGACACCAAACATCCGCGACAGCGCGGTGGACGTGTGCAGGGCGCTGCGGATATGCAGCAGCCCGTAAACCAGAAAGGACCAGCCGACCCAGTCGCGCACGGCGGAGTCGCCCGGTGTCAGGAACAGCGCCAGTGAAAGCGTCAGCAACAACACCGTGAACGTAATGGTCAGGCGGAAAAAGTGTTGAGCATAAAACTGGACTATGCCGGGTGAATAAATGAGCTGCGGAATGATGCTGTACAACAATCCGTTGAAAGCCCCTGTCGGTTCCTTGTAGACCAGCGCCTGCTGGCGCAGCACTTCACTGAGCCCACGGGCGCTGAGCCCGTCCTTTCCACCAGCCACCACGTCACCGGGGCGCTCACGGCCAAAGAAAAACCGCAACTGGCTGAAGGCTTTCGCGCAGTAAGTCAGCCCCGCCGTGACCAGGACCACGGCCAGGATCACGGCCAGCACCACCGGCGCCGGAAAACGTCCGGCGGTCAGTTCGCCGCGCGCCATGAACAGCAGCCAGATGCCGGTGGCAACAAGCAGGCCGCCGGTGGCAAAGAAGAACAGGTTTTCCACGCGGGCCGGATTCGGCAACTGCATCTGGCCGCGACTGCCGTATTCGTAACTCATGCATGATCTCCCCGGCGTGCGCAGCGGGCGCATCGCGTCTGTCCGGTCCATCGTCCGCACGGGCTGAGCGCCGGCTGACCAGCCGGTGTCGCGGATGTCGAAACATAGCGCATGAAAGCGTCAGCGCGCAGGCGATTTGCCCTGCCGACGGCAGAAAGAGTCAGAAGCCGCAGGGCTGTTTCAGCAAGGCGCGCCGCGCCTGCCAGTCGGGCAGCACGCGGCTCATCATGGCGACGAAGCGCTTGCCGTGATTGAAATGGGTCAGGTGGCAGAGCTCGTGCACGATCACATAGTCGATGGCCGGCCAGGGCGCGCGCAGCAGACTGGTGTTGAGTGTGATCACGCCATCGCTGGCGCAACTGCCCCAGCGCGAACGCATGGCGCGCAGGCGCAGCTCGCCGGCTTCGCGCTGATAGATTTGCCGGTGCCAGAAACGCAGGCGCTCCGGCAGGCGCAATTCCGCTTCGCGCTGGTAAAAGCGCTGCAGCGCCTTGCTGACGCTGTCGGCGTCGAGTTTGGCGGTCGCCAGACGGATCTCGCCGTCGCCGACGCTGGCAAACCAGCGCGTCGCCGCCAGCAGCTTCAGTCGCCATTGTTCGCCGAGAAACCAGTGCGACGCGCCATCGTGATAGGCGAGTTGATCGGCTGCGGGCGCCTGCTCCTGATGCGCGCGCCGCTCGCTCAGCCAGTCACGGCGCGATTCGACAAAACTGCGCACCAGCGACAGCGGCAGACGCTGTGGCGCGCGCACTTCAAAACTGCCGTCGCGCAACACATGCAAAGCCAGCGTCCGGCGCGACTGCCGGCGCACCGGCAGCCGCAGTTCGTCGTCGTCCAGCTGCAGACTGATGATTTCTGTCTGGCCGGCAGCATCTGCCTGCAGCCCGACCATGCGTGTGCCGGCGTGCGCCCGCATCGTCTCAGTTCGCCGCCGTCTGCTGGCAGGCCGGACACAGGCCGACCACTTCGATGAACCGTGCTTCAACGCGGAAGCCGAGCAATTCGGCTTCGCGATCAATTTGCGCCGCAACGGCGCGATCCGGCAGTTCGGTGGTGTAACCGCATTGCTTGCAGATCAGGAACTGACCGCTGTGATGCTGATCGGGGCTGACGCAGCCGATGAAGGCATTGATGCTCGCCAGCCGGTGCACCAGCCCCTGCTCGATAAGGAAATCCAGCGCCCGGTACACCGTCGGCGGCGCCACCGGTTTCTGCACTTTGCCGCGCATCAGATCCATCAGCTCGTAGGCGCCGACCGGCTTGTGACTCTGCCAGACCAGCTCCAGCACTTCGCGGCGTTGCGCAGTCAGGCGCGCACCGCGTTCGCTGCACAGACGCTCCGCCGCCAGCAGGGCGCTGTGTATGCAGTGATCGTGATTGTGTTCGGCAGTTTTGGGCATGTTTGTGCGGTGGTTTCCGGGTTGCGGCCGGTTGCGGACTGAAGGCAGCGGCGAACGGCCGCCATTATGGAGCCGCGCAGGCGGCAAAGCCATGTTCGAACCAGTCGCGCGGCAACTGCCGGCCAATCAGCACCAGACGGCTTTCGCCCGGCGCCGGCGCCAGCCAGCGGTCCAGCACCTCGGTGTTCAGGCAATGACGCACGCCCTGCGACAGCCAGTGCCGGTCAGCCATCGTCT
Source organism: Permianibacter sp. (assembly GCA_041913605.1). GTDB lineage: Bacteria > Pseudomonadota > Gammaproteobacteria > Enterobacterales > Permianibacteraceae > Permianibacter. The sequence continues at coordinate 19,595 of JAYSEY010000025.1, forward strand.
CCCCCACAACATCCAGATTTGCGGGCGCCCCGGGGCGTCTGGCAGGACAGCCGACGCGCCGGGGACAACACAACACGGCGAGATTGTCAGCTACGGGAAAGCTGTTCCGGCTCAGGGATCTGTACAGGCAACGCGGCGGCCCGTTCCACCTCCGGCGCCTCTGCCTGCGCATGCCGCTGATGCGCCCAGGCATACAGCGTTGGCAATACGAACAGTGTCAGCGCTGTAGACGACAGGATGCCGCCGATGACGGCAGTTGCCAGCGGCCGCTGCACTTCCGCACCCATGCCAAGCGCGATCGCCATTGGCACAAAGCCAAGCGACGCCACCAGTGCCGTCATCAACACCGGCCGCAGGCGGATCAGCGCACCATCACGAACTGCCTGCTGCAGCGGCAAACCTTCCGCGCGCAGCTGGCGAATGAACGACACCATCACCAAACCGTTCAGCACCGCAACGCCGGACAAGGCGATAAAACCGACGCCGGCAGAGATCGAAAACGGCAACCCACGCAACGCCAGCGCGAGCACGCCGCCGGTCAGCGCAAACGGTACGCCGGTGAACACCAGCAAACCGTCTTTCAGATCACCCAGCGCGGCATAGAGCAAAATAAAAATCAGTAGCAGCGCAACCGGCACGACAATCAACAAGCGATTGGTCGCACTTTGCAACTGCTCGAACGTGCCGCCCCAACCGAGCCAATAACCGGCCGGCACCTCGACCCGCGAGCCAATGGCGGACTGGGCGTCAGCGACAAACGAACCGATATCGCGACCGCGCACGTTGGCGGTGATCACTGCCCGGCGCTTGCCGTTTTCGCGGCTGATCTGGTTCGGACCCGGTTGCAGATCGAATTCGGCAACGGCCGACAGCGGCAGGTAGCGGCCGTCGCTGTCGCCGGGCAGCGCCAGCGGCAAGCGGCGCAGCGCATCGAGATCGCTGCGCAGCACTTCCGGCAGGCGCACCACCACTTCAAAGCGGCGATCACCTTCGAACACTTCACCGGCGTGCTGACCGGCCAGTGCCACCGCAACGGCGCGCTGGACATCGGCGACATTGAGGCCATAGCGGGCGATGGCGTCGCGGTTCATGTTGACGGTCAGTACCGGCAGGCCGGTGATCTGTTCGAGCTTGACGTCGGCGGCACCGGCAATGCTTTCCAGCACTTCGGCGATCTCCTGGCCGGTGGTCAGCAACTGATCCAAATCATCGCCGAACAATTTCACCGCCACATCCGAACGCACGCCGGAGATCAGTTCGTTGAAGCGCATCTGGATCGGTTGGGTGAATTCGTAATTGTTGCCCGGCACTTCCGCGACCTTGGCCTGCAGTTCGGCAACAAACTCGGCTGGCGTTTTGTCCGGGTCCGGCCATTGCTCGCGTGGCTTCATCATCACGAAGTTGTCGGCGACACTGGGCGGCATCGGATCGGTCGCCACTTCGGCGGTGCCGATCTTGGCGAAAACCGTCTCGACTTCCTTCAGCTCCAGCACTTTCTTTTCCAGTGCATGCTGCATTTCCACGGCCTGTGTCAATGAGGTGCCGGGAATGCGCAGTGCATGCAGCGCGACATCGCCCTCGTACAGACTGGGAATGAACTCGCTGCCCATGCGCCAGAACAAGCCGCCGGTTAGCAGGAGCAGCACGCCGGCACCGATCATGACTTTGCTGCGATGGCCGAGCGACCAGTCGAGCGCGACCGCGTAGTGGCGTTTGGCGGCGGCCATGATCCGGTTTTCTTTTTCTTCCACCGGGCCGGTGACAAACAAGGCAATCGCCGCCGGAATAAAAGTGAAGGTCAGAATCATCGCGCCGATCAACGCCGCCACTACGGTAAAGGCCATCGGGTTGAACATTTTGCCTTCGACACCTTGCAGCGTGAAAATCGGCAGGTACACCACCATGATGATCAGCTGACCGAACAGCAGCACCCGGCGCGCTTCCTGCGAAGCATCGAACACCACTTCGAAGCGTTCGGCGCGGGTCAGTAGCCGTTTTCGCCGGTGCTGTTCTTCGCCGAGGCGGCGGATGGCGTTTTCGACGATCACGACCGCGCCATCGACAATGATGCCGAAGTCGAGCGCGCCGAGGCTCATCAGGTTGGCACTGACTTTCTGCTGCACCATGCCGGTCATTGTGAACAGCATCGACAGCGGGATGATCATCGCGGTGATCAGTGCGGCGCGCATATTGCCGAGGAAAACAAACAGCACGGCAATGACCAGCACGGCACCTTCGAACAGGTTCGATTTCACCGTACTGATCGTGGCGTCGACCAGATTGGTGCGGTTGTAAACCGTTTTTGCGACCACCCCTTCCGGCAGGCTGCGATTGACCTCGGTCATACGGGCGTCAACAGCTTCCGACACGGTCCGGCTGTTTTCGCCGAGCAGCATGAACACGGTGCCAAGCACGACCTCGCGGCCGTTTTCGGTGGCAGCGCCGGTGCGCAGTTCCTTGCCGATGCTGACCTGCGCGACATCACGCACGTAAATCGGCGTGCCGTCACGATTACCGAGCACGATCTGACTGAGCTCATCGATACCGGCGACCTGACCCGGTGCGCGGATCAGATACTGCTCGCCGTTTTTCTCGATATAGCCGGCGCCGACGTTGGCATTGTTCTGCTCGAGCGCGGTGATGATGTCGTCCAGCGTCAGGCCGTAGGCGATCAGCTTGGCTGGTTCGGGCGCGACCAGAAACTGCTTTTCGTAACCGCCGATGGTATTGACTTCGGTGACGCCGGGCACCAGCCGCAGCTGCGGTTTGATGATCCAGTCCTGAATCGAACGCAGCGCCACTTCATCGTACGGCGTGCCATCCGGTTGCCGTGCGCCGGGTTTGGCCTCGACCGTGTACATATAAATTTCGCCGAGACCGCTGGCGATGGGCCCGAGCGTCGGCGTGATGCCGGCCGGCAATTTGTCGCGCACTTCCTGAATGCGCTCATTGATCAGTTGCCGGGCGAAGTAAATGTCGGTGCCATCCTTGAACACAACGGTGACTTGCGACAGCCCATAACGCGACAGCGAGCGGGTGTATTCCAGATTGGGCAAACCGGCGATGGCCGTTTCGACCGGAAAGGTCACCCGCTGCTCGGCTTCGAGCGGCGAGTAACCGGCGGCTTCGGTATTGATTTGCACCTGCACGTTGGTGATGTCGGGTACGGCATCAATCGGCAGTTGCTGGTAGCTGAACAGGCCGAGCGCGGCCATGGCCAGCGTCGCCAGCAGCACCATCCAGCGTTGGTGGATGGAGAAACGCAAAAGGCGATCAAACACAATGTTCTCCTTGCGCCGTCTCAGACAGCGGCGTCATCGCGATCGCCACTGCGAATGCGGATGACGTGTTCAAGATCAGCAATCAGGATCAGACCGTCACCGCGCAGGCCGGTATGACTGGCGGCCCGGATGGCGTCGGCGATCGAATCGGTGTCCTGATCGCGGCAGGCGATCAGCAGGATTTCGCGCGGATGCGGATCGATCATCGATTCGTCCGGCACGTAAGCGCCGCCGGCACCGTGACCGCGGCCTTCGCCGTCGCCCGAGAGTCGGGTGTAGCCGGGAAAATGCGGCAGCGCGCGCAGCGCCGCCAGCACCTGATGCAAGCGATGCGGCGCAATGATGGCAGTGATCTGTTTCATGGCTGGCTCCGCTCAGTGATCGTGGCTGGCGCCGGCTTTGCCCAGCTCAGCTTTCAGCGCAAACGCGTTGACGGCGGCATAGCTCTGGCCAGCCGGCAAGCCTTCGACAATTTCGACGAATTCGCTGTCGCTACGGCCGAGCGTCACCGGCCGCACTTCGAATTGTTCGCCGTACTGGGCGAACACCACCGTCCAGTCGCGGAACGTTTGCAGCGCTTCTTTGCGCACGGCGACCGCCACTTCGGCTTCATCGAGCACAATGTTGGCTTCGATGAACTGGCCGTCGCGCCAGCGCAGTTCCGGGTTGGCAAATTCGACGTGGGCAATAGCGGCACGATTGCCGGCAGCAACCGTGCTGCTCAGTGTCAAGATTTTGCCTTCTGCTTCGCCTTCTCCATTGACGGCGCGCAGTTTGACGTTTTGGCCCGGTTTGACCTTTGCCAGATCGTCGGCATAGACACTGATCTCAGCCTCCATTTCACTGATATTGCCAATCTCATACACCGGGGTATCAGCCGCCACTGCTTCGCCGTTGCTGGCGTGACGGTTCAGCACCACGCCGGCGAACGGCGCCCGCAATTCGTAGCGGGTCAGGCTGCCTTGCGCGAGCTGCTCCGGTTTGGCCAGCACATCGGCGCTGACACCGAGTGCGAGCAAGCTTTGTTTACTGGCACGCAGGGTGATTTCGCTTTCGGCTTTTTCTTTCTGCGCCGACAGGAAATCCTGCTCGGAGGTGATTTTCTGTTGCCACAACCGCGCTTCCCGTTCATAGGTCGCGGTCGCCAATTGCAGGCGCTGCCAGGCGGTCAGATAGGCGCTCTTGAGTTCCGCCAGTTCACGGCTGTCGATTACCAGCAACACTTCTCCTTTGCGAACGTGGGCGCCAAGCGGGAAGCGCACATCGATCGCCACGCCGGCAACACGCGGCACGATATGAGCGCGGCTGTCATGCTTGATCTGCACTTCACCGGGCAGTTTCAGCGTGCTGGCGATGCGCTGTGGGCCACTGGTTTCGATCACGATGCCGCCGCTCTGTAGCGATGCTGCCGGCACACTTACCCTGCCCTCTTCCTGGCTGTAACCGAAGCTGAAGTTTTGCTGTGCCACGGTGCCAGCGAAAGCAACGTCAAACGAGTGCGGTTCGTACACCACATCAAGGCTGCGCAGATAATCCGCTTCGGCACGGAACGCCAGCGTATCGGTTCCGCCAAGCCGACTGACCGTCGCCTGCAGTTTCACTTCGCTCGGCACCAGCGGTTCGTCGCCTTTGAATACGTAGACGCGAAACTGCGGGTCGACACCGGTTTCGTAAATGGTCACTTCAAAGCCGTACTCGCCTTGCTGGAACAGGCGGCCGCCGTGCGGGCCTCGTTTGATTTCTTCATCAGGGCTGGCAGCAGTTTCACCTCCATGGTCATCGCGGCTGACCTCGGCGTGGCCGCCATCTTCAGCGGTCGGACTGCCATCGGTGCGAATAAATGCGATTGCAAAGAGCAGCGCGATAAGGCCGAGAACTGCGGCGAAAATAAGAGTTTTGCGATTCATTTGACAGACTCCGGAGCGTACAGGGGCGCGCCTATCAGACGCTCCAATTCAGCGAAACGCTGGTGAAAACTGATCACGGCTTGCAGGTGTTGCTCGCTGGCAGCAAACAGCGTGCGCTGGGCATCCAGCACCTCAAGCAGGTTGAACTTGCCGGCGCGGTAGGCTTCGCTGGCGGCGGCATACACGGCGGTAGCCGTCGGCAACAGTTCACGCTGCAGAATGTCGGCTTCGGCGCGCGCCTGATTCAACGCTTGCCAAGCCGTTTGCAGATCCACATCGGCCTGAACCTGGGCCGCGTGCTGCTGGGCGCGAGTCTGGTGCAGCCGACCGAGCGCCTCAGCTTTGCCGCCCTGATTGCGGTCGAACAGCGGCAAGGGAATGGAAAAGCCAATGCTGGTGCTGCGCTCACCGAGATCGTCAAACTCGGTCTGGCCCAGGCTCAGCGTGACGTCGGGAAACGCTGCCGCGCGGGCGGCATCCACTGCGGCCTGGTGACCGTCCACACTGGCTTGCCAGCTTTGCAAACCGGGGCTGTCGCGCAAGCGTTGCTGCAGATCGCTGAGCTCTGGCAGTGCCGGTATGTGCGCATAGTCGCCGAGTGCATCGGCAAACTCGCTGCTGCTGCCGCCCCACAGGGCCGCGACAGCCGCTTTTGCCGTTTGCACGCCGCGTATGGCGCGTTCGTGTTCCAGCCGCGCCGAGGTGACACTGATCTGCGCTTTGGTGGCTTCGAGCGGCACCACTTTGCCGGCTTTGACTTTTTCGCTGACCGCCAGTGCGGTGCGTTCGGCCAGCGCCAGTTGTTCGGCGGCGAGTGTGGCCCGCTGCTGTGCCACCAACAATTCGGTGTAGCGCACATGCAGATTGGCGTGCAGCTCGGTGCGGGTTTGTTGCAGTGCCAGTTCACTGCGCCGCTTGCCGGCGTCGGCAACCGCTATACGGGCGCCACGTTTGCCGCCGATCTCGATACGCTGGTTCAGGGCGATGGTGCTGCTCGGGCCATCGCTACCGGTCAGCGCGTCATTGCCGCGACCTTCGCGGTCGTAGCGCAGCTCCGGATTCGGCCACATCCCGGCCTGTTCGACCGTGCCGCGATCGGCGGTCAGCGCGTGTTGCGCCGCCTGCAGCGTCGGGCTGTGCCGTTCGACACGTTGCATGGCCTCGGTGAAGGTCAGCGCCGGCGCTGATTCGGTGGCGCCACCGCTGGTGCTTGCCAGTAACGAGGTAAGGAGGATAAACGGCCGGAGCCAATGCCCGGCCCATGCGCGCACGCGCATCACCTGTGCAATTGAAGTCACAAAGAGATTTCCTGAACGAATGGAGAACGACAGCACCACAAAGGCTGCGGGGCTGGATCAGGGGGATGGCTGACGCGAACGCGCCAGCGGGCGTATCAAACCAGCAGGCGCTGGCTGCGGATCAACTCGGGGAGCGAGTTGCGAAGCTGCGGGGGATGATCATCAACGGCGACTGTGGCCGCCGGTTCCGCCAACACAATGATGAACAACAGGGCCGGCGGCGCCAGCAACCGGTCGCCGAGCTTGAAATCCTTGATGAGTGAAGGACTCGACAGCTGCTCACAGCCGAGGGCCACGACATGGTCATCGTGATGGTCACTGACGGCGGATGCGTCGGGGCCGTGCGCATCAAGGGCGTCGGGTTCGTGCGCGTCCTGGTGGCCGGCATGGTGGAACACCAGCTCACGGCCGCCGTCCCGGGCCATCTGCATACCGCTTTCGTGCCCGCTGGACAATTGCTGGATCAGCAGCAGTTCACCGACACAACTGGCGGACCAGAAGTAGGTGAACAGTACCAACAGCAGTATCGAGCTGCGCCGAAGCATGGTGGGGGTCGCGATCAGGGACGTGGCCGGTGACGGGGTGTCATGCTAGGTAGCCGGGCCGGTTGCCGTCAAGCGGCCCGGCCGGGCCAGCGGCGCGCCTGGATCAGTCCTGTTTCCCGGCCATTTGCAATTACACATCCGGCAACACCCGAATAAACCTGACTCACGGATGGCGATTTAGCCTGTGCACACCTTCTGTCAGGGAATACCGGAAATGGCTGTCATCGAAACCACGGCACTCGCCCGCCAGTTCGGCACGCATCAGGCGGTACGCGGCATTGATCTGCACGTGCCCAAGGCACAGGTTTACGCATTTCTCGGCGGCAACGGTGCCGGCAAATCCACCACCATCCGCATGCTGCTCAACCTGCTGCCGCCGAGCAGCGGCAGCATCAGCCTGTTCGGCGAAGAGCTGAACGCGCGCAGCGCGCGTGAGCTGATCCGGCGCACCGGATCGCTGGTCGAAAGTCCGGCGCTGTACGAACACCTCACGGCCTACGAAAACCTGAAACTCAACCAGCGCGTGCTCGGCTGCGCCGCGTCGCGCATCGATGACGTGCTGGCGCAGGTCGGCCTCGCCGATGACGCCCGCCGTCGGGTTGGCCAGTATTCGCTGGGCATGAAACAGCGTCTCGGCCTGGCGCTGGCCCTGCTGCATCAGCCCGAACTGCTGATCCTCGACGAACCGACCAACGGCCTCGACCCGGCCGGCATCCGCGAAATGCGCGAGCTGCTGCGCAACCTGCCCCGGCAAACCGGCGTCACCGTGTTCGTGTCCAGCCACATGCTCGATGAAGTGGAAAAAATCGCTGACTGCGTCGGCGTCCTGCATCAGGGCCAACTGCGTTATCAGGGCTCGCTGTCAGCACTGCATGCGACACAGGTACTGGAGATTGGCGCGATGAATCCGCGCGCGCTGGCAATCACGCTGGCGCAGGCCGATCTGCGCTACGACGTCGGTCAGGACAACGGCTACTGGCGCGTGTACGGCGCCACACCGGAACGCGTCGCGCAACTGTCCGCCGCGCTCGCCGAAGCCGGCGCCGGTCTGTATCACCTGCATCTGCGTCGTCCCGGTCTGGAAGATCTGTTCTTCGATCTGACCAACGAAGGCCTGACCGATCAGCGCCGTGCCCCCACCAACCGTTCGGCAGCGGCCTGAGCGCGCCAGGAGATTGACCATGCAACATTTTCCCGCCCTGCTGATCAACGAAATCGAAAAACTGAAACGCACACTGGCGCTGCTGCTCACCGTGGTCATGCCGCTGTCAGTGGTCGCGCTGGGTCTGATGTTCCTGTTCGCCGGCGGCAACAAACGCACGCCCGACGAAATCATGTTCTACCTGAACATCAATGCCACCTGGGGCATGCTGGTGTTGCCGATGTTTGTCGCCATCGCCAGCGTGCTGGTGCATCACATCGAGCACCGCAGCCGCGGCTGGCAACGCCTGCACGTGTTGCCGGTGACGCGCACGCAAATCTATTTCGCCAAACTGTTCAGCTCACTGCTGCTCCTGCTGATCGGCACGCTGTCGCTGTTGCTGCTGTCGTTCATTGGCGCTCAGGTATTGAAAACAGCCGGACTGGTTACGCCGGCGCCCGACGCCATGCAAACCATGCTGCTCGCCCAGGGGCGTTCGCTGGTGGCCATTCTCGGCGTGCTGGTGATCCAGAACTGGCTGGCCATGCGCTGGAGCAATTTCGTGCCGCCGCTGGCCGTGGCGGTGGCCGGCACGCTGAGCATCATGACCGTGGCGCAGAGCGAGAAATACTGGAAGTTCGATCCCTGGGCCTATGGCATCCTCAGCGCCAATGCCACGAATCCGGAGATTCAAATCAAGGCCCTGCTGCTCAGTCTGCTGGTCGCCGCCGTGGTCACCGTGATCGGACTGTGGGATATCCGTCGCCGCGAAAGCTACGAGTAAGCACCAGTCACCCACAAATTCCCTTCGGGGCCGGCGTCATGACTTGTGTGTCAGGCGCCGGCCCTCAGCGCAAAGGCCGATCTCGCCCGCGCGGTCCATCTCCCGCATTGTCACCCGCCCGACCACGGCAACTCACGAATTCCCTGTTGCAGGACCGCCGGCAAAAGCGCATTTTCTGCAGCACGTGTTACTCCAGCATGAGTTCGCTGCACACACATTGCGAAACATCTTGCCGACCAGTGAAACGCCTGAACCGGCCGCCACACACTACAGTGCAGCCAGCACGACAGCGCAGCTGCCACCATCGCGCCTGTCTGTGCCGCAGCTGTCACGAAGCTTTCAGTTAACGAAAAAACGTTCTCGACCACTTCTGACACCGCGGCAGCCTGCTGCAACAAAGCTTGCTGCATCAAAACTTGCTACAGCAAAACAGAAAAACTGACTTCGCCTCACCGGAGCACGGACATGGAAACCACCGCAATCAGCCACGGCGAGCAGCCGCTGGCGCCACTCAAACCGCTCAGCGTACGTGAGCGCATCGACACGCTGGATGTACTGCGCGGCTTCGCGCTGATCGGCATCCTGATGATGAACATCGAGTGGTTCAATCAGCCGATCGCCCTGCTCGGCCGTTTCAACACCGACCTTGCCGGCCTCGATCACAGCGCTGGCTGGTTTGTGAAAGTGTTTATCGAAGGCAAGTTCTACAAACTGTTTTCGCTGCTGTTCGGCATGGGCTTCGCGGTGATGTTGCTGCGCGCCCAGGACGCCGGCCGGCCGTTTGCCGGCATGTTCACACGCCGCATGCTGTTCCTGTTCCTGATCGGTTGCGCGCACCTGATCTTCCTGTGGAGCGGCGACATCCTGCACGACTACGCCGCCGGTGGATTGATCCTGCTCGGTCTGGTCGGCCTGCAGAAATATCGCCGTTTCCAGTGGCTGGCTGACAGCCGCAAATGGCTGCGCATGGCACTGATCATGGTGATGCTGCCGTTTGCCGGTGCCACGCTGTTCGGTCTGGGTTACGGCCTGTCGCACGATACGGCCACGCAAACCGAAAGCTGGGCGGAGCAGGAAAAAGTCATCGCCGGTTTCAAGGCCGGACTCGAACAGCACAAGGCTGAGCAGCAAGCCGCTGCGGAAAAAGCCCGGGCCGATCAGGCAGCGGGACTGAGCGCTGAGGCACCTGCAGATACGGCACCGGCAGAAAAAGCCGCCGATGCTGACAAGGACGCAAGTGCCGCGAAAGAAGAAGAGGACATTGATGAAAGCAAGCTGACGCCGGAGCAGCGCATCGAACGCCAGATCGAACAGCGGCTGAAAAATCGTATCGAACGCGACAAACACGTCGCGGAAGAAAAAGCGGCGTTCACCCAGCCGAGCTACTGGAAAGCGACCGCCTACCGCGCCCAGGAATCGCTGAGCCACCTCGCCGATACGCCGTTCTTCGCCGGCATTATTTTGCTGCCGATTTTCATGTTCGGTTTCTGGCTGGTGAAAACCGGCGCCATCAGCAATCCCGCGGCACATCAACCGCTGTTCCGCAGCATGGCCTGGCTGGGCACTTTCTTCGGCCTGATCCTGAGCACGGCCGGCATGACCATCGACACCTTTCCGCCCGTGCAATACATGAATCCGATACGCACCGTCGGTGGCATCCTGTTCCAGCTTGGCCAGTACGTGCTGGCAGCCGGCTATCTCGGCATGTTCGTCTGCGTCATGCAGGGTGCTCGCGCACAACGCTGGCTGGCCTGGCTGTCACCGCTTGGCCGCATGGCGCTGACCAACTACCTGACGCATTCCCTGATCCTCAGCAGTGTGTTTTACGGCTATGCCGGCAACTGGTTCGGTCATATTGATCGCGCACCGCAAATGCTGATCGTGGTCGCCATCATTGCCGTGCAGGCCGTGGTGTGCCGGATCTGGTTGCAGCACTTCCGTTACGGCCCGATGGAATGGCTGTGGCGCTCGGCGACCTATCTGAAGTGGCAGCCGCTGCGTATCCGTCGCGAAGACGGCAACGGCAATGGCGACGCGATCGCCGCCAGCGCCTGAACCCAAGCGCTTTGCATTCGTGCGGTCACTGCATGGCGCTGTTTTGCCGGCCATGCAGCGACCGCGCAGCGGAATTCATCTGGCACACGCGTCAAGACCTTCATCCGGCACGGCACGCGAAACTGAAAACCAGGCTTTCGCCGCATGCAGTTTCACGCGCGTTGCGATGCGGCCCGGACGTTCACCACGTTCACCCAGGTTTCGCGCGTTCCTTCGCAACGCGTTCCCTTCAGCTAGTGCGTCCGCAGCGTGTAACTGGTGCAAGCGTTCCGCTTCACCGTAGACGCTCATCACGCTGTCAACGCGCGCCCACCAAATCCGCGATTCTGGACGATACTTGTCCGAGACCTGCTGTGGAGCGCTGTCGTGCTTGTCGCTGTCCTGTCCTGCGCAGAACCGGGCCGCGCAGCCCGGCCCCGCACTGCTGCATACACTGCCGCAAGAGCCGGCACTCTATTGCCTGCTGAACTTCGCTGCACGGGCCAACGCGTGCCGTCATGCACGCACCAACGCTGAACTGGCGCGCCCAGTTGCGCGCACAACTGCGCGCGTTTGCCCGTCATGAGCACTGGCGGCTGTGGCGCTGGCAATTCGGTGTGCTGTGCGGTTACTACCTGCTTGGGCATCTGGCGTTTTCAATTTCCGTCAGCCACCAGAACGTCACCAGCGTGTTTTTCGCACCGGAAGGACTGGCGCTCGCAGGCGCCATCCTGTTCGGTTATCGCATGGCGATTCCAATATTCATCGGTCAATTGGTGCTGGCGCTCGATGTCGGTGTTGCACCGATCAGCAGCCTGCTGATCGCCGCGATCAACACCGGCGAAAACCTGCTCGGCGGCGCATTGGCGCGCCGGCTGGGCATCGGCCCCCGCCTCGATACGCCACGCCAGTTGCTGCATCTGGTCGGCTTGATCTTCCTGCTGCTGCAACCGCTGAGCGCCGCACTCGGCACGCTGTCACTGTGGCTCAATGACGGACTGGCCAGTGACGACTGGGGCACGGCGATGCGTTACTGGTGGTTTGGCAATGCCATGGGCCAGTTGCTGATCACGCCATTGTTGTTGTGCTGGTCAGGAATCAGCTGGCGCTGGCGCGGTCACCGGCAATTGCTGCCGTTGTTCGCCGTGCTGCTTTGTTGCGCGTTTTATGTCGCGGTCGCCAGCGGCCATCTGGTGTTCGCGGCGCTCGCGCATCCGCTGGTGATGTTCGCCACCGCGTATCCATTGCTGGCATTGCTGGCACTGTTCTCCGGCATGCGCGGCGCAACCATAGGCAATGCTGTTGTGGTGTCGGTGGCCGTGTGGGCCACACATCGCGGCATCGGGCCGTTTGCACTCGACAGCGCCGCCGACGGCATTCTCTACCTGAATGCGTTTTCACTCGGCAGCTGCATCACCACACTGCTGCTCGCCGCCGTGGTCGAGCAACGCCAATCCCTGACCGTGCAATTGCGCCATCAGGCACATCACGATCCGCTCACCGGCGTCAGCAGCCGGCGCCAGTTTTTTCTGCACGGTGAGCACGAGCTTGCTGTTGCCAATCGCTACCGTCACCCGCTGACTCTGCTGATGCTCGACATCGATCACTTCAAAACCATCAACGATCGCCACGGCCATGCCGCCGGCGATGAAGCGCTGCGCGTGGTCGCCAGCGTCATCGTCGGCATCGTTCGCCAGGTGGATACGGTTGGCCGAATGGGCGGCGAAGAGTTCGCCGTGCTGCTGCCACATGCCAATGCCCTGCAGGCGCGACATATCGCCGAACGCATCCGTCAGGAAGTGGCGCAACTGCAACTGAACGACGCGCGCGGCGAGCGGTACGGCCTGACGATCAGCATTGGCCTCAGCCAGGCCCGCGAAGACGACCAACACATCGAAACACTGCTGCAGCGTGCGGATCAGGCGCTCTATCGCGCCAAGGATGGTGGCCGTGATCAGGTTTGCGAACAGGCGGCCTGATCAGCGTGACACTGTCCAGACCGCCTGTTCACCTTGAGCACTGCGCTCACACCAACTGCTTGCGCATCACGGCAATGTCTTCGCCGTGGCACAGGCGCCGCTCGATGACCTGCCAGCCCAAGCGTTCGTAAAACGGCTGCGCGTCCGTCGCCGACAAGTGCAAAGCCTGCAGGCCGAGACGTTTGGCTTCGTCTTCCGCCGCCGACATCATCAGCGTGCCCAGACCTTTACCGCGCCAGTCACTGCGCACATAGACGCCACCTATCCACGGCGACAAACCCGGTCGCGTGGCATCTTCATGCGCCTTGATGCTGATGGTGCCGACGACATCGTCGTCCGCCATCACCAGCAAAGTGATGGGCACACGATCTTTCACCGCCCGCTCGCGAAACTCATCGGCCACCTGCTCTCGGGTAATGCCGGGCCGCAGATACGCCCACTCATCATGTGCCCACGTCGCCAGCAACCCGATCACCTGCGGATGATCAGCCAGATATTCGATACGCATCTTTTCTCCCCCAAAAAGTATTGTCCGGCCCGCCTTCAGCGCCGTCGTGCCAGCAGCGCTGCCCGTCCCTTGTTGTTTGTCGCGGCATCAGGTTCATCAATGATCGCCTGCCAAATCACCTCGAAACCGCTGTCATCCAGCAAGCGGACCGTCTGCGCAGGATCGTGACTGTCATAGAAAAACTGGCGGCCGAACATCCGATCCGTAAACGGCGGTTGCGGCGAACCACCGCAACTGAGCAGCAAGATGCCACCGCATGGCAGTGCCGTCGCCATGCGTGCAAACAGAGCAGCATGCCATTCACGACGCACGTGAAACAGCACATCCCAGCAGATGATTGCCGAGATGCCATCCGGCATGCCAGCCGGAAAATTCACCGACTCGATGGCTGCAAGTTGCCAACTGGCGCGCGGGAATTGCGTGGCGGGAAAATTCGCTTTTGCAAGTTCCAGCATCGCCGCTGACTGATCAATGCCATGCACACGGTTACCGCGCGCCAGCAGCAACCCCGCCATCGGCTGGCCACTGCCACAGCCCAGATCCAGCACCACAGCGTCGGTTGCCACATGCGTCATGAACTGCTGCACAGCACCGGCTTCTGATGCCGTAACCTGGCGGCGCGCGCGCTGCCACTGCGTTGCAATCGCGCTGTAGCTGCGGCGATTCAGGCGATGAGCGGCATCCTGCCGTGCACCGGCATGCGAGTTGGAAAGACGCTCCGCGTCTGGCGAACACCTATCACGCATCGTTGCATTGCCAATCAGCAGTCGCTGTCAAAAAAAGGTGATGACCATGCATACCGGTCATGCCTGGACCATCACACCACACCACGAGGGAATTGCTGCCCGAATCCGCACACCTGCCGATCAACTCAATGCGCACGCCTGACCTGATCAAGAGATACAAGATGCGAATTGCCAAAGGACGACTATGTTTGCCTGCGCCGCACGCCAAGACACACCAGTAACCACAGCAGCGCCAACCAGACCAGCGCCACAAGCAGCCAGCCGGCAAGCGTCGGAGCACACCATCCCCAACCACACATGCCACCGTTCTGCAGCAGGCCGGGGATGCCGATCTGGTGCAGCAGATATACCGACAAATACGGCAATAGCAGCAATACACCGATGGGGCTATCCAGATAGCCTTCGACGAACAACGCCGGCAGCAACAACCCGCCATACACCAGCAAAATCAGGACAAATATCAGCATGCGCCTGCGCCGCAGCGCTATCTGTTCAACGGCGTTCGATGCAGACGGATTCATGCAAGGCTCCTGCTTGGCCGGCGCACGGAATCCAGACTCTGCATCATTGCCGAGCCGCCCATCGCGGCCTGTCTGCTCAACACGTCATCGATCATCTCGACATCGATCATCACGACGCCAGTCACTGCGACATAAGCCATCACAACATCAGTCATCACAGCTTCAGCCCTAACTACACCAATCATCAGCGCCACGTCTTTCATGACCACACCGCTCCGGTCTTAACAGCATTTCAGGCGCGCCCACAGCGCTTTCCAGCGTGCGACTTTTTCGGCCGGCGACAATTGCTGCGGCGAAGCCGGTTGCGCGCTCGAAAACGATTGCTGCACGTCCAGGCAACGGGCGTTGAGTGCCGCACGCTCGCCCTCAGCATCGGCATACACCACTGCAACCAGTACAGCGCATTTCCTGCAGAAACGAAACGCCGCCAGCTCCGCGCCCTGCCGGTAGAGACCGGTTTCCGTGATGCCACTCAGGACGATTTCGCCCTCGGCATCCGACACCCACGCCGCTGCGTGCCGGAGACAAAAGCTACAATCACAGGCACGCGGAACAAACTCCTCCGCACGACGCCGTGTATGCAGCACAACCGACACCGCGCCGCAGTGACAGCTACCGCTCAGCTTGTTCAGGTCCATCATGAGTGTGCCCCGCAAATGCAGAAATGTGTGTCGTGACATCAATCCGCTCGGCAGATACCCGGTCAGCGTTCACGCTCAGTCCATATTCATCGCCGCGTGCCAGAAATCGATGCTTGCACCGCGCTCCAGCAAAGCGGCGACCGGCGAATCCGGCGCGACCCATTGAATATAGGGCGTGGGATCACCGCACAGCACCCTGAACGCAATGGCTGTGCCGCATGAATCCGCGATCAGCGGGATCGGATTGGCCAATCTGCCGTGAACGTCATCCGCGTACGGCGGCAGCTCGTCTTCATTGGCACGATATGCGCGATACGCGTTGTAAGTGTCCCGATCAACCTGGACCCAGCATATGAATCCCAGTGGGTCCAACTCTCCGGACTTGAACGGCAGCGCCAACTCACAACTGATGAAGTGCTGTTCATCACCGATGCGACAGGTGAAATCATCATCAAACACCAGCAGGTCGCGGCGCGACAGAGCGGCGTCCGGCAGGCGCCACATGAAATACGGCGACAGCTCATCGTGCTCCTTGCCGCAGGATACACAGAGATGTGACATGGCTAATGCTCTCAGCAGTCTGCCCGGCCGCGTACGGGTTCGGGCTTCGCTAGTGGGGAGTGGGCAAATTTCGCGAGCCATCAGCATGCGAGCCGCCATCGGCTTGCGCAAGCGCTGAACTGCACTGCTTTAGTACGCGCATATCCGCGAAGCTGTTAACGCAAGGTCGCCAATGCAACGTTCCCCACGCAACGTTCCGCGCGCAACGTTCCACGCGCAACACCATCAACGCAGATCAAGCCGAACCGCCGGGGCGCGCGTCCTTGCCATGTACCGCGCCCAGGTCCTTCAGCATTGCCAGCATTGCACCGGGCTTCGGATACTCCATGACCGCCAGATCCAGCGGCGTGCAGCCGTGGCAGTCCACCGGATTTACGTTGGCACCGGCTGAGGCCAGATAGCGGACCAGATCACAGCGGCCAAATGTCGCCGCATGAAAAAGCGCTGTGCGGCCCCGTCTGTCGCCCAGATCAATTTCCGCACCGTGTTCAAGCAGGACACGGGCCGACTCAAGCGCGCCCTTGCGGCCCGCCCAGATCAGCCCGGTCAGATGATTCTCGTCACGTGCATCAACCTCAATACCACTCGCGAGCAGCGTGCGGATCACCGTCACGTTTCCCGTGCGGCAGGCGCGAAAGAATTTTTCGTAGTTGTCCATGCAGATTGATGCACCACTCCGGCGTCGGCGTTACATGTTCATGCAAACCCGGATTGCGATCCGGCGACGGCTCAGACAGCGTCCGGGTTTTCTGCTGTCTGCTGCGGATTCGCGACGATAATCACCTCACCCGCCGCTGCGCGTGCATCGGCTAGACATGCGCCACAGAGCCAGCCCCAATCCGCGACCGTGTCCGCCGCATCGAACCAGCCCCGCTCGGCAAGACGGGCCGATTCGCAGACGTTACACCATGCAGTCTGCGGATTCTCGTCGTCTGCCGGAATGCAATAGATGCAGTCGCAAGCCTGGTGACCAATGTGCTGACAGCACAGGACCGCTTCGCTTTCACCGTGCAGCGGACAAGAGAACAAAGTGGTGCTCATACATAACCTGGTGCAGTCGTCAAACAGCCGCCAGCTTGAACGCGCGCTTCAGTCGCCGCAAGTGACGATTCACGACCGGCCAGTTCCAGTGCGCGGGGTCGCCCAGCTCAGGGGGACTGACGGCCCACGCCAGCGCCCGCTTCTCTGAGTTGGCTGAGACAAATGAGCCAACCGGATTCGGCCGCCACGTCAGATATACCCAGATGAGTCCCCAGCCGGAAGCGCCGTAGCGAAAGGAATGGCCCTGACATTTCTCCGGGTCCAGCTGAAGTCTGGAACACTGCACCGCGCCACCCATGTCCGGGTAGCAGATCGCAAAGTGCGCGCTTTGTGCTGCCGACTCTCGCTGCTCGCGCAAATACCCCGAGAGTTCTTCCGCCGACTGAAACCAGCGCAGTTCCTCACCAAACGCGGAGTACGCTTCGACCACCGCCGGCGATTCGCCATCAAATATGGCAGCCACCAGCGCCGCGACGGCGTGATCGGTCAGGGATGCGGTCATTGCGGTCTCACGTGGGCGAACAGCATCACACACCGCCAGTTTGAAGAAGCATCCCGCTCAACGTCGGGAACAGGCATTCCGGCTGCACAAATGCATTCGACATTCCCCAACGATAAGCACAAGACCACTTCACTCCGGGCAATGTCAGCGCTGTTTGCCATCACGAGCGCGCTCCAGCTTATTGCGTATGCGCGAAATATCCTTGCCCTGAAGGGACGGAAACGTGCACAGGTCGCGCGCGAAACTGGTGGCTGGAACCCTGAGGCAGTTGAGTTGCTCATCCGGGTAAGCAGCGACAAATACGCCATCCGCCGCCAAATGTGGCGTACTGTTGCCAAGCCACCTGTCCAGCGATCTGTGCGCAGGCTGGAACCGTTGAAACTCCGGCCGTAAGGCTAAACATTCCCGGACAGCGTTTTCACTCGGCCAGACAGGGATCAAGGCTTCCCCGCTCTCATTGGCAAGTATCAGCGCCACACCGTCGCACTCGGCAATCCACAGGCCATCGCTGGATTGCGCAGACGCGAGCAGCGCGCAATATCGCTGCTGATTGTCAGAAGAAATGCCGGTCATGAACGTCCACTCCTGATCCACGCAAGACAGTCAAACAGCGTGAGACTGATCGACTGATAGCCCCGGCTTTCCAGACGGTAAAACACGACAGAATATCTAACGACAGTGCATGAATGTGTTAGCGGCAACCTCGCAATCACAAGCTCTTTTGGCGTTGAATCTTGCAACAGGTTCATGAGCGCTCATGTCAAACGTGAAGCGTCATCTCATGCCGAGAAGAATTCCAGCTTCCACTGACAGCAGGCCGCAATGAAGACCAGGCAACGATCAGGATGAGCTTCGCTCGAGCAGCGAAACGAGTTCCGGATCTCGAGGCTTCCTTAGAAGACGTGCGTAGTCCAAGTAGCTGTTAATGCCGCCGACCTTCAGGCTATCCGGCAGCTCCGGGCAAGGCCCTCCGTTTAATAGAGACCTTAGAGCCTCAGTCTTATTGAGTCGAATTGCGCAGAACAGGGCCGTCTCTCCGGAAGGAGAAACTTCATTTGCACCTGCCGCCCCGCTTTCCAGCAACTCACGAATTTTGTCTATCGATCCATCTGACACAGCAGCCAGCATCGCCTCCAGATCCGCGCGCTTCTGCGGCGACAGACTGGCGAGATACACGTCTTGCCGCTTATCCTCTTCGCTCCGCGCATCCCCACCTTCGATAACCATGAAGTCCGTTACCAAAGCAACGGGGGACTCTCTGGCATCGAGTCCCCAATAGCTCGGATATACACCATCCCCGAATCCAGAGCGAAAACCAATAATGTTGTTTGCTGTTCCTGGCCGCAACGGATAGTGATTCACAATACCATCGCTGCCGATCTCAGGAGCCAGCACACTCTCGTAATAATTTGACTCTGGATCGATCGGCTCTTGCTCCTGGCGCTTCACCATAGCTGACGCGGCATCCAGATCCATGAAGCAACCGAACCCCGCGTCGACTGGATACCCGAAGAACTCTTCACCTTTCAGATTCTTGGGGTCTTGTCCAGGAAGAAGGGCGGGCTCCCAACGCACTATCTCGGGCGCACCGAGCGTCCGCTCCCGAAGCCATAGGACCGCCAGTGCGTATGTGCCTCTTGCTTCAATAAGCTCGACCGAAAAATCTCCGCGAACCTCAAGCTGTCGGGCAAACGCTGCGCGGTCGGGTTGAACGAGTGGATCACACGCAACTACTCTGCCACTCGTGACGTGTAGCACGCCGCCGTGGCGGCGGCCCAATTGGCGCAGCCGCATATCGTCATCGTGCAATGCGATGCAGCGCAAGTTCTCGGTATCGATGTACGACATCTGAATCTGCCTCTGTGAATAGAGCGAGGAATCGACTGCCGCCTAAAGACTGCCGCCTAAATAATGATATGAACTCCCCCAACTCAGCGGCACCGGATGTGCCAGATTGAAGGTGTCATGGCGACCCTCACGTGAGGGGGAATCGCCATGAAAGCTGAAATCGTCCACACCACCCGTGTCCATGTCCTTGGCATTGATCTGGCAAAAAACAGCTTCAGCCTGCACGGCGTCAACGCGCATGGCAAGTGTGTTCTGAGCAAATCCCTTTCACGCGCCAAGCTGGTGGTGTGTGTTGCGCAGGTGCCACCCTGCTGGTCGGCATGGATGCCTGCTCCGGCGCCCATCACTAGGCCCGTGTGTTCACCGGCATGGGGCACACCGTGCGCATCATGGTGTAAGTCCCCCCTAAACTCGATCCACGCATAATCAGAGGTCCCGGACACCAACC
>JAYSEY010000026.1:0-22513 GCA_041913605.1 Permianibacter sp.
CCTGATGCTGACAACTATTTGTTTTTGTGAGCGATTTTGCGGGGAGCCGCCAAGGTCAGACTCGAATTGAGTAGTAAGCCGAATCTAACCCAATTACCAATTTGCAACGGTCAGTCGCACCGTAAAGCGGTTTGAACAGGGGTCGGACGCGCATGAGCGATGGAGCCCTGCCTTGCCCCCGTCACAAGGCATGTGAAGTAACGCCCGCCCGCAATCCATCCGCCGCCGCAGACCGTATCATTCGCGCCACAACCACCAAGACAAACCGCCCGCTCGCGGTCCCCGCTCATGCCCACCCTGCCCCTGTTGATCGCCGGTCGTGGCCGGCTCGGCCAGCGCATCGCCAGCCACATTGCCGACGGCGCCGATGCGCTGCATGCGCGCATTGACCCGGCGCGAGGTCTGTTGGCGGTCGCAAACTCGGCTCTGCCGGTGGCGGATCAGGCTCTGCCGGTGGCAAGCCCGGATGCGCCGCTGCGTATTGAGCGCCTGCTCATCTGTCTGGTGCCCCGCCATCCCGACGGCGGCTCCGGCTGGCTGGGCCTGCTGGACGGACTGGTCGCCCAGGTGGCCGCCGGGACGCTGGCCATAGCCCGCGTCGTGCACGTCTCCTCGTCGTCGGTGTACGAGGGCTATCCGGCCGGATGGGTAGGCGCACACACACCGGCCAGGCCTTTGACAGCAAGAACTGAAGGCCTGGTCGCCGCCGAAAACGCCGTCCGCGCTCTGGCCGCTGACAGTGCCGTCGTGCGCCTGACCGGCATGAGGAAAGCGCCGGGGTCAGGAAAGCGCCGGGGTCAGGCCTTACATTTGACACTCCTCCCTTGCACGCCTAATGTCTCCCAAGGACACCCAACCGGAGCAAGGATATGGCTCGACCGTTGCGCATCGAGTTTGCCGGTGCGCTTTATCATGTGACGGCGCGTGGCAATGCGCGCGAAGATATTTATCTCGACAATCAAGATCGGCAGCAATTTCTGGCGCTGCTCGATGTGGTGGTCAATCGTCATGACTGGTATTGCCATGCCTATTGCCTGATGGACAATCACTACCATCTGCTGATTGAAACCGGCACCGCGACTTTGTCGCGCGGGATGAAGTTGCTGAACGGCGGGTACACGCAGTTTTTCAATCGCCGGCATGTCCGCGTGGGGCATGTTTTTCAGGGGCGATTCAAAGCCATACTGGTGCAGAAAGACGCCTATCTCCTTGAGCTGGCGCGCTACATTGTGCTCAATCCCGTGCGCGCGCAGATGGTTCGTCACAGCAAGGATTGGCCCTGGAGCAGTTACCGGGCCACAGCCGGGCTCAGCGCTGCGCACGCCTGCCTGACTACTGATTGGCTGTTGGCCGGCTTCGCCCGAACGCGCTCTGTTGCCGAACAGCGCTATCGTGAATTTGTCCAGGCCGGAAAAGGTCTGCCCTCTCCCTGGGCGCAACTCAGAAACCAGATTTTTCTCGGTGACGATGCGTTTGTTGAGGACATGCAGTGCAAGCTGCTGCCCGAGCAATCACTCAGGGACATTCCGCGCAAACAGAAACAGGCGCCCGTCAAACCGCTGTCCTGGTTTGCAGCGCGCTATGGCTCACGCGATGAATGCATGGCACAAGCGTATCGGAGTGGGCACTACACACTTGAGCAAGTCGGCACGCATTTTGGTGTCAGCTACGCAACGGTCAGCCGCGCTGTGAAGCAGTTTGAACAAGGGGATAGATGATGACGGACGCACATGAGCAATGGAGCCCTGCCTTACCCCCGTCACAAGGCATGTGAAGTAACACCCGCCCGCAATCCATCCGCCGCCGCAGTCCGTATCATTCGCGCCACAACCACCAAGCCGAACCGCCCGCTCACGGTCCCCGCCCATGTCCACCCTGCCCCTGTTGATCGCCGGTCGTGGCCGGCTCGGCCAGCGCATCGCCAGCCACATTGCCGACGGCGCCGATGCGCTGCATGCGCGCATTGACCCGGCGCGAGGTCTGTTGGCGGTCGCAAACTCGGCTCTGCCGGTG
The DNA here is from genome assembly GCA_041913605.1 of Permianibacter sp. GTDB lineage: Bacteria > Pseudomonadota > Gammaproteobacteria > Enterobacterales > Permianibacteraceae > Permianibacter. The sequence goes on from JAYSEY010000026.1 coordinate 2,014, forward strand.
GCGGATCAGGCTCTGCCGGTGGCAAGCCCGGATGCGCCGCTGCGTATTGAGCGCCTGCTCATCTGTCTGGTGCCCCGCCATCCCGACGGCGGCTCCGGCTGGCTGGGCCTGCTGGACGGACTGGTCGCCCAGGTGGCCGCCGGGACGCTGGCCATAGCCCGCGTCGTGCACGTCTCCTCGTCGTCGGTGTACGAGGGCTATCCGGCCGGATGGGTAGGCGCACACACACCGGCCAGGCCTTTGACAGCAAGAACTGAAGGCCTGGTCGCCGCCGAAAACGCCGTCCGCGCTCTGGCCGCTGACAGCGCCGTCGTGCGCCTGACCGGCATCACCGGCCCCGGTTATGAGCGCTACCAGCCGCTGGCCTACGCCGGCAGCGAGGCCAAACACGCCATCGACGTCCGCGACGCCGCCAGCGCCATCGCCGCCCTGCTCCAGCCCGGCCCGGCGCCCTTCGCCGGCGCCCATACCGAGCTGCTCACTGACGGCCGCGTCTACTTCCGCGACCAGACCTTCGACCTCCACACCGACCGCGCCGCCCTCGACGCGCTGGCCCACAGCCAGCGCCTGCAGTCACCGTCGCAAATCTGCCGCAGCCATCGCCCCTGACGAAACCATCGTCCCTGACGAAACCGTCGTCGATGGATACAGCACGTAATTCCACCAGCCCTCTGTCCCCTCCTCAGTGAGCAGGGGAGGTCTTTACGCTGCCAACGCTTTGTTCTGCCAACACTTTGCCCTGTCACCGCTTTGCCCGCCCTCCCCCGGCACACTGCCCGCCCTCGCTGCCACGATTGCGCATGACGCCTCCGGCGCGGCCGGCGTAAGATCCCCGGTTCGCTTGCCGTCGTGGTTCCGCAATGCCCATCAGTCGTGAAAACCAGTTTGCCTATGCCTTCAGTCCGGTGATGCTCGAGCGCGGGCGCGAGGTGTTCCAGCGCCAGAAGGTGCTGTCGCTGGCCTGTGAACCCTTCGGTGATGGCGGTTGGGTCTTGAGTGGTCAGGTGGCCGGCACTTCGGCGGAGCCCTATGACGTCGAGATCCTGCTCGACCCCGGCAAGCACGGCCGGCTCAAGGTCGCCAGTTCCTGCTCCTGCCCGGTTGGCATGCACTGCAAGCACGCGGCGGCGCTGCTGTTCGCCCAGCTGGCGCGCAATACGCAAATTGGCAGCAACCCCGGCGCCATGCAGGAGCAGCAGGCGCTATCGGTCTGGCTGGGCCAGGTCAACCAGCTGCTGCGTGACAAAGCCCGCCGCGAAGACAGCGATTCGCGCCGTCAGGAATCGCTCTTTTATGTGCTCCAGCCGTCGCGGATGCTGAGCCGGCGCTACCGGCTCACCGCCACGCGCGGCCGCATCAAGCTCGACGGCCAGCTCGGCAAGCTGACGCCCTACACCTTTCCCGCCTGGTCCTCGCTGAGCGCGCTGCCCACCTATGTCCAGGAAACCGATGTACCGGTGCTGATGCTGGTGCAGACGCTGTGCGACGGCCTGTATCAGGCCGAGCCCGAGCTGCATGGCCAGATCGGCGCCCGGCTGCTGCTGGCGCTGGCGGAAACCGGCCGCTGTTTCTGGCTGAACATGGACGGCCCGACCCTGCATCTGGGCGAGCCGATCGCCGCCGACCTGCTCTGGACCGCTGACGCCGAGCAGCGCCAGCAACCGCGCCTGACGCTGCAGGACGGCGCCGTGCTGCCGGTGGCGCCGCCCTTCCTGCTCAATGAAAGCAGCGGCCGCCTGCAGCCGCTGGTGCTGGCCGCCGGCGATGAAGTGGCCGAACTGCTGGCGCTGGCGCCGCCGCTGTCAGGTGAAGCCCTGCTGCAGGAGATCGACGTGCTCGGCCGGCTGGCGCCGACGCTGCCGCGCCCGGAACAGGGCCTGCCAGCGCTGATCGACGACGTCGCCCCGCAGCCGGTGCTGGTGCTGCGCGCGTTGCCGGTGTTCGGCCGCGAAGCCGCGTTCACGCCCGATGGCCGGGTGCGGCTGGCGCAGGTGCAGTTCGACTACGCCGGCAGCCGCATCGCCAGCCATGTGCCGGACAGCTTCCTGACCGCCCGCCAGCACGGCAAGGTGGTGCAGGTGCGCCGTCAGGCGAGCAGCGAGCAGGCCTGGCTGGCGCAGTTGCCGGACGGCGTGCTGTCGGCGGCGGTGGCGCTCGACTGGCTGCCGCAACGCGAGTGGCCGGACAGCGACTGGACCTTCGCCCATCAGGACCATTGGCTGGGCTTTCTCGAAGACGGCATCGCCGCGCTGGAACGCCAGGGCTGGCGCATCGAGGGCCTGCCCGAGGTCAGTTTCGATCTGGTCGATGTCGAGGATCTGGAACTGGCCATCGACGAGCCACAGGGCACGGACTGGTTCGATGTCGCGCTCGATTTCCGCGACGGCCCGAAACGCATCAACCTGCTGCCGCTGATCCGCGAACACGCCGACCGCATCAACGAACTCGGCGACGACGACGCCATCCTGCTGCCCATGCCCGGCAGCAAGGGCCGGCTGTACCGGCTGCCGGTGCAGCGCGCGCGCATGATCCTCGGCACGCTCACCGAACTGGTCGACCGCAGTCCCGGCGCCGGCGGCACACTGCGCCTGCCGCGCAGCCACGCCTACCGGCTGCTGGATCTGCCGGTGCAACATTGGCGCGGCGGCAGCGCCCTTCGCCAGGCGGCGGAAAAACTGCGCAGCCAGGGCGAACTGCCCGACGTGCAAGCGCCGGCCGCGTTTCGTGGCACGCTGCGCCCGTACCAGCAAACCGGCCTCAACTGGCTGCAATTCGGCCGCGAACTCGGCCTCAACGGCGTGCTCGCCGATGACATGGGCCTCGGCAAAACCGTGCAGACGCTGGCCCACCTGTCGGTGGAAAAAGCCGCCGGACGCATGGACAAACCCTCGCTGCTGGTGGTGCCGACTTCGCTGATCGCCAACTGGCGCCACGAAGCCGAACGCTTCGCGCCGCAACTGCGCGTGCTGATCCTGCACGGCACCCGCCGCGCCGGCCAGTTTGATCAGGTGCGCGACCACGATCTGGTGATCAGCACTTACCCGCTGATGTCGCGCGATCAGGCGTTCTGGCAGGAACAACACCTGCACTACCTGATCCTCGATGAAGCACAGGCGATCAAAAACCAGCGCTCGCAGGCCGCGATCACACTGCGCAGTTTGCAGGCCCATCATCGCCTGTGCCTGACCGGCACACCGATGGAAAATCATCTCGGCGAATTGTGGAGCCTGATGGATTTCCTCAATCCCGGTCTGCTCGGTGACGACGCACAATTCCGCCGCAGCTTCCGCAAACCCATCGAACAGCACAACGACGACGAACGCCGGCTGCTACTGCAAAAACGCGTCGCGCCGTTTTTGCTGCGCCGGAAAAAAGAAGACGTCGCCAAGGAATTGCCGCCGAAAATCGAAGTGCTGCGCACCCTGTCACTGGACGGCAAACAACGCGATCTCTACGAAAGCCTGCGCGTCGCCATGCAGGAACGCCTGCGCGACGAGATCGCCCGCAAAGGTTTCAGCCAGAGCCAGATCGTCATTCTCGATGCGCTGCTGAAACTGCGTCAGGTCTGCTGCGATCCACGGCTGGTCAAACTCGACGCGGCGCGCAATGTTGCCGAATCGGCCAAACTCGAATTTCTGCTCGATCTGATCCCGACCCTGCTCGAAGAAGGCCGGCGCATTCTGCTGTTCTCACAGTTCACCGAAATGCTGGCCTTGATCGAACAGGCGCTGACGCAAAGCGGCGTCGCCTACGTCAAACTCACCGGCGACACCAAAGATCGTGAAACGCCGGTGAACCGCTTCCAGAACGGCGAGGTGCCGCTGTTTCTGATCAGCCTGAAAGCCGGCGGCGTCGGCCTCAACCTCACCGCCGCCGACACCGTCATCCACTACGACCCGTGGTGGAACCCTGCCGCCGAAAACCAGGCCACCGACCGTGCCCACCGCATCGGTCAGGACAAAACCGTGTTCGTCTACAAACTGGTCACCGAAGGCACCGTCGAAGAAAAAATCCTCGCCCTGCAGGATCGCAAACGCGCCCTCGCCGCCGGCCTCTACGGCGAACGCAAAGAACGCGACGCCGCCTTCAGCGCCGACGATCTGGATGCGCTGTTTGAGCCCTTGCCGGTGTAAACCGCATCAGAAAGCACGGAAAATTCGTAGGATGGGTAGAGCGCAGCGAAACCCATCAACGTAATACGCAGACGAGAAAAGAACGCGTTATTTGAACTTTTTGTGCGGTAGCCGGGGGCGTTTCTTGTGGCAGGCATTTTCCTTTCTGCCGATGGGTTTCGCTGCGTTCTACCCATCCTACAAAGCTTCTTTACGCTTGGAAAACCAATCCCCGTGTGTATTAACCTGATCAGGCCATCATACTCAGGTGAACAGAAAAACTGTCCAAGGCTTAGATTTGCTCTCTGGAGTCACAGATTATTTCTTAGCAATATCGAGAAAAGATGCCGCCGTCTGCCCCGTTCCATCAATGCTTTTTGAATTGAAGCAGCTCTTTGCTTTATAGGCAGCCATTAGCCCGAAAGCAAAAATCAACCCCTTTACCAACAGGTTGCCCAGCAGATATCCCGCAATACGCGCGCCATCACCCTGAGCATACCCTCCACCAAACACGTTCCAAAGCGCAATAAGAATTCCAATAGTGGCTATTCCCATCAACACGAAGGCAACAACTGAAAAGAACACTCCCTTTACATTTTCCATACTGGTCTCCCTTACAAAAATTTGTGCGTTTTATGACAGATCCTACAATCAATGCCGGATTGTAAGGATGCTTCGAGCGCAGCGAAACCGCATCAGCATTGTGCGGAGCAGTTAGCAGCCGAGTACGTCATGAAGCTACCGTTCGAGGCACACGCAGTCAAGCTGCACACTCATCACACTTCTATGCGACAGGTTTGTGAGTTTCGCTGCACGCTACCCTTCCTGCGCGGCTATCCGTTAGATCAATGCCGAAACACGATTGAAGCTATTTCCTCGGCGTGCTGCCGTCCTGCATTACCGGGCGCAGATCGGGGCCGGATTGTTGGTCGGTCGGCGGTTTGGCCGGGAGTGTGGGCACGGAAGGCGGCGGCGTGTATTTCTTTTTCGCCGGCTCCGATTCGTCACGGATGATCACTTCACCGCTGCGCAGCTTCGGCGGCGTGATCATGTGCTGCACGGCCTCGCGGGCTTGCTGCATGCATTCACCGAGTTCACCGCCGCTGCCGATGCAGCGATCAAACTCTTTCTGCATCGCCTGACCGACATTGAGTTTCGGATCCGGTGGCGTACCGCCAAACGGTTTGGAGAAATCAATTTTGGGCATTTTCGGCATGCCGTTGGGCGGCGGCACCGGATCAAAATCATGCGCCGGCGGATCGCCGGCGGCGAGCTGGCGCTCCAGCGACAGGGCCGGCTTCTGCGCGCACGCACTCAACAACAACACGCCACAGGCGGCCACGGGTAGTGCGAATCTCAAGATGGGCAACCAAGACTGCAATTCAGTCTGCCACTGAGCGCCTGAGCTGTGAAAAGTTCCGTCTTTCTGGACAAATGATGTCCGGACCACTCCTTTCGCAATGGGTACCGAAGCATTGCGCCTGCCGTGCGGATGAATTCATTCGATCAGGTTTCCGGGCTCCGAACACAGCCTGTGCGAACAGACAAGAGCAGCGGCCGAATGAATTCGGCCCTACAGCGGGCGATGGGCAGTGGTGAGTCTACTGCCGGAGATTCCGGCTCTGCGCTTCGCTACGGACGGAATGACAGACTTTCTTTTCACTCTCGCCCTGTCATTCCGGAAGCCACCTGCAGCTACCCGGAATCTTATGCTTCTGAGTGATGGCACAGCGATCAGGCGCGGCAGCGGTTGGCAAATGCATGCTGATGGGTTTCGCTACGCTCTACCCATCCTACGAAGACGGTCTGTCATTCCGGAAGCCGCCTGCGGCTATCCGGAATCTCTCTGCGCACTTATTTCGCCGCTGCTGGCGGCGCCTTGAACATCCAGCGCACCGCTTCCAGCGCGGCCGGATGGTAGATGGTGGCGTGCTCTTCATGCTTCATCGGCACATAGGTCCACTGCAGGGTTTTCGGTGCCTGCGTTTTCAGCGCGGCAACCACACGGTCAACACCGCTTTCCATTTCGCCGCCTTCATTGGCCAGCGACAGAAACACGCGCTGCGCCGCAAACCCATTTTTTTGCATCAGCGTTGCGGCCTCTCTGGACAGCGATTCGCGGTTCCACCACAGCGACGGGCTGATGGCGATATAGCCGCTGAACAATTGCGGCTCACGCAGGAGGGTTTCCGTCACAAACAATCCGGCAGCCGATTCGCCCATCAACACGTCTTCACCGCTGCTGCGCAGATGTTTCGTGATCCAGGGTTTCAGTTCGCTGCGCAGGAATTTGCGGAAGATCGCACTGCCGCCGGCGGTCGGCAGGCGCTGTTTTTCTTCTGCCACTTCGGTGGGGTGCACCAGTTCCTGATAACGATCCAGCGTTTCCACACCGACCACAATGAACTCGCGGATGTATCGCCAGTCGGCGGCCAACGAGGCGATGCCGGCGATGTGCGGAAAATCCTGACCGACGCCACCATCCAGCAGCACCAACACCGGATAGTCTTGTTTGCTGTCGGCATAGCCCGGCGGCAGATAAACATGCAGCGGCCGTGTCTGGCCGAGAATTTTTGACTCCAGCGTGTAGCTGTGGCCGAGCACAATGGCTTTGCCTTCCGGCAGCGCCGGTATTTGTTGCGAGGAGGATTTCTGCGAGGAAGATTGTTGCGAGGATGACTGCTGCGCGGCGAACTGCGGCGATGCTTTTTCCGCAGCAATGTCTGCGCCGTGCAGCGGCGAAAATGCGGACAGGCCAGTGATAAGACCCAAAGACAGCATGGCATTCAAGGCCAGGCGGCAGTCGGACAGGAACATGCGGACATCCTTGCGCGAGTGAGCGAAGCGACGGAGTTTATTGGGGTAGAAAAGACGACGCCAGCGTACAAATACGCGACGCCGTCATTGCAGAGGCTGACCATTCGTAGCGGACACAGTACCGCAGGAAGTGGAGTCCCAGGCAGCAGTGCGATCCGGTTCAGCGTCGCGTCGTTATCAGTCCGGCCAGCTCGCGATCATGGCGACGCGACAACAGCAGCAATGCCGCCAGTGCTCCGATCAGCGCAAAGAACATGTCGCCCTGCGTATCCCATTCATCACCCTGCAGACCGAGAAATTCGTCGGCGCCCTGGCCCATGGCCAATGCCGCCCACCATTCGATCAGTTCATAGCTGGCGCTGACGGCAAGCACCACGCAGCAGCAGAGGAAGAACAGCATTTTGCTGCCGTTGATCACCCGATGGCGAATGAACACTTCGCGCGCCACCATCGCCGGCACAAAGCCCTGCATGAAGTGACCAATCTTGTCGTAGGGATTGCGCGCCAGTTCAAACGCGTCCTGCAGCCAGTTGCCCAGCGGTACGCGCGCATAGGTGTAGGCGCCGCCCAGAATCAACACCAGCGCGTGGGCGGCAATCAGCAGGTACAGCAAACGGGTGAGCGGAAATTTTTTCTTGCTGACGAACAGGATGGGTGCCGCGATCAGCACCGGCGCCACTTCCATGAACCAGGTCAGACGATCGTAGGGTTGCCAACCCGACAGCAGCAGCGCGCCGGCAACCAGCGCAGTGAGTATCCAGAGCAATGCAGGTGTGGCCGTCACGGGATCAGTCCCTGTCGCGAAGCGGTTCGACAGCCTAGCGCCGCCGGCCGGCTGATGCACGTGGTCTTGCGGTATGGGTGCGTGTTGTTGAGACGTGGTGTTGAGACATGTTGTTGAGACGTGTTGCTGACGCATGGCGGACTTGAGCACGGACTGTTTTTTTAGGGCCGGATTCATTCGGCGACGTTTACGGGTGCAGGACGCGGCCGCTGCGCGTGCGTCAGATACGGCGGCCGAATAAATTCGGCCCCACAGCGCGACGATGCGCAACAGCGCGTTTTCTGTGGAGCATTCCGGTTCCGGCTGTGGCGAGTTTCCTGCCGGAGATTCCGGCTCTTCGCTGCGCTGCGGCCGGAATGACAGCTTGCATGTTTCTTGTGTGCGCTTGCTTTTCTTGTGGCAAAGCTCGTGGCAAGGCACTGTCATGCCGGAAAACGGCGTGCGCTTGTCCGGAATCTCAGGCCGGACGCTGACACCTGACGGGCAGCGTCAGCGGATGTCAGCAATACGCTGGATCTTTGGGCGGCGTCATGGCGCTGGCGGCTGTTTCCTTGGGGGGAAACAGCGGCGCATAGTCGCCGAGCTGGATCGCCTGGTGAATTTTCGGTAGCAGACCGGCGTTCATTACTTCGTAGATTTGCCTGAAGTCGTCGATGACGTAGTACAGCGGCTGCATGATGTCGATGCGGTAGGGCGTGCGCAGCGCGTCGTCAACATTGAATGGTTTGCGCTCCGGAATCTGTGAATCCAGCGCGTACTCACTTTCGCCTTTTGACGACAGGATACCGGCACCATAGATGCGCGTACCGGCCGGTGTGCGGATCAAACCGAATTCCACGGTCAACCAGAATACCCGCGCGAGATAGACGCGTTCCTGCTTGCCGGCGGCGAGGCCGAGTTTGCCGTATTCGTGAACGAAATTTGCGAATACCGGATCAGTGAGCAGCGGGCAATGTCCGAAGATCTCGTGAAAAATGTCCGGTTCCTGCAGGTAGTCAATGTGCTCGCGGCGACGAATGAAGGTCGCAGCCGGAAATTGTTTGCTGGCCAGCAGCTCGAAGAAGGTGCCGAACGGGATCAGCGCCGGCACAGCGGCGACGCGCCAGCCGGTTGCGGCCTGCAGATTGCGGTTGACTTCGTGCAGTTGCGGTACGCGATCAGTTGGCAGGTCCAGCACCGACAAACCGTGCAAAAAATCCGGGCAGGCGCGATGGGCGATCAGCTTCATCTGCCGCGCATACAGGTAAGCCCAGACACTGTTTTCCTCAGCGCTGTAATGCACGATGCCCTCGGCATCAGGCGTGTGGGCAACGTAGCTGGAAGTTTTCATGGTGGCGTCCTGTGGCGGGCCCGTTGCGGGAGTGTGAGTGTGTGCAGTGACCGGCGTGGTCGCGCTTGTGGTGGGTCCAGAGCTCTGTACGCGTTCGGCAAGAGTTCGTTTCGGCCCCGGCCGCGCTGCGTTGGCGTGCCGGAACTCGCGCTTGCACGTCGTCATTCCTGCCCCTCCTCATGAAGATGAGGACTTGGCAGTTCCCGTTCCTGTCCTGTGAGCGTATGGACCACACACCCTTCCCCGACCGAACCGGCTGATTCAACCGGACATGCTAAAGAGCCTGATATTTATGGGGATTTGACCGCGATCAAGTGGAGCCAACGAAGACGTTTTCCGGTGCGAGCTTGTTCGTTTTTGGTGCATAAAAATCAACACAATCTATTTTTCTGTACGCATCAAGCTAATCATTATTCTTTTTTTGCCAGTTAGCCCCTGGCTACATTGCGGGTATTCGTCCGGCAGTCGTCCACTGCCCTGACCCCTGTGCCTGACCAGCATGCATCCAAGGAGCCCGCTGTGACCGACCGCGTCGCCACCGATCCCCGCAATCCACTCGCCCTGTGCGGCATCGAATTCACCGAATTTTGCGGCCCCAGCAGTGCGGCCCTGGAAGATCTGTTCTGGGCGTTCGGCTTCTCCAGACTGCGCCGGCACGCCAGCAAGGACGTGGTGTATTTCCGCCAGAACGACATTCATTTCCTGATTAACCGGGAACGCAGCGGCTTCTCCGCCGACTTTGCCCGGCGCCACGGACCGTCGATCTGCTCGATGGGCTGGCGGGTGGAGGACGCGGTTTTCGCGCGCGACGAGGCTGTGCGTCGCGGCGCACGCGCGGTAGCCGACGCCGACAAGGATTACCCCTGGCCGACGGTGTACGGCATCGGCGACAGCCTGATCTATTTCATCGATCACTACGCTGCCGGCGACAGCATCTGGGAGCGCGATTTCGTCGCCCTCGATCAGCCGCGCATCCAGGCCGACAAGGGCTTTCTCTGCGTCGATCACCTGACCAACAACGTACCGCCCGGCGAACAGGAAAAATGGGCGGCGTTTTACAAGAACATTTTCGGCTTCACCGAAGTGCGCTATTTCGACATTCAGGGTGTGAAAACCGGCCTGACAAGTTACGCGCTGCGCTCGCCGGACGGCAGCTTCTGCATTCCGATCAACCAGCCGAAAGACGACAAGGATCAGATCGCCGAGTACCTGCGCGAGTATCACGGCCCCGGCGTGCAGCATCTGGCCTTCCTGACCCGCGACATACTCGCGTCGCTGGACCAGCTGGAGGGCAGTCGCATCGAAACCCTGGACATCGACGCCGACTATTACCGCGATGTGTTTGAGCGCGTACCGAACGTCAAGGAAGACCGCGCGCGCATTGCCCGGCATCAGGTGCTGGTCGATGGCGACGAGTCCGGCTATCTGCTGCAGATCTTCACCAAGAACATCATCGGACCGATCTTCATCGAGATCATCCAGCGCGAAAACAATCTCAGCTTTGGCGAAGGCAATTTCGGCGCGCTGTTCCGCTCGATTGAAAAAGATCAGGAACGTCGCGGCGTGATTTGAGGCCGCATGCGGGTATGGTGCGAAGTTACGAAATCCGTCGCGTAATTCCACCACCCATTAATCCCCTCCTCAATGAGGAGGGGAAACAAGAGCCACCCGCTTTGAACCTGCAACCATAAACGATTCACACCAACCCACAGGACGCAGCATGAGCGCAAAGATTTCCACCGCCCTGAACGGCATTCATCACGTCGCGTACCGGTGTCGTGATGCCAAAGAAACTGTCGAGTTTTACCAGAAAGCACTGGGCATGGATTTTGTGCTGGCGATCTCCGAGGACAAGGTGCCGAGCACCAAGGAACCGGACCCGTACATGCACCTGTTCCTGGATGCGGGCGGCGGCAATATTCTGGCGTTCTTCGAGATCCCGAATTCACCGCCCATGGGCCGCGACCCGAACACGCCGGTCTGGGTGCAACACATTGCGTTCAAGATTGGCAGCATCGAAGCCCTGCTGGCGGCGAAGACGCATCTGCAGTCGCTGGGCATAGAGGTGATTGGCCCGACCAATCATGAAATGTTCCAGTCGATCTATTTCTTCGACCCGAACGGCCACCGCATCGAACTGGCCGCCGACACTCCGCAACCGGGGCTGCTGGAAAAAATGCGTGAACTGGCGCCGGAAATGCTCGCCGCCTGGACACAGAGCAAGACCACGCTCAAGCACGCAGCATTCCTGCACGAGAAGGAATTTGTGGGGTGAGAGTGACAGGCACAGGAACTGTGCCTGCCGCCCTGTCGGGTGCCTGGCCAGTTCCTGAAGTGACGCCAGCTTTAACCGCGGAATCGCATCAGATCGCCGGAGTAGAGATCTTCAACCGGAAAGATCATCGCGTAGTCGTCCCAATTCAGATTACCGTCGACAATTTCGAATGACAGAAATCTGTCCAGACTCTTGTAGACTTCGTAGTCAGGATGGCGACTGGAAAATATGAACGGTGCAAAATCGACCAAAGATATGTGCCCGTCCGAGAAAGCGATTTCAAGAATGTGGCCGGTACGATGCACGGCTGACTCAACGAGCAACCCGGACATTTTTCACTCGCTGGTGGATGGTTTGCGGCTGAACATGCTTTTTTCTGACGAAGAAGTCAATCCACTTGTTGACAATTTCATCGGCAAAGACATTGACGAAATCTTCAAACTCCCGCCTCTTCCCCGGTTCAAGGCCCGTCCCCTTGTCCTTGATGACAACACTGATGACTCGCCCTTGCAGAACGTGAATTTCCGCTTTTGATTCACGGCCCGCAAACTTGCCGTGAATGTGAATGGGCTCATGCTCATTGCTATAGAAGAAGAGAATGATGCCGAGATAATCGTAGATTTTTGGCATAGCCGGTCTTTCCCTGGCGACGGATGGAGAGACCGGATAGTAGTAGCTGAGTGCCGCTCGCCGCCTCGTTTTCCCCTCTTGTCATGCCGCACTTTTTCGTGCTTGAGCAAACATCCTCATACAACTGTTGTTTCCCGAAACGGTTTCGACGCGGATAGCCAAATGCTAGGGAATTTTCCAGCGCACGTTTCGTCGTTTTGCTGGCTGCAATCAATCACTCCCCCACACGCAGAAATTTGTCCTCCTGCCACTCCACACCCACCACAACGCCCTTGGCGTCGCGGGTAAATTTCATCGCTTCCGGTGCATCCAGCGGCGTGGTTTGCGCGGCGAACAGATCGACAGCGGCGGGTTCCAGATTGGCGCGCAGGGCGTGCAGGATGGCGACCGGTTTGTTTTGCTCCAGACGAATGATCAGCGTCTGCAAACCATCAGCACTCTGGTAGCGACCCAGATAGGCATTCAGCTCGGTTGCGGACGGCTGCCAACTCCAGTCGCCCCACTCCGCTTTGCTACGGGCATCGGCCTGTTTCTTCCTGCGCATGTCGAGAAACTGGTTGATGCGCTGCGGATACTGCGTGATGCGTGTCTGGGCCCATTTCTCTGCCTCCGGATGATCGATCAGATATTGCAGATACTGGACAATGGTGCGGCTCACCAGCCAGCCGGTCATGTTGTCGGAGTTGGAAAACACCGCGATGCCGACATTCAGATCCGGCGAGAACGCCATCATGGTCGCCGTGCCGGTGTAACCACCGCCGTGCACGTAGAGTTTGTGGCCTTCGAAGTTGCAGACATTCCAGCCCAGCGCGTAACCGTCGCATGGGAGCTCGATGGCATTGCGCGCTTTCGGATCGACTTGTGCGACCGGTGTGTGCGCCGTGACAAACATGTTTTTGTCGAAGCCGCTGCCGCGTGGCGCCTGTTGCTGCAAGTGCATCTGCAACCAGCGGCCGAGTTCGGCAGGTGAGCTGATCATGCCGCCGGCAGCGTGCATCAGCGGGTCCGGTTTTGGCGCCACTTCATGCCAGCCTTGTTCTGCACCCAGCCAGAGATGGCCCCAGGTGATGTCGTCGCTGGCCACGGCGGATGTGCGCGTCGCGTTTTTTTTCAGGCCCATCGGCTGGAGCATTTCTGCAGCCAGCCATTCTTCCCAGGTTTTGCCGGTGGCTTTGTGCAGGATCGCGCCGTAAATGTTGTAGCCGAGATTCGAATACTTGAAGCCGGGATCGCGCTTCTTTGCATGACGCGCCAGCAGCGCCGGATAGTCCGCCGGATTCAGGCGCATGACATAGGCTTCGGTGCCGGCAATTTCATCGGCAGTGATTGGCAGTTGATGCGACAACAGATCGCGCAGCGTCCAGGCTTTCGGATCGACGCCGTCGGGCAGTTTCAGATCCGGCCAGTGATCGGCCAGCGTGCTGTCGAGCTTGAGTATGCCTTTGGCATCCAGCTTGGCGGCCAGCAGGCCGACAAAGGCCTTGGTTTGCGAAGCGATATAAAACGGCGTGTCGGCCGTGACCGGCGCCGCCTTCGGCTGTGTCGCACGGCGCAGGCCGCGCGCATAGCTGAGCAGCACCTTGTCCGGCGATACCACCGTCACCGCATAGGCCGGGCCGGCATCGGGCAGGGCATCGAGAAAGGTGCCGAGTTTTTCCGCAGCCGCTTCCGGCGTGGCGGCAAAAATGCTTTGCGCATACACGCAGAATCCCAGCAGGGACAGTTTGCTCAGGGTGTTCATCATCATGGCTCTCACGACAGGCTCAGGTCGCCAGTGTCGCGGCCGGCAGGGACGCTGGCTTGAACAGATTTAACCTGCGCGTGTCAGCAAATGTTGCAGCTGGCCGGGCGTCAGCCCGCTGAGCCGGCGCGCCTCGCGGGTGAAATGGCTCTGATCGGCGAAGCCCGCCAGCGCGGCCGCTTCCACCGCCGACAGCCGCTTGTCGATCAGCCCCTGCAGGCCGCGCGCCAGCCGGCAACTGGCGCGATACACCGATGGCGTGCAGCCCATGTGCTGACGGAACATGCGCGACAAATACACCGGGTGCACGCCGCAGTCGGCGGCGATGGCCTGCAGCGACAGCGTTTCATCGTCGCGCAGCGCGCTGCACACCCGCGTCAGCCGGTCCGGCCGGCGGCGTGCCGGAGCCGGTGATGCATCCGGCATCGTGCCCAGCGCCAGCAGGTCGCTGATGCCGCCTTCGACATCGCCGCTGCGCCCCTGCACCAGCACCCGCACCGTGCGCTGCAACTGCGCGCGCCACGCCGTCTGCGCCGTCACCTGCCAGGACCAGCGCGCCAGATCCACGCCCTCCAGCTGCGCCGCATGAATACTCAGCGCAAACAGCAGCGTCCCGCGCCGGCCATAGGTATTGGCGTGGACAAACCCGGCCGGCTTGACCCCTACACTCGGCAACAACACCTCCCGCGACTGCCGCGCCCCCGCCCCCTGCTCCAGCAATTCGCCGCACAGCACAAACGACAACTGGTGATAGTCATGCGCGTGCGCCGGCTGCACCACGCCGGGCTGGTAATAGACCAGCGCCGCAGACAGGGCGGGTGAGTTGAAAACCGCTTTTTTGGCGAAGGTCGCAGACATGACGGCCGGCGGGGACTGGGCGTCAGACGAGTCTAGTGGAATTGCCCCTAACTGAAACAAGGGCGAGTGTTTCAAAGTGCAATGTATCGGCGGTCTTTACGCTGTGCTTCGACAGTTTATGCTTGGCGTCTTAGTCATACCGGATAGAGAAGGTCAATGTCGTCGAACGTTATGTCAACCCTTAATCGGCCACCGCTTCAACGTTGGGCCTACGGCGCCAGCATAGAGGAGTTCATAGCGAGTTCTGATGCAACTGTCCTCGGTGCGATTCTTCAGCAGACCCACTCAAGCATTGACCACCAGCAGTCATTCGCATGGCAGATGCAACTGCCCGTGTTGCGACAAGCCCTAGCGCCCTTTCGCAACCGCGGCAGCGTGTACTTGGAGTTTTCTATACCGCGATTGGGGCGCCGCATTGATGCGGTTTTGCTAATTGACGGGGTCATTTTTGTTTGCGAGTTCAAGGTCGGCGAACGCTCATTTACGTCATCAGCGATAGACCAAGTGTGGGACTACGCGTTGGACCTCAAGCATTTCCACGAAGCCAGCCATAGCGCATTTGTTGCACCGCTTCTACTGGCGACAAAAGCGCCAGCGCGCGATATTGAAATCTCCCATACGAGGCACAATGACGCACTTCTGCGGCCCATTCGAGTAGGAAATGGCCAACTATTCGATGCCATTGTTGCCGTTCTTGAGCGAGCGCCATGCGCTTCGATCAATGCCGAACAGTGGGCAATGAGTCGCTACCTACCAACGCCCACTATAGTTGAGGCAGCGAGAGCGCTGTATGCCGGGCATCGCGTTGAAGACATCTCACGGAAGGAGGCCGGCTCTAACAATCTAGCAACTACATCGTCCGCCATCGATGAAATTATTCGACTGTCAAAGCAGCATAGTCAAAAATCTATCTGCTTTGTAACTGGTGTGCCGGGAGCAGGAAAGACTTTGGTTGGCCTCGACATTGCGACCAAGCATAACCAGCCGGACGATGATTTATATAGCGTGTTCCTTTCTGGAAATGGTCCACTTGTCAGTGTGCTATGTGAAGCCTTGGCACGCGACATGGTCGATCGCGAGAAGCTTGCAGGCAACTCTGCAAGAAAAGGAGAAGCTAGGTCAGCCGTAAAAAAATTCATACAGAATGTACATCATTTTCGCGACGCATGCATTTTGGACGGTGACCGACCACCTATCGAGCACGTCGCACTATTTGATGAGGCTCAGCGCGCCTGGAATTTGGAGCAAACCCGGACCTTCATGATTAGAAAGAAGGGGCATGCCAATTTCGATATGTCGGAACCGGAGTTCCTAATTTCGTGCATGGATCGACACAAAGACTGGGCAGTGGTTGTGTGTCTTGTCGGTGGCGGACAGGAGATCAATACAGGTGAATCTGGAATAGCAACTTGGCTGGAGGCAATTCTTCGAAGCTTCCCATCATGGCATTGTTATGCATCCGCTGATGTACAGGCCATCGACATCAAGTCGCAAGCCACTTTCAACGCCCTGCTTACCACGGGTAAGGTGCATATTCGTGATGAGCTACATCTTGCAACATCGATGCGCTCATTCCGGGCCGAGGCGTTAAGTGAGTTTGTTCGTCTGCTACTCGACTTAGAAGGCAAGCAAGCAAAGGATGTTCTCGCATCTCGATTGCATCGCTACCCAATTCGCATTACGCGGTCATTGCCAGAGGCAAAGCAATGGTTGCGGCATCAAGCTCGCGGCACTGAACGATATGGAGTTGTTGTTTCATCTCAGGCTCTCCGATTGAAGCCACATGCAATTGATGTTCGGGCGGCCATCGACCCCATTCATTGGTTTTTGCATGGAAAAGATGACGTGCGCTCTAGCTATTATCTGGAAGATGTTGCCACCGAGTTTCAAGTGCAAGGACTGGAGTTAGATTGGGTTTGTGTCGTTTGGGATGGAGACTTGCGACTCGATGGCGAGAAGTGGTCGCATCATCAATTCGTCGGCGACAAGTGGCAGAACATTAAGAAGGATGATCGTAAACGCTACTTGCTAAATGCTTATCGCGTGCTGTTGACTCGCGCCCGTCAGGGCATGGTCATCGTTGTCCCTGAAGGCGATCCAACGGACCCCACTCGTGCAGCCCACATTTACGACCCAACCTTTTTGTTCTTGCAGCAGCTTGGCTTACCTGTTTTGTCGGACTAAGGTCTGACGCAGCTTCCAATCAGCGCCCCGCTGGCAACCCCCCCCGTCAGCAGATACCCGCCTGTTGGCGCTTCCCAGTCGAGCATTTCGCCGCAGCAGTAGACGCCGGGGAGTTTTTTCAGCATCAGGTGTTCGTCGAGTTCTTCGAAGGGAACGCCGCCGGCGGTGCTGATGGCTTCGTCGAGCGGGCGGGTGGCGTGGACGGTGATGGGGATGGCTTTCAGGGTTTGGGAGACGGTGCGGGCGTCGGTGAGTTGGTCTTTGTTCAGGGTTTCGTAGAGCAGTGCGGCTTTGGCGCCATCGAGGCCGAGTTTGCTTTTCAGCACGGCCGACAGTGATTTGCCGCCACGTGGTTTGCCGAGCTCTGCGCGAATTTTTTCCGCGTTGTGATCGGGCAGCAGATCGAGTGTGAAGCGAGCGCGGCCGTTGGCGATCACGCTGTCGCGCAAGCGCGCGGAGAATGCGTAGATCAGTGAGCCTTCGATGCCGTGTTCGGTGAGCAGGGCTTCGCCTTTGCGGGTTTCGCTGCGGCCGTGCAGATCGGTGAAGCTGAGGCTGACGGATTTCAGCGGCGCACCGGCGAATTTCTGTTTCAGGTGCGCGCTCCAATGGCATTCAAATCCGCAGTTGGCCGGTTTCAGCGGCGCGATGTGCACGCCTTTTTCTGCCAGTAATTCCACCCAGGCGCCGTTGCTGCCCAGCCGCGACCAACTGGCGCCACCGAGCGCCAGCACGACGCATGCGTATACGCGCTGGATTTCGCCACCGGGTGTTGCGAAGCGGAGTGCACCGTCTACGGCCCAGCCCAGCCAGCGGTGTCGCACGTGGATCTGCAACGCCGGTTCGCCGTTTGCCAGACGCACGTCGCGCAGGCGTTGCAGCCAGGCGCGCAACAGCGGCGCGGCTTTCATGTCGGTGGGGAAAACGCGGCCGGAGCTGCCGACAAACGTGTCGATGCCCAGCCCGTGTATCCAGTTGCGCAGATCGGCGGGGCCGAAGTGTTCGAGCAGGCGGCGCATTTGTGGCGCGCGTTCGGCGTAGCGCGCGACAAAGGGCTCGAAGGCTTCGGAATGGGTGATGTTCATGCCGCCAACGCCGGCGAGCAGGAATTTGCGGCCCAGAGACGGCATGGCGTCATAGAGATCGACGCCGAAGCCGCGCCCGAGCAGGCCTTCTGCGGCCATCAGGCCGGCAGGGCCGCCACCAATGATGGCGATGCGTTCGGATGCGGGTGCGGTCACGGCGTAGCTCGATGTGCGGGATGGGCGCGGATCGTCGGGGATATGGGCGTGACGGGCAAGGCTTGCGGTGTGCGTGCGGGACGGATGGCGCGTGGCGGCGTGGTTTTGTGCGCTTATGGGGCGGGTGGCTGTGTGACGGCCGCCGCTGGAGCGGAAGCCGGATATCTCCCTTCCTTCTCAGGGAAGTGGAGGTGGTTCGATTCGCGGGACGCTGCGCGCAATGCCCAACCACCCTCTGCTTCTCTCCTTGAGACGGAGGGAGAACGCAGGCCCGCGGGTCGCATAGCAGCGATAGTCCGCGTAGCGCCGATTGGCGCAGCGGAATCGGAGTCTGCACGTTTGGCTGTGGCGCGTAAGTCCACCCCCCTGCCCCTCCTTAAATAGCAGGGGAGCAGATTTGCCGCTTCCGGCTGGAACGAGGCGAGAAAGCGCCGGGACGGCGATCGCGGGCTTATACTGGCCGGCGCCTTTCCCGGGCGATCTCTCCCACCAACCGGACCGCAGGACATGGATATCCGGACTGAAAATCTGACCATTCTTTTTGTCGACATTGCCGGTTTTACGGCCACGACCAGTCGGCAGTCGCGCGCGCAGAACGCACAGCTGTTGCACACCTTTGATGCCACGCTGGTGCCCTTGATCAAGCGTTTCAAAGGCACGGTGGTGAAGAGCATCGGCGATGCACTGTTGCTGACCTTCCGTTCGCCGACCGACGCCATGCTGTGCGCGATGGCCCTGCAGGACGCCATGCATGCGCACAATCTTGGCGTCAAGGATGACGAGAAGATCCACATCCGCGTTGCGGCCAATCTCGGCGAAGTGCGGGTCACCAAGAAAGATATTTTTGGCGAGCCGGTGAATGTCGCGGCGCGCATCGAAGGCGTGACGCCCGGCGATGAAATTTATCTTTCCGAAGCTGTGTACATGGCGATGAACAAGGCCGAGGTGCCAGCGCAGGAAGTCGGCTTCAAGGAGCTGGCCGGCATTTCGCAAGCGGTGCGGGTGTACTGCATTCCGCGTTTTGCCACACATCGTCTGGTGCCGGAAAACGCCCAGCCCGCCGATCAGGGCAATGAGTTGCTGTTTCCGTACGGCGGCATGCACCATCGCCCGCCGAGTGCGATGGATGGATTTGGCGCCCGCCTCGGCGCGGCGCGGGCAACACGTCCGCTGCTGATCGCGGCGGCGCTGATCGCGGTGGCATTTGCCGGCTGGCAGATGCGTGATGTCTGGCAATCAACTGATGATCGCGACAGCAAAACCGAAACCCTCAGCACCGCCAACCGCAAACCGCTGGATGCGCTGGTGCCGCCGGACAGCGCTGCGCAAACCGCCGCACTGGCCAACGATGCCGACAATCAAAACCTCGCGGATACTGGCGCGCAGAATGTCGGCGCCAACACCGGAACCACACGCAGCGGCGGCAACTGGACGCTGGAAGAACTGCCGGCTAAAAATTCCGCAACCACACCGGCGGCCGATAGCAGCGGCACCAACAAGCACGCGCTGAACAGGACGACGAATGAATCAGCAGGCAGTGGCAATACATCCGGCACTGCAGCCGGCACGACGCCGGCCAGTGCGGTGACCACGCATGTCGCGCCGGCGAATCCGAAAACCAAGAAAGTCAGCGAACCGGTGGTGGCGAAAGTTGACCCCGTAAAACTGATCGCCCCCGCAGAACCGGTCTGGACCGAGCGTTCAGCCAAGGCCGCCTATCGCGCGGAAAAGCTCAGCAAGGCCGAATACAAACGCATCATCAACCAGCTGGATGATGAATACGAAGCGCGCATCCGCGAACTGAAACTGGCACTGCGTGCCGGCAAGATCACGCGCCCGGTATATGACGAGGAAGTGCGCAAGGCAAAGCTGAAACACAACGGCTGAGTGCGATGCATGTCTGTGGTCTTGCTTCTGTCAGGCGGCATCAGCAACCGCTATGGTTTTACAGGTTCTGTGATCTTTGTCGGTAGCTGATGTTGGTGATGGTTTTCGACGCGCCGCGTCGGCGCGTGGAAGCGGGAGATTCCGGATAACGGCTTTGCCGTTTCCGGAATGACAGGATTCGCATAGTGTGCAGCGCTCCCATGTCTGGCCAACAGCGCGCTTGAAACATGGCGTCTGCATCCGGAAAAGTCACTGTCATTCCGGCCAGAGCGCAGCGGCGAGCCGGAATCTCCGGCAAGGGAATTGGCGTGTCCTGCGCTGTAACGGGAGATTCCGGATAACGGCTTTGCCGATTCTGGAATGACAGAATTTACATGGTGTGCAGCGCTCCCGTGTTGGGCCAACAGCGCGTTTGAAACATGGCGTCTGCATCCGGAAAAGTCACTGTCATTCCGGCCAGAGCGCAGCGGCGAGCCGGAATCTCCCTGCACAGGAGTTGACATGCTTTGCGCTATAACGGGAGATTCCGGATAACGGCTTTGCCGTTTCCGGAATGACAGTTTTTGTGTCTGTGGCTGCTTGTTGGTTGTTGGTTGTTGGTTGTTGGTTGTTGGTTGTTGGTTGTTGGTTGTTGGTTGTTG
>JAYSEY010000026.1:22613-39048 GCA_041913605.1 Permianibacter sp.
GGTTGTTGGTTGTTGGTTGTTGGTTGTTGGTTGTTGGTTGTTGGTTGTTGGTTGTGCAGTATCGCCGTAAAGCCGGCCGAATAAATTCGGCCCCACAGCAATATTGAAGTGTTTCCCGCTTTCCGCTTTCCGTTTTCTGAAAGCCGTCTCTGATTTTCGATAGCCGTCTCCGTAGCGAAACTGCCTTGTCATCGGCTTGCAATGACCTTCGGCTGGTTTTTATTTCCTGGTTATTGTTTCCTGCTTCTTGTCTCACACAAACAGCTTCTTCACGCATCGTCTTCCGGCGCATCTATCTCGCCGTCGGCGATGGCGTGTTGCAGATCGTCTGGCGTATCCAGATCGCGCGCCAGCGCTTCGTTGTTGATCGCGACAACGGTTTGCTGTGCGTCCTGCCAGAGTGCTTTCAGCCCGCTGTCGCCTTGCAGCGTCGCGGCATGTTGTTGCAGCAAGGACATCGGCATCAGCACCGGAATGCCGCGTGTGCCGGCGTAGGCGCTGACGATCACGGCCTGCGGATGGGCCGCGCGTGCGGCGATCAGCGCGTCGAGATGTTTGCGATCGAGAAACAGTTGATCAACAACCAGCAGCAAAACATCGTCTGCCGGCGGCAGCGGCAGGCGCGCAGCGCATTGCAGGCTGCTGGCCAATCCCTGTTGCCAGCGCGTGTTGCAGGTGGCCTGAACGGCGAAGTCATCGAGTTCATCGAGCAGTGCATCGTGTTCGGCGCCGGTGATGAGTTGCAGGCTGGCGGCGCCGGTGGCGTCGGCAATGCGCACGACGCGGTGGATCAGCGTTTCGCCATCGGCCTGCAACAGGGCCTTGGTTTGCCCGAGTCGCGTGCTGCCACCGGCGGCGAGAATGATCACATGGTGCATGGAGCCTGAGTCCTGAAGAAGGGCCGCGGGGCCGGTGCCGATATTGTCGTGGTTTATTTTTGTTTTGCGTAGCGTCCGCGCGGCTGACGGCCAGCGGGGAGTTTTTTGTTCACGAGAACTGCTTCACGAGAACAGCTTCAGGAGAACGGTTTCCGGATTACGCGGGCAGGAAACCGCCGCGATCAACCGAGGCCGTGTATCGGTGCGGCGCGGTCACGCAGCATGCCGCCGCTGCGGCCGTTCAATACGGCGATGATCTCGGCGAGAATGGCGAGCGCGATCTGATCCGGTGTGCTGCCGCCCAGATCGAGACCGAGCGGATAGTGCAGGTGCGTGCGCAAGTGCGCGGCGAGTTGTGCGCCTTCTGTGCCGCTGTCGCTAATCTCGGTGATCAGGGTTTCGGTGCGCTGGCGCGGGCCCAGCTGGCCGAGATAGCGCAACGGTTTTTGCGCCAGTGTGCGCAGCCAATGCCGGTCCTGGCTCAGGCTGTGACTCATGACCACTGCGCAGCTGTGCGCGTCGAACAGTGTATCGGGCAGCACAGCGTCCAGCGTGATCACGTGTACACCGTCGGCGTGGGCGAAGCGTTCGCGACGGGCGAAATGCGCGCGCGCGTCGACCAGCTGGACGCGCCAGCCGAGTTGTTTCGCCAGCGCGCAGAGCGGCTGTGCATCGTGTCCGGCGCCGAAGATCAGCAGTTGCGGCGGTGGCGGCAGATATTCGACAAACCACTCCAGTTCGACGCCGGCGATCACGCAGCGATGCTGACGTGAGCGGCGCGTGGCAAGCACCTCGTCGAGCACGGTCTGGATGGTTTCGATCAGCGCCAAGTTGTGATCGCAGGCGGGTGGAGCGGCAGTTGTACCGGCTGCCGGTGTGCGAGCAATTTCCGGTGCGCTGTGAACCGCAGGGTCATCGGCGTAGCGGAAGATGCGCTGGCCGATGTGTGCGGACGCCTGCGCACTTGTGTGTGTCGCTGCCGGCGATGGCGCGTGTTCGACGGCCGTGATCAGCGCGACCACAGCCGCCTGACGCGTGGCCTGCACGCGGCGCAAAATCTGCACTTGCGGATGCGTGGCGGCGTCGCGGATACGTTCGAACAGCACGCTGACCGCGCCGTTGCAGCCGAGGCCGAACGTCAGCGCGGCGTCGTCGCCGTCGCTGTCGGCTGCTGCGGTGTCGTAGCGAACGCGCGCCGGCCCGTTTTCGGTCAGCCACCAGGCTTTTTTGCTGACTTCACTTTCCAGACAACCGCCGCTGATCGTGCCGGTGCTGGGGCCGTAACGCGGAATGATCATGCGCGCGCCGGGTCGGCGATAGGCCGAGCCTTCGACGCGCACCACCGTCGCCAGCACCAGCGCTTCGTCGCGTTGTTCGGCGGCGGCGAAGGCCTGCAACAGCAAATCGTTTTCATGCATGGCGCGGCGCCGGCAAACGCGGAACGGAACAGCAGGCTAAAGCGCGGCGGGCGCGCTGGCCAGTGCGCCGCAAGCGGCGATGGTTAGCAGATCTTTCCGGCGCGCTCCGCGGCCGAATGAATTCGGCCCCACAGCCGGATTCCGGGCGCGGGGCGCGCTGCCTGTCATTACGGAAACGGCAGCGCCGGTATCTGGAATCTCTGGCTGCTGCGCGCGATACGGACGGTTCCCTTGCCCGGAGATTCCGGCTCGCCGCTGCGCATTGGCCGGAATGACAGGGATGTCTTCTGGCATGACAAAGCGTTCTTCCTGAATGGCCGGGTTTTCTTCCTGAATAACAAAGCGTTCCTGAATGACTGGGCAGGTTTTCCGGCGCGTTTGCCCGCCCCCTACTCCGCCCAGATCAGCGCGTTGACCGGCGGCAGGTGGGCGCTGATCAGTTGCCAGTGGTCGCCGCCGTTTTCCGAGATCCAGAGGTTGCCGGTGGTGGAGGCCATGGCCAGGCGCTGGCCGCTGGCGTCGGCGACGAGGGCATGGCGGTAGATGAGGTCGAAGCTCGGCCCGGTGGGCAGGCCGGCGTCGAGGGCGGTGAAGTGACGGCCGGCGTCGCGGGTGCGGGTGACGACCAGCTTCTGGCCGGCGGGCACCCGGCATTCGTCCTTGACCGCCGGCACGAACCAGGCGCAATCCGGGTCCTGCGGGTGGACGGCGACCGCGAAACCGAAGGCCGAGGGCTGAACGCCGCTGATCTCCTGCCAGTGCCGGCCGCCGTCGTCGGAGCGGAAGATGCCGTTGTGGTGCTGGACCCAGAGCCGGTCCGGCTGCGCCCGGCACTGGACCATGCGGTGCGGGTCCTGAATGTTCAGTTCGTAGGCGCGTTCCGGCGGCATGTAGTCGGCGCGCATCCCGGCGGCGTGGCCGCTCCAGCTTTCGCCATCGTCTTCGCTGATCCAGACGCCGCCGCAAGACACCGCCAGCAGGAGGCGACGGCTGTTGCGCGGATCGACGCAGAGCGAGTGGATACCGGCCTGGTCATAGCCGCCGCCGAACCATTCGCCGCGCTCCGGCCGCTCCCACAGACTGCTGACCAGCAGCCAGCTGTCGCCGTGGTCGTCGGAGCGGAACAGTCCGGCCGGGATACAGCCGGCCCAGAGCCGTCCCGGCTGGTCGGCACCGCCGGCGGCCAGCGACCAGATCATGTCGACACTCGGCGCCTCGCTGACCGATTCGGCGCCGACTCGGCGATTGGCCGGCGCGGCCCCGGCCGGAAACGCCGGCATGGCGATCTCCTGCCAGCTTTCGCCGCCGTCACGCGAGCGCTGCAGCTTGGCGCCGAAATGACCAAGCCGCAGGGCGGCGTAGAGCGCGCCGTCGCGGGCATCGTACAGGGCCAGCGTCACCGGCTCGGCGAGGTGGCAGGTTTTCGTCAGTTGCCAGCCGTTGCCCGCTGATTCGAAGCGGATCAGGCCTTTTCGTGTGCACGCCCAGAGGGCGGGGGCAGCGGCGGAGCGGGCGGATGCGGTCATGGTCGGGCAACTCCCTGGGTCTGGATCGGGCCTGGGTTCGGTATGTGGTTCCGGGTCTGGTTCTGGGTCTGGTTTTGGGTCAGGTTCTGGTTCTGGATCAAAGCTTCCTGCTGGCTGTCATGCCGGAAACGGCAAGGCCGGTATCCGGAATCTCCCGCCAGGGCACGACGCCGCCGGCTCCCGGGGCCCGGGATTCCGGCTCTGCGCTGCGCTACGGCCGGAATGACAGTGACTTGCTGCCCGCTCATCCCCCCGACAAAGCCTGCATGACGAACACCTGACTGTCGGCGAGCAAGCGGTCGGAAAGGCCGGTTCGGTCGAGGATCAGCTCGTTATCGACGAAGATCGCCACGTGTTGCCGCAGGCGGCCCTGATCGTCGAGCAAATAGCCGCGCAGCCGCGGGTTGCCGGTGAACACCTGCTCCAGCGCCATGCGCAGGTCGGTGGCCGCGACGGCTGCGGGCGGCACGTCGAGGTGTTTGTGCAGGTTGTCGGTGAAATGGATCTGCGCCATGCCCTGTTCCTGTGCCGTGCCGCATGGCGACACACGGTGTTTCGGTTTCCGGTTCTGTTTCCGGTTCTTTCTCCGTCCCGACGCCGGTCGCCGGCCCTAGCTCAGCCGCGCGACGCGGCCTCCAGGGCCGGCAGATCGAGTTTGCGCATGCTCATCAGCGCCTGCATGACCCGGCCGGCGGCAGCGGCGTCGGGCTGGCTCATCAGCGCCGGCAATTGCTCCGGGACAATCTGCCAGCTGACGCCGTAACGGTCTTTCAGCCAGCCACACTGGCTTTCACTGCCGCCGTCGGTCAGCGTCGCCCACAGGCGGTCGGTCTCCGCCTGATCACGGGTCAGCACGACGATGGACGCCGCCTCGCTGGGTTTGAACGCGGGGCCGGCGTTGAGGATCTGGTAGGGCGTGCCGGCGAGCAGGAAATCGATCACCAGCGGCGGCGCGCCGGGTGCCGGGCTGAAACGGCTGAGGATGCGGCTGTCCGGCAACAGCGACACGTAGAACTCGGCGGCCTCGTCGCCCCTGCCCTCGAACCACAGGCAGGTCCTGACCTTGCCGGGACGGCTGGCGGTTTCGTTCATGATCACGCTCCCTGTCATCACCGGCCGCGCTGGCCGGCGGCAAGAATGGTCCGCTGCTCAAATCTTGTCCAGACGCGGCGCCGCAGCCGCATTCATAACCAAAAGTCAGCCCGCCGCCCCATCGGAGCGCCACCGGCCGGCGTGATAAAGTCCGGCCCCTGCCTGACGCCCGCGTCGCGTCACCCCCGGACTCCTTTCCCAGAGACTTCTGCACCATGTTCCAGCATGTCGATCTGTTCGCCGGCGATCCCATCCTCGCCCTCGTCGATACCTTCAACAAGGACACCCGCAGCCCGAAAGTGAACCTCGGCATCGGCCTCTATTACGACGAGCAGGGCCGCATTCCGCTGCTCGGTTCGGTGCAGAAAGCCGAGCAGGCGCGGCTGCAAAGCGCCGGTGCGCGCAGCTACCTGCCGATCGACGGCCTGCCCGCCTATCGCGACGCCGTACAGAAACTGGTGTTCGGTGAACATTGCGCCGCCGCCCAAGCCGGCCGCATCGTCACCGTGCAAACCATCGGCGGTTCCGGCGCGGTGAAGGTCGGCGCGGATTTCATCAAGCGTTACTTCCCCGGCAGCGAAGTCTGGATCTCCGATCCGAGCTGGGAAAACCACCGCTCGGTGTTCGAAGGCGCCGGTTTCAAGGTGCACGACTATCCGTATTACGACGCCGCCACCGGTGGCGTGCGCTTCAACGATCTGCTGGCCACGCTGAACACGCTGCCGGAACAAAGCGTCGTGCTGCTGCATCCCTGCTGCCACAACCCGACCGGCGTTGATCTGAGCCGCGAACAATGGGCGCAAATCATTCCGGTGCTGAAAGCGCGCAAGCTGATCCCCTTCCTCGACATGGCCTATCAGGGTTTCGGCGACGGACTGGAAGACGACTGCTTCGCGGTGCGCGATGTCGTCGCCGCCGGCCTGTCGGCTTTCGTCTGCAATTCGTTCTCGAAAAACCTCAGCTGGTATGGCGAACGCTGCGGCGGTTTGTCGGTGGTCTGCGACAGCGCCGACGAAGCCAAAGCCGTGCACAGCCAACTGAAAGCCACCATTCGCCGCATTTATTCCAGCCCGGCCACACACGGCGCCACCATCGTCGCCAATGTGCTCAGCGATGCCGGCCTGCGCCGCGAATGGGAAGGCGAAGTGGCGGCGATGCGCGTACGCATCAAGGACATGCGCAAAGCCCTGCACGACGTGCTGAGCGCGAAAGTACCGGGCCGCGATTTCTCCTACTTCCTCACCCAGCGCGGCATGTTCAGCTACACCGGCCTCACCGCCGCACAGGTTGATCGCCTGCGCGAAGAATTCGCCGTCTATCTCATCCGCACCGGCCGCATGTGCATCGCCGGCCTGAATCGCGGCAATGTCGAATACGTGGCCGATGCGATTGCCAAGGTACTGAAAGACTGAGCACGGATTTGCCGGGCAGATTTCAGGTAAACAGGACGCCGGCAGATGCCGGCGTTTTTTTTGCGCGCGCGGCGGAAACATCAGGGGGGCCTTTTATTGACGTGTAGTTCTGCCACGATGCCCACGCTGTAGCCGGAGATTCCGGATAGCGGCTTTTTCGTTTTCGGCATGACAGGTCTCTGCTGTTCGCGATAACGATCAACGCAGACACTCAGCAATGTCTGACGCTCATAGTCTCGCTTGCCGCGCCGCCGTTGTCTTGCTGTGGGGCCGAATTTATTCGTCCGCGGAATCTTTCGCGCCATCTGGCCTGTGAATGTGGCGCGGATTCTTTCCCCGCACGCGGACCTGTGAATGCGACACGGACAGCGGCCGAATAAATTCGGCCCCACAACGCACCGACACGCACGGACCCAATGAATGCGCCAGAAAATTCCTGTCATTCCGGCCGGCGCGCAGCGCAGAGCCGGAATCTCCCTGCACAGGAACATCACCAGTTTTTTTGCCCACGCTGTAGCCGGAGATTCCGGATAGCGGCTTTGCCGTTTCCGGCATGACAAGAAAAAGCGCTCCCGAACCGGTGCAGATGCTTCGTCGCCGGTGCACAATGCCGGTTCATCGCAAGCCAGCCGGTTCCGGCATGGAAGCACTCATGTTCGTCGTAATTCTCACCTACAAAAAATCACCGCAGGCGGCCGATCAGTTTCTCGCCGAGCACATTGCCTTTCTCGATCAGTGTTACGCCAACCGGCAACTGATTGCCTCCGGCCGCTCGATTCCGCGCACCGGTGGTGTGCTGCTGGCACCGGGCCATGATCGCGCAGCGCTCGAAGCGCTGCTGGCGCGCGATCCGTTCTGGCGCGAGGGTATTGCCGAGTTCGCCATCCATGAATTTGCGCCGACGAAATACCGCGCCGGTTTTGACGCGTTTCTGGACTGAGCAACGACGGGTTCGTCTTTTCTTCCACAGTGCACATCGCCGTTGGTCACACAGGAAAGGAGGCACGTCATGCTCAACACCCTTGCCGCCGGCGTCATGGCGCTGACCGGTTTGTTCTTTCTGGCGTTCGGCGCGCTGGCACTGGTGCAGCCGCAACGGGTGCGTGATTTTCTGCTCGGCTTTGCCGGTTCGCAGCGCCTGCACTATTTCGAGCTGGCGGTGCGTGTGCTGATTGGCGCGGCCTTTGTCCTGCGCGCGCCGGACACGGCCCTGCCGGAGCTGTTCACTGTTTTCGGCTGGCTGCTGCTGATCACCTCCGCCGGACTGGCGCTGCTGCCCTGGCAGCTGCATCGCCGCTTCGCCGCCAAATCGGTGCCGCAGGCACTGCGCGTTCTGCCGCTGCTGGGGCTGGTGGCCTTACTGGCCGGCGCCGGCGTGCTCTACGGCCTGCTGGCCTGAGCTCGGCGGGCCCTTCACGACGCCGTGTTTACAAGCGGCAACACTCGCGTGCTTGTCAGCCGTCGACCGGCTCTTCTACAGTCGTAGTACTACAGCTGTAGAAGAAGGCCTGCCCGGTGTCCGTTTCCGATCCAACCCCTGATGACGAACTCGAACTCAGCGAGCTGCAGCTGGCGCTGATGAAGGTGATCTGGCAGCGCGGCGACGCCAGCACGGCCGAGGTGACCGAGGCGCTGCAGACGGAGCGCGATCTGGCCCATACCACGGTGGCGACGCTGCTGACCCGGCTGGAAAAGCGCGGCCTGCTGTGCGCCAGCCGCGACGGCCGCCAGTTGCGTTACCGGGCGGCGGTCAGCGAGCCGCAGGTGCAGCGGTCGATGGTGTCCGGCCTGCTCGGCCGGCTGTTCGGCGGCAACCCGCGCGCCCTGCTCAGCCACCTGCTGCGCGAGGAGGAGATCGGCGCCGAGGATCTGGACCAGCTGCGCGCATTGCTCGACCGTCAGGCTGACGGCAAGGCGCCGCGCCATGACTGAGCTGCTTCTGACGGAACGCTCACTCAGCCTGATCCTGCTCGGCCTGCTGACCTGGCTGCTGCACAGCACCCTGCTGCTGGCCGGCGTCTGGCTGCTGGACCGCCTCGGCGCGCTGCAGCGCAGCGGCCGGGCCGAGACCGCCTGGCGGCTGGCGCTGTTCGGCGGCGTGCTCAGCGCCGGACTGCAACTGGTCTGGGTCCACGGACCGGCCGGCAGTATCCGGCAGACCGCGCCGGCGGCAACCGCCGCGACCCGCATGGCTCCGACCGCAGCGGCTCCCGTTGCCGCCCTGACGACGTCCACCCCGGCGCAGGCACAAGCGTCTGTCCGCACCACCTTGCTCCCCACCGACCGCCACGATGCAGCCGCCCGCGTCGAGCGCCCGGCGGCGACCACACCCGCGTTGTCGCCCGCTGCAACAGCCGGCACCGCCGATGCGCTGCGCCCGGCCGCGCCGACCCCTGCCCTGCGCCTGAACCTGCCCGCCGCGCTGCAACCGGCGATTGCGCCACTGACGCTGGCCTGGCTGCTGCTGGCCGGTCTCGGTGTCGCCGGGGTGCTGTTCAGCCGCTGGCGCCTGCTGCGCCGGGCAGCGGCGCTGCCGGATATTGGCGACGCGGCGCTGACGGCCGATGCCGCCGTTCTGGCCGCTGCGGCCGGTGTCCGGCCGCCACGGCTGCGCCTGCTCGCCGACGCTGACAGCCCGCTGCTGATGCCGGACGGAAGCATTTGCCTGCCGCGCTGGACGCTGCACCAGCTCGACCGCGACCAGCAACGCGCCATGCTCGCCCACGAGATCGGCCACCTGCGCCGTGGCGACCGTCACTGGCGGCTGGCGCAGGCGCTGCTCGGCGCGCTGCTGTTCCTGCAGCCGCTGCACCGGCTCGCTGCCCGCCGGCTCGACGCGCTGGCCGAACAGGCTTGCGATGCCTGGGCCGCGCAGCAAACCGGCGCGCCACGGGCGCTGGCCGAAAGTCTTTACCTGTGTGCCCGCCGGCTTCAGCCCAGCCGCCGCCGGCAGGCCCCGCAACTGGCACTGGCCATGGCCGGTCACGCGTCGCCGCTGCGCGCACGCATCAACGCCCTGATGGAGAACCACCCCATGCCGTACAAGAAAGCATCCGCGCTGATGGTCAGCGTCATTGCCGTCGCCGTCTTCGGGGCGCTGGTCGCCGCCCCGCAACTGGCCTTTGAACACGCCCTCGCCGACAGCCCTGAGGTCAGCATCCACCGTGAAGTCAGCCACAGGGGCGAATACCTGAAGTCCACCATCCGCAGCAACGGCCGGACGCTGAAAGCCGAGTTCAGGGGCAAGATCGTCTTCAATGACGCCGAATCCGACATCGCCAGCCTGAACGGCACGGTCAGCATCGAGGACGAGCAGAACGGCGTCAGCCACCGTCTCGATCTCAGCGCCGGCGCCAACGGCCAGCCGCAGCGCACGTACCAGCGCAACGACAAGGTCCAGGCCTTCGACGCCGAGGCCCAGCGCTGGCTGGCCGGCGCGCTGCCGACGCTGCTGCGCGAAACCGGCTGGGACGCCGAAGGACGCGTCAAGCGCCTGCGGGCACGCGGTGGCAACGCCGCCGTGCTCCAGGAGATCGCCGCCATCCAGCCCAGCCATGCCCGCCGTCTGTACAGCGACCTGCTGGTCAGCCAGGGCACGCTGAATGCGGCCGAACAGGCGCAGCTGATCGCGCTGATCGCCGCCATGGGTTCCGATTTCGAACGCCGCGAAGCCCTGCTGACCCTGCTCGACAAGCAGACGCTGGCCAGCACGGAACAGCTGGCGCTGCTGCGCACGGTGGCCAGCTTCGGCTCCGACTTCGAGAAGCGCGAAACGCTGATCGCGCTGGCGCCGGAACTCGCCGACCAGCCGGAGCTGCA
Source organism: Permianibacter sp. (assembly GCA_041913605.1). Taxonomy (GTDB): domain Bacteria; phylum Pseudomonadota; class Gammaproteobacteria; order Enterobacterales; family Permianibacteraceae; genus Permianibacter. The sequence continues at coordinate 32,759 of JAYSEY010000026.1, forward strand.
TGGCGTGCTGCTCAGCACCCTGACCGGCATCGGTTCCGCCTACGAAACCCGCAGCGTCATCGAAGCGCTGGCCGAGCGCGACACGCTGTCACCGGGGCTGCTGACCCTGAGCCTGCAGGCCAGCGGTGCCATCGGCTCGGCCTTCGAAGCCCGCTCGGCGCTGGAAGCGATGGCGCCGAAAGTCACCGGCAGCAGCGCGGTCATGGCCTATGCCCGGGCGGCGCAACGCATCAACTCCGACTTTGAGCGCCGCTCGGCGCTGGTGACGCTGATGGAGCACAGCAAGCTGGACGCCAGCGGCTGCGCCCACGTGCTCGCCGCCATCAAGGGCATGCGCAGCGACTACGAGATCCGCGAAGTGCTGGTCAACCTCGCCCCCCACCTGCCCAGGGACGCCGAACTGATCCGCGCCTACCGCAAACAGGCACGCGAACTGGGCGACTACGAGCGCGGCGAAGCGGAGCAAGCCCTCGACCACCTCGACAGCTGAACCGGGCAGGTCGGCTACAGCGGCGGTGAAATCGCCTTGCTGGAGTCGCGTTGGTGAAGGGGCTCGTTGGTGAGGTGTCTGCTTGCGGAAGCGTCGCGTCGGTGCCGCTTCGTTGGTCAGGTCTCTGGCGAGGCTTCTGTCGAGGTGCCTGGCGCGGCCTTGCCGGGTGACCGACTGGCGGTGAGCGGGGTTGGAAGGCGAAAGGCCTGAAACAGGACGAGCGGCCACCGCGACCGCAAGTATCGGGTGGCTGGCGGGAACAGCGGCACAGACACTGGCCGCCTGTTCACGCCACCTGTTCACGCCACCTGTTCACGCCATCTGCCGGCTGCCATAGCCGGCGCCGGAGCTCGCCATGACCGCCCCCGCCACTCCTGACACCATCGCCGCGACCGGCAAGGGCTTTCGCATCAGCGGTTTGGCCCCGGAACCGTTCCGGCCGCTGTTCGCGCTCGATGACGCCGCACTGGCCGAACGCGGCGCCTGCCGCGTCATCGCCGAAGCCGGCGGCGGCTATCCCTGCCGCATCAGCCTCGACGACGCCGCACCCGGCGAAGTCTTGCTGCTGCTCAATTACGAACACCAGACCGCCAACACGCCCTACCGCTCACGCTTCGCGATCTACATCCGCGAGAGCGCGGCATCGGCCTGCATCAGCGACAACACCCTGCCGCCGGCGCTGCGCAAACGCCTGCTGGCGATCCGCGCCTACTCGGCCACGCACATGCTGCTCACCGCCGACCTCTGCGAAGGCGCCACCGCCGAACCCCTGATCCGCGCCCAACTCGCCCGCGACGACGTCGCCTACCTGCATGTGCACTACGCGAAATTCGGTTGCTACGCGGCGCGGGTCGAGCGCATCTGAACGGCACTCCCGGCGCGCAGCGCAGCGCCGGCAGTGCGGTAGCCGGAGATTCCGGATAGCGGTGAAGCCGCTTCCGGAATGACAGATGTAAGCGCGTTGAAACGATGCAGCAACATCCCGTCCATGCGCGATATCCGGTCAGTACGGGACACTGCCTGAATGTCGCTGTGGGGCCGAATAAATTCGACCCCACACATGCGTCGACCAGCATGGAAGCAAACCGGGAACGGGAATTTCCTGTCATTCCGGCCGGAGCGCAGCGCGGAGCCGGAATCTCCGCGTGCAGCGTACGACCGGTTTGCAGTGCTGTCGCCGGAGCTTGCGGACAGCGCTGCAACCGCTTCCGGCATGACAGGCGTCATTGAAACAGCTGAGAAAAAAAGTCCGGCCTCAGTGACGGATCACCAGCATGGCCGCTTCCGGCCAGCGTTCGCGGCCGGCGAAGGCGACGCGGAAGGCGGCGGTTTCGGCGCTTTCCCAGGCGTCGGCGGCGTCGCGGTCGAAACCGTCTTCACCTTCGAGCATGGCCATCATGGCGTCGTGCGCGGCCTGCGGCGTGACGCCGCTGCGATTCAGTACCGCCAGTGCTTCGCTGACACCGGCCTGGATGCGGTCATCGCTCGCATCGCTGTCTGCTATCCAAAGACTCATGGTCCCCTCCCCGAAACAGCGGGAAATGTGCCGTGTCGCGTTCCGCCCGGCAACGCGGCAACCGACGAGCGGACGGCAGCGGGGTGTGAACGGTGACCGGCTGCATGTTTGGCAGACGGAACCGGTTTCCGTGATCGTCGCAGCCGTCGGCGCCAGCGTCGCGTATTGCCCGTCAGTTGTTGTGCCGGTTTTGCGCCGGATCACCGGCCGCGATCAGCGATGCCAGCTGGCGACAAACTGCGTGGCCGCTTGCGGTTTCGCGTAGTGATAACCCTGGGCCAGCGGGCAGCCTTCCTGACGCAGGAAACGTTCCTGTTCGCGGTTTTCCACGCCCTCAGCCAGCACTTCCAGTCCGAGACTGCGCGCCAGCGCGATCACCGCGCGCGTGATCGCTTCGTCGCCGGCATCACCGGGCACATCGCGGATAAATGATCGATCGATTTTCAGCCGTTGCACCGGCAGGCGGCGCAGATAACCGAGCGAGGAATAGCCGGTACCGAAATCATCAATCGCCAGCCAGATGCCGAGCGCGCGCAATTTGTCGAGACGCTCGTGAGCGTCGGCGGTCTGCATCAGCGTGCTTTCGGTGATCTCGATTTCCAGTCGCGCCGGGTCCATCCGGCAGCGCTGCAAAATCTGCGCGACGCGATCAGTGAAACCATCCTGCTCAAGCTGGTGCACCGAGACATTGACGGCGATGCGCGGCAGATGGAAACCGAGTGCATCCCAGCGCTGCAATTGCTGGCACACCTGCTCCAGCACCCATTCGCCGATGCTGACGATGAGACGGGTTTCTTCAGCGATGGGAATAAAACGATCCGGCGCGATCAGGCCATGCTCGGGATGCTGCCAGCGCAGCAGCGCTTCGGCGCCGACCAGACGGCCGCTGCCGATATCGATTTGCGGCTGATACACCACAAATAATTCCTGACGCTCTATCGCCAGCCGCAGCGCGTGTTCCAGTTGCAGGCGTTCGCGCACGGCATTGGTCAGCGCCGGCGTGTAAAACGCGCAGGCATTGCGGCCCTGGGCCTTGGCTTCGTACATCGCCGTGTCGGCGTGCTGGATCAGCGCCGGCGCATCGCTGCCGTCTTCCGGATACCGGCTGATGCCGATGCTGCAGGTGACGAACAGCGAATGGCCTTCGATGACAAACGATTGCTGCATCGCTTCCAGCAGTTTGCGCGCCACCACCATGATCGCGGTTTCGTTTTCGACGCCTTCCAGCCAGATCACGAATTCATCACCACCGAGTCGCGCCAGCGTGTCTTCCCGGCGCAGCAGCACGCTCATGCGTTGCGCCGCTTCTTCGAGCAGCCGATCACCGGCGGCATGGCCGAGCGAATCATTGATGGTCTTGAAGCGATCCAGATCGACAAACAGCAGCGCGCGATGCGAGAAATCGCGCTGCGCGCGCTGCAGGCTGTGTTCGAGCCGGGCCAGCAGCAACATACGGTTCGGCAAGCCGGTCAGGGCGTCGTGGTGGGCGACATAATCGAGCCGTGCCTGCTGTTCCTTGATCACGGTGATGTCGGAGAACATGCCAACAAAATGCGTGACCTGACCGTCGTCGCCGCTGATGCGGTTGATGGTCAGCCATTCCGGATATACCGAGCCATCCTTGCGCCGGTTCCAGACTTCGCCCTGCCAGACACCGCGCTCGCTGACGGCCTGCCACATGCCGGCGTAAAAATCCTCATCGTGACGGCCGGATTTCAGCAGCGCCGGTGTGCGGCCGATGACTTCGTATTCGGCCCAGCCGGTAATGGCGCTGAATGCGCGGTTGACGCCGACGATGCGCTGCTGCGGATCGGTGATCAGAATGCCTTCGGTGGTGTGCTGGAACACGCGCGCAAACAGCGAGCGTTCGGCGAGTGCCTGCTTGAGCACGGAAATGTCGGCGAACGAGGTCACCGCTGCATACGGCAGCAATTCGTGACGGCGGAACAGCGGCTGGGAATTGACCAGCAACCAGATCACATCGCCGCCATCGACGGCCGGCCCGGCCAGCGGTGAATTTTCGCCACGCCGGCGATGCAGGCCGAACACCTTGTGCTGCACCGGCTGGCCGGTGCGCAGCGCGATGCTGTCGGCGTAATCCTTGGCGTCCACGTGCTGGCCGTCTTCATCCATCACCTGCCAGCCCGGATCGCTGGTTGGCCGTTTCTGCAACTCATCCCAGCCCAGACCGAGAATGCGATTGGCGGCCGGATTGCACAGCGTGATCGCGCCGTCGCGATTGACCATCAGCACGCCTTCATTGAGCACGCGCAGAATCGCCTGACTTTCCGCGGCGGCATCGGCGGCCTGTTTGCGCGCCGTGATGTCAATAAACGTGACGACAATTTCCCGCAGCCGGTGTTGCTCGTCGAAATCGGGAATGGCGTTGAACAGCAGCCACAGCGTCTGGCCGTCCTGCGTCCGCCGCAAACCAATCTCGCTGTCGCGGATGGCGCTGCGCGTCTGGCGCACGCGTTCCACCGGACTGTCGGCCGCAGCCAGTGGCCGGCCATCGGTGTTCAGCAATTGCCAGCGCGGCGAGAACGCCATCTCGCCGGCGATCTGGCGCAGGTCACCGGCACCGAGCATGCGCAGCGCTTCACCATTGGCATAGGTGATCGCGCCATTGGCATCGTGCACCACCACTGCAGCCATCAGGCCGTCGAGCAACTGGCGATGACGACGCTCGCCGCTTTCCAGCGCCGCTTCCGCGTGGCGCAGATCGCTGATGTCGCGACACAGGGTCAGGTTGCCGCAGACGCGTTGCAACTCGTCATGCAGCGGCACTTTCAGCACATCAAATGTCAGCCAGCGGCCATCGACACGACGCTGGATCTCGCGCGTGCGGCGCACGGTCTCGCCGGCGAAACTGCGCCGGTCGTCGTCATGAAAACCGGCACGGGCGCGCGCATCCTCGAGCACGCCGGCCGGCCAGAAATCGCTGTCCGGCCGGCCCATCATCTGTTCCGGCGCCAGCCCCCAGCTGGCCGCGTAAGCCTTGTTGACCCAGACAAAGCGGTGCGTCAGATCCTTGGTGAAGATCCAGTCCGGCGAGCTGTCGATCAGCGTTTGCAGCAGAGTGTTGCGCTCGCGCAGTGCCGTCTCGCGGCTGATGCGCAGCGACTGGTCATGCACCACCGACAGCAATAGCCTCTCGCCGTCCAGCTCCACCGGGCTGGACACCACTTCCACCAGCCGGCTGTCACCATTTTTCAGCCGGTGCGGAAACAGGAACACATGACGCTGCTCGCTGGCCGCCAGCGCCAATTCACGCGCCACCTGTTCGCGGCTCAGCTCATTGATGTCGCTGATGTTCAGCGCGGCAAACTGCTCCGCCGTGTAGCCATAAAACGCGCAGGCGGCGGCATTGCCGGTGACGATACGGCCGGTTTCCGGGTCGATCAGCAGCATCACGGCGTGATGGCTGTGAAAAAAGCGCTGGAACTGTTCAGGCAGATGCTCGGAAGACAGGGACACGATGCAGGGCCGGGGAATTTGATCTCGGCACGGAGTTTAGCCGCTGGGCGTAACACAGGGGTTTGATCCGCATGCGGGTGCACCGGCCGGGAGCGGAAAAATTTTCCGCTCCCGGTGGGCAAAAAGCCGCCGGCGCTGTGGCAGGCTGCGCCACCCGCCCTGCCGGAGTGCCCGCCATGACCCTGTGGATCGACGCCGATGCCTGCCCGCGCGTGATCAAGGACATCATTTTTCGCGCCGCCACGCGCACCCAAACGCCGGTGGTGATGGTCGCCAACCAGCCGCAGGCCAAACCGCCGTCGCCGCTGGTGCGCTATGTGGTGGTTGAACAGGGCTTTGATCGCGCCGATCACTACATCGTCGAACAGGCACAGGCCGGTGATCTGGTGATCACCCAGGATATCCCGCTCGCCGCCGAACTGGTGGAGAAAAACGTCGCCGCCCTCAACCCGCGCGGCGAACTCTATACCCGCGACAACGTCCGCCAGCGCCTGAACATCCGCGACTTCATGGACACCATGCGCGCCAGCGGTGAACACACCGGCGGACCGGCACCGCTGGATCAGAAAGATCGCATGCGTTTCGCCAATGCGCTGGACGCCTGGCTGGCGAAAAATGTGCAGAAAAAATGAGCGCGCCAATCAGCACCAACGGTGGCAGGCTTTTCTGCGGCTGAAATCAGTGATGACTTTTGTGGGTGACCACTGGCAGCTTGCGGCGAGCTGCTGCGCGTAATTCGAACCACCCTCTGTCTCCCTTGTATGTTACTGCCCGCAGGAAAATAACAGCGTTGCCCGCCCCGGTAGC
>JAYSEY010000027.1:0-33354 GCA_041913605.1 Permianibacter sp.
TTCGGGTTCCGGTGTGTCGTGTTAAGCGGCCGCCATACGCGGTGTGTAGTCGGTTTTGTGCATCAGCAGCGCCCAGAAGATCCGTGCGTGTTTGGCGGCGAGCGCAACGCAGGTGCGCTTGTATCCGCGTCGTTCCATGAGTGCGCGGGCCCATTCGCTCAGTGCGTCGTGTTTGTCTTTGATTTGCGCCAGTACCGCGCGCGTACCGTGGATCAACAGCATGCGCAAATAGGTGTCACCCTGTTTGGTGATACGGCCCAATCGCACCACTCCGCCGGTGGTGAATTGCCGGGGCACCAAACCCAGCCAGGCCGCGAATTGGCGGCCGTTCCTGAACAGCGACGGGTCGACAACACTGGCCACCAGTGCGGTGGCGGTGATGGGGCCGACGCCGGGCAGACGCATCAGGCGGCTGGCGTGCGGGCAGTACCGAGCCAGTTGTTCCAGCTCGCGGTCGTAGTCGAGTAGCTGGGCATTCAGCATCAGCAGTCGCGCATGGACATCGCGCAGTAAGCGCAGCGCGAGCGGTGGGATGCCGTTGGTGGTGTCATGCAGGATGTCGTTCAACGCCGCTTGGGCGGGGTAGCGGCCCTTGGGCATGACAATGCCGAACTCGCTGAGCAGGCCGCGCAGTGGGTGGTAATCCCCCCATTTTCAACCGACGTCAAAAGTAGAGGTTAAGCGGCCCTCCTCCGGTGGTGAACTGCCGGGGTACCAATCCCAGCCAGGCCGCGAATTGGCGGCCGTTCGACTGGCGCTGCGCGCCACATCCGCCCTGCGCTGCATGACGCTCAGAATGACGCAGTGGGGGCTTCGCAGCGTGGCAGGGTGAAGCTGAACGTTGATCCGCTGCCGAGTTCCGATTCAACGCGCAGCTCGCCGCCGTGCGCGGCCACCAGCTGACGGGCAATTGCCAGCCCCAGTCCGGCACCGTCATGACGGCGACGATTGCTGCTGTCGATCTGGGCGAACGGCTCAAATATTTCTGTCAGTCTGTCCGCAGGAATACCGATGCCGGTATCGCAGACATGAACCTGCACCTGACGTGCGTCGGCGTCGATCTGCAGCGTTACGGCGCCGGCATCAGTAAACTTGATGGCATTGCCGATCAGGTTGTGCAGAATTTGCCGCAGACGTTCGCCGTCGGCCCGTACGGAAAGTGATTCTTCCGCCATTTGCAATTTCACCTGCAAGCCTTTGCGTTCGGCCAGCGGCTGCAACAGGGTCAGCACTTCGCGCGCCAGTGCCGACAGGTCCACGTCGCCGACCAGCAGATCGCCACCGGAAGCCCGCAGCCGCGACAGATCGAGAATGTCGGTGACCATGGCGGTCAGGCGCTCGCCGCAACTGCGTATGGTTTCCACCTGCTGGCGCAAATCATCGTTGTCACTAATCTGCTGGTCCGCAAGCAGGACATCGGACAGCCCGACGATGCCGTTCAGCGGGGTGCGCAATTCGTGCGAAGTATTGGCGATTAGCTGGTCTTTCAAATCGTGCAGGCGTTGCAATTCGCTTTGCGTGGCGCGCGCACGCGCCTGATCACGCCGGCGCATCCAGAGTGTGTAAGCGGTCAGCAGCACGGCCACGAATGCCAGCGCGACCACCAGCGCCAATGTGCGCTGGACGCTGCTGCGCTCGGCGTTGGCAATATCAATCTCGCGCTGCTTGCGCAGCAGCGACAATTCGCCTTCCTTGACATCCAGCTCGTGGCGCACCCGTTCCACCGCAACGGCATGCAGCAATTGCTGGTTGAATATGCGCTGATCCAGCGTCTGTTGTTGCAATGCTGCTTCCAGCGCGGCCTTGGTATTGCCGGCCGCCTGATGGATTTGCATCAGCAACTGCCAGCCGTCACGGGTGGCTGTTTGTTCACCAATGCGGGTGGCGATATCAATGGCGCGAGTTGCCGCGTCCTGCGCTGCCGCGACACGGCCAAGGCGATTTTCCAGCACGGCCTGATGCAGCAGCAGTTTCGGCAGCTCATTTTCCAGATCGGTGTCGAGTGCCGTGGCCATGGCTTCCGCTGCTCGCGACAGCGCAGCCTGCAGTTGACCGGACTGGGCCAGCCATTCGCTGTCCAGTCGCAGGCAATTGACCAGATGCACGCGGGAATTGAGTTCGCGGCCGAGCGTCAGGCAGCGGTCAATGGCCGGCCTTGCCGCATCGAGTTGCTGGTCAGCGATCAACAGTTCGGCGAGCGTGCCGGAAGCAGTGGCCTCGGTATCCGGCTTGTTGAGTGTGGAGGCAATAGCCAGTGCGCGCTGTGCCAGTGGAATCCCTTCTTCAATACGGCCGAGTAGCAGCAGCGTGTCGGCGGCATTGTTCAGCGACGAGTAAATGACTTGCTGATCACCAGTCCGCTCGCCCTCCTGGCGCAGCCGATCGAAAGCTGCCAGCGCATCGCCGTAAGCGCCGAGATATCTGAGCAAGGCAGCTTCCACAACATCCGCGCGCCGTTGCGTATCAATATCAGCCTCGCGAACGAAGGACTTCGCCGCCAGCGCGATACCGTAGGCAGCCGGATAGTTGCCGGCATGCAGGCAGGCATTGACGTCGCGGAAGTACTCTTCCAGTGTCGCCCGCTCAGCGTCAACGGTGAGGGATTCGCAGGTGATGCCCTGGGCAGAGATCTGCGGAGGCGGATTGTCGCTTGCTGACGCCGATAGCACCGGCGTCAGCAGCAGCAGCGACAACAGGATGCGGTAACAGCTCATTTATTGTTTGTATGCACCGACAGCCATGATCAACGTGGCGTCCGGGCCGAGCACTTTTTTCAGTCCGTCCATGTCACTGTCCATGATCATTTTCTGGTGTGCCGGATCGACGCCGTGGGCGTCCATGACTTTTTTCGGATCGGCGAGATACTCGCGCTTCTTGGCCGGGTCCTGGGCCAGCGTTTTCAGAAAATCAGTGAGCACTTTCTGGGTCATGATCAGCTTCCTTCTGTGGTTGCGACGGAGCGCTCGGCATGTGTGGCCTGCGCCACACTGAGACCGAGACGGTGAATGAATTCCGGATCCGGTTCTGCCTTGCGCGCGGGCGGCACATACAAGGTGCTGGCCAGCGACATTTTCACGCGGGCTAGGTCTGCGAGGGCAACGGTTTCAATGCGCGTGTGTCCGACCGGCAGGCTCGCCGCCTCGTACACCGTAACCGGGTGGTCGGCCGGATAATCACGGCGCAAACGCTCGACCAGCAGTGGCAGCGCATCACTCACCGGACGCAACTGACGCAGTGTGTGATCGCCGAGCACGCCGAGTTGCCAGAGGATGAGCCCGGCCGCCGTGTTCAGCGGCGTGTGATAAAACAGGAAGGCAGTGGCTTCGTACTGGGCGCAGCCCATCTGGCAGGGGTCCACACCCAGATCGGCAAACAGGCAATCTTCGGCGGAAATACCGGGCAGCATTTGCGCGGCGTAACCGCGCGTGCGCAATTGCTGGATGGCCTCGTGCGATGGATTGACGAACACGCCGGGATGGCCATAGAACACCGCCACCACATGCTGGCCGGCGAGCGTGGCATTGACCAGCGTGGCCACGATTGCCGCATAGGTTTCTGCGCGTGAGCGGCCCAGATCGTCACCACCGTCGCCGGCATTGCGCAGCTGGTAATGCGGTTGCAGATCGGTGACACGCGGATTCAGTTCGCGCAGCCATGACAGGCACAGGCCGTCGGTGACCAGGGCAAAGACCTGATCGGCCTGACGGATGTGCGCGATGGTTTCCAGACTGCAGTGCTGGAGTGCATTGATGCCGGTGCCGACAACCACCAGCGAACCCTGTTGTGCTGACGACATTTCCTGTCCTGTTTGTTGCGGTCGTCGCGAGGGTGCGCAATCACGGCAGCTAAATCAAGCCTGTTGGCGAAAATACTTGCGCGGTCTGGTCAGCGGAATTTTCCCCGCACAGGAAAACGCCCCGCATGCGGGGCGTTTTGCCGGATTTGCAGCTTGCGCCGTGCACTCAGCTCACCGTGGCGGATTTTGCCTCTGTGTCCGTTGCACCCAGCTCGGCCAGTTTGCGGCTGACCGCTTCCGGTGATCCGGTATTGCGGGCCAGCAGGCTGTAGGCCATCGGCACAATGAACAGGGTCAGCACCGTCGAGACCAGTACGCCGGCAAACACCACCACACCGAGCACGGCGCGGGTTTCGGCGCCGGCGCCGGTGGAAATGATCAATGGAATGGCGCCCATGATCGCGGTGACGCTGGTCATGATGATCGGTCGCAGGCGCCGTTTGCTGGCTTCCAGCAGAGCGGTGTCGAAATCCTGGCCGCCATCGCGCAACTGGTTGGCGAACTCCACGATCAGGATGCCGTTCTTGGCCGCCAGACCCACCAGCATGACGATGCCGATTTGCGAGTAAATGTTCAGCGTCATGCCCATGATCTGCAGGCCGGCCAGTGCACCGAGCACGGCCAGCGGCACGGTGAGCATGATCACGAACGGGTGCACGAAACTTTCAAACTGCGCGGCGAGCACCAGATACACAATCACCAGCGCCAGCACAAAAACGAACAACGAACTGCTGGCCGATTCCATAAAGCGTTTCGACTCGCCCTTGTAATCAACACGTGGCGCGTTGTCGAGTTCATCGCGGACAACATTGTTCAGATAGGTGAGCGCTTCCGAGAGCGTGTAATCGCCGACCAGGTTGGCGGTGATGGTGATGGCGCGCATGCGGTTGTAGCGGTTCAGCGTGCTCGGACCCGCCTGCTCGACGCCGCTGACCAGATTGGCCATCGACACCAGCTGGCCGGTTTTTTCCGAGCGCAGGTAAATGTCTCGCAGATCATCCGGGGTGCGGAACTGCTGTTCGACACCGCGCAGCTGGACATCGTATTCCTCGCCGCCCTGATTGAAGGTGGTGACACGCCGGCCGGACAGCAGTGTCTGCAGCGTGATGCCCACTGCCTGAACCGAGACGCCGAGATCGGCGGCGCGATTGTGATCAATATTGAGCAGGAATTGCGGCAGGGTTTCCCGATAGTCGGCCTGGATATTGGCCAGACCCGGATTCTCGCCGGCCTTGGCCATCAGCACATCGCGCCAGCGTGCCAGCTCATTGTAATCATCGCCGCCGATCACGAATGCCACCGGTGAACCACCGCTGCTGACCAGACCCTGACGTATGGAACCGAAAATGCGCGCACCGGGCATGCTGCCGAGTTTGGCGTTGATCTCGTCGAGAATGACAAAACCGTTGCGCCGCTTTTCCCAGTCGCTGAGACCGATGATGACAAAGCCGGTATTCATGGCATTGCCGCCGAAGCCGGGAGCCCGCGCGATCAGACGTTCGAACTCGCCACTTTCCTTGTAGGGGCGCAGCTGTTCCTCAACCGCCGAGACATTGCGCAGCGTGTGTTCAAAGGTCGCACCTTCCGGCCCCTGAACGTTGACGAAGATGCCGCCGCGATCTTCTTTCGGTGCCAGTTCGCTGGGCAGCGTGCGGAACAGGCCGACGATGCACAGCATGACGACGCTGATCAGCACCAGAAACAACAAGCGGTGGTGCATCAGTTCATCGAGCATGCGCCCATAGGCGTTCTCGACACGGCCCATGCTGGCTTCGACGAGTTTCTCGAAGCGGCCGTGCGTGTGCGCCGGCTTGAGCAGGAAGGCGCACATCACCGGTGTCAGGGTCAATGCCGTGACGCAGGACAACGCCACGGCGCCGGCCATGGCCAGCGCGAACTCGCTGAACAATTTGCCGAGATCGCCTTCGAGAAACACGATGGGCACGAACACACCGATCAGCACTGCGGTGGTGGCAAGCACGGCAAAACCGACTTCGCGCGTGCCGTTGAATGCCGCGAGCAGCGGTGCTTCGCCCTTCTCGATGCGTCGGTGAATGTTTTCCAGCACGACAATCGCGTCATCCACCACCAGACCGATGGCCAGCACCATGGCCAGCAAGGTCAGCAGGTTGATGGAAAAACCCAGCGCCCAGAGGATGCCGAAGGCGCCGATCAGCGAGATCGGCACGGTGACTGCCGGGATCAACGTGGCGCGGATGCTGCCGAGGAATAAATAAATGATGCCAATCACCAGCACCATGGCGATACCGAGCGTCAGATACACCTCGAAGATCGCCCGCTCGATGAATACCGAACTGTCATAGGAGCGCAGGATCTGGATATTCGGCGGCAGCGATTCCTCGATGCGAAGGAACTCTTCTTTCGCGGCCTGCGCAACGCTCAGTGTATTGGCCGTTGATTGCTTGATGATGCCGATGCCGATCACATCCTTGCCATCGCCACGGAAATAATTTTTGTCGTCAGAGCCGGCCAGCGCGATGTCGCTGATCTCGCCAAGCCGCACCAGATGGCCGCTGTTGTCCTTGCGGATCACCAGCTCGCGAAATTGTTGTTCATTGGTGTAACCGCGCTGGATGCGCGCCGTCAGTTGGCGTTCGGTGGAGCGCAATTCGCCGGCCGGCAACTCGACGTTTTCACGGCGCAGCGCCTGTTCAATATCGGTAATGGTGATGCCGCGTGCGGCCATGGCAGCGTGATCGAGCGTGATGCGCATGGCGTAGCGGCTGCCACCGCCCAGACGCACACGGGCAACGCCGTCGAGCGAGGCGAAGCGATCTTCCAGATAACGCGAGGCGTAATCGGTCAGCTCCAGCGTGCTCATGTTGTCAGAGGCCAGATTGAACCAGATGATCACGTCTTCATCGGCGTCGGCCTTGGATACTTCCGGCGGATCAACATCGTCGGGCAGATTGCCGAGCGCGCGCGAAATGCGATCCCGGACGTCGTTGGCAGCGGCGTCAATGTCGCGCGAACTGTCGAATTCGATGCTGACATTCGAGCGGCCGTTGCTGCTCGAGGAGCTGATGGAGCGGATGCCGGAAATGCCGCTGACCCGGTCTTCAAGGATCTGCGTGATGCGGGTTTCGACAATTGCCGCCGAAGCGCCCGGATAACTGGTCGAGACGGTGACAATCGGCGGATTGACGTCGGGATATTCGCGCAGGCTGAGAAACTTGAAGGCCATCATCCCGAAGGTGATGAGCAACAGGTTGATGACAATCGCCAGCACCGGGCGACGGACTGCGGTATCGGAAAGCCACATGATCGATCTCGCTGCGCCGCGGCCGGTTCAGCAACGGCGGCGGCGAAAGTTGTTCGGCGAAAAACGCCCGGAACGAAACGCGCTCAGCCTTTCTGGCCGGCGCCGACCGGCGCCACGCTCTGGCCGTCACGTACTTTGTGTATGCCTTCGAGGATCACCTGATCGCCGGCTTTCAGGCCGGACAGTACTTCCACGTAACCAACGCGGCGGCGTCCGGTTTTCACTTCGGTGCGCACGGCTTTGCCCTCGGCGCTGACCAGGAAGACGTAATGCTGATCGGCGAGACTCAGCAGCGTGCCTTCCGGCACCGCCAGTGCTTCGCTTTCCTGCTGGCTGAGCGAGATGTCGATCAGCATGCCGGGTTTCAGTTCCTGTTTCGGATTGTCGATCTCGGCGCGCAGCGCCAGCGTGCGCGTGGCAGCGTTGATGCGCGCATCAACATGGGTCAGCGTGCCGGCGAATTCGCGGTTGCCGAGCGCGACCGCGCGGGCGTTGATCTGCATGCCTTTGCTGACACCGGCGGCCAGTGTTTCCGGAACGCTGAACTCGACGCGCACCCGACTCAGATCATCGAGCGTGGTCACCACGCTGCCCGGCGTCAGCAGGGCGCCCGGTGATACCTGACGGGCACCGAGTACGCCGGTAAACGGTGCGTGGATGTAACGCTTCTCCAGCGCGGCGCGGGCCACGGCGAGCTGCGCTTCGGCGACTTCGACACCGGCCTTGCGTTCGTCCAGTGTTGAACGCGCGACGGCATTTTCTTTCGCCAGATTGCTCAGCCGTTCGAACTGGCGTTTCTGATCAGCCAGACGCGCTTCCGATTCGCGGACCTTCGCCTGCTCTTCATCATCGTGCAGCGTGATCAGCAACTGGCCGGCCTTGACCGTGTCGCCGTCGCGGAAATGTATCGCTTCAATTAACCCGGATTGCTGGGCGGTGATGGTCACGCCTTCGCGGCTCTGTGCGGTACCGAGTGCGGTGATCACTTCACCCATCGGCCGTGGCGCAGCGGCGGCCAGTGTTACCGGCACGGCGCCGCGATTGCCGCCCATGCCTTGCGGACCCTGTTCCGGTTTCAGCCAGATCCAGCCGGCATAGCCGGCAAGTGCGAGCAGAACCCCATAAATTGGCAGCTGTTTTTTCATTTTCTGGTGTCGTGCAGGTGAGCAGGAAAGCGCGGGACCGCGGATTATACGAAGGCACCTCCGCCGGCCGATTAGCGGGCTGGCGGGCCTATTCACACTTTCCGGAGAAATTCGTAAACAAGTGTGTGGTGGCCGGATGCGTGGAGCCCAAGTGTGTCGTGCCGAAGCGGAACCGCACAGATCGCCGAAGTCTGGCACAGGCTTGCCGGTCTGCAGTGCGGCCGGCGCTGATCTTCACCAAGTCTCCATCACCGTCCGGCTGCCGCCGATACCGCTGACCTATACTGCGGCGGGAATTGCGGGCGCGGAGTGCAGGTGTGACCGGGATGTCGATGATCGCGTGGACGCGGGTTGCGCTGAAGCTGAGCTGCGTGTTGTGGCTGTTGTCGGCCGTTGTCCGTGCCAGTGACTGGTTCCCGGTACCGGTGCGCAGCTGGCCGCAATTGCCGGCCGACAACCGCGTACAACAAGTCGACTACCAACCCTTGCCGGCTGCAGCACAGGCCTGGCCCGTGTGCGTGGTGCTACCCCATCGCAAGGATGATTACTGGCGCGCAGTGGACTGGGGGCTGAAGCAGGAAGCGGCGCGGCTCGGCATCAAACTCGGCATTTATTACGCAGGCGGATACGACGATTTGCCGCGCTTCAACCGCCTGCTCGAACAGCGCTGCCTGGCCGGTGATTACCGCGCGGTGATCATCGGCGCCTTGTCGGAAACCGGACACGAGCCGGTGCTGGAAAAATTCGCAGCCGCCGGCAAACCGGTGGTCGATCTGATCAATGGCATGGACAGCCGGCACATTGCCGCCAAATCCCTGTTGTCGTTCAGTGAAATGGGCGCCGCTGCGGCGCGACAGTTGAACGCCACCTGCGCGCGCGAAAATCGCCGCTTCCGCATCGCCTGGTTTCCCGGCCCGCAAGACGCCAGCTGGGTGCGCGAGGGTGATCGCGGTTTTCGTACCACGCTGGATGCACGCTGCGGCGAAATTGTGTACAGCGCTTTTGCCGACACCGGCATCCGCGATCAGCAACAACACGTTGAACTGGCGCTGGCCACGGACAACACCGTCAATCTGATCGCCGGCACGGCCGTCACTGCGACCATTGCGGTCGGCGTTCTGGAAGCAAACAAACGCCGTGAAATTGCTGTGCTGCCTTACTACCTCAATTCCAGTGTCTGGAAACTGCTCAAGGAAAAGAAGCTGATGGCGGCACCCACCGATTCACCGGTGCTGCAATCACGCATCGCCGTGGATCTGGCCGTGCGGATACTGGAAAAGCAACCCTATGCGCGCCGGGTCAGTCCGCAGGTGATGCTGATCGACGCACGCAATCTGAAACAGGTGGCAATCGACCGGGCGCTGGCGCCAGAAGATCAGTGAGAGCGCCGGCTGTGCCTGAATGAAAAACGGCGTCTGCGTTAGCAGTCGCCGTTTTTTTCAGGCGCATTTTGAATGCGGCGCTGTGGTAACCGCTCAGTGCGTGGGCACCAGCGAGGCATACAGATCGTAATCATCGGCATCGTCGATGATCACCTCGACAAACTCGCCGACCTTCACGTCGGTGCTGTCGATGAACACTTTGCCGTCGATCTCCGGAGCATCGGCCATCGAGCGGGCAATGGCGCCTTCGTCGTCGATTTCATCGACCAGCACTTTCATGCGCGTGCCGATTTTGTCGGCGAGTTTTTCCCGGGAAATTTCCGCGGCCACTTCCATGAAGCGCTGCCAGCGTTGTTCTTTCACATCTTCCGGCACAGCATCCGGCAGATCATTGGCGGTGGCGCCTTCGACCGGTGAATACTTGAAGCAGCCGACGCGGTCCAGTCGCGCTTCTTTCAGCCAGTCGAGCAGGACCTGGAAATCGTCTTCGGTTTCGCCGGGGAAGCCGACGATGAAGGTGGAACGGATCACCAGATCCGGGCAGATCGCCCGCCAGGATTTGATGCGCTCCAGAGTGTTCTCGGCGTGCGCCGGACGCTTCATCAGCTTCAGCACTTTCGGTGAACCGTGCTGGAAGGGAATGTCGAGGTAGGGGAGGATTTTTCCCGCCGCCATCAGCGGAACGATCTCGTCGACGTGCGGGTAGGGGTACACGTAATGCAGGCGCACCCAGACACCGAGTTCGGCCAACGCTTCGCACATTTCCTTCATGCGCGTTTTCAGCGGCCGGCCATTCCAGAAACCTGTGCGGTATTTGACATCGACGCCATAGGCGCTGGTGTCCTGCGAGATCACCAGCAGCTCTTTCACGCCGGCTTTGGCAAGATTTTCCGCTTCGGTCATCACGTCACCAATCGGGCGTGACACCAGTTTGCCGCGCATCGACGGAATGATGCAGAAGGTGCAACTGTGATTGCAGCCTTCGGAAATTTTCAGATAGGCGTAATGCTTGGGTGTCAGCTTGACGCCTTGCGGTGGCACCAGATCTACAAACGGATCGTGCTGCGGCGGCAACACCTCGTGCACGGCGCCCATTACCGCTTCGTAAGCCTGTGGACCGCTGACCGACAATACATTCGGATGGACGTTGAGAATTTTTTCCGCTTTCGCGCCCAGACAGCCGGTGACGATGACCTTGCCGTTTTCTTTCAGCGCTTCGCCGATGGCGTCCAGCGATTCCTGTTCGGCGGCATCAATGAAGCCGCAGGTGTTCACCACCACGACGTCGGCGTCGTTGTAGGAACCGACGATCTGGTAGCCCTCGGTACGCAGCTGGGTAAGGATGCGTTCGGAGTCGACCAGTGCCTTCGGGCAACCGAGCGACACGAAACCGACTTTGGGCGTTTGCTGCGACATCAGGACTCTCCGGCAGACCAGCCGCTGGCCGCGAGATGCGCGCCGGTCGGGGGCTGGTCAAAAAGTGCGCAATTCTAGGCGGGTCGGCGGCCGAGGGCAACCGGGAATTTCAGCCGTCCGAACGGCCGAATTTTCACCGCCGGAAGGTCCAAAAAATCTCTGCAACAATCTAATCCCTGCCCGGCCCGCAGGGACCGCCGGTGTCGCTGCTATATTGCGCCGGTTGCGCGCCGCCAGCGGCTGCGCCCCGAAAAGCACTCAAGGAGATCGTGCTCATGCTTTCCCGCCTGTTTTGCCTGTCCCTGACCAGCGCCCTGCTGGCCCTGCCTGTCACCGTTGTCCACAGCGCCGAAAACGGTGAGCGCTGGGAATACACCTCGGTCATGAAGAGCGACATGATGGGCGGCATGTCCCTGCCGCCGACGACCATGCAGATGTGCAGGGAGCCGGGCTGGAAAAGCCCGCCCCAGGGCAAGGAACAAGACGACTGCCAGATGCGCGACTACAAGCGCAGCGGTGACACCTTCACCTGGAGCATGCAGTGCAAGGGCGGCATGAGCGGCCACGGCCAGATGACCCTGCAGGGCAATGACCGCTTCACCGGCTTCACCGAGATCCTGATGGAAGAAGGCAAGATGCGCATGGAAATGACCGGCAAGAAGCTGGCCGGCAGCTGCGATCCGGGCACCTCGCGCACCGTGGTCAACGGCCGCGAACTGCCGAACCAGAAAGAAACCGAAGCGCTGATCGCGAAAAGCCAGAAACAGGCTGCCGATGCCCAGGCCCAGAGCTGTCGTCAGGCGGTCGATACCCTCGAGCCGTACATATTCACCATGGCCGGTGTCGATTGCAGCGCCTACGCCGGTGAATTCTGCAAGAAACTGAAGACGCCGGAAGGCAGCAAGCTGGCCTTGTCCAAGCACTACGTCCAGGACAGCGAAGCCAAAATGTATGCGCTGTGCAAAACCGAACGCGAAAGTTTGCGCGTCAACGCCTGCAAATACGCCGAGAGCAGCAAGGATTTCGATTTCATGGGCCAGCAATGCCCGGCCGAAACCCGCGCCCTCGCCCAGCGTGAATGCGCCGGCCGCGATTACACCGCCCTGTACGGCTCGCCCTACGCCAGCTTTTGCAGCCGCTACGCTGCTGATCTGCTCGACAACCAGCAGAAGAAACCGGAAGAGCAGCAAAAAGACGATGCAGTGAAAAAAGGCGTCAACAAACTGAAAGATCTGATCCGGTGGTAAATCCGCTGCGAAGACGGCTGACAACGGCGCTGTTTCTGGCGCCGTTGTCCGTTTCAGTGCCGGCAAAATTGTTGCCGGATGCTGAGCGCACTGGCGATGCATCTGCTGCATCGACAAATGAACCGGCGCTGGCCAATCCCTGGCCGCAAATTGCCCGCGCCTATCTGGTCGAACGCAATGGCCGGCCACTGTGGGGACAGGCTGTGGACAAAGCCCTGCCACCGGCTTCACTGACCAAGCTGATGACGGCGCTGCTGGTGCGCCGTCACCTGCCGCTGGAGGCCAAGGTCCGCATCAGTGACAGCGCCGCGCGCAGCGAAGGCACGCGACTGAAATTGCGCGCCGGCGATGTCTGCACCGTGGCCGATCTGTTGCGCGCAAGCATGCTGCTGTCGGCCAATGATGCCTGCGTGGCGCTGGCCGAACAGATCGATGGCAGTGAGCAGAACTTTGTCGAACGCATGAATCGCGAAGCGAAAACGCTCGGACTGAAGCAGACGGTGTTCAGCAACGCCTGCGGTTTTGATCGCGGCACACATCACAGTTCGGCGCGCGATCTCCTGCAGCTGGCGCGTGTGTTCATGCGCGACGACTGGCTGGCCGAAGTTGTCGCCCAGCGGCAAGCTGGCGTGCGCATCAACGAGCGCCCGCAAACACTGCGCAACAACAACGCCCTGATCGGCATCCTGCCCGGTGCGGTTGGCGTCAAAACCGGCTACACGCAAAAAGCCGGCAAGTGCGTGATCGCACTGGCGCGGCGTGAGCAGGACGAAGTACTGGCCGTACTGCTCAATGCACCGGATCGCTGGTGGAGCATTGCCGGCTTGCTGGAGAAAGCCTTTGCGGCGCCGCAAGCATGAGTGACATGCAGCAGCCGGTGCGTGTGCCGGCGCGTCATGCGCCGGCATTCGTGCTGCTGGGCATCTTGCTGCTGACCGTGATCGCGTACAGCAACAGTTTTGCCGGCGTCTGGCAGTTCGATGATTTTCCGGTCATCGTCAATGATGCCCGCGTGCAATCGCTGTCGGCGTGGTGGCAGGCAATGCCGGCGATCCGGCCGCTGTTCAAACTCAGCGTCGCCATCGATCACGCGCGCAGCACGCCGACGGCCCTCACGGCTTTTCACTTCAGCAATCTGCTGTTCCACCTGATCAATGTGTGTCTGGTGTTTGCGCTGCTGCGCCGCCTGCTGCGCGCACTGCCCTTGCCGGATGATCACGAACCGCTGCCATCCGGTGAAGGCAGGCCAATCCCGCCACGCGCGGCCCTGTGGCTCAGCACACTAGCGACGCTGTGCTTCGCCCTGCATCCGGCGCAAACCGAAGCCGTCACCTATCTCAGCGGCCGTTCGGTTGCACTGGCCACGCTGTTCATGCTGGCGTCGCTGCTATTGATGCCAAAAAATCGCCCAGCCGATCCGGTCACGGAAAAATTTTTCTCGAAAATGCTGAACTGGCTACCGGCCACACTCGCGCTCATCGCGGCCGTCGCGGTGCGCGAAACGGCCGTGATCACGCCGCTTCTGATGGGGCTGCTATGGCAGGCCGAACGCGGACAGTCCGCAGTGCCGTCATGGCGTGTGAGCATGCGACTGCTGATCCGCCTGACGCTGCTGGCACTGCTGTTGATCCTGATCCTGCTGCTGGTGTTCCCGCTCTACCAGCACCTGATCAGTTTCGCGTTTGGCCGCGCCGATCTTGCCAGCCATCTCGCCGCGCAGTCGCAATCCCTGGCCGGATTGCTGCTGACCGCTGCCGGTATTGCACCGCTGAATGCGGACCCGGATCTGATCATCGCGCCGCTGCTCAGTCTGCAATCCCTGTTGGCACTCTTGTTGTTGCTGGCAGTCGTGCTGCTGGTGTGGCGACTGTCGCGCCGCTACCGGCTCGCCGGATGGGCCGGTCTGGCACTCGTGATCATATGCCTGCCCAGTCACAGCCTGCTGCTGCGTCTGGATGCGCTCAATGATCGCCAGCTATATCCGCTGCTGCCCTGGCTGGCGGTGCTTGCCGGATTGTTGCTGTGGTCATGCTGGCCGCGCCTGAAAAAAACCGGCACTGCTGCGCTGCCAATTGCCGTGGCCCTGCCGCTGTTGCTGGCGCTGATGTGGGCAACACAAACCTGGCAACGCAATCGCGTGTACAGCAGCGAACTCGCGTTCTGGCAGGACGTACACGAGAAATCACCGCACAACGCCCGCGCCTGCAATAACCTGGGCGTCGCCCGCGCCGACGCCGGCGATCAGCAGGGCGCAGTCGTGGCCTTCCGCTGCGCACTGGCCAATGATCCGCAGTATGTACAGGCGGCCATCAATTTGCGCTTGCTGCAGGAACATGCCTGGCCGTCACGTTCGCGTTGAGTCCACGCAAAGCAAGTTGCCTGGTCCGGTGTTCTGATGTTGCTCTGCGTCGGCGAGAAACCGCGATCAGATCTCCTGAATCTTGCTCGTGCGTTGCCCTTGTTGTGCTGCGTGGCCGAATTTGTTCGGCCACGGTCCGCGCAAAAAAATGTAGCGGTTTCAGAAAGAAGCGGCCGAATAAATTCGGCCCCACAGTGATCAGGATTTGTGTGTTTGCCACGGATCTTGGCTGCGCTGTAAAACAGGCTTCTTCCGGCCGGAACGCATGGCAGGCGACAACCCGGGTCATTCATGCGCAATGTGCCAGCGGTGACTGCAACGCCCGGCTGTGCAGCGTGCGCAGATTCACGCGACGCAGGCTGCGCCGGCGTGCTTCATCGATCACGCGCTCAATGAGAAAATCATGGGCGTCGTTGTCGGTGCAGCTGCCGTCCATCCAGATCCACAAATCCAGATCCTGATCGCGCTGCTGCCAGAGCGCGATGCCGGCGATCATGTCCATGCGTTCAGCCAGCCAGATGCAGCAGCGCTGTTCGCGACGCGTGACCTGTTGCAGTACCGGCACCGGATCGGGAAATTGTTCGGCGAGCAGAGCCGACAGGGCCGGCCAGTCGCTGCCGGTGGCGAGACGGAAGTGATAGCGATCAGTCATCTGCGTGCTCCTTGTTGCGAGGTCTGCGGTGCAAGGTCTGCGGTGCGAGGTCAGCGTCGGTGCAACAGGAACATTGCAATGGCTGTGCCGTCGACACAGCGAACGTATCGGGGCACCTTGCCGGTGCACACCGGATCGCCCGTGTGCCGGCGCGGTGCATTGCGCGACACTGATCACCGGTGTCGGTGCAGCATGGGGTTCAGGCGTGGACAAAATGGTGCGTGCGCTGATTTCCTGTTCTGCACTGGCGCTGTGCAGCGGCGCGATGCTGGTGCAGGGCACGGGCCGAAACGTGCGCAGGTTTTCCGGGACGGAATCTGCACTGACCCGGCACAAAACAAGTTTCTGACGTCGCTTGCGGCAAATGCGTTGACCGGCTTCCGGCAGTACGCATGCAGACGTTCGTTCGGCGAGATCCGGTTCAGGAATGAACCTCCCGGCGCGGATGCTCAAAACTGTCGTTGTACGACAAACTCTCCGCGAACCGGCCTGCCATGGCGGTTCAATGTCTCGGTATCCGCAAAAAGTCGGCGCAGGACATTTTTTTTCACGCGCGCTGCTTGCGTTCGCGCGCAGCCTGCAGGAAGGCATCGAGTATGGGCTGTGGATCGAGCAGCTCACGGCGCTGATGGTGAAACTCCGGATGCCATTGCAGGCCGACGCAGAATGGATGCGTGCGATGGCGGATGATCTCGATCACGCCATCATCGGCACGCGCGTCGACCAGCAGATCACGGCCGGGCACCTTGATCGACTGGTGATGAATGCTGTTCACCGTCGCAGCACTGTCGCCATAAAGCTGCGCGCTCCAGCTGCCGGCTTCAAAATGAATGCGGTGCTGGTGCTGGTCGTAACGATCACTGACATGAGCCTGTGCACCGCTGATCTGGGTTTGCACGTCCTGATACAGCGAGCCACCGAGCGCGACATTGAGCAACTGGCAGCCGCGGCAGATCGCCAGCACCGGTTTGCCGGCTTCGAGAAATTCGTGCAGCAATTCCATTTCATACGCGTCGCGCACCGGATCGCCACTCCACTCCGGCTGCAGCGGCTCTTCGCCATAGGCGCGCGGGCTGACATCGGCACCGCCCTGCAGCACCAGACCGTCGAGATGGCGGGCGTAATCGCGCAGGCGGATATTGCTGGACAGGATCGGCCCGTCGCCGAGCACGGACGGGATCATCAGCGTCAGCACATCGCGTGACATCACCCAGTGGGCGACCGATTGCTCCAGATACTGGAGGGTCTTGCTGCGCAGGCCGGCCGCATCCGGCTCGGGGTGGAACAGGCGTGCGGAAATGCCAATCAACAGGGGCGCGTCAGTCATGGTCAGGGCCGGCAGCAGGACAGGCGTCCATTTTAGGCTGATGTCGCGCGCACGAATTCATGCTTCGGCGATTGACCGCAGCGCGCGCTTGTGGCGTGGTGACGGCCTTTGTTGACGCACGCGGCCATGGGGGCGGCGGCGAAAAGACGATTGAGGATGTCATGAAGAAGATTTTGCTGGTCAGTGGCGTGGCAGTGGCGGTGATCGGCGTGCTGATGCCGTGGTGGGTCGGCCAGCGCGTCGAGGCGGAATTTGAGGCCGCACACGCGCCCATCGCCGAGGCCACCGGCCTGAACCTGAAAGTGGCCAGCTACGACCGCGGCTGGTTCGGTGCCACCGCCAAAGTCTGCGTGGCGGAGAGCGACAACGACCAGCTCTGCGCCGACTACCGCATCCAGCACGGTCCGCTGCTGTATCGCGATCTGTTCGGGCTCGGCTGGGCGGCCATGCGCATCACGCCGGCCTACAGCGACGAGACGCGCAGCGAAATGAAAACCTTCTTCGCCGAGGCCGAACCGGTGACGCTGAAAGTGCGTGCCGGCTTCGGCGGCAGCGCGCGCTTCCTGCTGGAAACCGCGCGCGTGTCCGGCAGTGACAACGACACCACCATCGACGCCCAGCCGCTGGTACTCGATGCCGCCTACAACGCCGGCAGCGGTCGTCTGGCCGGCACGCTGCGGGCGCCGTCGGTGCAGGTCAAGGGTCAGGGCAATGACATGAACCTGACCGACATGAACGCCGATTTCGACACCGTGCAGCTCGGTGGCGGGCTGTGGACCGGCAAGGCCAGCTTCGGCATCGCCGAACTGCGCACCGCCGGCGCCGAAGGCCAGGTTGAAGTAAAAGGCCTGCGCTATGTCGCGGTCACCGAAGCCGTGGACGGCAAACAGCTGGAAGCCAGTGCCGATTTCGACATCGACAGCCTCAGCGCGCCAATGATGCCGGCGCCGGCCAAAGCCGGACTGACCCTGAAAATGTCCGGCCTCGACATCGAGGCGATGAAGCAGATCCAGGCCGCCAACCGTGGCAGCGTGCTGGCCAGCGACGCCGAGAAACTCGCCAACATGATGCAGGCCATGCAGACGCTGGCCATGAAAGGCGGACGCATGAACTTCTCGCGCCTGAACCTGACCATGGGCGCCGAACGTTTCGACGGCAATCTCGACATCCAGCTGAAACCGGGCGTCGAGGGCAGCGACCCGATGGCCGACCTCGCCCAGCGCCTCGGCGCCGAAGGCGTGCTGCGCCTGACCCAGTCGCTGGCCGAGCGCACCGCCGGCGCCGAGATCATCCAGGCCTGGGTGGTGCAAGGCCTGGCCAACGCCGAAAACGGCGATCTGGTGTTCCGGATCAAACTCGCCGACGGCCAACTGACCATCGGCAGCCAGCCCATGCCGCTGCCCTTCGGCGCCATGCCCGGCATGGGCATGGAAGCGCCGACCGGGGACATGCCCGCTGAAGGCGAGCCGGACGCCGCTGCTGAACAGCCCGTGGAAGGTGAGTCGCTGTAAGCAGCAGCGCAGTAAAAGAAAACGGCGGGAAATTCCCGCCGTTTTCTTTGAAGCCCTTACAGGGCGATGGGTGGTTGTGTTGCCGGGCGCAAATGTATCAGCAAGCTTTGTATCGTATTGCTGGCGTTTGTCCTGCGCAGCCGCGTCATCAAGACCGGTGTTGCATCACTGCTGCGGGCGACCGGTCGCAGCTCATGTGCTTCGCGGGACTTCATGCAGTTGCCTTCAGTGGGCAGACAGTATTCCCCCGTGCTGCCAATCTTTTTGTAGAACTCCAACGTCACCGTTCCTCCTTGTTGGAACCACGTGCCGGACTTGCGCGTGATCTCGTTGCTCTCCAGCGCACCATTCCGGTTGGCATCGTTGGTTGTGTACAGAACGGCGGTACCATTGTTTTCGAATGCATACCATTCGGCACTGAGTGGTTGCATCAGTGAGGGTGAATACCTGATCAACACTTTCTGTTCCGTTGGCTGAAAGGCTGGAGCTCCGCTCTCGACAACCAGTGATCGGCTGGCAGTGCCCTGACCCAGCGGGCCGACAGACTTGATCTGCGCGCACCGGTAGCCCGGACGCGGAAGTTTGCAGTAGCGGATATCAAGTTCACGAAAGCCAACAGCGCTCGACTGGGTGGTGAGGCGCAACGTGGAATTTTCGTGAATTGTCCAGTCAAACAGGCCACCCGCGACGTCAGGCATTTCACCAAAACCGCCCGCATGGAACTTCAGTTCCTCAAATGTGCTGATGAGGAAGGATCGCTGACCGTCAGGGGTTGTGCCAGTGCCCATCACAAAGGGGGCAGGGCTGCGAACGTAAAGACTCCTTCCGTTGAACATGCCAGTGTTCAACGGTTCAAATCCAGTCTCGCCAAGAACAAGATTTGTGGCTGCATAAGGCAGGTTGCTGCTGTCATCCGGGAAGATTGCGTTGAGAATCACCGGTTCACCAGCCAGCTCGCTGACTTTGACAAACGTCATGTCGCGCACGTCCTGCTCGCCGTACAACGCGCCATGAACGGGCTCCGACTTGCGGCGGAAGTAGTACTGGAAAGGCGTCAGCAGGTGGGAGTGTGTTGGTACAACTCGCAGAAGAAATTGCTCACGCTGCCAGCGGGCGTTATCACGAGCGACATCGTTTCCATGATCTGTAACAAGCAATGCGTCATCACCGGTTTTCAGTGTGAGCTGAAATTCTTCGGCAAAGTAATTTCCCGCCGAAAACACATGCGGCAGTGCTCGGGATGCGCCAAGAAGAATGGCATCAACGGCATTGATGTAGTGCTTGTCGAACAGCGGGTTGTTGCCATCGCGAAGTACATGAAGATTTTTCGACCACTGTACCAATGCGTCCTGATTGACCATCAGCGCCAAAGTGTCGCTTTGGCCTGTTGCTTCAAGACGTGAGTCTGTGCGGGCTCCGCTGGTCAACATGTGGGCGACCACCGCAAGGTCGCTCATGGCAGGTGCGGAAAGTGACTGTTCTTTTCCGGTAAGTGCTGCCTGCGTCGAAAATTGCTGATTTTGGTTGGCTCGCTGCAGCAAAACATGGCGCGCGGTGGAAAACTCATTGATACGCACCAGACCGCTTTCGCTCAAATCGAGCACTTTGTCGCTGCCGGCTTTGCTGACCAGCTGCGTTGGTGCATCAAGTTGGGTCGCCAGCACGTGGCGATTGTGTCTGTTGGATGTGGCGTGCAAGCGCACGGGTTGGTCAGCACGCGTTTTTTCATAGGTGATGACCACGCTGTAACTGCCGGTTGTATCCACGCTGGCCTGGCCGATGCGGGTTTCTCCCTGATAGGCCGTAACACTGCCGCTGTCGAGTCCCTGCACATCACCCTTGATGGTGAGCGTCCCGGATGTGGCCGGTGGGGGTGTGGTTCCACCACCACCGTTGTCACCGCCACCACCACCCCCTCCGCCACAGGCGGCCAGTGAGCACAGCAGGGCGACGCCGAGGGGGCGCAAGGTAAAGCCGGAAATTTTCATGTGAGTCCCTTACAAAAACGAACGGCCGCCGTTACGCCGCCAATCAGGCTGGCCGCTGGGATCCGTCCCAAAAATCAGGAAGAGTGGCGCGGAGCGGGTCCGCGCGGCGCGCGATTAGAGCATGGGTGAAACTGAGAACTCCGTCTCAATTTGTAGCGCCGGCAGAGCCCGCACTTCGGTGCTAGGCTTTGCGCCGGAAAGCGTCGGCCAGCGCCCTGATTCGGTGCGCCATTGCGCGTGTTGCACCAAAAAGATGCACTCTGGCACGCCAGCAATGCTTCAGGCTGGTCTGGCGCACCGATTCCCGCGCAATTCAGCCCGTTTTGACCGTTGGCACGGGCTTTGCTCAATGTTCCGCCAAACCGGCATGTCCGTCTGCCGTCCCGTTTTGCCACTTCCTTCAGGAGCCTTCCATGTCCATCGAAAACGTCATGCAGCTGATCAAGGACAACGACGTCCTGTTCGTTGACCTGCGCTTCACCGATACCAAAGGCAAAGAACAGCACGTGTCGATCCCGGCCAAGCTGTGTGACGAAAGCTTCTTCCAGGACGGCAAGATGTTCGACGGTTCGTCGATCGCCGGCTGGAAGGGCATCAACGAGTCGGACATGATCCTGATGCCGGATCCGACCACGGCAGTGATGGACCCGTTCACCGAAGATTCGACGCTGATCATCCGCTGCGACATTCTCGATCCGGCGACCATGCAGGGTTACGACCGTGATCCGCGCTCCATCGCCAAGCGCGCCGAAGCCTGGCTGAAGTCGACCGGCATTGCCGACACCGCCTATTTCGGTCCGGAGCCGGAGTTCTTCATGTTCGACGACGTGAAGTTCTACAACCAGATGCACGGTTGCGGTTACCAGCTCGATTCCGACGAAGGTGCCTGGAATACCAACAAGAGTTTTGAAGGCGGCAACAAGGGCCACCGCCCGATGGTGAAAGGCGGTTATTTCCCGGTCGCGCCGGTTGATTCGGCACAGGACATCCGTTCGCAAATGTCGCTGGTTTGCGAACAGATGGGCCTGCACATCGAAGCCCACCACCACGAAGTCGCCACCGGCGGCCAGAACGAACTGGCTGCGCGTTTCAACACGCTGGTGAAGAAAGCCGACGAAACCCAGATCATGAAATACGTGATCCACAACGTCGCGCACAGCTACGGCAAAACCGTGACCTTCATGCCGAAGCCGATGGTCGGTGACAACGGTTCGGGCATGCACGTGCACCAGTCGCTGGCCAAGAACGGCGTCAACACATTCGCCGGCAACAAATACGCTGGCCTGTCGGATGACGCGCTGTACTACATCGGCGGCATCATCAAGCATGCCCGCGCGCTGAACGCCATCACCAACGCCTCGACCAACAGCTACAAGCGTCTGGTGCCGGGTTTTGAAGCGCCGGTCATGCTTGCCTACTCGGCGCGCAACCGCTCGGCATCGATCCGCATTCCGTACGTCACCAGCGCCAAGGGCCGTCGCATCGAAGTGCGCTTCCCGGATCCGACCGCCAACCCCTACCTGGCCTTCGCGGCGATGCTGATGGCCGGTATCGACGGCATCATGAACAAGATCCACCCTGGCGATGCCGCCGACAAGGATCTCTACGATCTGCCGCCGGAAGAAGCGAAAGCGATCCCGACCGTTGCCCACTCGCTGGAAATGGCCTGCGACGCTCTGGAAGCCGATCACGAATTCCTGCTGCGTGGCGGCGTGTTCTCGAAAGATTTCATCGACAGCTACCTGCAGATCAAGCGCGCTGAAGCCAAGCGCGTGTCGATGGCCGTGCATCCGCTGGAATTTGAACTGTACTACTCGGTGTAAGGCGTCCCGGTGTAAAGCGCTATCCCGGTGCCGGTTGCAAAGCCGGCACCCGAACACCGCCGGTCGCCGGAAAGCCGGACCGATCGGCAGTGGTCAGTTGCACACAGGCAGGGAACGCAGAAAAAACATTCAGGCCGAAAAAGTCGGCAGCAGCACGCAAAACCGCGCCAAAGGGCGCGGTTTTGTTTTTTGCAGGCAGTAAAACGTTCAGTCGCGCAGCTTGGATTTACGTCGCCAAAGCACAACAGCAGCGGTCATGGCGAAAAGTGCGATCACCGAGTGCAACAAATTGGCGTGACGAAAGGTACTCCAGAACAGGTACAGGGACAAAATACCCAACGTCAATGCGAAAGCCTGCAGGACGACGCGCATGGATTAGTTTGCTGCCTGAATCAACTTCGATTCCCGCACACCGGCTTGCCCTTTGGCAGCATCGACCAATTGTAGTTTCGAACCGCCGGAAACCAGGCCCATCTTTACTTCCTGCCAGACGTAATACACTTGGCCGGACTGTGCGTCGACTTTCAGCGTGGAGCCATTGCCCTGGGATGTGAATACGTGCGGGCCAGGGGCAACATCAAACAGGAAGTATGTCTTTGAAGCTGTCGAACCTACCGACTTGCCATCCAGAGTTACGGGCATCTTCAAGGCTGCACCGAGTGTCTCGTTGCGGTAAACATAGATGCGGGCCTTGTCAGCCGGTGCCGCAAAGGTTTTCGCTTGCTGGTCTTGTTGCGGTGTTGCCATAGGCACGCTGGCGCAGCCACCCAGTGTCAGTGCGGCAGCCACTCCAACCGACAGCATCCATACAGATTTACGTTGCATGTTCTCAGTCCTGAATCGATATCGACACGCACTTCGTGTCGGCGCCGAGTCTGACGATGTCCGTACACAGATTCAATTGCGGAAATGTATCGCTCAAGTCAACCCCTTGCCCGGATTCAGGTTTTTTGTGTCATGCTCAGCATGTTGATTTGCATCATGAAAGTGGCCGAGAAATCTGCTTTCCGAAGTCAGGGATCTCCAAGAACATGCTGATGACGATACTGGCGGCGTTTCTCCATCACCTGCTGGCGTTCACGCTGATCGCATGCCTGTTCAGTCAGTGGCTGCTTTTGCGCGCGCCGCTGGATGCGGACCGTGTGCGACATCTGGTACGCATTGATGCGCTGTATGGCTTGTCGGCCATGGCGGTGCTGGCGATTGGTTTCTGGCGCCTGCTGGCGCTGGAGAAGGGCTGGCCGTTTTATCAGCAGCAGCCATTTTTCTACATCAAACTTTCAACTTTCCTGATCATCGGCCTGCTGTCGATCCGGCCGACGCTGAGTTTTCCGCGCTGGAAAAAATTGCTCGCGACACCGGACGGCCTGTCGCAGATCCATGCTGCGCAGTCAGCTGTTCGCCGGCTGGTGACGATGGAGTTGTTGCTGGTGCCGGTATTGTTGTTTGCCGCCGCCGCGATGGCGCGCGGCGGCTTCGTTTGAACAGCTGATGCATGTTGTGCCTCTCTTACGGAGAAGGCAGGCCGGAAACGCAGAGGAGATGTGCGCGCTGTTTTTACCGATGTCCTGCGCGCCAGAAAAAGCAGGGAAACCGGGCAATACCATTCAGTCAGGAAAGCTCCGTTCGCGCTGAACCCGCCAAAGGGATTCACGATGGGCGTTTCCTGATGGTGAACCACTGCCGACGAGCCGTTCAAACCTTCGGCTTCGCGCAGGGCGAACGGAGACCGTTATCCGACGGAATTGGGAAAAACGTGACTGAAGGGTAGTGGCGAAGCCGGCAGTATTTTCCGTCTTCGCCCAACTTTGCTTCAGGCGTCAGTCAAGGCCCATTCGAGCGCGTATTCAACATGCAGGCGCGTCGTGTCGAAGGTGGGCAGCACGCTGTCCTGCGGGCTGATGAGCAGGGGAATTTCCGTGCAGCCGAGGATCACGCCCTGGGCACCGCGATCAGCCAGACGCTCAATGATTTGCTGGTAGCGCTGGCGTGAGCTGGCGCGGAAATCGTGATGGCAGAGTTCGTCGTAGATGATGCGGTGAATGTCGGCACGTTCGCTGTCGTCGGGGATCAGCACTTCGACGCCGTAGTGATCGAACAGGCGCGCGCGATAAAAATCCTGCTCCATGGTGAAGCGCGTGCCAAGCAGCGCGACGCGGGTCAGTTTTTGTTTGTCGATCGCGGCGGCGGTGGCATCGGCGATGTGCAGCAGGGGAATGTCCACTGCGGCGATGATCTCGTCGGCGAGTTTGTGCATGGTGTTGGTGCACAGGACGATGGCGCGTGCGCCGCCGCGTTGCAGTTGCTGTGCGGCGCTGGCCATCTGCACGCCGAGCGTGCGCCAGTCACCGGCACGCTGCAGCGCTTCGATGTCGGCGAAATCGACAGTCAGCATCAGGCTGCGGGCATTGTGATGACCACCGAGGCGCGCCTGGGCCAGTGTATTCAGCAAGCGGTAATACTCGGCCGATGAGGCCCAGCTCATGCCGCCAATCAAACCCAGCGTGTGCATCCGTCCTGCCTGTTGTCCGTGCGGGGTGAGCGCGATTATGCGGCCACGCCGGGGTCTGGCGACGGTGAACATTGCACAGTGATGACGGTCCACATGAACAGGCGCCGGGCGTTGGCGCGGAGATGCCGCCGCGACGCGCTACACTGCGCCTGCCCCCGGATTGCCTGTCCACGTTGCATGGAGCCTTGTTGATGAACCGGTCCAGCATGTTGTGCCTGTGTTTGTCCCTGTCACTGTCGGCCCTGTTGCTGGCAAGTGCCGCGACACCGGTCGTGGCGGCCGAGGCCTACAAGTGCAAGGGCAGCAAAGGGGAAGTGGTGTTCTCCGATCAGCCCTGCAAGGACGGCGAGAAGATCGAACTCAAGCCGGTGCAGACCTATACGCCGGCGCCGATGCCCGCCGCGCCTGCGCCCACTGCGGCCGACAAGCCGGCGCGCAAGGCGCAGGCCTACCAGCAGGTGATGATCACGGCGCCACTGGCCAATCAGGAGATCCGCGACAACGAAGGCAAGATCACGGTCAGCGTCGCGTTGAAACCGGCATTGCAGGAGGGGCATCAACTGCGTCTGCTGGTTGATGGTCAGGCAAAAGGCCCGGCAGCCGCGGTCACCAGCTGGGAACTGGCCGACGTCGAGCGCGGTGAGCACACGGTCATCGTTGAAGTACTGGACGAGACCGGCCGGCACGTCGCCAGCAGTGACCCGGTCAGCTTCGCTGTCCACCGCCGCTCGCTGCTCAACAAGCTGCAACGCGAACGCGAGGCCGAGCAACGGGAAAAGGACAAGTTGCGCATCGCCCTGCCGCGTACCGGCCCGCGTAACTGAGTCCGGTGTCCGCGCTGTGCTCGTTCGCGTGGCGGTTGGGTGAGCTGCGTGGCGAAAACTGCGGGATTCGGGTGGTGCGGGTTGGATGGCGGGGAGTACTTCGCTGCCACTCGCAGCGGGGTGCGCCGTGGCGCCCTTCGACGGGCTCAGGGCGAACGGTCAGGGGGAAGTGAGTTCCCTCAGGAAAGACGGCGCTGCCAGTAAGGCGTATCAGAAGCCGCACCGGTTCCTGTCGGCTAGCGTTCACACTCTTTCCATTCATCCTGAGCCTGTCGAAGGACAGAACGGCGCCCGGCCGCCCTCGACCTCTACCTGTTCCTGCACCGATTTGGTTCTGCACCAATTCAGTGCAAAACCATGACCCACGCCCTACACTGACCCGCCGCCTCCACTCATGCAGATGGCGCAGCCCGCGCCGCTGCGCCATCTGCCGGCTTGGCCTGAAGCTTGCGAGGCGACAGAGCGAATACCTTTTACCTGACGCTGCGCCGCCCTGAACCCAAACCCGACCCGGACCCGACCATGACCGCCGAGCCGCCGTCCGTAACGCCCGGCCCCGCCGCCTCCGACGCCGCGCCCGAGCGCTCGCTCGCGCCCAGCCTGCCGGCCCCGGCGCTGCTCGACGCCCTGCAAAGCGCGGTGTTCTGTCTCGATGGCGAGCGCCGCCTGTGCGCCTGCAATGCCGCTGGCGAACAACTGCTCGGCCACAGCCGGCGGCAACTGCTCGGCACGCCGCTGGCGCGCTGGATTGCGCCGGCGCCGGAGCTGGACGCGTTGCTGCAGCGGGCCGGCGACCAGCAACGGCCGCTGCATGGCGAACCCTTCCTGTTGCACGTCCTGCCGCGCCGGCCGCACTGGCTGGAGGTCAGCGTCACGCCGCTGGCCGATGGTCTGCTGGTGCTGGAATGCCAGCTGCGCGATGACAGCCAGCGACTGGCCGAAGAGGCGGCCCGCGCCCGCCAGCAGGCCGAGCTGCACCAGCTGATGCAGCGACTGGCGCACGAGATCAAGAACCCGCTGGCCGGCGTGCGCGGTGCGACCCAGTTGCTGGCCCGCAGCCTGCGCGAAGCCGGCGAACGCGAATGCACCGATCTGATCCTGCGCGAGGTCGACCGCCTGCGCGCGCTGACCGACCGTATCCTCCTGCCGGTGCGCGCCCGCGAGCGGGTGAGCACTAACTTGCATGCGGTGCTCGAGCAGGCGCTGCAAGTCATCGAAGCCGAGCTCGCCGGCAGCGCGGCTACCCAGCCCCGTCTGCGCCGTGATTACGACCCCAGCCTGCCGGACATCCCGGCCCAGCCGGACGCCCTGCAGCAGGTTTTTCTGAACCTGTTGCAGAACGCCGTCGAAGCTGCCCGCGCCGCGACTGGCGCGCCGGAAGTGCGGCTGCGCACCCGTGCCGAGCATGGCGTGCCGGTGGCTGGCCGCCGGGTGCGGCTGGCGCTGCGGGTCGATGTCATCGACAACGGCCCCGGTGTCGATCCGCAACTGGCCGAGTCGCTGTTCCTGCCGCTGGTGTCCGACAAACCGGGCGGCAGCGGACTGGGACTGGCCATCGTCCAGAGCATCGTCCAGCAGCATCAGGGTCTGGTCGAAATGAGCCGCAACGGCGGCGAAACCCTGTTCACGGTCTGGCTGCCGGTGCCCGAACCGGCGCACGCCGCCACGCATTCTGATCACGGAGGTCAGGCATGAGCGCCCTGCCGCGTCTGCTGCTGATAGACGACGACGAATCCATCCGCTGGGTGCTGGAACGGGCGCTGCGCGAACAGTTCAGCGTCGTCGCCTGTGCCGATGTTGCCGAGGCGCGCCGCCAGCTGGCCCGCCAGCGGCCGGCGCTGGTGCTCAGCGATGTGCGCCTGCCGGGCGAGGACGGCGTCAGCTTCCTGCGCGAGCTGAAGCGCGAGCAGCCGCAGCTGCCGGTGGTGCTGATGACCGCCCACGCCGACCTCAATTCCACGGTCGCCGCCTTCGAGGCCGGCGCCTTCGAGTTCATCGCCAAGCCTTTCGATCTGGACGAGCTGCAGCAGGTGCTGCAGCGCGCACTGCCGAAACCGGAGCCGGCTGCCGCCCTTGCCGAGCCGGGCGAGGAGCGCGCCGGCGCCGACATCATCGGCCGTTCGCCGGCCATGCAGCCGGTGTTCCGCGCCATCGGTCGCATCGCCCGCTCGCCGTTCGCGGTCTTGATCCTTGGCGAATCCGGCACCGGCAAAGAGCTGATTGCCCGCGCCGTGCACCGCCACTCACCGCGCGCGGCGGCGCCCTTCGTGGCCCTGAACATGGCCGCCATTCCCCAGGATCTGATTGAAGCCGAGCTGTTCGGCTACGAGAAAGGCGCCTTCACCGGCGCCCAGGGCAGGCAGAGCGGCCGCTTTGAACAGGCCGAGGGCGGCACGTTGTTCCTCGACGAGATCGGTGACATGCCGCTGCCGGCCCAGACTCGGCTGCTGCGCGTGCTGTCCGAGGGCGGCTATTACCGGGTCGGCGGCACCCAGCAGCTGCGCGCCGACGTTCGCGTCATCGCCGCCACCCACCAGAACCTCGCCGCCCAGGTTGAGGCCGGTCGCTTCCGCGAAGACCTGTTCCACCGCCTGAACGTGGTGCGCATCGACCTGCCGCCACTGCGCGCCCGGCGTGAGGATATCCCGCTGCTGACCGAGCACTTCCTCGCCCGCGCCGCCGCCGAAGCCGGCCTGCCGCGCAAGCAGCTGGCCAGCGAGGTGGTGCAGCGGCTGGCCCAGCTGCCCTGGCCGGGCAACGTCCGCCAGCTGGAAAACCTCTGCCGTTACCTGACCGTGATGGTCAGCGGCGAACAGGTGCAGTGGCCGGACGTGCCGGCCGACATCCGCGACACACCACTGCCGTCTGCCGCGTCCGGCGCCGCCAGCCCCGGCGACTGGCGCGACGCGGTACGCAGCGCCGTGCTGGCGGCCTGCGACGGCGACCGGCCGGACAGCGTTCAGGCCTTCACCGCCGAACTCGAACAACTGGTGGTCAGCACCGTGCTCGGCCACACCGGCGGCCACCGCCAGGACGCCGCCCGCCTGCTCGGCTGGGGGCGCAACACCCTGACCCGCTACCTGAAAGGCAGCGCGGACACCGGCACCTGAGCCTCCCGGCTGGAAGGGCGCGGATGCCGGCAGCGCCGGACGGCGCGTGCATGCAATGGCAAGCCGAATCGCGACTCCAGTGACATCCGCTCACGCCACGCAACAGCGGCTATCCCGACTTCCGCCCTCACCCATCCCGTTCGCCCTGAGCCCGTCGAAGGGCGGAACGGCGCGGCGCAGCCAACAGCAGCGGCCATCCCGAATTCCGCCCCCACCCATCCCGTACGCCCTGAGCCCGTCGAAGTGCGGGACGGCGCGGCGCAGCCAACAGCAGCGGCCACCCCGAAATCCGCCTCCCACCCATCCCGTTCGCCCTGAGCCCGTCGAAGGGCAGGACGGCGCAGCGCAGCAGCAGCCAACACAGCATCCCGTCCGCACACCGCCGCCAACGCTTGCCGATGGCCGCCGCGAACGGGAAGATCCGCACCCTTCCGTCACGCCCCGGACCGCGCCGTGTTCCACCTCGTCCTGTTCCAGCCGGAGATCCCCGGCAACACCGGCAATGTCATCCGCCTGTGCGCCAACACCGGCTTCCAGCTGCACCTCATCGAGCCGCTGGGTTTCGAGCTGGAAGACAGCAAGCTGCGCCGCGCCGGGCTGGACTACCACGAGTGGGCCAGTCTGCGCGTCCACAGCGGCCTCGACGCCTTCATCGCCGCCGTGCAGCCGCCGCGCCTGTTCGCGGTCGAAACCGGTGGCGCGCAGCGCTACGACAGCGTCCACTACCAGCGCGGCGACGCCTTCCTGTTCGGCCCGGAAACCCGCGGCCTGCCGGCAGAATTGATGGCCCGCTGGCCCGCCGACCGCATGCTCCGCCTGCCCATGCAACCCGGCCAGCGCAGCCTCAACCTGTCCAACTGCGTCGCCGTATTCGCCTTCGAGGCCTGGCGCCAGCAGGGGTTTGTTGGCGGCGAGTGAGCGCGGTCCGCGTGACGCATCGATCGCGTCGGTGCTGAAACTTCCGGCGGACCGGTCTGCGCCGTATGGATGAAACCCGAACCACGTCTGTCGTCTTTCTGCAACAAATTGACGCGCCGGCGAAATCGGTGCGGCGGCGGCTTTGCGATGTTTCCGTGGTCGACGGCAGGGCCGTCAACGACATACGGAGACAGATCATGCAAATCAAGAAACTGCTGCTCGGCGTGACCGCCGCACTGGCCGTGACCACCGCGCAGGCGGTGACGGTCAACAACACCTACATCCAGAACTCGGCCACGGAAATTCGCGGCATGCTCGGCCGTTACGCAACGCCGACGGTGTACGTGAACCAGTACGCCTGCCGCGAACCGCAACTGAGCGCGTTTGCCTGCGGCCCGTCGACCATCAGTGTCGGTACCGCCTTCCTGCAGGGCCAGGAAAACGGTTACGGCAACTACGTGGCGAAATTCATCCTCGCCCACGAATGGGGCCACAGCATCCAGTTCCGCCACGGCATTTACCGTCAGGCGCCGTATCAGGAACTGCAGGCGGATTGCGTCGGCGGTTCATTCATCCGCTATGCAGTGACCACGCTGCGTTACAGCAACTTCCTCAGCTCGGCCGTGAACTCGGCGCGCAATGCCGCCGACTACGGTTCGCATGGCACGCCGTCGCAGCGCGATTACTACACCCGCGCCGGTTACAACAGCGGCTTCAACAGCTGCTTCAACTGATCACTGCTGTTTCACGTTTGAACCGCCACGTCCGGCGTGCGTGTCATCGCGCACGCCGGACCGCGTTGTCGAGGTCGCCATGACTGAAGCTGTTCGTCACCGCCGGATACTGATGCTCTTTGTGCTGGCATTGCTGCTGCTCGCGCTGCTGCTGTGGTGGATGCGCCGCGATCACGCCGCTGACACGCCCATGCCGGCGCCACCAGCAGTCGCTGAAACCGCTGCCGCCGACGCGCCGTTGCCCGGCCCATCCGTCATTGAGCAATTTCCGGGTGCAACCGCCGCCGGTCCGCTCAGCGCCGATGCTCACGTGCACGACGAAGCGCCGGAAAACCTGCCGGTCATGGACGCAGAAAAAGAACGAAAAATGCAGGAGCTAGGCTACCTGCTGCCGCCGGAATACCACGACAAGGATTTGTTCACGCTGCAGGCGCTGGCCAAGAACGGTGACATCTGGGCGCTGGTGCATCTTGGCGAACGCTATTACTTCGACATTGGTGTGCGCGCCGATCATCCCGACCGTCGCGCCGCGCTCGACTATCCAAAACTCGCCAAAGATGCGTTCCGCGAAGCGCTGGCCCGCGGTCACCGACACTCCGCCGCCATTCTCGCCGAAGTGCACCTGCTGGAAAAAAATCCCGTGGACGCTTACGCGTGGAACCTGATCGCGGAAAAGCAGGGCGATGACATCAGCGTGGACTGGTTTCGCCGCACCAGGGACTTCCAGAATCTGGCCAGTGCCGAGCGTGCAAAAGCCGAAGCCCGGGCGCAGGAGCTGGAACGCGAGATCAGCGAACTGCGTGGCCGCCTGTTTCCCGGCCAGAGTTGAGGCGAACGCGCTGACAGCAACAAAAAATAAGCAAAGAAAAACGGGCGCATGCGCCCGCTTTTTCTTGATGCACCGAGCAGATCAGCTGCGACGACGCAGTGCGCCCAGACCGAGCAGGCCTGCGCCGAGCAGCAGCAGCGGCGCCGGAGCCGGCACATCGACCGGCGGAACGATCTGGTCAACGGTGCCGATAGTGAAATCATCGAAACCGAAGAAGTCCGAACCGGAAGCGGTGTTGCCGAAGGTGATGCTGGTGAACGGGTTGTCTTCGTTGATGATGCCCCAGTACAGCACCGAGCCACCCGCGCCGTTGACGGTGTTGTTCACGACGTAGTTCTGGACCACGCCGTTGGCCAGCTGCAGCGTGACCTGGCCATTGAAGTCACCAATGTCAACGCCATAGAAACCAAACGCCGCGATCGGGTTGGAGAAGGTCAGCGTGAAGCTGCCCGAGCTGGCTTCCCAGTAGTTGGTGCCGGAAATGCCGTAGCGACCGACGCCATTGGTCTGGCCAACCGGCACCGAAGCCACTGCACCGCTGCCACCCAGCGTGGCCGTGCCGGCGGCGCCGAAATTGACATTGATGTTGCTGGCGCCCGCGCTGAAGCTTTCAAAGCTTTCGGTGCCAACACCGATCAGGTTGGCAAGGAACGCTGCACGTGCCGTGTCAGCATTCGGGTGATTCACCAGCGCAGAGCCTTCGCCGAGGCCGGCATCTTCACCAAAGAAAACCTGCACAAGGCCGGCATGGGCATTGGCCGAGGCCAGCAGCGCAGCAGCAGCGGCGAATTTGAAAACCTGTTTCATGACTTGCTCCCGAGAGTCTTGAAGGGCGCGGTTTCCCACCGCGCCGGCGACGAATAGCAAGCAGCGGGCCACAAATCCTAACTCCTTGTTGCGCAGCAAGAAAAAACTTCGCTCCAGCTTTGTATCGGAAAGTACGCATGTGCTGTGTAAGATGCGCTGACAGTTTTGCACGAGCACATTTATGTAGCAGCTCACAAAATGTCCGCTGCACTGGTCAGGAAATAATCGGGAGAAAACGCATGTCGGTGATCTGGTCGCATCCGGTGTCGCTGGAATTCCTGCGCGAACGCCACAAAGGTTCGATGGTTGAACATCTCGGCATTGAATTGATCGAACAGGGCGACAATTTTCTGGTGGCGCGCATGCCCGTTGACCATCGCACCATCCAGCCGGCCGGCATCCTGCACGGCGGCGCCAATGTGGTGCTCGCGGAAACGCTGGGCAGCGTCGCGGGCAATCTGGTGGTGCCGGCCGGCAAGATGGTCGTCGGCGTCGAGATCAACGCCAATCATCTGCGCAGTGTCCGTAGAGGCTTTGTCACCGGCACCGTCACACCCGTGCATCTGGGACGCAGCACCCAGGTCTGGGACATCCGCATAGTTGACGACGAACAACGCCTGACCTGCGTGTCGCGCTTGACCGTCGCGGTGGTGGACAAGCCCGGCGCCGCATGACCGCTGCGTAGCGCGGAAGGCAGAAAGCTTGAATTGCCATCGGGCGCAAAACCGCTTGCAGAAAAGCGTAAAGTTCTCCGCATCCACACCTGCTGATGCCAAAAACCGCGCCAGCGCAAAAATGTTCGCGCGTAGGATGGGTAGAGGCGCAAAGCGCCGAAACCCATCAATTCAGCCGGCAGATTTACCGGACCCCGTAGCGTTCCTCAGGCCAAATCACTTTTCCATTCGAGTGTGATTCCGGCATTTCCCCTTCCTCACCAAAAGCAACACCGGGCGACCTGCTGCCCTGCTCCCATCAGGCCACCGTGATCGCCGGCCTGCTATTGATGATCGCGATACCTCTCATTGGCTGCAAAAGCTTCCCGCTCCAGCGGCGAGTTTTCATAGCCATACTGCGCCAGATCCGAAAAATGCTGGCTAATAATCTGGTCCAGGCCCTTTTGCTCAATCTGCAAAACATGAACAAGTTCATGGGCCAGATTCGGCACCGTTAATGGATAGCCTTTGCGCACATAAATCGAATAACCAAACACCTGTGCATTGTTGACAATGCCATCACCAATAAAGCCCAGCGCCTCGCCGACGGTTTTCAGGATCAGGTTGTCGTGCGGAAAAGGCACTTCATCAACATAAACGAGCCGCACCTTTTCGGGGCTGCTAATCCCGATCTCCCGTGCAAGCGCGCGCTGCCGTTCATCCAGTGCCGTGCCGGACGTGAGGCCGGCAGCCTCAGTCTCTTCCGCCCATGCGATGTACTGCGGCAAGACGATCAAAGCGATGATCTTCTGATGATAAAAAATCGCCCCGAAGACAAGAAGCACGATGACGGCCAGCGAAATGACATACTTTTTCATTGCCTTGAACTCAATGTGGTTGGTAGAGAAACGGAGTAGACGGCTCGTTGCCATGATCACTCCGTAGTGGTCTTCAGCACAAATCGAAGTTCAATTCGAGTCTGCCCTTGGCGGCTCCCCGCAAAATCGCTCACAAAAACAAATAGTTGTCAGCATCAGG
>JAYSEY010000028.1:0-32341 GCA_041913605.1 Permianibacter sp.
TAGCCACGTTCCGAACCTCTAGTTATGACTGGATCGGAAGACGGGGGATTTACAGACTGTTTTGCCCAAGTATGTGAATGTCGCGACCTCGCCCTGGGCCGGCCCCCGCCAAAGGGCATTCCGCCGCTCGCCGACTATAGTGGGGAGATGCGTCTGTTCTCCCAGCGGGACCATGGATACCAATACCGTTTTGCTGACCGTGATCGGCCTGATCGCTGCGACGGCGTCGTTGACCTGGTTTGTGGTCGCGTTGCCGCTGGCGATTGCGCCGCGCGCGTCGCTGCGCTTTGGTGTGGCGAATGCCCTGTTTGCGCTGAGTGTGCTACTGACGCTGCAGCGCACGGCGGCGCCGAACTGGTGGTTCTGGCCGGTGGCGGATCTGCTCGGGCTGGCGGCGTTTATCGAGATGCATCTGGGCACGCGCCAGTTGTTCAAACTGCCGGATCTCTGGCGGCCTTATCTCGGCATGGGCGTGGTGTTGCTGGCGCTGTTTCTCAGTGCCGAGCCGGGCATGGTGTCGAGCTGGCGTTATGGTGTGGTGTATTCGTTTGCGGCGGCGCTGGTGATGGCGTTGATTGCGGCAGATTGTTTTCGCGCCGCGCGCAGTGAATTCAATCGCACCGCCGGGTTTGCTGTCGCCTGGCCGTTTGCGGTGATCGCGCTGGTGATGTTGTTGCGCGGTGTGCTGATCAGCTTTCAGCATCCGGCCATCAGCGCAACGCCGGTGGATC
The DNA here is from genome assembly GCA_041913605.1 of Permianibacter sp. Taxonomy (GTDB): domain Bacteria; phylum Pseudomonadota; class Gammaproteobacteria; order Enterobacterales; family Permianibacteraceae; genus Permianibacter. The sequence goes on from JAYSEY010000028.1 coordinate 732, forward strand.
AATCGGCGAATGTCGATGACGACCGCATGATGTGGCTGTATACCTTTCTGGTGCTGCTGCTGAACATCAGCCTGTTCGGCAGTGTGCTGACCCGGCTGGTGATGAAAGTGCGCAATTACGCCGAGCGCGATCACCTGACCGGCTTGCTGAACCGGCGCGCATTTGATCGGCGGCTGGCGATTGAGCAATCGCGTGTCCAGCGCAACGATGGCGCGTTCGCCCTGCTGCTGCTGGATGTCGATCACTTCAAGCAGATCAATGACGTGCACGGTCACGCCGGTGGTGATATGGCCTTGCGCCATGTCAGTCAGGTGCTGGCATCGGGCCTGCGGCCTTCGGATGTGCTGGCGCGTCAGGGCGGCGAGGAATTCATCATTTTGCTGCCGGATACGGAGCTGTCGCTGGCAATGGATGTGGCCGAACGTTTGCGCAGCGCGCTGGAAAATACCCCGCTGTTGTTGCGCGGCCGCACGCTGTCATTGCACGCCAGTTTTGGTGTGGCGTCCAGCCGGCAGGGTTCGGATGACAGTTTGCTGAAGCGCGCTGATCACGCGCTGTATGCGGCCAAGTCTGCGGGGCGCAATCGCTGTGTGGCAGCGCCGGATGAGCTGCCGCTGCGCCAGGAGTAGTTGTCACGTTTTTGCCTTTCCCTGTCATTCCGGAAAGCGCGCAGCGCTTGTCCGGAATCTTCATGCAAGTGAACTGTTACCTGTGACGGTGTCGGTGAGTTTCCTGCGGGAGATTCCGGCTCTGCGCTGCGCTTCGGCCAGAATGACAGGTGGGGGTGGGAAAAAAAGGAAAGTTTGCAAGACATATCGTTGACCGTGGTTTGGCGGACACTCAGGCCGGTGAGGTGTCGTGCAGCTGGCGGTCGCGGTCCGTTTCGCCGCAGACGCAGTCGCGGCCGCTTTCCTTGGCGCGATAGAGTTGTTCGTCGGCGCGTTGCAGCAGTTCGTGCATGTCGGCGTCGTCGGCGTGCAGTTCGGCGACACCCATCGAGGCGGTGATGACGATGCTGCGATCAGCGGCGATACGCACGTGTTCGCGCACGGCAACGCGCAGGCGTTCGGCGGCTTGCAGCGCTGACTCCAGATCGGTTTCCGGCAGCAGAACAATGAATTCTTCGCCGCCCATGCGCGCCAGCGATTCGCCGCTGCGCAGTTCCTTGCGCAGCACGCGCGAAAGTTCGACCAGCGCGGTGTCACCGGCATCGTGGCCCCAGGTGTCGTTGATGCGCTTGAAGTGATCGACATCGACCATGATCACCGACAGCGGTCGCTGGTAGCGAACAGCGCGCGCGTATTCGGCGTAGGCAACATCGAAGAAGCCGCGCCGGTTGGCGACGCCGGTCAGCGGATCGTGGGTGGCAAGTTTCAACAGCCATTGTTTTTCGTTTTCGCTGGCGGTGACTTCGCGGGCGATGCAGAGAATTTCCGGCGCATCCGGATCGGTGACGGCCGCAAAGCTGACTTCCAGCCAGCGTTTCTGGTCCTGGATGTCGCGGAACACGAAGCGCAGGGTTTCGGCCGGTTCCTTGCCGGCGCTGGCGAGGCCGCTGCGCAGTTTCAGCCAGTCGTCACGCTGCACGCGGCGGCGCAGTTCGCGCAGCGCGCGCGTCGGCCGCGTGGCGTCAAAGCCGGTGATGCGGCTGAATGACGGCGACAGCAGACGCAGCCGGCCGCGCGGCGTGAACAGCAGGATGATGTCGTGACTGGCGTCGGCAACGGCGCGCAGTTCAGCCTGCTGGCGACGGGTGTCGCGCACTTGCCGCTCGATGCGTTGTTGCTGCCATTTCACCAGCTCGCGCACTTCGCGCAGGCCACAGGCCAGCAGCAGGCTGATCAGCAGTACCACCAGCACCAGCGCCGCCAGCGGCCCCTGCTGGCTGGCGTCCATCAGGCCGCGTGCCTGCAGCAGTGCGGCCAGCACGCCAATGGTGTTCACGCAGACGGCGGTGAGCAGATGCATCAGCCGGTGGCCGCCGTACAGGGCGCTGGCCAGCAGCAGGGCAAACAGGGTCAGGCACAGCAGGGTCTGGCGCCACAGCGCGTCGCTGGCCAGCAGCAGCACGGCGGCGATCAGCGCCGCCGCCAGCAGCGCCCGCCAGCCATTGCTCCACAACAACCGGCTTTCCCGTTGCAGGCGACGGCCGCTGCCGGCGGCACGCGCCAGCGGCGCCAGCGTCGACAGCACCACGGGCACCATGGCCAGCAGCCCGGCGGCATCGCCCACCCACCAGGCCAGCCAGAGCGATGGCCAGTCATGGGCCGGCAAATCACCGAGGCTGACGAACAGCAGGCTGCCGGCCAGCGCCGACAGCGCGGCGATCAACGGCAGCGCCACCACCAGCAGCACGGCGTCCTGCAGTCGGCGCAAGCGCCGGTGCAGGCCGAGCGCGCGCAGGCGGCCGACGCCGAACAGGTAGAGACCGAGGATCAGCAGGCTGGTCAGCAGATTGGCGGCAACCTGCCGGCCATCCGGCCAGGCGGTGAAGCTGAACAGGGCCATGCACAGCGCCGGCAGCCACCAGAGACGGACGCCATAGGCGAGCAGCGCGCCCAGCGACAGCCCGGCCGGCAGGTACAGGAAGCTGATGCCCGGCGCCGCTTCGAAGGGCACGGCCATGAACCAGGTCACCGACCAGAGGGCGATGTAAAGCAGGGTCAGCAGGCTGACGCGCAGCAGACGCTGTGTCGGGGGGGAGGAAGGTGACATGACATCCCTGTGTGCAGGCCAACGCTGGCTAGCTTAGCAGTGGCGGAAAACTGTCGCGACAGAGTCTGCAACATCGGCTGGCATCTGATACCCGTCCGGTCGGGCCAGATGCACCGGGTGCGGGTGGCGGCGTCGCAGACAGGTCGGGCAAGCATTGATGGCCGGAGCCGGTGACTCGCCGTCAGGTTCGGTTCGTTCTGGCCGCCGCTGCCGGTGCGCCGTGCTGCCCTTCGACGGGCTCAGGGCGAACGGAACCCTTTCCGATGCGGAATTCCGGACAGTCTTGCTGACACGGTCTTTGCACCCGGCATGCTCCTGCGCGCCGGCGACCGCCAATATCCGGTCACTGCCGGTGCGCCGTGCTGCCTTTCGACGGGCTCAGGGCGAACGGATTCTTTCCCGATGCGGAATTCCGCAACAAAGCGTCCGGCCCGGCCTCAGTCCTTGCTCGTCGCCGGCGGCAGCGGATCGTTCCAGACCGGTTGCAGGCCGAAGCGAACAAAGTAGGTGGACACAAACTGCGGCGGACGCGGGTCGTCGCTGAACAGCGAGGGCTCGAATTCATCGGCCAGCGCTGCCGGCGCATAGCCCATGGCCTCGGCCAGTGTGGCCGGCAGCCGCCAGTGGCTGGCGCGGTTGAGCTGGCTGCCCGCCGCCAGTCGCAGCCGCCCCTGCCAGTCGGGCTGACCGGTGAGCAGCAGCAGCGGCACCGTGCCCTCGGCGGCCGGCGCCGGGCCGACCGTGCAGTGGGTCAGGAAGCCGACCTCGCGGGTCTTGGTGAAGTTCTGGCCGTGGTCGGCGGTGTACACCAGCAGGGTGCGCGACAGGTCCAGATCCGGCAGCAGGCGCTGGAAGAACTCGCCGGTGTTCCAGGCCACGGCATTGCGATAGGAGTTGCGGAAAGCCTCGTTGCCGAAGCCGGAGCCGTACTGGTTGCCTTCGTTGCTGTCGATCTGGGTGCTGTCCATGAACGGCTGGAAGGGCCGGAAACCGGCCGGGTATTTGCCCTCGTAGGGAAAGTGCACGCCATTCTTGTTGACGTAGATGAACAGCTTTTCCGGACGCGCCAGCAGTTCGCGCAGCGTGCCGGCGAGGATCATGTCCTTGTCGGCGGCGTCCGGGTCGCCGTCGTGCTGGATGAACTCATCGATCTCGTTCAGCTCGGTAGCGGTCATGAAATTCTGCAGCTCGCGGCGCCGGCGCTGGCCGTCGAGATAGATGCTGCGGTAGCCGGCCTGTTTCGCCCAGGCCCACATCGACGGCCGCAGCCAGGCGTCGCGGCGGAAACTGTCGCGGCGGACGAAATAGCGCAGGCTGAGATTGCTCGCGGCGCTGCAGTTGGCGAACGACGCCGCGAGGCCGAAGTTGGCGTAGCGGTCGCTGTAGGGCGTCAGGCCGGTGTTGACGCCGCCGGCGCTGTTGATGTCCAGCCAGTCACCGCGCACGCTTTCGTCCATCAGCACAACGATTTTGTCGAACGGCGAATCGCCGGCCTGCAGCGCCACGCGCGCGCGTTCGCTTTCATCCGGCTGGGCGAGGTTGTCCAGCACCAGCACGCCGGCAAACGCCAGCGGCGCGACATGCACCGGAAAACTGTCGCTGTCGCCGCCGCCGTCGCGATACACCGCGCGGCCAATCAGCAACACCGGCAGCAGATTGCTGATCAGTACGGCCAGCAACAGCCAGCGTCCGTGACGTTCGCTGGTGCTGCGTCCCGGCCGCTTGCGCACCGGCAACAGCAAACCCGGCAGCAGCAGCGTGGCAATGCCTATCGCCTGCCAGACCAGCGGGCCGTAAAACGCAAAGGTGTCGTCAATGTGGCCGATGTCCTGGAACAGGCGCTCGACCTCGATGGCATTAAGCACGCTGCCGGTGATCAGCAGGTAGGCCAACGCATTGCCGGCGGCGGTGACAAACAGGAGGGCGAACAACAGTCGCAGCCACAGGCGCGGATAAAACCCGAGGGCAAACAGGCCGGCGCCGGCGAACAGCCAGACCAGGGTAAACACCGGCTGGCCGCCGCTGATCTGGTCGTCGGCGATCAGGGCCGGAATATGCCGGTGGGCGAGCAGCAGGAACAGCGTCAGCGCCAGAACTTTGATGACGGTAAACATGCGCAAACATGACGGCCACATGACAAAGGTCGCCGACCTTAGCACGTCGCCGCGCGGCGGGGAGCGGACGGCCGTTGCTGAATTTGATGGCGCTCGCTTGCGTACCGTCATCCGGCCGTTAACAAACGGAAACCGCGCCGGTTTGAGCGCCGGCGCCGGGCTGTGGCAAGGTGCCCGCCCGATCCCGCCAATGAGGAATGGCCCATGAAATCCGCAATCACTTCCGCCCTGTCGATCCTGCCGCTGGCGCTGCTGGCCGCATCGGTACAGGCCCGGGAAACCATGCACGAACTCAGCATCGTCGAAGCACTGAACGGCCAGTACAAGGCGCAGGCCGGCCTGTCGCCGGACATCCAGTATTTCTGGGGCGGCAACAAGCCGGCTGTCGATCAGGATCTCGGCGAAGTGCGCACCAGCCAGAAAACCAATGCCTTCAACAAATCCGACAAGGAAGCCTGCGAGTGGGCACTGTTCTCGGCGCTCAAGCGACTTGAAGCGGCCGCGCGCGAGCGTGGCGGCAATGCCGTGATCAACATCCGCTCCAATTACAAGAACGTCGAATTTGTCAGCGACGACAAATTCCAGTGCGGCGCCGGTGCGCTGATGGCCGGCGTGGCGCTGAAAGGCACCGTCGTGCGCCTGAAGTAACTCCGTGCGAAACACGCACGTGCCTGGATGTCGGCACGTGCGTGTTGTGTGTGGCCGCCGCGGCGAAACCGGCGTCGCATGCGTCAGAAAAATCGTCAGCAAACTGCGCCGGAAAACCAACTGGAACAACAACGTCACCGTCACCCATGCCGTACTGCACAGATGGCGGTGTTGACGATTACAAATCCTGTTCCAGCGTCAATTGCAAATGCCGGTAACGCCAGCGGCCATCACCGCGCATGCAGGCCAGACCGGCTTGCTGATCTGAATTTGCCACGCGCCATTGCCGTTGCCAGCGCCGGCCGTCACGCGGCGCAAATGCGGCGTCATCGACACGGTCGGCATCAACGCGGCCGGTATCGATACGAGCGCCATCAAGCGTCTCCGGCAGCGGACAACCGAGCTGAGCATCCAGCGTCCAGGCGTTGGCAGTATCCCCAGCGTCCGCCGGTTTGCGGATCAGCGCAGCCCGATCACCGGCCAGCAAACGTGTCGCCGATACCGGCCCGGCCCGCCAGCCGCCAGACTTTGTCTGCAGCGTCGCGCCATCGCGCTGGATGAACCACACACCGCCCTTGCCGGACACGCTCAGCTGCGCGCCATCGTCGTGATCAAAACGTGCGTGCAGCACCGTGGTTTCATCGATGCCGAAACCGGCATCGGTGCCGGTATCGAGCAGCAAACGCAGCAAGCGCAGTTCGCGATCACGTTCGCGGAAATGCGTGTCCAGCACGCCGAACGGAAAGCTGCCCAGCCCGCCGCCTGCGCGATAGCTGAGTTGCTCGTCATGCCAATTGTCGGGACAGTTTCCGAATACCGCACACAGCGCCTGCGGCGGCGTCACCGCGCGACTGCCGTGGCGCGCCGCATGCGCGCTGCTGCCATTGCTGATCATGGGCAGCGTGCCGCTGGCGTTGCCGGTTTGCACCGCCGTGCCGGCACTGGTGCCACCCAGCAACACACCCTCGTCAAGGCGCTGCAGCAATCGTTTGCCGAAAGCGGAAAATTCGCCGTGTACCGTGTGCAGGCTTTTCAATGTCAGTGACTGATCACCGCCGTTGATGAACAGCGCATCGACGCTGTCCAGCGCCTGCATCAGCTGCGCCGGATTCTGGCAGGCCTGCAGTTGTTCGGCAGCCAGCTCCGGATAGCGGCGTTCGCGTGCGAAAGCGGCGTTCAGTTGCGCGCGCCGTTCGACCAGTTGATCGCAGTGCGTGCTCTGGGCAAGTGCCGGTTCGACCGGCAGCCAGATCACTTCAGCACCGGCAGCGGCAAACACGCTGCGATAATACTCAACGGCCGAAAACACATCGCGCGCCGACGCGGTGATCAAACCGATGCGCGGTTTGCGCGTGTTGTCGCGTGCGCTGCTGCGCTGACCGGCGCGATTGACAAAGTCGCGGTACAGATCGCGCACCACCGGATCCATGCCGGGCCAGTACACCTGATCGCGCCGGCTCCGGCCGTTGCGATCCAGTTGTCGCCATTCCAGATGATCGGCCAGCCACAATTGCTCATCGGCAGAAAACTTCGCGTCATCCATCAGTTGCTGCCATTGCGCAGCGTTCCAGATGCGCTCAGCACGGATGTCAGCCTGGCCATCACCAGTTTGTCCGGTACTGACTTGCCCATTGCCAAGCTGGTCGCGCAACCAGTCGGACAATTGTGCCTTGCTGCGTGTCTGCGCCGGCCACCACAGGCCGCGCGCCGGCAGATCCAGGCTTGCCGTGCCGAGCCGGTATTGCGTGGACGTCAGCGCATCATGCGCGTGAAAAAATGCCTCGGCTGCAGCGCGGGCATCGCTGCGACACACCTTGATGCCGGACGATGAACAGGCGGGCAGGTGACCGCCAGCCAGCCACAGTTCGCGGGCCTGTGCCGCAGAGAACGGTGCGGTGACAAACAGCAGTGCAGTGAACAACTGTGCAGCAAACTGGGCATGCATTTTCATGCGCAACTCCGCATGACGTGGCGTTTACGTTCACGTCACAATAAATCCGTCGAATTGCACGATTGTGCATGAGAAAAAAATTCTTGACAGTCAAAAATCACCGGAGCAGCATCGCTGCCACTGTCCAATTTTCAGCACGTTCCGCTCACTTGCCGGTGCGGCTGATTTCAAGATGAGGAGGAGGGGCCATGTTGAAAAAAGCATTCAACCTTGGTGGCTATCGCTACACACCTTACTACCTCTCCGAGTGGTTCAACAATTAGCCAGCCCTCCGCGCGACGCGGAGGGTTCCGGTTGATATCACGCACCGTCAAAGGTGCCATTCCGGTTTGCTAACACGAACATTCCGTTCGGCGTAGGCCATTGCCGGATTTCTGTCAGCGCGGTTCCCGTTGCTCGCCCTACGTGCGTCTTTACGATGCCACGCAAGCGTGCGGCTGACCCGCGTTTGCGCGCTACCTGCGGTTTAACCCCACGACGCCGGCCGACCGGCGCGAAACGAAAACCCCTAGGAGTGCGTCATGACCTCAATCCGTCACCCGTCTGTTCCCGTAACGTGGTGTGCGAACGCGCTGTCCCGGCTCGCCACCGCAGTGGCGCTCGCCAGCATGCCGTTCACCGGCGCGCTGGCCGCTGACAATGATCCGGCCGCAGAAAAACAGGACGCGGAACGCGTCGAAGTTACCGGTTCACGCATCAAGGGCGTGGACATGGAAGGTGCCAGCCCGGTGATCACGGTGGACCGCGAAGATCTGGAAAAACGCGGCTACGACAATATCGCCGACTTCCTGAAAGATTTGCCGCAAACGGCCAGCGCCGGCACCTTCAATGAATCCGGCGGTGTGGCCTCCGGCACGCGCGGTCAGCCGGCCGGTTCCGCCGGCGTTTCCCTGCGCGGTCTGGGTTCCAGCTCGACGCTGGTGCTGGTCAACGGTCGTCGCGTTGCGCTCGATTCCTTCACCAATGGCTTCGATTCGTTTGTTGACGTCAACAGCATTCCGATGTCGGCCATTGAACGTGTCGAAGTGCTGACTGACGGCGCATCGTCGATCTATGGATCGGATGCCATTGCCGGCGTGATCAATTTCATCCTGCGCAAGGATATCGACGGTCAGGAACTGTCGGTGATGGCCGGCGACGACACCAAAAAAGGTGATTTCGGCCGCTACAACCTCACCTATGTCACCGGCTTCAACACCGCCGCCAGCAATACCTCGATCATTCTCGATTTCTACAAGCGCAATGCGCTGATGAACCGCGACCGCGACATCGATGTGACGCTGCTGTCATCGACACGGGTCACCATTGATGGCCGCGATTATGCCGAGCCCTGGTGCGGCAGCAACACCAGCAATGGCGGCGCGCGTTGCCAGTACGACTACGTCATCCAGCGCGCGGTGCAACCGGATACCGAGAATCTCGGCCTGACGCTGAATCACCGCAGCGATCTGGGCGCCGAGCGCGAGTTCTTTGCCGAATTCATGCTGCAGAAAAACCAGGGCCACGCTTACGAAGGAGCCGCGTCGTTTGATCTGCGCGTGCCCGGCAACTATGCGCACACGCCGGCCTGGGTCCATGACATCAACGACAACGACGGCAATCCCGGACAGGTGCGCATCCGTTCGCGTTTCGCCGATGCACGCATCCAGTCGTTTGATGATCAAACCTGGCGCGCGCTCGCCGGTCTGCGCGGCATGGCCGGCAACTGGGATTGGGAAACCGCAGTGTCGCTGGGCAAGGCCGAAAGCGAGATCAATCACGTTTCCGGTTTCTATTCGCGGGAAAAAGTGGCCGCCGCCATCGCCGCTGGCCAGTTCAATCCCTTCAATCTGGGCCGCGACAATACAGCGGCCCAGCTCGGTGCCCTGCAGGATCGTGCGCCGCGCACCGGTGAATCGAGCGTGCAGAACTGGGATTTCCGCCTGAACGGTGATCTGTTTGATCTGCCCGCCGGTCCGGTCAAGGCCGCCATCGGTGGTGAATACCGGCGCGAAGAAATGTTTGACCGGCCGGCGCTGCGCGCCGTGCAGGATGATATTTACGGTCTCGGTGCCACTGACGCGCAGGCTGATCGCAGCCAGTACGCGGTGTACAGCGAATTCCATCTGCCGTTGACCAGTACGCTGGATGCCATTGCCGCGTTCCGCTACGACCATTACAGCGACTTCGGTGCGGACACCAATCCGAAGTTGTCCTTGCGCTGGAAAGCAACTGGCGACTTTATCGTGCGCGCCTCGTGGAGCACCGGTTTCCGTGCGCCGTCGCTGTCGCAACTCGGTTCCGGCACCACGCTGGGCGCCAACTTCATCGACTGCGGCAACGGCCGGCCGTTCAATGCGCTGTGCGGCGTGGTCGGCAACCAGCTCGGCGAACTGGAAATCGATCAGGAAACACTCGGCAACCGTGATCTGGATGCGGAAACCTCAACCGCCACCAATATCGGCCTGTCCTGGAATCTCACCGAGCGTTTTCAGCTGACACTGGACTACTGGAAATACGCGCACGAAGACATCGTCGATGTCGATGCCACCACCACGCTCAAGGATTGCATCGCCGGGCGCGCACCGGTGGTCAGTGATCCGGACGCATTGCAGGGCGGCTTTGGTTGCGCGGTCGATGGTGGTGGTGATCTGTACTTCCTGCGCACCGGCTTCTACAACGTCGGCAAGCAGGAAACCGATGGCCTGGATCTGAATCTGCGCTATGCCCTCAGCACTGCCGACGGTTCCAGCTGGCGTTTCAATTTCGCAGCGGTGGAAACGCTTTCCTATGAGCGCCAGCTGGCGCCGGATACGCCGATGGAAGATCTGCTCGGACGCCTGAGTGGCGAAAACGAGATCGGTCGTCCGTCACGGGTCGCGGATTTCAGCGTTGACTGGCGGCGCAACAGCTGGTCGGCATCCCTGGGTGGAAATTATGTTGATGAAGTGGAAGACGGTGATTTCCGTTTTGATGATCACCCGGTCGTGGACAGCTGGCTGACCTGGAACGCGTCGCTCGGTTATGACTTCAGCGATGACAGCCGCGTGCTGTTCTCGGTGCGCAACCTGAGCGATGAGGCGCCGCCGTTTGCGTCGTCGCCGACCAACGGCTATGCCGCATCGATCCACGACTTCTATGGTCGCGTCGCATCACTGCGCTGGACAGCGCGCTTCTGATCGCTACGTTTGCTGATTGCGCGGCAGCTTGCTGCTGATCAGCCTTCTTCATCTTTTCTGCCTTGACCGGCACCGTGCAGCGTATTTCAAGCCGCACGGTGCCGGTGCCGGCAGGCGGAAACCGCTATCGTGAATTCTCCTTCCCCGACACAGTCATCCCCGACGCAGTGCGCAGAGGCGCCTCGCTGGCAACTGCCGGATACCCTGCTGATCGTTGCCGGTGTATTGCTGTTTGCGGCACTGCTGACGTTTTTGCTGCCGCGCGGCCAGTTCAGTGTTGCGCAGGACGCCGCCGGCAAAACGGTGGTGGTGCCCGGCACCTATCAAATGGCCGATGACGGACAAGCATCTGGCGTGGCGCTGTTTTCCGGTGATGATGCACCCGGCGTACTGAATGCACTGTTCGACGGCCTGAGTTCCGGCAACAAGCACGGTGCGGCGGTCGGCGTGATCATGTTCATTCTGGTGGTCGGCGGCAGCTTCGGACTCATTCTTCGCACCGGTGCCGTCGATGAAGGCGTGCGCTGGCTGACTGATCGTTTGCAGCAACGCGCGGTGCTGTTGCTGCCGGTGCTGACGCTGCTGTTTTCGCTCGGTGGTGCGGTGTTCGGCATGGGCGAAGAAGCCATGGCGTTCGCCATCTTCATTGTGCCGCTGATGCGCGCGCTCGGTTACGACGCTATCGTCGCTGTGTGCATCACTTACGGCGCCACGCAGGTCGGTTTTGCCACCTCGTGGATGAATCCGTTTTCGGTGGCCATAGCCCAGGGTATCGCCGGCTTGCCGGCGCTGTCGGGTGCCGGTTTCCGCATTGCCATGTGGGCGGCGTTCACGCTGGTGTATTTGCTGTGGGTGCTGTTCTACGCAAGAGCATCACGCACCACTGTTGCGACGGAACAGCTGCACATCGCGCACCAGTTCAATCGTGTGCACGCCCTGGTGTTGCTGGTGCTTGGCGCCGGCATCGTCTGGGTGATCTGGGGTGTGACGGCGCGCGGATTTTATCTGCGCGAGATCGCTACCCAGTTTCTCGCCATGGGCCTGCTCGCCGCGCTGATCGCGCGCCTCGGCAAACTTGCCGGCTGTGACGGCAACAGCCTCGCCGAAGCTTTCAAATCTGGCGCGTCACAACTGTTGCCCGCTGCGCTGGTGGTGGGGTTGGCGCAGGGCGTGATGATTCTGCTCGGTGGCAGCAATCCGCAACAACCTTCGGTGGTGAACACGCTGTTGCAATCAGCCGCTGATCTGGTTGGCGATGCGCCCGACTGGCTGGCGGCGCAGGGCATGCTGCTGTTCCAGGGCAGTTTCAATTTCTTTGTTTCCTCAGGTTCTGCACAGGCGGCGCTGACCATGCCGCTGATGGCGCCGCTTGCTGATCTGGTCGATGTGTCGCGCCAGACCGCGATCATTGCGTTTCAGCTCGGCGATGGTTTGTCGAACCTGATCTATCCAACGTCCGCGGCATTGATGGGCACGCTGGCCGTTGCCCAGGTGCCGTTCCTGCACTGGCTGAAAACTGTCTGGCGTCTGCAGTTGTTGTTGCTGCTCATGAGCATGGCCACTGTTGCAGTGGCGGTGCTGAGCGGTTACTGAGCGCAGGGCTTTCCCGATCTGGCGCGGCGCGCGCCCAGTCCCCGGGCCGATGCATCCGGTCCGCCGCTGCCGGATCGTTTTCTTCTGTTTGCGAAAAGGTTGAACACATGATCACGCTGATCAGGAATGTGCACGTCTATGCGCCGGCCGATCTCGGCCGTCAGGATCTGCTGCTGGCCGGCGGCCGCATCGCTCGCATTGCCGCGTCGATCAATCTGTCCGGCGACGATGTACATGTCATTGACGGCAGCGATCTGATCGCCGCGCCGGGATTTGTTGATTCGCTGGTGCACATTATCGGTGGCGGTGGCGAGGGCGGTTTCCGTACCCGCACACCGGAGCTGGCGTTTGAAAGCTGTGTACGTGCCGGTGTGACCACGCTGGTCGGTGTGCTCGGCACCGACGCAGTGACGCGCACGCACAGCAATCTGCTGGCCAAAGCGGCGGAGCTGAACGAAGCCGGACTCAGTTGCTATTGTCACACCGGCAGCTATCAGGTGCCGGCGCGCACCCTGCTGTCCGGTATCCAGGAAGATCTGATCCTCATCGATCGCTTTATCGGTGTCGGCGAAGTGGCAATCGCCGATCACCGCAGTTCACAACCGACACTCGAAGAGTTTCGTCGCCTTGCTGCCGACGCGCGTATCGGCGGCATGCTCAGCGGCAAGGCCGGCATCGTCAGCGTGCATGTCGGCGATGCGGCCGATGGTCTGGCGTTTCTTGATCGTCTGCTGGCGGAATCGGATCTGCCGATCACGCAGTTCTATCCGACGCACATCAATCGCAATCGCCGCCTGTTTGCCGACGGCATCGCCTACGCAAAACGCGGTGGTTACATCGACTTCACCACCAGCACCACGCCGCAGCTGCTGGCCACCGGCGAAGTGAAAGCCGCGCGCGCGCTGCGCGAGGCGCTCGACGCCGGTGTACCGCTGTCGCAGATCACGTTTTCGTCCGACGCCAATGCCTCGCTGCCGCTGTTCGACGAGGCCGGACAGTTCCGTGGCCTCGGCCTCGGCGACATCGCCTCGCTGTTCGATGAAGTGCGCGCCGCCGTGCGCGATGAAGCGGTCGATCTGGCCAGCGCGTTGGCCGTGATCAGCGAAAACCCGGCGCGCATCCTGCAACTGCCGGACAAAGGCTGTTTGCGCGCCGGCGCCGATGCCGATGTGGTACTGCTTGATGCGCAGCAGTTGCGCGTGCGGGGCGTGATCGCCGGCGGCCGCCCGTTGATGATGGATGGCGTGCTGCAAACCCTGCCGGTCTTCGCCTGAGCCGGCGCCTGTTCCGGCGCCGGTTGCGGCGTGGGTTCCGGCCTTAGTGCTGACGACAGTTCCGACTATAGTTTCGTGAGCCTGATCGGGCCGGCGCGGTACCGGCGGCGATCTTGATGCCGGTTCAGATCGTTGCGCTGCCGGGCGCCGATGATGAACAGACCGAAGCAGGACGGCGTCCTGTCTGCCAACGGAGCTTACGATGTCCGTGCCCCAACCGATCCCGCCGGTGCTCGACAGCATTCCGGCGCTGCACGCCTTTCTCGACCAGCAGCAACGCCAGCATCACCTGCGCATCGGTGATGTGCTGGTGGCCAGCGGCCAGCTCAGCGAAATGCAGCGCGCCCGCGCGCTCAGTGATCAGCTGCACGCGCCCCGGCACCGCAAATTCGGCGAGTGGCTGGTGCAGCATGGCGATGTGTCGCCGGAAGCCGTGCAGCAGGCGCTGTACACGCAGATGGGCGTGCCGCGCGTGCATCTGCCGGCGTTTACTGCGACGCCGGACATCATCAGTGCGCTGCCCTCGGCGGTCGCGCGCCGGCATCAGGTGGTGCCGGTGCTGATGCACGGCGAATGGCTGGTGGTGGCTTGCGCACAATTGCCGCATCTCGATGCCATTGCCGAAATCGAGTTTGCCGCGCGCCACAATGTGCATTTCGTGCTGGCGGATGAAACCGCAATCCGCGACGCGCTGTTTCGCTACTACACCATGGCCGATGTCGCGGCCATCGAACAGGCGGCGCAACAAGCGGTGCCGCACGTGCAACGCCTGCGCGACGAAACCGATCTCGCCAACCAGCCGCCGATCATTCGTCTGGTCAACGCCATCCTCCACGACGCCATCCACCAGAGAGCGTCGGATATCCACTTGCGTCCGCAACGCCATCACGCGGAATTGTTTTATCGCATCGATGGCAGTCTGGTGCCGGTGCAACGTCTGAACATCGGCCTGCTGCCGGCGGTGGTCAGCCGGCTGAAAATTCTCGCCACGCTGAACATTGCCGAGCATCGCCTGCCGCAGGATGGCCATTTGCAGATGACCGTTGGCGATAACACCATCGACATGCGTCTGTCGCTGATCCCGATGACTTTCGGCGAGAGCGTGGTGATCCGCCTGCTCAACAAGCAGCAGGGGTTGCGCACACTCGATACCATCGGCCTCAGCGAGGATGACACCACGCGCGTGCGCAATCTGCTGGCACGCGGCATGGGCCTGCTACTGGTCACCGGCCCGACCGGCTCCGGCAAAACCACCACGCTTTACGCCGGACTGCAGGATGTGGCGCGTGATGATCTGAACATCATCACCGTTGAAGATCCGGTCGAATATGAATTGCAGGGCATGCGCCAGATCCAGTTGCTGGAAGCGGCCGGATTCACCTTTGCCAATACGCTGCGCCACATCCTGCGCCACGATCCGGACGTGGTCATGATCGGCGAGATCCGCGATGGCGACACCGCACGCATCGCCGTGGAAAGCGCGCTCACCGGCCATCTGGTGCTGAGCACACTGCACACCAATGACGCACCCGGCGCGCTGCTGCGCCTGCAGGAAATGGGCGTCAGCACCTACCTGATCCGCTCGGCGGTCACCGGCGTGCTGGCGCAGCGGCTGGTGCGGCGCAATTGTCCGCATTGCCGCGTGCCGGAACACATCAACGCCCTGCTGCGCGTGCAACTCGGCCTGCGCGAAAACGAAAACTTCATGCGCGGCGCCGGTTGCGAACACTGCCGGCAAACCGGCTACGCTGGTCGTCGCGCCGTGTACGAATTGTTTGTCATCGACGACGCCACCCAGGCACAACTCAGCGACACCCTGTCAGCCTCCGAACTGCGTCGTTTGGCACTCGCCAACGGCATGACACCGATGTTCGAACACGGCCTGCAATTCGCGCGACAGGGCGATGTGTCACTGATGGAGCTGTATGCGGCGGCTTGCTGAGCGGTGTGGTCGCGGTGCGGTGTGGTGCGGTGTGGCGGCACATAATTTTCTCCAGTCGGCCGCACCGCTTTACGTCGATGGGTTTCGCTGCGCTCTACCCATCCTACTGCTCGCCGTATTTTGCATCAGCGAATTCACTCCCCTCCTTTTCAAGGAGGGGTTGGGGGTGGTTCGAATTACGCAATGAAGCAGCGCGCGTGTACAGGTGGCGGAACAGGGTGCAATGTTTTCCATTGCACCCACCTCGCCGGCGGCTTGGTTCAGCCGGGCAGTTGTGAAATGTCGGCGACGGCCATGAACAGATCCTGCAACTCGCGCAGCAGGGCGTGACGGTTGCGGCGCAGCGCGGCGTCTTCGGCATTGACCATGACGTCGTCGAAGAAGCCGTCAACGACGGTGCGCAGCGCCGCGAGTCGTACCAGCACGGCGCGGTAATCGCCGCCCTGCACCAGCGGCCGGGTTTCGGCTTTGGCGGCGGCAATGGCGCGGTGCAACTCGATCTCGGCCGGTTCTTTCAGCAGTGCCGTGTCAATCTGCACGCTGTCGGTGGCATCGGATTTGGCGAGGATGTTGCGCACGCGCTTGTTGGCAGCGGCCAGGGCGCCGGCTTCGGGCAGGGTTGCAAAGTGCTCAACTGCAAGCACACGACGCTGAAAGTCAAACGGGCGAACAATGTTTAGTGCCAACACGGCCGCAAGGCTTTCGGGTCTGGTCAACTCGAAATCAGTAAGGGCTGCGTAGCGCGATGAAACAAACTCGAGCAAATCTTTTTCCAGCTTCGCATTGGTGACACGCGATCCAAGAATGCGGATTGCCGAAGTAATAAGTTCACGCAAATCGAGATTCAGCTCTTTCTCGATACACAAACGCAGCAAACCAATTGCCGCGCGACGCAGGGCAAACGGGTCCTTGGCGCCGGTCGGTGCCTGACCGATGCCGAAGATACCGGTCAGTGTGTCGATGCGATCAGCAATCGCCACGCACAGACCGACGCCGGAGGCCGGCAGGGCATCGCCGGAATAGCGCGGCAGATAATGTTCGCGTATGCCTTGCGCGACATCGGCGGCTTCGCCGTCGTTGCGCGCGTAATACTCGCCCATGATGCCCTGCAGTTCCGGAAACTCACCGACCATGGCAGTGATCAGATCGGCCTTGCAGAGTTCACCGGCGCGTTGCGCGGCGCGGGTATCGACACCAATGTGACGGGCGACTTCAGCGGCGAGCAGGGCGACGCGTTCGGATTTGTCGAGCAGCGTGCCGAGCTTTTCCTGGAACACCATGTTGGCCAGCAGCGGCAGGCGTTCGTCGAGGCGCTTCTTCTTGTCCTGCTGGAAAAAGAATTCTGCATCGGCGAAACGCGGACGGATGACTTTCTCGTTGCCGCTGATCACCGATTGCGCATGCGTGCTGTCGATGTTGCTGATGGTGATGAAGTAGGGCAGCAGTTTGTGCTGGGCATCGACAATGTGGAAATAGCGCTGGTTGTCGGCCATGGTCGAGATCAGGCATTCCTGCGGCACGGCCAGGAAGCGCGCTTCAAAGGTGCCGCGCAGCGCCACCGGCCATTCCACCAGGCCGATGACTTCGTCGAGCAGATCCTCGCGCACCACGGCGACGCCGCCGACCTCATCGGCGAGCTTTTTCACCTGCTCGCGGATCACCTGTTTGCGCAGCGCTTCCGGGGCGATCACTTTGCCCTGCTCGCGCAGCAGCATTTCGTAATCGGCCGGTTTGTCCAGACGCAGCGCCTGCGGTGCGTGGTAGCGGTGACCAAAGGTTTCGCGGCCGGATTTCAGTCCGAACAATTCCAGATCCACAACCTGATCACCGAGCAGTGCCACCAGCCAGTGCACCGGCCGCAAAAACGCGTGCCGGGTGTCGCCCCAGCGCATCGGTTTCGGGATCGGCAATTTGGCGACGGCGTCGCTGATGATGGCCGGCAGCAATTGCACGGCCGGCACGGCGGCTTGCTGGGCGCGATACACCAGCCAGGCGCCCTTGTCGGTTTCGAGCTTTTCCAGCGCCGAAAATTCGACGCCGTTGCTGCGGGCAAAACCGACGGCGGCCGGTGTCGGATTGCCGCTGGCATCGTAGGCGGCGTTCAGCGCCGGTCCGCGCTTCTCGACGACTTTTGCCGCCTGTTCGCTTTGCAGCGCAATGACGCGCACGGCGAGCCGGCGCGGTGCACAGAATTTGTCGATGCTGGCAAACGCCAGACCGGCAGTTTTCAGACCGTTGCCGATGCCGTCAGCGAGCGCATCGATCAAACCGGCGAGCGCTTTGGCCGGCAATTCTTCGGTGCCAATTTCAAACAGGAAATCTTGCGTGCTCATTTTTGTCTTCCGCTTGTCGGCGGGTTGTGCCTGCGGGCAACAACCGGGTGATCTCGCCGTTCTTGTCCTTCGACGGGCTCAGGACGAACGGTGCGGGGTGTGGCGCAAACGGACGAGAACATTCGCGTTCGCTTTGCGCCCCGGGGCGACGCTGCACATTGGAGCAACGCTGCACATTGCTACAACGGAGCTGGCGTCAGTTCGATCCGTGACAGTCCGGTCCGAGCCATCCCGGCGGCTGTCAATCCGCCGCCGTTGACCCGGTCCGGAATTTCCCGGTCCGGAACTACCCGATTTCGCACCACTCATTTTCCGTTCGCCCTGAGCCTGTCGAAGGGTGAACGGTGCACCGGCTTGCGCCCGTGCGTCCGGCAATTGCTGATTTACTTTTTGACCGTCGCGCACATCGGGAAACCGCGTGCTTCGCGCGCCGCGTAATAGCTTTCGGCGACGGCGCGGGTCAGCGTGCGCACACGCAGGATGAAACGCTGGCGCTCGGTCACCGAGATCGCCTTGCGCGCATCCAGCAGGTTGAAGGTGTGCGAGGCCTTGATCGCCTGTTCGTAGGCCGGCAGCGGCAGTTTCAGTTCGATCAGGCGCAGCGCTTCTTTTTCGCAATTGTCGAACCAGCGGAACAGCGATTCGGTGTCGGCGTGTTCGAAGTTGTAGGTCGATTGCTCGACTTCGTTCTGGTGGAACACGTCGCCGTAACTGATGCGGCCGAGCGGGCCGTCGGTCCAGACCAGGTCGTAGACGTTGTCGACGCCCTGCAGGTACATCGCCAGCCGTTCCAGACCGTAGGTGATCTCGCCGGTGACCGGCGCGCATTCGAGGCCGCCGACCTGCTGGAAGTAGGTGAACTGCGTTACTTCCATGCCGTTCAGCCAGACTTCCCAGCCCAGCCCCCAGGCGCCGAGCGTCGGCGATTCCCAGTTGTCTTCGACGAAGCGCACATCGTGTTCCAGCGGATCAATGCCAAGCACCTGCAGCGAGCCCAGATACAGCGCCTGAATGTTTTTCGGCGACGGTTTGATCACCACCTGGTACTGGTAGTAGTGCTGCAGGCGGTTGGGGTTTTCGCCGTAACGGCCGTCGGCCGGGCGGCGCGAGGGCTGCACATAGGCTGCCGACCACGGCTCCGGGCCGATGGCGCGCAGGAAGGTCGCCGGATGAAAGGTGCCGGCGCCAACTTCCATGTCCAGTGGTTGCAGGATGACGCAACCCTGCTCTGCCCAGTATTGCTGCAGGGTCAGGATCAGACCCTGAAAGGTGCGGGTGTTCTCGTTGCCAATTGCCACGGCGCTCGCCTTGCGAAAGGGGACGGAAAAAAGGCGGCCATTATAGCCGTGGCGCCAGCGCGCGGCGGCCGATTCGCAGCACCCGGTCGGCGACGTAATCGTGCCGCCCTCAGCGCTTGCGGATCTGTTCCTGCACTTCCGCGTCGCGGTTTTTCTCGAGCTCGGATTGCGTGTCGTGTTCCGGTGGCACGCAGTCGTTGCGCACCGTCGGCGTGACCGGTGTCGGCTCGCCATCGGTGCTGACGGTAACGCTGTGGGTGGTGCGCACGTCGCCGCGGCAATCGCGTTCGGCGAGCAGTTTGCGGTTCAGGTCTTCGACGTGTTCGGGCGTGGCGCAGGCGGCCAGCAACAGGCTGGCGAGGGTCAGCGTCGCGGCGCCGGACAGCCGGGTGCGGGTCAGCTGGGGGAAGAGCAGGACAGGGTGCTTCACCGGGAGTCTCCTTCGCTGGCAGGCCGCTCGGCGGGCGCCGGGGCCGGAATGTCGCAGTCTGCCTGATCGGGCGGCGGCAGGAAGAACCACCGCCGGTGGCTGCGCCAGCGGGCTTTCAGCGCTTCGCCGAGGGTGGCGGTGGCGCTGGCGCGCTCGATGGCGCGGGCGCGCAGGGCGATCATCAGCGCCAGCGTGAAGCTGACCACCAGATTGACAGCGGCGATCAGCAGCACCCCGAGGGCGTTGATCAGCCAGTCCCACCAGGGCAGGGCAGCGCCCAGCGTGTAGCCGCTGTAGACGTAGGTGGCGGAGGAAAAGGTCACGTGGCGGATATCCAGCGGCAGGCCGAACAGCAGGCCCAGCGTGCCGACGCCGCCGAGCAGGAAGCCGAACAGCAGGTTGCCCCATAGCGCACCCCAGTGGTCGTCCAGATAGTCGGCGACGCGGGCGGCGCGGGCCGGGCCGAGGCGCTTGTTCCAGCCGGGGCTGGCCTTGATGCGGGCGGCGAGCTGGCCGTAGGCGGCATGGTTGTCGAACAGGCCGCTGAGGATGCCGGCCAGGAACAGGCAGACGCCGGCCAGCGCCGCGTGCGGCAGTGCCAATGATTGATAGGGCGACAGTTCGCGGGCCATCACCCAGGCCTTGGCCTCGGGGATGGGCGCGCTGCCGGTGGCTGCCTGCCAAAGCACACACAGCGCCAGCGCCACCGGCATCACCAGCAGCACGTTGCCGGCGATGGCGATGAACTGGGTGCGGGCGATGCGCTCCATCTGTAGCGCCAGCTGGGCGTAGCGCTGGGCGGCGGGTGTGCGCGCCGACAAGGTGTTGGCGAGCAGCGAGGCAGTCATCGCCGGCTGCTTGGTGGCGATGACGCCGCCGATCAGGTGGATGAGCACGAAACCGAGGCCGTAATTGAGGCTGACCGCCAGCGCGTGGTTGAGCGGCGCCAGATGCAGGGCGCTGATGCCGACCTTGGCCAGCGCCATGAAGGCGACGATGACGCCGCCGACACTGGCCGCGCGCAGCATGGCGAAGTATTCGCGCCGGTTCTCGCTGGCGTAGTGCTCGCCGTGGTGGCTGGCGTTGTCGACCACGCGCACGGCGATGACGTCGATGTCCTCGGCGACCTTGCTGCGCACCCGGTTGTGGCGGGCGACCGCATCGGCGTAATCGCCGAGCAGGGCGATGCAGGCCTGTTCGCGGGTCGCCGGCGTGTCGTCGAGGGCGTCGATCAGCCGGCTCATGCGCTGCAGGGTGGCGCGCAGCTGGCGCATCAGCCGGGTCAGCCGGATGCTGGTGCCGGACTTCAGTGCCTGCCGGCGCACCCGCTCCAGCACCTGCCGGCACTGGTCGAGCAGCACCTGCACCTCGCCGGCGTCATCGGGCTGATCGCGCCGGCCGTGGCGCCAGTCATCGTGGTGCTGGCAGTAGCGGGCGATGGCCGCGCCCTGGGTGACAAACGGTGAATCGTGCTGTTCCAGCTCCGGAGCATTGCGCAGCAGCTCGGCATCGCTGCCGCTGCCGGCCAGCCGCGCCGACAGGATGCGCAGCGCGTTGATGATCTCCTCGGCCATGGCGGCCCCGGCGCGCCGGTCCTGCTGCAGGTGCGGGCGCAGCCGGGTGAACAATTGCTGCCAATCGCCGGCCGGCACAGCGCGCAGCCAGTCGGCATCGCCGGGCTGGAACAACTGGCGCAGACAGGCATCGCCGCCGGTCGGCAGCGGCGGCAGCAGGCGTTCGCCGATCGCCGTCACCAGCGCCGACCAGAAGCCCTCGTCGCCCTTGATGCCGGCGTCGCTGTGCAGGCGGCGCATGCCACGCTGGCCGAACAGCTCCAGCAGGCGCGCGCACAGGGCGCGGGCGTATTCCGGGTGCTGGCCGAGCAGTTCCTGCAGCTGGGCCACCGGCTGTTCCTGGCGGGCCGCCAGATGGCGCAGCGCGCTGACCAGATCGGTCAGCCGGGCCAGACACTGGTCTGACGCGCCGCTGTGCAGGGCGTGAACGGCACTGAAAAGATGCGATGAAGCCATGAAAACCTGACGCTCCGTGTTCCGGAGCGGATCACACTCCGGGCGCTGACAATGGAAAAAACTCCTGACAAATCCTGACGCAATGCTGTCAGGACGCGAACACTAGACTGCAGGGCATTGACTGGACAGACGGCGCTGACGCAAAAGACCGGTGGTGGCGCAGTGACCGGTCTGGTTGCCGCTGCTGCGCTTCGGCAGTTTCGCCCGCGCTAGCTTGCGCCGCGAATGACTCATCCGCGCAGTTCAGTGACGAAAGCATTCACTGCGAAAGCCTGACCCAAGAACACGTCGCCCACCGACCGCTTCACCCACGGACAAGCCCGCAATGGAGATCGACCCATGATCACCGCCCTGATGACCTCGAGCTATGCCATTCCTTCCGCCGAGCTGGGCGCCGCCCGAGACTGGTATGCGCGCGCCTTCGCCGTAACGGCCTACTTTGAGGAGCCTTTCTACGTCGGGTTCAACGTCGCCGGTTACGAGCTGGGCCTGATCCCGAAAGAAGCCGGCGAAGCCGACATCCAGCTGACCGGCAACATCGCCTACTGGGGCTGCGAAAACCTCGACAAAAGTTTCGCCCACTTCCTCGCCTGCGGCGCCGCCGTGGTGGAAGCGCCAACCGACGTCGGCGGCGACATCCGCGTCGCCCGCCTGCGCGATCCCTGGGGCAACCTGCTCGGCCTGATCGAGAATCCGCACTTTCATCCGGCGGCGGATGAAAACATTCTCTGAGCCCGGGCTCAAACGGTGATGCGAGGGTGAAAGCCTGAGCACGGGTGGTTCGCGTTGCGAGATGTACTGCGTAAATCCACCCGCCCGCAATCCGCTGCCCGGAGCGGATGGGAAGCAAATGATCTCCCCTCCTTTTCAAGGGCGAGCCGGACACAAGAACGACACCGGTGTCGTTCGCCGGCGCAGCGCCCGGCGCTCTGCGACGGGCCGGACGGGGCAGGGGGTGGTTCGAATTACGAGACGCACTGCGTAAATCCACCAGTCCTCAATCCCCTCCATGGTGAGGAGAGGAGGCAAATAGTCCCCCCTCCTTTTCAAGGAGGGGCAGGGGGTGGTTCGAATTACGAGACGCGTCGCCTAATTCCACCGCACCAGATTTTACCCGCCTTCCCGAACCAGGCGGATCACGCAGTCCACACAAAACCCGAAACACGGAAACATTCACCACACGGAGAAAAACATGATCGATCACACCGGCGTAAACGTCAGCGATTTTGCACGCAGCAAACAGTTCTACATTCATGCGCTGGCGCCGATAGGTTATCAATGCCTGCTGGAATTTCCCGCCAGTGTCACCGGCAGTACCGATGTCGCCGGTTTTGGCGAAGCACCGAAAACAGATTTCTGGATCAGTCGCGGTACGCCCAACCAGCCGCCGGTGCACGTCGCATTTCGTGTCGCCACGCGCGCGCAGGTCGATGCGTTTTATCAGGCGGCCATCGCAGCCGGCGGTGAAGACAATGGCGCGCCGGGTTTGCGGCCGCATTATCACGCCAACTATTACGGCGCATTCGTGCGCGACCCGGATGGTCACAATATCGAGGCGGTATGTCATGAGCCGGCGTGAAGGTGGCTGCCAGTGCGGCGCGGTGCGTTTTGTCTGTGATGCCGAACCGGAGCTGGTGGCAATGTGCCACTGCCACATGTGCCGGCGTGCACACGCGGCGCCGTCGGTGGCTTGGGCGATGTTCCGCGACAGCACGGTGCAGATCAGCGGCGCGATGCGTCGCTATGCCAGCTCGCCGGAAGCACAACGGCATTTCTGTGCGCAATGCGGCACACCGCTGGCCTTCACCGCCAGCTTTCTGCCCGGCTTGATTGATCTGGCGGTCGGCGCTTTTGATGCGCCGGAAACGCTGCCGCCGCAACTGCATTACTGGCAGGACAGTGCACTGAGCTGGTGCCGTCATGCCGATGATCTGCCGCGCTTCGCGCAGTTGCCGCCACAGGAGGGATAAGCGTGAGCACGACCCGCACCGGCGCGCGCACTGCCAGCAAGACATCACCGGCATCAAAATCCGTCGCCGAAAAACCGGCTACAGGAAAAATGTCTTCAGAAAGACCATCTACGCGGAAAATGTCTCCAGGAAAATCGGCCGTAAAAAAATCCGTCGCTGCAAAAACGGCTTCGAAAAAAATCACGCCGGCCCAAACAGCCGGCGACGGAAAAATCCGCTGCGGCTGGTGCAGCGCCGAACCGATCTACCAGCAGTATCACGACGAGGAGTGGGGCGTGCCGCTGCGCGATGACCGGGCGCTGTTCGAACTGCTCTGTCTGGAAGGCGCGCAAGCCGGCTTGTCGTGGATCACGGTGCTGAAAAAACGGGCGCGCTATCGCGAACTGTTTCTGGATTTCGACATCGCCCGCGTGGCGCAGCTGAGCGACGCGCAACTGGAGCGCATCCTGCTCGATCCCGGCATCGTCCGGAACCGGCTGAAAGTGTTTGGCGTGCGCAAGAATGCGCTGGCGCTGAAACGATTGCTGCAGGAAGAAAAAATCAGCTTCAGCGACTGGCTGTGGCGTTTTGTCGGCGGCCAGACCAAAGTCAACCGCCCGCGCACGCTGGCGGACATACCGGTCACGTCGGCGGAATCGGATGCGCTGTCGAAAGCGCTGAAGAAACGCGGCTTCACGTTTGTCGGCAGCACCATCTGCTACGCCTTCCTGCAGGCCAGCGGCATGGTCAACGACCACACCCGGGAATGCTGGAAAGGGCGCTGAGGGCCAGGTGAAGCCGGTCCGGGAAAAGGGGAAAGACGACAGGGACCGATGCGTGGCCGGGCTAAACAGAGACGACAGTACATGAACGGTCACAACCTGATATTTCTGGGCGTTCGGATGGCCAAATCAGGCATTTGACAATTTTTTTCCCGGTGGCGGGTGGGCCTCGGGGCGGAAATCCTGTAAAAGGGCGCCCGTCCTTGGGCCAGTCATGAAACCGTCATGTTCGGAAACTTCATCCCCCGCGAAGGCAAGTTCTTCGACTTCTTCAACCAGCACGCCGAGCAAGTCGTCAAAGGCGCTGCTTCCCTGAAGACCCTGCTATCGGCCATCGGTGATGGTGTCGAGAGCCGGGTCCATGATGTCGAGATGATCGAGCGCCGTGCCGACGAGATCACCCACGACACCATCCACCTGCTGCACCAGACCTTCATCACGCCGATGGATCGCGACCAGATCCACCAGCTGATCACCGGCATGGACACCATCCTCGACCTGATGGAAGACGTCGCCCAGTCGGTGGTGCTCTACGACGTGAAGACCATCACGCCAGAGATCCACGAGCTGGCTGATCTGTGCGAGAAGGGCGCCGTGCAGGTGCAGGCGGCGGTCAAGCTGCTGTCGAACATGGACAACTCGCTGACCATCCTCAAGATCTGCAACGAGATCGACCGTCTCGAAGGCGAAGCCGATCAGGTCATGCGTGCCGGCATGGCCAAGCTGTTCCGCCACGAAGCCGATGCGCATCAGCTGATCAAGATGAAAGCAGTGTACGAACTGCTGGAAACGGTGACTGATCGCGCGGCCGACGTGGCCAACGTGCTCGAAAGCATCGTGCTGGAAAACTCGTGATCCAGACTCTCAACGACCGGAGCGGATCATGAGTCTTGAAGTCCTGCTGCTGCTGATCTTTCTCGCCCTCGCGTTCGATTTCATGAACGGCTTCCACGATGCCGCCAACTCGATCGCCACCGTGGTGTCCACCGGCGTGCTGCGTCCGCAGAACGCGGTGCTGTTCGCCGCGTTTTTCAATTTCATCGCCCTGTTCCTCACCTTTCTGGTCGGCTCGAAAGTGGCGGCCACCATCGGTAAAGGCAGTATCGATGCCAGCATCGTCGATCAGTACGTGATCTTCGGGGCCCTGATCGGCGCGATCTTCTGGAATCTGCTGACCTGGTACTACGGCATTCCGTCCTCGTCCTCGCACGCGCTGATCGGCGGCCTGATTGGCGCCACCGTGGCGAAAGTCGGCACCGACGGCCTGATCGCAGCCGGCATTACCAAGACAGTGGTGTTCATCGTCGTTTCGCCGCTGCTCGGCATGCTGTTCGGTTCCCTGCTGATGCTGGCGGTGTCGTGGCTGTGTTTCCGCATGACACCGCACAAGGTTGATCGCTGGTTCCGCCGTTTGCAGCTGGTGTCCTCGGCGCTGTATTCGGTGGGTCACGGTTCCAATGATGCGCAGAAAACCGCCGGCATCATCTGGATGCTGCTGATATTCGCCACGCAAACCAACCCGGATGCCATTCCGCACTGGCTGCAATCGGACGAAGATCACTTCCCGTTCTGGGCGCTGGCGACCTGCTTCGTGGTTATCGGTCTGGGCACCATGTTCGGCGGCTGGCGCATCGTCAAAACCATGGGCCAGAAACTCACCAAACTGAAACCGGTGGGTGGTTTCTGTGCTGAAACCGGCGGTGCGATCACGCTCGGCATTGCCTCGTCGTTCGGCATTCCGGTATCGACCACGCACACCATCACCGGCGCGATTGTCGGCGTCGGCACCATGAGCGGCCCGCGCGCCGTGCGCTGGGGCATCGCCGGCGGCATCGTCTGGGCCTGGATCCTGACCATTCCCTGTTCCGCCTTCGTTGCCGCCGTGTTCTGGTGGCTGGGTCAGTACATCATCTGATCGGCGTTACACATCTCCGCAGGCAGACGCCGCGTTTGATCCCCGTCAAACGCGGCGTTTTTGTTTGCCGGCGAAAACCGCGCTTAAGACTGACTTAATCCCGCGCGCCAACACTGCGCTCAATGCCGCTCGGGAGGCCGCTGCCATGAATACACCTGCACCGCTGTCATCACCGCTCGCCGGCGCGGACACGTCGCCGTCCGCAGGGCAAACGCATCGCCAGCACACAGGCGGTGAACAACCGGTCTGGGATGTGCTGGTGCGGGTCTTTCACTGGAGTCTGGTTTTTGCGTATGTGGTGTCCTGGCTGAGCAGCGAAAGCGACAGCCCCGTGCACACCTATTCCGGCTACTTCATCGGCGCGCTGCTGATCACGCGCGTCTTCTGGGGCTTCGCCGGCGGCACCCATGCGCGCTTCAGCAACTTCTTCTACGGTCCGCGCGAAACCTTCGTCTACCTGCGCAGCATGCTCAGCGGCAAACCAACGCACTACACCGGCCACAACCCGCTCGGCGCGCTGATGGTATTCGCGCTGCTGCTCACCCTGTCGGCAACCGTGATCACCGGCCTGCAACTGAATGGCGACTTGCCCGGCGCGGGCATTGCCGGCAGCGAAACCGCGAGCGCCACCGGCACAACGCATGCCGACGGCGATGAAGACGACGACGACGAACATCACGCGGCGTCGCCTGCACAACAAAGCCGCGCGCACGATCAGCACGAACAATGGGAAGAGGTGCACGAATTCTTCGCCCAGCTGTCCCTGATGCTGGTCGGCCTGCACATCGCCGGCGTCCTCATCGCCTCCATCCAGCACCGCGAAAACCTCGCCCGCGCCATGCTCACCGGCAAAAAACGCCGGCACGATTGAACGCGATTGCCGCCGCAACACTGCGACGCCGTCCGCTCTCCTTGCCAAGGAAGGCACACAACGCGAATCATCTTCTGCAAACAAAGCGAACGAAAAATCCCTTCTCCCCTCGCGGGAGAAGGTGGCGCATAGCGCCGGAAGAGGGGGCGAATTACGAGAGGACGCAAACACTCCCAAACCTCTGCACTGCAACCAAACCATCCATGCGCACACAAAAATCCCCAAAACCACGTCCCAACACAAACACCTCACGCGCAAAAAATCGTACGCGCCTCACTCCAAACTCCCACCACCCCACCTACAAAAACGTAATCCCCCCGGCCTCCACCTGCTGGATCTGCGCCGCGCCGCTGGCCAGCATGTCCTCGAAAAACGTGATGCGATTGCGGCCGTTCTGTTTGCTGGAATACAGCGCCTGATCGGCGTAGTCGAGCAGGGTGATGGCATACACCTCGCGCTGCATCTGCGTCACGCCCATGCTCACCGTCACGGTGCCAACCTGCGGAAACTGCCGCTGCTCGATGCTGGCGCGCAGCCGTTCCAGAATCGCAGCACACGTCTCGCGATTCGGGCAGCGCAGGATCACCACAAACTCCTCGCCGCCAAAGCGGAACACCATGTCGTCATCGCGGAACATCGCCTTCAGCAACTGCGCCAGCAACAGCAGCACTTCATCGCCATACAAATGCCCGAAGCGATCATTGATCTGCTTGAAGTGATCAATGTCGATCATCACCAGCCAGATCTGCTCCGACGGCGGCGCGCGCCGGTCGAGGGGAAAATCGTCGTATACCGGCGGCATCAGCTTCCAGACTTTCTGGATGCAGTCATCAAAGGTTTTCCGGTTGGCGAGACCGGTGAGCTGATCGCTTTGCGATTCCTGCAACAGGTCGCAGAAGTTGCGATAAATCTGCAACAGCCCGGCGATCAGGTGCGCATCCAGCCGCGACATGGTCTGGCGCACGCGGATGATGAGAAAGGCGCGCGCCGTGCGGCTGGAATACAGCGAATACGCGTACAGGAAGCCCTGCTCCAGCGTGACGCACAGTTCACCCAGCGCATCGAGGCCAATCTGCGTGATGGCGCGCTGCGCGTCGTCGCAATAGCGGATGCCGTCGCGCGCCACCTGGCACTGGCGGTTGACGATGGTGACCTGCATCAGCGGCCGATCTTTGGCGTCGATCTTCAGCAATTCCAGCGAATGCGGTGACAGGAAACTGTCCACCGTTTTCAGCAAACTGAAATCAAGCAATTCCTGATCACGCAGGGCGGTGAGATCGACCAGCTGATTGACCAGGTGATGGGCATTGGGCATGACGGGCACTCCGCAACCCGTGCGCAGCGCACGCAGGCAGATGGTGATGGCCGTGGCGCCGGCACGCTCAGGCCGCCACGCCGACGAAGTATAGTGAGCGCCGCGCCGGCTGCCGGCCGTGGCGCGTACTGAACCCGGAGGGCGAGAAGTATGAAGCAGGTTGTGAACCTGAAGCGGAAAGGGTCCCCGACGTTAACGCCGGGCCGGTGCGCCCGCGCATTCACCGTCGTGCGGCTTGCCGCCGTTGCCGGTCTGCTCGCCGGCTGTGCGCAGTCGGGCAATGACTGGACGCATCTGCCTGTGCAGGACATGGCCGGTCACTACCGGAAAGACGCAAGCGGCAGCTGGTTTACACCCTGCGCGTCAGCGCCCGGCGCCGCGCCAATGTGGGCGACACTGACCGGCGCCGCCGTCAGCCAATACCGGCCACCGGCAGCGGATGCAGCGGCGCGGCAATTCGTGCGCTGGCGGGCATCCGTCACCACCGACGGCGCTGTCGGTCCGCGCGGCCCCGGCGCACCGGCGCTCATGGTGCGCGAACTGATCGAACAACGTGCCGCCGGCACCGCCGATTGCGAAACAGCAGCGCAACCGCGCTGAGATTCGACACTCGCGTCAGCCCACGTTGAAGGTTCAGGTGAACGCTGTTGGACAGCAAAGTGAAAAACGCAAAACGCAAAACGAAAACCAGGGAGAGGCGCAGATGAATGCAAACAACGCGCACAACGAAACCGGCGACAACGCGCCGTCAGCCAGTGAAGCCGGCGCCATCGTGCAGCACTTCTGGTCGCTGATGGCCGGCAATGATTTCTTTGCCGTTGGCAAACTGCTGGCCGATGACTTCGTGCTCGACTGGCCGCAATCCGGCGAGCGTATCCGTGGCCGGGAAAACTTTGCCCGCATGAACAGCGAATACCCGGCGCACGGTCCGTGGACCTTTCGCATCAACACTCTGGTCAGCGACAACACCCGTGCCGTCAGTGATGTCACCGTCAGCGACGGCGTGGTGATCGCCCGCGCCATCAGCTTCTTCACCGTGCACGCTGGTCGCATCCAGCACATCACCGAATACTGGCCCGATCCCTATCCCGCGCCTGCCAACCGCGCGCATCTGGTGGAAACGCTGGTCGGGGCGTGACGCCGCAACACGCGTTGCAGTAACCGGCAGCAATTCCCCGATTCGTGGAAAAACGCGACAGAGAATTTTTGACGGCGCAGCCGCCCGCAGGGTGGGGCAGGACGGCGCGAACCATTGGGTCGGGGAGAGGAGGCGGAGTGACGTGGCTGAATACGGGTCAGTTGTTGACGGAGAGAAGCGAGCGGAACGCGCAATGAATCCGCCTGAGAGCCGATTTGTTTCCGGTCTCGCGCAGAATGCGTGCGACAGCTTGGGGTAATTGTCGCGGCACAAATCGGCGGCCTTGCTTTAACCGATTGAAAAGGCAGAGAATCGCCCCGGCCCCGACGGGTTTTATACACCACGTTCGGATTTTTTGTACACCAAGCTTGGTGCCGAATAGTAGTTAGGCGTCACATGACAGGCCTCACCGAAACCGAAGCAACAGCAGTTTCTGCAGCTGTATCTACTCTAGTGGGTGCGGCAGTCGCACTCCTTGCCGTCTTCCTAACTAACCGTGCAAACGCCAAAGCTGCACGAGCTACGCGCGATCACGAGCTTCAATTGCGTAACCAAGATCTCCTGCGATCCCGTGGTGAAGAGCTCTACACGCTGTTTGAGTTGTGGCTTAACAGCCTGACAACCTATTACTTCATTAAGTGCAGCATCATGAGTGGAAAGCTTACCTACAACCAAGGCCTTGATCTCGAGATAGAGAAGAGCGACAAAGGCAGAGGGGACCACGTTCGTATTGAAATGCTCATTGAGGTCTACTTTCCTGAGCTACAAGCCGCGTACAACGCTGTAATCGAATCACGAGAGCGAGCCAATGACATCGTTTCGCAGCATAAAACTCATTACACCAGCGTCAGTACCGATGGACGTACTTACCTGAAGAGTCTGCGCAATGAGCAAACCACACTCAATGAGCGGGCGGCAAGGTTCAAGTCTCAACTTCTCGGGGCGCTGCGTGACGCCTAACTGTTTGGTCAAGCTGACGCCAAAAGCTGCGTTTTTGGCTCGCTCTAGTCGCTTCGCTCCTTGCGGCGCAGCTTACCGCGGGCGTTAGATACGGCAGGAAAGACTATGGACGATCAAGCTCTAGCGGAGATTGAGGCGCGACTCGCTGCTGCGACGAAAGGCCCTTGGGAATCGTTCATTGAGGGGCGAGATCACCTGTCAGGTGACAGCTTCATTAGGACTGGCGGCACGGACAACGACAGCCCTGACTTATATCTATCTGGCGGCACACTTCAGGACCAAGACTTTGTTGCACATGCGCGGCAAGACATATCCATGCTTCTGGCAGAGGTGCGGCGTCTGCGATCGCTTCTGACAGATCAAGGTGGCCACATCTAACAACTTATGTGGACTCCGTTATCCTATCCAACACGATAGTGGCCAGGGTTAGGATAGTGGTCAGGGTCAGGCCTTACATTTGACATTCAGCCCGCGTAGCTCCGATTAGCGACGCGTAATCGGAGGCAGTTTTTCGAAGATATCGTAGATTGGGCAGAGCCTTGCGAAGCCCAACATCATTACTTCCGGCCGATTAATTAACCGGATCTCGTGATTCGAGATTGCCGGTATTCGCACCGGCTGGCGACCTTCTTTCTTTGCTCGTGCAAAGAAAGAAGGCAAAGAAACACGCCCCGGCCGCGCCAGAATCGTTCGGTTGCTTCGAGTAAACCTGCCCGTCGCTTCGACGCCATCGGCTCCGGGCACGCGTTGATGCGGCGTCCTGCCGTATCAACGCTGCGCCGGCTGTCCCTGCCGGCGCAGCCGGCCGCTGGCACCGAATCGCCGGCTGGCGCGGAAGGGGCCCCGGTTTTCTTGGGAGTTTCTTTGCTTCGAATTTTGTTGGCCGCTTGTTGCTGGCTGGCCAGCATCGTTATTGCGGCCGTCGTAGGTACGACTCGCGAAGCGTGATAGTACGCAGATATCGTAGGGCGGAACCGCGAAGCGCTTCCGCCGAATATTTCTCGTAACCCATGCGGATAGCAATGGCTGTTTGTCGAGCACAGCTTGAGACTGCCGGTATACGCGCGAACAGGAATTTGCAGCCCCGACGAATTTTGGTTTTGACCTTCTCGCCCGTTCGACGAGCCGAGCAGCGGAATGGAGTCCGGGTTAACAGCCCGTAACGAAGTGAAGGGGCGAGGCATGGATGCCGAC
>JAYSEY010000029.1:0-9843 GCA_041913605.1 Permianibacter sp.
TTGGTGTCCGGGACCTCTGATTATGCGTGGATCGAGTTTAGGGGGGACTTACAATGCCATGCTCCCGGCACAGCTCTGGTACCGGACTGCCGGCCTCGGCTTGCTTCAGGATGGCCAGGATCTGACTGTCGGAAAAGCGGGATTTCTTCATGTAGAACTTCCTCAGCGTCTATGGGAGAAAATTCTACTTTTGGCGACGGTTGTTTTCAGGGGGGATTACCAGGACTTACAGGGACTTACAGGGCGTAAGTTGCAGAAGGTATTCGGCGTGAGGCTTAGCAATTTCTCGCCCCGTCAACTACGAATTTTTTCAGCAGCAAGACCCCATTCATATGCAACAGCGCCCACCTCCAGCCATCTGTGAAAATTGAATGATGTGGCAGCTATTTTCAATGTCTTATGCATTGAATTCTTTTCACAAAACCCCAGCACCATCTCAGAGATTTTTTCGGCAATCATTGGAACAAAAACACACGAGCAATCCCTTTCTCCCGGATCACATTCAAATATCTTCTTGCACCGCTCGGCTCTGCGATATGAACTCCGACATCTGAAAGCTTCGCCCCACCAATCGAGCTTTAAGGCTGTTGATACGCTAATGCCATCTTTCATATCAACAAACTCAAGTCGTCCCTTATCATTCTTAAAAGCATCAAAAAGAGCAGCCAAGCGCTCTTTAGTGCTCCGACAGCCACCATCGCAAACCGCAGCCTCAATGAGATTGAACGGTATTACATTCTCGAGCTCCCTGACATACAAACAGAAATGTCTAGTCGGCCATCCTTTAATCATGCCGACCTCGCCGCACTCTTTACTTACCTGGCAAATTTCGGCATCTGGGTAATCCTTGTCAGAGTCAGTAATGCATAAAACAAATTTTTCGCGACAGTTCAATTCCCTTTCATAAACCGCCGAGATAGATGCGCCACCTCCCGACTGAAGCGAGAGAGAAATCGTTGGTGTAAATTTCATATGCGTTGCGTAGTGTTTTGCGCAAATAGAATAGAGCTTCGTATCGACCTCTCCCTCACACAGAAGGGCCGACCTTGGAGCGCCATTTTCTGCCAAAAAATCTAGAGTAATTGACCACGAGTCTGTCTCATTTAGCAAAACCCTATCACTCTCTACCACATACACAAATCTATTTATTGCTTTTCTAAGAGCACCAACGGTTGGCCGATCACAAATTGTTTTTCGAACCACAGAAACAAGGGTGTCTGTCAAACGATCGAGAATAAGGAGTTTTTCCAATACTGACGTATCACCGAACAAGACATGCCTACCCTGGGCAACTGAATAAAGCAGTTGAACTAAACCATCGATATTCTTTGACTTAGTGAAGTCGACATCAATCAATGATGGATGAAGAACGAAAAGCATCATTAAAAGTCCGGCTCAAAAAAGCCAAATGGCCAGCCCTGAAGAATCCCAGATTCATCAAATGAGCAAACCCTAGCTGTTGATGTCCCAACTTGACATGGGTTCGGCTCAAAAAGGACGATAGAAACCATCGCTCGATCAAGCCTCCCCAACTCAACTAACTGACCTAATCGATTCACTAGCTGTTGGCTATGCGTTTCGACGACAATAGACGGAGGCGTCATTTCTGTTTGGGAACCAACTTCTTCAGTCACGACGCCGGCAAATACATCGGCCAATTTTGCCTGAAAGGCAGGATGGAGGTGCAGTTCTGGTTGCTCAATCACGACATGACTAACGTCAGCTCTCCCCAGGCCTGATACTCTCCCGAATCTTGAGACCCACAACTGAGCTGCGATAGGTAGCACTTGAGACAAGCCAAAACCCATATCTGCAACATTTGACATTCCCGAATCATGAGCACCTTTTGCCATCAAAAAAACATGCCCACCCTCACGTTTCGGCTCAACGTCAATGCCAAGATTTTCCTGCACCCAATCCCTGAAATTTCGCAGCTGACTTTCCGAAAGCGAATCAAGAAACATTGCGAGATTTCTTCCCTCCGGGTCAATTTCCGACACAGCCAAATCAACCCTTCTATAATACCTTTCCATATTTGCACGAAGCGGCTTCAGGTATCGAACGCCACGAGCACAAACACCAATTGCTTCGTCAAGCACCCTAAAAATGCCGTCTACGTTGGCGGCAAAAACAGCAGTCTGGAGATTCTTCATGAATGGTCCATCCTGTCTTGAAAGCAGCTCTCTATTGGAGTTCCAAGTAGGAGGCCCCGGCAAATGCTTTACCGAAGAAGACATCTCCGAAAGAGAACCAACAGGCACCATGTACGCTAGCTGAGACATTTTGTCTCTCGATGTATTCTGATGGACTTGTGAGTGCAGAAGACTAACAAGATCTGCTCTCCAAGGGTTTTTGACCTGATACCAAAACTCACTCTCATCTCTTTTTTTCTTTTCAAGAAATATAATTCTCGGCAAAAGTTCGCCCTGCTCAACATACGCGAGAACGCGGTCTGCTTTTAGTTCATACTTTTTTTCACCAACCGACACAAAATCAATCAGAATGCCATTAAAAACAACCTTAATCTCGATCCCGTCCGATACTACCTTTACCTCCTTCGCCTGAGTAGTTCCAGACGACTCATCCTCCGCCAATGTAAGAGTCACTTTAACCTTGTTTAGCTTTATTGGATTGTGTTCCCTTGACGCCCTATACCCCCCCTTCAGAAACCCTTTCTTACTGTCGTCCTGAAGGCCGTCTAGCTCCAGCACAATCTCTAGGCTATTTTCGTTTCTGGTAATGGTTTGCTGAAGAGAGCCAAAATCTACTAGTTCATCAAACCACAGTATTGGACCTCTTTTCTTTCTTTCAACACTTTGACGTAGCAAAGGCAGAACTCGAGCAAAAGTGCTCTTTCCAACGCTATTTCGTCCAAGTAGAATTGTGATTGGTGTTATTGGTAGTGGCTCACCCAAGTCATACAAAGAGCGCATTCGCCTGACACCAAGCCCAGAAAGCCTTGCCATTCAAAACTCCTGTAAATCTGATTCCGCCAGACACAACGAAATTTTCTGTCGACGAAAAATGTTGACGGATGCTCGTTTGGTCAGCCTAGTTGTTTCCCTATTACTTGTAAATGCACAGTGCTGCTCTAAACTAAAACAAGAAAATACGCCCGGCCAAAGCCGGGCGTTTTGCCTTAACTCTATACTGCACTGCATCAATTCAACAAACCCATCGCCTCATTAAACAACTTGCTCGGCCGCATCGCCGCCGATGCCTTGGCAAAATCCGGCTGATAGTAGCCACCAATATCCACCGCCTTGCCCTGCGCACCATTCAACTCGGCAACAATCGCTGCCTCGTTTTCGGTGAGCGCTTTGGCGAGCGGGGCGAATTTGGCTTTCAGTTCGGCATCATCGTTTTGCGCGGCGAGGGCTTGTGCCCAGTACATGGCCAGATAGAAATGGCTGCCACGGTTGTCGAGCTGGCCGACTTTGCGGGCCGGGGACTTGTCGTTGTCGAGGATGCCGCCGTTGGCTTTGTCCATGGCCGCCGCGAGCACTTTGGCTTTGCTGTTTCCGGTTTTGATGGCGAGATCTTCAATCGACACGGCAATGGCGAGGAACTCACCGAGTGAATCCCAGCGCAGGTAGCTTTCTTCCAGGAATTGCTGCACGTGTTTCGGTGCCGAGCCGCCGGCGCCAGTTTCGAACAGGCCGCCACCGGCGAGCAGCGGAACGATGGACAGCATTTTTGCGCTGGTGCCGAGTTCGAGGATCGGGAACAGATCGGTGAGGTAATCGCGCAGCACGTTGCCGGTGACCGAGATGGTGTCTTTGCCTTCCTTGACGCGCTTGAGCGTGTACTTGGTGGCGTCGACCGGCGACAGGATCTGAATGTCCAGACCGCTGGTGTCGTGATCTTTCAGGTAGGCATTCACTTTCTTGATCAGTTCACGATCATGGGCGCGGGCGCTGTCCAGCCAGAAGATTGCCGGATTGCCGGTGAGGCGCGCGCGGGTGACGGCGAGTTTCACCCAGTCCTTGATCGGCAGGTCCTTGGTTTGGCAGGCGCGGAAAATGTCGCCGGCTTCAACGGCCTGTTCCATCAGCACGCTGCCATTTGACGCCACCAGACGCACCACGCCTTTGCTGGCGATCTGGAAAGTCTTGTCGTGTGAACCATACTCTTCGGCGGCTTGTGCCATCAGGCCGACGTTGGCGACGTTGCCCATGGTGCGCGGATCAAAAGCGCCGTGTTCTTTGCAGAACTTGATGGTTTCGTCGTACACACCGGCGTAGCAGCGATCCGGGATGGTGTATTTGGTGTCGTGCTGTTTGCCGTCGCGGCCCCACATTTGGCCCGAGGTACGAATGGCGGCCGGCATGGAGGCGTCGATGATCACATCGCTGGGCACGTGCAGGTTGGTGATGCCCTTGTCGGAATCGACCATCGCCAGTTCCGGCTGCCGGTCGTAAATGGCGGCGATGTCGGCTTTGATGGCAGCCTGTTCGGCTTCGCTCAGTGCGGCCATTTTGGTGTACACGTCACCAATACCGTTTTTCTGATCGACGCCGATTTTCGCGAAGGTGTCGGCGTGTTTGGCGAACAGGTCGGCGTAATACACGGTGACCGCGTGGCCGAACATGATCGGATCGGACACTTTCATCATGGTGGCTTTGAGGTGCAGCGAGAACAGCACGCCTTTGGCCTTGGCATCGGCGACTTGTTCGGCGTAGAACGCGCGCAGGGCGCTGGCGCTCATCACCGAGGAATCCAGCACTTCACCGGCTTGCAGTTTGAGATTGTCTTTCAGCACGGTGACGCTGCCATCGGCGGCGACGTGCTCGATTTTCACCACATCAGCGGCGCCCAGTGTCACGGACTTTTCGCTGCCGTAAAAATCGCCGCTGTTCATGTGCGCGACGTGTGATTTCGAATCCTTGCTCCAGGCACCCATGCTGTGCGGATGCGATTTGGCATAGGCTTTCACCGGCAGCGCCACGCGGCGATCCGAGTTGCCTTCGCGCAGCACCGGGTTCACGGCCGAGCCAAGCACTTTTGCGTAGCGGGCCTTGATGGCTTTCTCGTCATCGGTTTTGGCATCGACCGGGTAATCCGGCACGGCGTAACCGTGCGCCTGCAATTCCTTGATGGCGGCGGAGAGCTGCGGAATGGAGGCCGAAATGTTCGGCAGCTTGATGATGTTGGCTTCCGGCGTTTTCGCCAGCTCGCCGAGTTCGGCCAGATGGTCGGCCTGCTTTTGTTCGGCTTTGAGGAAATCGGGGAAGGCGGCAAGAATGCGGCCGGCCAGCGAAATGTCCCGCGTTTCCACCTGCACACCGGCGGTCTTGGCGAACGCCTGGACGATGGGCAGCAGCGAATAGGTGGCCAGCGCCGGCGCTTCGTCGGTGATGGTGTAGATGATGCGGGAGTTCGACATGGGAGTTCCTCAGGTGACTGGCTGGCGGAACCGGCAACGACGCGTGGGGCGCCGGCTGCGGAAACCGGATGGAGTAGCCGTTGATTGAACCTGGTCGCTCGCCCGTTCACGGCGGCGCGACCCCGAAAAGCGGGCGACATTGTAGCAGCAGCTTTTGTTACACAGGGCGCACGGGCCGGATGACGAATGCCGCTATGGACGCAGGAGTTGACGCGGATCAGGGAGCGGCGTCACGTCGGCAATGGCGAGCGGACCAGCCGGCTGACGGCATCACGCGCTCACCGGTGCATGGCCGAATGAATTCGGCCATGCACCGGGATTGGACCGGGTGCGCGAACGCGGATGTCCGTGCGATTCGGGCGCTGCGGCAAGCGGCTGGCTGTGGGGCCGGATTTATCCGGCCGCGTAACGGGCGCACGAATGCGGGAGTGCGGACACCGGCGTGCGCGTTCCGGCCAGTGCATTCAGACGCGCCGGTGCGCCGGGTGTTGCAGCACAGGCGACGCGGGCCGGCCGGACCACTACACTTGCCCTTCCTCATTCGCGCCCCTTGCCCCTACGCATGCCGAGATCCGCTGTTTTGCTGTCCGCGCTTTCCGGCTCCGCTGCTGCCCTGCGCTCGCTGTCGCACGCCATTCTGGGTGGATTGACGCATGGCCTGCCGCAATACCCGTTGCCCGCCTCGACGCGCCCACAGTCCGGTGTGCGTGGTGGAGCGGTGGCGAGAGCATTGGCGGGAGCGCCAGCGCCAACGTCGCGATGGCTGGCTGCAACGCGGCGGCCCGCGACGCAACTGATCGCCCTGCTGCTCGGCTGTGCGCTGGCCGGCACCAGTCCGGCGGCGCCGCCGCCGGCGCGCTGGCAGTCACTGATCTCGCCGCTTTTCATTCAACCGCCGCAGCAACAGAGCAAGCTGGACGGCGCGGTGTCGTCGATTGCCGAAGATGGCGAGGGCTTTGTCTGGTTTGTCGGCGGCAGCCGTTTGTGGCGCTGGGATGCCCATGCGCTCAAGGACGTGCCGCTGGCCGGTGGGCCGAACGTGGTGCGAGCCGACCGTGACGGCGGTCTCTGGGTCGGCGGCGATCCCGGCCTGTACCGCTGGCAGCCGGTCAGCCAGCAACTGGTGCCGGTGGCGCCGGATCTGTTCGGTGCGCTGTCGGTGGCGGATCTGGCGTTCGCGTCGCCGGCGCGTGTCCTGCTGCGCACCAGCGACGGGCTGAAGCTCTGGTTGCCAGCGAGCAGCACGCTGCATTCACTGACCCTTCCGGACAGCCCGGGCGGCACGCGCATCCATGCCCTGCACGCCGACGGCGACACGATCTGGGTTGGTGCCGGCGACGGCCTGTACCGGCTGGCGGCCGGCAAGGACGCGCTGGAGCGGGTCGATGTGCTGCCCGGACGGCCGCGCATCGCCGCCCTGCTCCGCGACCGCGACGGGCATCTCTGGGTGGGCACGGCCAATGCCGGGCTGTTCGTGATCGACCGCGAGCAGCGCGTCCAGCATCTGCCGGTTCCGCTGGAAGCCGGCAAGCCGGCGCAGGCATGGATTTTTTCGCTGGCCGACACCGGCGACGGCAGCGTCTGGCTGGGCAGTTTCGGCAAGGGCATTTTCCCGGTGCAGCGCCACGCCGGCAGCGGCGCGCTGATGCTGGGCGCCGCACTGCGCCACAACCGGCTGGTGCCGGAAAGCCTGCTCGACGACAACATCTGGACCCTGCTGCGCGACCGGCGCGGCCAGCTCTGGGTGGGCAGCAGTCAGGGCCTGCAGCTGCATGACCCGCGCAGCACCGGCATCGGCAACATCTTTGGCGACGTCGGCGATGCCCGCGGCCTGAGCAGCGCCGGCAGCGACGCGGTGCTGGCCACCGCGGACGACCGGCTGTGGGTGGGCGGCAGCAACGGCAACATCGATGTGCTCGATCCGCTGCGTGGACGCATCGCCAGCCTGACCGCCGGCAGCGACGCCCGCTGGCCGGCGGATGCCGTCGAATCACTCAGCGCACTGGCCGGCGGTCAGGTGCTGGCGGCGAGCAATTTCCAGAGCGCGCTGCTGCACGCCGGCAACGCCGCCCCCTTGCAACCGCTTCCCCCGCAACCGCAAACCCTTAAGCCCCAAACGCTGCAACCGCTGCCATTGGCCGCCCCACCGCGCGCCGCCAATCTCTACACCGCCAGCGCGGTCGATTTTGCCGGCGGCCTCTGGCTGGGCGGGCCGGACGGTTTGTGGTGGCAAGCCGCAAACGCGGCGCAGGCCGTGCAGCTGCTCGACGGCAGCACGCCGGCGCAGCGCGTCGATGCCATGCACGTGCAGGACGACAGCCTGTGGCTCGGCAGCTGGCGCGGTTTGTACCGGCTGCGCCTTGCGCCGGATAACCCGGCCGGCGTGCAGATTGATCCGGTTGCCGATGCCCGGCTGATGGCCATCTCGGTCAGCGATATCAGCAGCGACGCGCAGCAACGCCTGTGGGTGGCCACCTCCGGCGCCGGCGTCTTTGTCTCCGACGCCACGCAAACGCAGTGGCAGCAGCTGGACCGTCGCCACGGTTTGCCCGGCGACGTGATCACCGGTCTGCAACTGGATACCCAGGGCAATGCCTGGATCAGCAGTCATCACGAACTGGCGCGCATCGACGCCGCCAGTTTCGCGGTGACGCGCATCAGCGCCGCTGCCGGCGCTGCGACCGGCCCCTACAAACGCGGCGCCGCAACGCGCACGCCAGCCGGTGAACTTGTTTTTGCCGGCGCACGCGGCATCACGCTGATCGATCCGCAGCGCTGGCAAGCGCGCGAAGAACAACTGCCACTGGTGTTCACCAGCCTGCACCTCAGCAATATCGATGCACGGCCGGCAAATGCCACCAGCGGCAACGCACAAGCAGCGGACAGCCCGAGCGCGGATTCACCCGGCGCGATGCGAGCGCTGAGCATGACCAGCGACACACAGCGTCTCGATCTGGAATTCGCCGCGCTCGATTACCGCAATCCCGAACAACTGCAGTACCGCTACCGTCTGCAGGGCCACGATGCACAGTGGCGCATCACCGATGATCAACATCGCAGTCTCAGCTATTCGCATCTGCCACCGGGTGAATACCGGCTGCAAATCCAGTACGCCCGTTTGCCGAATGCGTTCGCGCCGGAAACTGAAAGCGGCTTTACCGGCGGACTTGACGCAGATGAATCGGATGCCCGCAACACAACGCTGGAACTGGCGCTGACCGTGTTGCCGGCCTGGCATCAGCAAACCGGTGTGCGCGTGATTCTGTTGCTTGCCCTTGCCACCCTGCTTTATGGCTTGCACCAGTTGCGGGTTCGCGTATTGCGCGCGCGGCAACTGCAACTGGAACAGCACATCGCCGAACGCACCCGCGAACTGGCGCACGCCAACGCGCGGCTGCAATTGCAGACCCAGGCGCTGCAGGAAGCCAGTCTCACCGATCCGCTGACCGGTCTGCGCAACCGGCGTTTCCTCAGCGAAAACATTGCCAATGATCTGGCCATTGTCCATCGCCGTCACGCCGACAATTCCCGCGAATCACACGCGTCGCGCGACGACGCCGATCTGATCTTCTTCCTCGTCGACATCGATCATTTCAAACAGATCAACGATCGCCACGGTCACGCCGCCGGTGATACCGTGCTGGTGGAAATGCGCCGACGCCTGCAGCGCGTGTTCCGCGATGCCGACTATCTGGTGCGCTGGGGCGGCGAAGAATTTCTCGTCCTCGCCCGATTCACAGCGCGCGAACGCGCCAACGATCTCGCTGAACGCATACGCCAGGTCGTCACCGAGCAGCCCTTCGATCTCGGCAATCAGCAACATCGCTCGATGACCTGCTCCACCGGCTACGCCGTGTATCCGCAATTCACACAACGCCCCGACGCACTGAGCTGGCCGGAAACCCTGGCGCTCGCCGACATTGCGCTGTACACCGCCAAACACGGCGGCCGCGACACCTGGTCCGGTTTCGCCGGCAGCGACGTAGCCATCGACAACGAGCAACTGCAAATCCTGAAAACCGATCCGGCCGCCATCCTGCAATTGCCGGGCATGGATTTGCAGATGCGCAAACCGGTGGCAGCCCAGCAAACAGAATCGCAGTGAATGTGGATCAAACGGAAACGCGCCCGTTCAATGGATCGACTCGCGTTTACCGCTGAGCCTGACCAAGCATCGCCACGAACTCAACCACGTTCATTGCATACTGCTTGCGCTCCGTAGACGTTCCGTTCGCCCTGAGCCCCGTCGAAGGGTTGAACGGCGCGCCTGCGCAGGGCCGGCGCAATCGGATGGGTTTCAGCGCGATTCCGCTTGGCCGGACAGGATTCCGGATGCGCATTCATTGCCAGCAAGACGGCCGCTGCGCCTTTGCAGCCGCCCCGCTGCATTAACCCGCAAAAAAACCCGAACAAGACCATAAAAAAATAAAAAAAACAAACACACCCGCCAAACCCCG
>JAYSEY010000029.1:9853-26271 GCA_041913605.1 Permianibacter sp.
GGCGCGGGGCGGGCCCATTGGTTTGGTTTACTGGGGGTTTGCGCTTGCCCGGACTGTATTCGGGTTGCGATTTCTTTCCCACAAACCCGCCCGCTGCGCTTCCGCAGCGGCCGTCTTGCTTTACGCCGAACCAATACAGGCTCAGAACCAGTAACTCATATCAAAACCAACCGCATCGGCATGCTCCGATTTCGTGTACTTGATGCCCATCCGGTATTCCGACTTCTTGCCAATCTCGCTGCGTGACGGGCCGATGCTGATGCCGATCTGATCCTGTTGCTCGTCATACAGCGCCGTGCCACTGAATTGCGTATTCACCCAGTACACTTCCAGCACCTTGTTGTCATCAAACAAGCGCACCGGCTTGCTGAACAGCAGTCCGTTCCGGTACACCGTGTTGGCGATGTCCGGGTCCAGAGACAAATCGCCATACTCGGTTTTCAGTACTTCGGCCTTGCCGACCATATTGCCCAGCGTCAGATCAAATCCATCGAACCTGAAAACATAACCGCTGGTGAGAAAATAGGCGATCATTTCTGCCGCGCTGCCCAGATCTTCCGAGCCGGTGATCGCATAAGTCAGCACCGGCGTCAGTGTCCAGTTGTCAGTGACCGGCCAGCGGATGGCAAAAGTCAGCGGCAAGGTATAGGACTTGGAACCTTCCACTTCCGTGGTCGACAACACGGCACGCAGCACATATTGCTTGACCGGATCGCCAAACGTGCCGTTGTAGGTGATGGGCATGCGGGTCTTGCGCACTGCGCCCATGTCGGTATCGATCTCGTCGTATTCCAGACCGATACCTACCGCATTTTCCGGTTGCGATGTCTCGCCGGCACCGGTCCTGCCACCGCCGATGGCACCGATCTCGCTGAGGCCGAGATCGAAGGCGTCGATCATCACCATGTCCATCAACGAACCCGGATTGCCGGCAATGGGATCCACCGGCGACACCGCCACCAGTGCTTCGATGATGCGGTTGACGGCAAAGCTCTGGGTCTTGAACCAGTCGACAAACGCCCGCTGGCTTTCTTCCCGCGTCGCGCCGGAAAATGCTTGTGTAATGCCCAGTTCAGGGATCGACAAATGCAGCGTTGCCGAGCCCTGATCAAAACGGAACAGCATCGGCAAGCCGCGAAAATCGATCCGGAAATCCGCTGCGGAGGCCTGACCGATACCGCCGTTGCTGCCGTCGTTGTAGCCCACCAGCAAATCGCGCAAACGCACATCCGACAGCACTTCTGCTGCCTGCTCGTAACTGCTGAAATCAAAGCTCACGGTCTGGTTGACCGCCGACGCTTCGACGCGGAACACACCGTCCGCCTGAACCACCGTTGCCAGCGATACCGCCAGCATGCCAATCACCATGCGCCGTTGCCGGTGCCAGTTTCTGTTTGCTTGCATGTTCCTGCCGCCCCTCCGCCCAGCTTCAGCAAGGCTAGGTCAGGAAGCGCGGATTTTCGGCCTTAAGCTCATGAACGCTTGGAGTCTATGGTTCCTTTGGCCTGGCGATTTGCTTGATGTTTTGCGTGCGGTGCAGCCGCTGTTCAGGTTTTCCGACGTATCCCGACAACACGCCGCTACGCAAAGCAACAGCTGCCATTCAGGGCACAGCAACGGGTGCGTGTGTCCGATACTTTTACAGTGCTATCGCCGACTGTCTTTCCCGCCCGCGTATTCCGGCAACGGCACGAAACCTGCTTCAATTCGCTCCGCAGTTAGCCCGGAACTGCACGAAGCAATGACTCATCCACAAGGAATCAGGAGAAATCTGTCATGAGATTGCTGACTGCACTGGGCCTGTCCAGCGCTTTGCTGCTGTCTGCTGCCGCCGATCCGGCTGCAGCCAACCCGGTTTCCACCGCGTTTGCTGTTGATACGCTGGCCGGAACCGGTAACTGCATCTGGAATGCCGCACATGATCGCTGCCGCTGGAATCTGCACAGTTACAACGGCAGCCGCACGCTGACACCAACGCGTTCGACCAGTTACGCCAACGATGCCAATGGCACCGCGTGGGCCTACGGCGAGATTGACGAAGACAGCTGGCTTCCGGAGCTCCATGCCTATGCAAATGCCACCGGTGACGGTGCAATGGCGGACACCAATGTCTGGGGTGTCCAGGGTTACCAGTACACCGGCGAAGTGCCTTTCCTGCTCAACCTGAGCATCTTTTTCGACTCGGTGTTCAGCACCACGGTGCCCAACTCGGCCTTTGGCCATCACTCGACGTTCCGGGTATCGATCTTCGACCCCGCGAATTATCAATTCCAGTATTACGACGATGCGCTGCAGAGCAATGGCGACACGCTGTGCCCCATCCTCAGCCCCAACGTCAGCGATCCGGTGCGCGATTTCTGCGTGAACGCGCCGCAAGTGTTTGCCAACGTCTGGCATACGCTGACCGCGTCCGGCAGTCAGGTACTGACACTGCAACACTGGCTGAATCCCGGTGATCGTTTTTTTGTCGGAGCCTTCCTCGATGCAACGGTGTGCTGCAACGGCACCGTCGATTCTTCGCACACACTGCGCATGCGTTTCAACGATGAGTTGCTGCCGCATCTGATCAGCGTACCGGTGGACGGTGCGCTGGTCCCGGAACCGGACAGCATTGCACTGTGGGCAACAGGTCTGATGCTGATCGGCGCATGGCAGCGCCGTCGCCGCCAACTGCGCAACTGAGTCCCGCTCGGCAAATAAAAACGGGAGACCTGAGTCTCCCGTTTTATTTCCGGCAAAGCGCAGAAACTTATTTGCGCTTCGGCGGCATTTCCGTGCAGGTGCCTTCGAACATTTCCGCGGCGCAGGCGATGGATTCGTTCAGCGTCGGGTGTGCGTGCACGGTCAGCGCGATGTCTTCGGCATCGGCGCCCATTTCGATGGCCAGACCGATCTCACCGATCAGTTCTCCGGCATTGACGCCGACAATGGCGCCGCCGATGACGCGATGACTGTTCTTGTCGAAGATCAGCTTGGTGACGCCTTCGGTGCGCGCCACCGATGTCGCGCGGCCGGAGGCCACCCACGGGAAGCTGCCAACGCCATAGTCGATGCCTTTGGCCTTGGCTTCTTTCTCGGTCAGGCCGACCCAGGCGATTTCCGGATCGGTGTAGGCCACCGACGGAATGCACAGCGGATCGAAATAGTGTTTCTTGCCGGCGATGACTTCGGCCGCAACGTGCGACTCTTTCGAGGCTTTGTGGGCCAGCATCGGCTGGCCCACGATGTCACCGATGGCCAGAATGTGCGGCACATTGGTGCGCATTTGCTTGTCGACGTTGATGAAGCCGCGATCATCGACTTTCACGCCGGCTTTTTCTGCATCGATCAGCTTGCCGTTCGGCACGCGGCCGACTGCCGACAGGATCATGTCGTACTTGACCGGGTCTTTCGGCGCCTTGTCACCTTCGAACGTCACATACAGGCCGTCAGCTTTCGCTTCAACTTTGGTGACTTTGGTATTCAGCAGGATCTGTTCGTATTTTTTCTCGACGA
The DNA here is from genome assembly GCA_041913605.1 of Permianibacter sp. Lineage (GTDB taxonomy): Bacteria > Pseudomonadota > Gammaproteobacteria > Enterobacterales > Permianibacteraceae > Permianibacter. The sequence continues at coordinate 13,349 of JAYSEY010000029.1, forward strand.
ACTTGTGCAGCACTTTGACGATATCGGCATCGGCCGCCGAGATCAGCTGATCGGCCATTTCCACCACCGAGATCTTGGCGCCCAGCGCGCGATACACGGTGGCCATTTCCAGACCGATGATGCCGCCGCCGAGCACCAGCATGTGTTCCGGTACACGCTTCAGTTCCAGCGCGCCGGTCGAATCAACAATGCGATCGTCTTTCGGCAGGAACGGCAGCGCCACTGGACGCGAGCCGGCAGCGATGATGCAGTTGTCGAACGACACGACGGTGGTCTTGCCGTCTTTTTCCACGGCAATGGTGTTCGGGCCGGTGAATTTGCCGTAGCCGCTGACCACTTGCACTTTGCGCATTTTGGCCATGCCGGCCAGGCCTTTGGTCAGGCCGCCGATGACACCGTTTTTGTAATCACGGATCTTGTCGAGATCGATTTTCGGCGCGCCGAAGCTGATGCCGTGATGCGACATTTCCGCGGCTTCGTCGATGACTTTGGCGCAATGCAGGAGCGCCTTGGAGGGAATGCAGCCCACGTTCAGGCAAACGCCGCCCAGTGAGGCTTCGGCTTCGATCAACACCACGTTGAGGCCGAGGTCGGCAGCGCGGAAGGCCGCGTTGTAACCGCCTGGGCCCGAGCCCAGCACCACAACCTGACCGTGAATGTCACCCTTGCTCATGACTTGCTCCTGTTCTGGCGGCGCCTTTTGCGCCTTGTCAGTGACCCGGACCGTCTACCCGACCCGGGCGTGAAGTTGCGTATTGTAGTCGGGATGCGCAGCCGGTGGCAGTTGCATTCCGGCTGTTCCGGCGCGACCTTGATCCCGATCCGCCAAGCCGTACCCAATCCCGGATGGACAGGAGGCGGGCATCCACACTGGATCGCCCGCCTCCGTTCACGCCAGCCGCCGCGATCAGAGCAGCAGACGGCGAATGTCGGCCAGGTTCTTGCCCAGATGCGTGATGAAGCGCGCGCCCACCGCACCGTCGATAACGCGGTGATCGTAGGACAGCGACATCGGCAACATCAGGCGCGGCACAAACTGGCTGCCATCCCAGACCGGTTTCATGCTGCTCTTCGACAAGCCGAGAATCGCGACATTCGGCCAGGCCACAATCGGCGTGAAGTAGGTGCCGCCGATCCCGCCCAGCGACGAGATCGTGAACGTCGAGCCGGCCATGCCGTCGGCGCCGAGTTTTTTATCGCGCGCTTTCTTGCTGATGTCGGCCATGTCGGCGGCAATATCGAACACCGATTTCTTGTCGACGTCGCGGATCACCGGCACCACCAGACCATCCGGCGTATCCACCGCAATACCGATGTGGTAGTGCTTTTTCAGCACCAGTGTCTCGCCGTCTTTTTGCAGCGACGCGTTGAAGGTCGGGAAGGCCTGCAAGGAATTCACCAGCGCCTTGGTCACGAACGCCAGCGGTGTCAGTTTCACGCCACGTTTTTCCGCCTCATCTTTCAGCGACTGGCGGAAGGCCTCCAGTTCCGTGATGTCGGCATCATCGTGTTGCGTGACGTGCGGGATCACCAGCCAGTTGCGGTGCAGATTGACGGCAGAAACTTTCTGGATGCGCGACAGCGCTTTGGTCTCGATCGGGCCCCATTTCGCGTGATCAATTTCCGGCAGTTCCGGCGCACCGCCAACACTGGCGGCAACCGGCTTCGGCCGGTTGAGTTCGAACTTGACCCAGCCCTGCACGTCTTCTTTCAGCACCCGGCCTTTCTCGCCGCTGCCATTGACGCGCGCCAGATCAACACCGAGTTCACGGGCAAAACGGCGCACCGAAGGCGAAGCGTGGACGACCTTGTCGCCGACACGACGCTCGACCGGATAGTCCGGCACCGGCGCTTCGCGGCCGCTGTCCACTGCCGGCATCGCGGCAGTGACGATATTGCTGCCGCTGGACGCGACCGGTGCAGCGGCGGGTGCTGCAGCAGCCACTGCCACAGGTGCGGCGCCGGCCACTTTCAGCACGCCAATCAGCGAACCTTTGGAGACTTTGTCACCGACTTTCAGCGCGATCGATTCGACCACACCGCTGACCGGCGACGGTACTTCCATCGTCGCTTTCTCGCCTTCGACGACGATCAGCGTGTCATCCTTGCTGACACTGTCGCCGGGTTTGACACTGATCTCAATAACATCAACATCTTTCGCATCACCAATGTCCGGGACATTGATGGTTTGCGCGCTGGCCGCCGCTGGTGCAGCACTTGCCGGCGCTGCCGTCACGGGTGCAGTGGTCACCGGAGTTGATGTCACCGGAGTTGACGTCGCCGGAGCCGGTGCGACAACCGGCGCCGACGCGGCGGCCGATGATCCCGCCGCGGCATCATCCACCAGCAGAACCAGCGAGCCTTTCGACACCTTGTCGCCCACCTTGATCTTCAGCTCGGTGATGACACCGCCCGCCGAAGCCGGCACGTCCATGGTGGCCTTTTCGCCTTCGACGACAATGATGATGTCGTCTTTCTTGATCGTGTCGCCGACTTTCACCGGCACTTCGATCACATCCACATCTTTCACATCACCGAGATCAGGAACGGTGATTTCACGAATCGCCATCTCGCTCGCTCCTTAAACGGTCATCGGGTTCGGTTTGTTCTGATCGATGCCGTACAGCGTGATGGCATCCTTGACCGCTTTCGCCGGTACGTCACCACGGTCGGCCAGCGCTTTCAGCGCCGCCACAACGATGTAGTGACGATCAACTTCGAAGAAGCGGCGCAGATTGGCGCGCGAATCGGAGCGACCATAACCGTCGGTACCGAGCACGCGGTAATCGCCCGGAACAAACGGGCGGATCATTTCGCCCAGCGCTTTCACATAGTCGCTGGCCGAGATCACCGGACCGTCGCGATCTTTCAGCTGCTTGGTGACAAACGCGTCACGGGCCTTTTCATCCGGATGCAGCAGGTTCCAGCGTGCGGCATCGTTGCCGTCGCGCGCCAGTTCGGTGTAGCTGGTGACGCTCCAGATATCGGCGACGACACCGTGGTTGTCGCGCAGCAGCTCTGCCGCCGCCAGCACTTCGTTCATGATCGTGCCCGAGCCCATCAGCTGTACGCGCAGCGGCTTCTTGCCTTTTGCCGCCTTGCCCGCTTCGCCTTCGCGCAGCAGATACATGCCTTTCAGGATGCCTTCTTCCGCGCCTTTGGGCAGCGCCGGCTGAACGTAGTTTTCATTCATCACGGTGATGTAATAGAAAACGTTTTCCTGCTTTTCATACATGCGGCGCAGGCCGTCCTGGATGATCACGGCCAGCTCGTAACCGTAGGCCGGATCGTAGGCAACACAGCTGGGAATGGTGCTGGCCAGAATGTGCGAATGTCCGTCCTGGTGTTGCAGACCTTCGCCGTTGAGCGTGGTGCGACCGGCTGTGGCACCAAGCAGGAAACCGCGCGCCTGGATATCACCAGCGGCCCAGATCAGATCCATGGTGCGTTGCAGACCGAACATCGAATAGAAGATGTAGAACGGCACCATCGGGTAATTGTTGTTGGCATACGAGGTGCCGGCCGCGATCCACGAGGACACGGCGCCGGCTTCGTTGATGCCTTCTTCCAGGATCTGGCCCTTGATGTCTTCCTTGTAGTACGCAACCTGATCGGCATCGACCGGTTGATACAGCTGGCCCACCGAGGAGTAAATGCCGTAGGTGCGGAACATGCCTTCCATGCCGAACGTGCGCGCTTCGTCAGGAATGATCGGCACGATGCGCTGGCCGAGCACTTTGTCTTTCATCAGGATGTTGATGAGACGCACGAACGCCATGGTGGTCGAGATCTCGCGATCACCACTGCCTGCGGTCACCGCTTCGAAGGCTTTCAGCGCCGGCACTTCCAGCGATTCGGATTTCGGCCGGCGCGCCGGCAGGAAACCACCGAGCGATTGCCGGCGTTCACGCAGGTATTTCATTTCCGGCGAATCCGCCGGCGGCATGTAGAACGGAAGATCTTCCAGCTTGTCATCCGGCACCGGCACACGGAAACGATCACGGAATGCCTTGATCGCTTCGATGTCGAGTTTCTTCACCTGGTGGGCGACGTTTTTGCCTTCGCCGGACGGCCCCATGCCGTAACCCTTGACGGTCTTGGCCAGAATGACTGTCGGCGCGCCCTTGTGATTGACCGCCGCGTGATACGCCGCGTGCACTTTGTGCGGATCATGGCCACCACGATTCAGGCGCCAGATGTCTTCGTCCGACATGTTGGCAACCATTGCTGCCGTTTCCGGATCTTTGCCGAAGAAATTGTCGCGGGTGTATTTGCCGCCGAAGGATTTGTAGTTCTGGTATTCACCATCGACCGTTTCTTCCATGATCTTGCGCAGCGCGCCTTTGGTATCGCGTGCCAGCAGCGGGTCCCAGTAGCGGCCCCAGATCACCTTGATCACGTTCCAGCCGGCGCCGCGGAAATCGCCTTCCAGTTCCTGGATGATCTTGCCGTTGCCGCGCACCGGGCCGTCGAGACGCTGCAGGTTGCAGTTGATCACGAACACCAGGTTGTCGAGCTTTTCGCGGCCGGCCAGCGAGATCGCGCCCAGCGACTCCGGCTCGTCCATTTCACCGTCGCCCATGAAGGCCCAGACCTTGCGGCCGCTGGTCTGGGTCAGGCCGCGGTGTTCGAGGTATTTCAGGAAACGGGCCTGATAGATGGCCTGCATCGGGCCGAGGCCCATCGATACGGTCGGGAACTGCCAGAAGTCCGGCATCAACCAGGGGTGCGGATAGGACGACACGCCCTTGCCATCGACTTCCTGACGGAAGTTGCGCAACTGATCTTCGCCGAGACGGCCTTCGAGGAAGGCGCGGGCGTAAACGCCGGGCGAGGCATGGCCCTGGAAGTAGATCAGATCGCCGCCGTTGCCCTGATCGGCCTTGAAGAAATGGTTGAAGCCAACGTCATACAGGGTCGCCGACGAGGCGAAGGAGGCAATGTGGCCGCCGAGCTCCAGATCTTTCTTGGAAGCATTCAGCACCAGCGCCAGCGCGTTCCAGCGGATGATCGAGCGCAGGCGGGCTTCGATGGCCTGATCGCCCGGATAGGCCGGCTCTTTCGACGGCGGGATGGTATTGATGTAGGCCGTAGTCGCCGAGTACGGCAGGTAGGCACCGGAGCGGCGCGCCTTGTCGATCAGCTTCTCGAGCAGGAAATGGGCGCGTTCGACACCTTCGGCCTGAAACACGCCTTCGAGCGCATCCAGCCATTCCTGGGTTTCGGTCGGGTCGATGTCGGGCATGCGTTCAATCGACATTGAGGCTTCCTCCTGATGGACGCGGGTGCGTCCTTGTTCTTGATGCAGCGGAACTTGAAGCTGCGGTTCTTGAAGCAGCGGGCGGCGCGGCCGGATGACTGGGCCATCCGCCGGCCAAAAACAGGCTCCAAGTCTAGGTGGCCGGCATTGAAAAGCCATGCCCGGACAGCAAATGCTGCGCTGCTCAGCGCAAGATTTCATGGCCGCTGGCAATAGTTTTACTTGCAAGTAAGTAAATCAAGATCAAGAATGCCGGCCATTGGGGCGAAATCCCCCGAGCCGCCTACGGATACCCGTGATGAACCAGCGCCGCGATACCCGCAATGAAGTCCTGCAACTGGCCATGAAGCTGTTCTACGAACACGGCTTCCGCGGCTTCAGTTATGGCGACATCGCCGGCCCGCTCGGCATCAAGCCGGCCGCCATCCATTACCACTTCGCCAGCAAGGACGATCTCGGCGTCGCCATCGTTGACGCCATCCGGGAACGGCTGAAAACCGCGATTGCCCACTACCAGAGCCACCAGACACCCTGGCCCCAGCAGCTGGAGGGCTTGTTCGCCTATTACCGCGACCATGCCGGCGGCGAATGCGGCGTCTGCGCCGTCGGAGTCGGTGCGGCGGAGCTGACCGCTATCCCGCACGCCATGCAGCTGCAGATCCGGCTGTTGATCAAGGAGCTGCTCAATCATCTGGCGCTGGTACTGGCGCGCGGCCGCGACGCCGGTGATTTCCAGTTTGATGGCCGTTCCGAAGACCGTGCGACGCTGGTCATGGCGGCGCTGGGTGGTGCCCTGCAGCTGCAGCGCATCACCGGTCTGCCGCAGCTTGAAATCGTGATCGGCGAGCTGCGCGAAGGCTTGGGTCTGAACGACTGATTTTTTTCTCTTCGACACTTACTTATCAATAAGTAATGGAGGTCGTCATGAGCCGACAACGCTCGCAATTGCACCCTTCCGGTGCTGCACTACCGGCATCGATTCCGGCCACCGCAACGCTGCCGGCGCGGGTCGGCTTCAGTTCCCCGCTACAACCCCACGCCGGCACGCTTGCCTATCCCGTCCCGCAGCGTCCACTGCAAGGGTTCGCCGGCGGTCTGCTGTTTGGCAGCGCGATCGCGCTGACGCCGCTGTTGCTGCCCTTGCCCGGTGATGCCACATCCGCCGGCGTCTGGCCGCAGATCTGGGCCGCACTCTCGATCTGGCTGTATCCGGCGCTGATGCTGGTAACCGGCCAGCGCCGGCTGGTGTGGGCCGGCGGCGCAGCCCTGTTGCTGGGAGCGCTGGCGCTGATGCTGCTGCCCGCCCTGCATGCGGCACTTGCCATCGAAGCCGTCCATTTCCTGTTCGCCGCCGTCTGGCTGCTGCAGCCGCGTCCGCCCCGGCCAACGCTGGCTGCGTTCTGGCTCGGCTGGCACGCCAGTCTGGCCCTGCTCATCGGCCGGTTCTGACCGGCATGCCGCCTCGCAGTCAGTTGAGTTCTTGCAAAAAAAACGACCGCTGAAGCAGCTGCCGTTCAGGCAGGAAAAGCCCGTTCGCCCTGAGCCTGTCGAAGGGTCACCCGAACGGGGTTTTCCTGTCTGCGCGTCACTGTCAGCGCACCGACGTCAGCGCACTGATATGTCTCCAAGAAGCCTGTCCTGAACCTGACGACGGGTTCAGGGCGAAGGGGATTTCATTCACTTCGTAGTTCAGGAAATCTTGGATGAAAGATGAGCGCGTCAGCCGCCGTTTTCTGTCCTGCACGTCAACGCTCTACCGGATTCAGATCAGCACACCAAATACCGACAGCAGCGCGATCAGCACCAGAATGAACAGCAGCGCGCGTTCGGCCAGCGCCATCGCCTGCACGTTTTCATCCAGGGCATCGCCCTCCGGCTCCGCACCCAGGGCCAGTGCAGCCAGACCGGTATCGATCAGGATGCGCTCGGACGAGGCATTGGCGTCCTTCCAGAAACTGTGCAGCACGCCGTAGCCGCGCATGAAATCACCAACCAGCGTGTATGCAAGCGCAGTCAGACGGGCCGGCACCCAGTCGAGAACCTGGGTAATGCGGCGGATCGCCACCTGATGCGGATGCCCCGGTTCCAGCCGCAGCATGTCGGTGTACAAGGTCATCAGCCGGTAAAAGAGGCAGGCGGCCGGCCCGAGCAGCGCAAACCAGAACAGCACCGCGACGTAGCGCCGGTTGATCTCGGTGAAAATGTACTGCGAGACGCGCCGGCCCATCTGGGCATCGTCATCGATGGCTTCGACCTCGACCACGCCGCGCACATGTTCCCATGCGCTCTGCGCATCGCCGCGCTCCATGGCGTCGAAATAGGCCGCCAGTGTGGTGCGCAGATCGCGCGGACCAATGCAGTACCAGAGTATCGCCGCCGACACCGCCAGCTCGACCAGCATCACCAGCCAGTTGTCCCACAGTGCCAGCACCACGGCCAGTAGCAGCGCCGGCAGACCGGCAATGAACAGCAAGCCCGCCGTACCTTCAAACTGGCCCGGGAACTGATCGCGCATGAAGCCGCGCCAGCGTATGAACCAGCGGAAAGATCGGTAGTCGGCGCTGACCCGGAAATACCATTCCAGCAGCAGCACGATCACGATGGCAAGCAAGGTCATGAGACTACGGTTCCGTCGGGAAAAAACAGCGCGGCAATTATTGCACAGCTGGTCGTCTGCCATTGCTGATGCAAAACGGGTAGGCCCCTGCCTGCTGCCTCAAAGTCCTTGCGCAGCGTGACCGACAAGTCGCGGTCTGGCCCTCACAAGGCCCAGAGCAGACGCGGCCAGTCGAAGGCCGGCCCCGGGTCGGTCTTGCGCACCGGTGCGATGTGCTCGTGGCCGACAATGCGCGCGCGGCTGATGCGCGGATAGGCCTGCTGCAGGGCCCGCGTCAGCACGACGAGCTGCGTGTACTGGTGATCGGTATAGGGCTGCGTGTCGGTGCCTTCCAGCTCAACACCGATGGAGAAATCGTTGCAGCGCTCGCGGCCGTCAAAACGTGACACGCCGGCGTGCCAGGCGCGTTCGCGGCAACTGACAAACTGCAGGATCTGGCCATCACGACGAATGAAAAAATGCGCCGACACCCGGACGCCGGCCAGATCGGCGAAGCCGGAATGCGCGCCGCAATCAAGCTGGCCGAGAAACAGATCGCGAACCGCATCGCCGGTAAACACGCCGGCCGGCAGACTGATGCCGTGGATCACCAGCAAGCTGATGTCGTCGGCATCGGGACGGGCATCGCAATGGGGGGACGGATGACAGCTGATGCCGCGACACCAGCCTGTCTGCCGATCCACTTCAGGCACTGACGGATTCATGAACAGGACGTGGCTCGCAGGGGCAGCAGCGGGACGCACATGCTGCCACAGCCGTCGTTGACGACAAGCGTCACAGGTGGCTTTCAGGCGTCGGCCGCATCCTTGAGCTTGCGCAGATTGCCGATCACCGCCTCGAGCGCGCGGTCGAACAGCGCAGCGTCATCGAGCAGTTTCACGCCGCCGCGTTTGAGCGCGACGGCAAATCCGGGGCGAGTGAATTCGGCGACTTTCATGCCCGAGCGATTGACGAAGATCAGCTTGCCGACGTTCGGGATCTTGGCGGCCAGTTTCGCGCGCAGCGGCTTGTCGCCTTCGCGCAGCTCCACCCAGGCACCGACCGGCAGCGCATCCACCTGCGCCAGCGCTGTTTCATCAACCGGACTCTCGACAACCGGCTCCGGCGTGCCGAGGACAATTTCATTTTCATCTGCGCCGGAAACGCGCTCCGCCGCCGCCGGCTCGATATCCAGCGCTGCCAGCAGCGCGGCGTCTTCTTCCGTCGGGTCGGGCAACAGATCGGCCAGCAGATCGGTTTCGCGGGACACCGGCGTTGACGGCGGCACATCGGCTTCGACGACAAACGGCGCATCTGTCTTCGCCGGCGTTGCGCCAGACGTTGCGATACCAGAGGGCGACGCCGGAGCGCGAGCGATATCCGCGACAGCTGCCGGCACTGGCGCAGGCACAGTTGCTGCTGGCGGAAACTGCATGCGCAACACTGTCAGGTGCACACGCTCCAGTTCATGCAGCAGCGCACTGGCCTCAATTGCACCATAGGAAATGGCTTCAAAGCCGGCGCGCAGCCGCTTGACCAGTGACGGCAACAACTGTGGCAACTGGGCTTTTTCTGCCTGACTGCGCACGCGGATGCTGCGCACCAGATCCTCGGCCACAACCACCGCCGTGCGAAAGCCTTCGCCGTCTTCACCGCCGCGCAAATGCTCCAGCAGCAGCACCTTGCTCCAGACGTCGTGCAACAGCCGCTCGCCGATGGGCGGCAGCGACTGCTCGCCAATCAGCCGTTGCAACACGGCATCGGTCGCCAGTTTTGCCGCTTCAGTCCGCGCCCGACCTTCTTCGGCTTCACGGGTACGCTTTTCAAGAATGGCCGCGCGCCGGCGCTCTTCCTCGACGTAGGCACGGAAATCGGCGAGCAGCTCGTCGAACAGGCGCATGTCGTCGTCAAAGTCGTTCAGCACACGCTGGACAATGCCTTCAATTTTGCCCTGCAAACCGTCACGACCACGCCGCTCCGGGTCCCAGCCGATACCGGCATAGGCCATTTCGTTGAGCAGCAAACGGGCCGGATGATTGCGGTTGCTGAAAAAGGTTTTGTCGACCAGCGCGACTTTCAGCATCGGGATCTGCAAACGTCCGATCTGCGCCTTGATGTCGTCGCTGAGGTTGCTGTCGCCAAGAATGAAATCAAACAGCATGCTGACGATATCGATGACATCGTCATTGACCGAACCGACTGCCTGCGCATCGACACGACCACCGCCCACCACCGGCAAACGCGATGCCAGTGACTGGCGCAGCTCCTGCGCCGACATCAGTGACGCTGCGCCGCGCGGATCGTGCTGCAGGTTCGACAATGCCTGCAGCAATTGCGGCGTTTCGATCAACGGCATCAGCGGCATGCCGAGGCCTGCCTCCGACTCCAAAGGCGTCGCTTTGCGCGTCGCCAGCAGCTCGCGCAAGGCGTTGAACACTTCCGTTTTGATATCAACGCCGCCGTCCGCTGCGTCTCCATCTTCGGTCGCAGAATCAAAGGCGCCACCGGCCGGGGCTTTGGCCCGGGATGCAGCCGGCGCAGGCTGACGGCGCGGCTTGCGGATGTGCAAATCGGGCAGTACGCCGTTGTCGGCGAGGAAATTGTTCAGATCTTCGTAAATGTCGGCCAGCTGTTCGCAGACGCCGCGCTCGAACAACTTGTACACCACCAGCCGGGATTTCAGATCGAGCGTCAGCGTGTTGGCGGCAACGCGAAAGCTCTCGCAGACCTGCTTCGGTCCAACCGGAATGTTTTCCGGCTCCACCTGCACTTCCGGCACCACCGAATCAAAGCGTCGCGCCAGAAAGCGCAGCGCTTCTTCATTCTTGGTCCGGGCGCGGTTGACCATCGCATCGATGGCCAGGTTTTCTTCCAGCTCGTCTTCCTTGACCAGCGTCAGGGCATCAAGGTTGTAGGTCTGGGCGCGCTCATCGGCCTCCGCGGCGACAGGCCCGGACAGCTGATGAAACGCGTTGTACAGCTCCTGACGGAAGACATTCTCCATGCCCTTGCGCTTGATGCGCAGTTCCCGCATGGCATCGAAGTACTGTGACTGGTCGCGATTCGAAGCAGACTTGTCGGCCAGATCGAACAGCGTGTCATCCGCCGTATCGAGCATGTGGGCGAATGCTTTCTCAAAGCCCACCAGCGCGTAATCACGCAGACGCTCTATCAGTTTCGGCAATTTGCGAGGCTCCAAAGCCCGTCGCCCGACTCCGTTGGCGGAGAACGTGCGCAAGTAGCGGTCCTGGGTCATGGTACACCTCGGTCTATACGGCAGCAGCGCCCGTCCTGGCCACCGGCACCGCAATCAGTCACGGGACAAGCCTTCAATCCCGGTTAGCGTTATACGTTGGCGATGCTGACAGCGCCGTGACCGAGTCGACAGCGAAGGGTACCCGCCCAACCATGGCCGACCGGCGGCAGTATTTCCAGTACTGCCGGCGCAATACGGCAGCGGAAACCGCACGTCGCCAAGTGCTTGCAATCAAGACACACCATCGATGACGTTGTCAGAAGATGCTGCAAAAAGATGCGCCCTGCCCGTGCGTGCCCGACTGCGCCATCGCCCGGCAATGCGCTGGTGCTGAAGCCGGACTGCCCGTGTGCCAAAAAGCTGGCATATCATGGCGGCCGGAATTCTAACCGCAATGTTCTGCAGGAAACCTAGCATGCACGATCGTCTGGACCCGGAATTTGTCGCTGGACAACGACGCCTGCAGGTGGGTGCCGCGCTCGCCGAAGATCTGGGCCAGGACTGGCGCGAAAACGTCGATGCCGACCGTGATCTGACTGCCTGTCTGGTGCCGGCCGGGCGACTGGCCAAGGCCCGCATCATCACCCGCGAGGACATGGTCCTGTGTGGACGGGACTGGGTGGAACAGGTCTTTCGCGCACTCGACCCCGGGGTCAGCATCGACTGGTCAGCGCAGGACGGTGAGCCCCTGTCCGCAGGCGCGCTGGTCTGCACGCTGCGCGGCAAGGCCCGCGCGCTGCTGACCGGTGAACGCACGGCGCTGAATTTCCTGCAGACCCTGTCCGGCACCGCCACAGCGGTGCGCCAATTTGCCGCGCCGCTCGCCGGCACCGCCTGCCGCCTGCTCGACACCCGCAAAACGCTGCCGCTGCTGCGCGCCGCGCAAAAATATGCCGTCCAGATCGGTGGCGGCCACAATCACCGCATCGGCCTGTTCGATGCTTTCCTGATCAAGGAAAACCATATCGCCGCCTGCGGCTCGATCGCCGCCGCCGTGGCCCGGGCGCGCGAACTGTCGCCGGCTGCGCCGGTGGAAGTGGAAGTGGAGTCGTTCGCCGAACTGGAACAGGCACTTGGCGCCGGCGCCGACATCATCATGCTCGACGAATTTGCCGATTCCGATCTGGCACGCGCCGTCACCCTGACCGCCGGCCGCGCCAAACTTGAAGTTTCGGGCAACGTCAGCCCGGATCGCCTGCGCACCATCGCGGCCGCAGGAATTGATTACGTGTCCGCCGGCGCACTCACCAAACACCTGCGCGCCATAGACCTGTCGATGCGCGTGATCATGGAGTGAGGAACCGCAGGGTGGGTCGGCGCGCAGCGACAATCCGTCATTCCATCGCCCGCCCCTATCCCACAAGTCCCGACGACCACATCGCGTGACAAGAATGATGGCGGATTGCTCCGCGAATCCCCCCAGGCCCCGGCGAACCTCGGCGCCATCGGCTGCGCCGCGTCCGCCCTCAACCATCCCCCTGTTCAAACCGCTTTACAGCGCGACTGACTGTTGCGTAGCTGACACCAAAATGCGTGCCGACTTGCTCAAGTGTGTAGTGCCCACTCCGATACGCTTGTGCCATGCATTCATCGCGTGAGCCATAGCGCGCTGCAAACCAGGACAGCGGTTTGACGGGCGCCTGTTTCTGTTTGCGCGGAATGTCCCTGAGTGATTGCTCGGGCAGCAGCTTGCACTGCATGTCCTCAACAAACGCATCGTCACCGAGAAAAATCTGGTTTCTGAGTAGCGTCTAGGGGTAATCCCCCCATTTTCAACCGACGCCAAAAGTAGAGACTAAGCGGCCATCGCC
>JAYSEY010000030.1:0-21745 GCA_041913605.1 Permianibacter sp.
TTGGTGTCCGGGACCTCTGATTATGCGTGGACCGAGTTTACGGGGGACTTACAAGTCCGGAACAAGCGCCTTGGTTGCTGAGACTGCTTACGGAGATTTCGCCTTGTTCATGTGACGTTCGCAACGTCCGGACCTGCTCCTGATTCCTTCGTACTGGTGTCGGGTTGTACGAAGAAACTCACGTTGTTTCTTGTCCTGCGTCTGGGACTCTATCCGAAACAGCGCCAGTTTGGCTTCCGGATTACACATCCGCGACAAGGAAGCGATGGCTATGCGAGACACAGCGGGCGGCCCTTTGCCGGCGACCGCTTCCGCGAGAAGCGCATCCTGAACTTCGTCTATCCCTGACAATGCCAGAACGGCGGACATTGCCACTTCGTTTTTCGATGACCGAGCGCCCGTCCGGATTTCAGAGAACAGATCCGGCATCGGCACATCGATCAGGCCGTTGTTTGCCGCCTGAACCAGCAGGTCCGCCAGTTCGACTTTTACCTGCTCATCCCTGTAGGCCGGAATTCCGGCTCTGGAATTTCACATGGATACTGCTTTTCTGAGCTCATCGCCCATGTGCATTTTTGATTTCGCATCATTGATTGCCAGAAGAATCTCCGTCCTGCTGCTCGAGTCACTGATCTCGGACAACGTCGGCGGGACGACTTCTGACAACAGTAACGCGCCCAGCAATAGCAACACTTTCATGACTATCTCCCTGTCGGACTTGTGATAATCGAACCATTTTCCAGCAAAGCGCTCCGGACGCGTCGTCTGGAACTGCCTCAGCAGACGCCGCGAGCCGCTTTCTGGTTTCAAAATTGTTCCTGCTCAATAGCCAAGACCCCAGTTCGCGTTCTTGACGAACTTTTGGCCAGGCTGAGTCAAAAGCACTTTGCATCGATAGCGGACATGCTGATTGAACAGTCAATATTCCACTTGAGAAGCGATTTCGCGAGCTTATGTATGTTTTGAGACATCTCACGGCCGAACTTATCCGTAAATATGGCAGGAACAATGATATGCGCGATATCACTGTATAGAAATGGTTGTCCGCAGACACTGCCGTCGCATATGTGGGTATCGCCGATGTCTTCGCGTCGTGGCAAACCGGATGTCCAGCACCCAGCATCTCGCCCAAGCCTCGCGCAAGTAGTCCACGAACACCACGACTGACTTACATTTATGTTTGCATCGCCGGCGCCAATGACTTCCATACCGACTTCAAAGAGCCTTCGCCACTTTTCGCTTTCCATTTTCGTTCGCTCGAATTTTGATACCCCGCACAATGTCAGGCTCTTGTGCATTTGACCAGAAATCGCCGGAACGAACCCCACGAGTCATTATCTGGCTACATGACTGAACACGCCCAACAAACGAGAGTCCTGACACCATATTCGATGTGGCTATGGTTCCACTCGCTGCCCGACTCCCTGAACACGCTCCGTCGGCCTTGGACTGTAGCAAGAAAAAGTCAATTTGCAGTTTGAGCAAACCATCACTATTCGCACGCTTCATCATCGCTATCTATCAACAGCTTAGTGCGCGCATCAGGGCAATCTATCAGGAGGGATCGTCCCAACTGCAGTGCAACGAGGTCAAACGTATCCCACCTTGATTCTTTGGTAACGACTGGAATTTCAATCTCGGTGTAATGATCCACATTTCCGCCTTCAAACACTCTGTCGACGGATATCACGGTGCGCCCTGGCGTAGACACAATATGGAGTATATGTTTGTACTTATTGGTCATCCTGATACGACTCCCAGCCTGAACAAGCTACCGCACGCACTGCACAAAACATGCAGCCGACTCCAGAGATCGCTTTCTCGCGCGCTTACGGCTGTTCTCATTCAACAAATTGGAGCCTGGATCATGTCTTCGAAACACACCAGAGTATGATCGATGGTCAATAGCTGTGCTCCTTCCAGACCACTCCATCGCTGGTGTACCACAGGTAACGGCCAACTCTCTCTCCACTTTCGTACTGGCCTTGCTCCTTCACCTCGCCGCTATCCCACCAAACCACATATCGCCCGTGTCGATAGCCATTTAAAAAGTGGCTTTCCTCAGTGAGCGTACCAGCACTGTTCCAAATCCGAGTTCTACCATGTGGAACATCGCGCAAAAACTCGCACTCCGCAACAAGAATGCCGCGCTCATCGTGAATCTGCCTAACCTCGACTTTGTCACTCATCCTCAGGCCTCCATCAATTTCAAAAATCACAGGCCGGAAACTGTTCCGACGCCTAGTCTGCCTCAATGTACTGACCAATCGGGGATGCTTGCTGGCAAGAGCAGCTACAGGTACGGCGGCGCGGCGCACCTCGAGCTGAGTTCACAGAACATTTCGCTCAAAATGCTGGATGACCTGATCACCACTTCCAACCAATCTTGCACAGGCTTTCTACGGCACAGGCAAAACAAATCCTCCTCTGCTCAAATATTCCACATCGGATGCAACCAGCATTTCGCAGACGAACTCACCATCAAACTTATAGACCCTTACCGCTATATCCGAGGATGGGATGGGATGCCCTATCGCCGCAGCCAGACTTTCCCTTACGCTCCTTTTGTCGCGACGCGATTCTTCGAGGCTAAGTATCAGTCGCTCCTTGATGGGCACAACTGCAAGAGCGTGTGCTTTGAGATTCCACGACAGCTCTTCGCCGCCCGCCGCACCTTTTATTCTTACAATGTCTGGGCCACGCCTGAAATAGTCTTCGTTTTGAATCTGAATTGTCGCATCAGTCTCCGCCAGAGGAGCGGCTCCAGCTTCATTCAGATGCGAAAAGTACCTCTCTACTGCATATGGAATGTCGTCGCTTCGAGATATCACTTCAAATGCATGATCAGAGACTTTGGCGAGATACGCAGATTTGTTTGTTAGCCACGCCACGCCATAGCGCCGCACCCATGAGCAATCGGATTGGACAGCAATTGATGGCGCTGAAGTACTCGCACACCCGCCGGCGACAAACAAAAAGACTGAAATCAACACTCCTTTTTGTTAGCATCTTTTCCACCTGCTTCAGTACGTCCAGCACAGAACAAGCGCGGCCTTTTTCATGGCGCTTTTGAATCAAACTTCGCGGCATGCCCTGTTCACCAATGTGACTTTAGTTCACGTCCTCGCTACAGCCTAATCCAAGTACGCGTCGCAATGTCACGTAGCCTCGGTTGTTCTGCGTCATCACACTCTTCTCGCGCGTAGACCCAGCCGCCCCCACCATCAAGGCAAGCATCTATCTTCATCTCACGGCGCAAAACAAATATCATGCCAACAAGCAGTGCCAAGCCTATTGATAGATACAGCACCTTTTTTGGCCACGTCTTTTCTTCCTTCCTGAAGAGCTGCAGTACTGGCTGGTTTCGTGAACTCATCTGCAATTCCCTCACGATTGAATCTGACTATTCAACGCAATAGCGAACTCATGCATCAGAAAACATTCCATAGAACACCTCTATGCTGGCATGCCAAGAAGAAACAGCATGCCGGCTATCATTAGCACAATGAGTACAAGCTCGATCATGTACTGACCGCCAAGCAGGCCAACAAGCCTTCTGCAAACTTCGTTCCGTGAAGATTGGGCTGAGGAGAAGATCTCACTCGATCCCCTTCCAAAGCATGTAGAAAATAAAAACCTTAGTGATCTCGGCCAGTCAATGTTCATGTATCCCTGGTCTCTGCTTCTATGGAGAAAAACCCATGGCAGGACACCGCCAACCAGGATCAATATTCGGTTTATGAAGTATGCAGCGAAAACAAGTTTTATGAAGCTCATAGCCAGCATCCTTCCTTTCGGCCATCGCACGACTCGCCAGAATTTTGTCTTGCGCCAGCTGCCTAAATCGGTCCGTTCTTGCTATCAGATCAACCCGCTGCTCGGGTAGCTTGCAGAGAAGCTTCGGACAGCCGCTGTGCGGCTTCCGGAATGACTACTTCCAGTATGGTTTCTCTTCGCAAATCGGTTTCAATTACCGAAGCCAGTTTGAATGCCATCAGGGCTCAGTACTGCAAACGCAGCTTGATCAGGAATTGATCGGCGCTGCGCAGGGAGACGGCGTCTTCGAACAGGCGGCCGGGGTCTTCGTCGTTGACGGGTTGTTCGTCGTAGCCGCCGCGACTGTAGACCACAAACAGATCGGAGAGGCCACCGAGTTTGTAGCGGTAGCGCAGTTGCAAGCCGAAGTTGTTGAGGGTGAAGTCGGGCTCGCTGGTGTTGACCGCGTGAAGGGCGCCGTTCTGCAATTGGTAGCGGCGGCCGTGGTCGGTGCTGATCGCCAGCCATTGCAGTTTGGCGCGCAGTTCGTGGTTTTCGGCGGGAAACCAGGCGAGGTTGCCGTCAAGGGTGTATTGCTTGCGCGCGTATTGCGCGAAGCGTGTGCCCTGCTGCCATTTGATCCAGTCGTCAGTTTCACGATAGCGCGCACCGAGGCTGAGCGTGAGCCGATCACCGAGCCAGTGACGGTACAGGCCGCGCACTTGCCAGTAGGGATCGTGCAGACCTTCCTCGCCGCGGATGAGTGCGACTTCAAATGCGGAATCGTTGCGCCGCGGGCTGTACCAGGTGGCGGCGAATGCAGTGCGATCATCCACAAGCCAGTCGCCGTTGCCGCGGGCGATCAGATCGTCGTAACCACGCAGATCCTGCACCAGTTCAAATTCGGCGCTGCCACCGCTGCGATCACGGATGCGGCTGCGCACGGAAACGGAGTCGCGCAGATCGCGCTGCGACTGGTTGCGCCGGTCGCGCAGGCGCACGGTCCACTCGGCTTCGCGCCAGCGTGAACCGGGATCAAATCCGCCCTGGATGATGCGGCTTTCCCATTGCAGTTGCTGCAGATTGTTGCGCGCCAGATAGCCGAGATCATTCAGTTCCAGATCGCGGCCCCAGTCGAGCAATTCCAGCGTATGTTGCCGATCGGTGGACGGTGTGTAATCGAGCGTCAGCCAGGCACCGTCGCCCTGCACGCGGCGCGGAGCATTGCCGGTGGTTGCGGCGCCGTTGTCGATATCGCTGCGCAGGAACTGGCTGCGCAGGCGCCAGCGATCCACCGGCCGCCAGTCGGCATCGACGGCGCTGACGGTAGCTTGCCGATCCCGGAACGGACGTTCGGTGTCGAGCAGCGTGAAACCGAAATCGAGTCCGCCGGCGTGGAAGCGGTTGCGCAAGGCCTGGAATTGCCGACCCGCGTCATCGTGATCTTCTTCCAGCGCGGCGATATAGCCCACCGACCACGCGCCGTATCCGGAATTGACTTTCACGGCGGCGTCGATGTCGGCCAGTCCTTTGCCATCGTCACGCTGCGCGCCGATGCGGCGTGTGTACAGCAACTGGCCGCTGTCGGGCAGCCCCCAGGCGAAGAAATCGTTGTTCTCGGTGAAGAACGGGCGCTTGTCGGAAAAGAACACTTCAATGGCGGAAAAGTCGATCACCAGATCGTCGCTTTCCACCTGGCCGAAATCCGGATTCAGGGTGCCGATTACTTGCAGGCCGGACGTGTTTTTGTAAAAAACATCGACGCCGGCGCGCGTGGTTTGTTCGTGGCGAACCTGATCGTGCAGCACGCTGGCGTAGGGAAAGATCACTGTCTGCGACGCGTCGTAGGCCGGAATGGTGATGCAGGCCATGCGATCAAGCATGTCGCTCTGCGACCAGCGCAGCGCCGGGTAGGCATAGCGTTCGTCACTGCTGCGGATCACGCGATCAAAATACACGCCGATGGTGCGCTGACCGTCCTTGGGCGGGTCCATGGCCGCGACCGTCCACGGAATGAGCATTTCCACGCTCCAGCCCTGTTCGGTTTCATGCACGGCGTATTGCCAGTCGCCATCCCAGTCGTTGCGGAAACTGTTGCGGCCGACCACGCCGTCTTCAATGCTGCCGGACAGCGCGACGGTGTAGTTGTAGGCGGCGCGACCGCGACCGTCGTAATCGACCAGTACGTTGACGCGATCGGCGTTGTCGAGTTGATCACGCTGGGTGAAGGGTTTGGTGCGCGGCAGTCCGGGCGGATGATCAATGGTGAACGCAATCGCCAGTCCTTCCGGCAATGACAGCAGCATCGCCGTTTGCGCGTGCCGGGGCACTTCCTGGGTGAAGGGCTGGACGGTGACGAACTGATCGAAGCGGCGCGCCTGCGCCCACTGGGCTTCATCCGGTTTGCCATCAATGTTCAGGCTGGCAGCAAAGGTGCCGTTGCTGATCAACAGGGCAGACAGCGCCAGCGACAGCGGATGGCGGGTGAACAATTTCATTCGCGTTGTGATTCCATTTTTTTGCCAGCCCGGCATCGCGGCCGGTGCGTGGCGTATTCCTGAACTGAACGCCGGCCCGTGTCGGTCATCCGCCATTACGGGCCGGTGCGCCGTTCATCCTTCGACGGGCTCAGGACGAACGGTGTATGAGTGGGTGGTTCGCGTTTTTCCGGTTTGTGCGCCGCTCATCCTTCGACAGGCTCAGGACGAACGGTGCTACGAGCCGGTGTTGTGCAAACCCTCTTCCGGTGCGCGTGCTTATTCGTTGGCTGCTTTTTTCTGCGGCAGCATCAGCATGTCCGGTGCCACGGCAGCGGCGCCGGCGCGGCGCGGGTCGGTGGCGCCGTAGAACAGTTCACCAACATGCATGACGCTTTCGGTAGCGCCCAGCGGACGACTTTCGATCACCTTGTGGCCCATGTTTTTCAGTTTTTCCACGGTGTCCGGCGAAACGCCGAATTCGACACGCAACTGATCCGGTTGCCACTGGTGATGCCAGCGCGGCAGGCTGGTGGCGGTCTGGATGTTCATGCCGTGATCGACCACATTCATCACCATTTGCAAAACGATGGTGATGATGGTGCTGCCGCCCGGCGATCCGGTGGCCATCACTGGCTGGCCTTTGTAAAGCAGGATGGTCGGCGTCATCGAGCTGAGCGGGCGTTTGCGCGCGCCGACGGCATTGGCTTCTTCGCCGAGCATGCCGAAACCGTTCGGCACGCCGACTTTGGCGGAGAAATCGTCCATTTCATTGTTGAGCAGAATGCCGGTGCCCTTGGCGGTGATGCCGGTGCCGTAACTGAAATTCAGCGTGTAGGTATTGGCGACGGTATTGCCCCACTGATCCATGACGCTGTAATGCGTGGTCTGCTCGCTTTCGTAAGGCACCAGATTGCCCGGTTGCACGGCGCTGGAGGGCGTGGCTTTTTCCAGCGAAATGTCGGCGCGGATTTTTTCCGCATAGGCTTTCGAGGTGAGCGCCGCGACCGGTACTTTGTAGAAGTCCGGATCACCAAGATAACGCGAGCGGTCGGCGTAGGCGCGGCGCGCGGCCTCCGTCATCACGTGCAGGGTTTTCGCGCTGTTGAATCCCCAGTCCTTGATCGGCCAGCCTTCCAGCACATTCAGCATCTGGATCAGATGCACACCGCCGGATGACGGCGGCGGCATGGTCAGCACTTCATAGCCGCGATAGCTGCCGCGCAGGGCTTCACGCTCCACCACTTTGTAGCCGGCCAGATCCATGCGCGTCATGATGCCGCCATTGGCCTGCATGTCGGCGATGATGCGCTCGGCGATGGCGCCGCGATAAAACGCGTCGGGACCGTGCGTGGCGATCTGTTGCAGCGACCAGGCCAGATCGGTTTGTTTCAGCACATCGCCGAAGCGGTAGTCGCTGCCATCCGGCTTGAAGAAAATGCGTTTCGATTCGGCATTGCGCAGCAGTTTGTCGCGCGCGAATTGCAGGGATTCGGTGTGCTCGGGATTGAGTACAAATCCGTCGCGGGCGAGTTTGATTGCCGGCGCCAGCACGTCTTTCAGTTTCAGCGTGCCGTATTTTTCCAGCGCGTGATGCAGGCCGGCGACGGTGCCGGGCACGCCGACGCCGGTGTAACCGTAATTGAGTGCATCGCGATCAACACTGCCATCGGCCTTGATGTACAGATCGCGGTGCGCGGCATTCGGCGCCAGCTCGCGATAGTCGATGGCAATCGATTTCTTTTCTTTCGCCAGATGCACCAGCATGAATCCGCCACCGCCCAGATTGCCGGCTTTCGGCAACGTCACGGCGAGTGCGAAACCGACCGCGACGGCGGCATCCACGGCATTGCCGCCGCGGGCGAGGATCTCGGCGCCGATCTGCGAGGCCAGCGCTTCTTCACTGACCACCATGCCCGTGCGGCCGACTTCCGGCGAGAAGTTGTCCGACATCCAGCTGTGCGCGGCCGGTGCCGGCGCTTCGGCAGGCGCCTGCTGGGCGGCAACGGCACCGAGACTGACAACCAGGCCAAAGCCGAGCAGGACCGAGGCGCGAAGCAGCATGATGATTTTCCGGGCTGATGATGAAGGCCGGCATGATAACCACGGCGCCGCGCGGGTGTGGGCGGTGGTGGGCAGATTCACGTGCGGGCCTGGTGTTGCGGCGGTTGAAGTTGTGGCGGTCGGGATGTTGCGGCGTTGGACCGGCGCGGAGTTTGGCGCAGGCGGAGCCAGCCTCCGATTACGCTGCGCCAATCGGCGCTACGACCTGCTCTCCTCCCGCCTCGCGCGGCAGGGGTTGGGGGAGAGGGGGAAGCCGGACGGCGTCGCGGAATCCCGCTGCCTCAGCCGATGACCCCGGCCGCGCGCAACCGGGCGCAGACAGCCTGCACCTGCGGGTCGTCGGCGTCGCGGTCGAGGCAGAGGTGAAAGCGGATGCCGCCGCTGGCGTCGCGCACCGACTGGATGGCACGCAGGTTGATGGCGGCGGCGGCGAAGGCGGCGAGCACTTCGGCGAGGGTGCCGGGGCGGTCGGCGGTGATGGCGATGAGCAGCGGGTGCGGTTCGTCGAGATCGGCGAGCAGGTGCGACAGGCGCTCGAAGGCGGCGTTGCCGGGCGCCAGCGCGGCGTCGCCGAGGGTGGCGCGCGGCTGCTGCAGGAAATGTGCGATCAGCG
This sequence comes from Permianibacter sp., assembly GCA_041913605.1. Classification (GTDB taxonomy): domain Bacteria; phylum Pseudomonadota; class Gammaproteobacteria; order Enterobacterales; family Permianibacteraceae; genus Permianibacter. The sequence goes on from JAYSEY010000030.1 coordinate 8,911, forward strand.
CCTCGCGGTCGCCGGCTTCGACCGTGGCGGCCAGCTCCTGCATGGCGGCGGCGAGCGTGCGCAGCACTTTCGGCGTCTGCGGATTCTGCAACTGGATGTCGGCGTAGAGCGCGGCGTTGCCGGCCAGCAGCCGGGCGGTGGCGGCTTCGGCGAGCGCGAACGAGGGCGTGCGCACGGCCAGCAAATCGTCCAGCCCACCCAGCGCCGGCGCGGCCTCGGCCCAGAGCCGGGCCTGGCTCAGCCAGCCGGCATGCACCCCGGCCTGGACCAGCGCCATCAGCGCGTCATGGCGGCCGGGTTCGAGATGCACCACGCGCGGCGCCAGCCGGTTCAGCAAATCGGCAAACCAGGCGCGCCAGCGGTTCAGGCGCAGCTCGCAGACCACCAGCACCCGGCCGCGCAGATCACTAACCGGCGGCGGCGCGCACATCGGATGCAGGCCGACCGCCTCGACCGGCGCCGCGGCGAGCGCGGCACAGCTGTCGCGCTTCAGCGAGGCGACGTCCAGCCACAGCGGCGGCTCGCGGCCGGGAGGCAGCAGCGCCGCGTAGTCGCGGATCAGTTGCGGCGTCACCGCGATGGGCGTGGCGAACCAGAGCACGTCGCAGTCGGCGACCAGCGCAGCGCGCGCGGCGGCTGTATCGGCGTAAGGGTCGGCGTAAGGGTCGGCGGGAGCGCTGCTGCCGGCGTCAGCGCGGCCCCCGGCACCGGCGTCCACGCCGCGCACCTCGATGCCGTAATGGCGGCGGAACAGCTGTGCCAGCCAGCGCCCGTACGCGCCACGCACACCGACCACGCCCACCACCGGAAGCCTGTCCATCCGCATTCGTCCTGCCTGTTGCCGGGGCCGGCAGCTTAGGCCACGCGGCCCCGGGCATGAAATGACCATACGGCAGCAGCGGCCTTTGCCGGAGGCGGTTGGGTCCGGCCAGGGTCTTGCCGGGTCGGCAACAGGGATACGTGCAGTCCGGCTCGTGCATCCGGGCGGCACCGCCGGCCACACGCCGGTTTGCAGCCGATCAAGTTTTGCCGCCGTCAAGGCTGCCAGAGTGTTGCGCAAAGCCGGCCGGTAGCCGGCGCGTTGACCTGCGGGAGTTCTGACATGCATATCGAAAAGCACAGTCTGGTACTGGAATGGCCGGAGCAGCGCGAGCGCATCCATGCGCTGAAACTGGCCAACAGCCACTTCGCCCGCCTGTTCGACGAATACCACGACCTCGATCAGCAGATCGTCCGCATCGAGGACGGCATCGAGCATCTCGGCGATCTGGCGCTGGAGGCGCTGAAAAAGCAGCGCGTGCACCTGAAAGACGCGCTCTGGCAACTGCTCAACACGGCGCCGAAACACAGCTGCTGCGGCAGCTGCGGCTGAGACATTCCAGCGCCCGGGACGAGCACTTTTTTCAGGGCTGCTTGTTCTGTCCGTGTGGCCGGTGCGCCGTCCTGCCCTTCGACAGGCTCAGGGCGAACGGGAATTCCTCCGTTCATCATTCGCGACGCCTGATTTGAACGCTGGCCGGGCACGGCGCGGGGCGGCCTGGTCGCCACGCCCGGAGCAGACGACTCCTGCCCCGGTTTGTCGCTCCGCCGACGCGGTCTGACCGCAGTCTGGCGGCAAGCCGGCTAGACTCGGTGCGGGGTCGCGGCAGTTGCCGGCTAGCTGGAGTGGGCAGGACGTGGATTTGCTGATGCTCTGGCGCTGGAGCACCACGGCGCAGGTGACGGCCGATCTGATGATCGCGCTGTTCTTCGTGGTGCTGGCACGCTCGACACCGCGCGTCGAACTGCGGCCCTGGGCGCAGGCCTGGCTGGCCAATCTCGGCGCCGTCGCCATCGCTGTGCTGTACTGGGCCTGGCAGCCGCAGGCGGAATGGCTGCAGGGCCTGCTGCGCTGGGCCTATCTGTATCTGAAGCTGGTGTTCCTGCTGCTGATGCTGGTCGGCGCGCTCGGTTTCTGCAGCCGCTGGCGACTGCGACTGCCGCTGCGGCGGCTGCTCGCCGGCACGGCACTGTTTGCGGCCGTGGCCTGCCTGCTGGTGGCGCGCGACATCCCGACCCTCGGCTTCACCGCCACGGTGCTGATCACGCTGGCCATGCTGAGCGGCGTCGTGCTGCTGCTGCGCGAACGGCCGCCGGGCTGGGAGTGGCTGGCCGGCGGCTTCCTGATCCGCGCCGTATTCGCCGGCGCCGGCATCGTCACCTTTGCCGGCGAGGCGCTGGCCCAGCCCTGGGCGCAGACGGCGCTGGTGAAAACCTTTCTCGCCTCGCATTCCTCGTTCGACACCGCCGCCGAATGGATGATCGCGCTCGGCTGCGTGCTGATGTTCTACCGCTCCATCCAGCAGGAGCTGGCGCTCAGCAATGCCGAGCTGGTCACCACCCACGCGACGCTGCAGGAGCTGGTCGACCGCGATGCCCTGACCGGCCTCGCCAACCGCCGCACCCTGCCGCCGGTGCTCGACCACGCCCGGTTGAACGGCGCCACCATCCTGTTTTTCGACCTCAACGACTTCAAGGCTATCAACGACGGCTGGGGCCACCACGTCGGCGACGACTGCCTGAAACGCTTCGCCGGCGTGCTGCGCGAATCGTTCCGGCCGGGCGACCACATCGTCCGCTACGCGGGCGACGAATTTCTGGTCATCGCCCCCGGCATGACCCCGGAAGCAATCGGCGAACGCATCGACGCCGCGCGCAAAAAGCTCCACGACGCCGGCGGCTACGGCCCGCGCATCCACTTCGCCGTCGGCCTCGCCTGGCTGCCCCCTGGCGGCGACCCCGACGCCACCCTGCGCGCCGCCGACGAGGCGATGTACCGGGAAAAAGCTGCCTGAGCCGATGCCTTGCCTTCCGGCGGCACCCGCGACAGAACTTGCAAGCGGGCGACTCCCCTTCCCCTGACCCCGTCATTCCGGCCGTCGCACAGCGCAGAGCCGGAATCGCCCTGTGCAGGGAACGAAGCTGGCAGCACGCGGTAGCGGGAGATTCCGGATAGCCGCACGCGGCTTCCGGCATGACAGCGTGGCTTCGGAGTGAAGTGCAGAGCGTACCCGGCGTGATCTGGCCGAATAAATTCGGCCCCACAGCCGGACTCAGGCAGGTGTTGATTGCCAAAGGCTGGTTCCAGCAGAGAGCGGTCGGGCACAAGTTGACGAGCCTCCCTTCCCCTGACCCCGTCATTCCGGCCGTAGCGCAGCGTAGAGCCGGAATCTCCATGGGCAGAACGCAGGAGCGCGAGCCTGTGCTGAAACACACCGTTTTGTGCGGCCGGCCACATCGTGACAAGGTCAGACCTTGCTGGACGACCGTACACGCTACAGTCGTCCCGCGCCGGACGATCCGGCGCAGCACGGAGAGCAGTTGTTGATTCAGGAACCGGAACGCCTCTGTGCCCGACTGTCATTCAAGGAGACGAACATGAAACTCAAGAAACTTGCGCTGGTGGGCATGGCATTGATGGGCTTGGGCATGGGTATTGCCGCAGAAGCCGCACGCGGCGGTTGCCCGATCTGCCATCGCCAATGGGTTGCCTGCCTGAACAATCCGTCGCAGTACGATGAAAGCTGCGAAACCGTATTTGAAGAGTGCTACGAAGCGTATTGCGCCAACTGATCAGGACCTCGCATCCGGATCACCGCGCCGATACGGCGCGTAACAACTCGTGCTCCGGCATTCGCCGGAGCACGAGCATCATGGAATAAAAATGATGATCAAGAAAATACTCAGTGTTCTGCTTTACCCGATGGTTTTCGCAGCCTTTGTCGGATTGGGCTTGTTTGCCGGCCCCTACGCCCGCACAGCGTACGAAACGTTTTTTCCGGAACCGGCTTACGTTGAAGGTGACTACAGCCAGATCCGCGCGGCAAGCAATGCCGAGATCGTACTGTTCTCGACCTCGACTTGCCCGTACTGCAAACACGCAAGAGCCTGGTTAGCCGAACAAGGCATCACCTATCGGGACTATGTGCTGGATGAATCGGTAGATGGCAAAGACTTGTACGAATCGTTGGGTGAGACTGGCGTTCCGGTACTGATTGTTGGCAAACGAAAAATTCTTGGCTTCAAGCCGGACATTTACGAGCAATCACTGTCGCTCACTCGCCAAAAGTAGCACACAGGGAATGTGGTTTCCGACCGGAGCATTGCTAAGTGTCCCGCCGGAAACCGTCCGGAAGCAGCACGCAATTTACGCGCTGAATAATCGATCCGGAAACTGCATCAGATCATGCGGTCACGAATACACTGCCGGTCACCTGTGCACCAGTTCCAGCTCAGCATTGCGTTGGTACACGCATTGATTTCCTCCTGACTCTGTGCGCTTGCAACGCAGTCATCAAACGCATCGCAGATGGCCTGACATGGCGGTGCGGCGTGTGCAGCAATGGCGAGCGAAAGGCCAAAAGCTGCCGTAGCGAGCAAACCCAGTTTTTTCAGATTCATTTTGCACTTTCTCCGTGTGAGTTATTTTCAGAGCAGCGCGCGAAAACGTGTTCACAAACCACGCGCGCCGCAGGCACTGTGCCGGTATGTCAGGCGTAACGCAAAGAGATCAGATCACTTGATGTACAGTCATCGGTTGGCGCATCGATCAGAAGAATTTTTTTTCCTGTCACGTCGGACGTAGTGCAGCCCAGAGCCGGAATCTCCCGGCGCGGCAAACTCGATTGACAGCATGCGGTAGCGTGAGAACGGAATCGGCAGCACGCTGTAGCAGGAGATTCCGGATAGCCGCACGCGGCTTCCGGCATGGCAGCGTGGCTTCGGGATGGGGCACACGGCGCTGTTCAGCCACTGCTCCCGTCGCACCCCGAAATTCGCCGCTACGCCTTTCCGCCGGCCCCGTCCCATTCGTCCGCGCCGTTTCGTTCACCCGCATCCGCGCCCTGCCATTCACGCACTCAGCCGCTGCTGTCCACCACCACCACATTGCGGCCTTCGGCTTTGGCGGCGTAGAGCGCCTGGTCGGCGCGGCGCATCAGTTGGTCGAACCAGCGGCTGACCTCGGGTTCGTCGTCGCTGGCCTGGTGCACGGCGACGCTCAGGGTGAGGCGGCCGAGGGGCGCGGCCAGATGCGGCCATTGCTGGTCGTCGACGGCGGCGCGCAGGCGTTCGGCGGCGATGAAGGCTTCGGCGCGGCCGGCGCCGGGCAGCAGCACGGCAAACTCCTCGCCACCGAGCCGGGCCGGCAGTTCACCGGCGCGCTGGAACATTTGCGCCAGCAGCCGCGACACCCGCTGCAGGCAGTCGTCGCCGGCGGCATGGCCGTAGTGGTCGTTGTAGCGCTTGAAGTGATCGATATCGATGAGCAGCACCGCCAGCGCGCCGCCCTGGCGCTGGGCGCGCTGGGCTTCGACGAGTTTCTGTTCGTCGAAGTGGCGGCGGTTGGCGAGGCCGGTCAGGGCGTCGCTGCGCGCCAGCCGGTACAGCTCGCGACGGGTGGCGTCGAGGGCGTTCATCTGGTGCCAGCGTTCGAGCAGGTTGAACAGCAGCTCGGCGGTCATTTTCTGCAGCGCCGGCTGGTCCTGCCAGGCAGGGCGGCTGGCGGCGCCGACCCGTTCCGGCGTGACGGAAGTGGCGGACGGTGGCAGGGCGCTGCGACAGGCCAGCAAGCGGCCGGTGTCGCCCTGCTGGTAACGGCAGGCGAGGCTGCGCGGACAGTCGCGGGCCGGCCAGTCGCGCATCTGGCCCAGCTCCCAGACGCTGGTCGCCGCCGGCAACGCGAAGCAGTCGCCTTCGCGCCAAAGTGCGGCGGCGCTGTCCGGGTATTCGCCGGCGCTGACATCCAGCCAGACGAAGCGCCAGCACCACTGGCCGTCGGCGCCGCGCTCGGCCAGTCCGCAGGCGTCGGCGCCGACTTCGCCGGCCAGTTCGCCGAGCGTGGCGCGCAGTTGTTCGGCGTAGGACTCGTGGCTGAGGTTGATGAAGCGGGTGGAGATCTGCGACAGCAGGGCCAGATGGTGGTTGAGCGCCTGCAGTTCGGCGGTGCGTTCGGCAACGCGCAGATCGAGCCGGTCGCGTTCGGCGGCCAGGCTGCGGATGGCGGCGTCGCGCTCGCCGACATGCTGGCGGACGCTGTCCTGCAGCGTGGCGTAGCCGGCGGCGAGCTGGTCGATCTCGTCCTGCCAGCGGCGCGCGGGACGGTCAAGCTTCAGCGGCGGGCCGGTGTCGTCGGGGCGCAGGCGGGCGGCGTGTTCGGCGATCTGGCGCAGCGGCCGGTGCAGATCGGTGTGCAGCACGCGGGTCACCACCAATCCGATCAGCGTGGTCAGCAGCGCCACTTCCAGCAGCGAGCGGCCGACCGCGATCAGCACGGCGCGGCGCAGGGTCGCGGTTTCGTAATAGATCTGCAGCTCACCCAGCGGCGTGGCGCTGCCCTGCGGATGCGGGATGGCCAGCCGGGCGTCGGGTGGCTGCCGGTAGTCACCGGTCGGTGCGGCGCCGGTAGCGCTTGTATCGGCGGGAACGGCAGCGGGACGGCCGGCGCCGGGGCTATCGGCTTGGGAATCGGCTGCTCCAGAACCGGCGGCTTCAGAACTGTCTGCTTCAGAACCGGCAGCATCCGGCAACAGGCCGGCCTCGAAGCGGCTGCCGGTGGCGGCCTGCAGGCGCACGCCGCGGATCGCCTGACGCGCCGCCAGCTGCTGCAACTGACGGTCGAGGGCGTCGAGCTCGACATCCCAGAGCGCGACCATCAGCAGCGGAACATGGGTGGCAGCCAGCTCGGCGGCGAGGGCTTTCTGGCGGGCGTTTTCGTCCTGGGCCAGTTGCCAGCCCTGCAGGCTGGCGATGAGCACGGCGCAGGCGACGGCCAGGCCGAGGATGCGCTTCAGCAGCCGGCTGGGCAGCGAACGGAACGGTCGCGTGACCGAGTCCGTCTCGTCGCCGGCCTCATGGGCAGCGGCGCGCGCCGGCTCCCGGGCAGAAAGCGGGCGCTCACTCATGACGGGTCACGGGCGGCAGGGCCAGCGACGAAACCGGCGCGTCGAGCAAGTGGGCAAAGCTGAAGGCATAGCGGTGCAGTTGCCGGTTGTGGTGCTTGCTGTAGACGCGGAAATCGATGTCCAGCGGGCCGCTGGCAAAGCGTTGCAGGTAGCGCCGGGCCAGCTCCGGGGTGAACAGCGTGAACATCGGCAGGCTCAGCTCCAGTCCTTCGTCGGCAAAATCATGGCCCCGGGCATGGTCGTGGAGCATCACCACCGCCCAGGCGCCGGTCATGAAATGGCCGCCGGCCAGCGCCGCCAGCCGGCCGTCGATCACCGCCTGCATGGCGGCCGGCGAGGTGTTGATGGCCGAGTACAGCCGGTCACGACCGGGCTGGCCGCCGGCGGCGACCAGCGCATCCATGGCGCCAAAGGCCATTTCGTCGTTGCCGGCCCAGATCAGCCGCGCCTGCGGGTAGCGGGCGTAGAGCTCGGCAGCCTGACGCTGCGCCTTGTCGCGCCGCCAGTCGCCGTACACGGTCTGCAGCAGCTGCACCTCTGGCTGTTCGGCCAGCGCCCGTTGCAGGCCACGGTTGCGGCGCACCGAGCTTTCGGTGGAGCGGTCGCCGGCAATCGCCAGCAGCGCCAGCGGCGCACGGCCACCCGCCCCTGTCGCGGCGGACGGGCCGGCCGGCGTGGCGGCAGCGATCAACGCCCGAGCGGTGAGGTAGCCGGCCTGTTCCGGGTCGGGCAGCAGCGAGCCCAGCCAGAGCGGATAGCGCTCGCGTGGCCGGCCTAGCTGGGCGCGGTCGGCGTCGAGCACGCTGCTGTAGGCGACAAAGGTGCGGATGCCGGCGCCGGTGGCGAGGCGTATCTGTTCGACCAGCGTGCCTTTCTCGCCGGACACGATCAGGTAGTCGGGGCGCTCGGCGGCCGGTCGTGCTGCCAGCTCGCGGACCAGGGCGATCTGCTGCAGCGGATCGCGCTCGGCATAGCGCATCTCCAGCTGCACGCCGAGGCTGTCTGCCGCCGCCTGCATGCCGCGGGCCGCGTCCAGCCAGTAGGTTTCGTCGCTGCGGCCGGGATTGATGAAACTCATGCGCAGCGCCGCTTCGGCCGGCACGGTTGCGGCCGGCAGCCGCGGCGCCGCCAGCACGGGGGCCGCCGCCAGCATGAGCGTCGCGACCAGCAGGCAGGACGGCGACAACAGGGCGCGCAACATCGACATGGGTGAAAACCGGTCTGCACGGGTTTCCGAGTATAGGTGGCGGCACGGTCAGGGCGGTGACAGGGGGCGGGGGGGAAGAAGCGCAACCTGCCGCGTCGGGGGTGTGAACGGAGGTCGCTGCAGGCTGTGGGGCCGAATTTATTCGGCCAAGCTGCTGGTCGTCTGGCGCCGGGAGGTGCAGAAAAATGGTGCCGGGGCCGGGTGAATGCGGCTACGGAAGCGGATTTGCCTCTGGGGTGGGAGCAATGACGGCGGGGACGGGGACGGAGCGAGGTTGAAGCGAGGTTGAAGCGGGGAAGTAGTGGGCTTGGGCGCTTTACGCCGATGGGTTTCGGCGCGTGGCGCCTCTACCCATCCTACGCTCGGTCGCACGGTCGCACGGTTGCGTGGTTGCGTGGTCGTGGGCTGGTCCGGCGGCGGTGTTTGGGCGCCGGATTTACCCGGCGCTGGCTGGCGTCGGCGGGATCAGGCTGGCCAGGAAGGCATCGACCCTGGCGGTGTAGGCGGGGTCAGTGCCGAGTTCGGTGTTGATCTCGCCGTGGCTTTTGGCGATGGCCAGCAGTTCGGCGCGGCCGCCGAGCGCCTGCACCGCGGCGGCGAATTCGCCGTTTGGCGTGCAGGGCTGGTCGGGGCGGGTGCTGGAGCAGACCAGCAGCAGCGGCGCCGGCCGCTCGCGCAACTGGTGGCGCGGCGACAGCGCCCGCCACTGTGCAGGGTCGGCGCCGAAGGCTTCGTCATAGAGCGGCAGATGCCGGCGCTGCATCAGCTGCGGCACATCAACGGCGGCGCTGTCGAGCGATACGGTGCCCAGCCAGGGCCGGACACCGGCCGCGGCCGCGAGCCCGGTATCGGTGGCCAGCAGGCTGACCAGATGGGCGCCGGCGGAATGGCCCATCAGCACGAAACGGCCGGCATCGAGCTGCCAGTGCGGCGCCTGTTGCTGGGCGAAGGCCAGCGCCCGGGCGACATCGGCGGCCTGATCGGCAACCGGCGTATCCGGCAGCAGCCGGTAGTTGACCGCCACCACGGCCACGCCACGTGGCAGCCAGTGCGCGACTTTGGCGCGGATGAAATCGGCGCTGCGCTTGTCGCCGTGGCGCCAGCCGCCGCCGTGGACCAGAAACAGGGTCTGCGTGGCGACGCGCTCGCGCGGCAGGTAAACGTCGAGCCGGTGCCGCCCGGCCGGGCCATAAGCCAGATCACGCAGCACCCGCCAGTCGCGCTCGCCGGCCACGTCGCGACGGCCCGCCACCCGCTCACGCAGCGACTGCCCGGCGCGCGGTTCACGCCATCCGGTATCGGCTGCGCCGGCCGGCGACGGCAGGGCCAGACAGACGCCGAGCAGCGCCAGCAGGGCCAGCCACAGGCGCAGCGCCTGACTGAACAGGCTGGCGATCAGGGATTTCGTCTCGGCGACCATGGCAATAGCTCCTTGCAGTGAGGCCGGTTTGCGGAGGCAGCGGTTTTGAGTCGAACCGGTTTGCCTCGCAACCGTCGCAGGCCCCGGACCGGAACCTGTATGCGGGCAGACTCTAGCCGCGCCGGGCCGGCGGCGTAGCCCTAGGGCCGCCGTCTCCGCCGGCTTTCCACACTGTGGCGGCATTGTGCAGGCCGGGACTGGCGTCGGGTGCAGGCCGGTAGAGGCCGGGAGCTAAGTGCGGGGAGCGGGTGGGAGGAAGGTCAGGTACCAGTCCGGGACGATGGCGATCAGTCCGGCGCCGCCGGGTTCAGGGTTCAGGGCTCAGGGCTCAGGTTCAGGGTCCGGCTCCCTTGCCCGACGCCGCCGTCCGGCCCACCGCCACCCGCCAGCCGGGCTTGGCCAGAGCGGCGGGCGACTTCTATGCTGAAAGCCGTTCCGGCGTCATTGCCCGGCAAGGAGCGCTTGCATGGCCGCAGCTGAGCCTGACCGGTCTGGCCTGAACCGTGGTGACTCGCATGGTCACGGACCGCACCGCTCCCGAACGCCCGCGTCCGGCCGGGCCGGCGCAGCCCTGTCCGGGCCGGCGCGTGTGCCCGACGCCCCGGGACCAGACTGTCCTGCCCCGGTTTCTCCTGCTCCGGTTTCTCCGGCCCCTGACGCCCCGGCCCGCACCACCCGGCCCGCGCCCACCCCACCATGGCTGACCCGCATCCTCGCGCACGTTTCGCCTTCAGGGCGTTCGCCATCAGGCCACGCGCGCCCGGACTTTTCGCGCTTCGCCGTTTCCCCGCCGCATTCCCTGCTGGCCGGTCTGCTGCTGGCCAGCCTGCTCTCTGCTGCCAGAGCCTCGGCCGCCGAAGCACCCGGCTGGTCCGAACGGCTGGAGCTGCGCGGCCTGCTTGAATTGCGCGGCGTCGCCAGCGATGCCGGCCGCGGCTGGCTGTATGGCGGCCTCGACAAAAGCCGCTACGACCCTGATCACGAGGGCCTGCGTCTCGGTCAGGCGGTGCTGGATCTGCGCGCCGAGCTGGCCGACAGCGTCGAAGGCCGCGTCTGGGCCAACGCCTATACCGACCGCGCCGGCAGCCTGACCGAGCTAGGCGAAGCCTGGCTGCTCTGGCGGCCGGTGCCGGACGGCGCCTGGCGCTGGCGCGGCAAGCTCGGCGCCTTCTTTCCCGAGCTGTCGCTGGAAAACCACGACAGCGGCTGGACCCCGCACTACCTGCCGAGCAGTTCGGCGATCAACACCTGGGTCGGCGAGGAACTGCGCACACTGGGCGGCGAACTGCAGCTCGAACGCGACGGCCGCCACGCCGCCAGCCGCCACGACTGGCGATTCACCGTCGCCGCCTTCCGCTGGAACGATCCGGCCGGCAGCCTGCTGGCCTGGCGCGGCTGGAGCGTTGGCGAGCGCGTCACCGGCCTGCGCGAATCGCTGCCATTGCCGCAGGATGCCGGCCTGTTCGGCGCCGATGGCGTCTGGAGCCGGCAACAACCGGCGGTCGAGCCGTTTCACGAAATCGACCACCGCAGCGGCTGGTACGCCGGCCTGCGCCACCGCTACGACCGGCGCCTCAGCGTCGAATGGCTGCGCTACGACAACCGCGGCGACCCGGAACGCCTGCGCGACCATCAATACGCCTGGCGCACCCGCTTCGACCATCTGGCGTTCAGTTGGCAGCGCGGCGACTGGACCCTGCTCGGCCAACTGATGGACGGCGACACCCGGATGGGCTTCGTCGCGCGCCGGAAACTGGTCGATGTCCACTACCGCGCCGCCTACCTGCTGCTCAGCCGCCAGCTCGGCAGCCAGCGCCTGCACCTGCGCCTCGACCGCTTCCGCCTGCGTGACCGCGACATGGTCGCCGCCGACCCCAATCACGAAACCGGCCACGCCCTCGCCCTCGGCTGGGACTGGCAATGGCGCCCCGACACCCGGCTGGCACTCGAATGGCTGCAACAGGACAGCACCCGCCCGCTGCGTGAGCTCGCCGGCGTACCCGTCGACCGGCGCGAGCGGCAATTGACGGCGCTGTGGCGCTGGCAGTTCTAAGCGCCTGGCTGGCCCACAGGGAGCAGGTCACACGAGAGGCCGCTTGCCTCGCCGATGGCGGGTTTGCGCGGCCAATGAAATACCTTCGATCAGGCGGAGCGAATCGGCGTCTGGGCGGATGCCAGCCAAAGCACACAAACTGCAGGTCCGGGTTCTCCCTCCTTTGCAAGGACGGAGACAGAGGGTGGTTGGGAAGTACGCAGCGCCGCCAGCCGAAGAATGCTGCTGCGCCGGGAGACATGCCGCCGATGCGGGCCACATCCCCGAATTAATTGTTCGAAAGAAAGCGTGAAGGAAAGCGACGGAGTCAGGCGTTACACTGTGCGCGAGTACGGGTGGAGAGGTGAAGATGTGTCAAATGTATGGCCTGACACCGGCGCTCCCGCAACTACATTTGAAGGGCAAAGAAGTGAAAATTCTCAGATTCATCGTTGTCTTGTCTTTGTTCTTGCTTGCTTGTGAAAGCAACTCCGAATTCACGTGCAAGACAATGAATACGGATGACGAGAAGCGGCACCTGGCTGAACTGAACAAGTTTATTGCAGAGCTGGATTCCGGAAACTATGAAGCTGCGCAACGCATCGCGGCTGCTGTGTCAAGCGCTGACCGATGCTCCTATTTTGGGATGTATATGCGTGCGATCATTGAGTTCGAGCGGCATGAGTACGACGGTCGAAAAGGTGGTATGACTGAGAAGGAGTTATCGGCAGGAATTAAACTTCACATGGATGCCGCCAAAATAGCCAACAAGCCATCGTTTCTCTACCACAGTCTTGGCGGTGTCATGGCGTCTCTGGAGAAACATGATGAGGCGATTGGATATTTTGAAAAGGCAATTGACACTGAGAAGGACAACAAACATCTCAGTAAAATTACCCGAAAACTTGCCGCGTCCGCCATGGCAATCAACAAGCCAGATGTAGCGCTGGCCGCGCTGAACGAGACATTGCAGCGACAAGGCTTTCTTGAGCCGTACCTTGCGCAAGATGCCGTGACTATTCTGGCGACGCATAGAAACAAGGAGCAGTTGGTGGTTTTTTGGGAGGGTGCGAAGAACAGTCTGAAGTACTATCTACCCCAGACTGTATCGGCTCTTTGTCCGGTTGTTCACGATGAGTTGGGCGCGACAGAAGGAAGTCTTTGTGATGAGGGGGGGAAATTGGGGTCAGACTTTGGCGGATCCCCACAAAATTCCCTGCCAAATCAAACAAATG
>JAYSEY010000031.1:0-13383 GCA_041913605.1 Permianibacter sp.
AAAAAATCGCCACGACCGCTTGATTTGGAACACAGATGCTCCTTGAGAAGGAGGGAGAACCGGTGTGCGCTGGTTTGCAGCGTAAAAAATTTACTTGGACTGACTGCTGCGGGGCTGGGGAACGAAGCCCAACATCATCAGCTCCGGCAGATTAATCGACTGGATCTCGTGATTCGGGATCGCCGGTATTCGCACCGGCGGGCGACCTTCTTTTTTTGCTCGTGCAAAGAAAGAAGGCAAAGAAACACGCCCCGGCCGCGCCAGAACTGTGCTGTTGCTTCGAGCGGATATGCCCGTCGCTTCGACGCCATCGGCTTCGGTCACGCGTTGATGCGGCGTCCTGCCTTATCAACGCTGCGCCGGCTGTCCCTGCCGGCGCACCCGGCCGCTGGCATCGAATCGCCGGCTGGCGCGGAAGGGGCCCCGTTTCTCTGGCGAGCTTTGCAGCTTCGACTTTTTGGGCCGGTCGTCGCTGACTGGTCCGTATCACTGTTTCTTTCTGACGCCAGATTCCGCGTTGGCAATTCCAGCTCAGAATTCTTCGCGGCCAAACGTGTTGCAATCTTCCGGGCGACCGCTCTGCCAGCCCTGACGGAACCAGTGCTGACGCTGCGCGGCGCTGCCGTGCGTGAAGCTCTCCGGCACCACGGTGCCGCGTGCGCGTTTTTGCAGGGTGTCATCACCGATGGCGCTGGCGGCGGTCAGCGCTTCGTCGATGTCGCCGGCTTCCAGATAGCCCTTGTTCTGCGCGAAGTGCGCCCAGACGCCGGCGTAGCAATCGGCCTGCAATTCCATGCGCACGCTGAGTGCATTGCTTTCGGCTTCTGATACGCGTTGTCGCTGGGCATGCACTTCGCTTGCGGTGCCGAGCAGGTTTTGCACGTGATGGCCGACTTCATGGGCGATCACATAGGCCTGTGCGAAATCGCCGGGTGCGCCGAAGCGCTGTGACAGCTCGCGATAGAAACCCAGATCGATGTACACCTGCCGGTCGGCCGGACAATAGAACGGCCCCATCGCCGACTGGCCGGTGCCGCAAGCGGTGGGCGTGGCATCGGTGAACAGCACCAGTCGCGGCTCCTGATAGCGGCTTTGGCGAACGCGGAAAATGTCCTGCCACGCGGTTTCGGTGTCGGCGAGCACGGTGGCGATGAATTGCGCATGTTCGTCCTGCACCGGCAGACCGTTTGCCGTTGTTTCCGGCGACGGGCCGGATTGCCGCGTGCTGGCTGGCGGCGACAACGTTTCGGCGCCCTGCATCAGCAACTGCGGATCGATGCCGAAATACCAGGCGACAAGCAGCAGAACGATGCCACCGATGCCGCCCTTGAACAGACCTCCACCGCCCATGCGCTGACCGCGCCGGTCTTCGACATTGCTGCTTTGTTCACGTCCGCGCCATTTCATTTCGCTGAGTCTCCGCCGGGTCGGGAAGGGCTGCCTGTTCACAGAGCAGCGCCACCATGGCGCGCGCAGCGTTGGACAGCGTCCGGGCACGATGATGCACGACACCGAGCACGCGGTGTATGGCAATCGCCGGCGTCGTGTCGAGCGCCACCAGATCGCCGCCGATCATGATGTCGGGCAGCAGCGCCCAGCCCTGTCCGGCGTTGACCAGCATGGCAATCGCTTCCAGATAGGTCGAGCTGGTGGCGTCGTGCAGGCTGACCTGATGATCGCGAAACACGTCGTTGATGCGCTGCTGGGTAAAGGTGTGGCCGCCAAGCAGTACGGCGCGGTGGGCGCCGAGCGCGGCCACCGGCAGTTGTCCCTGTGAGGCGAGAACATGTTCGCGGTGCACGCAGGCGATCAGCCGTTCATTCCAGATGCGATGGGCAGCGACATTGCCTTCCTCCTGATCCGGCAGGGTGATGATGGCCAGCTCGCGGCTGCCTTGTTCGACCTCGTGGTAAGCCTGTTCGGAATCGACGAAATCGAATTCCAGTTTCACCTGCGGATGACGGCGGGTGTATTCACGCAGCACCGGCGGCAGACGCCGCAGGCCGATGTGGTGCGAGGTGGCAATGCGCAGCGTGCCGGCGACGTCGCCATCGAGATTGCGCAGCGCGCGGGCAGTGTCGTCGATGGCGAGCAGCAGCTCCCGGGCGCGCGGCAGCAGGGTCTGGCCGGCCGGCGTCAGGTGCACAGCGTGGCCGACACGGTCGAACAGCCGCTGGCCGAGTTCCTGTTCCAGTCCGGCAATGCGTTTGGAGACGGCGGGCTGGGTCAGGTGCAGGGTTTCGCCGGCGCGCGAGAACGAGCCGGTTTCGGCGACGGCGACAAAGGCATGCAGCAGGGCGGAGTCCATGATCTGGACCGGTGGCTAGGTCATTCCTGATTGGAATCCAAAAGATAAAAAAATGCAATTGGCGTTATCGGCTAGCGCGCACTAGTCTGTGGGCCTGTTTGCCAAGGCCGCCTGCAGCAAGGGCGGCCGGGCTCCGGTCCGGCGTTCGCCGGACCGTTTCACGCTAAGGACGAGGACGACCATGACCGCGCGTACCCTGTACGACAAGCTGTGGGATGAGCATCTGGTGCTCACATCGCCGGAAGGCAATTCACTGCTGTATATCGACCGCCAGCTGCTGCACGAAGTCACCAGTCCGCAGGCCTTTGATGGCCTGAAGATCAACAAGCGCAAACCCTGGCGCATCGACGCCAACCTCGCGGTGCCGGATCACAACGTGCCCACCGAAGGCCGTGCCAGGGGCATCGCCGATCCGATCTCGCGTCTGCAGGTGGAAACCCTGGACAAGAACTGCGACGAATACGGCATCGTCGAATTCAAGATGAGCGATGTGCGTCAGGGCATCGTCCACGTGATCGGCCCGGAGCAGGGCGCAACACTGCCGGGCATGACCATTGTCTGCGGCGATTCGCATACCGCCACGCACGGCGCCTTCGGCGCGATTGCTTTTGGTATCGGCACCTCGGAAGTCGAGCATGTGCTGGCCACGCAATGCCTGTGGCAGAAAAAATCGAAAAACATGCTGGTGAAAGTCAGCGGCAAACTCGGTGCCGGTGTTGGCGCCAAAGACATTGTGCTGGCCGTGATCGGCAAAATCGGCACGGCCGGCGGCACCGGCTACGCCATTGAATTTGGTGGCGACACCATTCAGGGACTGTCGGTTGAAGGCCGCATGACCATCTGCAACATGGCAATTGAAGCCGGCGCGCGTGTCGGTCTGGTTGCGTGCGACGAAACCACGATCAATTACCTGCAAGGCCGTCCCTATGCACCGAAAGGCGCTGACTGGGACAAGGCCGTCGCTTACTGGCGCACGCTGCATTCGGATGCCGGCGCGCACTACGATGCCGTGGTGGAACTGGATGCGGCCGACATTGAACCGCAAGTCACCTGGGGCACGTCGCCGGAAATGGTCGCACCGGTGCATGCGCGGGTGCCGAATCCGGCCCGCGAAAGCAATGCCGTGAAACGCGAAGGCATCAGTCGCGCGCTGGAGTACATGGGCCTGCAAGCGGATCAGAAAATCACCGACATCAAACTGGACCGCGTGTTCATCGGTTCGTGCACCAATTCGCGCATTGAAGATCTGCGCGAAGCTGCCGATGTCGCCAAAGCCGCACTGGCACGTGGCCAGAAAGTGGCATCGACCATCAAACAGGCGATGGTGGTGCCGGGTTCGGGTCTGGTGAAAATCCAGGCCGAAAAAGAAGGTCTGGACAAGATCTTCCTTGATGCCGGATTTGAATGGCGTGAACCGGGTTGCTCGATGTGTCTGGCGATGAACGCCGATCGTCTGCAACCGGGCGAACATTGCGCATCGACGTCGAACCGCAATTTCGAAGGTCGTCAGGGGCAGGGTGGTCGCACGCATCTGGTCAGCCCGGCGATGGCGGCCGCGGCGGCGATTGCCGGCCACTTTGTTGATGTGCGCGCGTTTTAAGGAGCGATCATGGATAAGTTCACTGTACTGAAAGGCCTGGTTGCTCCGCTGGATCGCGCCAACGTCGATACCGATGCGATTATTCCCAAACAGTTCCTGAAGTCGATCAACCGCACCGGCTTCGGCCCCAACCTGTTTGATGAATGGCGTTATCTCGATCACGGCGAACCGGGCATGGATTGCACGAACCGTCCGCTGAACAAGGATTTCGTGCTCAACCAGCCGCGCTACAAAGGCGCACAAGTGCTGCTGACGCGGGAAAACTTCGGTTGCGGTTCGTCGCGTGAACACGCGCCCTGGGCGCTGCTGGACTACGGCTTTCGCTGCATCCTGGCGCCGAGCTACGCGGACATTTTTTTCAACAACTGCTTCAAGAACGGCATCCTGCCGATCATCGTCGGCAATGACGTGATCGACAAACTGATGGCCGAATGCGCAGCGAATGAAGGCTATACGCTGACCGTCGATCTGCCGAACCAGAGCATCACCTCGTCGCTCGGCACGGTGGTCAAGTTCGACATCGATGCACCGCGCAAACATGTGCTGGTCAACGGTCTGGATGACATCGGTCAGACCCTGCAGCATGTCGAAGCTATCAAGGCTTTCGAAGAAAAGCGCCGCAGCGAGCGCCCGTGGCTGTTTGGCGCGATCCGCTGAATGTCTGCTTACCCTGCTCGCTGAGGAGGGGAGTTGGGGCGGATTACGCTGCGTATCTCGTAATTCGAACCACCCCCAACCCCTTCCTGAAAAGAAGGGGAGATTTGCTGGCTTTCCCTTCTCGCTGAGAAGGGGGAATGTGCAGATTCGCTGCCTGGTTGCGGCGGAGAAAGTGACAGCTGTTTTCCCAAACCGATTTGCTGTTGTGCCCGCTCTGGGATGACGGCACCAAGGAAATGACGATGAGCAAAAAAATTCTGTTGCTGCCGGGTGATGGCATTGGTCCGGAGATCATGGCCCAGGCAGTGCGCGTGCTGGATGCGCTGAAGAAAGACGGCCTCGACATTGAAACCGAAACCGCGCTGATCGGCGGTTGCGCGGTCGACGCCACCGGCAAACCGCTGCCGGATGAAACGCTGAAACTGGCACTGGCTGCGGATGCGGTGCTGCTGGCGGCGGTGGGCGGTCCGAAGTACGACACGTTGCCGCGTGAACAGCGCCCCGAGCGTGGCCTGCTGGCGATTCGCAAGGCCATGAACGTGTTTGCCAACCTGCGTCCGGCATCTGTTTACGCCGAGCTGGCCAGTGCCTCGACGCTGCGCGCCGATGTGGTGGCGGGTCTCGACATCATGATCATCCGTGAACTGGTCGGTGACATCTATTTCGGCGAGCCGCGCGGCATCGAAATGCGCAATGGCGAGCGCGTTGGTTTCAATACCATGATCTACAGCGAAAGCGAGATCCGTCGCATCGCCCACGTTGCGTTCAAGACTGCACAGAAGCGCAACAAGAAGCTTTGCTCGGTGGACAAGATGAACGTGCTGGAGTGCACGCAGTTGTGGCGCGACGTGGTCACTGAAGTCAGCAAGGAATACCCGGATGTCGAGCTGTCGCACATGCTGGTCGACAACGCTGCGATGCAGCTGATCCGCAATCCCAAGCAGTTTGACGTCATGGTGACCGGCAATATTTTCGGCGACATTCTCTCGGACGAAGCGTCGATGCTGACCGGTTCCATCGGCATGCTGGCCTCGGCGTCGCTGGACGAGAACAACAAGGGCCTGTACGAACCGATTCACGGTTCGGCGCCGGATATCGCCGGAAAAGATCTGGCCAACCCGCTGGCCATGATCCTGTCGGTCGCGATGATGCTGCGTTACTCGCTGAACGAAGTCGCCGCTGCCGACCGTATCGAAGCGGCGGTGAAGAAAGTGCTGGCGCAGGGTTATCGCACCGGTGATATCTACACCGAAGGCAAGCAGAAAGTCGGTACGCGCGGCATGGGTGATGCCGTGCTGGCGGCGCTCTGATCAGGCGCTTGCAGAAATGAAAAAGGGGAGGCGCGAGCCTCCTTTTTTTTCGGTCGAAGTTTCAGTACAGCGAGCCGCTCCCCGCTTTGATGAAGCCTGTCCTGAGCTTGACGATGGGCTCAGGGCGAACAGTGCAGGGACAATTTGCGGTACGAGCGGGAGAGATATCCAATCAGATTCCTGTCCATTGTCATTCCGGACGATGCCCGTCATCGATCCGGAATCTCCATCAGGAAACGCACATCAGGTCATTTACCGCTGGGGCGGACCCGGTCGTTGTCGCGGGAGATTCCGGATAACGGCGTTGCCGTTTCCGGAATGACAGAGCTTGCATGTTTTCCGACGCAAAAAAGCTATGCTGACCGACCTGTCTGTTTCCGTGTGTCTGCATCAGGAGTCTGCGCATGAGCGCTTTGCAGGGCATTACCGTTCTCGATTTGAGCCGCATTCTGGCCGGCCCCTGGGCGACGCAGTTGCTGGCCGATTTTGGCGCCACGGTGATCAAGATCGAAAAGCCGGGCGAGGGTGATGACACCCGACGCTGGGGGCCGCCGTGGCAGGTGATGAATGCAGCCGGTGACCGGGAAGCGGCATATTTTCTGGCCGCCAACCGCAACAAGCAGTCGGTTACGCTGGACTTCACCCGGCCGGAAGGCCAGCAGATCCTGAAGACGTTGCTGGCGGATTGCGACGTGCTGGTTGAGAACTACAAAGTTGGCGGACTGGCGAAATACGGCCTCGATTACGCCAGCTTGCGCACGCAGTTCCCGCGGCTGGTGTATTGCTCGATCACCGGCTTCGGCCAGACCGGCCCGTACGCGCAGCGTCCCGGTTACGACGCGATCATTCAGGGCATGGGCGGGTTGATGAGCATTACCGGCAAACCCGATGAGGAAGCGGGCGGCGGGCCGGTGAAAGTGGGCGTAGCGGTGGCCGATTTGATGACCGGCATGTACGCCGCCAATGCCATTCTGGCGGCGCTGCATGCGCGCGAAAAATCCGGTGAAGGCCAGCATATTGATCTGGCCCTGTTTGACACGCAGCTCGCCTGGCTGGCCAATCAGGCGATGAATTATCTGGTCAGCGGCGAAGCGCCATCGCGGCACGGCAGTGCGCATCCGAACATCGTTCCCTATCAGGCTTTTGCCACCGCTGACAGTCACCTGATGCTGGCCGTGGGCAATGACACGCAGTTTCGCCGTTGCTGTGAGGTGCTGGGTTTGCCGGCATTGGCCGACGATCCGCGTTACGCCAGCAACGCGGCGCGCGTGCAGCATCGCGAGTCGCTGGTGTCATTGATCAGTGACGTGTTGCAACGTCAGTCGCGCGCGTACTGGCTGGCAGCATTTACTGATGCCGGTGTGCCGGCGTCACCGGTCAATGATCTGCACGATGCGTTTGCCGATCCGCAGGCGCAATTTCGCCAGATGCATTTTTCCCTGCCAGCCGCGGATGGCGCGGCCATTCCGCAGGTCGCCAATCCGGTGCGTTTTTCGGCGACACCGGTGCGCTATGAATCGGCACCGCCGGCACTGGGCGCAAACACGGCTGAAGTGCTGGCGACGCGTGTCGGTTTGTCAGCGGCGGAAATTGCCGCGCTGCGCGCGGGTGGGGTGATCTAGCGCGCCGTCTGAGCTGTCGTGAGCCGCGCGCAGATTTGCGTTCGGCCGGCACGCGAACCGGAATTGATAGCTGTGAGCGCGAACGGCGTCAGTTGTGATCGTGACGCGGTTTGCGCCGGTGCACGAGGATGTGCAGCAGCGAGCCGGCGAGGAAGGCCTGCACCGCCGTCGTTGTCGATTGCGTCAGCAGGGGCAGCAGGCTTTGCGTCAGCAGGTAGCCGATGACAGTGGCCACGCCCATGCCGGTGAGCACGATGATGGCGGCGTTGCGACCGAGTGCATGACGCACCAGCCACCACACGGCGATGCCCAGTGGCAGTTGGTGCAGCACTACGGCAACAGCGGCGAGATTTTCGTGATTGCTGCTCAGCGTCGCGCCGTCCATCAGCGAATGCAGGGTCAGCGCCACCAGTCCGAGCACCGTGGTCAGCCGGTGGGTAGGCAGGGCGAGACGGGAAAACCCCTGCTCGATAAGACTGGGCACGGCCATGCCGGCGATGCCGATCAGCGGTCCCTGCCAGCCGATATGGCCATAGCTTTCCACCATGACTTCGGCCAGCACCATCAGCGCCACGATGATGATCAGCAGGGTGTCGAACAGGTTGTGCAGCCGGCGCCAGCGATGCAGCCAGCCATACAGGGCCGGCGCGATGGCCAGGGCGGCGAGACTGCAGAGCAGCAGGGTCATGGCGGGTCCTTGAGGCAGGGCGCGCATTGTACTTGAACGCAATAAAGTAACAAATTGAATCCTGTCCGCCGGCTTGACCATTCGCCGGGCGCCGGCTTGACTTGCTGCATCCTCCGCGCGGAGCGCCCGCATGTTCGACCAGACACCGCTGCTGCTGCTGATCAAGTCATTTCGCGACCAGCAGCTGGCAGCCGAACCGTTTTTCCACGAGCTGACCCGCCTGATCACGCATGAAGTGGGCTGCTCGCGCGCCAGCCTGTGGTTGTACAGCAGTCCGTTGCTCAGCGAGATTGAGTGCCTGAGCCTGTTCGACGCCGAGAAGCAGCAACACTTCAGCGGCGCCCGCCTGTCCGAAGACGATTTCGCGCCGTACTTTGAAGCCATGCGCCGCGACGGTGAGATCGTCGCCAGCAATGGCTTCGAGCATCCAGCCACCGCCTGCTTCGGCAGCCTGTACTTCGAGCCAAACAACATCTTTTCCCTGCTGGACGTCGGCATTCGTATCAATGGCCAGCTGGTCGGCGTGTTTTGCTGTGAACAGCTCAACGACTACATGCAGTGGTCGGCACAGCAGGTGGCCTATCTGGAGCAGGCCGGCAAACTGATCGCGTTTGCGTTGAAACCCATGTTGCAGGAGCGTTTCGGCTCGATGGCGGGCTGACAGGACAGAGCGACGAACCGGCCGCAGAACAAACAGGGCCGGGCGACTTTCCGGTGTCATGCACCGGTTTCAGGGATTCAGGGGGACCTTGCCGCAGTGACCAGTCGCTGGCCGTTTTTTTCCCGCGCCCATCAGGGGCGGGGTTTGTATGCCGCGCGACTTGCGGTGTATGTGCTGCTCCAGATCGCGCTGGCCGAACTCGGTTCCGCCATTGCGCCGGTGTCAGCAAACATCTACGCGCTCTGGCTGCCGGCCGGGCTCGATTTCGCCGTGCTGTTTCATTTCGGCCTGCGCTACTTCCCGGCCGCCATCATTGGCCCGCTGCTGTTCAGCGTGATCAGTGGCCTGAGTTTTCCGCTGGCGCTGGCCTACGCAACGGCAACCGCTTCCGCGTCAGTGCTGGCCGTGCTGGCCGCCCGTCAGGTGTGCCCGGAGCCGCAGTCACCCTTCGGCCAATTGCGCACCACCGTGCTGATGCTCGGCGCCGCAGCCGTGCTGCCCTATGCGCTGGGCGCCATTGCCGGCGTCACCGCCGGTCAGGCCATGGGTGCTACCGCGCCAATCGACACACTGGCGTTGTGGCGGGCCTGGTGGCTGTCAGACATGGCGGCCATGCTGACGCTGTCGCCGCTGATCCTGAGCCTGTTGCAGAAACCGGAACTGGAAGGCGACGCGCAGATCAGCGAGCGCCTGATCTGGGCCATTGCGCTGTTGCTGCTGAGTTCGGCGGTGTTCAGCTCGCCCAGCATTTATCGCGGCGACCCGACGCTGATGTACGTGCTGTTTCCGCTGATGTTCTGGCCGGTGCTGCGCATGGGCGCGCGCGAAGCGTTTGCCGCCGTGTTCACCATCAATGCAGCGGCGATGGTCGGCGTCACACATCTGGACATGCCCGAAGGTGAAGCGCGCAGCTTCCTGCTGCTGCGCCTGCAAGTTGCGATCGCAACGCTGGGCGTCATGAACTGGGTGCTGGTCGCCGCCGTCACCGAATTGCGCAAGGCCTTGCAGGCCCGCACCGACGCCGAGATCCGTTTTCGAACCGCGTTCGACAAGGCAGCGAGCGGTCTGGCGCTGGTTTCACCGGAGGGCAAATTCCTGCAGGTGAACACCGCGTTTTGCACCATGACCGGCTACAGCGATGCCGATCTGCTGCACATGACCTACATGCATCTGGTGCATCCCGATGAGCAGCAGGAAAGTCGCAGCAACATGAAAGCCATGCTCAGCGGCGACATGCCCTTTTTGCAGGCGCGCAAACGTTTCATCCGCAAGGATGGCGAAATGTTCTGGGCACTGATCACCGTCACCGTTGCCCGCGATGCCAGCGGCCGTGCCTTGCATTTCATTGGTCAGGTGCAGGATTTCACCTCGTTCAAGCGTGTGGAAGAACGGCTGATCGAAAGCGAGCAGCGATTCCGCTCCATGGCGCGCCTGATCCCGGTGGGGATCTGCGAAATGGACAGCCAGCGCAAACTGATCTTCGCCAACGATTGCTGGCTCGGCATGATCGGACTGAGCGCCGAAACCGCCAGCACAGAAGCCTGGCTGTCCGCCGTGCATCCCGAGGATCTGCCGGCGCTGCGCCAGCAACTTGATTCGCTGTTCGCACAGCCGCGTGCAGCCGATTTCAGTTACCGCTTGCTGCATGGCAATGGTCGCGAAGTCTGGGTGCAGGTGCGTGGTGTGCCGGTGTTTGATCGTGAGGGCGCGCTCAGTGCCTACGTCACCTGCAACGAAGATGTTACCGAGCAGCGCCGCCACGAAGCCGAGATCCTGGCGCTGACCCAGACGCTGGAACAGAAAGCCGACGAACGCACGGCGCAATTGCAGGCGATCAATGACGAGCTGGCGGCGTTTACCTATTCCGTGTCGCACGATCTGCGCGCGCCGATCCGCGCCATCGAAGGCTTCAGTCGCATGCTCATCGACGACGAAGCCGACGCGCTGCCGACGCATGTGCAGGGCTATCTGCAGCGCATCAACACCGCCGCCGAACGGCTGCGAGAGCTGGTCAATGCATTCCTGTTGCTGTCGCGAGCCGGCAGCGATCAACTGCAGCGCATCGATGTCGATGTCTCGACGCTGGCCGCGCATGTCGTGCACGACATGGTGACCGGCGAAGCCGACGAGAAACGCATCAACTGGCACATCGCGCCCGGCTTGCGCGCGCCGGCCGACCCGGAACTGCTGCGCGTGCTGCTCACCAACCTGTTCAACAACGCCCGCAAATTCAGCCGCGAACAGGAACAGCCCATGATCACCTTCGGCGCCGAACGTGTGGATGGCGAGCTGGTGTACTTCGTGCAAGACAACGGCATCGGCTTTGCGCCGGAACAAACGCCGAAACTGTTCGTGCCGTTCTCGCGGCTGAATCCCTCCGGGCAGTTCGAAGGTACCGGCATTGGCCTCGCCACCTGCCGGCGCATCGTCCAGCGCCACGGCGGGCGGATCTGGGCCGAGGGTTCACCGGGACATGGCGCGCGCTTCAGCTTCACCCTGCAACCGCGTCACGAGGACTGAGCCGGCAGGAACGCCCGGCGCCCTCACATCAGCCGCACGCGGCCACGCAAGCCTGGTCCAGCCGAACGCTCTATGCAGCCTCAGCCGCGATGCAGCCCCAGTCGCGATGCAAACGCGCAGCCCCACGCCGACACGCCGGCAGGGCAGGGCGCGTAAGAATACAAATGCAGCAAGGCATTCGTGCTCAGAACACACAGGAATGAAAAACGGCCTCAGTGCAGCCGGAAGCCGGAAAAAGCCTGAATTGCCGCAGCTTGCCTGAGCGTGCGCGGGCCATGCCGGTAGCAGGCGGGCTTCTATACTGGTCCGGCGATGTGGCGAGTTCCGGTTGCCGGTGCACGGGAATATTGACACTGCACGGCAGAGACTGAACCCGCAGGGACATCGCGTGTCCATGCATCACTGTTTGCAGTGGTGCAAGCAGTACCGTGAGGGTGTTCACGGAAGTGTCTCCAGTCTGCAAGTGTGTGTCCCCTGTAGTTTGTGTCCTGTGTAGTGTCTCCTGTGTTTGCGGGAGCGACGCCGCAACGGCAAACGCTCCCGCCCTTGTCCAGGGCCCGGCTCGATGCCGGGCCTTTTTTTTTGGCGTCAACATGAACGGGCTATCTGTCGGTCTGCAACGCACTGTCATACCGGCCGGCGCGCAGCGCAGAGCCGGACTCTTGATCCTGCCCCAAACTCCCGGACACCAGACTAAGCGACTCGTTCCAGCTCAAACGCCATCGGGCTGAGATAGCCAAGTTTCGAATGGCGACGCTGGCGATTGCAGTACACCTCGATGTACTCGAATACGTGCGCCCGCGCGCGTCGCGCGTCGTTCGCCGTGGATCGCTTCAAACTTGAGGCTGTGATTCCTTGTAAAGAAACAGCAAGGCCGACAATGCCTGATTCTGCGTGCCTGCTGATACCCGGCGTTGGACGGAAAGATGCGTCAGGTAAGACTCCAGATGCTCAGCCCCCATGTCTCGGGGGTGCCGTTTGCCGTGGAACAGAATGTACCGGCGAACCCACTGCAGATAGGCCTGCTCCGTGCTCATGCTGTAATGCTTGGTGCGGATGACATTCCGCATCTGATCCAGTAACTTGGGCGGCGCGTTCATCCCATAATCCATCCTTGGGTATTGGGTGAATAAACAGGTCTAACCTCGAAAGTATTCAAAGCGTTAGCCACGGTGAAAAGGTGTTATGCACCTTTTTTGGTGTAGAAAAACGCCCCATTTATGGGGTCTACTTCACGTTAGGCATATGTACCATCACTACAAGTTAATCCTTTTTGTCGGCGTTATCTCTTTGCCAATAATAATCGTGAACGTTGGCAACAACTTCACTAATGGCAAAAAAACAGCATTGCGCATTTTTGTAGCAACCTTATCTGTGTGGGGTTCATTGCTATTGAGCCGTTTCATCGTTGATGCCATAGATTTATCGTTAGCGAAAAACCAAGAGGAGATTCAGGCGATCTACGACGGCGATGGAGCCAAAAATGTTTTTGCTCTAATGTTTGGGTGGGTTCCAGGTTTAATTCTGGCTACATTTTCTTGGGTTATTGGTCGCGCCTTAATGTTTTCTAAAGAAGCCATAAGTAAGCGCAGAGCAAAAAATGCCTAACCCGTCATTCAACTCGCGGGCGTTGCCCGCTGGGACCATGCTACGCTACGCTCCGCATGGCCCGTTAATTCTGCGTTAGGTGTGTGAGCATGCTGTCATTTTTTAAGAAAAAGTCGCCTGAAGGAGAAAATTTATTCTTCCTCATAAACATACATATCGAGCGCGGCACCAGTACAGAAATGCCTGCCAACTTGGCTGGCGCCTTCGTTCCCGTATTCGTTTCAGCGACCAGTCGTGAGGAAGCGGCACAAAAGGCAGTTTCAGCCCTTACAAAAGATGGTTATGTCTTTATTGATATTGCCGACAAAAAAATCCATCAACTTGACCCATCAAAATGGGACTCGTATGTTTTGGATTGTAAGTCCCCCCTAAACTCGATCCACGCATAATCAGAGGTCCCGGACACCAA
>JAYSEY010000032.1:0-13181 GCA_041913605.1 Permianibacter sp.
GCCCCCTTCCAGGGGGCAAAGTGCAAGACCACGTTCTAAGAACGTGGTCGTTTACAACGACTGCGAAGATGCGCCACTGTTTGTGATTCGTGGTGATTTGGTCCTGCTTTGAGGAGAACCAGATGTCTGCCGTTGATGTCAGTGAGCGACTTGCAGATGTGTACGCGGCGATGGGACAAAGCATACCCGCAGCAAAAAACCGGCCAGACTTTGTCGCGCACTACACATCGATGGAAGCATTGGAGGGGATTCTAAAAAGTTCACAGATATGGTTGTCGAACCCTGCCTTTATGAATGATTACAGCGAGCTGATCGGTGGGCTTGCTGCTGCAAAACAAGGGCTGAGCCGTGCTGTCGGCACGCCGATTCGGGACGAAACCCTGCAAAAATTGTTTTCTCGCTATCAACTGACTGAACTCGATTTCTTTACCAGGTATGCGTCAGGTACGTATGTGGCGTCATTCTCTGAGCACAAAGGAAGTGATGACCATGGGACACTTTCCATGTGGCGAGCTTATGGTGCAAATGGAGCGGGCGTGGCATTGGTTTTTGATGTGAAGAAATTCAGGAAAACAGATGAATTCAGACCGGTTCTGATTTTTGATAGTGTGACGTACAAAACGCAAGAGGAAAGAGTCAGTCGCTTCTTTGATGCATTCCGTTTGATGATCTCCAAGATGCCGAAGAGTGTGACGAACAGTGAGCTGGATGAAGTTGCCTCCTGGATGGTCGGGCTGGCCTTTAGGGAAGGTCTTTTTACCAAAGACGTGGGTTTCTCCGAGGAAAAAGAGTGGCGGCTTGTCTACTGCCCACCATTTACGAAGGTAAAACTGTCAGGTCTCATTGATTATCACGTCGCGTCAGGGATGATTCAGCCGAAGCTAAAGCTTGACCTTTGCAGCGTCGATGATTTGGTCGAAGGTGGAAGCCGCCTTGACAATCTGATAGCAAGACTGATTGTTGGGCCCACGCAAGCTCATGAGATGCGTTTGGAGGCAGTGCGCATAATGCTGAGAAAACTGGGATTCGGCGAAGTGGCTGGGCGTGTTTCATACTCAGCCATTCCCTATCGGCCGAGCTAGACTCGTTTCGGAATTCCGGTGATTGCTCTGTTTGGCTCATCGTCAAAAGGGTCGCAACACAGCCAGCAGAATGGCGCTGATTCGCGGGAACACAGGGACTTGTTGATGACGCGGAAAAACATTTCGCCGAGGCTGGTTGCGTGCGAGTTCGTAGAGCACATTTTTTACCGGATGTGACAACAGGCGAGCAGTAGGGCAAGTTTGTCCTGCCGCGACCAGTCTGACGCCGGCAACGGTGTGCGCGGGGAACTCAGGGCTCTTCGCGATACAACCCGGTCACGTATTCGCGCACGGCGGGCGTTACCGGTGCGGGACGCAGGCTGGTTTGCCCTGCCGCGTTTCGCTGGGCATTCAGCCGTCGCAGATTGTCGTCAGCGCGGGCGCGGATCGCGGCAATCTCCGTTTCGCCCAGATGCGGTAGCAGCCGCTGCGCCAGCAGGTTCTGGCTGAACACATCATTGAGCGCCGCGGCAGTGCTCAGCCAGGCCAGGTAATTCATGTCGCTGTCAGTCAGTGCGCTGTTGTTCTGGCCTGAACTGTTCTGTCCGAGTCCATTCTGTTCGAGTCGCAGCATCAATGGTGAATGCGTCTGCAGTTGTGCGTTCTCATGGACCATGGCGATCTGAAAGGCCGCCAGCGTGTAGTTGCCGGTCAGCAAACTGCGCTCCAGATACCGCTGTTGCTGTTCCGGTGGAAGCGTGTCATTCAGGCCGACCAGAAACGCGGCTTTGCTGTCGCCGTCGTCGGCCATGCGCATCAGTTGCTCGACACTGTAAGCCGCGTATTCGGAGCGGATGCTGTCCGACATGCCGGCGCTGCGGGTGTAAATGTAGGCCGCTTCTTCCAGCAGGTTCATTCCGCTTTGCTCGCGCCAGAGATCAATGTTCGCCTGGTCATTGGCGGACGGCGATGAACCGGTTGTAAGCGGTGATGTGTGTGACTCGCCTGTTGTGCGCGACGCGACCAGCGGCGCAACAGGAGTTGCTGTTCGCGGTGTCGTGTGTGTCGTGCTGACGCTGATGGAATCGTCCGGTGCTATCGCAACGAAATAAATTGCCAGTGCGATGACCAGAACACTGGTGACAAAAAGTGGTGCGCGGGCGCTGTGCCGATGTCGCATGCAAGTCTTCCTGATCGCGGCAGATGGCTTCCGGGCACGGGGCGAGCGCGGAAGCCAGCCGACAGCGTGTCGTGTCTGCACGCTGCCGGCCGGTTCGGACGATGGGCTACCTAGTTGATCGACCAGACCGAGAGCTGGCCGGTGGTTGTAAACGCATCGCCTTCTTCGCAGATCACACGGCCGACTTCAGGGTCGTAGGCGCACAGTTTCCTGGTGCCATTGATCACCGCGTACAGCGAGTATTTGCCGAGGCTGGACAGCGCGGTGCTGAAGCTGGTGGCTTTGTTGCCAATGCTGCCGCCGTTCACCCAGTTGCCGTCACCCAGCTTGCGTTTCCAGCTGCCACTGGAGGCCCAGATGCTGGCGGGTGTGCCGGTAACGGTATAGGTTTTGGATACGCCTTTTTTGACGGCGCACAGGCCGTCGCCGGTCAGGTTGCCGGGCGGGCAACTCAGGCCCGCCTGACTGCTTGCCGAGTACAAAAGCGACGCTGCTGCCAGCGCGAGAAAAAGCAGATGTTTCATGTCCATGTCTCCAGAAGCAAACGTGACGCAGGCTGAATGTGCTGCGACGCTGCAGTGTCGTCACTTGTCTTCTGGAGAGGCGCATCCGATTCGGGCGGAAACCGGTACTTTGCTATCACCGGTTGTGCAATGTGATCCAGTCGACACTGGTTTTCGCTCTGTCAGTCGTGAAGCCGGGCCGGTTGGCAGAATGTTGTACGGGCGGTGTGGCGAACGCGCTGTTCAAAACGGCCGCAACACCGCCAGCAGGATGATGCCGATCAGCGGGATCACCGGGATCTCGTTGATGAGCCGGTAAAACTTTTCGCTGCGGCGCTGGTTGCGGGCGAGTTCGTTGAGCAGTTTTCCGCACCAGATGTGAAAACCGGCGAGCAGCAGCAGCAGGGCGAGTTTGGCGTGCAGCCAGCCCTGCAGGCGGAACCAATCCATGCCGTAGTTGCTGATCATTGCCGTGCCGAGGATCAGCGTCAGCACGCCGCCGGGTGTGGTGATGGCCCAGAACAATTTGCGTTCCATGATCTTGAAGCGCGCGTTATTGTCTTCGTCCTTGACCTGGGTGTGATAGACGAACAGGCGCGGCAGATAAAACAGACCGGCGAACCAGGTGACCATGGTGATGAGGTGCAGGGCTTTCAGCCACAACATCTGTTTGTACTCCGTTGTTGATCTGGCGATCGGATTTGCGCGCCATGCTGGTCCGGTGTGAGTGATGGCATGCGCCTGACAGTGCCGGTCCTGCATGCTGACGTCAAACAGGTTCAGCGCGACTCCCGATAGCTGTAGTAGCTCTCGATTTTGCCGCGTGTCAGCACACCGGCAATGCGCTCGTCGGCGCCGCGCTGATAGACGTAAGCGGCATCGACTTCGCGTTCATTCATGGCGTCGAGTGCTTCGGCCAGCGTGGCGTGTATCGGCACCGCGACCAGGGCCTCCTGCTGTCCGGCAATGTCGTCGGTTTTCAGGGTTTCGTTGTTGTTCCCGAACAGGGTTTTGTCCTCGATCAGCGCGCGGGCCAGATCCGTGGCGTGCATCATCACGCCCGGCCAGGCGCCGTCGCGCACCAGCAGCCAGCGCGGTTCGCCGGCGAGCACGCTTTCCGCTTCGCTGCGTGACAGTTGCGGATTGATCAGCGCAAAGCTGGTGTCGATCAGGTTGGCGACGCCGACCCGGCGCAGCGCTTCGGTGAGCGGGGATACGCGCACCTCAACGCCGCGCAAATTCAGCAGCAGGTGAATGATCGAGCGCTGTTTGAAACCGTGGCTGACCACCAGGTTGGCGAGCACCACGGTGAGCATGCCCGGCATGATGATGTTCGGATTGCCGGTCAGTTCGAGCAGCGCGATCAGCGCCGACATCGGTGCCTGCAGCGTGGCGGACATCAGCGCCGCTAGGCCGAGCATGGCGTAGAAGCCGGTGCCGCTTTGCGGGCCGGGCCAGAAATTTTCCATGGCGACGCCGACCAGTCCGCCCAGTGTCGCGCCGATGAACAGCGACGGGCCGATGGTGCCGCCCGGCACGCCGAGCCCCGAGCAGAGCGCCGTGGCCGCGGTTTTGCCGATCAGCGCGAACATCAGGATGGTCCATGGCACGTCGTTGTGAAACGCGGCGCTCACCGTGTCGTAGCCGGTGCCCATGATCTCCGGCACGCCCAGCGCCAGCACGCCGATGACCACGCCGGCCAGCGCCGGCTTGGTCCAGAACGGCCAGCTGCGGGTACGCGTGGCGAGGCGCGTGGTGCTGGCGATAAAACCGCTGGCCCAGAGGCCGGCAAGCAGGCCGAGCAGGATGATCACCGGCACTTCCCACAGCGACACCAGATCCAGCGCCGGCACTTCGTAAGCGACATGATTGCCGAACGCCAGCCGCGCCATCACCGTGCTGGTGACGGCGGCGAGAATGATCGGCACGAAGCTGGCGATGCTGTACTCCATCATCACCACTTCCAGCGCAAAGATGACGCCGGCCAGCGGCGTGTTGAAGCAGGCGGCGATGGCTGCTGCTGATCCGCAACCGACCATGGTGCGCAGCGAATTGTTGGGCAGACGCATGACCCGCGCGGCGAGGCTGGACATGGCGGCGCCCAGATGCACGGCCGGACCTTCGCGGCCCACCGGCAGGCCGCAGGCCAGCACCAGACCGCCGGCAAAAAACTGCACCAGCGCGTTCTTGAACGGCAGCTTGCCCTGATGGGTGGCGAGGCGTTCCAGCACATGGCCGATGCCGATGGCGCGCACATGACGCGGCAGCCAGTGCAGCACGATACCGACCGACACGCCGCCGATGATGGGCAGCGCCAATCGCCATTCCGCCGGCAGCGATTCGAAATCCTGGGCGCGCAATTGCTCGCCAAACCAGATCAGCAAGGCCGCATCGGTGTAGAGCCGGAACAACAGGATCACACCGCCGGCGAGCAGGCCGCTGAGCAGGCCCAGCAGGGCCAGCAGCAGCATGGCGTCCATGCTGGCCAGGCTCCAGCGTGCCTGTTCCGGCAGCTGGCGCATGCGATCCACTGATAGCCGCGTGCGTTCCCGCAGTGACATAATCCCTCGCGTTTTCGTGCCGCCGGAACCGCCTGCAGCACCACTGTGAAGCCGGTACGCGCAAAAATCGCGTGCGCGAAGTTTAATCGTCCCGCCTCCCGTCGTCAGGTTGAAGATGCCCGTAACCGTTCCGCGTCCCTCGCTGGTGATCCAGCAACGTCGTTCACCGTGGTGGTGGGTACGCCTGTGGGGGGCGGTGGCGCTCGCGCTGGTGCTGGCGTTTTTTGCCGGCCGGCTCGAAGACCGTTTCGTGCGCCGCCAGCTGACCCATGAGCAGGAACGGCTGGAGGCGCGGGTGCGCGATCTGGAAACGCAGCTGCAGACGGTGCAGCGCGAGCGCACGGTGATCGAGCAGGCGCGTCAGGTTGATGAACTGGCCGGCGAAGAACTGCGCAGCACGCTGAAAACGCTGCAGGATCGCGTACGTGAAATGGAAAAGGAAAACGAGTTTTACCGCGGCATCATGAATCCGGCCGGTGAAAAGAGCGGCCTGCAGATTGATTCGGTCACTGTCGTCGCTTACGGCAGCGAGGAGCGGTATCGCGTGCGCGCCATCCTCACCCAGCTGCGCCAGCACGACAAAGCGGTGAAAGGCCGCGTGCGCGTGAGCATTGTCGGCGACGGTGGCGGTATCAGCGGCGGCCTTGATGCTTTTTCCGGTGCCGCCGCCAACGCCAACCGATTCGACTTTCAGTATTTCCAGAATCTGGAGACCGATGTGCAATTGCCGGCCGGTTTCCGGCCACGCGAGATCCGCGTGATCGCAACGCCCGATGGCGCCGGCGCGCGCAGCATCGAGCGGGTGTTTCCCTGGCCGGCCGCCACGACAGTCACGGCGCCGGTCACCGGTACTGAACCGGCGTCCGCTGTTGTGACGACGCCGGCGACGACGCCGGCGACGACGCCGTCAGCAACACCGGCGCGGGCGGCGCGTTGAACCGCCTGTCCCGCGTCTGGCGACGCGGTCTTGCCGGCCGCATGTGATCTGGAACGTCAAACTTACCGGCCGCGCGGCCTGTCCAAAAGGAGTTCGCATGTTGGGACGTGACAAGCACAAGGCACCGAAAGTGGTGCGCGATGGCAATGTCGATACGCTGATCGCCAAGGGCGTCGAGTTTCGCGGCGATCTGCATTTTTCCGGCGTGCTGTATCTGGATGGCACGGTGATCGGCAATGTCATCGCCGACGATGCCAAGGCGCTGCTGACCATCGGCGCGCAGGGGCTGGTCGATGGCGAGATCCGCGTGCCGAATGTGGTCATCCACGGCGAAGTGCGCGGCAATGTGCACGCTGGCGCCCACATCAGCCTGAGCAGCGAGGCGCGCGTGTCCGGCTGTGTGCATTACCAGCTCATTGAAATGCAGATGGGCGCCGCCATATCCGGCCAGCTGGTCCATGAACCGGCGGCGCCGGCATTGGCGCTCGTTGATCCGGCCGCCAAGGCTGCCGGATAATCCGCACCCCGCCGCCGGCGGGTTGATTTACCAGGAGTGGCCATGAGCGCGACCGAAGCCCTGTTCCAAGACGTTGGCCAACCGACCAGCCCGATGATGTTCAGCCAGGCGGCGGCCAACAAGGTCAAAAGCCTGATTGAGGAAGAAGACAACCCGGCGCTGAAGCTGCGCGTGTTCGTCACCGGTGGCGGCTGCTCCGGCTTCCAGTACGGCTTCACCTTTGACGAAACCCAGAACGACGACGACACCTGCATCGAGCGTGACGGCGTGCACCTGCTGGTCGATGCCATGAGTTTCCAGTACCTGATGGGCTCGGAGATCGACTACACCGAAGGCCTGCAGGGCGCCCAGTTCGTGATCCGCAACCCGAACGCCAAAACCACCTGCGGCTGCGGCTCGTCGTTCTCGGTCTGAGCGGCGTGCCGGGCCGGGTCGCGCGTTGCCACTGAGGCCGGCGTGTATTCGCTGCTTCCGCATCCCCGGCTGCGCCACGCGCTCTATCCCTACCTGCTGGTCGCCCTGCCGACCGCGTTCACCTATCTCCCTGCCACCGTCATG
Organism: Permianibacter sp.; assembly: GCA_041913605.1. GTDB lineage: Bacteria > Pseudomonadota > Gammaproteobacteria > Enterobacterales > Permianibacteraceae > Permianibacter. The sequence continues at coordinate 7,279 of JAYSEY010000032.1, forward strand.
CCCATGCTGGTGATTTACCGGCGCGGGCAGGGACGGCTGCAAGCCAGCACACTTGCCGATCCGCTGCCCGCCGACGGCGCCCGCCTGCCGGACGCGTTTGTCGAGGGCCCCTGCCTGCACGCGCGCCTGTCCTGGTCGGCACCGGGCAGCTTCTTCATCGGCGTGATGTTCCGGCCCGGCGCGTTCGCGCAGTTCGCCGATCTGCCGCTGGCCGCTATCGCCGGCCAGCAGGTGCCGATGGCCGAGGTCTTCGGCGCCGGCAGCAATGATTGCCTGGCGCGCATGGCCGACACCGCCGATGACGGCACCGCGCTGGGCATCCTCGAAGACTTCCTGCTCGCCCGCCTGCAACGCAGTCGCCAGCGGCCGCTGATGCTGCCGGAGTCGCTGCTGCTGGCCGGGACCGCCGAGCTGGTGCAACGCAGCGGCTGGAGCGAGCGACAGTTGCAGCGCCTGTTCCACAGCCACTATGGCTGGCCGTCGCGCAGCTTCCGGCGGCTGGTGCGCTTTGGCGTCAGCCTGCGCGGCCTGCTCCAGCCGGTCGCCGGCGAGGACAGCTACGCCGCGCTGGCCGCCGCCAGCGGCTACTTCGATCTGGCGCACATGGATCACGAATTCCGTGCCCTGGCCGGTTGCAGCCCGGCACGGATGCGCACGCGCATCGCCGCCGATCCGGCCTGCTGGACCTTCCAGGCCGGCCCGCGCAGCTGAGTTGTGGTTGGTGACCGGGGCCGGGCGGCAGTCCGGGTTGAGGGCACATTCAGGCAACCGAATCTCAGTGGCCGGTTCGAGATCCTGAACCGGAAGCCTGAACCGGAAGCCCGAGCCTCTGGCCCTTTCCGAAAACCGTTCTGCAAACCCCGTCTGCCACCAGCTTCCGACTGGTCGGTCAGGCCGCCGCATCCTGAGCATGGCGGCTCGGTACAAGCCGGCGCCGGTCGGCGCTGCTGGAATGGCGCCCGGCCGGGGCGCCGTTCCGGACGGCGGAACGGCGGCTGTCGCGGCCGTTCTCCGGGAGACGGTGATGATCCATGGCGATTTCCAGCGCGACGGCTTTGTCGTCAGCCGCGTCGACTACGTGTCGCAACTGGCCCAGGCCGACAGCCTCTGGTACCTGTCCTTCGGCCTCGCCTGCTGCGCCGTGGAAATGATGCACGCCGCCGGCGCGCGCTATGACTTTGACCGCTTCGGCTGCGTGCCGCGCGGCAGTCCGCGTCAGGCCGATCTGATGATCGTCGCCGGCACGCTGACCAACAAAATGGCGCCGGCGCTGCGCCGGGTGTACGACCAGATGACCGAACCGCGCTACGTGATCTCGATGGGCTCCTGCGCCAACGGCGGCGGCTACTACCACTACTCCTACTCGGTGGTCCGCGGTGCCGACCGCATCGTGCCGGTGGACATCTACATTCCCGGCTGCCCGCCCACCGCCGAAGCACTGCTCTACGGCCTGATGCAACTGCAGAACAAGATCCGCCGTCAGGCCAACACCATCCTGCGCGCGCCGGCCTGAGGAAAAACGGGAGGGGCGGGCGTTTCAGCCCGGCAGCTGGGTGCTGCCCGGTAGATCGAGTCAGACCGGCAGAAAGACTCAGCCTGGCAGGTAAACACAGCCGAGCACGGCCGGCCGGCTGGCGCCGGTGACCACCGGCAGGTTGCCGGGTTGCTCGTGCAGGCGTTGGCGGGCCAGCCAGGCGAAGGCCATGGCTTCGACCCAGTCGGCGTCGACGCCGAGGACGTCGGTTTTCTGGATGGTCAGATCGGGCAACTGGATTTGCAGCGAGCGCACCAGCGCGATGTTGTGTGCGCCGCCGCCGCAGAGATAAATCTCCGGGTTGTGCACCAGTGGCAGCGCCTTGATGGCATCGGCCAGCGTGTGCACGGTCAGCGCCAGCAGCGTCGCCTGGACATCGGCAATGCCGGGCTGGCCGAAGCGCGCCAGATGGGCGTTCAGCCAGTCCATCGAGAAGTATTCGCGACCGGTGCTTTTCGGTGGCCGCTGGCTGAAATACGGGTCGGCGAGCATTTCCTGCAGCAGTGGCATCAGAATGCGGCCGCGGGCCGCCAGCATGCCGCTGTCGTCGTAAGGCTGGCCGATTTTGGCGGCGCACCAGTCATCCATCAGGCCGTTGCCGGGGCCGGTATCGAAGCCGAGCACCGGCGAAAACGCGCCGCGCGGCAGCACGGTGAGGTTGGCAATGCCGCCGATGTTGACGATCACCCGGTCGGCCTGACGGTTGCGGAAGACCGCGTCGTGAAAGGCCGGCACCAGCGGTGCGCCCTGACCGCCGAGCGCCATGTCCTTGCGGCGGAAATCGCTGACCACCGGTATGCGGGTTTCGACGGCGATCAGGTTGGCATCGCCGATCTGCAGCGTGAAACGCGGATCAAACTGCGGCCGGTGGCGGATGGTCTGGCCGTGGCTACCTATGGCGCGCACTTTCGACGGTTCGGTTCCCGTTTTAGCCAGCAATTCGTTGACGGCGCGGGCGAACAGCCGGCCGAGTTCGGCATCCGCCTGACCCAGCCGGTCGATGTGATCGTCGCCGGGGCGCATCAGCGCCGTCAGCTCGCGGCGCAGGCTGTCCGGCATGGCAAGGAAATGACTGGCCACCAGCTCGGGCTGGGGCGAGAAGCGGACCAGCGCGGCGTCAATGCCGTCCATGCTGGTTCCCGACAGGACTCCAATGTACAGCTCAGCCATAGTCCCTCAGGCGTGGATCACCCGGATGCAGGCGCGGGAGGCGCTCCCGCGGCAAACTGGAAAGATGTTGTCAGGGCGCGACCGCGGTGCGACGGCGATCGCCGGCCTCCAGCAGGCGCAGATCGTCGCCGATCTGGGCGTAGAAGCGATCCCGCTCTTTCTGCGGGATGGGTTCGGCCGTGGGTAGCGGCACGGTGCGCGGATTGCGGTGCACGCCGTTGACGAGGAACTCATAGTGCAGATGTGGCGCCGACGCCAGTCCGGAGGCGCCGACATAGCCGATGATCTCGCCCTGGTTGACGCGCGAGCCGACGTGCAATCCCTTGCCGTAGCGCGACAGGTGGGCGTAACGCGTTTCCACGCCGCTGCCGTGCTGGACATAGACCACACGGCCATAGCCGCCACGGGTGCCAACGAAAATCACCTTGCCGTCGCCGGCCGCGTACACCGGCGTGCCGCCGGGCGCGGCGTAATCGGTGCCCTTGTGGGCGCGGATGGTGTTCAGGATGGGATGCCGGCGCGAGGGGTTGAAGTCGGAACTGATGCGCGAAAACTGCAGCGGCGCGCGCATGAAGGCCTTGCGCAGTGATTTGCCGTCCTTGCTGTAGTAACTGGCGACATTGTTGCGATCAACGTAACGGACGGCAGTAAAGGTCTGGCCATCGTTGACGAACACGGCGGCGCGGATCGGTCCCGGTTCAATGGCCTGACCTTCTACTGTGCGTTCCTCGAACACCAGCTCAAAGGTGTCACCCACGCGCAGGTCCTGCGCGAAGTCGATGTCGTAACCGAAAATGTTTGCCAGTTCAAAGACTTGCTGATTGGTCAGGCCGGCAGCCGCGGCCGAGGCGAACAACGAGCCCTTGATGGTTCCGCGGGCGATCTTGCGGGTGGTGACCACCGGCTTGGCTTCATGCTTGGCTTCGAAACCTTCATCACTGCGGGTGACGACCAGCGAGTTGACGGCGTCGCGCTCGTACTTGATGCCACGCAGCACGCCTGCGGCATCGAGGCTGTAGGCAATCTGCTTGCCGGGCAGGATCTTGCGCAGCGTGTCCGCTGCGCCTGGCACCTGCATGATCTGGTGCAGATCCTGAGGATTCAGGCCGTTCTTCTTGAAGATGCTGGCGAGGCTTTCGCCGGACTTGATGATGGCAGTGTGCCAGGTGAGCTCCGGCACGGTCTGGGCGGCGAGCTCAGCCAGCGCCAGCGGCAATTCGGTGCGCGGACTGTCGGCAAGCAGGCTTTCCGCCATGCGGCCCAGCGGACGCGGGCCCGGTTCCTCATTGCCTACCGGCAGCAGGGCAGCGGCGATCAGCAGGCCAAAACCCAGCGAGGCGAGATAGTGACGGGCACCGAACCGGGCCAGCAGGCCACGGTCCCGGGTATGCGTGGCGGTAAGTTCTTGTGAATGCATGCAATCCGCTTCGCCCAGTCAAAGTGCCGGCTACCTTACTCAGGGCCTTCCGGACGGTCAATTGCGGCTGCGCAAAAAAGCGGCTGCGTCACCGTCCCGGCAATCGCCTGCGGCGGCTCTGAGACCGTCTTCTTATATATGTGCCGATGGATGCCGATATTCGCCGACCATTGGCCTGCAGATGGTGCAGCCGCCCGTCCCGACGTGCGTGGCCTTTTTTCCGGACGGGGGCGGGCAGGCCGGAGGGACGCTGCTAGAATCGGCGGCCCCGCGCCGGGCGGGGTGCAGGCCGATTCACGAGGACCCTCATGTCGCATCTGGAACAGCTGGATGAACTGCTGCGCGGTACCAGCGAATGCATTTCCACCGAAGAACTGAAGCAGCGGCTGGCCAGCGGCAAGCCTCTGCGTGTCAAGGCCGGCTTTGACCCGACCGCCCCGGATCTGCACTTCGGTCACACTGTGCTGTTGAACAAGATGCGCCAGTTCCAGCAGGCCGGTCACGAGGTGGTGTTCCTGATTGGTGACTTCACCGGGATGATTGGTGATCCGACCGGCAAGAGCGCGACGCGTCCGCCACTGACCCGCGAGGATGTCATCGAGAACGCCAAAACCTATCAGGCCCAGGTGTTCAGGATTCTCGATCCGGAAAAAACCGTGGTCATGTTCAACTCCGAATGGATGAGCAAGATGTCATCAGCGGACATGATCAAACTCGCTGCGCAATACACCGTTGCCCGCATGCTGGAGCGCGATGATTTTTCCAAGCGCTATCAGGGACAGCAACCGATCGCCATTCACGAATTTCTTTACCCGCTGGTGCAGGGCTACGACTCGGTGGCAATGAAGTGCGATGTTGAACTCGGCGGCACTGATCAGAAGTTCAATTTGCTGGTGGGACGCGATCTGCAAAAGGCCTACGGCCAAGCCGCGCAGATTGTCATGACCATGCCCCTGCTTGAAGGCCTGGACGGCGTAAAGAAAATGTCCAAGTCGCTGGGCAATTATGTCGGCATTGCCGAGTCGCCGACCGACATGTTCGGCAAGATCATGTCCGTGTCCGATGAACTGATGTGGCGCTGGTTTGAGTTGCTGTCATTCCGTCCGCTTGCCGAGATCAGCGCATTGCGCCAGTCCGTTGTCGATGGTCGCAATCCGCGAGATGTGAAATTTGAACTGGCGAAAGAGCTGATCGCACGTTTTCATGATCTCGCTGCGGCTGAGCGCGCGCAGGCCGATTTCATCGCCCGTTTCTCGCAGGGCGCACTACCGGAAAACATCGAGGAAATCACGGTTTCCTCGCAGGATGGCCGGATCGCGATTGCCAACCTGCTGCGTGAAGCCGGATTGGTTGCATCCACCTCGGAAGCGCTGCGGATGATTCGTCAGGGCGCGGTCAAAATCGACAGCGAAAAACTTGAAGACGAAAAGCTGTTGCTGAATGCCGGAAGCATAGCGGTGTTCCAGGTGGGAAAACGGCGTGTCGCGCGGGTGACGATCAGCTGAATCTGCAGTTTTTCCCCGAAGAAGAACAATACGGCCCGCGAGGGCCGTTTTGTTTTTGATGAGATGTTGTGCAGGAACCGCAAAGAGCAGGCCCACATCCTTTCGCTCATTTGTTAAGCAGACGACGACGCGAAATGGATGAATCGCGAACAATCCGTGTGCTTTTCAAACAGCAAAAACTATTTCGCCAAAAAACTTTCACAAAATGCTTGTCACGCATCGAAGGCCGCCTATAATGCGCGCCCTGTCGACGCGGTAGCGGAAACGCGCAGCGAAG
>JAYSEY010000033.1:0-13028 GCA_041913605.1 Permianibacter sp.
GCTACCGGGGCGGGCAACGCTGTTATTTTCCTGCGGGCAGTAACATACAAGGGGCAGGGGGTGGTTCGAATTACGGGACGTCGCCTCTTGAGATCCCCCCTTCATAACCCCCGCCACTTACCCGCCGCCAGCTCAGTCCAGCTGCTGCTGAAAACTCATCGCCGCACGCCCCCTCACTAGACTCAGGCAACGGCTGTCCCGCCCGTCACGCGGAGAATCCATCATGAAACGCCTGTATTTCCTGGTGCCGGATCTCGACACCACCTGCGAGCTGGTCGACGAGCTGAAAGGCGTCGGCATTGCCGAGTCGGATATCCATGTTGTCGCCCGCGACCACGACGCCCTGCAGGCCGCCCACCTGCCGGAAGCCGGGCCGCTGGTCAGCAGCGACATCGTCCACGCGCTGGGGCGCGGCGTGGCACTGGGCGGCAGCGCAGGTTTGGTCGCCGGGCTGACGGCGGTGAGCTTTCCGCCCACCGGATTGGTGCTGGGCGGCGGCGCCATTTTGGCGATGAGCGCCTTCGGCGCCGGCATCGGTGCCTGGGCCAGTTCGCTGATTGGCGTGTCGGTGCCCGATGACGGCATCCGCCACTACGAGAAAGAAGTCGAGAACGGCGCCTTCCTGATGCTGGTCGATGTCCCGGCGCCGCGGGTTGCCGATACCAGTGATCTGATCCGCCGCCTGCACCCGGACGTCGCCATCGGCGAACGCCATCTGGGCCACAGCCGCTGGAGCGCAGCGGCCGGCAAGGGCGGCACGCAGCCGCGCGCGGGCTGATGGTTGAGGGCTGATGGCTGAGGATTGAGGGTTGAGCCTGAGTGTGGGGCGTGGGCTGGCCAAGCAAGACTCAAGCACAGGCCGCGCATTCACCCGTCTACCCGCCCCCGCTGTCATTCCGGCCTTGAGCCGGAATCTCCCGGCAAGAGCGACTCAACAACGCGGAGACTCCGGATAACGGCAAAACCGTTTCCGGCATGACAGTCGCTTCATGTTCTTCCGGCACTGCGGCCAGCTGCCCGCTGTGGGGCCGAATGCATTCGGCCGCGGACGCGCCGACCGGTACGGCCCATGTTCCGGGTGATTCCGGATAACGGCAAAGCCAATTCCGGCATGACAGTCGCTTCACGCTCCTCCGGCACCGCGGCCAGCTACCCGCTGTGGGGCCGAATTCATTCGGCCGCGGACGCGCCGGCAGTTACGTCCCATGTTCCGGGTGATTCCGGAGAACGATGAAGCCGTTTCCGGCACAAGAGTGAACCGCGCTCAGCCGCTCCACGGCAGGCGCGGGTCCATCACCCGTTCGCGCAGCGCTTCCACCAGCAGGCGGCCGGCGCGGCCCAGCGGTTGATCCTGGCGATGCACCAGTTGCGGCGCGAAGGCATAGCGCGATCCGCCCACGTAATCGACCTCGACCAGCTCGCCGGCCTGCAGCTCCCTGTCGATCAGAAAGCGCGGCATCCAGCCAAAGCCGAGGCCCATTTCCAGCGCCTGCTTCTTGGCGATAAAACCCGAGAGATAAAACACCCGGTCGCCGCCGAACATGTGCCGATCATCGCCGCGATCCGAGGAATCCTGCACCGACAGCTCGACATGCTGCTGCAGCGCTTCCAGCGTCACGTCGCGGGCGAAGGCCAGCGGATGACCGCGCGCCACCACCAGCAGGCATTCAATCTGCGGAAACTCTTCGGCGATCAAATAAGGATGCGGCGCGTAATCCTTGACCAGCATCAGGTCGGCGCGCTCCTTCTCGAAGCGGTACTGCACGCCATGCAGGAACTCGACGATCACCTGGATACGCGTCGGCACCTCGGCGTCGGCCATGCGTTTCAGCGCCTGCAGGATCGGCTCCAGCGGCAGGATGCCGTCGACCACCACCAGCAGGCGCGGCTCCCAGCCCTGACCGAAAGAATCGGCCAGCGCCTCCACTTGCCGGGCCTGAATCAGCAGCCGCCGGCCCTCTTTCAGCACCGCCTCGCCGGCCGGTGTCAGCACGGCGCGATACGACGAGCGATCCAGCAGCTCAAGATTGAGCGCCGTTTCCAGCTTGCGGATCTGGTAACTGATGGCCGATTGCGCCTTGTGCAGGCGTTCGGCCGCCTTGGCAAAACCGCCCTCGGTGACGACCACGTCCAGCGTCCGCAGGGCTTCGAGGTCAACGCGCATATCCATCCAAAATTTGGAACGACATTAGCGGAATCTTATTCTTTTTTCCGGTGAATCGCCGCCCCTAAGCTTGCCCGCCCTGATCCAGATCAAACTGTGCGGAGTGGCGGGATGTATTACCGGAAAGGCCTGACCACCCGGCAGGCGCATGTCGACGTGCCACCGGGCCTGTACGAGGAAGAGTACGCCCGCGACGGCTTCTTTGGCCGGACCTCACACCTCTACCGCCTGCAACCGCCGGTCGGCTGGACCGACATCGACGGCGAGCTGCGCCCCGAAGCGCTGCATGTCCTGAACCTCGACGGTCTCGACGCCGACGATTACCTCGCCGCCCGCGTGCCGGTGCTCGGCAACGAAGACCTGACCATCTATATGGCCCGGCTGCGCACGGCTATGCCCTACTACTTCCGCAATGCCGACGGCGATGATCTGCTGTTCGTGCACGAAGGCGAAGGCGAAATCGAAACCGATTTCGGTCCGCTGCAATACGAGCGCGGCGACTATCTGGTGATCCCGCGCGGCACTGTGTACCGGCTGAGCCCGAAAGCGCCCACCGCGCTGCTGATCGTCGAAGCCTACAGCGAGATCACCTTGCCGGATCGCGGCATGCTCGGCCGTCACGCACTGTTCGACACCGACGTGATCCGCACGCCGACACCGGCGCCGGAACGGCTGCAAATCGATCCGCAACCGGCGCAACTGAAAATCAAGCGGCTCGGCAGGATCACTACCGTCACCTATCCGTTCAACCCGATCAACGTCGCCGGCTGGAAAGGTGATCTCACCGTCTGGCAACTGAACCTGCGCGACATCCGGCCGGTGAGCAGCGAGCGCTATCACCTGCCGCCGAGTGCGCACACCACGTTCAAACTGCGCAACGCCGTGATCTGTTCCTTCCTGCCGCGACCGCTGGAAACCGGCGATCCGCGCGCGATGAAAGTGCCGTTCTATCACAGCAATATCGATTTCGATGAAGTGCTGTTCTATCACGACGGCGATTTCTTCAGCCGCGCCGGCATTGCGCCAGGCATGATCACCTTTCACCCGCAAGGCATCCACCACGGCCCGCATCCGAAAGCCGTCGAAGCCGCCAAAGACAAAACCTTCACCAACGAAAAAGCCGTGATGATCGACACCAAACGGCCACTGGTGATGAGCGACGCCGCAAAAAAAATCCGCTGGGAGGACTACTGGAAATCCTGGCTGTGAATTGCGCGGAGCGAACCGCGTAAATCGGAATCGCGCGAATCGGAACCGCGCAGGTCGGAACCCGCGCAGCGGTTTCCGACGGCGTAAAGCGTCGCGGCCTGCCACGAACACTTCGCCTCCCAATGTTGCAAACACCAGCTCCGCCCCGTTCGCCCTGAGCCCGTCGAAGGGCAAACGGCGAATCGGACCCGGAAGCAAACACCGAAACTGAAACACAGGCATCAACCCGCGCCCCACGCGCGAACAAAAACCGGAACGCGTTTTCCAAAAACCGAACACAGACTCTGGAGATGAACATGAAAGAAGCCGACAACCCATTGAAACTGCGTGGCATCGAATTCACCGAATTCTGCGGCCCGAATGCGGAATACCTGGATCGCGTGTTCCGCGACTTCGGCTTCTCCAAACTCAAGCGTCATCCGGTCAAGGACATCGTTTACTACAACCAGAACGATATCCACTTCCTGCTCAACAACGAAAAAACCGGCTTCTCGCGCAACTTCGCCAAAGCCCACGGCCCGGCCATCGTCTCGATGGGCTGGCGCGTGGATGACGCGCAATACGCCCTTGAAGAAGCCGTGCGCCGCGGTGCACGCGCCGCCACCGATGCCGACAAGGATCTGCCCTACCCGGCCATTTACGGCATCGGCGACAGCCTGATCTATTTCATCGACAACTTCGGCGCCAAGGGCAACATCTACGCGCAGGATTTCGTCAGCCTGGATCAACCCTTTGTGCAGCCGGACAAAGGCTTCCTCGTGGTCGATCACCTGACCAACAACGTCGCCGCCGGCACCATGGAAAAATGGTCCAAGTTCTATCAGGACGTGTTCGGCTTCTACGAAGTGCGCTACTTCGACATCAAGGGCGCCAAGACCGGCCTCACCTCCTACGCGCTGCGTTCGCCGGACGGTTCGTTCTGCATTCCGATCAACCAGCCGAAATCGGACAAGGACCAGATCGCCGAATACCTAACCGAATACAACGGCCCGGGCGTACAGCATCTGGCCTTCGCCACCCGCGACATTCTCGCCTCGCTGGATCGCATGGAAGGTTCGTCCATCGACACGTTGGACATCGACGACGACTACTATGAAACCGTCTACGACCGCGTGCCCAACGTCCGCGAAGATCGCGCCCGCATCAAGCACCACAACGTGCTGGTCGACGGCAACGACGAAGGTTACCTGCTGCAAATCTTCACCAAAAACCTGATCGGCCCGATCTTCATCGAGATCATCCAGCGCGAAAACAACTTCGGCTTCGGCGAAGGCAACTTCACCGCGCTGTTCAAATCCATCGAACGCGATCAGGAACGCCGCGGCGTGCTGTAAGCGTCAAGCGCCGGACGCCGCAACATGGCGACCGGACTGCTTGAGACAAAAAAGGCGGAAGTGCCGTTGGTGCCTCCGCCTTTTTTATGGCTCCTGAACCGTCAACGCAGATTGGCGACGTACACCATCAGGATGGCTCCCATACGCTTCGCGCATAGTTGTAGGCCCAAAAGTCAGCCTGCCCGTCCTCTACGTCGAAAAGATATTCAATGCGTAGCTCACAGTTAAACTCCATCCATTTTTTGGCTGCCTCCCGGGCTTCTTCTACAGAGTCAAAAATGAATGTCGCCCCGCCAACATAAAGCCTGCATTGCTCTGTACTCACGCCTGTCAACCTTTCCGACTCAAACGAATCCGACGCACGGTGCCTGACACTCGCTCCGAGACCACAACATCAAGCGACGTCTGCCATTCTGCTTCTGTGTGAACCGCCAATACCCGCAAGACAAATTCCCGGCTAGTGCAGCTACACTCACGCCACACCGCCGCCGGAAGGCCACGCTCATGACCATCGTCACACCCATCGCAGCGCACACCATCCTGCAGCACGGCATACACGTCGACAGCGATCTATGCAGTCATCTGGTAACGATGGATGGCAACTTCTGGGCACAGTTGGCGGCTGGCGAATTTCCACAGCTGGATCGCGGCCGGCTGATGTCGGCGTTCACATTCGATGCGCCGTGGCCGGTGTGGGAACGCCATCCGGCAGGCGAAGAAGTGGTGCTATTGCTCAGCGGCCGCGCCACGCTGCTGCTGGAGATCGACGGCGGCGTTCAGCGATGCGCACTGGAAAACGCTGGCGATTTCGTGCTGATCCCGGCCAATGTCTGGCACAGCGCAGAAACGCAGCAAACCTGCACGCTGCTGTTCCTGACAGCCGGTGCCGGTACCGAACACCGCCCTATCTGAGACGGAATATCGACATGTCCGAACCCACGCCATCCATGCGGCCGAATGCATCGCCGGCAGGCACCCGCAACGCCGCGCTGCCCCATTCCAGATAGGCGTAGCAGGGTTCACGGTACTTCACTTCAAAATCGAGTGTGCCGGTCAACAAGCTGAGCGCGGCCCCCAAATCCGGGACATGCAAAAATCGGCGTGATCTGGCGGATGTGTCTGGACATGGCGTGTGCTCCCGGCATTCCTGAACCGTCGACAGCATAGCCTGTTGCCTTTCCCGTCAAGCAACGTCCTTCCATCGCCAGAATTTGCTGCCGGCGCCCACAGCGGAGAGGCGCAACGAGCACAGTCCCATCACATTCCCGATGCCTGTTGCGCGTCCTGTGCGAAGTGCTCGCGCTTGCGATTGTTCCCGTTGCCTGCACTGAAGCCGGCCCGGCCTGCAACAGCGGCAGAAATTTCCCCCCCCGGAATCAGTCGCGCTGCCGGCCGGGACGGGTGAACAGATAGTTAAACTCACCGGATGCACGCCGGCCACCAGAGAAAATCGCACCGTAGCGGCCCGGCTGGGCAAAGTAGGCGGCGGAAACTTCGGCGGCGGTGACATCGTCCTGTGCGGCCAACCGCAGCAGACAGACGCGCGCATCACAGGCGAGCGCCCGCACCGTTGCACGTCCCGAATGCGTCAGTTCATGGCTGTCGAAGATCCGCTGATACTCGGCGGTGGTCGCACGTCCGGCCGCGTCGTTGCCGTTTAACAGCAGATCATCCTGAAGACGCAAAAAATGCTCGCTGCTCACCACCTCAAGCGCCAGCGTGCCGTTGACTACGGCTTCAGCATTTTCTGCATCGGAAAGATAGAAACTCTCGGCACGCATCTTTGCCGGATCGTCAAGCAGCATGCCCAGTGTGACAGCACCGGGAACATCCGGCTCATCGCTCGGGATGACAGGGACGCTGCTGTCCGGTTTGATTTCAGCGTCATGTTTTTCGCCAAGAGAAACGCCTGCTGAATGCGTCTCTCCACGATGCGTCACAGGCGCCTGCAGTTCGGAAATCTGCGCCGCCGTACTTTGCACCGGCACCGGCATCAACCACCAGAGGGCAGCCGCAGCCACAACGGCTGACGTGCAGCAAAACAGGGCGACAACGCGAATGGATACTGTCATGTGTGCCTCCATGGCGGTGGACGCGAAGCAATCTGGTTTGCGAAAGCCGCAATCGCTGACCTTTCCCGCGGCGACTGTGCGTCAGCGAGCTGCAGATTAGCGCAGCAAAGTGTTTGCGTCTTGCAGGAAAATGATTGTATTCATGCGGAAAGGTGCACTTTCCAAAACTGACTCTTGAAGCGCCTGTGAGCCACGCACACAAGTTCTCCCTCCTTCGCAAGGAGGGAGACAGATGGTGGTTGGGGGATTACGCGATGATCCTGATCTCGTAATTCTCCAACCACCCCCAGCCCCTCCTTGGGAAGGAGGGGAGCAGGTTGACCGAGTAAAGCGCGCGCCGCTTCGCATGCAGGTTTTCGCGCCTTCGCAAAAACAACCTGCACGCCTCCGGCACAAAACGTCAGCGCGACGACAAATTCCTGAATTCGCTGGGCGTCAGGCCGGTGACTTGTTTGAACTGCCTGGAGAAGGCCGCGTGATCGTACCAACCGCAGTTGACGGCGATGGTGCCGAGGGCGAGGTCGGAGTTGACCAGTGCTTGCAGCGCGGCATCGATGCGGGTTTTGGTGATGAATTGCGCGCAGGAAATGTGGAACACGCGCTTCATGCGGCGTTCGAATTGCGAGGGCGTGAGTTTGGCGATGCGCGCCAGTTGTTCCACGCGCAATTGCTGATCGTACTGGCTCTGCACGAAATCAATTGCCGCGGCAAAACTTTCGTCGATCAAGCCGCCGCGATTCGGCTCCACCAGATCTTTCGACAGCGTGGCGATGCCGATGATTTTGCCGCGCGCATCTTTCAGCGGCGTCTTGTTCGACAGGCACCAGCCCGAGGTGCCGCCGGCGAGCAGGATCAGGTCCAGGCTGTCGACAATCGGCAGGCCGGTGGCGAGCAGTTTCTGATCCTGGGCGTCGTAGCGCGCGGCCATGTGCGGCGGAAACAGATCACCGGCGCGGCGACCGAGCGCTTCGCTTTTGTGTTTCAGGCCGCAGCGCTTTACCCAGGCTTCGTTCACCGACACGTACAAGCCTTCGCGGGTCTTGATGGCGAACACGATGTCCGGCAGGGGATCGAGCAATGCCTCGATGGTGTTGGGCGTGGCGAGGCGGCTGTAGAAGTCGGCGCGCAGCGCGGCTACATCGACGGTCATGCGGGACTCCGTGGCATTCGTTGTTGTTGTCGGAAACTGTTCTTGTCGAAACGGTTCTTGTCGGGAACGGCTGTTGCTGGAAACGCTTGTTACCGGAAACGGCTATTGCCGGGACTGTTGTGGCCGGGACTGTTGTGGCCGGGTCTGTTGTTGCCGGAAACGCTTGCTGCCGGAAACAGTTGTGCCCACAAACAGCGGCATCGGCGTACCAGAACCGGCTCGCACCGCTGCGCCGTGGCCGTGCGGCCGTCCGCGTCATGGCGGCGATTGTTACCGCCTGCGGGCGTCGCCGACAAGGCATTCCGCGTTTGACGTAAATCACTGAAGGCGCAGATTTCGCCGCACTTTGCCGGCTTTGTAAGCAAAGCCCGTCGCGGCCGATCCGCACGTACAAGGTGGCGAGGGGCCAAATCCGGACAATACGCGCCTCGTCCGCCAACGCTTTGCCGGCGAACGACCATACTTGCCGTCGCCCGGCGGCGCCCCGCTGCCGGCCGCCGGTTCCTTCTTTCCGGAGGTCTCCATGTTTCCCGCCCGCCGCGTGCTTGATGCGGAATTCCGCGAGCTGTCGCTCGACCAATGGCGCGAGTACATCACGCAGAACACCTACGTTGATGAAAGCGGTTACCTGACTGAACTGCTGGCGCTGCTCGGCGCCGACGACACGCTGATGGATCGCATCACCACCGATGCCACCCGCTTCGTCGATACCGTGCGCGAGAAAAACCGCGACAAACAGGGCGTCGAGGCCTTCCTGCAGCAATACAGCCTGAGCACCCAGGAAGGCGTGGTGCTGATGTGCCTCGCCGAAGCGCTGCTGCGCATTCCCGATGCCGAAGTCGCCAACAAACTGATCAGCGACAAGCTGCGCCTCGCCGACTGGGACAAGCACATCGGCCAGAGCGATTCGCTGCTGGTGAACATGTCCACCTGGGGCCTGATGCTGACCGGCAAGGTCATGACCATGGGCGTCGAGGATGACGGCCGGCCTTCGCATCTGCTCGGTCGCCTGATCCAGAAAATGGGCGAGCCAATTGTCCGTCAGGCGATGAACCAGGCCATGAAACTGATGGGCCAGCAATTCGTGCTCGGCCGCACCATCAGTGAAGCGCTGGATCGCGCCCGCAAGGATCAGCCGCGCGGTTACACGCACTCCTTCGACATGCTCGGCGAAGCGGCTTTCACCGCCGAAGACGCGGTGCGTTACAAGGAAGCCTACCGCATGGCGATCCGCGCCATCGGTGACGCGCCGAAACCAGAGCGCGTGCCGCATCCGAGCATCTCCATCAAGCTGTCGGCGCTGCATCCGCGTTACGAAGTATCGAAAACCGAACGCGTGCTCGACGAGCTGACCGCAACGCTGGTCGATCTCGCCCAGGAAGCGCGCCAGCGCAATGTGTACGTGACCATCGACGCCGAAGAAGTGGATCGTCTGGAACTGTCACTGGCCGTGATCGAACGCGTGCTGCGTCATCCGGTGTGCCAGGGCTGGAACGGTTTCGGTCTGGTAGTGCAGGCTTATTCCAAGCGCGCGCTGCCGGCACTCGGTTTCCTCAACCAGCTGGCCAAAGAACTCGGTCGCGTCATTCCGCTGCGTCTGGTCAAGGGCGCCTACTGGGACAGCGAGATCAAGTGGACGCAAATCGCCGGCCTGCCGGCCTATCCGGTGTACACGCGCAAAGCCGCCACTGACGTTTCCTATCTCGCCTGCGCGAAATTCATCCTCAACCAGCACGGCACCTTCTTCGCACAGTTCGCGACGCACAACGCGCAAACCGTGAAGAGCATTCTCGACATGGCCGGCACGCGCCGCGATTTCGAATTCCAGCGCCTGCACGGCATGGGCGAAGCGCTGTACGACACGCTGCTGGATCAGCATCCGGATCTGTACTGCCGCGTGTATGCGCCGGTCGGTGCCCACAAGGATCTGCTGCCCTATCTGGTGCGCCGCCTGCTGGAAAACGGCGCCAACACCTCGTTCGTGCACCAGCTGGTGGACGAAAAAACCCCGAGCGCTGCGCTGGTGCAGCATCCGGTACGCAAACTCACTTCCTACGCGACGCTGCACAACGCCCGCATTCCGCTGCCGCCGCAACTGTTCGGAGACTCACGCATGAATTCCGCCGGTGTAAACCTGAATATCCAGTCGCAACGCGAGCCGTTCATTGCCGCCGTGCACAGCTTCAAGAGCAAAACCTGGAACGGCGCCGCGATCATCAATGGCGAAAAACTCGCCGGCGATGCGCGCAAAGTGGTCAACCCGTCGCGCCTGTCCGATGAAGTCGGCACGCTGGTGCGCGCCACCCGCGCTGACGCCGCACGCGCGCTCGACATTGCCCACGCCGCGCAACCGGGCTGGAACGCGACACCGGCCGATCGCCGCGCCGCCATTCTCGACAAGATTGCCGATCTGTTTGAAAGCCACAAACACGAGCTGATCGCGCTCTGCTCGCGTGAAGCCGGCAAAACCCTGCAGGACGGCATCGACGAAGTGCGCGAAGCCGTGGACTTCTGCCGCTACTACGCTGCACAGGCACGCGAAGAATTCGCCAAGCCGATCACCCTGCCGGGACCGACCGGCGAGCTGAACCAGCTGCACCTCGACGGCCGCGGCGTGTTCGCCTGTATCGCCCCGTGGAATTTCCCGCTGGCGATCTTCACCGGTCAGGTTGTTGCCGCACTGGTTGCCGGCAACACCGTGCTGGCCAAACCGGCCGCGCAAACCGGCCTCATCGCTTTCCGCGCCGTGGAACTGATGCTGCAAGCCGGCGTACCGGCCGACGTGCTGCACTTCCTGCCCGGCTCGGGCGCCGAAATGTCGCCGGTGCTCACCGAAGATCCGCGCATCGCCGGCATCGCCTTCACCGGCTCGACCGAAACCGCGTGGCAGATCAACCGCTCGCTGGCCAGCCGTCGCGCACAAATCGCCGCACTGATCGCCGAAACCGGCGGCCAGAACGCCATGATCGTCGACAGCTCGGCACTGCCGGAACAAGTCGTTGCCGACGTCATCCGTTCCGCATTTGTTTCGGCCGGCCAGCGCTGCTCGGCCATGCGCGTGCTGTATCTGCAGGAAGAGATCGCCGAGAAAGTCAAAGAAGTGCTCAAGGGCGCCATGGCGGAACTGGTCATCGGCGATCCGATTGAACACAAGATCGACATCGGCCCGGTGATCGACGCGGCCGCCAAAAAAGAACTGCAGGCGCACATCGACGACATGCGCGCACGCTTCACGCAAATCGCAGAAGCCAAACTGCCGGCCGATCTCAACGGACACTACCTGGCGCCGATCGCTTTCCAGATCAATTCCATCAACGATCTGAAACAGGAAAACTTCGGCCCCATCGCCCACATCATCCAGTACAAGGCCAGCGATCTGGATGCCGTGATCGATGAAGTGAACGGCTACGGCTACGGCCTCACGCTCGGCATCCACACCCGCAACGAAGCCACCGCCGAATACATCGCCAAACGCGCCCGCGTCGGCAACGTCTACATCAACCGCAACATGGTCGGCGCCGTGGTCGGCGTGCAACCCTTCGGCGGCCAGGGCCTGTCCGGCACCGGCCCGAAAGCCGGCGGCCCGCACTACCTGCACCGCTTCGCCACCGAACGCACCGTCAGCAACAACATCACCGCCGTCGGCGGCAATGCCACCCTGCTGAGCCTCGGCGACGAATAATCGCCGAGCAGTCGCAGTAAAAGAAAAAAGGCGCCGAAAGGCGCCTTTTTGTTTGCTTCACATTGTTTGGCCCTCCCCCTCGCGGGGAAGGCCGGGGAGAGGCGGAACTCAACTTCCACACTGCAGCGCTTTTCCCCTCCCCCCTAGTGGGGGAGGGGCCGGGGGAGAGGGGGCCTCATCTCACGCACTGCACTTCAAGAAGCGCCCCATATCCCCCACTTGCCCTCAACCTTCCCTTCCTCCTATCCTCCCGCCAGCCATCAGCAAACAAACCGACTCGTTCATTGATCGCACGTACATGCGGCGACAGTACGCAGAACGGAATGAAAGCGGAAATCAGCGGAATGAGTACGGCCTGGCGCGTGGTGTAATCGCGAGTCGCATAAAAACCGGTCGGCTCGCAAACACGTTGATGGCGAAAGGAAGTTTTGGCGCCGGAGCGAGTTATAAGCCGCTACCGGACTTTTATACACCAAGCTTGGTGTCTAACTAGTAGTTAGTTTTCTTGAGATCTATGGCAACCGAATTATCTCTACGATCGATTCTGCTTGAAAGATTGAATCGCATCTTAAATCCAGCTTTCGAATGGAAGTTCACATGGACTCTCCTAATCGCTGGTTTTGGATTGATCGGATACCAGCGCTTAGTTCAACTCGCTGGCAGCATAGAGATCATTCAGCCGGAATCTCGCATCAAACTAGAGCTTTCATCTGGAGCGGATGCAGCGCTTAGTGCACTTGGAATCGCACTAGTTCTTCTGTCATGTTTATTTTTCTATAAGCTGAAATTTTTTCCGCCGCTTGGCAAAAAGACCTACAATAATTTGGCCGCCGCAGCCTCGGATGTCCGAAAATTAATGGAAGAGAACCGGCGCATTTTCCTGGCCTTCGGACCAAATTCATCGGCTGGAGCTACCGGTGAAATTAGGCATGACCCAAGCTCATGGCAACAACTGCGGCACAAGACAATCTGTCCGAATAACGAACAAATTCGTAACATACTTAATTCTGTCAAATGTGTCAGCGCTATAGAGCAGCCCATGGTTGAGAAGATGCTTTCTCATATAGAAGCTTTCGCACACCATTGTGAAAATCCAAACTATGACTATCGCGACAATCAATTCCCGCGAGATTTTTCCAACTTGATACTGGGCTACTGCGCCAAAGCTAACAGGAGTGCAATTAAGGTTCCGACATACGGCCAATGGCTAAATGAAACGGCTAAGCAACTTGGCTTGAGAATCGACGAAGCCTACATCTTTGGCAGTGCGCTAATTGGGGAAGAAACTTCAGATGTGGACTTGCTCGTCAAGTCACCCGCAAGCACTATTTCAGAGGTGAAAGACCAAGCCGCTCTTTGGGAGGTAATCCCCCCCATTTTCAACCGACGCCAAAAGTAGAGATTAAGCGGCCATCGC
>JAYSEY010000034.1:0-12476 GCA_041913605.1 Permianibacter sp.
CAAAAAATCGCCACGACCGCTTGATTTGGAACACAGATGCTCCTTGAAAAGGAGGGGTGCGACCCGCGCCGCCCGACTCCCCGGCCGAGGCTGGACGGGGGAGGAACTACGCCTCCCGCCCAGACCCGGCCCGAGCCCGCTCCGCATGCAGCTGCGCGCGGCAGCGTTCCAGCTCGGCCGGCAGGCGGCCGCTGAGCCAGCAGGCAAACATCCGGTAGTCGGCCGCCAGCGACCACAGCGGATAGGTGAAGGTGGCCGGCCGGTTGTGTTCGATGAAGAAATGCGCGATCCACGCCGGCCCGTAGCCGAGCAGCAAAACCAGCCACAGCCAGGCCCAGTACCCGCCGGCGACCAGCAGGATGAGGCCGGCGCTGGCGGCGGCCGTGCCAAGGTAGTGCAGGGCGCGACAGGCCGGCAGCTGGTGTTCAGCAAGGTAGTAGGGCCAGAAGGCGGCGAAGTCAGACAGATCTTTCGGGGTCATGGCGTGGCTCCGGCAGTACGGGCATCTGCAGGATTGTTGCAGAAAGCACGGCGACCGGAACCGGCGACGACGCGTTGGCCCGGCCGCGCCGGCCGCTGGCAACGAACACCGGAAAAACAAACGGCCCGCATCAGCGGGCCGTCGGCTACAAGCAGGAGTGGCGGATTACTTGGCTGCCGCCGCTTCCGCTTTCTTCACGTCGATCAGTTCGACGTCGAACACCAGCACGCTGTTCGGGCCGATCTTGTCGCCGGCGCCGTTCGGGCCGTAGGCCAGATCCGACGGGATCACCAGCTGGTACTTGGCGCCTTTCGACATCAGCTGCAGCGCTTCGGTCCAGCCCGGGATCACGCCACCGACGCCGAACTCGGCCGGCTGGCCGCGATCCACCGAGCTGTCGAACTTGGTGCCGTCGATCAGCGTACCGGTGTAGTGAACCACCACGGAGTCAGAAGCGGTCGGCTTGGTCTTGCCGTCGCCTTCCTGCACCACCTTGTAGCGCAGGCCCGAAGCGGTCTTCTGCGCGCCTTCCTTCTTGTCGAACTCGGCCAGATAGGCGTCGCCCTTGGCCTTGTTCTCGGCCGATTTCTTCTCGGCATCCGCCTTCTGAAGGGCCTGCAGCTCGGTGCTGAAGGCCGTCATCGCGGCCTGTGCGGCTTCATCGTTCAGCGCAATCTTGTCCGCCAGACCGTCCTTGAACCCCTGAATCACGAAATCATCGCTGACCGTGACGCCCAGACGGCGGACATCATCCAGCGCCTGACGCAGTTGCTTTCCAGACTTGGCAGCAACGCTGTACACGGCCTTGTCGGCGTCAGTCTTGAACTCGGGACCGGCAACGGTCTTGGCCGGGGTGGCGGCTTCGGCCGGATTGCTCTTCACCGCATACACACCCGCACCACCAATGACGGCGCCAAGCAGTACGCCGGAGATCACCATACCTTTCACTACATGCACTCCTGAAAATAGCTGCCGCGCACCGGGCGCAGCCGGGAAACACCGGCCGCCATGCTAACCGCAGCCGCCAAGGTGCCCAAGTGCTTTTTCGTCGTCCTGACGGCGGACGCGTTGCGCGGCAAAACCGCGCCGCAGCCCGGTCCGCGACGCGCAGACCCGATGGCAGCAACCGACGTGCGCGGCGTCATGATCACAAACGCGTCTGCGCCTCTCCGCAGGTGTCAGCGCCGGCAAACTCACCGATACTGCCGGCCTGCTTCCGTTCGTGATCGCCTCATGCGCTGGCTGCCCCCGAAACGCTACGGCCTCAGTCCCTGGCTCTACCTCGCCTATCTGGGCTTCCTGTTCATCCACCATCTCGGCCGGCCGCAATTCCGCCCGGATCTGCTGACCGGCGATCTGCTGGTGGTCGCGCTGTTCCTGCCGGCCTATTTCGCCAGCTGGCAGCTGCACTGGCGCTGGCAGCCATTGCTCGGCGCATTGATGCTCGGCCCCGGCCTGTGGGCCGCGCAGTGGAACCCCGGCGCCGCGGCGCTGGCGATTTACTGCGCCGCGCTGGGCGGTTTCTACCCCGACAGCCGGCACGGCCTGCTGCATCTGGGCGGCACGCTGCTGATGCTCGCTGCCGGCGCCTGGCTGTTGCAGCTCAGTCACTGGTTCTGGCTGCCGGCCACCGGCATGAGCGCCATCATCGGCCTGCTCAACATCCTGCACAGCGAACGCGAACGCAGCCGCGAACAACTGCTGCGCAAACAAGAAGAAGTGGAATACTTCGCCACTCGCGCCGAGCGCGAACGCATCGCCCGCGACCTGCACGATCTGCTCGGCCACACGCTGTCCGTGATCACCCTGAAAGCTGAACTCGCCGGCAAACTGATCGGCCGCGACAACGCCCGCGCCGGCGACGAGATCCGCGACATCGAACACACCGCCCGCGAAGCGCTCGCACAAGTGCGTGAAGCGGTGCAGGGTTACCGGCACAGCGATCTGGCGCAGGAACTGGATCGCCTGCACAGCGCCCTCGATGTCGCCGGCGTGCGTTGCGACAGCGACAACCGGCTCGACGACGTGCCGCCGGCGATCAGCAATGTATTGAGTCTGGCGCTGCGCGAAGCGATCACCAATGTCATCCGCCACGCGCAGGCCACACAGTGCACGATCCGCCTGCAGGAACAGGACGGCATCATCGAACTCAGCGTCCGCGACAATGGCAGCGCACCGATCACGGCCAGTCAGCACGACGAAGGCAACGGTCTGCGCGGCATGCGCGAACGTGCCGCGATCCTCGGCGGCGAATTGCTGTTCAGCAGCGGCGACGGCCACCTGCTGTGCATGCGCCTGCCGCGTCGCACCGCAAGCTGAAACCTGAAACCTGAAACCTGAAACCTGAAACAAACCAGAATCCCGAAATCAAAAAACCGGAACCGGAAAAATTGTCGTCATGAAACAACACCCCGGCCGCGCGGACACGCCGGCATGATCCGCATCCTGCTGGTCGAAGATCAGGCCATGGTCCGCGGCGCACTCACCGCACTGCTGGCGCTGGAAACCGATCTGCACATCGTCGCGGCCGTTGCCAACGCCAGCGCCGCGCGCGATCTGCTGCGCGAACGCGCCGGCGACCTCGACATCGTGCTCACCGACATCGAACTCGGCGCCGAAAACGGCCTCGAGCTCGCCGCGCACATCCGCGAACGTCATCCGTCCCTGCGCGTCATCATCCTCACCACCTTTGCGCGCAGCGGCTTCCTGCGCCGCGCGCTCGACGCCGACGTGCGCGGCTACCTGCTCAAGGACGCGCC
The DNA here is from genome assembly GCA_041913605.1 of Permianibacter sp. GTDB lineage: Bacteria > Pseudomonadota > Gammaproteobacteria > Enterobacterales > Permianibacteraceae > Permianibacter. The sequence goes on from JAYSEY010000034.1 coordinate 3,241, forward strand.
CGCCGAACAACTCGCGCGCGCCATCCGCGACGTGCACGCCGGAAAACGCGCCATCGATCCCACGCTCGCCGCCAGCACCTGGGAAGAATCCCGCGACCCGCTCACCGATCGCGAACGCGCCGTCCTGCGCCTCGCCGCCGACGGCGCCAGCAGCAACGAGATCGCCACCCGACTTCACCTGTCCGACGGCACCGTGCGCAACTACCTGTCCGAAGCCATCAGCAAACTCGGCGCCAAAAACCGCGTCGATGCCGCGCGCATGGCAAGGGAGAAAGGCTGGTTGTGAAGAACCGTTCAGAGAACCCTGAGCGGGTACTCCGTTCATCCTGAGTCTGTCGAAGGATGAACGGCACTACCCGACCATTTCTTGTCGTTCAGCGTCTCGCCACGAACGAAACGGCCCGGGCGTTCACTGCCCACGTCGATAGCTGTGGGGTCGAATTTATTCGGCCAGATTTCCCTTCGCGATCACCGGTGCCTGATGTCACCGAACCGTTTCGTGGCCGGATGAATCCGGCCCCACAGCAAGCCCGGACAGCTGTTTTGCGGACAACACAGCAGACAATGAACGGCATCGACAGACCTGTTCAGAGCGTCACTGAGTGCGCCAATCAGCCAGGCGATCAAGTGAATGATTCAGGCGGACGATTCGGGCAATAGTGGCGCAAGCCATGCAACCAGTGCGGCCGCACGCTCCATGTCGATCAGTGACGCATAGGTTTGCACACTGACTTGCCAGCAGGAGGACACCGACGCTGCAGTGACGTTTGCATGCGTATCGCCGATGCTTTGTGAACCGCGCGAACCAGCCCAGGCATTCAGGGTGTCAAGCAACGTTTTTTCCGCAGCAAGTTCCCGCGCCTTTGCCTCGGCGTAACACAGTGACGCATCGGTTTCATCACTCCTGTTCTTTGCACTGACTTCTGTTGCCGGACCGGTGCACGTAACGCCCCCGGCTGGGGTGCTCGTGCGCGGCTTCAGTTGACGTCTTCGTTCGCGCAGCGTGCTGATCTGCGCGCGTTGGGCTGCTGTTGCATCGAAGATCTGCTGCCAGTCATCTACTGTCAGATGGACACCCGACTGCGCGCGCCAGTGTGCGTACAGCAGCAGGCAGACATCGGCGCCGAATTGATCCTGCGCCTGCAGCAGGCTTGCCGCGTGTTGCGCATAAACGTTCAGCGCATGTGCCCACAAAGCCGATGCGGGTGTTGCAGCGGTGCTGTTCACGGGACTGTTCACGGAGTTGTTCGCACACCTGCCCACGACTCAGGCCGACACCAGCATCAGCAGCAGCAAGTTAACGGCAAAATAGGCCGCGACATTGGCGACGCCTTTGCTGGTGCTGAAGCGCTGCACTTCGCTGACCATCATCACCAGCAGCAGCATCGACCACAGCGACAAGGCTTGCGCGATCCATACCGCAATGCGTGCAAGACTGCTGCCGGGATTGTCGAGCACCAGCCACCACAGCGGCAGCGAGCAGGCGATGGGCACCATTGACCAGACCACTGCCAGACGCAACGCCGCAGGTGCGGCCTGGCCACCGAGTGGACGACCGAGCACGCGCAGGAAAAAGCCGGTGATGCCAACCTGCAGCATGCCGATCAGCGGGCCGAACAGCACAGCCATGCTCAGCCAGTCCTTGGCTTGCGGCACAGGCGTGCCGGGGGTGTTGGCCAGACTCTGGGCGATTACTTCCTGCGGAATATTGCTGAACAATTGCATCAGGATGGTGATGCCACCAACGAAGGCCGGCAGCCAGTTCTTCCAGCCAGCGTTCTGCTGCAATTGCTGCGCGATCACACCGCGCGGTTTCAGCCAGACATCACGCCAGGGCGACAGGCGTGCCGGTGCATTTTCCGGTGACGTGTTGTCTGGCGATTTGGGCGTTTCGTTGTTCATTTCTGGCAGTTCGGACAAAACCAGGTTCCCCGGTTGCTGAGACGGATTTCTTTCAAGGGTGTTGCGCAGCGTTTGCAGGATTCGCCGCTGCGGCCGTACACATTCAATTCCTGGGCAAAATAGCCCGGTTCGCCGTCGCTGTTGATGAAATCGCGCAGCGTCGTGCCACCACGGGCAATGGCGTGACCGAGAATGTCCTTGATGGCAGCGACCAGCAATTCGTAGCGCGTCAGACTGATACGGCCGGCGGCGCGCTGTGGATGGATGCCGGCGGCAAAGCAGGCTTCCTGCGCATAAATATTGCCGACGCCAACCACCACATGCGTGTCCATGACAAAGGCTTTCACCGCCACTTTCTTTTTCTGCGCACGCGCATGCAGATAGCCGGCGTGAAAATCATCGGACAAGGGCTCGGGACCGAGCTCCGCAAGCAGCGCATGTTGCGCCGGATCGCTGGCCGGCAGCAGGCAGCCGAAGCGGCGCGGATCGTGGTAGCGCAGCAGCACACCGTTGTCGAAGACCAGTTCGAGATGATCGTGCAGACGACGCGGACTGTCGTCGGTGATCACACGCCAGGAACCGGACATGCCGAGATGTCCAATCAGCCAGAAATTGTCCAGCTCAAACAACAGGTATTTGCCGCGCCGCTGCAGGCTGCGCAGGGTTTGGCCGCGCAGTTGTTGCGCCAGCGTACGCGGCACCGGCCAGCGCAGTCGCGCTTCGTGCACGCGCAGTTCGCGGATGCGCGCGCCGGTGACATGCGGCGCCAGTCCGCGGCGCGTGGTTTCCACTTCCGGCAATTCCGGCATCGTTCAGCGCCCGCTTACCACGTGCCGGTGTTCGGCATCGACAGCCAGGGTTCCTGCGGCGGCAGTGGCTCACCGGCCTGCAGCAATTCAATCGAGATCTGATCCGGTGACCGCACAAAAGCCATGTGGCCGTCGCGCGGCGGCCGGTTGATCACCACGCCGTGATCCATCAGGCGCTGGCAGGCGGCGTAAATGTTCTCGACGCGATACGCCACATGACCGAAATTGCGCGCGCTGCCGTAGTCCTCGGCGTCCCAGTTCCAGGTCAGTTCGAGTTCGGAAAAACCCGGACGATCCGCGTCGCCGGGCGCGCACAGATACACCAGCGTGAAGCGGCCCTGCGGATAGTCCTTGCGCCGCACTTCGCGCAGACCCAGCGCATCGCAGTAAAACTTCAGCGACGCGTCCAGATCGGCGACGCGGACCATGGTGTGCAGAAAATTCATCGTTTTGCTTCCAGAAAGGTTTGGGGTTGTTTCGTACTGCCAATCGCTTTTGGACGGTGCGCCGCTTCCCCCTTCGACAAGCTCAGGGCGAACGGGAAATTGACTCGCCCGCAAGGCAGTTATCTGGTTCGGTAAACAGGAGCGCGGTGATCACGCGCCGGTTCCGGTTTGCGCTGATTTCGGTTTTCCTTCGCTCCGGCTTTGCCACCGTCCCGCTTCCGTTCGCCCTGAGCCTGTCGAAGGACAAGGACGGCGCACCCGCGGCCACGGTGTTCACGCCATACCGCTCACCCGCCACGCCGGCGCAGCGCCTGCCACAGGCGCAACAGCAGCAGCGGCAGAGGCAGCAGCAGCCAGCCCCAGCGCAGCAAATCGCGCACCGGCACGCTCGGCAGCCAGCTCTGCTGTGCGGTCGCCGCCGTGCTCTGCAGTGCGGCGCTGTCCGGTGTCGCCAGCCAGCGCAGCAGCGCGCGCGCCAGTGCGGCGTTGCCGTAATTGCCGAGCGCCGTGTCTGCAAGGAAATGGCCATCGCCGATCACGATCACGCGTTGCTGCACGCGCTCGCCGCGCAGCACCAGGGAGCGTTCCAGCGCATAAGCGTAGACCTGCGGGCCGTCCGACGGACGACCGTCGTCGGTTTCCGCGTCAGCGCTGATCACGCTGTCGACGCTGCCAGTGAGCAACGGCGTGGCGCGGAAGTCGCTGCCCGGCAGCGGTTTCAGCGCCGCCGCCCAGGGCAGGGCGATCAGCTGTTGCACGCCGTTCAGCGCCGGATGCGGCGGAAACCGCTCGACCAGCGCAATCGCCGCATGCGGCGTGCCGCGCCGCAGGCCGGCCCGGTCCAGCACCACACCCGGCTGGCGTTGCAGCCCGAGGCCCTGCTCCAGCCATTCCCAGCCGGCCGGCTCATCGGGTTCGCGCAGCCAGAGCAGGTGGCCGCCGCGCGCCAGCCAGGCGCGGATGCGCGCTTGCGTGGCGGCGTCCGGCGCCCGCGCCGGGCTGGCAATGACCAGCGCCCGGGCGTTGTCGGGCAACGGCGCACCGCTGGCGAAATTCAGCGGCACCAGCGGGTAGCCATCCTGTTTCAGCAGTTCGCGAAGGCCCTGCAGATCACGCGCCTGCTGGCCGAACAGTTCGCGCTCGCCCTGGCCTTCGAGAAACACCAGCCAGGCGTCACGGCGTTCGACCAGCGCCTGCCAGGCGCGCAGCACGGCCTGGGCCGGTTCGCTGATCGGCAGGGCGATGAGATCGACGCGTCCGTCCAGCTCCACCCAGAGCAGCTCGCGGTTTTGCAGCGCATCGCGCCACTGCGGCGCCAGCGCCGCCGGGTGGCGGGCAGCGAGTTGCAGGTCCGGCCGCGCCGCGCGCAGCGGCGTCAGCGCCGCCAGCACATCGCGCTGGGTGGCCTCGTCGGCGCTGATCACCTCAACCCGCGCCAGCGGCGCCGTCGCCAGCCACTCACGCTGGGCGACCGTCAGGGTCGTGCCGGCAGCGGTGCCAAAGCGTTCAGCGCGGTTGGCGAGCAGGGCGCCGGCGCTGATCAGCAGCAGCGCGGCCAGCGCCAGCAACAGCCGGGCGCGACGACCGGCGCAGGCCGGCCAGCCCAGCGCCACCAGCAGCACGCCGAGCGCATAGAGGGGCAGGGCGAGCAGGCCGGCCAGCGGCCAGAGCCCGTCGCGGAACGGCGCGAACAGCTGCAAGGGCGCCTGCGGCAGCGCCAGCACTTCCAGCGTCGCCAGCAGCAGCAGCAGCGCCCAGCCGCCGGCCAGCAGCGCCACGCGGCCATGAATGAAGCGGCTGAGCAGGCTGATCAGCGCCTGCGCCAGCAGCAGCAGCAAAAACAGGCCGCTGGCCACCGCCGCCATCGCTTCCGGACGGACCGGCAGGACCACGGCCAGCAGCGCCAGCGCCAGCAGCATCGGCACGGCCTGCCAGAGCAGGGCCATCAGAAAACTTTCCCGCGCCAGCCGCGCCGGACCACCCCGGCCCAGCGCCCACATCGGCCACAGCTGCTGGCCGCGCAACAGGGTTTCGCCGGGCAGCGCCGCCAGCGGCGCGCAGAACCAGAGCAGCAGCGCCAAGCCGCCGGCAACCGGGGTCAGCAGGTCGTCAAACACCTGCAGGCCCTGCACGCCATCGGCCTGAAACGCCAGATAGCGGTCGGTCTGCACCCGCAACAGCAGGCCCAGACCCAGCCAGGGAATGAGCAGCGCCGCCCAGGCCAGTGGACTGCGCCACCAGCGCCGGGCATGCAGGCCGGCACGGCTGCTCGCCAGCCCGCCGAAACGGGCAGGGGATTGCGGCGTCGCCATCAGACCGCCTCCCGCCATGGCGCGGGCAGACTGGCCAGCGGTCCGTCATAGGCGAGCCGGCCGCCGTCGAGCACCAGCGCCCGGGTCAGCACCGGCCGCCACGGTGTCAGCACATGGGCGGCGACGATCAGCGTGCGCGCCGGGTCGGCCGCCAGCTGGCGGGCCTGCAGGCTTTGCTGCTCGGGGTCCAGACCGTTGCCGGGTTCGTCGAGCAACAACAGCTCGCGGCCGGTGGCCGACACCAGCAACAGCGCCAGCCGCTGGCGCTGGCCGAGCGACAGCCGGTCCACGCGCGTCGCGGCAAGGCCGGCGCCTTCCAGCAGCGCATCAAGCTGGTCGGCAAGCGGCGCCCGCCCAGCCAGTACCAGCGCCTCGGCCAGCAGCTCGCGCGCCGAACGGTCGGCACAGCTGGGCGGTGTATCGGACAGGAAAGCGATCTGATCGGTGGCGCAGTGCAGGCGGCCGGCGACCGGCGCCGACAGCCCGGCCAGCAGGCGCAACAGCGTCGATTTGCCGCTGCCGTTGACGCCCAGCAGCGCCACCCGCTCACCGGCGTCCACCCGCAAATCCACCGGCCCGATCCGCACACCGGCACGCGGCTGCATCACCACCTGCTCCAGCCTGATCACCCTGCACCCCGTCCATCGCCAAGAGGCCGGCACTATAACCACAGCCGCCGGCAGCGCCCACCGCCGGGCACCACAGCCCCTTTCCCGCACCCCGTCACTTTCCGTGGAGCGCGACAAGCCAAGCGGGTAACATCCGACCACCTGCGCGGCACCGACGACCATACAAGCGCCGCTACACCCGCCCGTTCCGAGGCAAGCCATGCTGTTCGACCTGTTCTACGGCGTACTCGACCTGTCCCTCACCGGCTACCTGGTCGCGACGCTCATCCTCACCCAGATCACCATCGCCGGAGTCACCCTCTACCTGCACCGCTGCCAGGCCCACCGCGCGCTGGAACTGCATCCGGTGATCAGCCATTTCTTCCGTCTCTGGCTGTGGCTGACCACCGGCATGAACACCAAAGCCTGGGCCGCCATCCACCGCAAGCACCACGCCCGCTGCGAAACCGCCGAAGACCCGCACAGCCCGCAAATCCTCGGCCTCGGCAAAGTGATGCGCGAAGGCGCCGAGCTCTACCGCAAAGAAGCCGACAACGCCGAAACGCTGCGAAAATTCGGTCACGGCACCCCCGACGACTGGATCGAACGCAAGCTCTACACGCCCTACACCACCCACGGCGTCGGCATCATGCTGATCATCGATTTGATCCTGTTCGGCGTGCCCGGCCTCAGCATCTGGGCCGTGCAAATGATCTGGATCCCGTTCTGGGCCGCCGGCGTCATCAACGGCATCGGCCACTACTTCGGCTACCGCAATTTCGAAGCGCCGGACGCCTCCACCAACATCAGCCCCATCGGCTTCCTGATTGGCGGCGAAGAACTGCACAACAACCACCACACCTACGGCACCTCGGCCAAGTTCTCCGTGAAATGGTATGAGTTCGACATCGGCTGGCTGTACATCCGCATCCTGTCCGCACTGCGCCTCGCCCGCGTCAACCGCGTGCCGCCAAAACCGGTGATCGAACCCGGCCGCACACTCATTGACATGGCCACGCTCACCGCCGTCATCAACAACCGCTTCCAATTGATGGCGCAATACTCGCGCAAGGTCATGAAGCCGGTGTGGAAAGCCGAACGCGCCAACGCCGAAACCGCCATGCGCGAACTGTTCAGCCGCGCCCGCAAACGCTGGCTGCGCGAACCCAACCGCCTCGCCGACAGCGAACGCGAAACCGTCCAGCAACTGCTCGCCCACAACGACCGCCTGCGCGTCGTCCACGAATTCCGCGAACGCCTGCAACAACTCTGGCAAAACGCCGGCGCCAGCAAAGACGAACTTATCATCGCCCTCAAACGCTGGTGCGAAGAAGCCGAAGCCACCGGCATCCGCGTGCTGCAGGAATTTGCCCAGCAAGTCCGCGGACTGGTGCCGCAGACGGCGTGATTTATTTTCCCGGCAACAAAAAGCCGCGCGATTGCGCGGCTTTTTGTTGGGATTTCAGAACTCTGATTGTGAGTGGAGCGAGTTTAGGGGGGACTTACATAGCGATTGAACGTCATCAGATTGCCAGTAAACCCGACCGGGTCATTGCCATAAAACCGCCCCATCAACGGGTCGAAGTGGCGGGCCTGCATGTAGGTCAGGCCGAGTTCTTTCTGGTGCAGGTGGCCGGTGAAGCCGAGCCGCTCCGGCGCGCTCTCCACCCGCTCGCCGTAGGGCTTGTAATGGTAGCGCGTGAAGCTGCCGTCGGCCTTGCTCTCGCCAATGACGTTGCCCAGCGTGTCGCTGTGCAGGTAGGTCACGGTTTCGGTGGCGGCCGGGGCGTTGACCACCACAGCGCTGCTGGCGCTGCTCTGGGCGCTGCAGGTGCTGTTGCCGGCGCCGTTGCAGGCGGCGACTTTGTAGTAGTAGGTCCCCGGTGCTTTGCCGCTGACGCTGTGGCTGGTACTGGCCGGCGTGGCGACCTGGGTGTAGCTGCCGGTGGCGCTGGTGCTTTCATACAACCGGTAGAGGCCAACCGTGCCGCTGGCCGCGCCCCAGCTGACGCTGTAGCTGCCGGTGTTCGGGGTCGGACTGCCGCTGGGCGTGCCGGGGATGCCGGGCGCCGGACCATTAGCGGCGCTCGACCCCGCAAGTAATCATTCAGTGCTGATGGAAAATGTAAGGCTTGACCCCGGCGCTCCCACACGCGTGCGAGAACAAACTTGATCATGGCATGCAGGCCAACACGCAGCGAAAGCGCAAGGTGCTGTCGACGCCCTCCGTTGGCCGGATATTCTTCAGGCGGTATGCGTTTCCCAACAGTGCCGAGATGAAGCAGGCAAATTCGGCATTGAAAATGGCGTTGGTTACATTTGTTTGATTTGGCAGGGAATTTTGTGGGGATCCGCCAAAGTCTGACCCCAAATCACAAATACGCGCGTTATTTTTCTGGCTGAATCCATTGAAACTCGCAGTTGTCGAACATGATCATGGAAAAAACCACCCCTCCACCAGACTCTGAGTAATAAACTTCGACACTCCCCATATCGCCGTCTGAAGCAGGCTCTCTGCGAGCGCTAGATATACTCAATTTTTCCGCAGCGTACTTACCTAAAATCAACCCGTTCCTCGTACGTCTTACGCTCTCTCTTACCACACGATTTATAGTGACCACAGCGTCTGAGTCCGACATGGCTGCACACTCCCTTCCATGCACGCGTTGCCAATACAAAAAGTAGCCGCAGAGCACAACCAAACACAGCATCAGAACAACAACGAACCAAAATGGATGTCGTCTTCTCTGATTCACCATCACATCTTCACTCACCGCCCTGTCACTCCAATGTGCTGTTCGCCAAAGAATTGGATGTTGTAATTGCTTCCTCCGACCGCGTTCTGCAGCTCGCCAAAGACAGAAGTGCCAAATTCAGCCATGGGTGTTCGCGCACTATCGGAAGGATAGTCCTGCGCATCAGCTTCACCCGAAACAGTAGCTGCCATTGACCACCCTTTGCTATCTGCACGAACCAATCCCGATATGGAAACCGAGAACCTACCAATCCCGCCTTTTTGGCCTGCAGGCGTATCCCCATTAAAACCACCACCAGCTTTAACACCGGTCATTGTGATTTGTACCGAGGGAATTTAGGGTCAGACATTGGCGGCTCCCCGCAAAATCGCTCACAAAAACAAATAGTTGTCAGCATCAGGAA
>JAYSEY010000035.1:0-7282 GCA_041913605.1 Permianibacter sp.
GTCCCATGCGAAAGTAGGTCATCGCCAAGCTCTTAATACGCAAAACCCCGCTCAGCCTGAGCGGGGTTTTTGCTTTGCGCCATTTTTTATGCAACGGACGCTCTGCTCTCGCTGCTCCTGACACGCGGGCCGTAGTCATGCGCGCTCAGGCATCCCGGCGTCAGACCCGACGCGCGGCGCGTCTCCAGGGCCAAACAAAGTCAGATGGCGGAAAAAACTGCGCAACGCCTTGCCGTTTGCCCTTCGCCACTCTGCAGCTCGCTTTTGTACGGACGCTACGGCAGTCCTTGGCGCCAGAGAAATCTGGTGGCGCTTGCAAAGCAGCCCGCTTATCCAGACCCGCTGTGGCGCCGCGTTCAAAACCTCCGCTCCTGCCGTAATCCTGCGGTTCCACTATCCATATGAGTCTTACGCGGAATTTCGGTTGTCATCGCAGAGTCGCTACCATGCCAGCCGGTTGATGGGCGCGTTCAGCGTCCTGCCAATATCCCGCTGCTTGTCGGCGCGGAAAAATGCAGCGCGGAAAGTGCAGTAAAGCACGCTGCGCGGTGACAGGAGAGTGCGTGATGCCAGGGCGTATTTTGCAGGTCAGCTTGCTGTTGCTCCTGTCGACGGTCGCTATGCCGGCGGAGCCCGATGCGCTTGATTGGCAGGTTGCGCGTGATCCGCAGCGAGCGCTGACTGAGCTGGCATCGCAACTGGAGCAACCGGCTTTGCCGGCGGAGCGGCGCGTCGAGCTGGTTTTGAAAGCGGCGTCGGCCGCCATGCTGCTGACGGATCCGGATCAGGCCTTGCGCTATCTGGATTCCGCAACCCGCGGCATGGATGTCGCTCTTCCGCCGCGGCTGATCAGCAAGCTGGTGGTCGCTCAGGCCAATGCCCTTGACCTCGCTGGCCAGTCGGCGAAAGCGCTGCAATTGCTTGAGCCACAACTGCGTCAGTTTGAACGTGATGGTGATCAGGAGTTGCTGCTGCAAGCCTTGTATGCGCGAGGTTTGATCCATGTTTCGCAGCAGGATTTTCCTGCTGCAATTGCAGACCTGAATCGGGCTTATCTGCTGGCGCCCGCCGTGCATCCTGCTATCGCCAAAGCTGACATTGCCAATGCACTTGGTTTGGTCAGTGAGCAGCGGGAAGAAAATGCTGAAGCGGTGCGCTGGTTTCGCGAAGCTGAAACCTATTACCGGCAGCAGCAGCTGCCGATAGGCCTGAGCATGGCGACATTCGGCTTGGGGCGTGCTTACATGCGTGAGCAGGACTGGGCTCGCGCCGAAGTGCTGCTCACCGAGTCATCGCAACTCGCCGAGCGTCTCGCCGACTGGCAGGGTGTCGCCTACGCCGAGAAGGAGATGGCGCATATCGCGATGCACCGTCAGGATCTTGCGGCAGCCAGACAGCACAATACTCGTGCGTTGCAGCTGGCACAGGAAACCGACAATCCGGCGCAGCGCTTTGATCTGCTCCGCCAGCGCGCAGAAATCGCCCGCATGTCCGGGGATTTTCGTGCGGCTGCAGAAGACTTGCAGCAAGCGGCACGGATTGCCGAAAAGCTTGGCAATCCGCTGCAGAATGCGGTTCTGGAGGAGTCGCAGGCGCGGTTGTTTGAAGCGCAGGGCGACTACCGCCAGGCTTTTCTGGCGTTCAAACAATTTCATGCTTTGCGTGAGCAGGCCATGAAGCGTAACGCCGAGCAGCAGCTGGTGCAGATGCGGGCGCGTTTTGACGTCGAGCGTGAAGTGCAGGTTGCGGATCAGTTGCGTCAGGAAAACGAGCTGAAACAGGCGCGACTCGACCGGCAAGTGCAGCGCACCTGGTTGTGGTTTCTGGTCAGCCTGCTGGCCACTCTGAGCGTGTTGTTTCTGGCGTTTATGGCCTACAAATCGCGGCAACTTCGCCTGCATCTTGACCGGCTGGCGCACACGGATGAATTGACACGCTTGCCGAACCGTCGTCACGTTCTGGAGCGTGCGCGCGCAGAGTGCGAGCGGGCGCGACGTCATGAAACACCGCTGTCGGTTGCAGTGATCGATCTGGATCATTTCAAGCAGATCAATGATCGCCACGGCCATGCCGCCGGTGATGCCGTGTTGCGTGCTTTTGCCGAGTTGTGCGCGCGCGAACTGCGCCAGCACGATGTCATTGGCCGCATCGGCGGAGAAGAGTTTTTTGCGTTTTTTCCGCACACCACGCTCGCCGATGCGGGGGCAGTGGTGGAGCGCTTGCGGGAGCAAACACTGGCGATGAAATGGCCGCAGGTGCCGGGACTGGGACGCGTGTCGATTTCGATCGGCATGACGCAGTTCCGCAGCGACGATGCCGACATTCTGGTGACGCTGGCGCGTGCTGATCGCGCCCTGTACGCGGCCAAGGAAGCAGGTCGTGATCGTATCTGTTTCCATGCCGATGCCGTGCAGACGGCCTGAGCGGCGGGCGCGCACCCGGCGCGGCGGGAACACGTTAAACTGCGCGCCTGTTGAGCATCTGGCGGATGACCTCGCGTGAGTTCCTGTTCCCGTTCCGAGGGCGTGGCGCTGAGCAATACCTTCGGCCTGCCCTGTGTTGCCCGCGAAGTTTGGCGCGCCGTGGACGTTGCCGGCGTGCAGCAGACGCTGGACAGCCTGCGCGCGCGCCATGAGCGGCCGTTGTTGCTGGGCGGTGGCAGCAATTTCCTGTTTGTTGAACCTGATCTGGCGCAGCCGGTACTGCAGCCGGCGATTCGTGGCGTGCGCTACCAGCCGCAAGCGGATGGTTCGGTGCTTGTGCATGCCGGCGCAGGAGAGGTCTGGCACGAACTGGTGTTGGCGACGCTGGCCGAAGGCTGGAGCGGGCTGGAGAATCTCGCGCTGATCCCGGGCACGGTGGGTGCGGCGCCGGTTCAGAACATCGGTGCCTATGGCGTCGAGCTGTGCGAGTTCATCGAGTACGTCGATGCCGTGGAAATCGAGACCGGCAGCGTGCAGCGCTACAGTCGCGATGCCTGTCGCTTTGGTTATCGCGACAGCCTGTTCAAGAGTCAGCGGGCCGGCGCCGATGTGATCGTCGGCGTCGGTCTGCGTTTGCAGCGTCAGGGCCTGCTGCGTACCGATTACGAAACGCTGGCACGTGAGCTGGCGAGCTGTCCTGCTGATCAGTTGACTGCCATGGCCGTCGCTGAAGCGGTGATGCGCGTGCGCCGGGCGCGTCTGCCCGATCCGGCGCAGATCGGCAACGCCGGCAGTTTTTTCAAGAATCCGGTCGTCGATGCCCAGCGCGCCGCGCAGTTGCTGACCGCGCATCCGGAGATGCCGGTTTATCGTCAGGACGACGGCAGCGTGAAGCTGGCTGCCGGCTGGCTGATTGATCGCGCCGGTCTGCGTGGTGTGCGTCGCGGCCAGGCCGGAACCCATGAGCGGCAGGCGCTGGTGCTGGTCAATCATGGTGGCGCCAGTGGCGCAGAGCTTCTGGCGCTGGCGCGCGAGATCCGCGACGTGGTTCGCGAACGCTTTGCGGTGACGCTGGAGCCCGAGGTGCGCATTGTCGGCGCACGGTTCTGATCAGGTTTGTCGAAAGCGGCTGGCGGCCCCCGCGCATTGCGCAGGCCGCAATCCCGTTCCGCGCTGCGGCGTCAAACCGGCCTGCACGATTGCCGGACCGGGATCTGGAGGTGAGGGTGTCTGTGCTTGAACAATTGCTGCGGCGGCTGGCCGATGGCGCCGTGCATTCCGGGTCACAGCTGGGCGCGGAGCTGGGGATCAGTCGCGCTGCAGTATGGAAGCACCTGCAGGTGTTGCGTGACTGGGGGCTGGGCATCGAATCGGTGCCCGGGCTCGGTTACCGGCTGGAGCGGGCGCTGCGGCTGCTGGATGCTGAGGCCATCACGGCGCATCTGCCCGATGCTGCCAACCGCCTGACGCGGCTGCAGGTTTTCACGCACATCGATTCCACCAATACCTGGCTGGTTGCCCAGCCACCTGCCGATGGCGTGTCCGTGTGTCTGGCCGAACAGCAGAGTGCCGGTCGGGGCAGGCGTGGCCGCAGCTGGGTGTCACCGTTTGCCCGCAACATTTATTGCTCGCTGCGTCGCCGCTTCGACGGCGGCTTTGACAGTCTGGGCGGCTTGTCGCTGCTGACCGGCCTGGCCCTGGCGGAAGGGCTGGAGCGCTGCGGCGTTGCCGGTCTGCAACTGAAGTGGCCAAACGATCTGCGCGCCGGCGGCCGCAAGCTTGGCGGCATTCTCATCGAGCTGGCCGGCGAAAGTGGCGGTCCCTGCGAGGCGGTGATCGGCTTTGGCATCAATGTCGATATGCCTGAGTCGGCGGCTGCCGGCATCGATCAGCAATGGACTGATCTGAAAACCCTGCTCGGTCAGCTGCCGGACCGCAATGTTGTGCTCGCCACGCTGCTTGATGTCCTGTTGCGCCGGCTCGACGCGTTTGAGCGCGACGGGTTCGCCGGCTGTGTCAGCGAGTGGCGCGAGCGCGACGAGTTCTGGCAACAGCCGGTGCGCATAACCGGCGCCGGCAGTACCGAACTGCGCGGCCGGGCGCTGGGTGTCGATGAACACGGCGCGCTGCTGCTCGAGTGCGACGGCCAGCTGCGCCGGGTGGTGGCCGGTGAAGTATCGCTGCGGGCCTCAGGAGGCTGAAATGCTGCTGATCGATCTCGGCAACACGCGCCTGAAATGGCGACAAGTGAGCGCTGACGGGCAAACCCGCAGTGGCGCGCTGGCCGCCGGAGAGCTGGCCGAAGCGGCGTTCTGGCCGTTGCTGGACGCGCAGGAAGTGGTCTGGGTCTCGGCGGTGGGGGACCACGGCCGGCGGCAGGCGCTGGATGAGGCGCTGCGCCGCCGTGGCTTGCCGGCGGCGCGCTATGTCGTATCACCGGCCGCGCAGGCCGGTTTGCGCAATGCCTATGCCGAACCTGCACGGCTGGGTGTTGATCGTTGGCTGGCGATGCTGGCGGCGTGGTCAAGCCAGGCGGTGAGTTCTGTGGTCATTGATTGCGGCAGCGCGATCACGGTGGACGCCTTTTCGGCGGACGGTGCACATCGCGGCGGCCATATCGTGCCGGGCTGGCGTCTGCTGCGCGAAGCGCTGCTGCGCGGCACGGCCGATGTCGGCTTTTCCGCTGTGTTGACCGCAGTGGAGCTGCCGGGGCGAATGACCGCCGACGCCGTCGCCAATGGTTGTCTGGCCATGATGCGCGGCTACCTGCAACGGGTACTTGCCAACGACTGGTGTGCCGATGCCGATGCCATCTGGCTGACCGGCGGCGACGCCGGCCTGGTGGCGGATCTGCTGCCGGCGGCGCAACGGGTGCCGGAACTGGTGCTCGACGGGCTGGCTGTGCATGCCCGTCTGGCAGGCGGCGAAACTGCCGTCTGCGACACAACGCCGGCGGCCGGGCCTGGGGCAGACTCCGGGCGCTGGAACGCGACCAACAAGGAGTCCTGACGCCGATGCGCTGGATCGTGATCAGTCTGCTCATCGTCAATCTGCTGGTACTGCTCTGGCGGGCGCTGCCGGATACCCGGCCCGCACCAGCGGCGCCGGTCCGCAGCACCGTGCCCGGTGCAGAGTCCTTGCAACTTGCCGGGACTCGGGAGGCTGCCAGTGATGCCGGCCGGGCGGCGAACGCGTCAGTTGTAGTCGAGTCGCAGCCCTCCGCACCGGAGGCCGGCCAGCTGGACGTTCGCCCGCAGGAGGGCAGTTCACCGGAAAGCCACGCACAGCAAAGCAATCCACAACAAAGCAATCCAGCTGACATTGCAGGCGCTGACGGCCGCTTGCCTGATACCGGCGTGCCGGAGATGAGCCGCACGCAACCGGCGCCGGTTGCCGGCGCAGCAAACAGTGACGCACAGAAAGCGGCGGCCACAGTCCAGCCCGCCGCGCAAAAGCTTGCCGAGCAGCAATCAGCTCCGCAGCCGGCCACGCGGCAAGCCGGCTCGCCGCAATCGGCTTCGTCCCCGACCCTGTCACCGCGCACGGCTTCTGCAGCACCGGCCAGCGTGCCGGAAAAAGCCGACAGGAGCGCGGGTCTGCCGGTACAGGGACAGCCGACGGCCATGACACCGGGCAAACCCGCTGAAGCCTCCGTGGCGGCGACACCGGCGACGACAGGAGCCCCAACAGCAACGGCGATCTGCCGGGCGTCGCCGTGGACCAGCGACGCGGATGCGCTCGACAAATGGGGTCGCGCGCTGGGTGAGCAGCTGCTGACCGAAGCGGTCCGGCCGTTACCGCCCAGCCTGTCCTGGCTGGTGTACATCCCGGGCAAGGCGTCGCGCGAGGCGACGCTGGCACGTCTGCGTGAGCTGAAGGGCCTGAAGCTGGAGAGCGCGTTTCTCAACAGTGGCGAACAACAGGGCGGCATTTCCCTCGGTTTGTTCAGCAAGCGCGAGTCGGCAGAGCGGCGTCTGGCTGAGGCCCGGAGTCTGGGCGTCACCGATGCGCGCCTGCTGGAGCGCCGGCGCGAACGTCAGGAAAGCCGCTTGCTGACCCGTTCGTCCACCGGTGTCGCGGCGGGCTGGGAAGAAATCTCCTGCGAGAACGTTGCGCCCGCCGACATTGCCCATTAGAATCTGCGGCCCTTCAACGCCCTGCCTCGGCTGTTCGTTGTCGGGCGCAAATGCAGCAGGAAGGCCCGGGCTGGCTTAGCTCAGTTGGTAGAGCAACTGACTTGTAATCAGTAGGTCGTGAGTTCGAGTCCCACAGCCAGCACCATTCCTCTGCATTTTCTGCCGTAAAATCCTGCGCTTGTAGTTGTTGCAAAAGCGGAATCGGGTTGGCAGAATGCGCGCCTCTTTTTGGCCGGGTGCCGGTCAGGAAGAAGGGATATCCGGAGGGGTTCCCGAGTGGCCAAAGGGATCAGACTGTAAATCTGACGGCTCTGCCTTCGAAGGTTCGAATCCTTCCCCCTCCACCAAATTCCGCAACGCGTGAAAACGCGTTGCGCCGGTAACAGGTGAAGCTGCGGCACTCGCTCAGCGTCATTGGCGATGCGGCTGTAGTTCAATGGTAGAACCTCAGCCTTCCAAGCTGATGGCGCGGGTTCGATTCCCGCCAGCCGCTCCAGTTATCGATGCAGGTTTACGTGCTGATATAGCTCAGTCGGTAGAGCACTCCCTTGGTAAGGGAGAGGTCGCTGGTTCAAGTCCAGTTATCAGCACCAGAAAACGGGCTGCCGCGGTTGCGCGGTGGCCCCTTTGTCTTAATCAGTAGTTCAGTCGCTTTGGCGGAGGTCGCTATGTCCAAGGAAAAATTTGAACGTAACAAACCCCACGTGAACGTGGGCACCATCG